>NZ_OY762533.1:0-222440 GCF_963665895.2 Cohaesibacter marisflavi | reverse complement strand
AGACAATTTGAGGCGTGGCTGATCATTCAGGCGGTATCTTGGTATCTGCGTTACCCGTTGAGCTATCGGGATCTCGAAGAAATGTTCCTTGAGCGCGGCTTTGAAGTTGACCATAGCACAATCAACCGATGGGTTCTGACCTACGCTCCCTTGATCGAGAAACGGTTGCGTCGGTTTCGCAAACCCCATTGCGGGTCTATTCGGGTGGATGAAACTTACATCAAGGTGCGGGGGAAGTGGAAATATCTGTACCGAGCCATAGATAAGCACGGCAATCCCGTGGATTTTCTGCTCACCGCCAATAGAGATCTTGATGCAGCAAAGCGTTTCTTCAACAAAATGCTCAAGGATGAGCCGCTCCTGTCGCCGGGCAAGATCGGCACTGACGGTGCCAACACATTCCCGTCAACGATCAAACAATCGGTCGACAAAGGCCACCTGCGGCCGGACCCTGTCCATTATGTTACCAAGCATCTACAGCAGCGTATTGAGAGTGATCATTTCAGGGTAAAGAAAAATATGCCCAGGATTGGTGGTTTCCGATCCTTCCATACTGCGAGACGAACCATCGCTGGTTTCGAAGCCATGCTGTGGCTTAAGAAGGGCTTCGACTTCGCGGAGACATGGACCGTTCGCGAACAGAATGATCTCATTGCTCTCCTCTTCGGACTTCAAAAAGTTAACGAAGCATGAAAATGACGCTGATCACAGCACAAACAGGGCCTGCTTAAAACTTTGCGACGCGCCCTTTTTGCTTGTGGGGCTATTTCAAGATCGAACAAGATCAGCTTAAGATCCGGTGACTCTCGGGGGCGTAGTGAGAATCTATGCGGTCCGAGCACTATTTTCCTTGCATAGCTATAAGTCGTGCCGTGTTGAATTTTAAGTCGTACCATTGATACCCTGTCCATCAGCTATTCGGTGCGTAGGCGCTGCCCTATGGTTAGTGTTTTTAGAAAGAGCCGTGAGTTGCGCATGATGTGCCAGGAGGCGGCATTTTTTAGTCGCCATGCGAGGCAGCTGCTGCTGAGCAAATCAAAACACTAAAAGCTTGTTTGATAAGCGTCATAGCGATGACTACGTGTTCTGTTGGAACAGCTATCAGGTTTTGAGAGTACCTTTTTAGCAAGGGGCTTTGCGAATATGCCGGGCAAAATCAAGCAAGTGGTCAGCAAGTCATTCGTTAAGAAAGTCTGCTTCCGTTTCATGCCTCTACAAATCAAATTGCAGGCTATGATATGCTCCATCCAAATGAACGCGTACGCTGTTATTCTTCACTGAATGCGGTTTGCCATCCAGAGTAGCGACTGCTCTGTCCTCTTTGTCTACAAAAGTCTGCGAAACAGCAATGTCATAGTCGGTCTCATCGACCCGCACATGCAGGTGAAAGCTTGGCCAGCTTTTCGGAATACAAGGAGAAATATTCAGCGTTTTTCCTTCGCGCCTCAACCCGAGAATTCCAGAGATGCCAGCCTGATACATCCATCCGGCAGAACCTGTATACCAGGTCCACCCACCGCGTCCGACATGAGGCGCGACAGAATAGACATCTGCGGCAATCACATAGGGTTCCACCTTGTATCGCTCTGTTGCCTCTGGGGTTAGTGCATGATTGACCGGATTGACCAATGACAAAAGCGCATGTGCCTTCTCGCCTTCCCCCAGTTGAGCAAAGGCTAGGATCGCCCACATCGCTGCGTGAGTATATTGTCCGCCATTCTCGCGTAACCCCGGCGGATAGCCCTGGATATAACCTGGATCACTGGCAGACTGATCGAAGGGGGGAGTGAACAACAAGGCCAAGCCCTCATCCCTGAGTACCAGATGTTGATCTAGAGACTGCATGGCCATTCGTGCGCGATCCCTGTCTGCCGCACCAGACAAGACAGCCCATGATTGGGCGATGGAATCGATTTTGCATTCTTCACTGATCGACGCTCCCAGCCAGAGGCCATCATCAAAGGTTGCCCGACGATACCATTGCCCATCCCATGCAGTATTTTCAAGGGACGAGAGCAAGGAGATTGCATGTGTGGTCCAGAGTTTAGCCCGTTTGGGATCACGTTTTTCTGCCAACGGTGCAAAAAGATGAATGCTCCGCAAAAGCAGCCAACCGAGCCAAACGCTTGTTCCCTTGCCTGCTTCACCAACACGGTTCATGCCGTCATTCCAGTCGCCAGTGCCGATTAGCGGCAAACCGTTTTCTCCCGTTAAAGTTAGACACAAATCCAGAGCACGGGCGCAATGCTCAAACAGGCTTCCTGTTTGGTCGGAAATGTCTGGCACGAAGAAGGCATCATGGGTTCCTTCTGCCAACAGAGGACCATCCAGAAACGGCAGTTCTTCATCGAGAATGGCATCATCCCCGGTTTGGACAATGTAAGTTGCCGTGGCAAAGGCCAACCATACCCGGTCATCGGAAATGTGCGTGCGGACCCCCTGGCCTGAATGAGGGAGCCACCAATGCTGGACGTCACCTTCCACGAACTGCCTTCCGGCAGCAAGGAGAAGATGCTTTCGCGTTTCCTCCGGTTGAGAGAAGGTCAGTGCGATATGGTCCTGCATCTGGTCTCGGAACCCATAGGCTCCACTTGCCTGATAAAATCCTGAGCGCGCCCAGATGCGGCAAGCTTGCGTCTGATAGAGGAGCCAACCATTGAGCATGATGTCCATGGCACGATCGGGGGTTTTAACCTGAACCGCTCCCAAACTATCCCTCCAATAGCGTTGAACCCCGGACAGGCACACATCGATATCACAGGTGCGGTATTGGGTGATAATTTCACGAGCGCCCTCTCTGGTGCGACTTTGTCCAAGAAGGGAGACAAAATCGTGGCTCTCACCCGGTTCCAACACAACGGTGGTGCGCTGTGCTGCACACGGATCAAGGCACGCACCCATGGTGCTAGAGAGTGCTTTTTTACCTCTCATGGCTTCCGGATGGGCAAGGCTGCTGTTTCGTCCGATAAAGCCGGTTCGATCGGCCGTCCATTCCTGCTGAAGACCGTTAGAATCGGCAAATGCAACCCTATCGGGGAAGGCTGTATTCCACGGTTTGGTTGCAAACAGAGCGCCGGTTTCTTCATCTCGCTCGCTTAGAACAAAAGGCTCGGACTTGACCCGGGACGAACCTAAAACCCAGTCATTGTAGACCGTGACGGACAAGTGCCGCCTCCGATTGGACCTGTTGGTCAATGTTAACTTGGAAATCCTGATCGGATCCGACAGAGGTACGAATTGCACCAAACTGGAGTGGATCCCACTTGCGGCATGCTCGAACGAGCTGTAGCCGAACCCGTGGCGCGTTATGTAGGTGCCTTTGTCACGAATGGGTTGAGCCGTCGGACACCAAACCGCACCACTCTCCTCATCGCGAATATAAACTGCCTCACCCGCAGGATCAGCCACCGGATCATTGGACCACGGCGTTAGCTGGTTCTCGCGGCTATTCTCTGCCCAGCAATATCCGCTCCCCGTCTCCGAGACCTGAAAGCCGAAATGTGGATTGGCAATCACATTGATCCATGGTGCAGGCGTAGTGTCGTTATCCTTCAGAGTGATGACATATTCTGTGCCATCTTTATCGAAGCCTCCAATCCCGTTGAAAAATTCCAGATCCTTTGGCTGAGGCAAGAGGTCCTGGTCTGAGACAATGACTGGAATAGGAAATGCACTGCCAACACCTGTCCTTGACGCCTCGTCCGGCTGGAAAATACGGCCCAATTGCTCAGATAGAGACCCGTGATTGGCTACAAACGACACGCGCGCGACCGAAATTAAGAGGGATTTTGCTTCCAAGCTGATCTGGTCTGATCGCAAGAGCAGGACAGATCCTTGTTCATTTTCATTCCTGATTTGAGACGATCTCATCGCCGTTTGTATTGCCGACTGCAAATCCTCAATATAGCTGGTTGAAAGATCGTTCACTATGATGAGATCGATATGGAGCCCTTTCATGCGCCAATAGGCATAAGCACGCAGTAGCTGTCTCACCAATGGCATACCATCCAGATCCGATATTCGTAAAAGGACAATGGGAAGGTCTCCGGAAATTGACAAAGGCCACAGTGACGATTGCCGTCCGGCCCCGTTTGCAACGACGGAAGCAGACGCACGAAATCGGGAATCGGAATAGAGAAGAGCCGAGGCCAAACTCTGAAAATCTGCCGCTTCGCTTGAAGTCACGTTCAGGTGACGCAATTGCACCTGCGCCTGCGTCCAAGCCAAAGTTTTTGCTCGATCATAGGAATTGTGGTCGTGATGCTTATCAAGCAAATTCATCAACTCGGAACGAGACGCTGCCACCAACGTCCAAAAAGTGATGTGCAATGTCTCGCCGGGGGCGATGCTGACCCGATGCCTGAGAGAAAAGATCGGATCGAGAACAGTGCCAGTCGTATTGGATAGCGAAGCCTTGTCGTTTAAAGCCTTCGCGTTGGCAAGCGAGCGATTGCGCCCCAAAATCTTCAACCTGTCCGTTTCGTATTGTGGCTCCTGAGCTATTTCCCCTTCTACATTTGCAAAATGACTGACCCAGACTTCAGGCTCGTCTGGTGAGCGGAGACGCCGATGCGCCAAGAGTCCCCCAAATTCGGGCAGATACTCCGTTTCAACAAACATCTTAGAAAAAACAGGATGAGCAGCGTCCGATACCGGGGAAGCAAGAACCAGCTCACTATAGGATGTGACTTCGATATGACGCGATCTCAGTCCGTTGTTGGAGAGGGTTATCCGCCGCACTTCACCGTCATCCTCTCCCGAAACCAAGACATCCATACGACAGGAGAGTCCTCCGTTGCGGCAGGAATATTCTCCATAATCCTCGGCAAAGACCACTTGCTGTTGTTTCAGGCCTCGTTTGCTCAGATGACCGGCAGGAGACCAAACAGAGCCAGTATCGACATCTTTGAGGAAGACGAAAGAACCGAAGTTTTCATGGGTGGAATCCTCACTCCAGCGCGAAATGGCAATCTCGCCCCACCGGCTGTAACCAGCGCCGCGTGCTGTCAACATCACACTATAGCTGCCATTTGAGAGCAAATGGGTAATTGGTGCCCCAACCAGTGGAGACTTGAAGCGCCGGATTGAGGGCTCGTTGAATATGGCCTCTTCAGTTGAGGCTTTCACTTCTTCGGCTCCGGGATGAACCAGAGGCACATAACGCGGCCTGCGTTCTTGCAACAAAAGCTCGCTGGCCATGATGAGCGGGTCGCTGTGAAAACGGGATCGCATGAGCCCGTCATGCATAACGTTGGCTATGGCAACAATGGTCATGCCCTGATGATGGGCCATTACGTTGCGGACGATTGCCACTTTCTGCCCGTCGGGCAATCGGGATTGCGTAAAATCCAGGGCCTCGTAAAATCCGTAAGGTCCGCATCCTCCCATATCAGCTATCCGATCATAGTTGATCGAGGCATTGCGGGCGTCGAACATCGCGGCCAACCCCGTCGCATAGGGTGCAATCACACGGTTCTCAGAAAGCCCGCGCTTCAATCCCAAACCGGGAACCCCAAAATTGGAATATTGATAGGTGAACTCGATATCCCGAGCGTTAAACGCAGATTCAGAGATGCCCCAAGGTAGGTTCATCTTTCTGCCATAGCCTTGCTGAAGCGCCACAATGCGACGGTTGGTGTCATTGAGAAGGCTATCAGTGGGGGCCTGCATCACCAGAGAAGGCATCAGATATTCAAACATCGATCCTGACCAGGAAACGAGGGCAGACCCGTTTTTGACTGGTGTTAGTTGCCGTCCGAGTCTAAACCAGTGGCGTGTTGGAATATCCCCTTTTGCTATGGCTACAAAGCTCGCCAGATTGGCTTCGGAGGCGAGAAGATCATAGCAATTCTCATCAAGCTTGTTCTCGGCACGCGCATAACCGATGGAGAGCAGTTTCCGCTTTTGGACAAAGAGGAATGTGAAATCCATAGCCAAAGCCATGGCTCGCGCTTCATCAGCCAGAGTGTCCAAGCGGAGGCTCAAATGATCCCGTACCTCTGGCGAGGCGGAATGATCCCTTTCAAACTCGCGGATTCTGTTTGCGAGCGCTGTGGTCCAGTAGACAAGGTCCGGCATACGGTCTTTTTCTGGGATGACGGAAAGCTCGTTTGCCAGGACGACCGATTTTCTGGCAATGCGGCCCAATCTTGGCGCGATTACCTCTAGGTCCTGATCTCCATTCAGCCCGGACTTGAGTTCTTCATAGAGCAGGCCAAGGCGTTGGGTGCTGGCAGACTTGACCATGACGGTCTCAAAGGCCTCAAGCGCCAGCATGAGCGTGTCGTTCATCCCCATACGCACGGTGACTATGGGTAAGTCGGCTTTCCACTCCTGACATGCTCTTGACAGAGCGATCAGATGGCCAGCAAGGTTGCCGCTATCCACCGTGGAGACATAAGCCGGTTCGAGAACCTTCAAGTTGGTTGTGTCATACCAATTGAAGAAATGACCACGGAATTGCTCCATGCGACGCAGGGTTTCAAAGCAAGATTCCAGCCGTTCGACCGTCTCGCTTTTTCCTGCCCATCCGAAATCATAGGCAGCGCCAGCGGACAGAAGATAAAGCCCGATATTGGTCGGAGATGTCCTGTGTGCAATGACTGGCTTGGGGTCTTCCTGAAAATTGTCAGGAGGAAGCATATTGTCAGCAGCAGTGACGAATCTTTCGAAATAGCGCCAGGTGCGGCGTGCTATCGCGCGCAGGCGCTCTCTCTCACTCGGCGTTAATTCGGTGCTCTTTGCCTTGTCTGATGTGCGGCTGATCTGAAAGGCAACGAGAGGAGCGATAAGCCAAAGACAGGCAAAGAGTCCTGTGATCGGCAATGACTGCAGGGATAAAAGGGCCACGCCTGCGATCATGACAAGGCCCAACACTGTTCCGCCGATCATTAGTCGGTAGAACCCCGAAAGCTTCAATTCACATGCAAGCTCTGCCTGAGCCGCCGTAACCCACTGCAGCATGTTGCTGTGAGTCACATAGAGCCTCGTGACTGACTTTATAATGGCGCGTCCCATGATTGCGGCCTGATGGGGCAGGAAGACGAGTGACAACAAGGTCTTGATTGCCGCTGCATTGAATTCGGCTCCCAGCATCTGGAAATGGCTATTGATGCGTATACCCATATTCCTGGGAATAACGGCAAAGAAGCAAGAAACAAATTCGGGAATAGCCACGGCACAGAGAACGAAACATGTCCCCAACAGCGCCGACGTAAAGGGCAACATCCAAACGAGCCCGAGGCAGGCTAACAAGGTGGGGGCAACAAGGGATCGCCGCAAATTGTCGAGAATTTTTGCAAAGCCGATCAGATCAACCGACTTTATGTGGCTGTGCCATGCCAATATCCATGGGAGCAATTGCCAATCGCCTCGGGCCCAGCGGTCTTGCCGTTTGCATGCCACGTCGTAGCGAGAGGGAAAATCATCGATGACTTCAATGTCTGAAACCAGACCTGACCGAACGAATATCCCTTCGAGCAGATCGTGGCTGAGGACAGTATTCTCCGGAATGCGATTGGCCAGAGCCGCCTCAAAGGCATCAACGTCATAAATTCCCTTGCCAGTATAAGAGCCTTCACCAAATAGATCCTGGTAGACATCGGAAATGGCAGAAGAGTAAGGGTCTATGCCTCCGGGTGCAGAAAAGATCCGGTGAAAAAGCGTGTTCTTCCCCTTGGCTGTCAGCGTAGGGGTTACGCGTGGCTGGAGAATGCCGTAGCCGTGAGTAATGCGTTGTGTCTTTTTATCGAAAATCGGACGATTGAGGGGGTGAGCCATTTTACCGATTAGCTTGCGGGCGGCATCCCTTGGCAATCGGGTGTCGGCATCCATCGTGATTACATAGCGAACTTGTTCCGGCACCCAGGGAATTGTGCCATCGAGAGCGTTGAATGTGGTGTCCTTCGCCCCTCGCAGCAATTGGTTGAGCTCTTGCAGCTTTCCGCGCTTGCGCTCCCAGCCCATCCATTTGCCTTCAGACGCATTGAACTGCCGATCTCTAATGAGAAGAAGAAAACGCTTGCCAGCTACGCCTGCTCCATAACGTTTATTCAATTGCTCAATTGCCGCCTCTCCATCTGCGATCATGGCATCTTCTTCAGCGAGGAACTTCTGGTCTGCATCCATACGATCGAGCAGCAATGCAAATGTGAGATCGTCTTCCGGGCCGGACAGATAATGGATTTCGAGGTGTTCGATCTGCCTGAGAAGCTCTTCAGAATTGCTCAGCATGGTCGGGACGACCACCATGGTTCGCGAGTCTATGGAAACGCCGTGCTCAAACTCCATGCTGGGCAGGATCACCGCACCAAAGCTCCAGGTCACGAACCGGTTTATGAATGCTGTCGAAACCTCCGTTGCGGGAATGAAGCCGGCCAAACAAAGCAGAATCCCGACCGGGATACTTGAGATATTCAAAGCCCAAATGCATGCCCATAGCATCATGAGGGCAAGACAGGAGATAAGACCGACATAGCCGCCAACGCCCAATCGTTGGCTGAAGCGCAGTATCGACAGGCGCATGGACGGCTTGAAGTCTATTTGGTTTTCTAGCCGCGGCCGCCCATCTGAAAGCAGATAATAACCGGGATCTGAGAGGCGGCTGTCTTGCGCATCTGCACCGCCCGCGCTTGAAACCAGCGCCATGACTTGCCTCGTCACCTCGATTTCCGATAAAGGCGATCTGCGTGCCAGAACCTCAATAGCGTTGCGGTACATGTCTCGCGTTGCAAAGTCCATCAGAGCAAAAGTTCCGCATTTTCGCAGTTCAGCATCAACCAGATTCACGCTTTCAAACGCATCCGACCACTCAATGCCGGAAATCAGGCGCAAACTGGTTATTATGTTTCGGACGGACAGGTTGGAGGCGCCAAGATTTTGTTGAGAGCGCAAAACAACTTCATCAATAGAGCAGCCTTCGCTGGATAGGCGTTCTTCAAGCCAGGCGAGTATGGGTATATCATCAACATCATGGTCACGCAGACGCTTGGCCAGCTGTGCTGCGAACCGTTCGGGCAAAGGGGCTGATGAAATCCCGGCCAGAGCAACATCAGAAGCGATTTTCTTCACCAGCACCTGATCGACGAGGGTGTCGGCCGCAATACGGCTGTTTCGTCCGGCGACGATCTGATCTGCCAGACGTCGAAGATTTTCAATCAGTACAATACGGAGCGTAATTGGAAGTGCCCAAAGCTCGCCCAGGGAAAGCGGATGGACTGTTTGATAGGCGCGAATAAATCTTAGAAATATCTCGGGATCAAAATGACTGTCTGTATGAGCAACAAAGGCCCAGGCTATGCCGAAAACGCGAGGATAGCCAGCCAAGGGTCCATCAATCAATTTGGGTAGCTGCTGGTAGTAACTTGGAGGGAGGCTGCTTCTAATAGCGCGTATCTGCTCATCTACCAGATAATAGTTATCGAGAAGCCATTCCGCAGCGGGAACCAAATTCTGATGGTTTTCCAGCTCTTCAGCGTTGGACAGATAAGCGGCATGAATCGCATTGGCATTCTCTTTGAGGCGCTTTTGCAGCGTGGGCACTTTTGGAGGGTTTGGCGAAACCACTTGTGCAGCTGCGAGCGTTTTCGCATGAAGTTCCAGCCGCTCGGCACTGAACAATTCTTCTCTGATTGGAGAGGTGTCTCTCCAAAGCTTGGAGGTTTGTCGATTTAGATTGGCAAGAAATGAACGAGGTATCATTGTAACCCTTTCACACTGTGCCACTGGCATGACAAAGCAATGCAGAAACCAATGGCCGCTGGCAGTCATTTAGCTTGAGAAAATTGGGAGACAAGAAGAATGATCTGCTTCTTTCCATGCGAACGCACGGCATCAAGCTCGGACCACTTGCCAGAGGTCATCTGTGCAAGCTATCAGCCTTTTAAAAATGCCGCACTGATCGAGGTTAATGCCGCGGAGCAAGCCAAAGCATGGAAACGAGTAGTCCGGTTGGGCTATGTCAGCAGAGGGCCAACCTGATCAAGGTAAGATGAGTCAAAATCAGCAAATGCGACCAAGCGATCATAATTGTCAAAAACCACCTGCCCATCGCGAAAAGTCGCCATTCCGACTTCTCGCAACTGTCTCAAGACGCGATTGACATGCACCGCACTCAGGCCCAGTGCGTCGGCAAGAAGAGGTTGTGTGAGCGGGCAGGTAAAGCCGGTTTTGCTGCCCGCGCCTATGAGAGAAAGGCGAGTTCCTAGCTCAAGAAGAAAATGGGCCATGCGTTCTGCAGGATTGCGGCGTCCAATATTGACCAGATGCTCGACCACCATGGCCTCGTCCCTGGACAGTGCCCAGAGCAAGGCAATGGCAAGCCGTGGGTGTTGAGCAAAGGTATCGAAAAGGCGAGGTATCAAGATTTCACACACTTCAACTTCTGTTATGGGCTCGATGTTGTGATCAGACGTATGAAACAAAACACTTCTTACACCCAAAAAATCACCTGGTATCTGGAAGTCAACGATTTGTCGGGTTCCGTCAGCCTGAATTTTGTAGGAGCACACCCAGCCACTCATCAAAATGAAGGCGGCCTGATTTGTCTCGCCCTGTTGCACCAGATCCTGCCCAACTCGAATTTTTCGACTCGGTTTGAGAAGTTGCCCAAGAATCTCGAGTTCGTGTTCTGACAACCCGATGCAAGCGCTTAGTTTCAGTGCGATTGGCGTGTTCAAAATAGTCTTCATAGCAGTACCACGCCTTTTGGCATCTGAGAGAAACAACTAAGATGCTGATCTTGATCAGTCCATCATATCTGAATGTTTGGGAAGATAGGGAAAATAAATAAGCGCTAAATTCTTGATGGGACTAAAACATGAGAGAGACACAACTTGTTGCTGGGGAGGCGGCTCTTTCGATCTGCAAGTCGCTTCTTTTGGCGCTGAATGATCAAAAGATCATGACGGAAGCCCAGGTCCGTGGGGTTTTGGAAGATGTGGCGGCTGCACATGAGAATACGATTAAAGACGCTTCGGATCCCGAAGCACATCGCCAGATCTCGGATCTGATCAACAATATCATCACAGGAGGGAATTCGGTAAAGAATCGATAGCCGGCAATGGTGGCGTGTCTGGGTATTGTTTGCGCGTCGTTTCAGCCCAAGAGCGTCTGGGTTCATATCCTATTCATTGAGATAGCGCCGAAGCAAATAGTCGATCTCATTGAGGCGATAATCTGGAGAGTACTCAAGTAACCATGCCCTTCAAAGGAGGATCAAATGCAGAACCGCGTTACAACCTCAATTATCCATATCGATCATCCATTCCAGTTTCCCGGATCCGACAAGTCCTATCCTCCCGGCGACTACAAGGTCACTCGAGAAGACGAGGCAATAGAAGGCGTCTCATGGATGGCATATCGCTGCAAATCCATTTGCATCGACGTTCCTTCCATCGGCCGCACCAAAGGCAAAACGGAACGATATACTGTCGCTCAGGACGAACTGACTGCGATGGTTCACCGGGATTCTAGCTTTTCTGAACACTCGCTGAGCTAAACAGGCAGGCAACGAGATCAATTCATCAATGAGGGAAAATTCGGATCTGTCTGTATCTCAAACAACGAGTCAAAAACAAAGGTGACATCAATGAAGAAAACAATCGATGCGTTGCGTTCGAAACAAACCCCGGTGACATTGTGCCTATGGGAGGAAGAAGGAGGCGCCATCGAGAAAACGCACCAGAGGGGGACTGGTGCCGTTGCCCGGCCATTGGACGGATCGGAAGAAAGCACACCAATGCGACCAAAAGCCAACATCCTTCAAAAATCCAATAAAGAGAGGGCGTTTTTCAGCGTCGAATCATCATGGGCTTAGTCTTTCCAAACCAGACCTGCAACGTGGATGAAGACGCAGGGATTGTTCGATTTTCCGGATATGACGGCCTGATGGAAATCCGCTTTTCCATGACGCTAGAAACGCTTGATCATCTTATGAAAACCTATGGTGAAGAGCGCCAACCACATAGGCAAGCCTTTGAAAATCTGAGATCTCGCATTCAGAATGCCGCAATAAGCACCTATAACAGGACAAGGAAATCTTTCTACAGATTAGGAGCGGGTTCCAATTTCTAGGCGCGTGTCCCGCTCTTTCGAACTGAAGCTCAACAGGGGTTGTTGCGAGGTCCCGACCAGCAAGAGACCGCGTCCAAGCTGCAAAAAGTCTTTCTAGGCTAACCTTGATCAGTACCTGTTCTGCTGAGGAGAAGTAAACTGTTCTTAGAAAAGCGGTGCTTCTGCCGCAGGAGAATAAATATGAAATCCCCTGAATGGCTAAAACCTGGACTATATGGAGCAGTGATTGGAGCGGTATGCGTTAGTGTTGTCGGATTTTCGTGGGGCGGCTGGATGACAGCCTCTGCTTCCAACAAAATGGCAATGTCCATGGCTCATGACGATGTGATTGCAGCCCTTGTTCCTGTCTGTCTCGATCAGTCTGAAAAGGACTTGAATCGTCAGGCAACCCTGACCAAAGTCAATAGTGCTTCCTCCTACAATCGCCGCGACGTTGTCATGGATAGTGGCTGGGCCACTGTGCCCGGCGCTGAAAAGCCGAACCGTGATTTGGCTCAAGCTTGCCTGATTGCGCTCAAGCTCGACAAATAGCAATTCAGACACAGGTTGTCTTTCATCTCGATCCGTGGGGAGCAAGAATACTTGGCTCTGCCAGTCCAGCATGAAGACAACCGGGTCCCAATTGCCGCGACGCAAAGAGTTCCCATCCAAAGTCTCGTGCTTTTACGCCGCTTTCCCAGACAATCGGCCTTAATAGACAAATGCCTTGGAGGCGATATATATGCGCATCAATCTTGGCTGCCAGCTCCAGTTCAGCTTTCCACAAGAGACGCCAATGGTCGCGGTTCTGAACGTCCATTACTCCCACTTTGGCGACTTGGAACGTCCTGATTTTATGGTTTCTTCGCCAAGTGTACCGTTGGAAAGTTACCGGGATGGCTTCGGAAACTGGTGTACCAGACTGATCGCTCCCAGCGGTGACTTCGAACTGAAGACAGACGGGATCTTCCTCGATAAAGGGGAGCCCGATCCAATCGCGCTTGGCGCCATGCAATTTGATGTTCAGCATTTGCCTGCCGATACGCTGGTCTATCTATTGGGAAGCCGATATTGCGAAACAGATCTTCTGTCTGAAGAAGCCTGGCACCTGTTTGAGAATACCGCGCCCGGCTGGGCACGTGTTCAGGCCATATGTGACTTTGTCAACGACCATGTCACTTTTGGATACGAGCATGCACGTGCAACGCGTACCGCGTTTGAAACCATGACAGAATGCAAGGGTGTCTGTCGTGACTACACTCATCTTGCCATCACCCTTTGCCGCTGTCTCAACATACCTGCACGATATTGTACCGGCTATCTCAGTGATATCGGAGAACAAGCTCCCTATCCCCCCGGTGACTTCGCCGCTTGGATGGAAGTCTATCTCTCTGGCCGCTGGTGGGTTTTTGATCCGCGCAATAACACGCGGCGCATCGGCCGCATTTTGGTGGCGCGCGGACGGGATGCCGCGGACGTTCCCTTGACGCAGACTTTCGGCAAGAACACCCTGATGAATTTCACTGTCTGGGCCAATGAAGTTCAGGAAAATGAGGGGGAATGACGCTTCGTGTTCATGGCCCGAATTGAAGATCAGTCAAAATGAACTCCAAAACACTTTTTTCAAACAAAGGATAAACATGATGTCTTTCAAAGATCTGACAACCCGGGCTGCTGAAGCCGAAAAGACCAAAGAAACGGATGCAAAATTAAAAGACACAAAGGTCATACCTATCAGTGTTGGCCCCAAGAAAGCCGCCCAAGAGCAGCAGAAGCCAAAAGGCTGAACTTTCGCCTCTAGTCGGTGCGCGCAGACGATGAGCGCGCATCATTTCAACCGCATAAGCTTCTCTGGCCAATGCCATTGTTCAAAGATGCTCCGTGTAACGACGATCGAAGGAAAGAGCATGCCTGATCATAGCAACGGGTCCAACAATGAAGGGCCATGGAATCCCAGGGGGCGTTCAAACTCTGGCAATTTCAATGCTCTCTTCGGGCAGGCAGGCTCGCAGTTCGGAGACTTGTTTCCCAATGGCCCACCCTCCTTGCGCAATGTAATTATCGCTGGCGCCTTGATTCTGTCGGCATTGTTTGCGTGGTCTTCATACTTCACGGTTCCAAGCGATTCGATCGCCGTCGTGCAGCGATTTGGAAAATACTCTTCAGAAGTCCCTTCTGGTCTCCATTTCAAACTCCCTTTTGGCATAGATGTAGCAACGATTGTCCCGATCAAGCGGCAGTTGAAACAGGAATTCGGCTTCACCACACCGGGCGCGAAAGATGCTTACCAAACACCAACGGAAGGTCGTTTGGAAACCGAAATGGTCACCGGAGATCTGAACGCAGCTCTGGTGGAATGGGTCGTTCAATACCGGATTTCGGATCCGGTCAAGTTCTTGTTTGAGGTGCGCGAACCACGGGCAACACTGCGCTATGTGTCAGAGTCTGTCATGCGTGAGGTGGTAGGAGATCGCACGGTCGATGAAGTCATCACCATCGGGCGGCAAGAAATTGAAAGTGAAGCCCTTTTGAAGATGCAGGCGCTCTCGTCAAAATATGCAATGGGAATCAGCATCGATCAGGTCCAGCTCAAGAACATCAATCCCCCCGAACCGGTTCAGTCTTCTTTCAACGAGGTGAACCAGGCTCAACAGGAAAAAGAGCGGCTCATTAACGAGGCGCGACGCGAATACAACAAGGTCATTCCCCTTGCTGAAGGCGAGAAGGATCAGCGGATTCGTGAAGCAGATGGATATCGGTTGAAACGCGTCAATGAAGCCGAGGGAGACGCGGCCCGGTTCACGGCTCTCTATTCAGAATACAAGAAGGCTCCCGAGGTCACCCGCCGTCGGATTTACATAGAAACCATGCAGTCCGTTCTTCCAGGGATCAAGTCCAAGGTCGTCGTTGACCAGACGACAGGCAGCATTCTGCCGCTCCTCAACCTCGGCGGACAACAAGGAAGCCAGCCATGAAAATCGCACCTGCAATTTTGGGACTGGTCACCATCGCTGTGGTCTTTGCTGTCAGTGGGTCTTTGTACACTGTTAGCGAAGTTGAACAGGCCGTCGTTACCCAGTTTGGCAAGCCCGTGGGCAAGCCAATTGTTACCGCCGGATTGAAGATGAAAATCCCCTTCATTCAGGAAGTTCATCCAATTGACCGCCGGATTCTTGAATGGGATGGCAGCCCTTCCGACATGCCGACAAAGGACAAGCTCTATATCTCAGTAGACCTCTTTGCGCGCTGGCGGATTGTCGAACCACTTCAGTATTTTCTTCGCTTGCGTGATGAGCGCAGCGCTCAGTCGCGCCTTGATGACATTCTTGGCAGTGAGACACGCAATGCGGTTGCTAAGCATGAACTTATTGAGATCATTCGAACAACCAAGGATCGAACCCCCTTGCGCGACACGCTCCTGACGGACGAGGAACGAGCGCAGGATATCGGCGCACTGGTGCCAATCAGCAAAGGCAGAGCCCTTGTGGAACGACAGATATTTGAGGCTGCGGCAGAGAAAGTTGGTGTCTTTGGTATTGAGCTTCTCGATATCCGCTTCAAGCGCATCAATTACAACGAAAGCGTTCGGCCAAAGATCTATGACCGCATGATATCCGAGCGACGCCAGATTGCTGAGCGCTTCCTGTCTGAGGGAAACGGCGAAGCGGCTCGCATTCGAGGTAATCGCGTTAGAGATTTGAACAAGATTCAGTCTGAGGCCTATCGAGCGGTTGAGGAGATCCGCGGCGTGGCGGATGCGACCGCCGCCAACATCTATGCCAAGGCATACAATACCGATCTCCAAACCATTGAATTCTATGAATTCACCCGCACGCTGCAGGCCTACAAAGACATCATTTCCGGAGAAACAACCCTCGTTCTTTCAACGGACAGCGACCTCTTCAAGTTCATCAGAACAATGAAAGCGGCTACTCTTTCGGAGACAACTCCGTCTTCGACACCCCCCAATGGGGTTCTGGGAACAAAGGGGCAAGATCAATAGCGACTATCTTCTGTTCACCAGTCATTTGCCTGTCAGATGGACATCTCCGTTCTTGAGAATAGTGTTCAGAGTTGCAAGGCGTCCAACTTGGATCAGCAGAAAAAGGTTCGGTTTGTATCTCGTCAAAGGAGCGGACTGCTATCGGCTCGGAGGGCCTCGTGTATCCAGAAATGTCTAGTCTTTCAGCGGGAAGCTTCCACATTTGGATGACATATGCGTTGGTGATTGTCGCGATCCTTGGGTTTGCGATTGATCGCATTAAAGCTGAAATAACGGCTCTCGTCCTTTTGGTTGCCTTGTTGCTGCTGTTTGAACTCATTCCGTTGAAAAGTCGTGACGGAAAAGTCCTTCTGGATACCAAAGACTTATTGGCGGGATTTGCTAATCCCGCCCTGATCTCTGTACTGGCACTGCTTGTTCTTGGCAATGGTTTGTGGAGAACAGGAGCATTGGACTGGGCAATCAAACAGTTGTTTCAACGAACGGGAAGAAGTTACAAGAGTGCGATTTTCATTTGCTTCTTTGTCGTCTTCATAGCCAGTCCTTTTGTCAATAACACGCCTGTCGTCGTAATCTTTATTCCGATTCTTGAAACCGTGGTTCAGCGGTTTTCTCATTCACCGAGCAGAGTCATGATGCCATTGTCTTTCATCGCCATTCTGGCTGGCATGACGACATTGGTTGGTTCTTCAACCAACTTACTGGTGTCTGGAACCATGGTGGAATTGGGGCTGAAGCCACTTGAATTCTTCGGGTTCTTTGTGCCGGGGCTTGTTCTCGCCGGGGTCGGCCTGATGTATCTCTTGATTGCCACCCCTCTTTTGCTACCTAGGCGATCCTCGCCCGTCCGACGGTTCATATCAGGCAATCATCGAAGATTCATCACACAGTTCACGGTCGGTAACGAAGCGAAGCTGATCGGGGCTCGTATTTGCTTCAACCTTCTGAGAATCCGGGGGGCACGTCTTATTCTTGTACTGAGGGGAGAACAGCGCCTCATTCCGCCCTATCAAGCGCTCGCAATCTGCGAGGGCGATATCCTTATTGTTATGGGAACACACGATGCTTTGGCTGAAGCCCAGACCAAGTTTCCAAAGCTAATGTTTACAACATCAGGCAAGGAGGCTCTTCCTTCCAGCAAACTGGAAAGCAGGGCTTTTCTATCAAACAATCAAATTGTCGTCGAGATCATGATTGCGCCAGGCTCACAACTCATTGGCCTCTCTCTTGAAGAGGCCAATTTTCGCTCTCGTTATGGCTGCCTTGTTCTTGGAGTGGAACAACATTCTCGAATAGCCCGCGTTCTGACAGGGAGAACTCTTCTGGAAGGTGATGTTCTGGTCTTGCAGGGAGATCATGAATCCGTAGAACGGTTGCGTCAACACTCCGGAGTTGTCGTGCTTGATGGCACCGCACGACCTCTACCTGGCATTGGAGCGGCAAAGATGGCGGGAGTAATTTTTGTTGGCGTCGTTCTTCTCAGCGTGTCCGGCATCCTGCCAATTGCTGCGGCTTCAATTCTCGGTGTGGCGCTTATGCTTCTGACTGGTGTACTGACGCTTAACCAGGCCGTGCATGCACTAGATCGGCAAATATACTTGATGGTGGGCGCTTCATTGGCGCTTGGCATGGCCATGCTAAAAAGCGGAGCTGCTGTCTATCTTGCTGACGGTGTTATCGGATTGATTGGAGATGCCGGGCCTGCGGTCATTCTATCCATGTTGTTTCTTCTGGTTGCCCTTCTCACGAATGTGCTATCCAATAATGCGACGGCGATCTTGTTGACACCCCTGTCCATGGGGTTGGCATCAGGGTTACACACGGACCCATTGCCATTCGCGCTGGCAGTCTTGTTTGGAGCAAATTGCTCATTCGCAACGCCCATCGGCTACCAAACCAATCTGCTTGTCATGGGGCCAGGTTATTATCGCTTCAGTGATTTTGTGCGCTTAGGATTGCCTTTAATTGCTGTTTTATGGGCAACATTTAGCCTATTCATGCCATGGTATTATGGCTTTTGAATTGATGCAGTCGGGAGAGGCATCCTCAGCGTCTTATGAATTGGAATTTTGGGTTTGCGGCGCTGAACCAGACCGTCTGGAGCCCATTCTGTTCACAGCACAATTCGCTATCCTTGCTGCTGTGCGAGGCTATCTGTTTTCCGAAAGCACCATGCAAAGAAGGTCTAATCGGACATGCTTCGTACTAAAGCCGCAATGGCGGCGGTTGTGGCCAAAGCAAAGGCAAGCCGCCCAATGAGAACACCGCCGATGTCGGCCCCCAGAGCCAGGATAATCATCGTGCCTTCGATGACGCTATGGGCAAATCCCATGAATACACAGGATACGAAAAAAACTGACGAGGACACACTGCGCCTGATCGCGCCTCACGGATCAAAAGGCCACCACCGTAGGAAATATGCCAAGGAACAGGCCGACGGCGGTCAAGTGACCGGCTTCGCGCCTTACACCGGCAAGGTGTAACACTGGGGCCAGAACCCACATCATCTGTTCCTGCACCCCTGTACATTTCAGAAGATCGAGCGTCCAGGAGAGGCCCACCAGGATGAAGAGCATGGAGATCATGATCTCTGTCAACCCCGCGAAGAACGACGCCCAGTCGTTCGATGCGCTCATCGGAATCCAGACCGGCTCGGCAGGTGCCTAGCGCCAGCCTGTGGAAGCCAGAAGCCTGTGCAGGAGAAGGGCGAAGAGCAAGCCATCCGCAATGCGCAGAAGCGTCGTTGCGGCCATGCCGGGGCCGGCCTTCTGGACGATCTTTTGCTCAATCGGCAGTCCGTGCGCGAACAACAGAAGCGCCGAGGAGACCGTGATATCCGCTGTGCTCAACGAGGACGTCGGAACGAGAACAAAAACTAGGGGAACCGCGCCCCCCACACCCCGACCACCATTCCGGTCAACCATGCCAGTCCAAGCTCTGACGGAAGCCCCACGAAACTCATGACTGGAGCAAATGCAAGAGCGATCGCCTGGATTACGCCCATGCGCGAGAGCAGCTCGGTTGCAATGGTCACCGGGATCATGATCCGGGCGAGGACGTAGTAGATTTCAAACGTTCCCCGCGTCATACGCAGGGCAGATGAAAGGAACGGCATCCAAGAACTCCGTTGAGGTGGTTCTGATGCTGTGCCTACATGGCATGGAAGAGTTTGACGCGCGCTGCGACAAGCTTTTCCGCGACCGAACCAATGTTGCGCGCTTCTTAACAATGATGGTCATTCGCACGGCGAAGCAGGAAACGGAAATTCAGTTTTAACGGATAGTTGCTCAGGAAGACGTGACTGAAGGCTCCGTCTGCTAACCAGCCCCCGAACGGTTAAAAATGCTGCGCTTCAATCGAATGTCAGGAATGGGGAAATGGAGTTTTGGGATGAAGGCCCCGGCGAGAGTCCGCAATGGTGAAGGATTTTCGATGCGGGTCGCGGCGCGATTTTTCGGCTGGATGGAATTTCGACCCGCGTTGGAAATCCTCCCAAGGAAGAAGCCTGCGGGGACTGCGCTCAGTCTATGGGGAAAGTGTTTCGAAGGTTGGTGCGATGGTGCAGCACGGCAGATGATCAGGAGGCAGGCTCATCGTTACCCAGGCGTCTGAAGCTGGCCAAAACATCGAGCTTGATGTTGTTTTCTGTCGTGACAAGCCGCTTGAGACCAGATTTCCGAATTTGGCCGCAGGCGATCCTGTCCGGCATAACTGAAGCAGCCGGTTCTGTTTGGACCAGATGTGCAAGATATCTTTCATGCAGCCTGTTCCCTTGGAGGTGCCCGGGATAGAGGTTTCTGACCTCGCCGGAAGATCTCGATAATCCGCATGGGGCCACCGCAACAGGGACAGGGTTCTCGCAGGGTTGGCGGGCTGACCTCTGCAGCCGGTTCCTGTTTGTTATCTTCCTGCAGTTGCTCTACTCCAAGGATTGTGCGGATCCTCGCAATGTTGGCTTTGCGATTGGCGCTGGCCAAGAACCCGTAATGCCGGATCCGATGGAAGCCGGCAGGCAGGACATGGAGCAGAAAGCGACGGATGAACTCGGGCGTTGCCAACTGCATGATCTTTTGTCGATCTCCCGATTTGATACGGTAATCCTTCCAGCGGAAAGTCACAGTGCTGGCATTCGCACTGATCAGCCGGTTATTCGAGATTGCCACCCGATGGGTGTATCGACTGAGATAGGCCAACACAGCTTCAGGACCGCCAAAGGGAGGCTTGGCATAGACCACCCATTCGGTCCTGCGGAATGGTTGGAGCCAAGCGGCAAACGCCTTCGGTTCCGACAGTCCTGCCAAATCTCCGAAGAAGGCGAGCTTGTCAGACTGATGCAGATCCAACAGTCCTTCCAGAAACAGCCGTCGGAACAGCCGGGATAGCACCCGCACATGAAGGAAGAAGCCGGGCTTGGATCCCACCCACCTTGTGCCATCTGGTGACAGGCCTCCGCCGGGCACGATCATATGGATGTGGGGATGATGCATGAGGGCCGATCCCCATGTGTGCAGCACAGAGGTCATACCCAGCCTGGCACCCATGCGTTTGGGATCGGCAGCGATGGTCATCACCGTTTGTGCAGATGCCCTGAACAACAGCCCATAGAGTGCTCGCTTGTTCCAGTAGGTAATCTGGGCAATCTCCGCAGGGAGGGTGAAGACGAGGTGGAAATACTCGACCGGCAACAAGTCCTCGGCGCGTGCCTCCATCCAGTCACGGGCAGCTGGACCCTGACACTTCGGACAGTGGCGGTTCTTGCAGGAATTATAGGCAATGTGATGGTGGCCACACTTGGCACAGCCTGCCACATGCCCGCCAAGCGCCTCCGTTCGGCAGGTCTCTATTGCTGACATCACCTTGAGTTGGTCAAGGCTTATATGTCCTTGGTTGGCTTGGCGCCAGGCTGGGCCGTATCGTCGAAAGATATCGGCTATCTCCAGCTTTGCACGCGGCACCACAAGGGCCGCTTATTCCAGGCTTCGCTTCACGGTTTGATCCTGCAAGCTGGCCAGCATCTCAAAGGGGCTGACGGTGTCCCGGATTGTCTTGGTGGCAACATGGGTATATTGCGCCGTCGTAGACAGCTTGGCATGGCCGAGCAAGACCTGTATCACCCGCACATCCGTGTTGGCTTCGAGCAGATGAGTGGCAAAGCTGTGCCGCAATGTATGCAGGGTCGCGGTCTTCCGGATCTCGGCCATATTCTTTGCCGACCCAAAGGCACGGCTCAATTGTCGTGGTGAAATCGGGTTGATCGTCGGCTTGCCCGGGAACAGCCAACCTCCCGGGCGAGCCTCGCGCCAATAGGTTCGCAATAGATGCAGCAAGCCCGGAGACAGCATGACCTTGCGGTCCTTGCTTCCTTTGCCCTGTTCGACATGGATCAGCATCCTGTCACTGTCGATGTCACAAACCTTGAGATTGCAAACCTCGGATGCCCGCAGCCCGGCCCCATAGGCGATGCTGAGTGCGGCTCGATACTTCAGCCCCGGTCCTGGTGCGGCCATCAGCAGATCTGAAACCTCTTCAATGCTCAGAACCACTGGCAGCTTGCGCGGCTCTCTGCGGAACTGCATATACCGCTTCATCTCCTCGCGACCACAGGTCATGGTGAAAAAGAAGCGGAGCGCCACGATACGGGCATTGAAGGTTGTCGGTGTTATGCCGGCATCTGTCATGTGAAGTTGGTAGGCACGTAATTCTTCCGCTGTGGCGTCGTCCGGGGAATGACCAAGAAAAGCTGCAAAATCCTTGATCGCTCTGATATGGGCCTTTTGCGCTTTGTCGCCCATTCCGCGTATGCGCATATCTTCGATCATTCGTTGGCGTAAGGGTGTGGTTCTCTCCTCCGTCATGGAAACCTCCTGTCTGATAATTGAGAACGCCTCAATCGTCAGACAGACGGCGGTGATCGCAAAACAGACTTATCTCAGAGGGTTAACGGAGCCTCCCCAGAGCACCATTGCCGCGCGAGCGGCTTCGTCCTTGGGCCGATTCCGTTGAAAAAGGCGTAGATTTGATGGGAGATCAGGCGCGGTAAAGAGGCTTTTGATGGCGTTTCACGCCGGGATCGGGATCAGTTTTGCCATCTTGCGCAGGTTCTGGGCTGTTGCTGCGATGTGGAATTCGTCTCTGGCTCCATTTGGACCTCTGAGGCGTAATCGGTCCAGTTTCATGATGCGCTTGAGATGGGCAAACAGCATCTCCACCTTCTTTCGCTGACGCATCGAGATGACATAATCATCCGTCTGGGCGATATCTCTTGCCATATCGCGGGCACCCTCGAAGACCGAGCACATGATCTTGCGGGCTGGTTGTTTGGGAACACAGACCTGTTTTAAAACACAGGCCTCGCAGTCATGCTTGCTGGCGCGATATCTGCGCATGCCATCGCCATCAATGGCATCTCGCTCTTTTTTGAACGGGCGGCGATATTGATGCAGAGACTTGCCGCCGGGACAGTAATATACGTCTCCATCGGGATCATAGATGAAGTCGGAGCGTGAAAAAGTACCGTCACGTCTCCCTGATTTGTCAAACACGGGAATGTGTGGCTCGATCCCATGTTCATAGACAAGCCATCCCAGCATCTCCGCACTGCCATAGCCGGTGTCCCCGACACGTCGCGCAGGATAGAGACCGGTCTGGGCCATCACGCGTTCGATCATGTCGCGGGCAGCTTTATTCTCAGCCTGACGAATGGGAGCTGTCGGTTCCACATCCACGATGATCCCATTGTCGAGATCGACCAGATAGTTGGTTGAATAGATGAAGTGCGCCTTGCCTCGATCAGCCGGATCCACGGGCGAGATGTATTTGGGCGGAACTGGCGTAGCCGACACGAAGGCTGCATCATCCAGTGTTTGCAGATATTCCTCTGTCGCTCGGCTTGCGTGATCTTCTGGTGACCAGTCCTTCGGTTCAATGCCATCCTCACGGTTTGCATCTGCTTTGATCAGCGAGGCGTCAATCCCGAAGGCTTCCCCGCCAACAAGCCCCTCGGCAATCGTGCGGCTGAGAACATCCTCGAACAGCTTCCTGAACAGATCGCTCTGGCGGAACCGACCATATCTGTTCTTGGAAAAGGTTGAATGATCCGGGACAGGATCTGTCAGATCCAGGCGGCAAAACCACCGATAGGCAAGATTGAGGCGGACTTCATCGCAAAGGCGGCGCTCGGACCGGATGCCCATGATTTAGCCAACCAGCAGCATCCTGATCATCAGTTCGGGATCGATCGAGGGACGACCGATGGAGCTGTAGAATGGAGCGAGATGACGTCGGATGTTTGCCAGATCAATGAAGCGATCTATGGATCGCAATAGATGACCCCGCGGTACGTGGTCTTCAAGATTGAACGCGTAAAACAGCGAAGCCTGCACTCCGCTCTGATTGCCCATCATGCCCTGATCCTCCATCCTCAAAGGAATTGAATCAGGACTTCAGAACCAAAGCAACGCCTACTTTTTCAACGGAATCGGCCGTCATGAGAAATTTCGAGTTGATTGGGTTCGAACATTTTCCTTTGGCACTCGGCTTTGAAATGGAAATAGCAAGGCAAGAGACATGAGATTTGATCTCATGGGGAATAAAACGCGCCAACCGTACGAACCTAAGCCTCCATTTGCCATATTAATTTGCCATCTAGCATATATGCATATCAGGCGTTTCTGTTTTCGACTTCAAGAAGCATGAATTTCAACTAGCTCGGCGCTTTTCGGCACGTGAAGTGGTCAGTGACGTGATGCTCGGACCTTTTGTTTCCCGCCTACCAACGCGCCCTGAATTTGAGTTGCAAGCAAAAGAGCGAGTTGGGATATGACTGCCAGCCCAACCAAAGCAGCAGCCCAATGAAGAAAGAAGGGCAAGACCGATTGGTTGAAATCCCACATCGAGAGGGAATACTGAAACGCCAGCCTGTCCCATAACCCGATAGTTGCTCCACTTTTCAAAGCCTGAACCGAGACCACCAAAGACAGCAACCAGCCTGCATATTTAAGCCATCGGGGTAAGTTGCGCTTGCCCGCCACAACCAAAATCAGCGCAACGATCCTGTTCCAGTTCACCCCGATATGCATCGCAGAAAGTGCGATGGCCCAGTAGGCCGAGAACCAGTGAATTTCCTGCATGACGAACACGCGCGGCAAGAGGAATATCATTGGCAGAGTGCGCGATAGAAAAATGCTGCTGACCAGCAGCGCCAACAGAGCAAGTGCCAGCAAGACGCCAAGAACCAGATTGAAAATCCGCTGAGGCGTCCACTTTCCTTTTGAAAGGCTTTTCCACCAGAATAGATTGTTTGCGACATGTCGAAGGACGAGGAGCAGCAAGGCGCTCCCTATGATTTCATGCACCCCATTGCCCAGCCACCAATAGGCAAATGCCATGACCAGAAGGGCAAGCAACAGCCCGTCCAGCAGCACTCGCGGCAATGGCCTTGTCCATTGCATACTCATTTGCCGAACTGCCGAGCATCTGAATAGGTAAACATATACTGTCGGTCTTGCCGGGACATATGACAGGAACGGCAGCGCTCGGTATTCTCATCCATATTGATCGAGCCATCGGGCCAGAACCATTGGAATTGCCAGTCGTCAGTCCGGCTCCGTTCGTCATAGTCTGAACCGAAGCCTTCGCTCTTCTCCATCACGAACAGACGGTAGACGCTGCCCTCACGCCAATCCTGCAGGATCACCTGAGTACCATTCGGCAGCTCTTTGCCTGCCTGTAAAGCGTCCAAAGCTTCACGCGAGGTGTACATATATTCGGTCACATCGCCTCGTGTGACAGTGGAATAATGAGTGAGACCATCAATCGTCTCGCTGTCCGGAAAACGGACCCTGTTCGGCTCGGCGATAGCGGAAAAAACCAGCAAGCCTGAAAGAGCGAGGCTGGCAGAAAGGGTGGCAAATGGCTGTCCCATACGGGTCTCCCTTGGTGTCGGTGCGCTCGGCCTTTCAGGCTCGAGACTGTTATTCTCTAGATGCAGGGCTGCCTAACCGCATGATTAGGCAGCCTGTACGTATAAGCCCTATAATCAGAGCAGATTAATCACAGGCCGGTCATTTCCATCAAAGGGGCAGGAAGGCGATCACCGGTGATAGCAATTGCATCGGCTGCTTTGGTGAGTTGCGCGACGTCCGCTTCGCTCAGAGTGAGGGAAAGGGTGCCGAGATTTTCGTCCAGCCTGTATTCCTTTGTGGTGCCCGGAATTGGCACGATCCAGGGCTTCTGAGCCATAAGCCATGCGAGTGCGACCTGGGCAGGGGTTGCGCCCTTCTCAGTTGCCATCAGACGGATCTGATCGACCAGCGCCAGATTGGCCTTGCGAGCTTCGGGTGCAAACCGCGGGACAAAATTGCGGAAGTCATCCGGCGCAAAGACCGTGTCCATCGTGATCTGGCCCGTCAGGAAGCCTGCGCCCAGCGGGCTGAAAGGTACAAAGCCGATACCCAGTTCTTCGAGCAGATCCAGAAGGCCTGCCTCAGGGCCTCGCCAGAAGAGGGAATATTCGCTTTGTACGGCTGATAGAGGCAGCACAGCGTGGGCGCGGCGGATGGTGTCAAGACCGGCTTCGGAAAGCCCCCAATGCAGGACTTTGCCTTCGCGAACCAAATCAGCCATAGCACCTGCAACATCCTCAATCGGAACATTCGGATCGACGCGATGCTGATAGAACAGATCAATATGGTCGGTCTTGAGGCGTTTGAGGCTGGCTTCTGCGACCGCCTTGACATGCTCCGGCCTACTGTTGGTGCCACCTCGGCGCTCGCCGGTTTCAAGGTCGATGTCAAAGCCGAACTTGGTGGCGATCTTCACCTTGTCGCGTACAGGAGCCAGCGCTTCACCAACAAGGACTTCGTTGGCAAAGGGGCCATAGGCTTCGGCGGTATCGAACAGGGTCACGCCCTTATCTACCGCGCTCCGGATAAGAGCGATCATGGCGTCATGATCGGCTGCCGGACCATAGGCGGAGGTCATGCTCATGCAGCCAAGACCCAAGGCTGAAACTTCCAGAGAACCAAGCTTGCGGTATTCCATTGTGTTTTCCTTTCTTATTGTTTTTCTGATGCTGGACGCAGAATGAACATCCATGAAACGAGGAGAGCGGCGAGAACGAACAGGGCACCACCCTGCAAGGCGTGAGCTGTTCGTTCGGCGATGGCGAGGCGTGTTGCTCCAGATGTGGAGGTGAGCGCGGCCAGAGCCACGAGCAGGGCAAGACCGAGGGATGATCCAAGCTGATGGGCGACATTCACCGTACCGGATGCAGCGCCCACATCCTCGGCTTCCACGCCGGCAATACCGGATGACGTGAGCGGTGCCATGGCAGCCCCCTGACCAAAGCCGACAAACACCATCGGCAGCATGATCTCGGTCCAGAGGTTGCTGTCTATTCCCAGTAGTGACAGCCAGGCGAGCCCGACGCCACATGTCAGGTAGCTCGCCATCAACACCGGGCCGCGACCGAACCGAGCTATCATCTTGGGCACATTCATCGCGGCAATGAAGTTGACGAAGGTCGCGGGGAAAAAGGCCAGCCCCGTTTCGGCTGCGGTGAGCCCCAGAACCTCCTGCATATATTGCGCAACGAAAAAGTAGAAACTGACGTTGGCACCAAGAAACAGCACCCGAGCGCCATAGGCCCCACCGCGCTCGGCGTGAGTCAATAGCCGTAATGGCAACAGTGGTTGGTGAACCCGCGCCTCATGAACCAGAAATGCCGCGAGAAGGACAAATCCGAGAGCAAGCACGCCGATGGATCCCCAATTACCCCAGCCTTGTTCTGCGGCATGAACAGATGCAAAAACCAGCGCTCCGAGTCCAACGGTTGACAGAAGGGCACCCAGAACATCGATTTTACCGGCAAAGCGATCCGTCTCCTTGACGTAGCGAAGCGCGACCACCAGCAGGCCGACACTGATCGGGAGATTGATGAAGAAACCTGCCCGCCAGGAAATCATATCAGCCAGCACGCCGCCAAGCACCATGCCAAAACTTGCTGAAACGCCTGCGGCGGCAGCATACCAGGCAACGGCACGATTGCGCTCTTCTCCTGCCGGAAAAGTCACCTGCAACAGGGAAAGCGTGGAGGGAGCAAGAATGGCGGCCCCCATTCCCTGTACGGCTCGCGCGGCGACGATGAACCCGGCGCTCTGCGCAGAGCCAATTGCCAGAGATGCCAGAGCAAAAATGCTGAGGCCGATCATATAGATCCGACGCCGACCATAGAGGTCTCCCAGCTTGCCACCCAACAGCAGAAAGCCGCCGAAGAAAAGCGTATAGATGCTGGAAACCCATGTGAGACCGGCATCGGAAAAGCCAAGATCCGCCTGCAATCGCGGCAATGCGGTCAAGACGATTGAAATATCGAGAACGATCATCGCATAGCTGAGCACGACAAGGATCAGCACCGCTTTGGTATGAAGAGAATTGTCTTTTTGTTGCATTGAGAGATCCCGCATTTAGTCATTGACCCTTTTGGCCTTGATGCAAATATATATTCTGAGCTATTGATCTATTAGATCGATAATTGCGGATGTCGTTATTAGAAAACAGGCATAATCCATGCGCCGTACTTTCAATGAACTCTATGCATTCACCGTGGTGGCCCGACATCGCAGCTTCACGCGTGCGGCAGCGCAGTTGGGCATGTCTCAGTCAGCCCTGTCCCAGACCGTCAAGAATCTGGAAGAAGATCTGGGGGTGCGGCTGTTAACCCGTTCCACGCGCAGTGTCTTTCCAACCGAAGCAGGAGAACGTCTGCTGTTGCGCCTTGGACCCCAGTTCGATGACATGGAAGAGGCTCTGGACGAGTTGAATAATGTGCGGACAAGCCCACGGGGAACCATCCGCATCAGCGCGGGAGAACATGCCGCGATCACGCTTCTGCAGCCAAAGATCACTTCGTTCCTCTCGGACTATCCCGACGTGTCTGTCGAAATTGCCGTCGATGCTGGAATGATCGATATTGTGGCTGAAGGGTTTGACGCTGGCGTTCGGCTTGGCGAACAGGTCGCCAAGGACATGATCGCCGTTCGCATCAGCCCCGATATTCGCATGTGCATGGTAGCCACTCCGGACTATCTGTCCCAACATCCAGCCCCGACCACACCCGAGGATCTGACGAACCACCGCTGCATCAATACCCGCATGCCGACACATGGCGGCGTCTTTGTCTGGGAAATGATGCAGAATGGCGAAGAGATAAGGGTTCGCGTCGAAGGGCCTGCGACCTTCAACAGTCTGCCACTGAGGCTGGCTGCCACCCTTGATAGTGTCGGCATCGGATATATGCCCTTCGATGTTGCGGCTCCCCACATCACCGAAGAGCGATTGTTGCCGGTTCTGGAAAGCTACTGGCCAACGTGGGACGGATACCATCTCTATTACCCGAACCGTCGCCAGATGAGCCCCGCTTTCCGGCTACTGATCGACCACCTGCGCCATCGCTGATGGCAGGCAGGGCCGAGCTATTTGGCAGCCATGCCACCTAGTCCCTTTTCTTCGATCCATGCGGTTGCAAGATCAGCGATCTGCTTGTTGTTGAGGTCTGAGAACAGGAAGTGGGTATTGCCATGGATCCCCTGTTCCGGCAGATGCACGAGCGTCGCATCCCCGCCGTGACGGTTGATGGCAGCAACCCAAAGACGTGCCATCGCCAGACGGGTGCGCCAGTTGTCGAGACCGAAGTCATCGGTGGGGTCTTCCGGGATATTGTCGCCATAATAGACCACGATCGGGATCTCGGTAAGTTTGGCGAAATCCTCCGCGGACACAGGTTCGGGGTTCAAGGTACCTGCTGACCCTGAGATCGGCTCTGGCATCTCGTTTTCCGGGAAGACATAACCACTACCCGGCTCGTAGGAAATGATGGCCTTCACATTGGCATTCTTGATTGCGGTCAGCCAGCCCGGCCCACCGGCCTGAGAATGGGTGACAAGAATAGAAGGACCGATCTTGTCGACGAGGGCCGAAACTCCATCGCTGACAACCTCAGGATCAAAGGCACCGGTGTTGGGTGTAACCGAGCGGAGGAATTCGACAAGCGTATCCTCGGAGGTATCAAACTGGACATTGTCAAAATAGTTCGGCCATTGCCCGATCCGGAACATGTCAAAGAACAACTGGTCATATGCGGTGGGCTTGGCCTCGGCGGCAACCGTGCTGTTGCCCGCCTTGCCGCGACGTGGCTGGTCAATGGTGTGCACGGCAAAATGACGACGGAGCATCAGCGTCTGGAAACCTTCGCGACCATCCGCAGTAGTCTCCCAGCTTTTGCCCGGCTGAATTGAGAGGCGCCTTGTTGTCGAAGGTGCCTGCTTCTGTGATCACGGTGCCTCCAGCACTGAAACTGCCCTGATCAATGATGGTCAGAGGCTCAAAGGCCCAGACGGAAGAGGCCAGCGAAAGGCTGACAGTTGCCGCAAGAAAGAGTGTTTCCAGTCTCATGGAGCATCCTTGTTTTGAGAGGTTCATGAATGAAGTCTTCCAGAAACCCTAACTCAAGCTGCCCAACCCGATTAGCTACATCTTCTCGATCAAGCTTATTAGTAAGATCGATGAATAGGAAACGAATGATCGCTATTCATTCAATCTGCTTATGGTTGTTAGAAAGACAAGCTGGCTAATCAGGGATGCTCACCTCTCCTAAATTGAACACAAGATCACACAGGAGAGAGCGGAGCCACACCATGGGCTATTCAAAATCTGACTTCCGTATTAGCAAGCATTCGCTGAAACGCCTTGCCATCGCGATGACCTGTCTGACCATCGGGTTGGGAGAAGCCGCAGCACAAGAGTCCCCCGGTGGGGATGTCTCAAGTCAATCAACGGCTTCCGATGCGCCTCCGATCACTGTGCCTCTGACAGGCGAAAGCACGATCGGCGAGCTGCTTTCCCATCCAGCTCTTCGAACCTTTACCACCCATATATTGCCATGGGCCAACAGGAACTATCAGGAGGATATGCCGCTTACCCAGATCGCCCGGCTCCTGCCTTATCATAGCGACGTCAACTTGGAGACCGTGCTTTCCGGGCTTAATCGTTTGATCGAACTGCAACAGCATGGTGCTCCCGTCTTCCATGAAATCTACTCAGAGGAAGAGCGAGCACGGCGGTCAGATCTTGATGAAGCGGGGCTGTTCTTCTTTCCCGGCAAACCCGGTGCCCCCTTTGCGATTATCGCTCCTGGTGGCGGCTTCTCCTATGTGGGATCCGTTCATGAAGGGTTCCCCTATGCAATGGTGTTGGCGGAACTGGGCTTCAACGCCTTCGTTGTAACCTATCGAACCGGTCAGGGTGGGCAAGTTGCAACGCAGGATATGGCCCGCGCCGTTGATTATGTTATGGCCAATTCGACTGTATTGCAGGTCGCAACAGACGGATATTCGGTTTGGGGCAGCTCGGCTGGAGCACGGATGGCGGCATATATTGGCAGCCATGGACCGGATGCATTTGGCGCCAACACCACAAAACGCCCCAGTACCGTTGTCATGGCCTACACCTCCCATCGCGACATCGGTGAGACGGAACCGCCAACCTACGTGATTGTCGGAGAGCGCGACGGTATAGCCCCGCCCTCGAGCATGCAGCCACGCGTCACCGCACTTAAGAAACTCGGCACGGACGTGGCCTTTCGCGTTGTCCCCGACATTGGTCATGGCTTTGGAGCCGGAACGAACACCCCGGCAGAAGGATGGATCCGGGAAGCCGCTTCTTTCTGGCAGGCACATCTGCCGGAGAATAGCCACCGCCTTCTTCCCGCTCATCAAAATCAGGAAACAAGCAATTGAAAAATTCCAAAAAGATCAATCGCCGGAATGCCTTATTCCAACTCTACGGAGCGGCTCTTGGGTTTGGAGTGGGAACCAGTCTTGTGGCTCAAGCTGATCCGCTGCCGGTGAACAAACGTTCCTCTTCAACGCTTGTCGCCTACCTGAGCAGAAGTGGCAACACCCGCGTGATCGCTGAAACTCTCGCAAGACAAATGTCTGCAGACCTGTTCGAAATCAGGACGGTGGAACCATATCCCGATGACTATCAGGCTCATGTGCTCCGTGCGCGTCAGCAGCAGGAAACCGGTGAACTACCCGCACTCTCAGGCGATTTTCCCGGTCTTGATGGGTATCATTCGGTCGTTCTGGCCTTCCCAATATGGGGGCGGGACATGCCAGCACCGGTTCGAAGCTTTCTTGCAGATTGGGACATGGGCAACAAAACCCTGTTTCCTTGCATCACGCACGGCGGTTACGGACCAGGCCACAGTCTCGAAACTCTGGGGCAATTGGTTCCTGACGCCCAGATCAAACCTGCCTTCATCAAGCAATGCGATTCCGAGCGGGACACAATCAGCCTGCTGGCTGATTGGACAGCCACAGTGATGCCCTCCTGAGCCATTCAAACATCAAACAGATAAGGCCAATCTTCGAAAGCTCGGTAATCACGAGCCAAATCTGCTGCTACCCTGCGAATGGAGTTGGATGGGAGGCTCAATCAGAAGCTTTCGAAATAGACGACAAAATTCACCGAAGACAACATGCCTTGTAAGCATCGTTGTCTCTGTATTTCCTCAGCATAGAAATGGAGATTTTCCATGCAGAAAGACGAAGGCAAAGTCACCAAAAGCCCGATCGCGCGCCGTAGCCTACTCGCTGCAGCGGGTGGACTGGCGCTGACACCTCTGGCCGGTGCTCTTGTCAGCAATGCCAAAGCCCAGACAACAAAAGAACCGCAGCCAATGGCCAAAGGCCGCAGAATGCTTGGTTCTCTGGAGGTGTCCGCCATCGGAATGGGGGTGCAGAATATGCACCGAACTTATCCGACAACTATTCCTAACCGGCCCGAAATGCATCGGATCATCCAGTCGGCCTTTGATCACGGCGTCACCTTCTTTGACACTGCCGAAGCCTATGGACCGCATGAATGCGAACGCATTCTAGGGGAAGCCACAGGTTCATTCCGTGACGAAATCGTCATAGCCTCCAAATTCGGTTTTGACGTCGATTTCGAAACGGGTGAACGCCGCGGCGGTCGGAACAGCAAACCGGATCACATCAAACAGGCCGTCGAGGGTATGCTTAAGCGCCTGAAAACGGATAGGATCGATCTGCTCTACCAGCACCGCGTCGACCCTGAAGTCCCCATTGAGGATGTCGCTGGCGCCGTGAAGGATCTTATGGACGAAGGCAAGGTTCTTCATTGGGGCATGTCTGAGATGGGGCTCAAGACCTTGCGTCGCGCCCACGCTGTGCTTCCCCTGACAGCGGTGCAGAGCGAATATTCCATGGTTTGGCGTGGACCTGAGCAGGAGGTTCTGGCGACGTGCGAGGAACTGGGTATTGGGTTCGTTCCGTGGAGCCCACTGGGCGTGGGCTTCCTGTGTGGTGCTATCGATGAGAGAACACGGTTTGCAGAAGGGGACTTCCGCGGTCTTACGAGCCGTTACCAGCCGGAAAACTTGCCAAATAATTTGGCACTGTTTGAGCTGGTCAAAAGCTGGGCAGAGCGCAAGGGTGCACAACCGGGTCAAATCGCCCTCGCATGGTTGATGGCACAGAAGCCATGGATTGTGCCGATTCCGGGCACAACGCAGATGGCGCATATGCGAGAGAATGTTGGTTCGACATCCGTGGAATTCACAAGTGAAGAGCTGGCAGAACTCAATACGGCGGTTCGGGCAATCGAAATCAAGGGCGCTCGCCTGCCTGATGCCGTTCAGGCCATGTCCGGTGTTGAGGCCCCGGAAAAGAGTTAAACCGTAAGCGACGAAGCCTTCCAGAAGAAGGCAGAGGAGTGTCCGGTTTATGCCCCATCTCAGTTTTGCAGCAATTCGAACAAAGCAAACTGAGGTGGGGCCTCATCTTCTAAGCCAGGAACGGACGATTGGAATTCAAACTCTCCTTTGTTCGAATATGAGACGCAATCAGCTTTCAGACATCTTTGACTTTATGCGTGATGGCGGTCTCCTCTCGTCTGGCGGATAGGTTGGCACAGGATTTTTAGAGATCAACGGTTCACCAATAAACTCTCCCCCGGCGCATTGCGCAAACAGGCTGGATAACGCCCACCGCACGGATGCGGCAGGCATGATTGTTTCAGCTTACCGACCAGATGCCGGAGCGGCGGAGAAGCTGTAATGGGTGAATTTCCATTCCTCACCATTCTGGCGGGCGAGCAGAAACAGCTCCTTGTAGGCAGCGGGCGCTGCAGGTTGATCAGAGCCATTCACTTTAACGGTTCCGCTCGAATGGCTTCGCAACAGGGCGGCATCAGGCCCCAGTAGCTTCACCTCATCAAAGGAGAATGTAAGCTTCAGGGCAATTGCCTTAAAGGTTCCGTCATAGGCGGCAGTGACAGCCTCGCTGCCGACCGCAGCAGGAGAGTCAGGCGCCATTTGCACGCCGTCAGCGGTGTAAAGGTCAACAATCGCCGCCGTATCAGCAGCGTTGAGAGCTTTTTCGTAAGAGGTCAGAACATTCCGGATGGCGGCCTTGTCAGTGGCCTCGTCAGCGAACGCTCCTGCGCTCGAAGTCAGCAGCAGTAGGGCCGGAATCGCAGCTTTGAGAATGAATTTCATGGTCTTTCCTTTCGTCCATTCAGGATGCAGATGGCGCGATCCATGCCGGCGCGACCGTTGGGCCACGCCCAAGGAAGAAACCGAAATGGATATTCATTTCGCCGATAGGCTCAAGAAAACGTGCATTGGAAAGCGGACCGGCATCAACCGGCTCGAAACCGATGGAGCGCGCCAGCTCGGTGACGGTCTGTTTTGCGCCATCCTCATCGGACGCGACAAAGACCTGCAGGGTCGCATTGGGGCGCGCCTCTGAAGGCAACAAAGCGGCAAAGATGGTGTTGAAGGCCTTGACCACAGAGGCGGACGGGATGAGCTTCTGGATCTCTTCTGCCGCCGAGCTGGTGTGCCCCACAGTCAACCCCTTGAAGTCTTCTGTGATCGGGTTGGTGATGTCAATTACCACCTTGCCGGTCAGGTCTCCGGCCTCTTTCAGAACAACTGGCACAGCGCCGTATGGCAAGGCCAGAATTATGATATCGGCAGACTGGCTGGCAGCGGCGATGCCGCCACCATTCACCGAAGGACCAACAGCTTCAGCAGCGCTGACCGCTTTGGCAATATCTCGCGCTCCAATCGTGACCTCGTGGCCCGCTGTAGCGATGAGACTTGCGAGACCAGACCCCATGCTGCCTGCACCCAAAATAGCAACTTGCATATTCGTTTCCTTTTGTTGTTTTTGTAACTCTAGATGTGAAACGAAGGTTGCACTAAAAACTAATTCGGATAAATATCTTGATTTGAGATAAATAAAAAATGGATAGTTTATAATGGATCGCTTGACCAGCATGGCTGCTTTCGTTCGTGCGGTGGAACTGGGTTCCTTTTCCGCCGCTGCCGGTGCAATGGATATGTCACCCCAATTACTCGGCCGCCATATTCAATCGCTGGAGCAGTCGCTGGGTGTGAGATTGCTTCACCGGACAACGCGACGGCAGCATCTGACCGATGTTGGCCGCGATTTCTATGAGCGGGTCAAAATCATTCTGAGTGAAGTGGAAGCCGCAGACGCTCTGGCAGAAGAAACCCGCGCCATTCCGCGTGGTCGCTTGCGGCTCAGTTGTCCGGTCTCCTTCGGTATTCATCGGCTAGCGCCAGCCCTATCGGACTATCTGCAGCAATATCCCGAAGTCGATATCGATCTGTCGATGTCCAATCGCTATGTCGATCTGATCGAGGAAGGATTTGATCTGGTCTTTCGGGTCGGGGAACTGATGGACAGCAGTCTCATAGCCCGAGCGCTTTCCCCTTACAGGCTGGCCCTTTGCGCCGCACCGTCTTATCTGGCCCGTTGCACCCCGATCAACCAGCCTGAGGATCTGATCCAGCATGATTGCCTTGGCTTTTCCTATTCCAGCCTCAGGACACATTGGATCTTTTCTGGCCCTGATAAAGCCGTGACCGTCCCTGTCTCCAGCCGGGTGATGATGGACAGCGGCGAAGCGCTTCTCCCTCTTTGCCTTGCCGGGCTTGGCGTCATGTTGCAACCAATCGAGTTGGTGGAAAATGAAATAGCGAATGGAAATCTAGTTTCATTGCTGCCCGACTATCCGATACCAACACGCCCCATGCATCTGGTTTTCGCACCAGACCGGAGAATGACCCCGAAACTGCGTAGTTTTATCGATTTTGCGGTAGAACTATTTGGCGGCAATGGGCACGAGTGAAGCGACTTCGACTGTCGAAACCATATTACATGCCAACGCGATGACATTTCTTGTTCTTCTTCTCGCTTCCGCATGGGCACAGATCATTTGGCTTGGTGTATCTTGGCAAGAGTTTCCTTATTGCCTCTACCTGCGCATATTGAAGGTCTTCCATCTCTTCAGCCAGCGCATTCATAATTCTCCCATAAAAATCTTTCACAATGAACTCGGCATATTTTGCTGACATATCTGCCTTTGTAGCTTTGCAGAGAGACCTATCACCAGTAAGCAACAGGCCATCTTCAACATACTACAACGTCGTCAAGAAAAAGCAGTCGGGGATAGAGAGCGCGCGATACTTGCTATCAAAAGCCATCGCCTGTTCGAGAGCCTCTCCTGGAAAATCGAGAATTTCCACTCCAGAAGCCCAAAGCCTTTTTTTGCCCTCATCAGAAAAAGCACCCAACGACGGATTTTTGAAATATTTTCCATCAATAACACCTGCTCTTTCCTCCGCGCTTGGTGTGCGGAGATTATCGGATATAGGTGGGGCAATTTTGCACGCCGCTTCACACTATTGACAGTCAGGCCAAATCCTTTCATCGTGATAAATAGAGATATTTAGGGCTTTGATTAATCTTAAGGGTTCATAAATGAAAAGAGATGAACTGGGCGATCTCATCGCCTTTCTGGCCGTTTGTGAAGAAAGAAGCTTCACCAAGGCTGCTGCACGTCTTGGCACATCGCAATCATCGCTCAGCCATACGGTCAAGCGCTTGGAAGAGAGGCTTGACCTGCGTCTTCTGACCCGCACCACACGCAATGTCTCGCCTACTGAGGTCGGCGAAAAGCTGGCAGCAACCCTGCGTCCGTCTCTGGACAATATCGAAAACGAACTGAGAGGTTTGACTGTTTTCAGATCCAAACCCGCTGGTCTGGTCCGCCTAAACAGCTCACGTCAGGCAGCTGAATATATTCTTTATCCCAAACTTGCTCCTATAATGGAAGAATATCCTGATATCCGCATTGAAATCTCGGTTGAGCAAAGATGGACAGACATTGTCGAAGAGCGGTTTGATGCGGGGGTAAGGCTGGGCGAGAGCGTGGAGAAGGATATGATCGCGGTGCGGATTGGCCCGGATCTGCGCATGTTGGTGGTTGGCACGCCAGCCTACTTTGAAAAGCATGGACACCCCAAGACACCACATAACCTGACAGAACATACCTGTATCAATTTGCGCCTACCCACACTAGGAGGTCTTTATCCATGGGAATTCGAAAAAGACGGAAAGCCTCTAAACGTTCGTGTTGAGGGACAATTCACCTCAAACGATCCTGACATGATAATCCAAGCTTGTCTTGACGGACGTGGCCTGTGTTGTCTGACGGACCACCATCTGGAGACCTATCTGAAAAGCGGCGAGCTTGTTGCCACTCTGGAAGACTGGAGCCCACCCTTTCCCGGCTATTATCTCTATTATCCGTCGCGGCGTCAGGCCTCTTCGGCCTTTGCCATCGTGCTGGATGCCTTGCGTCTCAAATCGCGCTAATTGCTGACCTTGTAGCGCAGATGCACGGTCTGATGTGGCTTGGCCTCAACAGACACGAGAGCGAGTTTGAGACTGTCCTTGAGGCTCACAGCTCCGGTGTCGAAGACATTGCGCGCCCCTTGTGCGCCATCGATAGCCGGCACCATGAGCAAGCTGATCTCGTCAATCAGACCAGCCTTGAGAAACAGGCCATTGATGACCCCGCCGTCTTCGACCATGACCCTTTTTGCCTCAAAATGGATTGCCAGTTGGTCAAGCAGCCAGGCCGGATCAATATCCGCTTCGGGCGCGATGAGATAAGAGACGCCCCGCGCAGCCAGTTCCTGCAAATGAAGATCGCTGACCTCCGGCCCGAGCGCCATCAGCAGATGGTCACCATCGAGCATCCCCTCCTTCCAGTGCAATTTGCCTTTCGGGTCTAGCACGATGGCAAGGGATTCCTGCGCATTGTCAGCAATATGGATCGTGCGGGATGGTTTGGGCAGCGCTTCGGCTTCTTGATGGGAGAGGATACCACCTTCAGCGTAAGGCTCCATCGTGACGCGTCCGACGATATAGCCCCTTGCCCCGAAGGATTCCTGAAGCTCGAAATAGAGTTCGACCTGTTCGTCCCGGTCGGCTCCATCGGTCTGGCACCAGCGTTCCACTTCAACATGGGCATCAAGACCGGTGATCATATGGCAAATGGTTTCAGGGCGCTGGCTCATGGCACTGCTTTCTGGTCTCTGGTTTTTCTGGTCTGAAATTTTTCATCGCAATGGCCGGATCAATATTCCAGATCCGGCCATTCTGCTTTCATTTTTATCGACGCTTCAGCGCTCAGGCGAGCGTGGACATGTCGATCACGAAGCGATAGCGCACGTCGTTCTTTTCAAGACGTTCGAAAGCCTCGTTGATCTGATCGGCCTTGATCAGCTCAATGTCGGCCACAATGTCATGCTCGGCGCAGAAATCTAGCATTTCCTGCGTCTCGGCGATGCCGCCGATGTTGGAGCCGGAGAAGCTGCGGCGGCCTTTGACCACATTGAAAGCACCCACTTCCAGCGGCTCTGCAGGAAGGCCGACTAGCACCAGAGAGCCGTCGATGGCCAGCAAGTTTAGATAGGCACTGACCTCATGCTTGGCCGAGACCGTGTCGATGATGATGTCGACCTTGGAGGCAAAGGCCTTCATCTGCTCTGGATCGGTCGACAACACAGCCTCATGGGCGCCAAGACGCTTGGCGTCATCCACCTTGGCAGCAGAGGTCGTGAAGACCACCACGTGAGCGCCCATGGCCTTTGCGATCTTGATGGCCACATGGCCCAGACCGCCGATGCCAACGATACCAACGGTTTTGCCAGCACCGGCGCCCCAATGCTTCAGCGGCGAATAGACGGTGATCCCGGCGCAGAGCAGCGGAGCCGCAGCGGCAAGATCGAGACTTTCCGGCACATGAAGGGTGTATTGTTCCTTGCAGACGTAGGTCTGGGAGAAACCGCCATAGGTCATGCCACCCATATATTTGTCCGGCGTGTTGAAGGACAGGGTCGTGCCCTCTTCGCCTTCGCAGAACTGTTCCAGATCATGACGGCAGGCCGGGCAATGGCCGCAGGAATCGACAATACAGCCAACAGCGGCCAGATCACCGACCTTGAAGCTTTTGACGTCACGACCGACAGCGGTCACGCGGCCGACAATTTCGTGGCCGGGTACCATGGGGAAATGCCCCGCGCCGAAGTCATTGTGAACCTGATGCAGGTCTGAGTGGCAGATGCCGCAGTAAAGGACTTGAAACTGAACGTCGTCCGGCTGCAGATCGCGCCGGGCAATGTCCATCACTTCGAGCGGTTTTCTGGCTTCTGTCGTTCCGACAGCCTTGATTTGAATAGGCATGGTTTGTCCTCTTTGAAATGGTTGTTGTCGCGATCAGTCTTCGATCACGAAAGGAAAGGCCTTGCGATCGGAATGTTCCGGATCAGGGCCACCCCGCTTGCCGGTATCAAGCGCATCAATTGAAGCGACTTCATCTGCTGTGAGAGCAAAATCGAAAATATCGAAATTCTCGATGATGCGGGCGGTCTTGACCGATTTCGGGATGATCGAAATGCCAAGCTCCAGATGCCAGCGCAGGATGATCTGGGCCGGGCTCTTGCTGTATTTTTTCGCCAGAGCCGCAATGGCTGGATGGGTGAGCGGGTCTTCCTCGGGCTTGGCATCCTCGCGCCAATAGCGCTGCACGCCGCCAATGGGTGACCATGCTTGCGTGAGAATATTATGCTTCTTGTGGAAGTCGATCAGCGCTTTCTGCGTGAAGAAGGGATGCAGTTCCACCTGATTGGCGGCAGGCACGATATCGGTCTCTGCCATCAGGCGCTCGATATGGGCCGGGCTGAAGTTGCTGACTCCAATGGCGCGGATGCGGCCATCGGCCATGAGTTTCTCGGCTGCCTTGTATGCACCAACGGTACGGTCAAATTCCGCAGGTGCCGGTTGATGCAGAAGATAAAGATCGAGTTGATCGAAGCCGAGTTTTTTCATCGAACGCTCGAAACCGTGCATCGCGCTGTCATAGCTGTAATCGCTGATCCAGAGTTTGGTCTGGATGAAGATATCGTCGCGGGCGACATCGCTTTCGCGGATGGCCTCTCCGACTTCGGTTTCATTGCGATAAGCAGCAGCGGTATCGATCATGCGATAGCCTGCAACGAGGGCCGCCTTGACCGCTTCAACCGTGTCTTCGGGGCTGGAACGATAAACGCCAAGGCCAACTGCGGGGATCTCAACTCCGTTGTTGAGGGTAATGGTAGGATTGAAACCTTGCATGGTTGTCTCCTGTATTTGAGATATATTCGGAAAACTGAGGGATCAGGCCTTGTGGACGCCAAAGCTCTCGCCGATGCCGAAACCCGGCACGGTGGCGCATTTGACGATCAGGTCGCCAACGCTCTTGCGCGAAACATAGGCTTCAGGATTCTTGAAAGGCTCGCCCTTGACCGTGGTGCCATAGGCGATTTGATCACGGTTGTTGAGCCATTCGGGGCGAATGATCGTGTAGTCGAGATTGGACGCCTCAAGGGCGAGAGCGGAGTCTCGATAGGGGTCGAGCACGCTGGAATAGCGCTGTCCGGGCACTTCGTCATAGATGCCCATGGAGCTGACAAAGATCAGACGTCTAACCTTGGCGTTGTGCATGGCGGTGATGATGGTGCGAGCCTGCGCAGCCATGTTACCTGAAAGGTGGGCGTAGACCACATCGACACCAGCCATCGCTGCTTCAAGCTTGACGCCATCCATAACATCCCCATCGATGATGATGACACGGTCATTATTAGCAAGCCCATCAAGACGGCGGGCGTTGCGAGCGAAAAGTACCAGTTCCAGATTGGTTGTCTCCAGAAACAGAGCTGTGGTCACGCGAGCGATCTGTCCTGCGGCCCCGAGAATGAGAATTTTTGTCATTGAACCTATCCTTGAAAAGGTGAGGCAAACGCGTTGGGTTGCCATGCGGGAGCGGCTTGCGCTCCCTTTGACGCAAAGATAGGCGCTTTTTATTCCATTGATTAGGCGCTGAATGTGGATTGAACTTATATCAGAAACTAATGAATGCAGGAGGGCGTCAAATAGCGACCATCGGACCATTCATGAAATTTGAGTATAAGCACAAGTCATATTATGCAGCTTATCAATCTCAGCGTTTTTCCTCATATTGGCCGTAACAGGAAGTCCACCAGCAATTTGGCCCTCCGCCCGCAATCCAGCCAAATGAAGAAAGCCCATGACAATAGAAACCAATCAACAAGATCGAACCCATTCGACATATGCCCATATCGTCTTCATCATCATTCTAAGTGCGTTGATGGCATTCACTTCGCTGTCGACGGATATTTATCTGCCCGCCATGCCGATGATGGCGAAAGAGCTGAACGGCAACGCAGAACTAACCGTTACCGGCTTTCTCATCGGTTTCACGATAGCGCAACTCGTTTGGGGGCCTATCAGTGACTCGATCGGACGCAGAAAGCCGCTGTTCATCGGCATGCTGGTCTTTGTGATTGGCTCAGTTGGCTGCGCTTTGGCGCAGTCTATAGAGCAAATCATCTTCTGGCGGGTTTTTCAGGCCTTCGGCGCCTGCACCGGCCCGATGTTGTCCAGAGCCATGATCCGCGATCTATATTCCCGAACACAGGCAGCGCAAATGCTTTCAACGCTTGTGATGGTGATGGCGGTTGCTCCTATCATCGGGCCGCTTTTGGGTGGGCAGATCATTCACTTCCGCACGTGGCACGCTATTTTCTGGCTGCTCGCCGGCATTGGAATGCTGATGTTCCTGTCGATCTTCAAATTGCCGGAAACCCTGCCAAAAGAGAATGTTGCACCCTCTTCCCTTTTCTCGGCCTTGCGCAACTATGCGACCCTGATGAAAAACCGGGAATTCATGCGCTATACCCTTTGCGTCACCTTCTATTATGTCGCCGCCTACGGCTTCATCATCGGCTCTCCCTTTGTCTATATCAATTATTTCGGCGTGAACTATCAGTATTATGGCTATCTGTTCGGCTTAAACGTCGTCGGCGTGATGGTTGTCAGCTACTTCAACCGCTTCCTTCTGTCGCGCTATTCCATGGATTTGCTTCTCAAGCTTTCGACTGCAGCGGCCTTTCTCGCTACTGTGGCATTAAGCCTTGCCGTTTACGCTGGTGCTGCCAGTTTGATATTCGTCATCATCACGGTGTTTGCGTTCTTCTCGCTCAACGGGATCATTGCGGCGACGGCAACGGCTGCTGCGCTGGATGAGGTGAAAACAGCCGGTTCGGCTTCGGCTCTGATCGGCTCTCTTCAATATGGCAGCGGCATCATTTCGTCGCTTCTGCTCACCGTCTTTCGTGACGGTACGCCTTGGCCCATGGCCTGGATCATGGCCCTTTTCACCTTTGCCTGCATGGCAACGGTGCTGTTCAAACCCCGCCAACAAGATTAAGATCTTCCGGATATAAAAAGGCAGGACTTGTGCCAAGTCCTGCCTTTTCTCGTTTCTGAAGTGGTGATGTGATCCTAGACGCGCAAAAGGGCCTTGATGGCACGACGTTCGTCCATGGCTTTATAGCCTTCGGCGACGTCTTCAATCGGGATTTGAAGATCAAAGACCTTACCCGGTTCGATCTTGCGATCGATAACCAGCTGCATCAGGTCGGGCAGGAAGCGGCGCACCGGAGCAGGCCCGCCCATCAGGCCAACCTGGGCAAAAAACAGATCCTGACCGTCGATCTTGACGCCATGAGGCACACCAACGAAGCCAACGGTAGATCCGGGGCGTGCGCAAGCAATGGCCTGTTTCATGGATTGCTCGGTGCCGACGCATTCGAGAACAGAGTCCGCACCGATTTTGGCGGTGAGTTCTCGGATCTTGGCGATGCCTTCATCCCCGCGCTCGGCAACGATGTCTGTTGCACCAAACTCCAGAGCCAGATCCTGACGGGACTTGTGGCGGCTCATGGCGATGATGCGTTCAGCACCCATCTGTTTGGCGGACATGACTCCCATCAGACCAACGGCACCATCGCCGACCACGACAACCGTCGAGCCGGGCTGAACGCGTGCCGCATCGGCTGCATACCAGCCAGTGCCGAGCACGTCAGAGGCAGCGAGTAGATGCGGGATGAGGTCTTCCGATGGCTGACCTGCGGTTTTGACCAGAGTTCCATCCGCCAAAGCCACGCGAGCCATTGGGGCCTGCGCGCCAGTCATGAATTCACGCTGTTCGCATGAGGAATGAAACCCGTGCCCACAGTGCGGGCAGGTGTTATCGGACAGGCAAAAAGACCCCACAACAAAGTCACCTGGCTTGACCATGGAAACGGCGTCACCAACCGCTTCAACAACACCGCAATATTCATGGCCCATGGCCATTGGGGCGGTCACGTCATTCACGCCACGATAGGGCCACAGATCAGACCCGCAAACGCAGGTCGCAGCAAGGCGGATGATGGCATCGGTCGGGTGAATGATTTGAGGCTCTGGAACCTCTTCATAGCGAACATCACCTGGACCATAAAGCATTGTTCCTAGCATTGGCAGTCTCCTTAGAAAACGAGTGGATCTCAGTGATCCACCCGGTTTGAATTGCTGTTCATTGTATTGTGGAGGGGGGCAGTATATAGGTGGATCACCGAGGCATTAGCGACCCAAAACCGCAAGGTCCTATATTTCACATTCATGAATGCTGACTGCAAAGCGACTATGAATCGGGCCCGTAGAAGAAGTTGGCTGTCGCACCTCCATCGATCAGGAAGTCACTGCCTGTGATGAAACCACCTTCAGGACCCATGATGTGGGCAGCCAGAGCTGCCACTTCATCGGGGGTTCCGGCCCGACCGGCAGGCATTTTCTTCAGCATCGTCTGATAGAAATCAGCGCGTTCGCCATATAGCTCGTCATGGGCCAGCGGCGTGACGATAATGCCCGGACTGTTGGCATTCACACGTGCGTTCCGTTTTGCCCAGTTGATCGCTTCGCCTCTCACCCGCAGGGAATTGCAGCGTTTGGACATTTGATAGGCGTGCAGTGTGTCCTTGACGCCCTGGACGAAATTCAGCTCCAGAAGGTCTTCGGCGGGAGCCGTCGCCAAAAGGGCATCTTGGTCTGCTGTCAGTGCTGGCATGCGGTAGCCCGACTGGGAAGAGATCACCACGCCCGCTCCACCCGGCGCGATCACCTTGCTGAATTCTTCAAGCAGGATTGCCGTGCCAAATAGATCAACTTTGAGAATTTGCTCAATGGGCGCTTGCGATGGAGACACGCCAGCCGCCTGAACCAAAGCCTTGATCGGTCCCAGGTCCTGCGCTTCTGCCACAACAGCCTGAACCGCTGCTCGGTCCGAGATGTCCGCCTTCATGGCCGTCACATCAAACCCGGCAAACTCGAGCACCTTGGCAGCAGCATCTGCGGATTCTTGAGTGTGGTTTGCCACCAAAATCTGGCGGTCATGGCTGATGCGACGCGCAATGGCTTGGCCGATGCCTCCGGCACCGACAACTACGGTTACATCTTTCATGTCGATAGTCCTTGTTTTTAGCCTGTTCGGATTTTCATGTGGAATCTAAAAACCCTCTGTGTTTAGTTGAACTTAGTTGAACCAGTATGTGGGGTCACGCATAGTGAGAAATTGTGAAGGCAACCAGGAGGTCCTGCATGCAAATCAACTTACACGAAGCAAAAGCCAAACTTTCGGCCCTTGTCGAAAAATGCCGCTCGGGTGAAGAGGTGATCATCGCAAAGGCGGGCAAGCCGCTTGCTCGACTTGTCAAATACGAAGCTGATCCCACTCCCCGTAAATTGGGCCTCTACAAAAATGCCGGTTTTTCAATGGGCAAAGGTATCCATGATGGTGACGCCGAAATCGCGACCATGTTCGGGATGGAAGATTGATGAAACGATTGCTTCTAGAAACACCCGCACCTTCATTTGGGCTCTGACGGATGACCCTGAGCTGGGAACATTTGCAAAATCACTCCTGGTCGATTCCCCATGATCTTGACGAAGCGATAGATGCCTTCGGCGCCAAACCGCTCTCAATCCAGAGAGGCATATTCTTCATCAGAAACTGGCTCCAGCCATTCGTTGGAGGTGTTCTCGCCTGGCACTTCAACAGCGAGGTGGGCAAACCAGCTGTCCTTCGCTGCACCGTGCCAATGCTTGACACCAGCAGGGATTTTGACCACATCGCCAGCTTTCAAGGCTTGTGCAGGCTTGCCTGCTTCCTGATACCAGCCCTTGCCGGAGGTGCACAAAAGGATTTGCCCGCCGCCCTTATCGGCCTTATGAATGTGCCAGTTGTTGCGGCAGCCCGGTTCAAAGGTTACATTGCCGATGAACACCCCTTCCTTGGACAGGATATTCAAATAGCTCTGACCCACGAAATACTGCACGTAGGCAGTGTTTTCAGGCCCGCGTTCAAAGACACCATCTTCGTTTTTTTATTGGTCATATTCCTTTTCTCCATTGAAGCTTAAGCTGAATGGGTACTTCAACACTTTCAATCAGCCAGTATCCAAACCTGGTATGGCAGGCTTGTAGTCATGCCCCACATCCGCTTGATATGATCGCAGGCTAAATTGTTGGGATTTGCCGAACGCATCGTCGCATTGATCGCACCGCTTGCAGTCAATTTAAGCCTTTGATGAGAAATGAATAGACCATAAAACAAGCTTGCTTTTATGCGACGCATTCATCAATCACATCGATCAGCAAGGATGGCCTTCCGCAGCCCTAAGCTGATGCTGACACTCCAGCTTTACGCCGTCCCTTGCCTGCAGATCCCCGCCGCTTGCTTTTTCCCTGTAGCTTGATGTTTCCATAGTGCCCGATGGCAGCATAGAGCGCGATGATGGAGCCGTAGTTGGTCAAGAACCGCAGCCAATCAGCATCAAAATCCCAATAGCTGAAGGTGAAATAGAGAATAAGCTTGTTGCCGATATTCATTTCGAGAGACGCGAGGATGCCATAGAGTGCTACCAGTATGGTCAGGCCTCTCAATGCCCACGTCCTAGGGCTGTTTTTTGCGGTGATTTTTAACAATGCCTTCGCCACTCCCATGACCATGAACCAGTGCATGCCGAGGTGGATGCCGACAATCACTAGCATCCAGTAGGCCGAGAGCGTGTGGATCTGTCGTGCCAGAAAATCACCTTTGAGCCCGAGAAACCAGAAAAGATCACGCGAGATCATGAGGCTCGTGACCAGCAGCGCGACGCAAGCAGCAACAAGGCTGAGGTTGATCAGGGTCGTCACCAGACGACGCCGGTTCTGGGTGGCTTTCGGCACGGAAGCAAACCAGCGCCGGTTGAATGTTATATGGGCGATCAACAGAAGAAAGAAGACCGTGCCAAGGATCTCGTGAACGAGAGAACCGAACCATTCAAAGGCAAGAGCCAGAACGAACAGCCCGGTCGCGATGAAATCGAGAGCAAGGCGGAAGAACAATTGCCTGTTCACCGCGCAGCCTCCGGCTCAAGCTGCTCGATGCGCCAGAGTGAAGACGATCCCAGACCTTTGAAATCGGTTAGGTCAGACGTGATCCTGCCCATGATGATCAGATCATCAAGGGAATTCCCGTCCGGGGTATCATAAAAGACGGCAAAGGAACCACCCGGCACCCAGTAGGTCACGTCACCCTTTTCAAAGTGATCGACCGTCGACGCATCGGTAGACAGGGTCTCTGATGGCTTACCGTAATATTCCCGGTCACCATATTCTGTCATGGAGAGTTCCATGGGCAACTTGGAAAGGAAATCACGTGCAGTCGCGTTGTCAAAGAGGTCTGCGGTGATGCGCGTCTCGCCTGCACTCATGACGATGGCCGCCAGAGCCTGCTGGTTGGACTTGTCACGGATCATGGCGGCCTGGCCCTCATTGCTTGAAGCTGCACTCGCCGGAGCGTTGATGGCTGCCAGAAAGGCCATGGCAAAGGCGAAAAACACCGGTTTGGCGTTTATCATCATGACAATCCCGCAAGTTCCAGTTCACCGACCCAATCCCGCACAGCTTCCTGCGCATCAGCAGACGCCGTTCTAATCGTGCCATCGCTCGCGCCGCGTAGGGAAAAACCCTGCAGAAGTGTGGCCTGAGGACATAGGGCCTCGATGTCTTCTACACTGCGGCCAAGTCGGCTGCCTTCATGGGTGCAGAAAGGAACGATCGACTTGCCTGCAAAGTTATAGCTCTCCAGAAAGGAAAAGAAGGCCATCGGCATGGTTGCCCACCAGTTGGGATAGCCGATAAACACCACGTCATAATCCGCCATATTCTCGACCTGTGCTGTTAACTGCGGGCGGAAATTCTCCTGCTGCTCCCGTTTGGCCTGGTCAGTGGTGGCGCGATATTCTGCCGGATAGGAATAGGCGGTCTTCAGCTCGAAGATGTCCGCACCGGTGAGCTGCTGGATCTGTTCTGCGACGGTGCGCGTGTTGCCGGTTCGTGAATAGTAGGCGATCAGGATACGGCTCTTCCGGCCGGCCTGCTGGGCGCGCGCATTATCTATGAGGAAGGGGATCGAGAGGCCTATAGAGGCTGCGGCTTTCAGAAAGGTTCGTCTGCTGCTCGTCGCGGTAATATCTGTGCTGGCTTTGCTGATCATGGCTATTTCTCTTCGCATTCTCAAACGTCTGGAGTGCAGCTGCGGCCCCGGTGGTTGGAGCCGCAGCTTTCAAGCCTTTGATTACAAGCCTGTTGTTGCCTCAATAGCTTCGGTGTAACGGCCTCCTTGTATCATGGATGCCGCTTCGTTGATGCGCGTCATGTCTTCCTTGGTAAGATCGACATCAATGGCTTTGAGATTTTCCTCCAGACGGTGCAATTTTGTGGTGCCCGGGATTGGAATGATCCAAGGTTTACGGGCAAGAACCCAGGCAAGGGCAATCTGAGCGGGCGTAGCTCCCTTTTCACGGCCAATCTCTTTGAGGAGATCAACGACAGCCTGATTGTTTTTCATTGCTTCTGGCTGATATCGTGGCAGAGCTTTTCGGAAATCACCTTCCTTGATTTCGGCGGCATCCTTGATCGCTCCGGTCAGAAAGCCCTTGCCGAGCGGGCTATAAGCTACCCAGCCAATGCCCAGCTCTTCCACCACAGGCATAATTTTTTGCTCGTGCTGGCGGGTCCAAAGGGAATATTCACTCTGCAATGCAGTGATGGGTTGAACCGCATGGGCGCGACGTATGGTATCCGCACCAGCCTCGGACAGTCCGAAATGGCGCACCTTTCCTTCGGCAATTAGATCCTTGACTGTTCCCGCCACATCCTCGATCGGAACATTGGGGTCAACACGGTGCTGATAGAAGAGATCTATGACATCGGTGCGCAGGCTTTTGAGAGAGCCTTCACATGCTGCGCGGATTTTCTCCGGCCGGCTGTTGGTGCCTCGCCAGCTTCCATCTTCTTTGATTTCAAACCCGAATTTGGTGGCAAGCACGACTGTGTCTCGGATTGGTTCCAGCGCCTCGCCGACCAACAATTCGTTGGTATAGGGGCCATAGACTTCTGCCGTATCAAAGAAGGTCACCCCTAGATCATGGGCCTGATGAATGAGCTTAATCATGTCCTTGGTTGGTGGAATTTCTCCGTAAGAGAAACTCATGCCCATGCAGCCCAAACCAATAGCGGAAACGTCCGGCCCCGAAATTCCAAGCTTGCGTACTTTCATCATCACACCTTTTAGTCTGATTGATCATCCTCCTATAACCTACATCTGTCATATTCATGTGATTAGACGATTATTTCCGCATAGGCTTATACCTCTCATCAATAAATTGGCGTGTAACAGCTTCGCTGATTACTGCGATTTTGATATAGGGTCTATTACGTATTGGGGTCTAATCACTCCGGGTTCATCTCACCATCTTGGACTAAAGCACCTCAAAGGAGGTCGCTTTTCAGATCGATCATATTCAGAGGGACCTGTTTGAAATGGCATTCAACACATCTAGGCTGTTATCTGGTATCACCATGTCGTTGTTCATTGTTTGCAACGGGGATGTCATGGCAGAGGAAAATCGCGTCACACTTCCAGACATCGATAAACTCGAGCATTTCACGACTGTCAGACGTGGCGAAGTCACCGAGCATATGATGACCACCCGCGAGGCGATCGGCGCCGTCAAGCAAGGTGAGCCGATGCCTGATGGCACCCATGTCGTACTGGTCGATTATCGCGGCGGTGAAATCTATCGCTACTTCGTCATGCAAAAAGGCGAGGACTGGGGCCAGGATTATGCTGAAGCTGACCGAACAGGAGATTGGCAATTCCAGTGGTTCTGGGGCAATGGCCAAATCAACATGGACGAAAACACCCAAAGATGCCGCTCCTGCCACGCTTCGCAGGCCGGCAACCGCTATATGTTCACTTATGATGATTTGCTAGATTTCGAATGAGATTGCACATGAATCATAAGACGGCAAGGCTCTTCGTCGATAGCGTCGCCGCCGCCCTTTTTCTGTTATCGATGGCCTATTACTGGCTTGGTAATTTGGCTCATGAGGCTTTCGGAGCCAGCTTCTTCGCCGTATTGATCTGGCACAACTGGCGCAATTGGCGTTGGTATCTTGCTTTGACGAAAGGCAGATACAATGCGCGGCGGATTGTATCGCTTCTGCTGAATTCGTCAGTTCTGATCGCAATGACAGTTCTGGTCATCACCAGTTTTTCGATTTCCCGCTCACTGTTCGAGTTTCTCTCATTGCCGAGCGCATATTGGGTCAAAGAATGGCATTGGTTTTCAGCATGGTGGGCAATTGTCGCAGTTGGTGCTCATATCGGCATACAGTGGCCCAAATTGCGGGCCCTACTCAGGCTAAGACCCACGCCTTGGCTCCGGCTGTGCACGCTGTTCGTTCTTCCGTTCGCACCGGATAGCTCAAAAGAACTCGGTCTGTTCTCGCGTCTTTCTTTGCAATACAGTCTCGACTTCTGGGATTTCAGCCAGGCAGTGATGCCCTATTTCCTTTATCTTGCCTGTGTTATTGGCTCTATAGCCATAATGTCGCACGGGACCATGGCATTCGTGGAGAGGTTAAACATGTGGCGCAAATGATCGGGGACATGAAACAGCCGACGGCTCTGATCTTGTAATATACAGAAGGCTTCTCAATGCAGCTTCCTTGCAGCTGTCTTATTGCATTCTGGTTATCCGTTGGGTTCCAACCACTCTCCTGTGAAGTCAAACACGAGACTTTGAGAGTTCGTTTACCGCGTACATTTTTAGGGCATCCTGTTCGCATGTTAAATACGGAAGCGCCTCCCCCGGAGTAATCCGCCATCGGGAGGCGCTTCTTGATCGCATTGCTAATCACCACTTTGCTTTTATTGCTGGTTTTTGATGGGAAGCAACAGTGATCGTCTTTGATTGCGAAGCTGTTCTAGAACATTGCGCGTTTGAGCACTTTGCCGATGCAAACTATCTGCCGGTCAATTCCAAGGCAGGTGAAAGGCGGCTTCCTGGAAGGAGCAAGGAGTCTGCGGCTTCGCTCAATTCAACCCATATTTTAGGGTCAAGGTCCAGGATCGTTGCTCCGATATTTTCTTGTAAACGGTGACGCTTCGTAGTTCCAGGTATGGGAACAATCCAGTCCTTCTGAGCCAAGAGCCAACCGATTGCGATTTGTGCTGGCGTTGCATTCGCTTCGTTTGCAATTTTTCGAACGAGCTCAACAAGTTCCAGATTTTGCGCCCTGTTCTCCTTACTGAACCGAGGCACTGAATTGCGATAGTCATGTTCTTCAAATGAGGTTTGGGCTGTGATCGAACCTGTCAGGAACCCTGCACCCAGTGGGCTGAAAGGAACAAAGCCTATACCCAGTTCTTCGCAAAGTGGCAGAATTTCTTCATCTGGGGCTTGCCACCAAAGTGAATACTCGCTTTGAAGAGCAGTAACTGGCGTTTCTGCATGAGCTTTTCGAATGCTGGAAACGCCAGCCTCCGAAAGGCCAAAATGCAAGACCTTCCCCTCATCAATCAACTCTCCGATCGCGCCTGCAACGTCCTCCATTGGAACTTTAGGATCCACGCGATGTTGATACAGCAAGTCAATTCTATCGGTTCGCAGTCGTTTCAAGCATCGCTCTGCTGCAGAACGAATGTGTTTCGGATCGCTGTTCACTCCGGCTCGCCGTTCGCCGGTTATGGCATCGAAATCAAAGCCGATCTTGGTTGCGATAACCACTTCATCTCGAAATGGGACCAGCGCCTTCCCAACAATCTCTTCGTTGGCGAATGGCCCATAGGCCTCCGCCGTATCAAAAAGGGTAACCCCGTCTTCATAGGTGTTCCGAAGAAAGTTGATTGCGTCCTGTTCCTCAAGAGCGGTATCGTAAACCTGAGTGATGCCCATGCATCCAAGGCCAATCGCTGACACCTCGAGCCCGCTTTCTCCCAATATTCTGGTTTTCATTAATCAAAACTCCCGCATAGACTGCGTTTTTTGTATGTGAAGCTATATTTTCGTTCTCTAATTTAGTTCTTTTACAGATTGCTGATTAGGGGGCTCATTTCGCTTACATTAATCTTGAATCTCAATGAATGAAGACTGCATTCTTGTATTTTTTGAGTGTCGCTTAACTAAGAACCAAAAGATGAGAGAGTGATGATATTGGTTGTATGCCACGCTGAACGGCCTAGAAAGTCGAATGAGGATTTACAACAGAAATTGAAGGTGAGTTCCGTGGGTGATTCTAGCTATGTGTAATTTGGAAAGGCCGCGATCATCGCTACGATGCGGATTAGTCACAGCTTTGTTCAGCCAATCGAAGACCCCGTAAGCAGACTGCCATTTTGACTACATTTTCCTCGCCGATACAAAGTGATAAGAGAATCCTTAAATCGGATTCAGTGTTGTTTCACAGCTTGTTGTTTGGGTCGGATTGAATGCCCAAGAGTTTACTGATTGAGAAAAACGGCCAGATATTTTGAAGGAGAGAATGGTCGAACAGTGTGTCTATCCGACGTCATTAATGTTTCGTTAACCAAGTAAATGTTGCTCGGTGCGAGGAATCGGCGGATAGTATCAGTAATTGGGCTGTTTTTTCAATTTTATCGATACTGGGGCTGCGCAAAGAAGATGACTGTTACTGATGATCAGGCATTAGCCAAGGGCTTTGCCAATTTGATCCTGGGCCATGGCGAGGATATCTCAGCCAGACTCGACATGTTGCGCACGCAGACTTTCCCACCAAATGCCCAAAAGACCCTTCGGCAATTCACACTGGCGGAAGCTGCTCAGTTTATCGGCGTTTCGACAAGTTACATTCGTCGGGCTCATAATGAAGGTAAGGTAAAGGAGCCAACGGTTACATCTGGTGGCCGCCGCCTTTACACCGCAGAACAAATTGACGAACTTCGTGCCTATCTCAATCGCGTTCCCCGTCGGAAAAACGGTGAACGGTTGCAGGCTATATCGGTTGTCAATTTCAAGGGGGGAAGCGGCAAGACCACTACGGCGGCCCATCTTGCACAATATATGGCCCTTTGTGGCTATCGGGTTCTTGCGTTGGATCTTGATCCTCAAGCGTCTCTTACTGCGCTTTATGGTATTCAACCGGAACTGGATGAAAAACCATCACTTTATGAAGCTTTGCGGTACGACAACGAGCGGGCTTCCATCAGGAGTATCATCCAGCCAACGAATTTTCCCAACCTTGACGTTGTCCCAGCGAATTTGGAGCTTCAGGAATACGAATATGAAACTCCTCTTGCGATGAGAGATGGTGAAGGGAATGAAGGGAAACTGTTCTTTACTCGCATCGCAGATGCACTTGGTGAGGTTGACGATGATTATGACATCGTCGTTATGGATTGCCCTCCCCAGCTTGGCTATTTGACTCTGACGGCATTGACGGCTGCAACATCGGTGCTCATTACGGTTCATCCGCAAATGTTGGATATTATGTCGATGTCGCAGTTCTTGCTTATGCTTGGTGATATCCTCAAGAGTATCGAGAGTGCTGGCGCGAATGTGGATCTGGATTGGTTCCGATATCTAGTTACTCGTTATGAGGCAACTGACCTTCCCCAACAGCAGATGGTCGGGTTCATGCAATCGATGTTTGCCGGGCAAATGATGATTAATCCCATGGTCAAATCCACTGCGGTTTCGGACGCAGGTCTGACTAAGCAGACCCTCTACGAAGTTGAACGTTCGCAATTTGCCGCTACGACTTACAAGAGGGCCAGAGAATCCATGGATGCTGTGAATCAGGAAGTGATTGATCTGGTGAACAAAGCTTGGGGACGTTGAGATGATAGAATTCCATACGGCCGCATATGTAGGGAAAAACGTTAGTATAAGCAGGCATTTAGAGCCGAATGAGGGCAAGTAAAATGGCGCGACGCGACGTTTTCAAGAACATAACTGGTGACGAGGCCCTTAAACCAAACAGAACAGCCACATCAGGTTATGCCAGCAAAGGCGCTTCCAGATCGATGAAAGGGTCACTGAGTGAACTCGCTTCCATAGCTGAGGCTGTTCGATCTGGCGAACAAATTGTGGATCTTTCACCCGATGCTTTGGAAGCTTCCTTCGTGTCAGATCGCTTCGAAGAAGATGCGTCCGAGTTTGCAGCATTCAAGGCGAGCATTCAAGAGAAAGGGCAGCAATCTCCAATCTTGGTCAGGCCGATTGAGGGCGAGCAACACCGTTACCGGATAGTCTTCGGTCACCGCCGCGCAAGGGCGGCGATGGAGCTTGGAATTAATGTTAAAGCGATAGTTCGCACAATCGACGACATCGAGCACGTAATAACGCAAGGTCAAGAAAACTCCATCCGCGAGGATCTCACTTTTATTGAGAAGGCAACTTTTGCTCGAAAGCTATCGGAGCAGGGGTATTCGGTGCCGACCATCACGGAAGCCTTGTCGGTCGACGGCCAAATGCTTGATGTCATGAACCGGGTTACCAAACGAGTGCCTGAAGACGTTATTTTTGCGATCGGGAAGGCTGAAGGGGTCGGAAGGGAACGCTGGGACAGGATGGGCAAGGCTATTTTGAAGCCATCCAACAGGAAAGCCGCTATCGAGGCTACCAAAGACGACAAATTTAAGAGCGTTGGAAGTTCAGAAGAACGCTTTATCCATTTGCTTAGTGTTATGGAAAAAGCCGGCCGCCCCAAATCACGAGCAGCTCAGATTGGAAAATGGAACTCTTCTGACAAGACGGTAGACGCTGAATTCAGGTCGAACAGTCGTAGCTTTTCGATACAGCTAAAATCCAAAGATGGACAAAGGTTCGGTCGGTTTCTGTCAGAAAACCTGGACCGACTGCACGAAGAGTTTTTGAAGCAGGAAAAAGAGGGAGAAAGCTGACAAAAGGAAAAAGGCCCCCACGAAGCAAATTTCGCAGAGACCTCTCGTTATGTAGCGATTTCGAGAATCACATTTCCGCGAAAATTAGTCAAGCCATTTTGACCGCTTAGCGAGCGGGCGGACTCCTTTTGCCTTTTTTATGGTGAAAATGATGGAATCAAGGAATGTGACGACGCCTTTTGGGCGGCGAACGATGTCGCTTGGCCAATTTGCAAGACAATTGGATGTGATGGCTGCAAACGACACTAGCAGTGATAAATACGATAAGTGGAAGCTGTTCCGGACAGTATGTGAAGCCCGATCCTTCGTCGGAATTGGTGACAGATCGCTCGCTGTCTTGAATGCGCTTCTCTCTTTTTATCCAGAAGATGATATGGCTCTTGCTGATCGTGATACCGCGGATGGTACCGGTTTGATCGTTTTTCCTTCTAACGAAAGCCTATCTGCGCGATCACACGGTATGGCTCCTGCGACCCTTCGCCGGCATCTTGCCGCGCTGGTTGAACGAGGCTTGATCATTCGGCGCGATAGTCCGAATGGGAAGCGATTTCGACGCAAAGCCGTTCACGGTCAGGAAGCTGTTGCTTATGGGTTTGATCTCAGCCCTCTGGTCGCTCGTGCTGAAGAGTTTGAGAATATGGCAAAGCATGTACGGGCCGAGAAAGCGGCATTGAAGGCATTTCGTGAGGAACTGACCATTGTTCGTCGGGATGTGAGCAAGCTGATCGAGATGGCATTGATTGAGGCTATTCCCGGGCCGTGGGTCGCATTGCAAGAACAGTTGGCGGAGATTTTGAGAGGACTGCCTCGGAACTCGGATGCAGGCGAGTTAGGCAAAGCCTTGAGGCTGTGTGAAACTCTGAGAGAACGAGTTCATAAGCTGTTGGAAACTCATTTAAATTCTGAAGAAATAAGCGCCAATGATGCTCATAATGAGCGTCACTATCATAATTCAAACACAAACCCTCATATTGATCTTGAACCTGCTTCCGAAAGGCAGCAAGAAGAAAATCTTGAGGATGAGCCCAGAAATCCAAACAAGCCGCAGAAAACCTATCCTCTTGGAATGGTGCTTCAGGCTTGCCCTGATATTTCAATTTACGGGCCTTCCAACCGAGTGAGCAGTTGGCGAGACCTGAAGGTTGCTGCGGATGTAGCAGGAACGATGCTCGGGATCAGTCCAAGTGCGTTGGAAGACGCAAAGACGTCTTTGGGCCCAGATCACGCCTCAATAGTGGTCGCTTGCATGCTTCAAAGATTTGACCGTATCAGTTCACCAGGAGGATATCTACGAGCTTTGACGGACAAAGCACTAGATGGCAAATTCTCGGTTGGACCGATGTTGATGGCGTTGCTTCGGCAAGATATTGGGCAAAAGCAAAATGTTGGGTGATTTCTAATATTGGCGGGTTGTCCTCTGATGGTTGTATCCTGTTGCTACGCAATATCGAGCGCGAGCTTGGTTTCGCCGACATGTTCTCCTCCTGCCTGTATGATACGTGGGATCCGAGGCGTACGGTCCACGACCAGGCCTTGAAGTCGGCCATCAAGAAGTTGCCCTAGGCAACGATTGGACTGGCCATCCAGCTCATCCATGTCCATGGCGCGGCAACAGGAAAACCGGTCTGCTTTTGTTTTACGTAAAGGCAAAGAAGCTGCTTTGATCCCGCGTCATGTCATTCATGATTTCAGTAATGAGTTCAACTTGTGTTGGCAATTGATGGTTGCCAGCTCGGTACCGTGATGGTTTTAGGCGTCGAGACAAAACTCTCATTTCATTTGGCCAACACTTCAGCCGATTTTCGATGCGGTATGACTGGGAGATTCTCAAGTCAATTTTTCCGATTCCAAAAACGAATTGTTGATCAAATTGGCTTAATGTGAGATATATAGAGCTAATATGCCAATAATAATTATAGGAATGGCGATATGGATCATTTTTCTGTCATACAGAGCATCATTCGCGCTGGTTTGTCTGGTGATACAAAGGCTTTTGACAAGCAAGTTGTCCGTTTGCGTGCGCGGCTCGAAAAAGCCGGCGATGTCAAAGAAGCGGCAACGATAGAGCGCCTACTGAAGTCCTCGAGCGAAATGAAAGATATTCAACCAAGTCGTGTTGAGGTGTCGCGTGCTCTTGTTTTTGGTGAGGCTCTGACAAGAGAGACAAATCCGCCCATAGATCGAGAGACCGGAGCAAGTTTGTGCGAAATACACTTTCCGGAAGGAGAGAGAATTGTGCCTGTTTACGAGAGCCGTGTGTCCGAGACAATCGCAGGTCTTTTAGAAGAATGGTCAAGTGAGGAGGCTCTTCGTAATGTTGGTGTCGAACCTACAAGATCTCTTCTTATTTTTGGTCCTCCTGGATCAGGGAAAACGTTGACTGCCAGTTATATCGCAGAACAACTTGGGTTGCCCCTAGTTACAGCAAAGATTGACGGACTTATTTCCTCATTTCTTGGTACAACAGCTCGCAATATTGCCAATCTCTTTGATTTTGCCAACCGCTACTCATGCGTGCTTTTGCTGGATGAATTTGATGCGCTCGCTAAGGTGAGAGATGATCCACAAGAGGTCGGTGAGATCAAACGCGTCGTAAATTCACTGTTGCAGAATTTGGACCAACGGAGGGCGTTTGGCGTCACAATTGCCATCACCAATCACGATAGGTTGCTTGATCCTGCGGTCTGGCGCCGTTTTGAGACCCATGTTCATATAGGAGAGCCGGGGCTATTGGCTCGTACGAAAATGATCGAGCGTTTTCTTGCGCCTCTTAAACCGGAGCCACCTATTTTCAGCATCATCGCTTACTGTCTTGATGGTCATTCAGGAGCGGATTTGGAACGAATTTGCATTTCAATGAAACGCTTACTGGCATTGAGTGGGAAAAGTCATGATGGGCCGGGGCTTTTTCACACGTTGAGTGCGGTGCTCGGTCGACTTCCCTCTCAAGAGAATGAACCCGCTCGAATTCTGGCATCGGATCCAGAAGCCTTCATCAGCTTGATTGCAAATGATCTCGATTTTCCTTTGAAGCAATCTGAAATTGGACAGGCAACGGGTTATGGTCAATCGCGTGTCAGTGACATCAAGAAATCAAAAAGGCATCTACCTTTGATGGAGGCTCTCCATGCCCAATAATCCCGTTCAAATCATATTGAATCACTCAGATTTTCTGAGAGCCCCTGAGCCAGGCCAAGGAGGTATGGGGCGAGACTTTTTTAAAGACGACGATGAAGCATTTGCTGCCCACAAACAGCGCCTTCTCAAAGCAATCGATGATATCATTGATAAAATTCAATCCAGCTCGTATGGGCCTGCTGCATATTTGAAAGTGCAAATACGTGACGAAGCTCTTGCGAAGTCCTATCGTCCGGTCCGTTTTCTATTCAAGCCAGATCAATTTCCATGTGTTGGCGCCGAAGCCGTTGGCACAGTCTACTTTCGAGCGCCATTGGTCTATTTGGCGGGGCTTAGGCAAAGAGTTGAGCTTGCAGAATACACGGTTGCAATCAACATTTCGAAGAATACAGGAAAGCCTTATTCAGCTCCGACACCCGCAAGATCCGAGGTCGGGGCTATCGAATCTATAGAAATTGCTCCGTCTTCCAGCAAACGAAGTTTTTCAACGGCTGCTGTGATGCAAATGTTTGAGGATCCTCGAACGGTATCCGGATATCACATCGAACTATTTGAAACGCCCGGTGACAATGTGATTGCTGATGATCCACTCGGCCGTTTTGCCCTTCGCAGTTCTCTTCAAGAGTTGCTTCTAGGACTGGGGGCTGGGGCTCGAACCTTTTTTGTCAGTGAAATTGGGCGGACACCTGTTCTTGAGTTCCAACTCACTCAAAGTCCCAATAACGCGTTGGTCGACAACCGAATTGGGCCTGCTGGGCGAGATGTGACTGCGTTTACAAAGTCAGCACCTGTCGACTTGAATGCAGAACGCCACGAAGACGCATTGAATAAACTGACTGCCCACCCGTTGGTCAGATCAATTCAACCGCCAATTCAGCTGCAGTTGGCAGATGAAGTTCTGGTATCGGATTCCGGTTTACCCAGCTTTTCGAGCTTGCCAGTACCGCTGCCCCAACCTTCACAAAATGCCATTTATCCGATTGTGGGGGTGATTGATTCTGGCGTTTCAAATGTCCTTGCTCCTTGGGTGAAGGGCAGGTTCGATTTCTTGGATGAGACGGAATACGACGGTAATCATGGAACTGGTGTTGCCGGATTGATTTGTGCCGGGCAGTCAATTAATTCACCTGCTGTCACGCCAGAACCTGATGGATGTGAGGTATATGATGCTCCTCTCTATCCGAGCGGCCCATTCATGGAGCAATATGCGAATGGGTTTACGGATTTTCTTGAAGAGCTAGAGCAAGCTGTGGCTGAAGCTCGAAGAGATCACAGTGTGCGAGTCTTCAATTTGTCCATTAACGCGATCTCAGATGTGGAAAGGCATAGGTATAGTATCTATGCTGCCCGCCTGGATCAAATTGCCGACACTTATGGGGTAATATTCGTGAATTCGTCCGGAAATTTGCCATCTGGTCAAGGCCGAACGCCTTGGCAAAAGAAGCCGATTGACGTGGTCCGCTATTTTGCAAATCGCACCCAACCAGATACAATTTACAAACCGTCTGAAAGTGTCCGTTCGATTTCGGTGGGAGCCTTAAACCCACCTGCAACCATACAGATTGAAGGAGCTCCAACGGTTTACACGACTCGCGGACCTGGCCTGCAGGTTGGTGTGAAGCCCGATGTTGCGGCATATGGGGGAACTGGTGGGGCTGGAGTGGGAAAGCCAACAGGGTTGGTTTCAATTACTCCTAGCGGCACGAAGAGAGATGTGATTGGCACCAGTTTCGCGGCACCTTTGGTTGCCCGAACTCTTGCCGGTTTGGATGTCGCAACGCAAGGCGGACTTCAGACTGAGGCTCTTCGTGCAATGCTTCTGCATCATTCCCAAATGCCTGATCCGCTCACCAAACGCGGCTTAAAAGACCTTAGCCGTCAATTCGCCGGCTATGGTCAGCCTGCCCGGGTTATGGATATGCTGGAAACCGATGATCATCAGGTGACGTTGCTATTTCAAAGTCGATTGACCGTGGGGGAGCGGAAACCGGCAATCCTTCGCTTTCCTTTTGAATGGCCTCGCAGTCTAGTGAAGCCCGATGGGGCATGTTCGGGACGGGCGAGGATGACGCTTGTGTACTCGCCACCACTTGATCCAGCCTTCGGAGCAGAGTTTGTCCGGGTGAATCTTGAAGCGAGTTTACGGCAGCGCCAACCCGGGAAAAAGCAAAATGGATTACCTAGTTTTGTCAATCAGATAGCGCCAAGATACCTACCCAAAACGACTGGTCTTGGAGTTCCAGAAAAAGCTTTGATTGATCATGGTTTGAAGTGGTGGCCTTCAAAACAATATGAATCGGTCTTCACAGACAAAGGAGAGTTTTCGAATTGGAGATTGGAGGTATCGAGCCTCATTCGTGCCGAGGCAAGCTTTCCTACTGAGGGTGTACCATTCGCCGTATTGTTGACGATCGAGGATCCCGAAAAACGTAAACCGATTTTTAGTGAAATGCGTCAAGCGTTGCAAGCAAGCAATGCGGTTGCTCAAGACATCAGAATGGCCACGCGTATACGTTCGCGGGGATAGTTAAGCGGCAATCATTCCTGAATCTCGGTGTCATCGAGATTGGGAAGTGTTTCAATTGCGGCATGAATTATTGCTTCTCGAATGCTTCCTTCGGAAAGTCTCTGTTTCGAGGCATCCAAAGCTGCGGCAAAGGATGCCTCGTCGGCAACCGGGTGTGCCAGAGCGACGTGTTTTCTTAGCCGTTTAAGTTCCTGATGTACCAGTGATCGAAGGTCTTCTTCCTGTATTGGAAGTGCTCCAAACACATTCAGTCCCAAAGAAGAACCGACATCTCTTAGAAGCTGTCGTACCGGCTTTCCCAGGCCATCGGTGTCCAAGATGGTGTCGGCCATCATAAGGGTGTCCATCGCCTTCTGTGCATCGATATTTACAGACAGTTCAAGCCGGGAAATTATTTCTCCCGAAAGGCTACGGTTGTTCCTTTTCGCCAGCTCTGAGAGTTGATCGCGCAAGCTGGACGGAAGGTTCATTTTGAATGGTGAAAGTGGCGTATCGGTCATGAAACCTGTATGCGCGTACAACGACCTTGACGCAACGGTCAACTTATGTCCTTATCGGGACATAAGTTGACCTTAAAAGGTTTTGATGGGGTGCGATTGGTCAAATTTTCGCTTCAGCCAAGACTGATAGCCGGTTGAGACTTTGGAACTTTTCACATTCTCTGATCGAGTAATTGGTGATGTGGGGGATGGGTTAATGTGTACTAACTACAGGAGAGCCATCGATGCCGAAAGTCACAGGATACATGAAGCTAAATCTACCTTCACACGTAAATCCGTTTGAGGTCGGGAAGACCTATCAGGCTGGTTTTGGTTCTGATGGCGAGATGAACGTTTTTATCGTGGAAACGGATGTGGCGAAATTCTTAACTGAGTGCCCCTTTGGGGAAACTGAGGACAGGTTCTTCGCGGCGCTAGTTGAAGCGGACAATCCCCATCCTGATACTCGGGGTATGCCCGATCCGGATAGATTTAGAACCGTCACCGTGATCACGTTGCTGACGTTTGAACAATTGTTTCAAAAATCGATCATGTCTACTTCGGTACCGCAGGGAGATGAGGACGGCTGTCTGTATCAGGTACGTGGTGATGAAACCATTTTGATGTCTCTGCAGGATTGCCAGGTTTTGTCAGGAGTAGGAAAGAGAAACACTTTGGTTTCTTCTGGAAGCGAAGGTATTCTGCTTTCGGATTGTGATGATGATGTAGTCGCAGTGGTCGGGGAAGACACAGATATCTTTTCAGCAGGAAACAATTCGGTTCTTATCGCCGCCGGTTCCATGTCCGGAATTCAGTCAATGGGAGCGGGTAGTTCGTTGGCTTCTGCGGGGCACTCTAGCCATCTCACTTCGATAAAAGAGGAATGCGAGCTTGCGGCTTCAGGATACCTAAGTAATCTTCGCGCTTTCGGTGACCGATGCAGGCTTGCCTCTTCAGGCGCATACAGCGATCTAATTGCTTCTGGCCAGAATTGCGTCATTGCTGCGTGTGGTGCTGATTCAACCGCAACCGGTTCCGAAGGCACCTGGATTGCACTTGCTGAATTTGATGAGGATCTGAATTGCATAGGGTTTGTGACAGGATGTGTCGGGCAGGAGGATCTGAAACCCGGCGTCAAATATAGAGCTGTAGGGGGGCGTTTTGTAGAAGTCCCTGATTTCGACGATGTAAAGCCTGATCATAATGCTGATCGCTGATCACCGCGTCTGGAGACAATTGTCGCCGGGCACATCTCCCAACAGGTTCTCAAGGGCAGCGTTATGGTTGACAATACCAATTGGTCTACCAACGAATTTGAAGTTCCCGTTTCAATTAATCCCAAGACCCTTGAAAGAGATCGAAGTCGTCTTGATAAAAATATAGAAGTTTGGGTCTGGTTAAAAGATCAAGGGTTCAAGCCCGAGTTCCTCATGGATAGCTTTGGTGTTGGATTGGCGGATGTTATCCGCCGCGCCGGTGACGAACAAAGAGGATTTTGGCTTACTGCGCCAGTCATTGCTGCCGACGGCACCATGACCAAACGTATAGTGAAATTCAATATCCCCGGAATTTCAGTGAATCCCCTTGAACACGATTTTTGGTGTACCGGTGCTGCTCTGACATATTGGGACGGAGACTGTTCCGGGAAAAGCTGGCTTCTTATTGTTGACACCCCTCGAGATGTCTGGCGCATCGCGGAAGTCCTCGCTGGAACTTCTCTTCTTGCAAGAACGGCTGTTATCTCTTCCACTCAATGGAGGAGTATTCCTGAGAATTGGGGCAACGGATTTCTAAAGGAGTGGGGGCGGGTTCTTATTGGTACAGGCAATGATTCTGGCGGGGAGGCTTTTGCTCAGTCAATTCGTATGCTCTGTGCTCGAGAATTCGTTCGCCTCGATATTCCTCGCATGGTTGGCCATGACTGGATTGGGTATTTTCTTGCAGGTAACAATGACGGTGATTTCGAAAGACTGGTCAGGGATGCTCACATATTGGGCGCTCCACCTCCCTTGGTCCCTGAAACGGTTCCGCTCGAGTTACAAAAGATGGGGGTGTATGAGGCAGATCCAGTTAACGTCAATGGAGCATTCATCAACGGGCATATGCACTACGCTTTTCAGGTTCGCTGTGTCGGGTCATTGGATAGACGTGTTGTCGGTCCAGATGGAAAAGTCTACGTCGAAGCTGTTCCGACATCATTTTACGAAACCAAGGTCATTCGATCGGATGGTGTTATTCTTGGTTTTGTGCGTCCGCCCTTGCCAAAAGGGGTCTCAAAATCCAATGAGGTTATTCTGCTTGAAGATGGCACAGTTATTTCCTCGATTCCGAAACCAAGGGACTGCGCGACATGGAAGCTGGATTCTATCAAAGCTTATGCAGATGCGGTTACGACCAGAAAACGAGCTCACAGGGCCACCGGGATTCTTTTCAAGGAAGTGGCTGACTATATTCGTTCATCGACGTGGTTGCCCAACAAAACGGATTATGAACTGCTCACAGCCTATGTGTTGCTTTCATACTGTTATGACGCTTTTGATGCGATTCCGCTCATATTGTTGAATGGTGAGAAGGGGTCGGGAAAATCCTCTCTTGCTGAAGTGATTGCGGACCTTTCATACAATGCCAAAATTCTTGGTGGTGGGTCGGATCGCAGCTTTGTCAGATACATGGATCAAGGGCGTGGGTTGCTCGTTCTTGACGATCTGGAAGCTGTGGGTCGGCGGAGCCAAAAGTCAGATAACGGTTACGGTGACATCAATCAAATCTTGAAGGTTTCTTACAGCAAAAGTACGGGAAAGAAGTCGATCGTTGAAAAAGACGGTTCAATCAGGACGCTGAGTTTCTTTGGTCCGAAGGTTCTGACAAATATCAGTGGCATCGATGCTATTAATGCGACCCGTACCTATCAGATCACATGTCGAACGATGCCTGCGGCAATACAGCAATCCGGAGCAATCGTCGGCCGAGATATTTCAATCTCTGAACCACTTCGACAGGAGTTACATGCCTGGGGAATGTCCATGATAGCAACCATCTATGGTCGTTATAAACGAGCATCAGGCAAGCGGGCCGATAGATCCGTACAGATCTCGCTGCCGCTCTATGTCATTGGGGAAATGACAGGTGACGAAGAAATTCAAGCCGATCTCGATAGGGCAATACGGCGGCTTACTGCGGGACGAGATGATAAGGTCACGCCCGAGGACATTGTCAAACAGGCCTGTCGGGAGTGCATCAAACGCGGGGCACGCGAAACCATTTCTATGGCACAAGTCCGGTTGGAAATAGCAATGATTTCTGAGGCTTGCATTTTCGAGAGCGAAGACACTGTGCCATCAGAACTATTGTCATTGCGTAATCCCATCGGAATTGGAAGAGTTTTCAGAGGTTGCGGTGTCGTATCTGGGAAGACGAACCGGGCCAGGCTCAACACTGTAATTGAGTCGTTTTATGAGATCGACCGGTCCTTTATGGGTGAGACGCTCAAGGGGTTTGCCGCTGAAAAGGTGTATATAGATTTGGCGTACGAGGGGCGGGACAAGACACGCAAAGCTTTTGCCTTTTGTGAAAGGTATGCGACTTGTTCCCAATGTCCGTATGAAGCCGTTTGCAGCTTGGTGCTTCATGCCCTGAATAGGAAAAAGCGTTGGGGTGGATAGTTGCAAGCAAATATGCAGATTGTGTTACTTCTCGGCCGCGAATGCCGCCGAGAATCTGCTCTGTAGTAGAAATTATGCTGCTTCTTGAGTGCCGAGAAATGTGAAGCTTTGATTGACCGCATAGGAATGTGCATCTGCCGGAAGGTAAGCGGAATATGCCTTTTTTACCATTTCCTCTGAGTCAAACAGGATTGCTGCGGCATGAGAAACAGCACCGTTGTTCAGTTTAATGCTATTGGTTGCCAAGATGTGCCGGATTGTATGGATCCGATGGGCTTTCATTCCAGGAATTGCACCGCGCCCAGTCCATTTGTTTTTAACCCCAAAGACTTGGATAATCCTTTTGTAACAATCAGATAAAGCTCCGGGAGTAAGAGCGATTTTATCCTTAACTCTTTTCATGGTGCTAACGAAGAATTCTCCTGTATCGCGACGGTCGTCGCCAATAATTGCTTTGCGAGCTTCATAGAGATAGGTTTCGAGCTGATCGTAGAAACCATCCAGGTTTGGCAGCTCAATAGAATTGTGATCTTTGAGAGCAGTTTCTGTGCTGCGGTTTTTGAATGCACTTTTGGGAATTTCCAAGGTGTATGTGCTTCTTTTCTGGCCTGTTTTCAGGTCAAATATTGGCTTTCCGTTTTTGTCGAGAAGGTCCTGTCGACGGATTTCTCCTCTTTGTTTCCGCCGCAGCCATTCATTACTGTGTCTTTTTGCATTGGGATCGTAGATCTGGGGATCGATAAGGAGTTCAGCTAGGTTCCTGCGGCGTAGACCTGTAAAGACAGCCAAACGGAATAACATGATATTTCGCTGGTGCTCACTCCAACCTGAATAATTACGCTTATTTGGAGTCCAAGTCCGAAGTTCCTTCATGATTCCGCAATAGTATACCTCCAAAGGTGCTTCATTTTTAAGTAATTTTTCGATTGGCTCGAAGACGGGTCTTGATTGACCTGCTTCCTTCTTAATTCTTTTTGCGATTTTAGAAATATATTTAAATCTATTCTTGCAGGCATCGTGCCACTTCTCTTTGAATTTCCTGTTTTGTTCTTCTTTAGAGAGCCCAGCGGGAATGCCGTGAAGCTTTTCTACTTCTTGCGAAGTCACAAAGCCTTCGATCACGGTCAGAGGCTGGTCGATGCCGGGATACTGGGCAATATATCCGAGCTCGGGATTCACCATCGAAGCGAGCAATTCAAGTGTCTCACCGATAGTCCGTGTTTCAAAGCCCATACGCTTGGTCATGAAAGCAATGTATGTTTCGATGGCCCAATTCGTGAAGATCAGTTCGAACGTCAATTTTTCAATAGGATAGCCACATTTGACGAGGGCCCCGAAGAATCGCAAGAAACGACTTTCATTCGTCCTTGCTATCTCCTTGATCCAGGTCTTTTCGCGATTTTCTTCTTCAGCAGCGTCAGGCTTGGTCTTAAATTCACAAATTCGCTCGATGACACGAAGGATGTTGTCGGGGGCTTTGAGAGACGCCTTTTTCCCTTTCACAGACGGTTTGTCTTCTTTGCTCAGACCGTAGAAACCCTTTCTTCCGCTGTTTGGGTGCTCGTCATCAAAAGTATAGATCAAGTCTTCTTCGACAAATTTTATGATCCTTTTCTGCTCTTCCTCCGGATATTCATCAAAATCATCAGGAAGATGCCCTCTGATCTCGCTCATTCGGAATTCTGAAGTTCCCTTTCTCACTAAGTGCGTAATCTTTAACCGTTTTGACTTGTAGGGGTCGACGACGAGGGATGCCAAATACCCGTCTTCCAAGCCGAAAGCTTTGTCGAGAATTCTCAGTTTCTTTCGACTGTTTCGGTTGAAATTGGTACCTTTGTTGATGGTATTGGTGATCACGCTGTGTGTGAAACCATGTTGTGCAAAATGCCCATAGGACATCTTGTGTTTTTTAAATTGTTCTTCAAGCGCCTTTCCGAGAGCGGTGGTGGGTTTAGGGCGAGGGGTCAATAGCGGATTGTTGATGTACTTTGTCAACACGCCTGAATTGATGTTAAATTTGGCCTCAATTTGTTCAAGGTACGGTCGGCTCTTTTCAGAAGGTCCACCTCCATAAGTCATATAGTAAAGAAGTGTTCCTCTACTCATACCAATAGAGTCGGCGAGAGCGGATTGAGTTAAATTGAACCTATCCAAAACCTCTTCCTTGATCGTTTGCCCGAGTGTTTTTATGGGAACAGGAGCGGATTTGACATGATATTGTGAAGCGGCGACAGGTTCTACATTGTTATTGAGGAATGCCCTATAGCGCATCCGTACGAACGGAAAGACATGTTGATTGAGACGGTCATGTTTGTTTCTGTCAATTTTCGTCATGACTTCGTGGGCTGTCGTTTCGTCGAGTATTTCATCTCCAATCTCGTCCATATCGTTCTTCCCGGCGATAGACTGGACATCCTCGAGAGCTTTCATGATGCCGGAGACGCGAACATCGGTATTCCCAATGTCAGCAAATTCACATCTAAGCTCGTTCAGCAGATGAAGTCCGGTAGCGCCGTAAGACATATGAGGGGAATTCACATGAGGTCCGTATCTTTCGTCTCGGGTAGGACGCTTACGTCCTGCTGGTAAGGTAACAGTCCAAGGAGCAGAGCTTGCGCTTGAATTTGAAGCGTCGATGCTGGAGCCAGATTTGGGTTGTGTTCCCTCATTAGACAAAGCGCTGCCGTTCAGGGTAGTACTACCCTGTTGGGAATTATTCATAATGATACTCTTTCTGCAAACTATCGTTTGCGTTGGGAGCATCGAGACGGTAAGCTGAATGTGTAGGGGTTATTCTACACATAAATATGGCCTTGAAGAGTATGTGGTGTACTTCTTCGGGGCCGTTTTGTTTTTGCCGTTTCGATTGCCTTCTAATTGAGTAATACAATCATAGATTGTGTTATGGCAGTGACGTTTCGACAAATTCGAAATGTGGCTGCAGTTTCAATATTAGGCATTGACACATTTTTTTTTCAACCCCTCTTGACTCGTTTCCTTCGTGCACTCTGCTCTGGTTTCGCCAAATTGGCAATGCTTGTATGGGTAGAAACTTAGTTAACAGGCCAGAATTACGCTCTCAGCTTGTCGTCACATTTCAGACTGTTGAATGCGTGAAAAAGTACCAGAAAACTGGTCGAATTTAGGCCTCCGAATGGAACCGCATGACATACCCGTGTTGAATCGATGGTCTTCTGCACATTTGGACTATAGAAGGTTGGAGTTGCCGGATTTTTCATGTGTTCAGGTGCTGTTCTCCGTCGTGCAGAAAGAGAGAAGGTGTACGTTCTGAAAATTTTTGAAAAGGCCGTGAATGAACGGAAGAGCGAGGGATTCCCTGAGTTCTAAAATCAGGAATTTGTTGCTGAGAATCCCGGAAGCATGCCAGAATGACCGAGTTTTCGAGAAATATCTTGTTTGGTTTAGCTGGATTATGAGCTGGTAGTTCCTCAGCTTCATGAGCATGAAAAAATGATGTCCAAGAGTCAGCTCGTTAAAACTTTTGTGCATTTTCTGTCTGATCGCAGTTTGAATTTAATGAATTTTTCCTAAGTAGTTGAATATAATTGGTATTGGATAAAACTTATAAGCAATGGCGTCGCAGAAGCCGACGAGTGCTAAGCGTTAAAAATATTGGTATTATGTCATTTTATTCATTAGTCGACGAATTAATTGCATTTTTTACGAGATTTTATGAATTGAACGCATTAATAGGAGTTTCCCAGCTCTAGCACTTTTAATGATCATTTATACGGGCCGTTCGTACTTTAGAACGACGACAAAAATTTCTTTGATTTGGCCTCCAAAAGTGCCTCAATTATGGTTAATTTCCAAAGCCATCGAGCAGCCGCGGCTGGAGCGCTTTTGTCCATAAATTTGCATGGAAAAAAGCTGTTACAATTCACTGAAGAGGAGCTGCTAAATCTATGTAAATTTGAGATTGGCCGTCTAATTAGTTGACCTGTGAGGGGGTGAATGAGCGAATCACTACATATTTCGGAAGTGATTCGGTTGCTTTGATGAACAGGACTTCAACAACTATTCCACAGTTTTTATTTTGCGCTAGAGAGCTGGAAATCAACCATCTTGCATAAAACGGGAATGTGCTGTATCGGAAGTTGCGCAACTAAAAATAGTGCAATTTGAATTGGATTTTAGCCATCTTGGTTTGGGCAGTGCCTCGTGTTCTTGTCAATTCTGGTCGCGCTCAGCGCAAACGTCCGAAAACCCCGCTCTCTACGGCGGAGATTTGATCTGCAAGATCAATTTGTGGTTTTCGGCTGTCTCATAAATCCGCTATAGTGGTTACCTGAGGAAGTGGTTTACGAGAGATGCCAGGTGGAGCCTCGATCATCCAGCAGAACACTGTGATGAAAGTCTGGACCTGACGGTGTGTTCGTTGCAGCTATGGTCCGTGGGGCCACAATCAGGCGGGCTGCCTGTAAAGGCAACTACATTTCAACTATTCTGCTCAAACTGAGCGCAAACATCATCAAAAGGAGGTGTGCCATGTAAGTTCCAATCTTCAAGGAGACCTTATATGGCTCATTTCAAACGTAAATACCCTCGAACTTCCGCGTCAAATGGCTATTCTGCGCGTGAACTCAATCGTCGCATAAAGAGTGAAAGCTACGATTGGCTCTCCAACTATCCCCGTTGGTGGGACAAGGTGCGTCACACAGGCCCTGCTCGAGCCCACCGTCGCGACCTTGAACACAAAATACTGAGAGGGGCCGACCCTGATAATATTGCTTGGCCACTCAATCACAAACCTCACAACTATTATTGGTGAGCCTTCCTCCGCCCGGTCGCAAGATCAGGGCGGAGGCATCGGTTATTCCAAAATTCCCGTTTGATGCAGAGATTAAGTTTCTGCAGCGTTGCAGCATGTGGTTTCAACCGTTGGAGGACTTCGCGCCGCATTTGAGGGTTATTTTAAGAAGCTCCTATGTTTCCCTTGGATCGCTCGTCTCTTGTCAGATGCCCGCCGCGCAGCGAAACGGAGCTGCTATTTCACCGTAAATACCGCGATGACCCGATCTGATCGTGGCCATTTCTTTGTTCCCGATTGCCTCACGAACGATTGCACACCGAGACGGATGGTCTCTTCATTCAGATTGATGGCCGTTCCAGCGAGCCCTCAGATGTGAAAGCGACGATCGTCACTATTGTTTCAGTTCGGAGCATCTCGGTAGATATTCTTGAGGTGACGGTAAGATCTAGCCTTAGCTCCCTATTGAAGAAGACGGTTGAAAGGTTTCTTGAAGAAATGTAACCTTCGTGCTACATATTTGGATAATCTGTAAAACGAAGGTGTCAAAATGCCAACACCACACAATCCTCCTGCCGCCGTACGCCGTGCGTTGCGCAAGCTCGGGGCTGACATTCATGACGCGCGCCGACGCCGACGGCTTCCGATGGCCGTTATTGCAGAACGCGCCTTTACCTCTCGTTCTACCTTGCAAAGGGTCGAAGCTGGCGACACCAACGTCAGCATTGGTATCTATGCCAGCGTTTTGCAAGCTCTCGGGCTACTGGATGGATTGAACCAAATCGCCGACATCAGCAACGACAGAGTCGGGCAAGCTCTGGCCAGCGCCGACCTGCCGAAACACGCCCATCTCAAGCGATCAACCGGATCGTCGCGAAATGACTGATTTCGAAGTCCATATCGATCTGGATGGTCGCACGCGACAGATAGGGCTGGCGCGGAGCAATCGTGTTCGCGGGACAGAGACCATTCTTTTTGAATACGACGATGCGTGGTTGGATGATCCCGCCAGGTTTTCTCTGGAGCCCGCCCTTGCTTTGAGTCGCGGCGCTTTCGCACCACCCGCTGGTCTCGCCACTTTCGGCTCTATCGGTGATTCCGCACCTGATACATGGGGGCGCCGATTGATGCAGCGCTCAGAGCGTCGCCTTGCCGAACGAGAATGTCGAACCGTCCGAACGCTCACTGAGAGCGACTATCTCCTTGGTGTCGCCGACGAGACCCGGCTTGGCGCATTGCGATTTCGTTGGGTTGGCGATGATACGTTTCAGGCACCAATCCAGGCGGGAGTACCTGCGATCGTCGAACTTGGTCGTTTGCTTCAGATTACCGAACGGATTCTCTTGGATGAAGAAACCGACGATGACCTTCAACTCATCTTTGCCCCAGGCTCATCCTTGGGCGGTGCCCGGCCCAAGGCGTCGGTGGTCGACCAACATGGTCACCTCTCCATCGCCAAGTTTCCCAAGGAGACTGATGATTACAGCATAGAGACGTGGGAAGAGATCGCCCTGCGGTTGGCAGAAGATGCTGGCATCGTCACACCAATACATGAACTTGTCGATGTCGCGGGCAAGAAGGTGATGTTGTCGCGTCGCTTTGATCGCAATGGTACAGTCCGTATTCCCTTTTTATCGGCAATGGCCATGATGGGTGCCAAGGATGGTGAGCGCGGCAGCTATCCCGAGATCGTTGACGTTCTTGCCGAACATGGCGCTCAGGGAAAAACCGATGCGCAGGAGCTCTATCGTCGCGTTGTCTTCAATGTGATGATCTCCAATGTTGACGATCATCTACGCAACCACGGCTTTCTTTGGTCTGGAAAATCTGGCTGGTCACTCTCTCCTGCATATGACCTCAATCCGGTACCCACCGATGTCAAGGCACGGGTTCTGTCAACCAACATCGATCTCGACGAGAGCACTTGTTCGATCGATCTGTTGGAAGAGGCTTCAGAATATTTTGCTCTGACGCTGGTACAAGCTCGCACCATCATCAAGGAAGTGGCAACCGTGACCGCAACCTGGCGCGAGACAGCCAGAGATGTCGGTGCGCGTCCTGTCGAGATCAAGCGCATGGCGAGTGCTTTTGAGCATGAAGATTTGAATCGGGCGCGGGCTCTTTAATGAAGCTCTTCCTTTGAAGCTGTCGACGGCACAGTCTGAGCCTGATCGGTGACGCCATAAGAAATGCCGTTCTACCCGGGCGGCAATCGGCTATTTCAGCGAAACCGACACCGATATTCTACTCAGACCAAGGATAACAAAAGCCCTACGGGACAAGGCTGGGCACTGGCGTATCACGATAAATTCCGCTCAAAGCCAGCTACTTTCGTAGACCTGACTGCAGGTAATTGGATAACCATCTGTCGCAGGATGATTGCTTTCGGCAAACCTTTGGCGGTTCAAGAGGCTTGAATTGATCGAGAGATGATCACAGAATTGGCTTATCTCGAATGAACTTCAAAGGCCTGCTTTGCAGAGAGGCTACTCAACCATGTCCACGCACTTCGATAGCAACAATCAGATCATATCTGCACGAGCATTCGCCAAGAGACTTGGAATCACTCAGACAGAATTGGCTAAGTTGACCGGTATCGATCGACATTCGTTTTATCGGCAATCAGGTTTGCGCAAGCTGAATGAAGCAATTCGCCCATTAATGCGCATTCTCAGCTTAGCAAGCGAGATGACTGGGTCTGATCAGCGTGCCGCTCTTTGGTTTAAACATCAACCAATTCCTGGTTGGGCCGGAAAAACTGCGTTTGATTTGGTGTTGGAGCGCAACTCTGACAGAGTTCTTGCCTACTTGCTGTCGGTTCAATCAGGCGTCTATTCATAGAAAGATCTGCAGCGTTCGGGCCGACACCGAAGAACCCGCAACAGTTCGAAAAATGGATATGACAAAAGGCTTTGGTTTGCGTGAAGATTGAGAAGAAGGACGAAGGAATGTGATGGCTGAACCTCCGGTTATCTATGCCTTTGATGTCTCCCGAAGCGTGGTGTCACAATCGACCGTCAGTGCCTCTTTAGCCAGACCATGCCGTCGAAAGAGCCAAGCTTCGCTTTATCTTGAGTGTCGTAAAGACGGCGAGCGTGCGTTGTGAGCCCGGTGCTAAGCTGGGTAATTGTCCCGCTCCATCCACCGGCCTTCGGGAAGATTACGATGTGGAACCCATCCGTTTTCAGAAAGTGATTTCCACTTTTCGAAACCTTCCATTTGCGTGTCAACCAGCGCGTGCGGCGTTCGGCCAAATTCTTGCCATCAGATTCCCTCTTCAAAGCGGCCGCGTAGTCTTCCTCCATCTTGCCAGCACAAACGCAACCACATTCGAGAATGTGCGGATAGTCAGGGTGCTGCATCTGATGAACATACCGAATGTCTTGACTTTCGCACATTTCACATTGGGTGGAGGGTTCACCTAGATCCTCAAATCCGATGCAGGTCCAACCTTTTTGGGGGACACCTTGCTGCGACCATTTTCCAAACAACGACATTCCATCCCCCCCTAGATTTCTGACACAGACAGCCTGATTAAATACCCGCGCGCCAGCTTCAGTTTGACCAGATCGGAAAGAGCAGCTTCTGCATCGGTTTGAGTCGCATACCAATCGTGGCGATGCCGACCCCATGTCCCAAAGCGCCCCCACTGTCTATGGACACCGTGTTGACCGAAGAGATCTTTTATCAGCTCAACGGAATAGAACCGGTTCATGTTGAGGGAGGGATCAACACGTTGCATGTCAATTTGCATTGATCTCCTCCTCGCTCATGGGAACATAGTCGATAGAGACCCGTTCAAGACGAGGTTCCTTTTGCTCAAGACCCCATCGGCGTTCTGTATAGAACGCAAGCGCTTTTCGCGTTTTCACCTCAAGGACATCTGACGTGAACCCGAATTCAATGCGAACCACTCGTTGTTGCGCGTCGGTCAATCTTGAATGCGGCTTGAGCTTCAGGATGGCCCAGGTAAACCAATCATCATCACGCGGAACTTCTTCTGCCGGCTTGGTTTCATCGAAAGAACGATCTGCGTCTATGCGAGCGGGATGAAAATCACGGAAACCCTCACGTTCATAACACCATGCGCGCACATGCAGTCGCACTCCGTCAGAGGCAAAGCGCACAGGCGCAATCCAGCGGGTCATCGGTTCTGGATCCCGCATCGACTGATAAACGATCTTTGTTGCCTCTTTGGCTCTGAAAGCACGGTAGAGCGGTCGTAGAACACGCATGTCTTGGGTGCGCTGCAGATCAGGCAACCTATCGAATGTGGAAGATGGTTCGCCGGAGAGGAGTTGCTCAAACTCCAACGATGACGCCCTTCCGGTTAGCCGCTCAAAGCTCTCATGAGCCAAATATTGGCGTGAGGATGCGTCATACTGAAGTGTGCCTTTCGGGACTTCGGCGAGATATGTACGAAAATCTAGCGCGGCTTGTGCATTCGAAATGTCAAACCGTTTGATCAGGGAAGCGCGTGTCGCCGCACCGTCCCAGAAAAACAGTCTATCCAGGTATTCCAAGCGTGTCCGCTGGGCAAATTTTAGGTCATCGAAGGTCATAGTTCAAATCTAGCTTGACTCGCCTCTCTTGTCCATATAATTTTTACATGTGTAGAAATTGACGGTGTAACGATGAGAATCCTTCATACAGCAGATTTGCATCTGGGACGACAGTTCATGGGTTTGAGCCTCGAAGAAGATCATGAGGTCATTCTGAGCCAGATTCTAGAGACGCTCTTGAGCGAGCGAGCCGATGTTCTGGTGATTGCTGGGGACGTATTTGATCGTGCTTCGCCGCCTAATTCGTCAATCCGGCAGTTCAATCGCTTCCTCAAACGCGTAGCCGAGGAGACCAGAGCCGCGGTGGTGATGATTTCGGGAAATCACGACTCCGGTGACCGGATTGAAGCAATGTCTGTCTTCTCTACAGCGTCGAGAGTGTTGGTGCGTGGTATCGCCGACGCGGTCGAAACCCCGATTGTGCTGTGTGACGATTATGGCGAAGTCGCCTTTTCCGCGCTGCCCTTTTCTTATGAATACGCTGCGCGGGAGGTGTTTGGGGATGAGGGGATCAGCGCGCCAGCGGATGTCATCGCAGCTCAGATATCCGCGGCGAGGGGGCGGGTGCCCGAAGGGGCACGCTGGGTTGTCGTAGCTCATGCCTTTGTCGCGGGCGGTTCAGTCGGCGAGACGGAGCGCGCCCTAACTAGGGTCGGAGGCATCGAAACCGTGCCATCAGATGTTTTCGAGGGTGCGGACTATGTTGCACTGGGGCATTTGCACAAGCCGCAGGAAGTGGGCGCGCGTCATATTCGATATTCCGGAGCACCGCTCGCTTTCGGTTTCGACGAGGCGGGAAACGAAAAATCCATGGCGATTGTCGATCTAACGCCTGAAGGTGTCAAAATCCGCACCATACCGTTCCGTCCAATCCGGCAGGTGCGCTCGCTTACCGGGGCATTCTCGGATCTTTTGGAAGGGACGCCATCTAAAGATTTCATCCAGGCCATCCTGACGGATGCGAACCCTTTGGTCGATCCGATGAAGCGGTTGCGCGCCACCTATCCCAATGCGTGCCATCTGGCTTACGCCCGACAAGCGCATGTAGCGGAGACCAAAATGCAAGGAGGCGGGCGCGCAGCAGTCACGCCGATCGAGATGGTTGGCGACTTCATAATGGTTGTTCGCGGCCGGGAGCCCAATGAAGACGAAGTTGCGATCGTAGCTGACAAACTTCATGCAGCAGCATCCGGGGAGGAGTAGACATGAGACCCATTCGCCTATCACTTCAGGCCTTTGGGCCGTTCGCAACAACCGAGGTGGTCGATTTCCGCTCCGCTCTTGAGACGGGGTTGTTTGGAATCTACGGGCAGACAGGGTCCGGGAAATCAACGCTGTTTTCGGCTATTTCTTTTGCGCTTTTCGGGGCTCCAACAAAAACCGAACAAGAGCCACGTTCTCTGCGCTCAGATCACTCCGCGCCGGATTTACCTACTGAAGTCGAATTTGTCTTTGAAGTGGGCACAAAGACCTACCTGATCCGACGTCGTCCGGCGCAAGAGCGCCCGAAGGCCCGTGGGGAAGGAACAACTGAGGACGCAGCGGAAGCCTCGCTGTTCGACGTCACGGCTATCCCGGTGGATACGCTTGGCCCGACCCAGTCTGGCCGTGTGATTGCTGAGAAAAAGGTCTCGCTGGTAGGGCAGCAGGTCGAGGCCCTTTTGGGCTACGGTGCAGATCAGTTTCGGCAGATCGTGCTTTTGCCGCAAGGCAAGTTCGAGACGTTTCTGGCCGCAAAGACCGATGCGCGTGTCGAGATATTGCGAGACCTCTTCGACGTGAAGATCTATCGCGATCTCGCCGCACGATTGAAGGAAGAAGCCTCGGAGGCGGAACGGGCATTGCGCGACCAGCGCGCACTCTACGTGGCTCGCCTCGAGGAACGTGGCTTCGAGAGTGCTGAAGCGCTGGAACGCGGGATTGTTGCAGCCGAAGTCAACGTCGAAGAAAAGCGAAACATTCAGCAGGGCGCGGAGATAGCTAACGAAGCCGCCCGCAAGGCTCTGACCGAAGGCGAACAGATCGAAAAGGCCTTTTCTGCTGTCGACACGGCACGGCAGGCTTTCGATGCTTTCGAAGCGAAAAAGGATGAGGTTGATGCTCTGGCCAGACGGGTTGAGGCCGTCACGAAAGCCTTTCAGGCCCGTGATCTTGAAACGGCTTGGCATGAAGCGGAGCGGGACAGTAGAGACATGGCGAAAGCCGTGACTGAGGCGGAAGCGGTGCTCGGCGGCGCGCATTCAGCTCGGGACGAAGCGGCGCAAAAACTGGTTGAGGCCAAGGCAGGTGAGAACAGACTTCAGGCCATTCAAGCTGATCTGACACGGCTAGAAGGGATTGAGGAGCGGGTAGGGCAGGCAGCAGAGCTAAGAAAAGCATTTGACGCGTCTGTAACGGACGAGACTTCAGCGAAGAAGGTTCTGACCGATGCCGTAGAGGCACGAGAAACGCTCCGGTTTCAGCGCGACGAGACCGATATAGCGCTTGAACAGGCGCGAAAGACCGAGGCGGCGCGAGGCAAGGTGACTGGAGAATTGGCCGAGCTAAATCAGGAGCGGGTCAAGGCAGCAGCGTATGCAAAGGCGCAAAAGGATGTCGCGGATGCCAAACGAAAGGTCGAAGCGGCATCGAGTGAACTTGAGAGAAAGACTGAAGCTGCGCATGTCGCCGATTCGGCCTTGAATAAGGCCGAAGCACGACTTTCGCGGACGCAAGCGATCATTCTGGCCGAAAAGTTGATCGAAGGGGCGCCATGCCCTGTCTGTGGTTCCCACGACCACCCCGCGCGAGCCCGTGGTACGCCCGAACAATCTGGTTTAACCGAAGCGTTTCGCAACGCGCAGGTGCAGGCGAGAACCGCAGCCGAAGCCAGAGTTCGGGCGGAAAGCGAACTCGCCAATTGTCAAACGCGGCTCGACGAAAAGAAGCGGGCGCTGGAGGAACAGGAACGCCCCGAGCGCACGTTGGCGGAACTCGAAGCTGAAATCGCACGGCAGGAAGACGCTGTCGATGCACTTGGAGAAGCCGTTGATCTGGACGCGATGGCAGAACAGTTGGCCGATCTCAAGCGGAAAGTAACCGAGGCCGAAGCTACCGAAGCTAAGGCGCGCACCGCTGCAAGTAAGGCCGAGATAACTCTTACGGAAGCGCGCACCAAGCGCAATGCAGTGGTTGACACCCTGCCGGAAGGTCTGCGCACGCCCGAGGCGGTTGCCGCTCGGCGGGAGGCTTTGCAACGCGAGCAAAGCCAACTCTTCGAGGCGCTGGAAGTGGCGACGCAGGGGGATCGAGCGGCTAGCAAAGCGCTCACCCGTGCGCAAGAGCAGCTAGAAGCCGCAAAGCGGACGCGCGACGCACAGACTAAACGGGTGGAAAAGGCGCAAGGTGACTTTTATGCACGGCTTACCGAGGTCGGGCTGGATAAAGCGGGATATGATGTTTGCAAGGCGCATTTTCCGACCCTTGAGACCGACCGAAAGGCGGTTTCCGATCACCGTGAGGGCCTGATCGCGGCGCGCACGACATGGCAGGACGCAAGGGCTGCCTGTGCGGATCGCGAGCGTCCGAACTTAGGCCCTCTTAAGGAGGTGCTCCACAATGCTGCACAGGAATTGAAAGCCGCCAACGATGCGCTCTCCGCAGCGGAAACAAATGTGTCGGTACTGACCAATTTCAAGGAATCGCTGGCTCAGGCCTTGGCCAAAACCGATCAGCTTGAGTCCGAAACCGGGCCCCTTCGGGGGCTGGCGGATCTGGCCAATGGCAAGAACGATTTCAAGATGACGCTCGAGACTTTCGCGATTGGCGCCATGTTCGACCAAGTGCTCGAAGCTGCGAATATGCGGCTCGACCCTATGACACGCGGTCGCTATCGGCTAGCGCGCGGGCTCGAAACATCGGGTGGGCGCGGCAAGCGTGGGCTCGAAATAGAGGTCTTCGACATCAACACCGGCAGGGCTCGTCCGACAGCCACGTTGTCAGGTGGCGAGACCTTCATCGCTGCCCTGGCCCTCGCACTCGGGCTCGCCGATGTGGTCGAGAACCTGTCGGGCAAAATCAGGATGGATACGATTTTCATCGACGAAGGCTTCGGTAGCCTCGATACAGAGAATGGAGCGGGCACACTGGACCAAGTGATCCAGGTCCTTGCTGCGCTGACAGAAGGCAGCCGGGCTGTGGGCCTGATCTCGCACGTCGGGCTGGTGCAGGAGGCTATTCCACAAGGGTTCTACGTGCGTTCGACCCCGAGCGGCAGTCGCGTAGAAGAAAGAAAGGGGCTGGAATGACGGACCGTTGGTAGTACCTGATCCCAGCTGATGTGATCAAACCAACTTCGTCATAAATCGTCCTTTCATCAACAGTCTTGATTTTTCCAGCGTCACATGCAATATTAGGGGCACAGCTTACGAGGTGAGAACGCCCTTCTCACACACCGGCTCAAAACCGGTAAAGTAGTCAATTGATGAAGAGATGCAGGAGCGTTGTGGCTAGGGAGATGTCCCATAAGCTGCAATCTGAAAACCGGGGATCCTGCCGTAAGCAAGAATAAATCCAGAAAACCTCGTCTTCACGACGGGGTTTTTTGTTACTTATACCACCTCCTATCTTGCAATAACCAAAGTACCTTTCTGTCTGCGTTTATCAACCTTTGCCTGAGATACCGGATAAAAAGACGCCACTCTATAATTGCCTTTTTCGTCAGGTTCAGTAACCACAGCAACAAGAATACTCTGTCCATCAAATCCCTGTACAGGTCGAACCAACTCGAACTTGCCCTTATTGCGAAAATCATCCCCGATATAAGACGGATCGGAAATGACCTTTTGAAGATGGGGCAAACATTGATCATATTCATCCGGATGACTCTTTTTGACATGACGTGCAGAACCTGGCGTCAAAACCAGCATCCCGGGATCCAGCTCGGTGTCCAACGCCCTATTGATCTTGTCAATCGGCAATTCACCAATCTCGATCACCTCTTCTTTCGCCATTCCCTATCACCTGTTTTTTATCATCCAACATGGAAATTATGAGCGATATTTTTCAACCATTCTCTTCCTTAGAACGGCGCCATCTACAATAGGTCTAAAGCTATTGGCGTAACCATTCGCTCAAACGTATGGCCGTATTCTTTATGTGATTATGAACAAGCCAACGGTTCTCGCTGTCCCCTTTGATTTGCCCCCAAACGATCCTGTCGTAAAGGCCAATATACTCCCAATTCACCCATCCACTTTGACCTTGGCTGTCAACTGCCGGAAAAATTGCGGTCCGATCCATTCCTTTATACCCATCAGCCAAGCCGAGTTCCCATGGAACCCATTTGCTTTGCTGACTATTTGATGAGGCAAGGAGGGCCGCTTTAGCCTGCAGCATCAGAGATCTTGCACCAACGGCAAATGGCAGCAATCCGCCCGATTTACCAATTCACCTGACTCTGTTCAATGTCCTGTAAACGGTCGGTCGTGAGACTGCGAAGATTTCGGCCAAGTCGCTGATAGAGTGATCTCCTGTCTCATGCATCCGTTTGAGTTCATTCTGTTGTTTCGGGGATAGCTTCGGCTGTTTCCCGCGCAGCTTACCTTTGGCTTTGGCAATCGCCATGCCTTCCCTCGTTCGCATTCGGATCAAGTCTGCCTCGAATTCGGCAAAGGTGGCCAGAATATTGAAGAACATCTTGCCCATAGGGTCTGCTGGATCATAGATGGATTGTCCCAGGGCCAATTTTACACCCTTGCTTTCCAACTGGTCAGCGATTGAACGGGCATCAGGAACGGATCGCGCCAACCGATCCAGTTTTGAAACAATAAAGGTGTCGCCTTCTCGGGATGCTGCAAGGGCTCTCTCGAGGCCAGGGCGGTCCCTGTTGGTGCCGGTCAAACCATGATCCATATGAATGTTCTCTTCTTTGACACCGAGATCTATCAGAGCCGTTTTCTGGACTATCAGGTCTTGTTTGTCAGTGGAACAGCGAGCATAGCCGATTTTCATGGTGATTTGTCCGTATAAGGCGCCCTCAATGAGAATCAAATCGTACCACTCTTACGTTACAATTCAAGAGAAGAGAATTCCTCAGCCCGATGAATTTCGAAAAAATGTACGTTGAGGGATCCTCTTACGGACAGGCGAGGGATGCATGATGATTTAAATGAGGCAACCTAATTCTTCTTGACATAGTTAGGTAGCAAACAAAAAGGCTTTCACTTGCAAACTGGCCACCATTAATCCACCGGCGGTTGGGTCAAGAGATATCGCTTCGCTGCGCGCGCGGTCATAGAGGCAACGCTGCGACCTTCGTGTAGATGGCCCTGAAAGGGGATTTGGACAACCGTAGGTCAATACGGTGGACGACGTCCCCATGACAATAGGTGAGTTGAGTGCGATGGCGGGCGCGCCCATGGAACCGAGGGAAGGTTTTCTTGCCAACCCCTGATCTGGAGTTCTTGATGGAACGCTTGCTCAGAGCTTGGCTTTCATTCCGCAGTTGGTGACGACCTGGCAGGCCAATCGAGAAAATGCGCGAAAGAGTACCCCTGTTGATCGCCTCTTCAACATGGGATGTTCAATGAAACATCTCTCTCGTGTACGGCGATACTGGATTGTAACCTGCAGCCTAAATTTCTAAAGATTAGGACACGGGCAACATCTTGATATAGTTGAACTACTTCTGAAGTTGGCTTTTTCTCTGCTGGATCAGAAAGCTGGCAATTTCGAATTCGATCTTAAGCTCTTCCTTCGCCTTAACGAATGCGGGATCGGTTTCCCATTTCTTTTGAACAATTTCGAAATCGATCATTTGACGTCGTTTGCTTTCTGTATCCACCACTAGGTCTTCCCAAACAGTGTTTGCCCGTCTTCGTTGTGAATGCTGTCACTAAACGATTATTGCAGTCATCTCCGGTTGATCAGCAAGATTTCCAGCAGTTTTTTTGCGACAATGACAAATCCCTCGAATTCATGCTCAAGGCAGGATACCCTATTTTCAAGTAGCTGCATAGCCAACTACACGTCTGCACCTCTTTGTTGACAAAAACTACTTTACCAAGAACGTGCCTTGGTGTGAGTAGGGCAGTCTCGCCTCTTCAAAAGGCCGATTAGGATGAGAGTTCCTTTTGGCCAACCAACCGATAGCTGGTGCTGCGCCCACCACCTTCATTCTGAACAAAGATGTCCCACTCGAGAAGAGCCCGGATATCTCTAAGGGCGGTGTCGTTGGAGCAATCGGCAAGTTTGGCGTATTTTGAAGTGTTCATATAACCCTCCCAACGATCATCGAGCATGCGATTGATGATCTGTCGCTGCCTATCGTTGATGGGATTGCTTTTGATGTGATTCCACCGTTGCGCTTTATACAGGATGTGCCCGAGGGCTGTCTCTGCACTGCTTAGAGCGTGTCCCAGACAGTTCAGAAACCATCCCAGCCAACCGGTGATGTCCAAATCTCCGCGCTGTTGCTTTTCCAGAGATATGTAATAGTCCTTTCTTTCCCGCTCGATCTGCGTGGAAAGGCTATAAAAGCGATCAGGCAGACCATCGGCGCGAGCAAGAGCCATGTCGCATATTGCCCTAGCTATTCGACCGTTGCCATCTTCGAATGGATGGATGGTGACGAACCACAGATGGGCGATGCCTGCCTTAAGAACCGGGTCGATACTTTCTTTTCTCTCGAACCAGGACAAGAAAGACTGCATTTCCGTTTGGAGCCGTGTTGCGCCTGGAGCCTCAAAATGGACCTTCTCGTTACCTATAGGCCCCGAAATAACCTGCATGGGTCCCGCTTCAGCTGGACGCCATCCCCCAACCAATATGCGATGCATTCCACTTCGTCCGGTCGGGAACAAGGCGGCATGCCAACCAAACAGGCGTTCCTCGGTCAGAGGCATTGCATGATTGCGGGTCGCATCCAGCATCATCTCGACAACACCATCGGTATGCCGACTGACAGGAACCATGCCGCCGACGTCTATTCCAAGTCGGCTGGCAATAGAAGACCTGACTTCCATACGGTCCAGACTTTCGCCTTCGATCGCAGAAGATTTGACGATGTCGTTCGTGAGGGTTTCGAGGCTTGCTTCCTGCTGCAGATCAAATCCAAGACTTTCCATACGACCAAGTAAACGTCCTTGACGATACCGAATGTCGGCGAGGGCGAGTGAAATGGCCTCGGCATCCCAGCGAAAATTGGGCCAGTCCTGTCGTTCATGGATCCACGTATTGCTCATCTTACATCCTGCGGCGAAATTGCGGCATAATCACCGCATATTTTAATGAGAATATGCGTCCCATTCGCCGCAAGGTCAAGGATTTGTTCGTAACTGAGCGTCGAAAAGAAAAGGCATATTTAAAAGGATACCGTGTGTTTCAGAGATCCACTTCGGTTCAGTCATCGATCCCCTTTCGGATGCTGCATTTAATTGAGAATATAGTTTTTTGAGGGGCTGACAGGCTTTATAGAAAAAATCCAAGCAATCCTATAATCGCGTCGAGCATCCATCCGTGAGACTGTCACAGTTGATCAGCATGAGCGGACCAACTGTGCCGTCGTAACGATAAGAAACCACACGGTCGTTATTGCTCTCGCGTACTATTGATTAGTCCTGCTTATCACCTCATGCACATCAAAGTGCATATTACGATTGCCCTTAACGGCCTAAAATCTCTCAGCAATACATAAGTGAATCCAGTTGAACTTTCGAGGCATCAAGCCTGTTGCCGGGGCGGTGATTGATTTTCTCGCCGAACGAAAAGCAGGCATTTCGGTATGTTCGAAGCCAATGAACAAACCATCCAGTTGGTCCCTCGGAGCACTAGAACAGAAAGCCTCTCTGTACCCGCAAACACCCTTTCCAGTTTCGGGTTCAGGCAGTGGGCTTAACTGGATATGTCAAAGCAAAAAGTTTGAGAGGCTATTAACAACATGACTGATATCAGATATTCCGACCCGGGCGGTCGTGGACACGAACGGCTTAGGCCACTCCTTCATACCGTCGGAACTATTGCAGTTGCAGCTTTGGCCTGGGCAACGCTTGCTTCGTCATCCTCTGTTGCTCAGTCCGTTAGCATCGACTCAGGATTATTGCGTGGCGTTACCGAGGACGGTGTCACAAGCTTCAAGGGGATCCCCTTCGCCGCCCCGCCAGTTGGCGACCTTCGCTGGCGAGCGCCCCAACCCGTAGCACCGTGGGGTAATGAACTCGATGCGAGCAGTTTAGGCAAAGATTGTGCGCAGATACCGTTCGGCGGTAACGGGGAAACGCTGTTGCCGAATTCTTCAGAAGACTGCCTCTACCTCAATGTTTGGCGTCCCTCAGACACTGATACCGATGCGAAGCGTCCGGTGATGGTCTGGATTTACGGCGGTGCATTTCTGGTCGGTAGCGGGGCTCGTCCGAGCTATTCGGGCGTTCCCTTCGCCAAGGATGGCGTCATTCTGGTGACATTCAATTATCGCCTCGGGCGCTTGGGCTATTTTGCCTTCCCGGCCCTGACACAGGAGTCCCCGGACGAACTCAAAGGCAATTACGCCTATATGGATCAGATCGCGGCCCTCAAATGGGTACAACGGAATATTGCATCATTTGGTGGCGATCCTAACAATGTTACAATTTTCGGCGAGTCGGCGGGAGGTGTCTCCGTGCACACGATGCTTTCCTCTCCACTGGGACGTGGTCTTTTTCACAAGGCGATCATCGAATCCGGTGGCGGTCGGAATGGCATTCTGACAGGCATACCCTTTAGTGAAGACCAGCCGGGTGTCTTGTCGGCGGAAACGATTGGTGTAAATTTTGCGCATGCACACGGTATAGAAGGAACCGATGCTTCTGCTCTCGCCAAATTGCGCCAACTCGGCACACTCGAAGTTGTGAATGCAGGCCAGACGGCACCTCACAGTTCCGATACTTATTCAGGTCCAATTCTCGATGGAAAGTTGGTGGTTGAGACAGCCCAAAGCGCCTATGAAGCAGGTCGCCAGGCGCGCGTTCCGCTTATAATAGGTACCAACAGCGCCGATTCCGCTGGTATAAGTCTTGGAAGCACGAAGGAAGAGGTGTTTTCCAGTTTCGGAGAGCGCAAAGCTGACGCCATCGCGGCCTACGATCCGGACGGAGCCCTCTCCCCTGCCAAGCTCGACTCGCTAGCCAGTTCCGATCGGGGCCAAGCTGAACCGGCTCGCTTCACCGCCAGAGCCTTCGTGTCGCAAGGCAATCCTGCCTATGTGTATCGTTTTTCCTATGTTGCCACGGCATTGCGTGAAGCACTTCCAAACGGAGCGCCGCACGGATCCGAAATTCCCTATGTTTTTGACACTTTGGGAACCAGCGCCTATGGGCCACCTACCCCGCCGTCAACCGCTGAAGATCAAGCCGTTGCCGATGTGATGCATGCCTACTGGGTTAATTTCGCAAAAACAGGAAACCCGAATGGACAGGGCGTTACCAGCTGGCCAGCTTACGATCCCACTATGGATGAAATCATGGATTTTCGGCCGGATGGATCGCCGTTTGCTGGCCCCGATCCCTGGAAGGCGCGTCTGGATGTGACTGAATACGCCTCGGAACAGGTAAATCACTGAGAGGTAATGGCCACAGGAATAATTGGTCCCGTACCACACGGGCTCAATTATTCCTGCAATGATCTAGAAAACTTGCTTGGGAGAATAGACACGATGAAAGCTAACAATTCAGAGCTCGAAAGCGAGCTCCTTGCGTCCTGGACTCAATTCCGTGAAGCTTTGGTACGCGGAGACACTGATGCTCTTAGAACGCTGCTGGATGATGATTTCAAACTCGGCCATATGACTGGTTACCTGCAACCACGGCAGGAATGGTTGAAAGAGATAGAGGCGGGAGAAGCTGTATATCATTCCATTCAGGATGCAGAAGTCACTGTACATCTCAAGACAGAAAGCCGTGCGACAGTAATCGCGAGAACAAGAACTGAAGCAACTGTTGGAGGTACAAAAGGCCAATGGCAAATGAGCTTTGCGACTGAGTATATGAGAAGGCCTGGCGACTGGGTAGCTGTATTGACCCAGTGAAAATCTGCTCATGCTATAGTTAGGGAAAATAGCGATGAGTATGACAATGAACGAGAACATCAAACGCTGGACGGCGAAGCGCAAGTCCGCCTTGGTCATAGAGCTGGTCCAGGGTAAGACGACGGTGTCGGAAGCAAGCCGCGCCTATGATCTTTCCCCTTCCGAGATCGAAGGCTGGGTCGAGGATGCCAAACGCGGCATGGAAAACTCTCTTCGAGCCAATCCGCTTGATATCCGCGCCCAATATGAGAAGCAGCTGAAGGATCTTCAGGAAGCCTACGGCGAAGCCATGCTGGAGCTGCGTGCCCGAAAAAAGTTGCAGGCCCTCATGGAGCGGGAGGACGACAATTGATCCTGACACTTCATGAGGGCCTGTTGGCAGAAGGTGTGCGCGTGCCGATCGCAAAGCTCTGCGCTTGGTTTGGCGTTCCGCGCAGAACCGTCTATTACCGGCCGACCAAATCGGCGCCCAAAGTCGATCCCAGGTTTGCCGAGCCTATCAAGGAACTGATAGAGAAGGAGCCATCCTTCGGATATCGAACTGTGGCCTGGCTTCTGGGCTTCAACAAAAACACCGTTCAGCGCGTTTTCCAGATTAAAGGATGGCAGGTTCGTAAGAGGGCCATTGGAATGCGTCCCCGGATCGAGGCGGTACCGTCAGTTGCCACTGCTCCAAATGAGAGGTGGTCGACAGACTTGGCTCGCGTCTGGACCGGGAAAGACGGCTGGTCCTCGCTGGCACTGGTCATCGATTGCCATACCCGCGAACTCCTCGGTTGGCATCTGTCACGAACAGGCAAGGCGTCGACCGCCACGGCAGCTCTTGAACATGCCTTGATCTCAAGGTTTGGAACGCTTGGGCGGGTCGATCGGGAGTTCCTTCTTCGCTCGGACAATGGCCTGGTTTTTACCAGTCGGCACTTCACCGCGATGGTTAGGAGCTACGGGCTCAAACAGGAGTTCATCACGCCCCATTGCCCGCAGCATGAATTGCCCCTAGAATTGTAGACACCTTGGGGCTTCAAACTTTCTGTCGCTCGTATTCGACAGGCGAGAGCATTCCGTTTGTAGCGTGTTTGCGTTTTGGATTGTAGAACATTTCGATGTAGTCGAAGATATCTTGCCTCGCATCAGCTCTTGTTTTGTATACTCGACGCCGGATGCGTTCTCTCTTGAGAAGGTTGAAAAAGCTTTCAGCAACAGCATTGTCATGGCAATTGCCACGCCTGCTCATGCTGTGCTCAAGATTGTGCTGGCGCAGGAATGCGGCCCAATCAATACTTGTGAATTGTGAGCCTTGGTCCGAATGGATCAGAACCTTCTGTTTGGGTTTGCGGCGCCAGATCGCCATCAGCAGAGCTCTCAGCACAACATCCGTCGTCTGGCGTTGCTGTAAAGACCAACCGACAACCATTCTGGAAAACAGATCTATCACGACTGCCAGATAGGCAAAGCCCTCCTGGGTTTTGATATAGGTAATGTCTGTCACCCAGGTGATGTTGGGAGCATCGGTTTCAAATTGCCTGTTCAAGCGGTTGTCGACCACGAGAGACGGTTTGCCGCCATATTTGCCATGCTTCCGTTTATAGCCAATTTGAGCTCGGATCCCGGCCAAGTTGGCTAGCCGGGCAACGCGATTGGGGCAGCTGCTCTCGCCCATATCCAGAAGATCATCATGGATCTTGCGATAGCCATAGACTTTACCACTATCATCCCAGACTTGTCGTATCAGATCCGTTTGCCTCTGGTCTTCAAGTGCTCTGTTGCTCAAGGGCTGCTTCAGCCAAGAATAGAAACCACTGGGATGAGTGGACAAGCACCGGCACATGGCACGAATAGAAAACTCCGGCCGATGCTGAGCAATGAAGGCGTACTTCATTCATTGACCGGCAGGTGATGCTTGCATCGCCGAGAGGTTGGCATCCTTTGCGAAGTACGCCGTTGCTTTTTTAAGATGTCACGCTCCTCGGTAACCCGAGCCAGTTCCTGCTTAAGGCGTCTAATCTCGGCAGCTTGTGCATCGGTCGCCTTGATCTCTGAGTTGGGTTTGCCATATCGCTTCTTCCACGCATAAAGCGAATGGGTACTGACACCGAGCCGCTCCGACACCTCTGCAACTGAGTAGCCGCGTTCGGTGATCTGCTTGACTGCTTCAATCTTAAACTCTTCAGTGAATTGGGTATGGGCCATCGTAGTCTCCTTGCCTCATTTTTAGGGGACAAGGTGTCTACAATTCTAGGGGCAATTCACCGTGTTCCATCATCATTCGCGCCATTAATCTGGTTATTTTGGTGCGCGTCTCCTGCGGCAGCGTTTGCCAGTGCGGCGTCTGAGGGTGGTACGGTCCCTCCAATGGACTGAATAGATTTAACTGTTGCTCGGGGCTTGGTTGAAATCGACGCATGATCACCTCCCTGATTCTGATCACCAGACATAAAGTCTGCGCTCAAACCATGGGCACTCGAAGACAAATCGAGTTCACTGGCCTTGGCAATCTGGGCAAGAAGAAATTGTAGCGCTGATAAACCAGACACATCGACACGTGGGTAATGGCATACTTGAACCGACAAACAAGTCTGCCGATCGAACATCCAAAGGGGAATCTCGAGTGCGATATTGGACGTATCACCGACCTGGTGACATCGAGCAATTTGAATACCCGCCTTGTTTACGATCTTTTCGATCAGGACTTCTTGCCCGGACCAGGCATGAAATTCATAAAGCACGCGCCGTTGTGTGCTCTTATGGGTTTTGTTAAACCCGGTTGTATAACGCGGAGCGCCCCCATTCCACCCGCGGCGTCCTGACCCCGAATGAGGTCTATGACACGACGAATGGAACAATAAAACTGGCAGCCTGAACCCAAAATCAGATCCACCTTGTTCAGGATGAAACATGGTCGAAAAAGCAGGACCACCTCTGCCATCGATCAGTCTGAAGCAGATGCTCTACTTTTTGCAACAGAGTCGAACCAGTTCAGAAGGGGGAGCCTCCCGAACAAATTGAACCGAATTGCTGATCATTATCATCATTCTTTCTCGACTGTAACTTGCACTGACATATCGATTAAGTCACTGCATGTTCCATGAAAATTGCCCGTTACCGGAGTAATTTGCCGGATATCGCGCCCTACCGCAACGGGAATAAGATTACTCGATCCAACGGTTCTGTTTGTCGGGTCAAATGGAATCCAGCCAGCTCCAGGAACATAGATCTCGACCCACGCATGAGTTGCCCCAGCATCAAGCGATCCAATGTAGATCTCGTCAGGATTGTATAGATAGCCTGAAACGATACGTGCTCCAAAGCCGAGTGTTCTAGCGGCTTCCAAAAATAGAACTGCAAAGTCACGGCATGAACCTGATGCCTTGTTTAAGGTTTCGGTTGGGTCCTGTGTTCCTTCTGCCTCACGGGACTTGTAAGAAATTTGGGAGAATATCCCGTTTGAAATATCCTTGAGTAATGCAAGGGTGTCTGTAGGCCGTTGCATTATGAAGCCCTCAATCCAGTTTTCTAACAGGCTTTTCGGGTCTGCATACTGGGGATGAAGAAGAGCTCCAAGATCAGCCCAATCGTCGTCGGAGTATAGAAATGGATATCTGGAGGCCGTTGGTGCAATATCGAAAACAGGCCACGTTGCGGCTGTGAGTTCCACAATAGAGCAACTCGTAATCGAGAGATAGTCAGTGGGAGAAGAAAATTCGGCGATTGCAATGGAGTTTCCAGCAACATCATGCGACCAGTTTATTTTTGCTGGCCCTGTCGCAAACTTTTGTCGTTAACCAGGATTTGAGATTTGTGCGGTGAGAAGGTGCTCCGATTTATTGAAGGAGCGTCGTATGATTCTCAATGCCATTGCCGAAAAGCTGAAACGAAAATCGAAAGATGACTTCAAAGGCAGACAATTTGAGGCGTGGCTGATCATTCAGGCGGTATCTTGGTATCTGCGTTACCCGTTGAGCTATCGGGATCTCGAAGAAATGTTCCTTGAGCGCGGCTTTGAAGTTGACCATAGCACAATCAACCGATGGGTTCTGACCTACGCTCCCTTGATCGAGAAACGGTTGCGTCGGTTTCGCAAACCCCATTGCGGGTCTATTCGGGTGGATGAAACTTACATCAAGGTGCGGGGGAAGTGGAAATATCTGTACCGAGCCATAGATAAGCACGGCAATCCCGTGGATTTTCTGCTCACCGCCAATAGAGATCTTGATGCAGCAAAGCGTTTCTTCAACAAAATGCTCAAGGATGAGCCGCTCCTGTCGCCGGGCAAGATCGGCACTGACGGTGCCAACACATTCCCGTCAACGATCAAACAATCGGTCGACAAAGGCCACCTGCGGCCGGACCCTGTCCATTATGTTACCAAGCATCTACAGCAGCGTATTGAGAGTGATCATTTCAGGGTAAAGAAAAATATGCCCAGGATTGGTGGTTTCCGATCCTTCCATACTGCGAGACGAACCATCGCTGGTTTCGAAGCCATGCTGTGGCTTAAGAAGGGCTTCGACTTCGCGGAGACATGGACCGTTCGCGAACAGAATGATCTCATTGCTCTCCTCTTCGGACTTCAAAAAGTTAACGAAGCATGAAAATGACGCTGATCACAGCACAAACAGGGCCTGCTTAAAACTTTGCGACGCGCCCGGTCGGCTTCATCTTGTTGACCATTTCCATCAGGAACAGCAACTGGCCATCCGATGTGCGCGGCGTGGCGTCAAGATCCTCTTCCTTGCCCCAATAGTCTCTGAGCTTGACGACAAAGCGCGGGTCAATGACATCCTTGCCATCCTTGATATATTTCACCTCACTATTCCAGCTCTTGCCATAGGGCGGATTGGAAAGCATGAAGTCAAAGCGGGTGGAAGAGAATTCGTCCGTCGAGAGGGTCGAGCCGACGCGGATGTTTTCAGGGTTGTTGCCCTTGATCATCATGTCCGATTTGCAAATCGCATAAGTCTCGTCGTTGATCTCCTTGCCGAAGAGATAGACATCGCCCTCGGCACAGATCTGACCGTTCGGGTCGGTGATATAATTCTGCGCCTCGGTCAACATGCCACCTGAGCCGCAGGCCGGGTCATAGATCGAGATGACGCCCGGAAGCTTGTCCTTGACCGGGTCGAAAACGAGGTGGGTCATGAGGTGGATCACCTCACGCGGTGTGAAATGCTCCCCGGCTTCCTCGTTATTCTCTTCGTTGAACTTGCGGATCAGCTCTTCAAAGACATAACCCATGCCGAGGTTCGACAGGCCCGGCAGAAGATTGCCATCTGGGTCTTCGACGTCATTCGGGGTGAGGTTGATGTTCGGCGAGACGAATTTCTCGATGACATCCAGCAAGACCTGCTTTTCTGCCATATGCCGCATTTGGGCGAGCAGATTGAAGCGGGCAATGATCTCTTTCACATTGTCGCTGAAGCCGCTGAGATAATCCTCGATATTGGCCAGAAGGATCTGCTGGTTGTTGGTCGCCGTGCCGTGGATCTTCTTCAAGGTCCATTGGCTGGTATTAAAGAAAACATAACCGGAAGCGGCCTTCAGCGGCTCGTCATCCAGCTCGGTCTCTCCCATGTCTTCCTTCTGATACCGCACCTCTTCCAGCACCGCTTCCTTGGTGGGTTCCAACAGCGTATCAAGGCGGCGCAAGACGACCATCGGCAGGATGACATCGCGATATTTGCCGCGCACATAGACATCGCGCAGGCAGTCGTCGGCAATGCGCCAGATGAAAGAAACCAGATTGTTATGGGAGGCTTGATTCATTTTGTTCTTCGATTCAATAGGCGAGTATTATTGTTTGAGTTGCAGAGACGGTATCGCTACAGCTTTGGATCTGCAAGGTGATGCGGGCTTCGAACAACAGAGTTTCACGAAGCGAGATTGTCTATTTGGCGTCTTGTAGGTGTTGTTTTCCTCATTTTGTTCGCTCAATCAAAATATCGAACAACAATGTCATCTGAGAAATATCCGGGCTCTTGGAAATTTGGAACATGGAGCTGTCTAATACCTTCTGCAGAAACTCTACAGGAACCTGAAGGCAGGTTGACATCTCCGCCATCTTCAAATGATCCGACAGTGATTTGATTATCAGGATTCCTGAAGGCGTGAGTTTCTGATCGCGTATGTTATTAAGGTCTTGTTCCAACTCTTCCCTGGTCTTTCCCAACGCCAGTTCCGGTTCCCCATTGTCCTTCTCAACAAATTTCACCTTTGTCGGGATAGTGGTAAATCCGTCCTCTGCAAAACGAAGATCGATCCTGACCCGCCCATGAAGAAGGTTGTCTTTCTCCTGCTTCAACCGGGCGACATTCCGGCCTTTGGCCAGCGCCATCTCGATCTTCCTATCGATCTCTCGGACCTGGCGAACAAGGGCAATGCGTGAATTATCATTGGCATTCCCTTTCTTTTTCCGATTTTTCAGGCGGGACGCTTCCTCCCTCTGGTGATGGCTTTTCTTTGCACTCTCAGCAAGTCTGCCCAGTTCTTGAGCGAAGGTTTCGTGATGCATCACGAATTCCTTTGCAGTTTTCACATCACCGGGAATTTCATCCTTTACTTTGCCTTCGGGCATAGGCCAGTCATCCCCGATAAAATGGGCCAAGGCACACCGTTTCACAAAATTGCGAAGAGATGCTTTAGCCCCCTTTCTAAGGCTGTTCTTTTCAGGAAATTCGCTTACTCTAGCCCGATTTCTTGCTGTATTCCTCGCCTTGAGGCGCTCTAATTCTTTGACAAATATCTTGTTGTTGCAAACGAAGCTCTCTATCTGTCCCGGATCATCAGGGAACAAGCTTCGATACTTATTTTTCACCTCGGGCATATTCCGACTGGCATTGTAACAGGCAGCGCAATTTTTCATGTAATTCCGGAAATAGGCTTCCTTGTCTTTTTTGCGCTTTTTCTGCAAATCTTTCATTTCCAAGGCGCGTTTATTTGCTTCCGTATTTTTTTTGCGTCTTGGCTTCTTGATCTTATTGGCCTTCTTGGCCTTTGGATTGATCTTGCCATGTGGTGCTTCCCCCCAATAAGTCCCGGAAAATCCGAGCGAGATGATTGTACTCCCCCCGATGTAGCTCCCTCGTCCACTCATGCTATTTTCTCCTACCCATGACGCCTTAGGCATTTCTCCCACCACCCCGGACGTGAACATTCAGAGAGGAACCACAATTCTTTTCCTCCCCCAATTTTCTGGAATGCCTTTATTCCTCGAGGGATAAATCCATGTGGGGCCAATTGGCCATCCTGTCGCTCCGGAGCTCCCGTTCCATGGCCTTCAATTTCTCGACACGCTTTTGCACGGCATCAAACGCCTCCTTGATCTCTCTCTGCTCATCCATTGCCGGGACAGGGATCTCAATGGCCTTTATGTCCTTGATATTCAGCATCTGGACCGCAGCACCGCTCGCCATGGATCGAATATGTTCAACAACCATTCTATTCGAGAGAAATTCATACAAAACTTCAGACAACAATCGGTCTTCGGCAGGACGCAATACGATGAATGACTGACTTGCGATGCAAATATCACTTTCGTTACCAATATCATCGAGCACAATACCGACCACCCCGATGGTACCCTTGACTGAAAACAGCACGTCACCAGTCATCAATTGCTGGTTCTTTGCTTTACGGAGACCGGCCTGATCGGTTCGTGACACCTTGCTCGCCTTCTGGACGCGGCCAAATTCAGGTACATCCCCTGGCAACACCTCATGGACGACAAATTCTCCGTCCTCGTTGCGAGGGATTGCCAGGGGACGGACGATCTTGCAGATCTCGTCCAGGGTCTTCGTCCCGTATCCTTCCAGAAATTTGCTGACCTTGCTGCCAGCACCCGTTGTTAGGTAGCGCTGGACCATCAGGTTGTTCCCCTGCTTATGAATCTCAGCAACCGATACATCCACGGTAATATCGCCATCTGCCTCGTTGGCATCAATGACATCAATCCACGGGATATCAACCTTGGCTTCGGTCCTGCCACGTCCAGAGCTCTCACTGAAGTTCCTGTGAGCCAGATCTACGAAACGAACCTTGTCATGATAGACACCCAATGGATCGAGCGTTATCACGGCGCAATTGATACCCATATTGGAATAGACCATACCGGAAGGCGCGGAAAAGACTGACGCCAAACGTCCGGACTCCACCAATTCTGCCCTCGCAAGGTTTTCCACCCCTACCGCTCGGGAAAGGGCACCTCCGGTGACAACCAACACACATTTCGACCGTTTTGTGTTCACTAACAGATCGACAATCGCAACAGTCTCGGAATTGACCCTCGGCGGGCGGGACGAATGACCAAACCAATCCCCGACAGATCGAGAGAACTCGTCTTGCCTCTGAAATATCATTCCAAGCGGGGGAACGCACAATTCGCAATCGAATTCACCTTCATCTTTCCGTTGAAAAGGATCCCCCAGGATTACTTCCACGTTGAGTCCCATCATCGCCGATGTGATTTTCGCGATTTCGCAGACCCGCCTGTCATGATCGATGAACCTGATCTGTGACGGCTTATTGTCCCCAATCCCGAGGCACAACATAGAGTGAAGAGAGGATACGAACGAACACCGTACCGATCCCGTCTCCCGCACAAGACCTGCAATTTGTTTCGCCGCTCCGTCCTTGAGCCACAGTATCGCACCGGGACGCATGCCCTCATATTGCAACATGTCACTGATTGCTTCCAGTCGATCCTCCAGTGGCAAGTCCAGGATGAGGCTGACCGTCGCAAGCATCAAAGAGTCGTCCTTGTGCTTCTCCCATTCCCCGTCCAATTCCCCAGAAAGGGCTTCCTCGACATCCAATCGTTTTGCACATTCCCTCAGAATGATACCAGCGATGTCCGTTGACCGGATGTCCCCGCGAAGGGTGCTCATGGTTTTCCTGTATGCCTTCATAGTCGTCCCATGACCTCCTTACTTGTGAGATTTCTTCGGAGAAAAGCTGTTTGTACGGTAGGCGGTGATCAATTGGTCGCCTACGGTCACCACCGTGATGCCACCCTTTTTCTCAGCATGCTCCAATTGCTTCACCTGCCGTTTGAGCTCGATAATCCTGTCCCTGCAGGCAGACCTGCTGAGGACCTGCTTGTCACCCTTGCACTCGCCATAATCCATAGCCAGGTGGATCATGTCCTTGTTGATGCCTCTCTGGTTCATTCTGATTTCAATATGTGTTGTGTGGTTCATGTTCCTCTCCCCTTGTTGAGATATTTATGACATGCCTTATAAAAATAATCAAGCTTTATTTTTTGAATAACATTTATTTTTACAAGAAAATCTGACTATATATTTATTTAATCAAACTACGTCATCTAACCACAAAAAATCCCGCTCTAGAAAGCAGGGTGACAAGTCGTTCCAGAAAATGCAGCCAAGCATCTCATGCATTAATGGGGTCGATTCCGGCTAAGTGCAGAAAACCCCTTTAAGGATTTTGACCTTTTCTTAATGTCGAAATATGGCGCTCAGGCGCTCTTCTTGCTGAGATACCGGTAAATTGTAGCCTTCGAGAGGCCATATTGGACCATGAGTTCCTTAATGAGGACGCCTTGTTCACGTTTTTCCCGTAGCGCATTGATTTGGTCATTTGAAAGCGCCTGCCGTTTTCCGAACTTTACGCCTCTATCCTTAGCCTTCTTGATCCCGTCCATTTGACGCTCGGCGCGGATCTCTGTCTCAAACTGTCCGATAGCCCCGAGCATATTGAACAAGAGGCGCCCAGTCGCGTCAGACGTGTCGATATTCTGATCCAGAACAACAAGGTCGACCCCTTTGTTGCGAAGAATTTCTGCGATCTGACACAAGTGCAAAGTGGAGCGGGCAAGCCGATCAATCCTAGTGACAATCAGCTGATCGCCTTCACGGACATATTCCATGCACTGCTTGAGCATCGGACGGGCATCGGTGGTGCCGCTGCGCTTTTCCTCGAACAGCTTATCGCAAACGCCCAGCTTCTCTCGTTGAATGTCGAGAGATTGTCCGACGGAACTGACGCGTGCATATCCAACTCTGGCCATGATGTCTCGAATGATTTAAAAGGTCATGCGACAACTATATTGAGACATTAAAAAAGACACGGCAAGTGCACAGTCTCAATATCTACACTTTTTGTGACATCATATACCATGAAAGAGAGGCTCTGACTCATATTTGCTGAAATTATTGGGCATGGTTTTGCTGGTTCATTGGAGGATCAGCTATGCTTCATCGATTTCAGCGTGCGAGCTTTGCGCCGGATGGCTTTTCAGTAGGTTCCGTGCAGATCGCAAACGGGAGAGTACAAATTCGGTTGCGTCCGCGTTCAATAGCGGGGCTTTGCCCGGATTGTGGACGACCAAGCCGACGTGTTCAAAGCCGATATCTGAGGAGGCCAGCGGACCTACCGCTGGGCGGTCGGCGTGTAGAGCTTATTATTGAGGCACGTCGTTTCTGGTGTGATACCGTTCTGTGTGGGCGGCGTATCTTCTGCGAACGGTTCGATGATGGTGTCCTAGCTAGCTATGGTCGACGAACCCAAAGGCTGGAAACAATCGTGCACCATCTTGGCTTGGCGCTTGGAGGCAGACCTGCAGCAGCCTTTTCTGAACGCCTGATGATACCCGTTAGCAACGATACACTCCTGCGAGTGGTGCGTAGACGGAGCGCGGAGCGAACCGATGAGCTTTCTGTCATTGGAATTGACGACTTTGCCTTTAGACGCGGCCAAACCTATGGAACAATCATTTGCGATCTTGAGAGACGCCAACCAGTTACTTTATTGCCTAATCGCACGCTGCACACATCTCAGACATGGCTTGCTGGTCATCCTTCTATCTCGATTGTCGCTCGTGACAGAGGTGGTGGATATGGTGAGGCCATAGCGAAAGCTTTGCCAGATGCCGATCAGGTGGCTGATCGCTGGCATCTCATGGAGAATTCGAGCCGCGCGTTTCTCGATGCGATTGGCAAGTCCATGCGCCAAATCAGACAGGCAGTCGGTAGCAAGGTCGTTGATCCCAAGCTTTTGACTTATGCGGAAAAATTGCAATATGAGGGGTATCTGCGCCGGCAGGAGACGAATGAGGCAATCTGGGAGCTCAAGAAGAAGGGAACGTCCATTCGGCAGATTGTCCGGCAAACTGGTCACAGTCGCAAGCTTGTTCGTGATGTCTTGCGTGGCCAGCGTCTTGATGTGTTTCGGACAAAGACAAGCATAATGGATAGCTGGCTACCCTGGCTCAACAGCCGCTGGGACGAAGGGGCACGAAACGCCTCGGCACTTTGGCGCGAGATGAAAGCAAAAGGCTTTCCAGGGCAACGCGGTATCGTCTCATAATGGGCGCAACGCCGGCGTTTAGCAGAGAAAGCTGGTCAGAGTGGGATCGCGCGAACGCCATCTGCAAGGGTGATCGCTCGACTGATGACAGCTGCGCGCGATGACCTGGCAAAATCCGAAGCGATCCTGGTGGCTGCGATTGAAGTGAATGTTCCGGAATTAGTCATCACTCGCAAGGTTATTGGCGATTTCCAATCGATGATCCGTTCAAAGTCAGCGCTAAATCTCGATAGCTGGCTGGAAACAGCGAAGAACAGCCTGGTTAGCTCTTTTGCCGGCGGCGTTGAAAAGGATGTAGATGCAGTCCGAAACGCCATCATCTCTCCATGGTCAAATGGGCAAACCGAAGGGCAAATCACACGTCTGAAGCTCATCAAGCGCCAAATGTACGGACGCGCAAAGCTCGATCTGCTGCAAGCGCGGCTGATCGGTGCGACGTAGGCCCCAACTTCAGCAAATGTGCGTCAGAGCCAGTTCTCAGTGACATTCAACATGCTTCAATCTTGAATTCTTCGGTGAAATGGGAATTGGGCATCGTAGTCTCCTTGCCTCATTTTTAGGGGACAAGGTGTCTACAATTCTAGGGGCAATTCACTTATCGCCCCTATCCACTCAAATTCACTGGCTTCATGCAAGACACTCGACGGGTGCCAATGGGGTGCGGCTTGTTCCCCCCCCTGCCCTTACCGGACCGCCCATACATGAGGTCAATGAGGGGGAGCGAGAGGTGAGGCGGCTGACAGAGGTTATTGACGGAGTGATGGAAAAATTGACGTATTTCATTTGATTTCCAAATAAAAACAACTCAAATCATTGCGATTAAACCATCAATTTTCTAGTAAAAAAGTCTCAGAACGGTGGAATTTAGAGGATAGACATCACTATTATCCACATGTACATCATTTTCTTCACAATTCTCAATTGCAGGAATAATTTTGCATAACTCATGCAAAATCAGCCCATTGAGAGGTTTATAAGAATAATTCTAATTACTTGCTCGATGGAAAATTCAAACATTTGAGTTTTTTTGAGGTGATTTGACCATTTTTTCCATCCGTCGCTAGTGTCTTGCACGCAAATTGAAGGCTTTTTGACACGCAGATCGCTGATGACTGCGCAGGAGAGCCGTAACCTAAAGGGAGTACGAGGTGTCTAAAACCGCGAGAGGAAACGCCTATCCTTCTATCACGCTGGAGGACAAGAAGTTTGTGATAGATGGAACTGCAACAACCGTTTACTCCGGCGCTGTTCACTATTGGCGTCTTGATAGAGATAAATGGGAAGACATAATCAACAAGGTCAAGTCTCTAGGCTTTAATACGATTTCCATCTACATGCCTTGGGAGGCACATGAGATTGAACGGGGGCAGTTCGATTTTGGTCAGGTTGACCCTCGCACCGATCTGGATGCTTTCCTGACCCTGATCGACAAGGCCGGGCTGAAAACGATCGCACGACCCGGACCGCAGATCAACTCGGAAATGACGTGGTTCGGCTATCCACGCCGCATTTTGGATGATCCCGACCTTCAAGCCCTCAATGCGCAGGGAGGCAAGGCGGTTCTGACCCAGGTTCCGCGCCCGATTCCAGCCGTCAGCTACGCGGTGGACAAGTTCTTTGAGGAAACCGCGCTCTGGTTCGATGCGATCATGCCAATTCTGGTCAAGCACCAATATCCCAAAGGTGGGCTTGTTGCGACACAGGTTGACAATGAAATGGCCTATTTCTTCCATATCAACCCCTATGCCTGTGATTTTCATCCAGCGTCGATTGCTCGCTTCCGTAACTTCCTTGAAGAGAAATATGAAACGACCGAAGCGGTTAGCAAAGCCTATGGCAAAAGCATCAAGAGCTTTGCAGATTTGGACGCTCCCCGCCGTTTTGAAGGAAAAAGCCAGCGGGATTTGCCTCGCCATGTCGACTGGATCGAATATCGCGAGAAATATCTCGTTGATTGCTTGTCCCGACTAGCGGGCATGATGAAAGAGCGTGGTCTTGACCAAACACCGCTATTTCATAACTATCCGCATCCTCTTGGGCCTGGCGGGGCTGCCAGCGGGATTACCGCTCCTTACAACCTGACGGAACTTGAGAAGCATCTCGACTTTGTTGGTTTCGATATTTATTCGCGTAAAGAGCTCTATAGCCACGTGCGGACAGTCGTTTCCTATGTGGTTGGGACGAGCCGTTTCCCATACATCCCCGAATTCATTGCCGGTGTTTGGCCTTGGTATCTCAATCCGGGCGATCAGAATGATGAGGGGTTCGTAACCAAGGCCGCATTGATGCACGGAATCAAGGGCTTCAGTCGCTATATGCTGGTAGAGCGCGACAAGTGGATGGGGTCGCCAATTCGAAGAGACGGACGCATCCGTAAAGAAAATGCCGTTGTTTTCGCAGAGACCAATGCGGTCGCAACCAAGTATGATTTCAAAGATTTCCATCGTCAGGCAGATATTCTGTTGATGGCTAACCGGGATTATGACCGTCTTGAAGCGGCTTCTGAATTGCTCTCGTTCCCGGGTGATTTTCTGGAATCCCAGATCAGCATGTCGGAATATCCCAATGCTATGACTGTCTCGGAGCGAACATTTGGTTTCGACGAGCCAATCCAGCTTTCCAAAACCAACTGGTTCAACAGTTTCTCAAAAGTATTGAACGAGCAGGGTTACACCTATCTGCTTTCTGATACAGCGCTGGCTGAAGAACGCATGGCTGCTTACAAAACCATCTGCTTGTCCAGTTTCGAGTTTCTCTCTCCTGAAGTTCAGGCCAAGCTGCTTGCTTTTGTCGAAAAAGGTGGAACGGTTGTTCTGGGGCCGAAACTGCCTCATCTGGATACCCTGTTTGCGCCATGCGACTTGTTTAAGGCCAAGGTTCTGTCTGCTCCGGCCAAGAGTTTGGCAAAGGATGGCGCCGAGCTTGCAACTTCCTACAAGGTTGGCTCCGGACAAGTGATCTTGATATCCGATATGGAAAAGATTCCGTCGGCTCTGACTGTTGCCACGGATGACATCGGAGTTGTTCCTCTCGTCAAGAATGATAGCCGTCTGGACCTTGCGATCCATTGCAACCCGGCAAAAGATGATCAGCTGCTGGTCTATGTGGCTAACCCGACCAGTGAACCAATCGAGGCAACTGTTGGCATTGGCAAACCGGTAAAATCTGTCAAGGAGATCTGGTCTGACAAAGCTGTCAGCAGTGATGCGCAGAGCTGGAGCGATAGCTTTGCACCCTACACCATCAAGACATATGCCGTAGGTCTGTGAGACAGGAGGAAACGGAAAATGCTGCAAGCATACGTGGAAATGATCGACATTGAGGTTTCCCACTGGAGAAATCTGCAGGCCTTGATGCTCGATTCAGCCAAGGGCAAAAACAAGATCATCATCTTGCATGACAAGGGAGAGATCGAAAAGTTTGCGCACAGTGACGGGAGAGCTATTAATCGTCCCATCACCAAAATCAGCAATGCACAACAGGATGCAAAGACGGTTTATGAAGCCAACAAGGATAGCGTCGAGTTTGTCATGATACTCGAACGCAGTGCATCAGATGAGTATTTCAAACGCATTCAAGATGCCTGGACTGTCAACGACGACATCGACGAATATGTCAATCGTGCCTTTCGCCTGATGGGAGAGTTTGGGGAAGACATTGTCACCTATCCTAGTCCCGCCAACGAACAGCTTGGTCTGCAATGGAGATTGGGTGCATCCTATGATGCGATCAAGGCATCAGTTGAACGTTTTGTTCCCGCAGAAAGCACAGTGGTTATTGGCATTTGTGAAGAAGAAAGCCTTTGGGCCAGCCTCATCCTCAGCTTCGACAAGGATAAACGTATCAGCATAATCACCTCTGTCGACCTGATGGATCGGGAATTTGGTGGCAGCAAGGAGCAGATAGCCAAAGACATGCTCGAATGGGCTGGGAAAAAATACCCACCCATTTCTCTTGGCCTGTTCACGGATCTTTCAAGCGCCCGAACCTTCTTGAAATCCAAAGACAAGGTACCGGCACTGCTTGACCTGCTGCATCAGGGCAAGGTGATCATTAATCCAGCCACGTCGGAATTGTCCCGTCTGACCTCAGGCGCCTGAGTGTCACGAATGGAGGAAACAATAATCCTCCCCTCGTTCTTTGGGGAGGATTTCTACCAAATAAAGAAAATTAATGAGACTAAGCAGGAGGACTTACAATGTCTCGTTTTCATAAATTGACAGGATTTGTAGCAGCAATTGGTATGGTTGCTGCTATGGGTGTTGGAGCTGCCATGGCAGCTGACCCGGATGCATTGCTCAATGAGCTCAAAACCAAAGTGTATAGTCTTGGGCCAAATGGCGAGCAGCCATCACCAGCAGCCAACGTGGTGCTTAGCGATGAAGAACTTGCCCAAATCAAGGATATGAAGGCAACCGCAGCGATTGTTCTTCACTATGCGGGTAACGACTGGTCTCAGGCTCAGGTCAACGGCCTCAAGGCTCAATTTGAGAAAATGGGCATTGAAGTGCTGGCGGTTACGGATGCTGGCTTCAAACCTGAAAAGCAGGTGGCTGATATTGAGACGATTCTGGCTAAAAAACCTGATATCATTGTCTCTATCCCAACCGATCCTGTCGCTACGGCTGGCGCTTATAAAAAAGCAGCAGAACAGGGCGTAAAGCTTGTATTCATGGACAACGTTCCAAATGGGATGGAAGCTGGCAAGGACTATGTCAGCGTTGTATCTGCTGACAACTATGGGAACGGAGTTGCTTCTGCTCTTCTGATGGCAAAAGCCCTGAACGGAAAAGGCAATATCGGTGCGATCTATTATGCTGTCGATTTCTTCGTAACCCAGCAGCGTTATGATGGCTTTAAAGATACCATTAACAAGTATTTCCCGGATATCAAGATTATTGCAGAGCAGGGGATCAGCGGCTCCAACCTTGCAGGCAGTGCAGAACGGATGGCAAGCGCCATGCTAACCGCTAACCGTAAAAATATTAACGGATTGTGGGCTGTCTGGGATGTTCCCGCAGAAGGCGTTGTCGCGGCAGCTCGCTCTACCGGAGTTAAGGATCTCGTCCTGACAACATGCGATCTGGGCGCCAATGTTGCAATTAATATGGCTCAGAAATCCTATGTGCATGGTTTGGGATCTCAGAGACCATATGATCAGGGTGTCACCGAGGCCAAACTGGCTGGCTATGGTCTTTTGGGCAAAAAAGCTCCGGATTATGTTGCTCTTCCGTCTCTGGCTGTAACCTATGACAACCTGCCTGAAGCTTGGCAGGAAGTATACCATCAGGATCTTCCAAAAGACGTCAAGGACAGCATGCGCTGATTTTCTCCCCCGACATGCTCTTTCCGAAAGGCTCTAGTGCTTATCGGAAAGAGCCCTTTTCATATTCAAAGATAGAGGACTAGCAATTGCGCTTTGTACTGGTGTTCGATGACCCGCTCCATCGAAGACTTGGGTGCAATTCGAGAAAATTGGAGGAGACCGGGTGATGGTGCAAGCCAATAGATCCGAGGAAAACAGCGCCTCTGTGGCTGGTGATGCTTGGAAGGCAGATCCCCCAGCGATCAAGATGTCTAAAATTACCAAATCTTTTGGAGGTGTTCTGGCTCTTGAAAATGTCGATCTTGAGGTTCGGCACGGTCAGATCCATGCCCTTTTGGGAGGAAACGGTGCTGGAAAATCAACGCTCTTGAAGATTTTGCGTGGCATATACAGCCCCGATAATGGCTCAATCGAAGTGAACGGTCAGCCGATGCTCGAGCATTCTTCGGAAGCATCCCGCCGTGCCGGGATTGCCATGATTTTTCAGGAAATGAGCCTCATTCCGAGCCTATCGGCGGCGCAAAATATCTTTTTGAATAGGGAGCCTAAGGATAAATTCGGGTTGATCGACGATAGTTTCTGTCTTGAAGAGGCAAAAAGGCTATTCGAAGAATTCAATGTCGATATCGAACCGGGGAAACTTGTTTCCCGACTGGGCACAGGCCAGTGCCAGCTTATCGAAATCATAAAGGCATTGTCCCAACGCAGTGATATCCTCATCCTTGATGAGCCAACTACTGCGTTGAGTGACGCTGAAGTTGATCTTCTCTTTGAGATGCTCCGGCGGCTAAAGGCTTCTGGCGTTGCGATCGTTTATGTGTCTCACCGGATGGATGAGATTTTGCGCATTGCAGATCATGCAACGATCCTCAGAGATGGCCACCTTGTTCTCAGTGCTCCGATTGGAAATATGACAGTCGAGAGCATTGTGGGCCATGTCGTTGGAAAAGCAGGCACCAACTTATCCGCGCCGGATAAAGTCGACGAGGCGGCACTTGGTGAGGATATTCTCCAGCTGATCAACGCCTCTGGTGCGCACACGCCGTGTGAGGTCGATCTGACTGTTCGACGGGGTGAAGTTGTTGGTATTGCCGGGCTTTTGGGAAGCGGGAGAAGCTCTCTGGCTCGGATGCTTTACGGTGTCAATCCACTCCGATCCGGGGAAATCCGTATCAACGGCAATCCCGTTAAACTGAATAGTCCTGAACAAGCGCTCAAAAATGGTGTCGCGCTTATACCCGAAGACCGTTTACGTCAGGGACTAGTGGTTCAGCACAGCGTGTCGCGCAATATCTGTCTGTCCGTGCTTGACAGGATCAGCAACTGGGGCTGGGTGTCGAGTGAGAAGATGGCTAAGCTGGTCAATGATCAAATCGCTTTTCTCCATGTGAAGACAGACAGTCCTGAAACCAAGGCAAAGCAACTGTCTGGTGGCAACCAACAAAAGGTGGTTCTTGCCAAAGGGCTAGCCACTGAGCCCGAGATTTTGATTCTGGATGAACCAACTGCAGGGATCGATATTGGCAGCAAAACCGAAGTCGTGAATGTCATTCGGCAAATGGCTGCTCAGAACAAGGCCGTCATTCTGATTTCCTCTGAAATTGCCGAACTGATTGCCGGATCTGATCGCATCATTGTTATGGCGGATGGCCGGATCAAAAAAGAACTCGGTCATGATGATCTCTTCCCTCAAAACACCGATAAAACAGCGTCCTTTCAGGAAGCTCAACGTCGCTTGCAAGTCGCCATTCAAGAGGTAAATGCAAATGTCTAATGCCATTCTCACAAAATCACAGAACAGTGTCTCGCCTCTGGCGTTTATCCGGGATTCCTGGCGGCAAGCGGTTATCTATCTGGGGTTTGCAGTCCTTTTCATCATCTTTTCAATCACCTTGCGCGATCAAGGCTTTCTGGATCTGAACAATCTACTCAATATCGTGCGTCAAACAGCAATTATTGCAATTATGGCTATTGCCATGACATTCGTTCTGGCTGCTGGAGAAATTGACCTGTCGGTAGGGTCTTTGGCAGGGTTGTCCTCTGTTGTAACGGCCATGGTACTGCATGACTACGGATTGGTCGCTGGCGTTTTGGCTGGGCTCTGCATCGGTTGCCTTGTCGGCATCATTACAGGCTTTTTAACCACCAAAATTGGCATCCCTTCTTTTCTTGTAACTCTTGCGGCCATGGGTATCTGCACTGGCACGTCCATGTGGATCAGCCACACGGCGGCCATTCCCATTCTCAATCAAACCTACGCCTTCATATTTGGTGGCGGTGATATCGGGCCGCTGCCAATTTTGCTGTTTTGGATGGCAATCATCGGCATAGCAGGACATGTGGCGCTAAAACACAATACTTTCGGGCGCCGTGTTTTGGCTACCGGGGGCAACAAAACAGCAGCTCAATATAGCGGGATCAACACCAATGCTATCAAGGCACGGGTTATGCTCATGTCTTCGATGGCTGCAGGTTTGGCGGGTATGCTCTATGCAGGGCGCTTGCAGTCCGGTCGTTTCCAGTTTGGTGAAGGCGATGAAATGTCGGTTATTGCTGCGGCCGTTCTTGGCGGCACAGGGCTGGCGGGTGGCCACGGCACGGTCATTGGCTCCATCATCGGAGCGATCATGATCGGTATGATCAACAATGGTTTGACCTTGCATGGTCTGGAATACAGCCAACAACTTGTTGCACGCGGTGCGATTATTGTTCTGGCAGTTGCGCTCAGCAAAAAGAACTGACCGGGATTCACGGTCCCAAAGCATCGACCCCGTCCTGCGGGGTTGATGCGAAAATTTACACAAGAACCCGGGCTATGTGACGTACGATTCTGATCAAGTTCAATTGATGCTGCATGCAATTGGAATCCAAGCAGCGTCATTTTGCTCCAAGTCGGATGGTGGATTTTTGCATGAAAATGTGGGAATTCCGATCTGAAGACCTTAAAGGGCTGTTGCGATAGCTATGCCTGAGGAACACTCAAAGTGGTAAAAAAAGTTAACTTACGGGTCATTGCAGAAAAGGCTGGCGTTTCGCTGGCGACAGTTGATCGCGTTGTAAACAATCGCCCCAATGTCAGCGCCAATACGAAATGGCGCGTGCAAAAAGTCATCGAACAACTCGACTTCCATACAGGGCATTCTGCCGAAGAAGAAATTGTCGAGCGCGATTGCTACTTTCAGTTCATTGTTCCTCGCGGTCCAAAGAACACCTTCATGGTCAACATGAAAAAAGACATCGAGGAAATGACGCAGAAATTTGCGGCTCAGCGTGTTTTCCTCTCTTTCAGCGATTATACCGAGCTTGACGAGGTTGAGTTGACTCGAGCGCTTGCGCAAGTCGGTCCGGCCACATGCACGGGAGTTGCCGTCATCGCAATCGATTCCATTCATGTGCGCGAGGCAATTGATCGCCTTGTCCGCAAGGGGGTCATCGTGGCAACGCTTGTGTCCGATGTCACGCCCTCGCAACGGCATTTCTCCATTGGCCCGAACAACATCGCTACCGGACGCACGGCTGCCTCTCTCATTGGCAAATTCGCCGCAGGACGATCCGGGTCCGTTGCGGCCCTCATTGGCTCTCGCACGCTTTGCGATCAGGCCGACCGGCGGTTTGGCTTCGAGCAGGTTTTGACCCAGGAATATCCGTCGCTCAAAATCGTATCCGTACCGGAAGGACGAGACGACAGTGCCATCACCAAACAGGTCGTGCAGGATATTCTGTCTCAAAGTTCCGATCTCATTGGCATCTACAATATCGGAGCAGGAAACCGGGGCCTGATTGAGGCGCTGGAAGAACGAGGTCGGGAAAAGGACATTATCGTGGTTGCGCACGAGTTGACCAAGCACACGCGGAATGCGTTGATTTCAGGAACAATTGATGCCCTCATCAATCAGGATTCCAGAGCGGAAATTGAACTGGCAATCGCCTCGATGAAAGCCTATGCTACAGGCGATATCGGCTATGTACCGCCTTCGGTGCCTATCGATATCTATATGCGCTACAATCTTCCCTGATCTCCGTTCGTCAGCTAGGATTGACCAGTTGAGGATAATTGCCCGAGGTGCCACTACGCGAATCAGCAAAGTAGATCTGCCACGGTTTCGTTCCGCTCCAAGTGCTCATTTAGTCCGCTTTTCTCTCGAATACCAAGGGGCCAACTTGTCAATAATCATTCAAAGCTGACCCGGGGCGCGTCGCAAAGTTTTAAGCAGGCCCTGTTTGTGCTGTGATCAGCGTCATTTTCATGCTTCGTTAACTTTTTGAAGTCCGAAGAGGAGAGCAATGAGATCATTCTGTTCGCGAACGGTCCATGTCTCCGCGAAGTCGAAGCCCTTCTTAAGCCACAGCATGGCTTCGAAACCAGCGATGGTTCGTCTCGCAGTATGGAAGGATCGGAAACCACCAATCCTGGGCATATTTTTCTTTACCCTGAAATGATCACTCTCAATACGCTGCTGTAGATGCTTGGTAACATAATGGACAGGGTCCGGCCGCAGGTGGCCTTTGTCGACCGATTGTTTGATCGTTGACGGGAATGTGTTGGCACCGTCAGTGCCGATCTTGCCCGGCGACAGGAGCGGCTCATCCTTGAGCATTTTGTTGAAGAAACGCTTTGCTGCATCAAGATCTCTATTGGCGGTGAGCAGAAAATCCACGGGATTGCCGTGCTTATCTATGGCTCGGTACAGATATTTCCACTTCCCCCGCACCTTGATGTAAGTTTCATCCACCCGAATAGACCCGCAATGGGGTTTGCGAAACCGACGCAACCGTTTCTCGATCAAGGGAGCGTAGGTCAGAACCCATCGGTTGATTGTGCTATGGTCAACTTCAAAGCCGCGCTCAAGGAACATTTCTTCGAGATCCCGATAGCTCAACGGGTAACGCAGATACCAAGATACCGCCTGAATGATCAGCCACGCCTCAAATTGTCTGCCTTTGAAGTCATCTTTCGATTTTCGTTTCAGCTTTTCGGCAATGGCATTGAGAATCATACGACGCTCCTTCAATAAATCGGAGCACCTTCTCACCGCACAAATCTCAAATCCTGGTTAACGACAAAAGTTTGCGACAGGGCCGGAAATTTGCGGCATCTTCCCTCTGGCCAAAAGCCAGACCGCCTCGACCAAATTTGCTCTTAGCCGTCTGGGCTTCCTTGACAAGCGGGTCTGTCAGCCTACCGAGCCAACGACCCCGGATCAGGAAGCCGCGATCATTGCAGCGATCGAGGTTCTCGAAGAGAAAATCGCCGCGCTGGATTAAAACTGGCTTCCTGATGCCAGCCCCCCTTATTGGCTCCCCCCGAGGCGTGTTCGTTCCCTGGTCGCACCAAACAGAAATTGTGGCAATCAGGGAACGGCAGGCAGATGGCGCGGGAAACCAACCCTAGTTTTTAGGAGGCCAAATTGAATACTGTACTCTTGTCGCATCCTCTCTATCAGGATGGCATGGATGCCCTTCAGGGCAAGGCCGAAATCGTGGTCACACATAATGGCGACAGTGATGTGATCCTGCCTCAGCTTCAGCAGGCTGATGGCTTCATCCTGCGGATTGGTAAGATAGACCGCAAGGCAATCGAAGCCTGCCCGCGCCTGAAGGTGATTGCGCGGCCCGGAGTTGGGGTTGATAGCGTCGATGTTGAAGCCGCAACCGAAAATGGCATTCCCGTTGTTGTGGCCCCGGGAGCGAACTCCCGTTCGGTTGCCGAGCACGCCCTGGCGCTGTTGCTCTCAATCAGCAAGAACCTGCCGGAAAGTGATGCGGAAACACGCAAGGGCAATTTTGCCATCCGCGAAAAATACGCAACCACCGAACTCTCTGGTCTGACTGCGGGTGTTGTCGGGTTTGGCAATATCGCCCAGATCTTCGCCGGCTTCTGCGCCGCGTTGGGCATGGAGGTCATGATCTTCGACCCTTATGTGCCCGATGCGACCGTAAAGGCTGCAGGCTACCGCAAGGCCTCCAGTCTGGAAGAGCTGTTCAAGAGCGCTGATGTGATGTCACTCCATGTGCCTTCGACACCCGAAACCCGGAACATGATCAATGCCGAGACGCTCGCGATGATGAAGCCGACCGCTCTTCTGGTGAATACGGCGCGGGGTGATCTGATCGACGAGCAGGCTCTTTATGACGCGCTGGCTTCAAAGCAGATCAAGGCGGCCGGGGTGGATGTCCTGCATGCAGAACCAATGTCGGCTGGTCACCCGCTCTTTGCTCTTCCCAATTTCCTCGTTTCGCCGCATCTGGCGGCCCAGACCCCGCAAGCAACGGCCAAGGCCGTCGTCATGGCCGCTCAGGGAACCCTCGCCATCCTGAACGGAGAAAAATGGTCAAACGTGGTCAATCCAGACGCATTTGGCCATCCTAAATGGAAATAAGACGATTTTCGGCGTGTATTGTTCAGAGGACGTTCAAGGATATCGCTCAAATAACACACCCGATTGGAGGCTAGACAAGTCACAGCAAGGTTGTCTTTGGAGCTTTGCCTACCATGCAAGATAGTGCGGAGGGCAAGGCTGATGTTTTAAGCGGGAGCAGGGAATGCATACACACTTCAAGTGGCGCCATTTTCAGGGTGATGTGATCCTATGGGTAGTCCGGTGGTATTTCCGGTACGGTATAAGCTATCGGGATCTGGAGCAAATGATGACAGAGCGTGGCGTTCCCGTGGATCACTCAACGATCTATCGCTGGGTTCAGAAATATGCCCCAGAAATCGAACGGCGGCTGCGCTGGCAGTAGCATTCGCCTCGTTCTTCCAGCTGGCGGGTCGATGAAACATACATCAAGGTACGGGGCCTCCTCTCGGCGACCCGAAATACCAAGGCAGCGAAGCGGTTTCTGTCCAAGACGTTGAGGCGCGTCAAAAAGTGGCAGAAACCAGCCATCATCAACACGGACAGGGCTGCGCCTTATGGGGTCGCTCTCGCTGAGTTGAAGAAGGAAGGTAAGTGCTCGAAGGACACCGTCCACCGCCAGGTGAAATATCTCAACAATGTTGTCGAGGCAGATCATGGCAAGTTGAAGCAATTGATCAGGCCTGTTCGAGGGTTCAAAACGATGAAAACGGCGTATGCGACCATCGAAGGGGCCGACTTCACCGATCACTGCTGCTGCATTCTAGATTTTACACCCATAGGATCGCTGCGGTTTAGAACTTCGCCACAATGACCTTGTTTCTACCAGACGCCTTCGCCTGATAAAGGGCCTTGTCCGCCTGCCCTACAATGTCATTGAATGAAATCCCGCCCGCAAATTCGGCGGCTCCGATGCTCACCGTGATAGTCTCATATTCTCCGTTGGGCAGCAGGATATGGGTCTTCTCGACTTCACGGCGAATTCTTTCGGCCGCCTGAAGGATCTGATTCTGCCGAATATCTGAAAGAAGCAGAGCAAATTCCTCACCGCCATATCGGAAGACCTCATCGGTCTCTCTGGCGCCTGAGGCAATAACCTTGGCGACATGGCGCAAGGCATCATCGCCGGCCAAGTGGCCATGGCTGTCATTGAACCTCTTGAAATGATCAATATCGATCATCAGAAGAGCAGAAGAAGCTGTTTTCACATTGGTTGCGTCGATTTGCTCGGCTACTTTGAGATCAAACTCACGCCGGTTCTTCAAACCAGTCAAACCATCAAGACGCGCAGCTAATTGCAGTTTGGCTTCCTGAAGTACAATTTGCCTTGTCATCGTGTTGAAAGCTTTAGCAACCGATGCCAATTCAGGGGGGACCTGAATATCAATCTCCTGCTCTCTATCTCCGGAGGCCACTCTCATGGCCCCCTCCACGAGCTTGTCAGTGCTAATCATCAGCACACGGTCAATCGTATATATCGTAACAATGGCCAAACCGATTGCCAAAATAGCGGCCAACAGAGCAAGGATCTCAAACCTTTTAATTGCTTCCAGCGTGGTCCGATGCGCTTCTTCGCTTTCAGATCGGAGTTCTTCTGCAAGTTGCCCGAGTTGTTGGGCTGCTTTGGAAATCTCGCGCTCAAAGATTTGAAGATTGCTATCTGCCGTGGTTGGCGTGCCTTCTAGAACACCAGGCACCACCTTGAGCACCTGTTCCCAGTGCAGCTGCACACCATGAAGGATCTGTTCATAGCGGCTGTTGTCCGCAATCGCTAAGCTCATTTCCACCAGTTGTGCCTGTACAGCTTTGGCTGAGGCTTCGAAAGAAACTATATGGCCAGCGCCACCTTCTTGGGCATAGTCGTTGATCTCGTCTGAGATATCCCAGAAAATGTCTTGAATCCGCTCTAGTGGGAGCAACATCCTGTGGTGGGCATGAATAACAGTCTCAAATGTCTTCGATATTTCTTCGCGGTAAATCTTGTAACCATAAAATGCGGTGCTCGCGAACGGCAACAAAACCATACACATGCCCAGCACTAACCAGCTCCTAAGAGACAAACTGCGCACTTTCTCTGATACCTTCATGAGATTTCTTCCATATTCTATATAGTTATCTCTAGCGAGGCTCGTGCATGCCTTGCGAAGATCAAAGCACTTAATAAAAATCATTTTGATGGAGCCATATTAATATTTCTTCAAGTCATTGAGATTGGTGGAGACCCAATTCGATCAGTTTTTTGTATGCTTCCTGCTTCCAAACCAAGTTCGCAGGCAAATGGATGCAGGATTGTTTCTTGATCGGCTCCGAGTGTCTTTTTGATGAACAATTGAAGGTATGCTGCCCTCACCATTCTTCTTGCCGATCGGGGCAATAGAAAAGGGTAGTGGCTAAAGCCCCTACCCTTCCCATGCCGCCGCATTGTCCGACCTTGGCCCAGATCGGAATCATGAATTTCTCGCTTATCGACACCAGTCAATGTGACGCCCTCGATGCCAAACACGAGCAAGATCCTCTGATATTAGAGTAGCGCCAGCCGTTCTTCCGTCTCCAAGCCGAAACCGCACAAGCGGGCGATTAAAGGGACCGCGTTCGCCTGAATCTTCTATCGTCAGATTAGGATCTCGTAGGAGCTCTGCAAACCGGCGTGTAGCCTTCTCAGCAAGTTGGCGTTCATAAGGACATTTGGCTCTTTTACCAGATTCAGGCGTATCAACCCCATCAACATAAGGGGTGCCATCGCCAAGCATGCGCAGGTTTGTGCCATCACATTTGGCCGTATCACCATCAATGGCATAAAGGCTCGCACAAACAATAATCGCTGCTGTTAGCATGAGCGTTTGCCTTTCTGTTCGGACTTCAAGGTGCGTAGATTGGCCTGTCTCAGTTTCATGAGATCAAGCAAAAGTAGTCCCAAAATGCCTAAAGCCAGCTGGGCGCTTAGGTTCGCTAGTATTTCCATTGTTATATTTAGTCCTGGCAAACTGTCCATATGATCTACTCAGTGTCGTTTGAAACAGAGTCTAGACCCTTAGATTCGACCAAAGATAGGGGCTTTCTGCTCTGGTAGATCTCGAATAGTGGATAGATTGCGCTTCAGTTCAATCAGTCTTAAAATGGGTTTAAACAGCTGGAATCGTGAGATAATTAGTCTCAATCCAATGTGTGATCCTTGTGCCTACATTCGCCGTTTTTGAACGGCGTTCATTGCAAGTCGATTTTTCAATATCTCTGCCATCAAGAGCAATCGCAGGCACCATCGCCGGCAAGCGGCGACCGGGCTCTAGTCGCTTTGCTCCCCGAACCCCTACGGGTTTTGGCCATGCGGTGTCGATCCCTTGGTGATGTTTCCGCCGCCACGGCAGATGATGACACCCCCCTGTATCGGGCGCGTTCCCTTGGGGCCTATGGCCCGTTGGTAGGGCGCAATGCGCCCTTCTCTTCTCAGTTCTCTGGCTAGGGCCAGATCAGCGGCAAGGCTAAACAGCTGCGCTGCATCCGATCCCCCTTCCTCCATTCCCTGCGGTCATTGCGTGCAGGCGGTCCCCTCACTGACGTTCGGATCTGCTGGCCTTGCCCCTGCCCCGGCCTGTCGCACGACGAGAGAAAGTGAAAGGCGATCAAACGAGCCGCCTCCTTCAATCCAACCGCATAGGGGTATGCATCATGACTTTCATCCCAAAAACAAAAGGGTCGCTCGACCCCAAGGCTTTTGCCTCCGGTTTCAAACCGCTCTCGTTCGGCAACTTGATTGATCTGGTTCAGACCCTGCCCGACTTCAAGACGAAGAACGGCCAGTTCAATCCTAGCCATAAGAAAATCCAATATTGGACCATCCGTGGTTACGACATCTTCGAACTTGAGAATGGTGGAAGTCTGATCACCTACAAATTCGTTCCTCACGATGACGACGCAGACGACTTGATCGGCCTGTCCTTCGAAAGCGCCGAAAAGTTCCTAGCTCTCTTTCTTCAATCCGGCTGGCGCGACGCCGTATTCGCCGCCGCCAAAGACCTCGCCTAATCCAACAATCCAAACACATAGGGTATGCACCATGTCAAAAAAATCCGCTTCCAAACTTATTTCAAACTTCCCGCTTTCCAAGCTGGTTCTTTCTCCCATCAACCCACGTCAGGACGTGGACGCCGCTGAAATCGAAGCCCTTGCCCAATCCATCAAAGCCTGTGGCCTCCTACAGAACCTTGTCGGCATCGAGGAAGGCGATAAGGTTGGTATCGTGGCCGGTGGTCGCCGATTTCGTGCCCTCACCCACCTACTCGAACACAAAGACATTCTGGCAAGCTTCCTCGTGCCCGTCCGCATCGCTGACAATGAAGAGCAGGCCCTTGAATGGGCCAATACCGAGAACAACGCCCGAAAAGACCTCAACCCCGTTGAGGAAGTCAAAGCCTATGGCACAATGGCACTGAAAGGCTTTGCCCCTGAAAAGATCGCCATCGCGTTCGCCCAGACCGTGCGCCACGTCAAAGGCCGTTTGAAGCTGGCAAACCTTGCTCCTTGCATCCTTGAAGCCTTGGCAAAGGGCGAAATCACTCTCGATACAGCCGCCGCTTATACCGTCTGTGATGATCAGGAAAGACAGGCCGAGGTGTTTGAAAGCCTTAGCCGCTCATGGGGAGGCGATAACACCCGCACCATCAAGCGGCTCCTGATGGAAGAAGCCAACACGGCCACGGATCGCCGCGCCCGTCTTATCGGCCGAGAAGCCTATGAAGCCGCAGGCGGCAAGGTGCGCGAAGACCTATTCGGGGAAGAGGTCTATTTCCTCAACACCGATATTCTTGAACGCCTGACCCGCGAAGCACTTGAAGTCAAGCGCCAAGCCCTTCTGGCCGAAGGTTGGAAATGGGTGGAAGTCGGGGAGGATATGCTGTCCTATGATGAACGGTCCAAGTTCGACCGCTTGTACCCGACCGCCTTCCCTCTTTCTGACGAGAACCAACGCAGGTTTGATGCTCTGATGGAGCTTTACAACGAAAGCAAGGCAACCGAGCTGGAAGTCAAAGAATTGGAAGGACTGGAAGAGGTTCAAAAGTCTCAGTATCTCGCTGTCGATTTGGATTTCTCAGGTGTTTATCTCTGGCTTGATAACCAAGGCACGATCCGTGCTGAGGAAGGTTATGTACGGCCTGAAGATCGCGACGGAGCGGTCAAGGCTGGCCTTCTGGCAGAGCGTGAGCCTGTCACAGAGCCTACCGCAATCAAGGAAGAAAAGGCTGCTTATTCCCAAGCATTGCTAACCGATATGGCCGTGATCCGTACCGGTGCCTTACAAGCGGCCATTCTTGAAGACGACGCCCTTGCCAAGGACATTGCCATATTCGCTATGGTGACGAAGGCTTGGGAAAGTGCCCTGCCCTGTAATATTACCTCTGGTATCGCAAAGAACGAAGTCGAGGAACACGGACAGACCCTACCAGAAATTCTAACCATCGCTGATGACTGGAACCGCCCGAGTGCTGATGTCGTGGGTGAACGGTTCGCAGCCTTCCGCAAGAAGACCGATCAGGAAAAGACCGACATTCTAACCCTTGCGGTTGCCCGCTCATTGACCGCTAACATCCATGTCGGTCATCCCATCCCCTTTGTGGACCTGTTAGCTGACGCAGTGAAGCTTGATGTGCGCAACACATGGACGCCCAACAGCACCTTTTTTAAACGCCTCAAGGCCGACCAGCTTGACGAGATTAGGAGCTTCATTGATGGCAAGCCTGTTTCTGCGAACTTTGCCAACATGAAGAAGGGTGACAAGGTGGCGCGGCTCCATGCCCTGTTCAATAATGACGTTGACCGCAACGGCCTTTCACCAGAGGCAAAGGACCGCATTGCATCTTGGGTACCGGATTGCATGATCAACCATCCCTTGACACCAGAGCAGGCCACAAGCCAAGAAGAGGAAGCCGAGCAAGACCTCGCAGCCTAAACCAGCAGGCCCACCGCGACCGGACACAAAAGTCGGGCGCGGTGGGTTCCCTCTTGAAAAAGGTACGGCATTGCCGTATATTGTGATATGCATACAGTGATTTGGACCGATACCTTTAAAGCTCAAGCCCGCAAGTGTGGAATATCCGAGGATGAGCTGATGGAGATCGTTAGCTCGATTGCGGATGACCCTCTGGCTGGAGACCTTATGGCTGGCACTGGTGGAGCAAGAAAGCTCCGGCATGCTGGCAGAGGGAAAGGCAAGAGCGGAGGGTATCGAACGATCCACTATTACGGCGGTGGAGACATTCCTGTTTTTCTTCTTGCGATCTATGGCAAGGGTGAGAAGGCAAACTTGACCAAGGCAGAGAGAAACGGCCTGGCGAAGGTCTTGCCGCAGTTGGCCGAAATATACAGAAAAGGCAAGAGCACCTTGCACTGACGGAGACGCAACATGTCGTTTGGTAGTGAACTTTTAAAAAGCGCAAATGAAGCCTTGGCGATTGCCAAGGGGGAAGCTGAACCGGCTGGCACCTACACTCCTGAAGTCGTGGACGTTGCAGCAATCCGCAAGAAGCATAAGCTAACACAAGAAGCTTTTGCCCAGCGCTTTGGCTTGCCAGTTGGTACGATCCGAGACTGGGAACAAAAGCGCCGCTTTCCGGATCGCGCCGCCACTACTCTTTTGAAGGTGATTGAGAAAGACCCCGCAGCGGTGACACAAGCTCTCGCAGCCAAATAGCAGATACTCATTTGAAGGGCCCGTCGCAAAGATTATCAACGGGTGCATTTACCCCGTGAACAATCTCATTTTCATGCTTCGTTAACTTTTTGAATTCCAAAGAGGAGAGCAATGAGATCATTCTGTTCGCGAACGGTCCACTGGCCTGCAAAGCCAAAACCTTTCTTGAGCCACAGCATTGCTTCGAAACCTGCGATTGTTCGTCTCGCTGTATGGAAGGATCGGAAACCACCGATCCTGGGCATGTTCTTCTTTACCCTGAAATGATCGCTTTCTATGCGCTGCTGTAAATGCTTGGTGACATAGTGGACAGGGGCTGGTCTGAGGTAGCCTTTGTCGACCGATTGTTTGATCGTTGAGGGGAATGTGTTGGCGCCGTCAGTGCCGATCTTGCCCGGCGACAGGAGTGGCTCTTCCTTGAGCATCTTGTTGAAGAAACGTTTTGCTGCCTCAATATCGCGGTTGGCTGTAAGCAAGAAATCCACGGGATTGCCATGCTTGTCTATGGCCCGGTACAGGAATTTCCACTTCCCCCGCACCTTGATGTAAGTTTCATCTACCCGAATAGACCCGCAATGGGGGTTGCGAAACCGACGTAATCGCTTCTCAATGAGCAGAGCATAGGCCAAAACCCAACGATTGATTGTGCTGTGGTCAACTTTAAAGCCGCGCTCAAGGAACATTTCTTCCAGATCCCGATAGCTCAGTGGATACCGCAGATACCAGGATACCGCTTGTATGATCAGCCATGCCTCAAATTGTCTGCCTTTGAAATCATCTTTCGATTTCCGTTTTAGTTTTTCGGCAATGGAATTGAGAATCATACGGTGCTCCTTCAACAAATTGGAGCTCCTTTTCATCATCCAAATCTCAAGGCTGGGTTAACGACAAAAGTTTGCGACACGCCCTTTTATTGCTTTCGTTCCTTCTCCCAGCCGAAAGAATAGCGCGAAAACTCTAGTTTTAAACGATCCCCTTTTTAGGGTGCAGAGCATGACCAATTGTCGATTCCACCATCGGACAGCGGCCAACTTCGCGCTCCGTTTAAAAGCTCAGTTAACTCCTCCGCTTCCGAGGAAGTGTCAACCGTTTGACAGACTTGCAAGAATGCCGTTGCTACAGTGCGGCCATCCGTCAGGACACTCAGACACAGGAAGCCGCAATGAAAATTACCAAACTCACCACGTTTATTATGCACGTGCCGGTTACAAAAAATATTATTGGCGACTCAACCCATAGCATTACCCATTGGGGAATGCCGGGGGTGATGATCGAAACTGATACCGGTCTTGTTGGCTATGGTTATACCGGGACACACGCTGACATCACCACCGACCGCCTTATCACCACCATCATTCAGGACGTTTTCGGCCCAATGCTGATCGGCGAGGACGCTAGCGAAGTTCGCTACCTGCATCGTAAGATGTCTCGCAGTTCGACCAATATCTGGGTCGGTCGCGGCGGTTTGATGCAAATGGGGCTCTCTGCCATTGATATCGCGCTGTGGGATCTCAAAGCAAAAATGGTGGAGCAGCCTCTGTGGAAAGTCTTTGGCGGTTCGAAAAACAACCGCGTTCTCGCCTATAACACTGACTGCGGCTGGCTGGTCCGCGATACGGCGGAACTGGTTGATGACTGCAAAAAGATGATTTTTGAAGAAGGGTTTAATGCCGTAAAAATGAAAATCGGTAAGCCGGACCCGCGAGAGGATCTCAAACGTATTGAGGCAGTCAGAAAGGCGATTGGTGATGGCGTGAATCTGATGGTTGACGCGAATGCCAAATGGGACATCAGCACCGCCAAGCAGTACGGCTCGCGGCTCGCCGATTTCGATATCACCTGGTTTGAAGAGCCGATGTGGCATGATGACGTCGCGAGCCACCGTACGCTGGCTGAACATATAAACACGCCGATTGCGCTGGGTGAGCTGCTCTATCAATTCGATTCTTTTAAAGAGTTTGTATTGGCTGGTGCCGTGGATTACCTGCAACCGGATGCAACACGTTGCGGGGGGCTGACGGCGTTATGGGAAATTGCCGATCTTGGTCTGGCTTTCAATCTACCGGTAACGCCGCATCACGGTGACATGATGCAGGCGCAGCTGCATCTGGTCATGGCGCATCCTTCCTGCTCATTGCTTGAATTTATTCCTTGGACGCTGGACTGTTTCGTCAATCCGGTTGAAGTCAACGAAGGGTACTACTCTCTCCCCACCGCGCCAGGTGCAGGTACCACGCTTCGTCAGGACGCTCTTGAACGATTTAGCGTGAAATAGCCGACCTGTATCGTCCGGACACGCGCGCGGGCCACCACAATAACGACAAATACAAAAGGGGTGAATTATGCTCCACTCTACCGATCAGGATTTACCACTGGCAATCCGCAAATACACACGTCAGAGCAACCCAATGGTTACTTTGAAGAGTATTTTGGGCCTATCTGGATCGTTCTAGCATTGGCATTTGCTAAATAGGAGCTTCACCTGGATACCGGCCCGAGAGATGCGGCTTACGCTTTTGGCGCCCGTATCTTCTTTATCGGCTATGTGCTGCTCGAAGACCCCAGCAGTATTCTGCTTTATCGTATCAGCGCTCGCGTCTGGCTTGCGCGTTTTATGGTGACCTTGGGCCTTGTGTCTGCGTCTATGTCGTCATCACCGCACGCGGTGGTCTGATCGATAAAGATGCACTGGCTGATGCCCTGAAATCCGACAAGGTTGCACAAGAAGCTGTTCGTTTCGCCAAAGGGGAAAGTATTAATTGGGGTTTGGTCCAACTTTGAACCGGACGTCAATTTGTATAATTTCGCGATAAACTTCGAGACATTTACCACAGGAGGAAGAAATGTCCATTAAAACACTTACGCTTGCAGCAGTATTGGCTGTAGGCACAATCGTTTCACCAGCTGTTGCTGAAACCCTTCGTTTCTCCAACGTGACATCCGTATCGGGTAAAGACGCTGGCGTTGAGTTCAAACGCATCGTTGAAGAAAAAACCAACGGTTCTCTGGAAGTGAAACACTTCCCGGACAACCAGTTGGGCAACGACCGCGTTATCACCGAAAGCACCATCTTTGGTGATATCGATATTGGTGTAAGCTCCACGTCTCCGCTGGCTACCCTGTTCCCGGATCTGTATGCATTTGACGCTCCGTTCCTTTTCCTGAGCCCTGAAGATGCATATGCAAAGCTGGACGGTGAAACCGGTCAGGCCATCCTGAAAACCCTTGAGAAAAAAGGCCTCAAAGGTCTGGCTTTCTGGGAAAACGGCTTCCGTAACTTCACCAACAGCAAACAGGCTGTTGCTGAGCCTTCCGATCTGGACGGCATGAAAATCCGCACCATGGAAAACGACGTGCATCTGGCTGCATGGCGCGCTCTTGGTGCCAACCCAACCCCGATGGCTTTCTCCGAACTGTTCACCGCTCTGCAGCAGGGCACTGTTGACGGTCAGGAAAACCCACTGGGTATCATCGACGGCAACCGCTTCCAGGAAGTTCAGAGCAACGTGTCTCTGACCCAGCATGTTTACACCCCGTACATCGTTTTCATGAACTTGGATAAATTCAACTCTCTGAGCAAAGAAGAGCAGGACGCCATCACGTCTGCTGCGAAAGAGACCACCACGTTCCAGCGTAACCGCTCCCAGGAACTGGAAAAAGAAATCCTCGTCAGAATCAAGAACGACGGTGTGACTGTTACCGAGCTGACCCCTGATCAGAAAGCAATGTGGCAGAAAAAGATTATTGATGCCAACATCTATGATCTCGTCAAATCCAAAATGGATCATCCTGAATACATGGATGCTTTGCTGAAGAAATAAGCCTCATCAGCCGCTAATTGCGAGGACTGGCCATGCCAGTCCTCGTCCATATGTTGCCATCAATGCCGGTCCCGAAGCGGGAAAGACCTTCCATGCAACATGTGTTTTGCGGCCACTGAATTCGGTACTCGAAAGGGACCAAGTAGATGACCATTCTACGCTTTTTGGACAAGTATTTCGAAATTTCAATCAGCGTCTTTCTCCTGCTCTTCATGACCGCCCTTATCGCGGTGCAGGTTTTCATGCGGTATGTGATGGGGGAATCTCTGTCCTGGTCCGAAGAACTGGCGCGATATGTCTTTATCTGGTTGATCTATTTGATGATCAGCTACAGCGCGCGTGAAATGAAGCATATCAAGATCGACGCAGCGCTGGGACTCTTCCCCCAATCCTGGCAGCGGTGGGTTGTCATTCTGGGTGACCTTCTGTTTCTGGCTTTCGCCCTGTTCATCGTCAAGACCACCTACGAACTGGTGCTCAAGCAGATGATGCTTGACCAGCGTTCAACCGCTCTGGCGATCCCCTTGTGGATGATCTATGCCGCGCCCGGCGTCGGATTCTTCCTGACAGCCATTCGGCAGGTCCAGACCATTATCTGGCGCCTTCGCAATCCTGATAAATCCAACATCGAGGAGTTCTAAGGCATGGTTGCTACAGTTCTCTTTACAAGCCTAGTCCTGTTCCTCATCCTCAATGTCCCTGTCGGCATTGCCATCGGTCTGGCCTCGGCCGCAGCTGCGCTTGCTGCAGAAGCTCTTTCGCCCAACTATATTTCCCAGCAGTTGATTGCCGGTACGGATAGCTTTCCGATCATGGCGATCCCGCTGTTTATTCTAGCCGGTGACCTGATGGGCGCAGGTGGTGTTTCCCGCCGCATCCTTGACGTTGCCAACGTGTTCTTCGGTCGTGTGACCGGTGGTCTTGCCATCGTCACTGTCGCTGTCTGCATGTTCTTTGCAGCCGTTTCCGGTTCGGGCCCGGCCACTGTGGCCGCTGTTGGCTCCATGGTCATTCCGACCATGCTGGAAAAAGGCTATTCAAAATCCTTCACTCTGGCTCTCGTCGCAACTGCCGGTTCAATCGGGGTTATCATCCCTCCCTCCATCCCGATGGTTATCTTCGGCGTTGCGACGGGAACGTCCATTTCCAACATGTTCATGGCAGGTATCGTTCCTGGCTTCCTGATCGGCTTTGCGCTGATGGGCTGGAGCTACTTCTATGCCAAGAAGGCCGGAATTGCAGGCATTGAAGGCAGTTTTGATTGTCGTGTCGCCGCGAAACTGATGTGGGAAGCCAAATGGGCGCTTTTGAACCCGGTCATCATTTTGGGCGGCATCTATGCGGGTATCTTCACCCCGACAGAAGCGGCCGCTGTTGCCGCGGTTTATGCCTTGCTCTGCGGTCTGGTCTTCTATCGTGAGATCAGCTTCTCGCAGCTGCTCAAGACCGTTGCGCGCTCGTGCTCCACAACGGGTACGACGATGGTCATTCTGGGCTGTGCAACCGCCTTTGCCAAGATCCTGACCATCGAGCAGATCCCGGTTCAGGTGGCTGACCTGATGACGACGATTTCGGATAATCCGATCATCATTCTCATGATCATCAACGTGCTTCTGCTGTTCGTTGGCTGTGTCATGGATACCACGCCAGCCATTCTGGTGCTGTCTCCGATCCTTTTCCCTGTGGCAACCTCCATGGGTGTGGATCCGATTCACTTCGGCATCATCATGGTGGTCAACCTGGCAATCGGGTTCATCACTCCACCTTTGGGTATCAACCTGTTCGTGGCGGCAAGGGTCGGCAACGCCCAGCTCGGCACCGTGGTACGAGGTATCATACCTTTCGTTGCGATCATGATCGTTCTCCTCTTGATCATATCCTACATACCACCCGTCTCGATTGGCATCTTCAGCCTACTGGGTCGATGAAACAAGGAGCCCACTCCATCCTGCGGAGTGGGCTCTCTCCCCTTTTTTTCTCTTTCTCTCCTGCATTGTGAAAGAGTGAGCCTTGGAATCGGTCAGGTTCTGGTTGATTCCGGGTTCAGCATCATTGAAGTGCCGCTCAATTCACCCCGTCCGTTTGAAAGCATTCCCATCTTGCAGGAAAGTCTGGGGCGGCGCGCTCTGATCGGTGCTGGCACAGTTCTCAGCACCGAAGCGGTTGAAGGCGTCGCCGCCGCCGGTGGCAAGCTGATTGTCATGCCGCACAGCGACACCGAGGTGATCGCACATGCCAAGTCCCTGGGGCTTTCCTGTGTGCCCGGCGTTGTGACGCCAACCGAGGCCTTCGCTGCACTGAAGGCTGGCGCCGATGCCCTCAAGCTGTTCTCCCAGAGATTGCTTCCCCTGCTGTCGTCAAGGCCATGATGGCTATTCTGACCGAAATCCACACGGATCCTCCCCGTCGGCGGAATTTCCTCCGAAACCATGGATGGCTATCTGGCAGCAGGCTTCGGGCTGGGAAGCGCGCTCTACAAGGCGGGCATGTCTGCGGACGAAGTGGCCATGAACGCCGCCGCCTTCATCAAGGCGCTGGAGGCTCTCAAGGGCAAGGCATGAATCTGCCGCTTAATCAAATTCAGCCCGAAACGGACGGTCAGACCGAAAAGGAGTATTGGCCATAGTCATGATTACAGATGTTGTTGTAAAAGACATTCGCTTCCCTACCTCCCGCAATCTGGATGGTTCGGACGCAATGAACGAAGCGCCGGACTATTCGACCACCTATGCAGACAATCAGAAACCGCCGCTTGCAACACAGACAAAGAATGGCTTAAATCGACAAATCAGATGGGTGGAACTCTCTTAGAATCAACGCTGCCGTTTGTCTCGAAGCATTTGGTGTCGGACAAGACAACAATCGTCCTCAGGAGCCACAACGATGGTTAAGATATTGGCCGTAGCACCGTCACATAGCCGCGTCATTTCTACGGAAGAGATCAACCATATTCTACTTGGTAGCAGTTGGTTTCGAGCACTACCGGACTATCTCATTGAACAGATTATGTCTCGCGCCAATTTGTATCAATACGAGAATGGCGAAATCATTCACTACCGCGGTGATGAATCGCTTGGCTTCTATGCGGTCATCACCGGTTCCGTAAAGGTAAGTACAGTCTCTGCCGACGGTAAAGAATGTATTTTCCGCTATCTTTCGCCTGGCAATTGGTTTGGCGAAATTGGGATGATCGATAAATCCCTCCGTACCCACGACGCTAGGGCGATCGGCAAAAGCACACTCCTGACACTCAAACCCTACGATGTAGAACACCTTCTGCAAAATTACCCGATTTTTAATCGATTTCTAGCGTTACTGCTGTGTAAAGTGGTACGCAATGCTTTCGCCATGCTGCATGACAGCACACTTTTATCGGTGTCTGCCCGCTTGGCAAAGCGGCTAGTGAGTCTATCTGAGGGATATGGAGAGCCGCACGAACGGGGAGTGTTGATCAATCTCTATCTGACGCAGGACGATCTGGCGACAATTATTAACACGACCCGTCAAACTATCAACAAACGGTTGGTCGCGTGGGAAAAGTTAGGATGGATAGATGCTAAGTACGGTAAGATTCTAATCGTCAATATCAATGCGCTCAGGCAATTATATGCTGATGAAGACGAATAGCGCTACTGATCACTTTTCATTTGCGCTGACGAAAAAAGCATCCTTCAGGATTAATGCCGGGCGTTTACGCAGGCCTATTGCTGAACCGCTTAGAATGGAGCGTGAGGGCTGCAATTTTAAATGTAATGACTAAATTTTAAGGGCGATTCTTGTTCCGCACTGCCTGACAGAAGCAATATCTTGCAAGTGCGAGGATTAATCACAGGTTTGTTCTGGCAGTCGTCGTCTCAATAGACAGGCAATCATGTTGATTGAAAACTGATTGTAGTCAGAACCGGATGAGAGAAACCCATATCCGGATTCAGCTATGTTTCACAGCTGTTTGTTCACATCAGGTTGAGAGTTTATTGGCTTACAGATGCGAGGAATTTGCTAGCCTTCTTGATGCAGAAGGCTGTCGAGTGCGGTGTTTCACGTGCATTGTTAATATTTGATTAACCAAGTAAATGTTGCGAGGTGCGAGGAATCGGCGGATAGTATCAGTAATTGGGTTGTTTTTCGAATTTTATCGATACTTGTCCGTCGTCGAATGCTTTGGGACAGATGTGTTTGGTTATGACTGGAGGGTTCAGCTCATCAGTTTCTGCGATTTAAGCGGCTTGTGATTGATGTTGCAAGCGGCGCCGTTTGATTGTCTTCTGTTTGATCCTTTCCCTTTGTTCCAGAATTGCCTGTCCTCTTCCGAAGTAGACGTCGGCCGGGGTGAGATTTCCTATGCTCTCATGGTACCGGCAATTGTCGTAGTGATCGATGAATGCAGCGATCTCATTTTCCAGCTCACTGGGGAAGAAGTAGTTCTCCAGCAGGATCCGGTTCTTGAGTGTCTGATGCCAACGTTCGATTTTACCCTGTGTCTGCGGATGACCTGGCGCACCATGTATCTGTTTCATAGATCGGTCTTCCAGCCAGTTTCCCAGATCCTCGGCGATGTAACATGGGCCATTGTCCGACAACAGGCGCGGTTTATGTTCGACCTTCACGCTATCGCAGCCAGAAGCCTCAAGGGCCAGATTGAGGGTATCGGTAACATCATGACCCTTCATGGTAGTGCACAATTTCCAAGCCACGACATAGCGCGAGAAGTCATCGAGAATGGTGGACAGGTAAAGCCAACCCCAGCCAATGACCTTCAAGTAGGTGAAGTCGGTTTGCCACATCTCGTTGGGGCGCGCCGTCTTGTCCCGGAATTCATTATCAGCTTTCATGACGATGAAGGCCGGAGACGTGATCAAGTCATGAGCTTTCAGAAGTCGATAGACCGAAGCCTCTGACACAAAATAGCTTTCCTTGTCTGTGAAGGTCACCGCCAGCTCCCGGGGAGACAATTCGGTTTCCTCCAGAGCCAGTTCGACGATCTTGTCACAAACATCATCCTCAATCCGGTTCCAGACTCGTGACGGTGCAGAGCTATGATCTTCCAGCCCTTCAACACCATCGATCAGGAAACGGTCGTACCAACGATAGAATGTTGATTTAGGAATGCCCAACATCTTCAATGTTCGAGTTACCGGCAGATGGGATTCCTCGACAAGGCGGATGATCTCATGCTTCTCGGATGCGGGATACCTCACTCTTCTTCGCCCCCATCTTCGATCATGCTTTTTTTAAGCAGGCGGAGCTCAAGTGTTTGCTCAGCGACAACTTCCTTAAGGTCCCGAGCCTCCTTGCGCAGCGTCTTCACTTCATCGCTGGTGGCAGCACGAGCCGTATCTCCGGCCAGTCGCTTCTTGCCAGCCTCAAGGAATTCCTTCGACCAGGTGTAATATAGGCTCTCGGAGATACCTTCGCGGCGGCACAGAGCGGCGATGCTGTCTTCGCCACGCAAACCGTCCAACACATTGCGGATCTTCTCTTCTGCCGAATACTTCTTTCGGGTCTTTCGGCGGATGTCTTTGATGGTCTTCTCTGCAGATGGCTTCTGCAAACAGGATTTCTGTCTCATCTTCGCTTCCTTTGATAGAGCTACGATGAGCCAAAATCCTCCTTTGTCAAATCAACCCAATCTGTCCCATAGGTGCTGAGACGGAACAATCGACTGCGGTCGAGACACGTCCAGCACAACAACTGTGACCTTCTCTTTCATTCGAGGTGGAAGGTCATTAGTTAGCATCTCCTCAAGCGCCTCGGCACTCTCTGGGTTGGCCGCACCATCACTTCTTTTTGGGCCCCCAAATTCTGTACCGAACCAAAAGACGAGATAAATCCCGAAACCGTTGGAATCTGGATCCGCAGCATACCCCTCGAGTTGGGTTGATGCGGCCGTCCAGAGCTCGTTATTATAATGCCGCTTTGCTTCGATCGGGAGGTTCTTTCCTGCGTGGCTCAACAATAGGATGTCGACTCTGGTGTTTTCTCCGCGATGGGCTTCGGGAAGGCTAGCTGAAATGCCATATCTTTCAAAGCGCGGACGAAATAGCTCGAGCAGCCGGTCTCTGTCCTCGTTCTCTATCTGGGGATTGGTCGCCTCCCCATATCGATTTGTATTCCAAAAACGCTTCCAGGGTGTTTCACTTCCGGTTCTAAGCGTGCTCTTGTACCGCTCCACTTCATCTAGAACGATGGCCGCAAGATCCGAGGGCGTCGCAGGTGGGCCACTTGAGATGGCACCCAATAACTGTCTCACGGAAGGCGCTGCAAATTTCTCATCACGCAACTTTCGGGCGTGTTCCGCAGCTGCGTGAGCCAAATGAGGTGCCCAAGTCGTGTCGACCACGGCAGCGAGTTCTTTCAAATGCTCTCCAGCCTCAACCGAACTAGAGGCTTCAAGACGCCGGATCGATGTCCTAATAATACCGCTTCCACCTGAGCGCCACCAATCATCGTCACGTGCCGGATGTGTCTTTCCAAGAACCCCAATTCTAATACGGTCCAGCAAATCGATATCCGGGCACAATTCGTTGAATGACTCCGCAATGTCACCACTTGGTGCCAACAGAGCTGCCTCTTGTTCGCTTTCTGATAGCCGACTGGCAAACTCCCGAGGCATCAGCGCCAGTCCAACAAAAGACCAAATATCTCTTTGGCTTCGCTCGAGATCATGACGTTTAAGAGCATTTTGTACGAGTTCAGTCATCTCACTAATGTTGATCGTCTCAGCGCAGGCAGCGATCGCCTGCCTTAATGCGGAATCTGGTAGTCCTGGTCTCTCGCCAAGCAAGCCAACAAGGCACCGAGATATCAGTTCCGGCCCGCCCGAGCTCGTAAGATGATGGATGGAGCCAAGGTCATCATCGCCAGCATCAAGGGCAGCATTCCAGTATCGCAACATCACTCCAGCACCTTGTTCGGGATCATGAGACAGTCGGCCAACTGCCCAATTTGCAACCGAAGGATCATTGTCGCGACTGAAATAGGCTTGCCGAAGCCCAACCAAAGCAATAATCAGCGGGCACGCATCGATATCATTTTCTCGTCCGTGCAATAGCGCCTGATGCAACCCTGCCGCAACGACATACTCACTAAAGTATGCCTGGTTGGTTGCCTCTGCTTCGCCAAGATCTTCGACGCTAACTTCTATGCCGGTATGAATCGTGAACTGAACAAAGCCTTCTGCAATAGCTGCGGCGATCTCTTCATTTGTGTATTTTGTAATGTTTTCGAGCGGCGACTTGCTTTCGCTGACCCGACAATCCCTGTAATGTTTGGAAGCCCATTTCAAGACGCGATACTGTTCAGGTGCACCAGCAGAAATTAGGTCAATAACCGGCGCAAGCTCGGCGATATTGCCTTTTCGCGAGTTTGCGGTTTCCTTTTCTTGGCAGGCTTTTCGCTTCGCTTCTTTCTTTTTCCATTGTGCGTTGGGGTCGGACAGCAGAGACCTGACAAAACCCTTGAAACCTTGTTCCTGTTCGAGCAGCGAAACAATCGGTTTCTTCCATTTTGGCCAGTTTGTTCCGGCTCGAGCCGCATACGCAGCTATCTGAAACCGCCTCTTCCGCACCGCTCCCTTACTTGCCTTTTGCGCGAAGTCTAACAACTCACGGATCAAAACGTCGGATGGTAGCCGTCTTACGGTCGAAACATATTCATTGCAAACTACCCAAGGCCCCTCGTCAGAGGAGCTTCGTTCCGTCACTGCAAGGAACAAATCAAGTTCCCGACGCCCTGAACCGCGTTCCATCCACTTGCCAATGGCTTCAACAACGTCACGTTCGAGCATATCCCATCTATGTTCTCGAAGGTTTCCTATCCAAGATAGAAGCCGAACTGCGGTTATGTCTGGGTTAGCTTCAATTGAGACGACAAAGGCTCGATTAAGAAACGACTCAACCCGGGCTTTGTGACGTCGCGTAGCATCGCTTTTTCCAATACCCCGATCGAAAAAGTCCGGTCGCGGGGATCTCGTTATCGCTATGGGCAGATTGTGCAGAGAGGCTGTGTCATCGTCATCTGCATCCTCTCGATTCTTCGAAGGCATGCGGTCAATATCTTCGAGCAGCGCATGGAGATCGTGAAATTGGACGTCCTGAGTTGCGAAACTTCCTAAGATGCAGGCCCGGATTGCCAATTGACCCCAGTCAACCGTCATTTTAGCTAGATCGTCCAAGAGGTCCCGTTGCATCCCAACATTGTCTATAGCTTTTGAGACAAGGACTTCGGCAGCCCTCTTCCGCATCCAGAGAGGCCTTGCAGCGTCAAGCATGATCTCCCGCAGTTTCTCCGACATTTGTTCGACGGGCTGACCTTCGGCAAGTGCCTGAAGGACAGTAACCTGCCGGTGGCTACGGACATCGGCGTCAAGAATGGTTTTGAAGGCGTCGGCGAGGTCATCACCAGCAAGCCCTCCGACGACCGTCGCTCCATCCTGTGAGGATAGGAAAAAAGGATCATCACGGTCCAAGTAATATAGGATTTCTTTCCGCCCAATTGCATCGAATGCCGCAGCGTCGCCATATGCCAGCACTGTTGCTGCATCATTCCGAATAAGACGGCGTGCACCACTAGGATCACCCTCAGAATGCAGGTGAACGGCAAACCAAGCATAAAGTCCTCTGAGCTCACTTGGGGCTTTCTGGTCGCTTCCCGTGATTAGCGCAATTGCTCTTCCTAACGGAAACGCAGGCATCTCCGAAGCTCCTACCACCCTTTTTGCCAGAAAACGACCTGCCAAAAACTCCGCAACCGTTCGGTGTAATGGCGTGAACGTTTGTTCTTCGCCCCTAAACAAGGCGGTATCAAGAGCGGCTTCGAGAGCGTGAGCTTCCAGCCCCAAGGCATGTGTAGCGGCATATTCGTTTTGGGTTGAAGCAGGGGGCAATGCATTCGAACGCCAGAGTGCTTTAGCCCCAGAGGCAAGTAGATAGAAGTTCATCGCGGCAGCTGACGCGAGAACTTCTTCCGCCCCAGGGCGAGGATCGGTTTCGCGCTCTGGGTTATGTTCGTGAGCAAGCGCAAAAGTGGCTCTCGTGAACAAATCAAAGCGAGAGGTCGGCCAAACGCCGTTCAGAACGACAACCGAGTGAAGCAGTCTCAGACTAAGTGGATTTTCGAGAAACACATCGGCACCTTTGCGCCGAGCTTCGCCAATGAACGTCTCCGGGTCGGGTTCTCCTAGCGACGCCAATACCAATTGCGCCTCTTCCTCGTTCAGAGGTAAAAGATGCGCCACTGTGATTGACTCGTTGTTTGCGGCGCGGCGCATTGCCTTGAGGTCGGCCGTCGCACGCCAGTCTTCAGTACGGCATGTGAGGCGCCATCGTCGAATGTTACTGTGTGAAATAGCATTGGCAAGCTGTAGGAGTTTTTCTTTCCCACTGTCACCCGAACGATACTCGTCAAGCGCGTCAAGATATGCGGTTCCAGACTCGCCCATCGGATATCCGTTCATCACTTCCCGACAAGTTGCAATCTCGCCACCCTCAGCAAATGCTTCGTACTCCAGTGCTGTAGATTTGCCTGCACCGGGCTCGCCGAGCAAGACAAGATACGGTTCGCGGCGGAGGAGACTTAGTGGTTGAACTACGTCCTCGCCATCAACCTGAATAGCGACTCGCCTATCTAGATGTGCATGTTCCATGTCGGAAAGATAGTCGCTTGGCTCGCCCCTGACAATCTGAAGTGGCACCAAATCTCAAAGGATCGGCCGACGTCGATTTTTCCACAAGTGGGAGAATCCGCGAATGTCAGCATTTGCCGACAGAACCTAAGTTCTCGCTCCTGCAGCGAATGCCTCCTTCCCGCCTGTTTTACTAATGGGAACGGAAGCCAATACGTGCCTCAAGTCCCCCACAAGCCTTGTTGCGTTTCAGACCGATGACGCCTGCATTTGTCCTTATGCCGAAACCGCCACGCGCTTGAGCAAATAGAAACACAGGGGATTATCTGCGATAACGAAACGGTTGTTCAGATTCCGGGCTTCCTCGTTTCCGTCGCTACGAGGATTTGACGAGCTGAACGATGCAGAAACCTGCCTTGAATTCTTTTGTGTCTACTCGCCTTGTCGCCCGAGCAAGCCAGCATCTTCAAGCGCTTCGATGTCCGGTAGGTCTCTGAGGGTCTCAAGGCCAAACACTGTCAGAAAATGCTTTGTCGTAATGTAGCTATAGGGCGCACCAGGCGTCGGACTTCTCGGCCCTGAGGCAATGAAGCCGGCTCCGCGTAGATTGCCGATCAGGTCACGGGACACTTCCTTGCCGAACAGCTTGGTCAACTCATTGCGGGTTATGGGCTGGAAATAGCTGATCGCCGTCAACACTGCGGCCTCAAATTGGGATAGTTTGGCAGCGGTTGAGCGGGTCGGCGCGTTTGATGCCCGAATGGCCTGGGCAAAACGCACCCGGGTCCTGTGCTGCCAGCCTCCTGCGACCGCGACCAGCTCGTAGGGTCGATCGCGCAAGTCCTCGATGAGATCCTCAATCAGCAGATCGATGCTACAATTCTTTCCGACGACCCTTTGTAACTGCTCGCGAGAAACCGGCTGGGCAGAGGCAAAAATCACCGCTTCGACGCGCAGCATCCATTCGCGCCAGCGCAATGGAGCGGGCCAATCCAGCAAGTCCCGATCGAGAAGGGTATCGTCTGATGCCGAACCGTCTTGCCCTCCCCCGCCCATTGTATGCTCTGGCGCCATCATCACAATCCATATATCTTGAAGGAAGCGCGTCCGGATAATTCCCTGACCGCTCCCAGATCCTGCAACCGCAGGAACAGACGCCGACTGGCCCAACGGGATAAAGCAAGCCCGGGCGCTGAGGACAGGACGGCATCTTCTTCGAGCAAGGCCTTGATAACAGGCTCGGCGCCTTTCGTGCGAAGCTTTGGCGCCACCTCGATCAGACAGTCAGCCCGATGCGCGATGGAGCGCGCCGATTGCAAGGCCCTGTCTGTCGCGTGGGTCAGGGACAAACACACGGCCCGCTCAAACCCGCTCTCTCCAGGTTGCACACGCCGGGAATCGACTGGCAGACGAAAGGCCTTGGCATAGCGTTCTGTGACCAGCAGCGGCACGGGGGAGTGCCAGCCAAGCCTTGAGGCAATCAGCCAGTCTCCCAGTAGCCAAGCGAGGCATTCGATATCGGGTCTTAAGGCCATTACGGCGGCCAACAGATCCGCGACCGCGAAGGGCACTGCCTTTTGTGTCTGCAGCGCGTCGTCAAAGAGAATGACCACGCCGGCAAGCGCATCATCCCAGGGCAAACCGAAAGCGTCCGCCAACCGACGAAGGGTCTTGCTATTGACTGTCCCGCTTGAACGGCTCCAGCGCCTGTAGCCCTTGGCGATCCGGCCAGCCGGGCCCGGATCATCCCCCGGCGTGGTGAGCAGGAGCATGTCGCGCAAGGCGGCCGCTTCCTGGCGGCGTCCCAGCATTTGCGAGGTCACGACCGCACAGGTGAGGGCCTGGCGCGCCCGCCAGCAACCGACCCAGACCGGGTCGCTTTTGACAAGAGTATCAAGGCAAGTGAGGGCGATACCGGCAAAGAAAGCTGCGTCCGAGGTCGACAGATTTTTCTCATCCATGCGGGCCCATTGTGGCATGGACGGGATCGGATTGATCGCGGTTGGCGGTTGAGGCAGCGGCAGTGTCATGACCTGGGCACCGATTGAATGAGCGGTTTTCAGGGAAATTATTGCATAAAAGCGCACAGCTTGTCTAACGATAGTTAAGAATGATAATGTTGCATTATCATTCCTTTTAAGATAGATATGACATCATGGCTTCTGACAGCGAAAAGTCCAACCAAATCACCTACAACGTCCCTCCGACCAACGAGAACGGCAGAGAGGGCCTCGTCGTGCCAGCTGAAGAACCGGCACATGGGTCACCAGGCGTCACGTCTCCTCCCCTCTCCCATCTCACCCCCCTGATCGATCGTGCCCGGGACTATGTCGAAGCGGCCTCTTCAACCAATACCCGACGGGCCTACGCGTCCGACTGGAAGCATTTTTCCAGTTGGTGCCGCCGCAACGGGGTCTCAGCCACCTCTGGTGACCCCCAGACGGTTGGCCTCTATATCACCGCCCTGGCATCCGGCGAGGCAACCGCCAACAGGTGCCCTGCGGCCGTTGCCACCATCGAGCGGCGCCTGTCGGCTATCTGTTGGAACCATACCCAGCGTGGCCTGTCTCTGGATCGCAAGGATCGCACCATCGCCACCATTCTCGCTGGCATCCGTAATCGCCACGCAGCGCCCCCACGCCAAAAAGAAGCCATTCTGCCAGAAGACCTCATGAAAATGCTCGACACCCTTGATCCGGGCAGCCTCAGAGGCATGAGGGACCGGGCCATGCTACTGATCGGATTTGCCGGCGGTCTCCGCCGCTCGGAAATTGTCGCCCTCGATCTCGGCCGGGACCAGACAGAGGATGGCAACGGTTGGATCGAGATCCTCAAGGATGGCTTGCTTGTGACCCTGCGCGGCAAGACTGGCTGGCGGGAAGTGGAAATTGGCAAAGGCTCTTCGAGTGCCAGTTGCCCAGTTGACGCCGTGCAACAGTGGATCAAATTTGGCAAGATCGCCCATGGCCCGTTGTTTCGCAGGGTGACTGGCAAGGGCAAGAGGGTTGGCCCTGATCGCCTCAATGCGCAAGAAGTGTCCCGCCTTGTCAAACGAACGGCAGCACGCGCAGGAATCCGGGGAGATTTATCAGAGAAGGAGCGGGATAAACTCTTCGCCGGCCATTCCCTACGCGCCGGTCTGGCATCTTCGGCTGAAGTTGACGAACGCTACGTTCAAAAGCAGCTTGGTCATGCGAGCGCTGAAATGACGCGCCGGTATCAGCGCCGAAGAGACCGTTTCCGTGTTAATCTGACCAAAGCCGCAGGACTTTGAGAGAAGGAAGAGCCGAGTGGGACGCCTTGCGCACTCTGGATCTGGACCGCATGAAAGAAGAACACGCCGAATAAGTGCCGGTTTGCCTTAGAGGCATCTATAAGAAGGAGCATAGCGACCACAATGGGTCCCCTATCATTGTGATTGCAGGCCAGCTTGAGGCCGAAAGAAAATACATATCCCGCGCCAAGCGATCCGCTAAAGCGCTTTTGCCGGTGCGACAGGCACGTAACCTCTCGCGATCTTCTGCGCTTGAAGGCAGCGACACCTTTTTAGAGCAGCTCTGTTATCTGAGAAATACTCAGTTTTGACCTGCCCGAATGTACCAATGCGGCCCCAATTACGGATTAACTGAACACCCCCCAGTAAATCAGGCTCTATTTTAAAGCGATAAAAGCGGTGCATATTGCGCGATGGGATCAGCTTTCTCAAATGGATTTCCGGTCGGATAGACAAGGCCCCCTCCCCTATTCTTGACTATGCTATGATGGTAGGGATCGGCATCGAATAAATCCAATTCATATTGGGAATCAATTGATTGGATTTGATTCATCTCGCTTATGGCAGAACTGGCCGTCTGATTGAATGTTTGGCAAACCAACGATCCAGAGCATGTTCTACTTCCCCCTGAAATGTTTGCTTTCTATGCGCAGCTTTAGATGCTTTGTGACATTCAACATGCTATCATCTATGTCGGCAATCCCATCCCCTTTGTGGACCTGTTAGCTGACGCAGTGAAGCTTGATGTGCGCAACACATGGACGCCCAACAGCACCTTTTTTAAACGCCTCAAGGCCGACCAGCTTGACGAGATTAGGAGCTTCATTGATGGCAAGCCTGTTTCTGCGAACTTTGCCAACATGAAGAAGGGTGACAAGGTGGCGCGGCTCCATGCCCTGTTCAATAATGACGTTGACCGCAACGGCCTTTCACCAGAGGCAAAGGACCGCATTGCATCTTGGGTACCGGATTGCATGATCAACCAGCCCTTGACACCAGAGCAGGCCACCAGCCAAGAAGAGAAAGCCGAGCAAGACCTCGCAGCCTAAACCAGCAAGCCCGCCGCGACCGGACACAAAAGTTTGGCGCGGTGGGTTTCAACTTCCATTGACAGGGTGTAGTTTTTAAACTACATATATGCAAATGATCAAGATCCTCACGACAGAGACGTTCGATAAATGGTTGGATCGGCTCAAGGACGAGAATGCCAAGGCAAAGATAACCCTGCGTTTGGTATCTGTTGCCAGAGGAAGCTTTGGGGATGCTGAACCAGTTGGAAACGGGGTAAGTGAATTACGCATTCACTATGGCCCCGGATATCGGATCTATTTCCTAAGGCGAGGAGCGGAACTGATTGTCCTTCTGTGTGGCGGCAACAAGAAAACCCAATCCAAAGATATCAAGGATGCTAAACGCATAGCAGCACAATGGAGAAACTGACCATGGTGGAGAAGCTTAAGGAGTTTGATCCGGCTAAATTTCTCAAATCTGATGAAGCGATCCGGACCTTTATTGAAGACGCTTTTGAAACGAAAGACGCTGCACTCATCGCTGACTGCATCGGAATTGTCGCTCGTGCCAAAGGCATGACAAAAATTGCAGAGCAGACTGGCCTTTCTCGCGAACAGCTCTACAGATCTTTCAGTCAAGAAGGCAATCCGACCCTGACGACGACCTTAGCTGTCATGGACGCCATCGGCTTCGATTTGTCTGGGAAGCCTCATAGCACTCACTAATAACCCATTTGAAGCTCTTGCATTGCATACCCCGCGAGAGCTTCAGGAAGCCCTTCCCGATTTGGTTCGGGAGGGGCATTTTTTGTGTCTTGGACCGGAAAACAAGAAGCGGGAAATAGAAGGGCGCAAAGCGCCCTGCTCTATCCCTGTTCTCTGGCTAGGGCCGTATCGGGGTCAAGGCTGAACAGCTGCGCTGCACCGCGTCACCTTCCTTCATTCACTGCGTTCATTGCGTGCAGGCGATCCCCTCACTGGCGTTCGGCGCTTATGGCCTTGACCCCGCTCCGGCCTGTCGCACGACGAGAGAAAGTGAAAGGCGATCAAACGAGCCGCCAGTTCCTACTCGAACGCACAGGGGTATGCATTATGAAACTCACCAAAGCACAGACCAAAGCCCACAATGAAGGCGAAGCCATCCTGACCAAAGACCGCCTGTCTGATGACGAAAAGCTTTTTGTCCTCGATAACTGGCAGGAAGGCGCAAGCCATAACAATGCCTATGCCGGTGCATTCTTCACGCCCAGCGGCCTTGCTCGAGACTTCTCCCTTGAAATCATGAATGGCCATGTCATCGACCTTTGTGCTGGCATCGGGGCTTTGTCCCTTCATGCCCTTTGGTCGGGACGTGCCGAAAGCCTGACGTGCGTCGAGATCAATCCCGCCTATGTCGAGATTGGCAAGAAGATCGTCCCCGAAGCCAATTGGATTTGTGCATCTGTCTTTGATTTTGCCCCTGCCCGCCGCTTTGATTGTGCCATCAGCAACCCGCCGTTTGGCAAGGCTCGGACCCGTTCAGAAAAAGGAATGGATTTTGAGTTTCAAGTGATCGAAATTGCATCCCGCATGGCTGAGTTTGGTGCTTTCATTCTGCCCCAGACCTCAGCCGGTTTCCGCTATTCCGGTGAGCGTTACTATTTGCGGTCTGAAAGTCGCAAGTTCAAAAGCTTCTCGGAGAAAACAGGGATCACCATCGAACCTGGATGCGGCATTGATACCGAAATCTACCGTGGCGACTGGAGAGGGGTTTCCCCTTGCGTTGAAATCGTGGTTTGTGAGTTTCCCGCTCCTGCATTTTCCACCCCCCTTCAAACAGACCTGTTTGATATGGTGGCATAGGCTGGTTGGCTCGGAGGGGTGAAAGCCCCTTCAGAGCAGATCGCCTTGGGGCAAAGCCAACCGGATCGACCGGCTGGCTTTGCCGCGAGGGGGCCACACCCGCCCCTCGAACTCCCCTCCGGCCAGGCTGCCGGTAAAGGTGAGGCGGAAACTTCGACCCTTCTGATCCTCCCTTCCTCGCCGTTCTTATTCCGCCACCCAAAGGCTAATCGGGGAAGGGCGCTCGCGCCCTGCTTTGTCCCTGTTCTCTGGCTATGGCCAGATCGGGGTCAAGGCTGAACAGCTGCGCTGCACCGCGTCCCCTTCCTTCATTCCCTTTGGTCATTGCGTGCAGGTGATCCCCTCACTTGCGTTCGGCGCTTGTGACCTTGACCCCGCTCCGGCCTGTCGCACGACGAGAGAAAGTGAAAGGCGATCAAGCCAAGCGAACAAGGAGCAAATCAATGTCGAACACCGAAACCAAGATCGAGCGCATCGAAGGCGTAGAAGCAACCTATTCCCCTGAAGACAACAAACTACGGATCTATTCCGATACCAGATTGGACAGCGGCACATACGCGCTGGTCAAGGATGCTGGCTTTAAATGGGCACCCAAGCAGGAGCTTTTTGTAGCCCCCAAATGGACGCCTGCCCGCGAAGACTTCTGCCTTGCGATTGCTGGCGAGATCGAGCCAGAAGGCACGACCCTTGCTGAACGCGCCGAGATGAAAGCCGAGCGACTGGACGCCATTGCCACTAACAAGACCCGTAAGGCCAATGCGTTCACCGCCACAGCCGACACGCTGTCGCGCGCTTTTGAGTTCGGCCAGCCGATCCTTGTGGGGCATCATTCCGAGCGCAAGGCACGCCGGACCCAAGAGCGCATGCATAACAATATGAGCAAAGCCGTTGAGAGCCGCCGTGCGGCTTCTCACTACCTCTACAGAGCCGAGAGCGTGCAGCGTCATGCAGACTACAAAGCGCGGCCCAATGTACGCGCCCGCCGCATTAAAACCCTGCTCGCTGATCTGCGCGACCATCAGCGCACGCTTAACAGCTACGCAAAAGCGCTGGAAGTTTTCCAAGAAAACCTATCGAACAAGTTCATTATAAAGTTGGTTGGTATGCACCAGATCGGCACTGTTTGTATTGCCCCCTTTGGTACGTGGCAGAAAATGGTCGATGGAGAGATTGACCCGCAAGCTTATCGGCTGGATATGATCGAGAAACTTACCCGCCTTGTTGAAGGCAGCATTGCACATCGCTGGATTGAGCATCTGTTGAACCGGCTCGCCTATGAGCGAGAGCTATTGGGAGACGTGGCACGCTTTGAAGGAGCCTTGACCCCAACCGTCATTCAGGCTTTTGCCCGTGAGCATGGAGCAGAGAAGCCGAAGGCAACAAAGACGGAGGAGGGGAGCTTTAAACTCGAAAGCCCTGTTCCGTTGCCCCTTCATTTGGTCGGCGGCACGTCTACCAAATGTCTTCCCCTGTCTGATGAGGCTTGGCGCGACCTGATGCAGAATACCGGTTATCAGGTGCCAGCCAAGAAAACCGCTAAGCCTTCTATCCTCAACTTCAAAGCCGAGACGCTTGATTCCGAGAACCAGTATCATCCTGGAGAGGTGATAAGCTTGACCCAGATCGAACTCACCAAGGCCGAATATTCTGCTATTTCCTCATGCTATCGCGGCACCCGTCTTTCCAAATGCAAGACGTTCCGCTTCAAGACCTGTCTGGACCCGCGCAAGCGGCAGCCCGGCCAGTATCCGCAATGGGTCGCTGTCTATCTCTCTGACAGCAAGACCCACCCGATCCCCGACAGCTTGCAGACCGAAGAGGCCAAAGATGCTGCGTAAGCCGGAGCCAGCCAAGAAGGACACGGCGCGAAAGCGCCGTGACTTCATCGCCATGCAGGGCCAACCCGCAAGTGCTCGATCTATGTTCTTTATGAGAACGGGCGAAGCGTCGATATCGCGCCGGACCTTCGAAATGCCAAGCGGTTCATGAGGAGATGAGGCCAGCGGCTACCAGACGTGAGCGAAGAGTAGGGGGCCAATATCGCGTCGCAATTCCTGTTGCGGTTCTCGATCAAACGTTGATTGAAGGCACGAAACTCACAAGGGGGTTAACTAACCCCCTACTTAACTTATTGAAATTACTGATCTTGGTGATTCGTAGCAGTTGCAATGAAATTCTTTAGAGGCCTGTACGGGGTAGAGCAATGCTGCATATACTCGGAGGGACACCGGAAGAATCGATTCTGACAGTTTGGGACCTGATTGCACTAGCAGAGTAAAAGTCCACTGTTATCCCGTTAGCTATAAACGCTAGATATTCTCTATGTTTTCATAAGTTTATGTCGACATTAATCTTCCATTAACCCTATCTTGCTTGACAGAATGAGACTCCTCAAACATGATCTGCTTACAATTTTTCGTCGGCCTTGATCCATATTCCGTAATTTTGGGGGCCGCTAGGAGATAAATAACGTTATGCAGTCCGTCCAGGAAACAGACACGGAAGAGTTCCTTTCAGAAATGTCGTTGCTGTTGAATCAACAGATCAATCGCATATGGACCGCAACTTATCCGCCTGAAGCTAAAAAAACACTCAGATCTTTTACGGCTAAGGAAGCTGCGTCGCTGATCGGTGTAACGAGCACAAGACTACGGCAGCTTGAGCTTGATGGTGAGATTCCGCCAGTTGCCCGATTGGGCAATTCGGCTAGGCGTTATACCCTTTCCGATATTGATGATATTCGTCAGTATTACGCCGCGAAAAAAGTTTCTGACGCATTAAAGTTCCTGCCACGTAGACAAGGTGAGGAGAAGCTTCAGGTCATAACTGTTGCTAACTTCAAAGGTGGCTGCGCCAAGACGACTACGAGCATTCATTTAGCGCAATATCTCGCACTGAAGGGATTGCGGGTTCTCGCAATTGACTTGGATCCGCAGGCAAGTTTAACCGAGACATTTGGGATAAGAGCCGCAATTGACGTTGGATCGATGGAGTCGATCTATGGGGTGGTTTGCTATGATGAAGAACGGCCTGTGATGAAGGATGTAATACGGAAATCCTATTTTCACGGGTTGGACTTTATTCCAGCTCATGCAGAACTAAACTATTTTGAGCATGAAACCCCAGGCGCGATCAGCAACCCCGAATTTGTTGGGAAGTCGCACTTTGTTCGTCGGATCGCGGCGGCGCTTGAGACGGTTGAAGACGACTATGATGTTGTCATCCTCGATGCGCCTCCTCAGCTCTCCTATATGACACTGAACGCGATTTATGCTGCAACTGGCTTAATCGTTCCTGTGCAACCGGCAATGATCGATGTTGCCAGTATGTCTCAGTTCTTGTCGATGTTGGTCGAGATGCTGGCAGCTTTCAAAGATGCTGGCACGCCGTTTGCACATGATTTTTTCCGATTGCTAATAACTCGTCATAATCCCAACGATGTGCCCCAGACCACATTGGCTGCGATGATGCGCTCACTGTTTCTTGATAAGATCATTGGAACTACTGTGCTTGATACGACTGCAATAGCAAACGCCGGTCTGGAGAACAAATCGTTGTATGAACTGAACCGCAGTGATGTTAGCCGTGACACCTATATTCGAGCGATTGACTCTGTGAACGCAGTAAATGGTGAGATCTTCGATCTGATTGAAAAAGCATGGGGGCGGAAATGAGTGCTAACGATAAAAGGAAGCAGAAGCTAAGTGCTGCTTATGATGTCTCCGATCGTGCAGCTCTTCTCGAGAGCGCAAAGAAAGATGCCGGTCGCCGCTCGTCTGCTTCCATCCCTACACAAGCGCTCAAGACCTCAATGACTGCAATTGAACAGCGGGTAGTAGAACTCCAGAACCAGTTGAAAGAAACAGCTTTCCAGAAAATAGATCCTAAGAAAATTTTAGATTCTGCGGTAGCTGACCGGTTCCCTTGGAGCGAGGATACTGAGGAGTTTATAGCACTCAAGCAGTCTATCCAACTGGAAGGTCAGAAACTTCCGATTCTTGTGCGTCCCCATCCGGAGAAGTCTGAGTATTTCCAAGTTGCGTATGGTGCAAGGAGGGCGCATGCTTGTCGCCTTCTAGGCATTACGGTGAAGGCTTTCGTTCAAGAGCTTTCCGACGAGGAACTGGTTGTTGCTCAAGGTATTGAAAATAATGATCGTACCGATTTGTCTTTCATCGAGAAGGCTCTCTATGCTCGGTCATTGCAAGCCTTTGGGTATGCACATTCCGTGATTGGCAGGGCTATTGGAGTTCAAGACAAATCCAATCTACGGAAACTTCTTCGTATTGCAGATGCAATTCCCAACGAGATTTGTCATTTGATCGGCAGCGCCAATGGCGTTGGCCTGCCTCGGTGGTCTGCCCTCGCGATCGTGTTCGAGGACAGGCAGCAAGCTGCTGAAGACGCTATCGTCAATGCTTCAGCTTCTGCTGCGTGGCAAAAGGCAGACAGCAACGGGCGTTTTGAAATCGCTCTCAAGGTGGCACAGCGCTCCGCGCATAAAAAATCAGCATCAACGAACAAGCGAACCATTGTGTTCTTTCAATCGGGAAATGGTGACAAAATCGTTAAATTTTCGGAGAAGGTTAAATCTCTGGACTTTTCGATTGATCGCTCGAAGGGGGAAGGTTTCGCTGAATTCCTTAGAGAAAGAATGGAAACACTCATCTCTGAATACGAAGCAGAGAAGGGAGAGAAACAATGACCTGATCTGCGGGAAACGAAAAAACCCGTCAATCGGCAAATTGACGGGTTTATTAGATAGACAAAAGCGACAAGCGCTATAGTCCATAGTTAGCAAATTTGACTATAGGTGTGATGGACCCATTTGGCAAGACTCCTTCTTGACCAAAAACGGGATTTCTATGGCTTTTGTCTGGGATACAGGATCTCAAACCGCTGTTTGGCGGGAGGTACCATGTCACAGAAACACACCACAATTGCCAATTTCCGATCTCTCTCGGATGGCATTATCGCAAGCGCGATCCTTGCCCAGCAAGACAATCGCCCGATTATCGAAAAGCATGAGCTGTCTTTGACCCTCAAGCGCGTAGCGCCAGCTTTGGGCATCAAGGGGACGGCCTATCATATTCTTGATATCTTGCTTGGACTGGTTCATGCGGACGACTTTCAGGAAGGCAACACACCCATCGTTGCTATTTCCAATCAACGCTTGGCTGAATATACGCAGCATACGACCCGAACCGTGACGAGAGGGCTTAAGCAGCTCGTTGAAGCAGGTATCCTGGCTTACAAGGATAGCCCGACCGGTCGGCGCTTCATTGATCGCAATCGGGCAGGGCAGGTTATTCAGGCCTATGGCCTCGACTTCACCCCGGCCTGCTTCAACCTTGCTGCTTTCCGCAAGAAGGCGGATGCCTTCCAGAAAGCTTTGAATGCAGAGAGGGAAGCCAAGCGATCTGTGACGCGGTTGGCGCGTGCGATCCTTGATCTTTCCATGCAGGATGATGTGGATCTTGGCAAGCAGGTTGAGAGTGCTCAACGTGTCTTGGATGATACAGGAGCGAGTTGGCATGATTGTGCAGATGCTATGAAATCCATCTATCAGGAAGCCCTTGCCAAGCTTGGTTATGATGCAGAAAAGACAGAAGAAAATGCAAAAATGTCACCCGCGCATGACACTGGTGTCGTGACTATACCTAATACATCCTATTCCGATAATATTAGTAATAAGAAATTGCGGCCTTGCTCTAACGAGCAAGTCTCAAATTCTGAGAGCGGACAAGCCGCTCAATGGGCTTTGCAAGGAAAGCCTAGACGCGAGATCGAACAAAAGCAATTACCATTTTTCCAAGGCGAAGGGCCAGAGCAGGGCAAAATCGATTGCATGGATCAGGTATCCATCGGTTTGGTGCAGACCGCATGCAAAAAGGTGCAAACCGTGACCGGCTGCACCTTCGGATCATGGCAGGAACTGATGGGATCGGCGCAAATGCTAAAACTCACTATTGGCCTTAGTGACCGAGATTTTGGATGGGGTGTTGAACGACAAGGCAACCTGATGGCGCTCGTCTGTCTGGCCGTAATTGTCGAAAAGGCGCTCAGAGATCCGGAGCTGATCTCTCATCCGGCAGCCTATTTCAAGGCAATGATCGACCGCGCCGAGGAAGGAAACCTCAACCTGGTCCGATCACTCCACGGCTTGCGCATGGAGCCTGTCTGATGAAATCAGATGTCCGAATTCTTTCAAAATCCTGTCTCGGCGCAGCTCGGAGGGGGGATGTGAGCGTTGCATCGAAACGAGAACACCGCCACCTTCCCAGCGTTCGGTTTTTCCAAAATCGTCGAGAATATCTGCAAAGTGTTTCGGCCCAAGAAGGCGTGCTGCGAAGGCATCCGCTCGATACTCGACCATTTGCCGCGTGAAGTCTGAAAGAAATTGCGACAAGAAAAGTGGAATTTGCGCTACAGCAACAAACAAGAAGTTGATTTGGCTTAGAACTGGTATCCAGCTGAACAGCAAATTTAAAATGAAGATCGCAAGATGCAGAGGGTAGAACAGAAAATTCTGAATTGTCCCGAAAAAGGTATCTAAGTTTTTGTGGTGCCCCAACTCGTGAGCCGCGATCGCAGCTAGCATGTCAACCTGATTGGGAAATGCTGCGTACTTTCGAAGCATGTCGGTGGTAAACACTATACGGTTGCTTCCATATGCAAAGGCATTGGTGTCATCATCGTCCATCATACGATAGACCACTTGGAATATGCGTCTCTTTTTTTGCTTGGCGGCGACCGTAAGTTTTTCGTTGACCTGGGCAATGACAGCATTTTCGCGGACCGAAGGTTTGCGCACTCCAAAAACCTTGGTCTTGAATCCAGTTGCCAATTGGCGGAACAAGAAAAGCTAGCACAGCCGGGCCAAAAGAAATGGACAGCCAAAAAGCCCAAAAAATAGGGTCAGTTGCGATAGGGCCATCGTGATTCCAACTCTTGGGAATTTGATAAAAAAACTGCAGAAATAGCGGAACAAGAAATACCAACACCAATGATAGCGCCATTGTGGTTGCCGTCGCAAGCAAGAGCGAGACAATTCTCACCAGATTGGTGGCCACAGATGCAAGTATCTTACGCATAGTCTCTATTCTTTAGAGTGTGTTTGTCTTTTCACTATTTTAGCTTTAGCATCCTGTTAAGTCACGGTATTTATTGAGTTTTTCAGAAAAGATGCTTAAATTCTCCCTATCTTTTGTGAAGAAAAGGACATAATGAAAAAGGCAATTTTGGCGAGTTTGATTGCGGCTGCATTTTTGGTTAGTCCCGCGGCCGAAGCATCCAGTCGTCTGGCGGTACATATGACGTAGAAATCAATTCCTATGGCCAAAGTGAAGGCGAAGCGGATCTTTACGAGATCCACTCTCGGCTATTCGGTTACGAAAGAAACCAAAACGTCCTTGCTGTTTAGCAAATCCTTTTCCGAGAGCGACGGAAAAAACATCGTTGAATTGCGGAACCGCATAAAGGGCAATCCGGTCGCTCAGGTTGAACTGATGTTTTCAAAGCAGGGAAACCGAACCAAAGTGACCGGTGACACATGGTTCATTCTCAACCCGAAGGGTAAGAACAAGGATATTTACAATACCAATCACACGAAGACCTATAAGGACCTCAAACGGCTCCTGACTGAAATCAGGTGAGTGTATTGAGACAAGCTGTCGGTTGTCTGAAGGCTGAGGAGATGACCCTCGGCCTTTTTTTCGTTGGGGAAGATTCCGCACCGTCACTTCCTTTTCTCCTCGTCGTCTCGCCCACGACATCAAAAGGCTTGGCTGTGAAGGTGTCCATGACGCGAGTTGATCGGCACAACCGCCGCCATGGCTAAACACACTCTTCCTTCCCCGCATTGGGGCGCGCTCCCATGAGTCCTGCGACCCATTTGCAGAGCGCAAAGCGCTCTTCTCATCCCTTCCATCGGAGCGACAGGCCGGAAGCGGAGTGTGAGACGCGCTTTTGCGCTGGCTTCAGAGGGTGAAGTCTCTCATTTTTGAGGTTTTCTTATTGACTCGATTTGAAACCCGAGTGGTCGCAATCTAACAAAAGAAATCGCTGTTTATTGCAATTCTTCTCCGAATATCTCGAAGAATCTGACAAAATCTCGTGGAAATCTCGGATAATCGCAATAGTTCAATTTGTTTCGCATTCTATCGCAATTTATTGCAGTTTGTTCTTTTTATGTTCCGAATTGCAACCAACGGAATCGCAATCTGTCGTAATTCATCGCAATCTATCGCAACAAATCGCAATAGGTGGGACGGCAGGATAGGCATGACGGTACCGTTCGTCATGCAAGAGAATTCTTATTCGCGTTTCACGCTCAACGATTGGTTGAATTTCCCATCACACAGTGAAGACAAATTTACTCAACATTAGTGATGATTTTTGAAATTGTGGAAAAGGAATGGGAGAGGAGTCAACCTCCCGTATACAGGGAGTCACCTTGACACTATGGTGTGTTTTGTAAGTCGCTAGCGGTTCGAGTGGTCTCACTTCCACATAAGACCACCCGAACCTAGCGAACATTAAAGTACCAGTTTAACATTCGCATTGGAGAACCAACTTACCCAAAGTCTGGCAATTGGTCGCTGACTTTCGCGCTTCGCGCTTTGTGCATTGAAGTCTACTAATGGCTGAATCGCTTTGTTATTGAAGCGACCAATTCGCCAATTCCACAAAAATTACCACAAATAGTAAGGGCGCGCCTTTTGGCGCGAACAATACCATGCCGTCTGAACGGACCTCAGTCCGTCAGCCCTATGGTCAATCTCGCATTGAGGTTGATGCTGTGCTGACGGAAACGCTACAACTTTGCCTTGTGAAGCCAAATTTAAAGGAAGTTTGGTTGGACCTCAATAACCGAGGGCGTGTTTCCAGCTCATATTCTTCCTTTATGCGCAGCCTCAAAAGTGCAGTGAGCTATCGAGATTTCTCGCACCTGCGCTCTATGGCTCGCACCAATTCTCACGAACATGATGGGTCTGGTCGGGGCAATGCCGGAGGGAATGTCCCGACGACAGAAAATCTCGCTTCGGTTTCACAAAACACATCCCAAAATTCTGAAGCTGCGACCCTGCCAACATATTCAAAAACAGTCGATCAATCAAGGTCAGCGGCTGAACGCTTCCGAAATTCCAAAGATAACCCTTTCCGAAAAATTGATCGCAAAAAGAGGTTTGAATTCTAATGGAAAAAACCTTCCATCTTGTATTGCAAGCAAAGGGCGGGATCGGCAAAAGCCTGACTGCTTCCATCATCGCCCAGTACTACTCCCATAGAGCTGTTTCGGTAACAGCAGTTGATTGTGATCCCAGTACACCCACTTTTTCGACAATCCCCGGGCTGAAAGCTATTCCCCTTCAGATTATGGAGGAAGATGACATCAACCCTCGCTGTTTTGATCAGATGATCGAGACAATTGTTGAAGCAGAGGCTGGTGAACAGATCATCTGCGATATTGGCACGAGTGCTTATGTGCCCTTCACATCATACCTCATTCAGAATGTGGCCCTTCCGTTTCTGCAGGACAGTGGAACGCGCGTTTTGATCCATTCTCCCATTTGTGGTGGCCCTGCGTTTCAGAGCACGCTCGACGGTCTAGGAGAGCTGATTTCACAGTTTGAAACGGCTCAATTTGTCATCTGGGAAAACGAATTTTTCGGGCCTGTTGGTCGGGAAGGGAAGAGCTTTAGCGAAAGTAAATTCTTCCAGACCTACAAAGACAGGATTTTCGAGCTGCTTTTGCATCCTCGCGTTCAACAAGCAACCTTTGGCGCTGACATAAGAGCGATGATGGAGCAAAGTCTCACTTTTGAAGCTGCGATCCAGTCTCCAGACTTCAAGATCATGAGCCGCCAAAGATTGAGACAGATCTGGAAGTCGCATGTGACTCAACTGGACCAATCCAGGCTTTCTGCTGCGCTTGTTGCCGAAGAGGCCGCAGAATGAGCGGGATCGATCACTCTTCAGATCAACTGGATCTGGAGTGGGATACTCTCAAGAATGAAGATGCCAGAGAAGCCATTATGCGACATTCCGGCGTCATTCTGTCTGAAGATGATCCCATAATGGCGCTTGTGCCCTTGCTCAATGCCTTTTCAGACACGCTTAAAGCCAATCTTTCAAAGGCCATGGATCTCTTTGGAGAGCGCAGCAAATCTGGCGTGCGTGAAGTTGTCGCCACCGTCGATGACCAGCTGAATGAAGCGGTCAGATCGGTCTCCGAGATCAACAATGCGGTGACACAAGAGAATATCGCTACTCATCTTCAGGCCGTCGCTCATTTCACCGAACAACTAACGCTTGTCAAACGGTCCATGCAGCGCATGACCCGTTGGAACGGCTTCTTTTCCTCCATCAACATTCTGGCGGTTATCGCCATCTTTGTGATCCTCAAACAATAGGAAATTACAATGTCGCGCATTTATATTCGAAAATCCAAAACTCGTCTGCCTTTGGCCCTTGCCGGTATGGCCCTTGGTAGTTCCAGCGCCTTGGCTGGCTCTGACTGGGCCTCTCCTGCCACGTCTCTGGCAGAATCCCTTCAGAGCGGCACCGTGAGCATTGCGACTGCAATTATCGGCTTCGGGCTGATCCTTTACGGCATCTATATCATAATTTCAGGGCACTTCGATATTCGGCGGGTACTGACCTATGTGCTCGGCGGCGCTTTGATCATGGTTGGTCCTAGTATTCTGACGGCCCTCTTGTCGGCAACGTCATAAGGGAGCAGCACGATGAAAGCACAAAGCAGCGTTGCTACCTATGTGCAAGAGCCGATGAAAATCCTCGGTATGTCACCTTTTCACTTTTCCGTTGTCGTCATTGGGGTGGTTCTCCTTTCCATGCTTGGCGGAGTAGCGGGCGGTCAATCTGTTGCCTTTGTGCTTTTCATCGTGACGATGCCGCTCGGGATTGCGTGGGCCGTTTATATGCGCCGCAAAGATCCTCACTCCGACACTCTTTTCCTTCTGCCCAATACTTTTCTGAGAGGCAAACCAAGCCGCCATTTGGTTGCTGGTGAAAAGAAGAATTTGGAGAAATAACCAATGCTAACCCAAGCATTATTCATGACAACAACAGCTCTTTTTGCTGGTGCGCTCTTTCATCCTAAAACATCGCGCTATTTGCTCGGTGACATTGATGAGGATTGGCTGGCTAACGAGCTGGAATTTGATCAAATCCTTGCCGACAATCAGACACTTCAATTGAAGGATGGGCAGTATGTCCGCATCTTTACCTTGTCCGGAGTGGCCTATGAGACGCGTTCTCTGGCTGAGCAGGATATTCTTGCAAAAACCCGATCAACTGCATTCCATCAATTTCTGAAGCCCAACACAACGCTGCGTATCTTTGGCGTGAAGCGCTCCCGAGATGTTAGCTTTGATGCAGAATGGCCGACTATCACGCTCAAGGAAATCGGAGAGAAAGAGCAGAGCATTTATCAAAATGCTTTTGAGCAAATCTGGTGCCTTGTCCTTACCTGCCCAACTATGAGCGAGTTGGACAAAACGACCAGAGGATTTTCTTCATCCTTCGAAAGCTATGGCCTACGACCTGTTTTCGCCGCATCAAAGCTTGATGACCCCTGTGAACTGAGTAGCTTTGTCAATTATTTGATATGCGGCCAGTTCATGCCCTTCCTACCGCGTATTTCCCAAAATATGAGCGCCAATATTCCGGCTTGTGATCTGGATATATCGTCGGATGGTTTGATCAAGACCACCGTTCCTGCTTCATATCTCAACAAAATCATAGCGGTTCGTACATGGCCAGAAACCATGAATGGACTTCTAATTTCTCAAATTCTTGCGCTGCCTGCCGAGCTAGAGATTTGTCATATTGTGAAGCCGCTGGACACTACACAGCAGGTTGCGCTTTTCACGCGGACTGTCCAAGAGCAAAAGCACAATTTCTTCGGGACTGGAACTCAGCTTGCGGAGTTTGAAGGAGCGCTTGAGGACTTGCTCAATGATGAGCATCATCTCATGGAAACGCAGTTTCAAATTGCTGTCAGATCAAAGTGCGAAGCGAGGCTTGATGAGGTGATCGACAAGATCACCGCAATTCTCGACAAAGCGCGTGTCCTATATTCCATCGAGACAAAAGGGGCGTGCGTGGCTTGGTTCAATCGCATGCCAGGTCGAGAGAAGCTTCTGCGCCCATTGCGCCTTTTTGATAGCAACATAGCAACGCTATGGCCGTTCCAGTTCTCCCCTATTGGTATGTGGAAGTCACCTTTTGGGGATCGTCCCATCCGATTGTTCAAGACGCCAACCGGCGCCAACTACGCCTTCCAGTTTCACGTATCGGACAAACCGCAGAGCCCCGGCAATTACCTTGTCTTTGCTCCGACTGGTTCAGGTAAGTCCACCCTTATCATGCATCTGCTTGGAGGCCTGTCGAAATTTCCAAAAGTTCGGAACTATGTGTTCGACTCCAAGGACGGTGCGCGTTTCATGGTCGAAGCCATGGGCGGTGTCTATCAGGGCTATGACGAGCTGGCGCTCAATCCTCTGGATACGGACCTGTCGGACAAGACCGCCAAGCTTAGAGCGCTTCAGATTATGCGCTTGCTCGCGGGCAACGAATATACGGAGAATATGGAGGCGTTGCTTAGCAATGCCATTGATATGTCCGAATATCTGGAAGTTGGCGAACGGACACTCAACAACATTTTTACCGCTTCCTTCCCTCGTTTATCGACCGAACACAGGCTTTTTGAAAAGTGGGTCTCTCTTGAAGAGAAAGAGGGGCAATATGCCCATGTCTTCAATGCGCCTCGGGATCAGATTTCCGGTTTTCTGGAAAAGTCATTCCTTGCAGGGATCAATATGAACGAGGCGTTGGAAGATCCTCTGTTGGGCCCTCCGGTCATCGCCCACATTGCCAACGCGATTTCTCAAGCCGCTCGTAAAACTGATGGTGGCTTTTCCATCTTCATCGATGAAGCCACAAATCTTCTGCGTAACGATGGCTTCCGCAAGCTCGCGCTTGAGATGTATCGCGAATACAGAAAGCTTGATGGGCTTGTTGGGTTGGCCTTTCAGGAACCGGGAGCCTTGCTTTCGGTAGAAGGAGCTTCGGGCATTATTGAGAATGCCCAGACCATGTTCTTCTTTCCCAACTCCAACGTCGATACCAAAAATCTCGAACCGCTTAATCTGTCCTCTGAACAGATCGCATTCATCAAGGGGCAGGGGGATATGCGTGGTGGCCGACAGGTCATGATTGTCAAGCGGTTCGAAGCCAGCTCTTTCAATGAGAGCACCATCATCGACATTGACCTTACGCCTTTTGGAGACGCAATCCGTTTCTACCGCTCCGGTCCAGCCCCAATTCGCGAACTCAACGAAATCAAACAAAAATGGGGGGATCAATGGCTATCCCATATCTAAGATCACATTTGCTTGCAGCATCACTTCTCGTTGCTCTGGTGGGCGCTCCATCTCCATCAAGGGCTGCGATGCTGGTTGTCGACACGAGCAATCTAGCGGAGGCCCAAAAATCCGTTGCAGCGCTCAAGAGCCAGCTTGAAACCGCTAAAAACCAGCTCAACACGTTAAAAGAGAGTCTGGAGGTGGCAACCGATCAGCTCAAGAAGCTTCAGGAAGTCAAGAAGGTTGCCGATGACACCTTCTCTGCCATTGGTGAAATGGGAAATATTTCGATCCCATCCATCAACTTCGAGAGCTTGGCGAACTCGATTGCGAGTGCAAAAAGCTGTCTCGTTCCTGATTACGAAACCCTGATGCCCTCAGTCGATTTTGAGAGCATGTCTTTCAGCTCAATCTGTGATCGCAGTTCGGCTTATAGCTCCGGGCTGATCACAAAGAGGGAGAGCCTTCAGACCGGGTCATGGGCTGAAAAGAAGGAAGTGCTCAAGGGCATCCAGACGAACCGGGTCAACACCATCACGGATGCGTCTGTCAAAGGTTTGGCGCAGGCCGATCAGGCCATTGAGACAGCCGACGAGACGTTGGAAACCGCTCAGGACTATAAGAAAGCGGGCGAGACAGCCTCAGACATGAATGCGCGGCTTCAGGTGCTGATTGAAGTCAATGTGGCGCGCTTGGTTGCACAAAGCCATATGAACCAGCTTATGGCTCAAATGCTCAAGGTTCAGGCCGCTGCGACCATCAATGAACAAGTCCCTGTAGAGAACGATCTGGCCGAAGAGACCGATGCAGAGGGGTAAGAATAATGGATTGCACCACCTGCACAGTTTTTGAGGCCTTCGTCGATAACTCGTCCGGCTTTGTTGATCAGATGGTTTCCAACGTGGAAGGGCCCCTTACCGGTCTTGTTATAGCCATTGCAACTGTCTGGATCGTCTGGGTTGGCATTCAGGTTGTCTTAGGCTCGCTTGATGTCCCTCATGCGGTGAAACAAGTTGTCTTTATGGTTCTCGGCTTTGGGGCCTTTCTGGGCGTTGAAAGTATCGTCTCGGCAGTCTTTGATACGACCATTTCCGTCCTTGGCGGTTTGTCTGCTTCCATTACAGGCTATAGCGGCGCGGGAACCAATGGGATCTCGTCTCTGCTGATGGCAATTGAATCCCAGATTACCAAAGTCATCACGATCGTTTCCATATTTATTGGAGAGCCTAGTTGGGCAGGATCGATATCATATGTGATGAGGGCGATATATGGATTTTTCCTTTTAGTTCCGTATGGTCTTCTGCTCATCCTCTTTCTTGCCCAAACGGCAACCTGCCTGTTTCGGATAACGCTGATTTGCGGCCTTGCCCCCTTTATTGTTGCTCTATCCGGCTTCCCTTTTGGGTCGGGACTTTATGCTCAGGCTATCCGCACGCTCATCAGTGCGATTGCAACCATGCTAGCCGTAACACTGGTCTTTTCCATCGTTACGAAATGCTTCGACGTTCTCAATATTGGAGGCGATGCCTCCCTCTCTCCTGATGACTTTGCAACACTAACCTCTGGTCCGTTTCTGCTTGCTCTCATAATGGGTTGGCTTGGTTGCGCACTGATGTCCGAAGCCATTTCGATTTCAGGATCTATCGCTGGTGCGATGCTTGGTTCGGTTGGAGCAAGCACTCTTGCAGGCAGGGCTCTTGGGGCTGGAGCTGCCGCAGGTGGCGTTGGAATGGGTGTCACGAAATATGCTGGCAGCAAAGCGCTAGACGGAGCCAAAACTGGCTACAAAAAATACAAAAATCGCAAAAGGCCGGGCGAAATATCCACCCCTACAGAATGAAATTCGAAAGGTAAATCAGATGATTAAAGTAGTCCTGAGTGCGCTTATTTTTGCCTCATCCATCACCATGACAGGCTGTTCCACATTCTCGAAAACGGAAATGCCTATCAAACCGGATGGCGTCGATGAAATGCGCAAATCTCCATGTGCTTGCACTGAGATCCAGTATCAGGCTCCCCGTTTTGAATGGGTGGGTTGAGGTTCCTTATGCGATTTCTAACTCGACTATTCAGAAAGCTGCGCAAGCCCCCTGATCAGGTTGTGCGCATCGAGCCAGTTGAGCGCGTAGAGCCGGAGGCTGTTTCCTCATTATTGATGCTTACGGTCGCCAATGACGAAAAGCAGGTGGGAGGAGACGTGGGGACGAGCGCGTATGAGCAGCAGGAAGACCCTGCTGTCTACTACGGCTCGAAACTGCCATTTCATAAAAGAATGCTCTCTTTTGGCAAGACGCAAACCACCAGAAAGCCGAAGTCTGACGACAGGGCGGCAAGCAAGGAAAAAAGAGCAGCACGACAAGCTGAGGAAGGGATCGGCAACCACAGAGCCGTGCTTGATGCAGATCCGTTTGCCTTCAAAACGGCAGCGCGTCGGAACGCCTTTTTCTTGCGTTTTTTCGTCGTCTATTCGACAGCCGCGACCTTGGCGATCATTGTTCTTGTTAGCACAATAAGTGAGCTTTTCCCGCTTAAAACAACCGAGTTTGCTTTGTTGCGGGTGGACCCCAATGATGATCGGATCTACTCGGTCGAGCCGGTTTCTATAAAAGTTCCCGGCTATGAGCTGATGGTCGAGAAAATTGCTCGCCGCTATGTTCGCGATATTCTGGCGATTGATGATGTTACCCAGAATGAGCGCTTCAATCGCGTTCGTCGCTATAGCGACAGCGACTTCTTCAACGGCTATCTCAAAGCGAACAAAGATCTTATCTCCCGCGCTCTTGCGGATGGTTTGAACCGATCAATCACAGTGGTCGGCGCAAACAAGATCGTTCGGTATGACGACATCTACCAGTTTGTCGTTGAATTCATCCAGACAGACAAGATCGGGCGAGACAAGCCAAAGAAGCGCCATTTGCGCGCCTATCTCGAACTAGAGCCTCGCCAGCAAGACGTTCAGGAAGTCGATAAATTCGAAAATCCCCTCGGTATCCGCGTCCTCAATATGGCAGTCAAAGAGGAACCTACAAAAAATGAATAAGTCCATATTCGCATCAATTCTGGCCGCTGCGGTTCTAGTGAGTGCACCAATCGCCCATGCTCAGACCGCGATTGTGCGGCAGCCCCCTAATCGCTCTGTTGCCGATAATACCAAAAGCCGGATCGATGGGGCCAATCAGGCGGCCGCGCAGGCCGCATTGGGGCTGGATGCAATTGCTGAGGAGCAAGCTCGCTTGCAAGCCTCTGGTGACTTCGGTGTTATGCAACGCAATGTTTCCATCGGCGGGCAGATCCAGTCTGCATGGTCATATAAAACCAAAGGGCAGGGCGTTCATATCGAAGCGCTTTGCGATACGTGCGTCTATAAGGTCCGTTTGCGTGAGTACATGACCACGGCCATCGTTTTGCCAGAGCGAATGGAGATTGAAAGCGTTGATCTAGGGGATACCAACAGGTTTGACGCCAAGCGCCGTACCAAGAATATTCTGGTCGTGAAACCTCTTGGATCTGGGGTTGATAGCTCCATGCAGGTCTATACAAAAGAAGGTCAGGTTCTTTCCTTCTATCTTCGCTCTGAATCGGTGCGGTCCAGGCACGCTCCGGACCTTACCTTCAAGATTGAGGACCGGATTGATGCAAGTGGATTGGAGGTCATCAACTTTGTTGATGGTGCCAATGGTACTGCCAGCCCCTCTGTGCAAGGTCAGATGGCCGCAACTGGAGCGAAAGACTTCCTTAAAACAGCGACTTTCGACCCTTCCGAAATTCGTGGTTTCGATAGCTACAAATTGTGGGGTGACAAGAGCCTGAAGCCCGAGCAGGTCTATCGCGATGACAATTTCACTTACATTCAGTATGGCGACAAATGGAATGATATCGAGCTTCCAACGGCTTATGTGGTGGTCGATGACATTGACGAACTGGTCAACACACGCGTTATCGGTACGACATTTGTCGTTGAGTCAACCCATCGGTTGATCACGCTCAAGAGCGGTCAGTCCTACATGTGCATCCAGTATTTGGGAGACTGATCATGGGATTGTGCACTGTGTTCCTGGCTCTCAATATGTCATTGGGGGGGCTATGCCACCAACCCCCTTCAATCCCGCGTGGTGTTGGGGAAAGTGATCCTCAGGTTTTCGACTATGAAAAACCAACGCCTCCGCCGCCCCCTCCCAAGCCACGCGTCATAACAATGCCGCCTGTTGTTATCAATAAGCAGGTCGAGGTTCCGGTTGAGAAGGAAGTGGTCAAGGAGAAAAAGGTCACTGAATATGTGACGCAGTATCTTCAACCCGAAGTGAAAGAGGAACCCGGCCCTACGTCTTTGCAGATTGCCTTGCAACAAGAAATGCTTGAGCGCCGTGCTGCCCAACAAAGGCTTGTTGCGGTGGATCTTGATGGAGAATTGACCAGTAGGCAGGCTCCAGAAGGGCGCTACAATGCGAACCTTCCGAATTTTCCGCCGCCTGATGGCATTGACAAAGAGAATAGTAAATACAGCGCTCAGCGCAGTTATTCCACCACTGCGGTAGACAATACCCGTATTCTGGCCGCTGACCGTGTCATCACCGGCATTCTTGAGAATGGCGTGAACTCGCAGCTTTCAGACAATGGATCTGTGATCGTGCAAGTCTCTCGTGATGTTTACGGGGCTCACGGACGAACCAAACTGGTTCCCAAGGGCTCACGCATGATCTGTCACTATGATGAAGTCGATAAGGTCGGGCAGACGCGTGTCGGCTTTACATGTAATCGTATTCTTCTGGCTGAGAGCCGCGCTGAAATCTTCCAGCTCTCCTCTCATATTGGTGATAGCCAAGGCTATGGTGGTCTCTCGGGCGAGGTCGATAATCGCTTCTGGGAGAAATATGGCAGCGCCATCCTGACGACCGCGCTTGGGTCGGCAGTCGAAGCCGGCGTTATGGCTGCATCTTCAGCTGATCAGTCAGATTCCAATATCATCGGTAATGGAGCATCCGGAGTTTCCGAGAATGTGGGGCAGATTACCGCCGCCATTCTTGAAGACACAGTTGATCTTACCCCGATCATCCGAATTGCACAGGGAACCCGCGTGCAAATCCGACCAGAGAAAGACTGGTATCTGGCCGATCCGGTCAAATCAAACTAAGGAGCAAATCTATGAGATTGCGAAAGCAATTGAGCTTGGGATTTGTGTTAGCAGCTTTGCTTACACCAAATCTCGCTATGGCTCAATCGTCACCCGATAGTGGTGCGCAGGCAGCAACGACAGATCCCGCTTTGGCAACAGCGAGTCCAACCGACGCCGAAGCGGTTATCAAGGAAAACCTGTTTACCGTTGTGCCCACGCTGGAAACAGCAATGACGGAAGAAGGGTCTCCCGTCAATCTTTCCTTCTCCGGATCTCCCAATACGGAGACACCAGTTGATCTAAGCGGGATCTCTGCGAAGGGGTTTACGCGAACCGTGACAGTTGATGGCGAGAAGATCGCCCAGGTTATTGTTACCAATCTATCCAACGAGGATGACGCGTCAGTCGCTCTTTCGGCCGATAAATTCACCAGTCAGTTCAATATTGACTCTGACATGTTGGAGCCAACAATGGCCATATCTGTCAACGGGAATGAAGAGGAGTTTGTCACTGCTGTCAAATCCCTCCAGAAAACCCCACCTGAAGAAGAGGAAGAGCCCGAAGAAAAGGGCACGGAGAACGGAACTGATCGAGGCGCTTCCACAAGCGGTGGAGGGAGTGCAAATGATATCGCCGGTTCTTACCAGACCCCTGAGAGGATCGAGCCGGAAGAAGAAGAGCCTGAAGATACTGTTGAAGTTCGTGTGACGACTGTCGGCTGTCCGGTTGTCATTGACGAGACCCAAGGGCTTGTTCGTGTGCAATCCAAGAGCCAGACCTTCACCAATGGAACGATGACCTCGGAAGATGCCTGCACCGATAACGGTACGACCTATACCATCCAGAAGTCCTATACGACTTGTAGCGATGTGGTTGATCTGGATGGTAAAACCGCTAATCCTCAATATCTGTCCTACTATATTGACGCTGAGGCGACCCGCAAGGAGATCTCCGACTGTCAGCCAGATATCGAGAAAACCTATAAAATCTCCGAGATTGAGAATGGCTGTTCTGTGTCGGTTGATATCGACAATATGAAGGTTAGCCGGAATACGTCTCTTGTTTATACAAATGGCAATAACACCCAGATCAAGGTGCAGGATTGTTCACCATCGGAGACATTGGAGCCTTACAAGCTTGTTGCTGATAGCTACAGCTGCACGATGAAGCATGACTTTTCAAAGGGCGTTTCATCGGAAATGGTGATGTATGCTTATGAAAGTGAGGATGGCAATTACTATCAAGTGACGCCTTGCACGGAAACCGGCAATAAATATCAGCATTCCAAGGTTTTCTATGAAGGGGGTATTCGCCTTTGTCCGGTTCTCGTCGATAAGGCCGCAGGGACCGCTACCGAGCAGTATCGCACACAGATCATGGTCGATGGAAAGCCGCAATATATCAGCGCCTGTGTGCCTGATGCCGCAAATTCCACCACCACGATCGAAGAGACGACCAACGGCTGTGACGATCCGGGTAACTGGACCCATGATTTGAGTGCCGGTGTCTCATACGGTCAATCCCGTTTTTACTATGATACCAAGCTTGGCCGCGAATATGTCACTGGCTGCATGAGCAATAGCACGACCTATCCGCACGATGTGACCGTTACCGGCTGGAAGAACAATGATGACGAGCTTTATGCTCAGCAGCTTGTTTCAATTTCCATCAATGTGAATGGAACCGAATATCCGATCGCTTCCAACTATTTGATGGATGGGACCGCCCAGATTTCCTATGCCTATAACGGGTTTGAGGATACCGAAGACCCCAAGCAGGCATATTATGAAACCTGCAATCTTTTCTATCCAAGCGATCGAAGTGACGTTTACACCCGCCCTGATGGCACCAAATATTCAGTTCCTGTTGGTGATGGAGCTGCCAAAGATCAGGGTGATAAGTGCGCTCGGATGTTTGATGGTTGGAAGAATAATGATGAGGAGCTTTATGCTCAAAAGCTTATCTCAATCACTCTGAATGTCGACGGGGTCGAAAAGCAGATTGCGTCTGCCTATCTGGCGGATGGAGCTGAAAAAATCCCATACACCCATGATGGTATCGAGGAAGTGGAAGATTCTTCACGGGCCTACTATGATGTCTGCAATCTTCTTTATCCGAGCAATAAAAGTGACATCTACACCCGACCTGACGGCACCGTATATGCAATTCCTATCGGTGATGGAGCAGTCGTAGACAAGGGCGATAAGTGTGTTCGGATGTTTGATGGTTGGAAGAACAATGACGAGGAGCTTTATGCTCAAAAGCTTATCTCAATCACTCTGAATGTCGACGGGGTCGAAAAGCAGATTGAGTCTGCCTATCTGGCGGATGGAGCTGAAAAGATCCCATACACCCATGATGGTATCGAGGAAGTGGAAGATTCTTCACGGGCCTACTATGACCGCTGCAATCTTCTTTATCCGAGCAATAAAAGTGACATCTACACCCGACCTGACGGTTCCGAATATGCAATTCCTATCGGTGATGGAGCAGTCGTAGACAAGGGTGACAAATGTGTACGAACGGTCGAGACTGCTGAAGTCTACGTTAAGGACGTAATCACGTCTCAGAAAGTGCGTACCGATACCCCTCTAAGAGGTGTTCATGTGGTGGACTCTACGGGACAGGATATTGCTATTGGTACCTCAGCGGTCATTGAGACTAATCTGCCGACCCGGATCTCTTCTACTGGTTCGCCACATTGCCCTCCGGTTCGATACAATACCACCTATGTCGATATGACTGTAACCCTTGAGCATTACAAGGCGGTTCTGACGAGGCGTCGTATTCAATATCCTGATGGCACTTCAGACTACACCAGCGAAGAGCGTGGCAGGCCATATGTCGCTGATGTTGATCATAGGCAGACACAAGGTGTTTGTCGCCCCAATCGGAATGATTGACCTCTTAGCTAGTACGGCGCGTTCATGCGCCGTACCTTTCTTCTGACAATTGACTATTTTTGGGGGGCACCTATGTCCGATCTGCTGCTTCAACGGCTGCTCAAACCCCTTTCCCGCCACTATGACAATCCCGAAGTGGTTGAGTTGCGATCAAAGAAAGTTGGCGAAATCATCCTTGAAATGAGAAGTGAGGGTGAACGTTATAAACGGGTGGCCGAGCCCGAGCTAACCCGAAAGCGGATTATCGAAATCTGCATGGGCTTGGCGCACATCTCCGGAATTGAGTATAATCCCGATACTGCGCCCAAACTCTCGGCACGTCTTCCCGGAAATCATCGTTTCGAATGTCTGATTGGCAACTCTGTTGCCTCCGACATGTCCTTGGCTATTCGCTTGAAACACCCTTACGATGTGTCTCTGGAAATGATGGGCCTTGATAGTCACCACATTGCCTATCTCGCGAATGCCCTTAGAAACCAATGGAACATAGCGATATCCGGATCAACAAATACCGGTAAGACGACGCTGCTGAACAAGTTCCTGTCTTTTCTGCCTGATGACCGGCGCGTGGTCAGCGCTGAAGATACCCTGGAGCTGGAAACTGACCGCTTTTACAACGGTGTTTCCCTGATTGCTGCGCGTGATAAGGCCGCCGGAGCTGGTTTCATGGACTGGCAACAGCTCTTTGACCATCAAATGCGTATCTCGCCGGACAATCTCATCTTCGGGGAAATATCAACCCAGAATGCATTTGCTGCTTTGAACGTGCTCAACACGGGCGCGCGCGGCTGGCTCTGTACGGTTCACGCCGAAAGCGCCGCTCTGGTGCCTTCAAGGTTTCAGGAGAACATCAATGCATCCGGACAGATCCTTCCTGATGCTGCTGGCTTCATGTCCCGATTGATTGATCTGGTGGTCCATATTCGCCGCACCAATGATGGCCGTCGCTTTGTCTCTGAAATCTACGAGATGAAGAATGACCACTATATTCTGCGACGCTTGACGCCTGATGGCGAAAACCTTGCAGCGTGAGGAGATATCATGGGTCCGATCATTCGTGTCATTGGTTTTGTCCTCCTTGTCGTCACCATCATTGGAAGCTGGCGCTATTCCTTTGGCTTTGACTTTGCCAATCCTCAGTGGTGGTTATGGCTGCTTGACCAGTTCAAGCATCCTCTAGTGAAAGTGCCGAACGAAATTCTCTATCCGGTTTATTATGGACTGGGGGTATTTGCTGTCGTGATGGGCATATCTGCATGGGCAGACAGACGCGCCAGCTCGTCTCTTATTAGCAGTGATCGCAATACCAAGGATCTGCATGGGTCCGCGAAATGGGCGACGGCAAAAGATGTCAAACGTTCCGGCCTGATGTCCGATCAGGGTGTTGTTGTCGGAGGATGGCCCAAGCGAGGATCGGTCAGGGCGCTTCGCCATGACGGTCCGGAACATGTTTTCTGCTTTGCACCGACCCGATCTGGTAAAGGTGTGGGGCTTGTCATCCCAACCCTTCTTTCATGGCCGGAATCCGCTCTTGTTCTTGATATCAAGGGAGAAAACTATGCCTTGTCTGCGGGATGGCGGGCCGCGCAAGGCCAGAGGGTCTTTCGGTTTGATCCGGCTGCTGTTTCAGGATCAGCCAAATACAACCCTCTTGAAGAAGTGCGCATTGGCACCGACTACGAGATTGCCGACTGCCAGAATATCGCAATCATGATCATTGACCCTGATGGAGCCGGGCTTAAGGACTTCTGGCAGGAAGAGGGTTATGCATGGCTTTCAACCGCAATTCTCCATGTTTTGTATCGCATCAAGATCCAGGAAAGGCGCTCCGCCACACTGGCCGATGTCCGTCAGTTCATGTCTATCGGTGATGATGAGAGTATTGGACAGACGGTTGGTGAATTGGCCGCAAAGCCATCAAATGCTGAAGAGGATGATAGCTTCGACCGGTTGTTGCGCGATATGGAAGCCTTTGATCATGAAGGGCGCAAGATCGTCAATGATGAGGTCCGCATTGGTGCCGCACGGATGCGCAAGCGCTCATCGAACGAACGCTCTGGCGTTCACTCAACCGGAACGTCCCAGCTCGCCCTTTATTCCGATCCCATTGTCTCGAACAATATCTCAGCCTCGGATTTCAGGATTGCGGATCTGATGAATGCGGAGAAACCAACGACCCTCTACATCGTCATTCCGCCCTCGGATATTGCCCGGCTGCGCCCGTTGGTGCGGATTTTGCTCAACCAGTTTCTAACCCGCCTCACATCGCACATGGCTTTTGAAGAGGGACGATCTATCAAGCATTACAAGCACCGGATGCTCTTGATGCTTGATGAGTTCACCTCTGTTGGCAAGTTGGAGATCTTTGAGAAATCTATTGCCTTCATGGGCGGTTATGGCCTTAAGGCCTTCATTATCGTGCAGGATTTGACCCAGTTGCAAAAGGCCTATGGTCGGGAGCAATCCATCGTGTCGAACTGCCATGTTCGCATTGCCTATGCTCCGAATACCTTGGAAACCGCACGGCTTCTATCCGACATGGCAGGAAAGACGACCATTATCCAGAAACGCACGTCAGCCAGTTGGCGTACCGACAAACTGGGAGCCTCCCATTCGGAAAGCCTTGCTGAGATTTCCCGCCCATTGCTGACACCGGATGAATGTATGGCGCTGCCAGGTCTACAGAAGAAGGCAAATGGCTCCATTTCGAAAGCCGGCGATATGCTGATTTTCCAAGCTGGCTATTCACCGATCTATGGTCGTCAGCTTCTGTATTTTCAAGACAAGGATCTACTTGCGCGAGCCCAAATGGTTCCTCCCAAAGCCGCGTAGACCTTGCCTTTTTCAATTTGAAAGATTTTCGAAATGCCAGACGAACGAACTTACCTTGCAGTTCCCTATGCCGAGCGAAAAGCAGCTGATAAAGCAGGGGCAATCTTCGATAATTCTAGGAAGCTTTGGTATGCCCCTTCAGAAAAGCTATCTGATGCCTTGCAACAATGGTTGCCGAACAATACGCGCAGCACGCAGGATCTACGCGCTCAGTTTGCCAGCTTTTTGCGCAGTCATGATGTTGACCTTAGAGGTGAACCAGAGATGGATGGCTCGTGGCACCGTGTAACCATCAATGGCGAGCGAAAAAGCAATGCCTCCTATCGCGGCTTTGATGATGGCGGTGTTCCCAATGGGCAATTAAAGCTCTTCAAGGGAGATGAAACCCTGCAATGGCGTGGGGAGGCCGTTGAAATGAGCCGGGAGCAGCGCGAAGCTGTCATGGCTCAGGCCGAGCATAATCGGGAAAAGAAAGCAGAAGATCTCGCGAAAGAGCGGGATGCTGCTGCAAAAACCGCCTTTGGGATCTGGAAGAATGCCCCCCACTGGGCAACTCAGAAGAGGTGCGACTATCTCAAGCGCAAAGGCGTTGACGGATATGGTGTCAAAGCACTTGACGATGGCCGCTTGCTTATTCCGCTTCGTGACACAAACGGGCGTCTGCATAACGTTCAGTTCGTTGGGAAAGACAAGTTCTTCCTTGAGAACGGTCGCAAGGAAGGGCTGTTCCATGTGATTGATCCCAAGCGTCAGCTTGAAAGTGACGTTGCCAAAGCGTTGTTCATTGCGGAAGGCTATGCAACGGCGGCCTCGGTTCACAAAGCAACCGACCTTCCTACGCTTGTCGCCTTTGATGGTGGCAATCTGGTCAAGGTCGCCAAGGAAATTCGGGAAAAATATCCCGATCTTCAGATCTGTATAGCAGCTGATAATGACCACCAGTTACCACTGCGAGGCCTTCCCAATGTTGGCCTCGAAAAGGGTCGGGAAGCGGCAAAGGCGGTCAATGGTAAGTTGATCGCTCCTCCATTGACCAGCAAAGAAAAGGCCAAAGGCCTTACTGACTGGAACGACATTCATGCAGAGCGGGGCCTTAAAGGACTGGAAGAGGCGCTGCGGCAGGTTTTTTTGTCTCTCTCTCGAAACCGGAGCCAAGATAAGAATCTAGGGCGAAGTCGGGAGATTGCTCGATGAGAAACTTGCCCGAGAAGGAGCCGCGAAAATTCATAAAGGTCTTTGCTACCCGAGACGAGAAAGAAAAGATTGCAGCCTTGGCGAAAAAAGCCAATGTTTCGCAATCCAAGCTACTCCTAACTGTTTTCATGAGGGGCAGGCTACCGGATACGTCGGCTAAAGAGCTAACTCGAGAATTGGTGAAGCTGCGGGCCGATTTAGCGCGGTTGGGCAATTTACAGCTCAAGGGAATGAATGAGATCCAGAACGGCCTTCTTGTTGCCGAAATGCAGGAAATTTTCAAAGAGACCCGCCAACTTACAGAACAGATAGAACGCAAGATACGGTTGGTTGGAAAATGATTGCAAAACGGACGGCCCTGAAAAATACTCGTGGCGCTAGCAGACTCATTCGCTATATCGCCGATGCAAAAGAGAAGGGCGAAAAGCTCGAAAGCTTTTGGATGTCAAATTGTGATGCAGGCACAGAGCTTAAGGATATTGAATTTGCGACTTATGAAATTGTTGCCACTCAGGGCATGAACCATACCAGCAAGTCAGATCCAAACTATCATCTTGTCGTCTCTTTCGCTGAAGGAGAAAAACCAAGCATTGATGTTCTCAAGGATATCGAGAAGGAATTTGCCGATGCTCTCGGGTTCTCCGACCATCAGCGGGTAGTTGGTACGCACAAGAATACCGACAATTTCCATATGCATATCATGTTCAACAAAGTGCATCCGGAAACCTTCAAAATGCATACCCCTTATCGCGATTTTAAAATCTTGCAGGAAACCTGCATCATTCTAGAGAAGAGATATGGTCTCAGGCTGGAAAAGGGCCGTGAAGAAAAGAAAGAGCGGACCAACACTAAAGCGCAGGATATGGAAGGCTTCACATGGGAGAAATCCTTCTCCTCCTTTCTCAGGGAGAATAAGGAACTTCTCAAGACCATGCGCGATGCGTCTTCTTCCTGGGCAGAGTTCCACGAAAAGCTCGACATACTTGGTGTGGTTATCAAGACGCGCGGCAATGGCCTAGTTTTTGTCGATCAAGGAACAGGTGTACATGACAAGGCAAGCAATGTGGATCGGTCCTTCTCGAAAGCGGAACTTGAAAAGCGCTTTGGCCCTTATGTCGCCATCGACAATAACCGGATCGGCCTGAACACCGATAAGGATCGAACCTACAAAAGGGAACCACTCGATCCATCCCTGAAAAAGCATCGTGTTTGGAAGAGATTCAGGAAACAGAAAAAGCATCGTCGCTGGAGGAAGTTTCTGGAATCCTTTGCAGGGGAAAATGCCGAGGTCCGCGAGGCGCTAGCCATTCAGGAAGCCTATCTTTCTATCTTCTTTGGTGGCAAGGCGCCGAAGACTAAAGAACGGGTTCAACGCCCGAAAGGCAAGGGGCGCTCGCGTTAGCATAGAAGAGATTTATAGCTTTTGGCTTTCGTTTCTAGTCTAACTTTGATTTCTAAAATACAAAGATATCAGGGCTGCAGGGCAAATCTGTTCGATCAAACGCCTGCAATGCAGATAAAGGTGTATTGTCTGATAAATCTACTATAAATGGTATTTTTGCCAATATCTGCGATAAAGCTGATGCGGTAATCGATTTATGATTAGTAGATGTTGTTATTGTCTGGTTATGGTTGAGATGCGATAAATGAATACCTTGACCGATCTCGTCGCCCAAACGATTTGTCGTGTGCATCAAGCAGAAGCCTTGAGTGCTGATTTTCGAGGCACAATAGATGCCTCGTCTCAGGAATGGCAGCATGCAGCCGAGGCTGCAGTACTATGCGTATTGTCAAATATTGGTACCTTGCTTCCCCCACTCGATTGGAAAGAATCCCTCAACGCAAATGAGCGCCATTTCGCTGACACCATATTTGGTCGCTATGAAGTTCTTAAATGGAATGAAAGCAGCTGGGGGATGGTCGCTCCAAATGAGCAAATCAACGATCAGGCATCGGATAAGCAGTCCGCCATGGATCTTGCATTTGACAACTATGTTGAGCGGATCAGATTGCTGTTTCTGCAAAAACGATCGCATCTCAATCATGAAACTGTAAAGCGATTAGCTTGAGGCTCGCTCTGAACCGATCCGAGCTAATGCGGGTCTTCAGATCTTTTATTTTGCCTTTTGTGCGAACTGCAGTGTTGAAAATGTGTCAGCGACCAGGGGACGGGTTTGCTAATCTTTGAGACATTCGCTTTAGAACCGAAACATCACGGATACTGAATGTGTGTCTCGTAAAGTGGGCTCGAACCCGACACGAGCCGGGCATTGTCATAAAAACGCGCTCATCCAGGCTGGTGAACGGCAATCGCGGCCCATCGGTCGCAAGCCAAGCATGGACCGTAAGGCCGTTCGCTCAACGGTCTACAATGTACTGGCTGATTGAGACGGGATCAGTAGTGATAACGCAGCTGAGCAATTTCCAAGCTCTGCGCGTCACCTTTCCCACTCACACGATAAACAAACCGATGCTCATCGGTGATGCGGCGCGACCACCAACCACTCAGATCTCCTTTGAGGGGTTCAGGTTTGCCAATTCCCTTGAAGGGCTGTCGCATCGTGTTCTTGAGTAGCTCATGGATCCGCTCCAGGCCCTTTTCATTGCCGGCAGACTGCCACCAAAGATAATCTTCCCAAGCGTGTTCTGAAAAGAGGAGCTTCAAAGGTCAATCTCGCGCTCAACGCCCTTGCCTGCATCCAATTGTGCGATGGATGCCTGTAGACGGCGTGCGTTCTCTGGGCTCTTTTGCAGATGAAGTGTCTCCTGGATCGCATTGTATTCCTCAAGGGAAATCATGACGACCGCTTCTCTTTTTTTGCGGGTTACAACAACTTCAACGCGATCATGGATCACTCGATCCATTACGTCCTTCAGAGAAGCGCGTGCATCTGTATAAGTCAGAACATCCATGATGTGTCTCCATAGCTGATTGCAATCATATGCACAGAATTCTGTACAGGTCAAGCGGCGAGGCATATTTGCCGTACGCAATCTAGCAAATGATAGAAGCTTTCGCTCGGCGCGCCGTTACAATAGTCAATGAAGGCGGACAGTTACCACTTTCTGCAGGAGTGAGATTTTTTCAGCTTTTAATCATTTTTGACGATAAGCACTGGAGAATAGATAACGAACAATTCTTCAAAATCACGGGAATTGTGCAGTACCCGCAAAATGGCGGTGTCTTCCTGCCATTCCATATAGAAAATTATATGAGAAGCATGAGAGTGGCTTCGAATGCCATCACCAAGCTCATGTCGCAACCTGCCCAATAGAGGAGTGGTGACGAGAAGATCAAAAGTGCCATACAGACTGAGAACATAGTCTCGGCCTTTCTGTTCTCCCCATGTTTCTTCGGTAAATAAATGTCCTGGATGTCTTCTCAACGGTAAGGAAAAATCCTGACACTATGCCTGCTTTCTTTGCTTCGCTTTTGCGATCACCTCTTCCGCACTAGGGCGGCTAATACGTCCAGCTTTCACAGACTGCATACCAAGCTGAACGTCACGGCGTAAAGTTTCCAGCTTCAGATGATGTTCTTCATGCAAGCGCAAAGCATCCCTGACCACTTCACTCGCATTATTGTAGAGGCTATTTGAAATCTGCCCGGCGACATAATCTTCAAGTTTCTTTCCTAGAGAAAAGTTCATTTTTCACTCCTCCTGAGTTTGAAACCAGATGTGGGGCGAATAACAACAAATTTCAACTATTTTCATTCTCGCAAAGAGACACAGCCTTACATGTGGTTGGTGTGAATGCCGACTTAGCTAATCCGAAAAGAGCGGGAAGTGTGAATTCGCTGCACGTGCGAAGGATCCTCGACCTTGAGGCGTAAAGCGGACTTTTCGCCATCGCGGCTACCTTTCCGGACACTATGGTGCAGTGAGAACGGCGGTGCAAAATTAGACCACGGTAGCGCCGTCGTGTTGGCGGTGCGGGCGGCGTAAAAGTCGTCCATTCTGCCTTTCTTGTTTTTGCAGGGAGGGCGAGGAGATATACACCGTGGAACTCTATAGGAAGGTCCGTTTGGCCTGCTCAGAGGGCATGAGCCAGCGGGAGGCGGCTCGTCATTTCAACATATCGCGCGACAGCGTTCGCAAGATGGTTGCATTTTCGACACCCCCAGGATACCGGCGAGAGAAAGAGATCAGGCGGCCCAAGCTTGATGGCTTTACGGCGATCATCGATGGATGGCTTGAAGCGGACAAGGTCGTGCACCGCAAACAGCGTCACACGGCCAAGCGGATATTCGAGCGGCTTCGTGAGGAACATGGGTTCACCGGAGGCTATACGATCATCAAGGATTATGTGCGCGAGCACGGGCGGCGCAGTCAGGAGATGTTTGTGCCTTTGTCCCATGCGCCAGGGCATGGGCAGGCGGACTCTGGCGAAGCTGTTGTTGTGATCGGAGGTGTGGAGCAGAAGGCGTATTTCTTCGTGCTGGACCTGCCACATAGTGACGCCTACTTCGTGCGGGCCTATCCAGCGGCAACGGCTGGGGCTTGGATGGACGGGCATGTTCATGCCTTTGCTTTTTTTGGCGGAGTGCCGCAATCAATCCTTTATGACAACGACCGCTGTCTAGTCTCGAAGATAGAACCGGATGGAACACGCCTTCGTGCCACGTTGTTCAGCGCGCTGCTGTCGCATTACCTGTTCCGGGATCGCTATGGGCGCCCGGGAAAGGGGAATGACAAAGGCAATGTTGAGGGGATGGTAGGCTACACGCGCCGCAATCATATGGTGCCGATCCCGCACTTTCCTGACTGGGAGAGCTTCAACGCAGACCTTGAAGCCCAATGCAGTGCTCGGCAGGCGCATATCCTGCGCGGTCATAAAGAAACAATCGGCGAGAGATTGAGAGCTGATCTGTCCGCCATGTCACCTATACCAGCCGCTCCCTTTGAGGCCTGCAATCAGACCAGTGGTCGCGTCAGCTCCCAGTCTCTGGTGCGCTACGACACCAATGACTACTCGGTTCCCGTGGCCTATGGCCATCAAGAGGTCTGGGTGCGTGGCTATGTTGACCGGGTGGTGATTGGTTGCCGTGGCGAGGTCATCGCACGCCATCCTCGCTGCTACGATCGCGAGGATATGGTATTCGATCCGGTTCACTACCTCCCTCTGATCGAGCGCAAAATCAACGCGCTTGACCAAGCAGCACCTCTGGCTGGATGGGACTTGCCCGAAGAGTTCGATACTTTGCGCCGCCTGATGGAAGCGCGCATGCTGAAGATGGGGCGCCGTGAGTATGTTCAGGTGCTGCGCCTTCTGGAAAGCTTCGGCATGGATGATCTGCAGGCCGCAGTAAAGCAGGCCCTGAAGCTGGGTGCAATCGGCTTCGATGCGGTGAAGCACCTTGTCCTGTGTCAGGTAGAAAAGCGCCCGGCGAGGCTCGATCTTGATGTCTATCCTTACCTGCCAAGGGCAACGGTCGAGGCGACCTTGGCGGCCGACTATCTGTCCCTAATGACGGAGGCAGCACAATGACCCATGCGCCCGAGATATTGCTTTCCCATCATCTCAAAACACTGAAGTTGCCAACCTTCCTGCGGGAGTATGAGAAGGTGGCGCGCCAATGTGCTTCCGAAGGGCTGGACCATGTGCAATTCCTAACGCGCTTGGTGGAACTGGAACTGATTGACCGTGAGCGGCGGATGATCGAGCGCCGCATCAAGGCGGCGAAGTTCCCGGCTACCAAGAGCCTCGACAGCTTTGACTTCAAGGCAATACCGAGGCTCAACAAGCTGCAGGTGCTGGAGCTGGCGCGCTGCGAATGGATTGACCGGCGCGAGAATGTCATCGCGCTGGGGCCCAGTGGAACCGGTAAGACCCATGTGGCGCTGGGCCTGGGGCTTGCGGCCTGCCAGAAAGGGATGAGTGTCGGCTTCACCACCGCGGCAGCTCTGGTCAATGAACTGATGGAAGCGCGTGACGAGCGCCGCTTGTTGCGTGTTCAAAAGCAGATGGCCAACGTCAAACTGCTGATCATCGACGAATTGGGATTCGTCCCTCTATCGAAAACCGGGGCGGAACTCCTCTTCGAGCTCATCTCGCTGCGATACGAACGGGGGGCGACACTGATCACTTCAAACCTGCCGTTCGACGAATGGACCCAGACCTTCGGAACCGAACGGCTCACCGGAGCATTACTTGACCGACTGACCCATCACGTCAACATTCTGGAAATGAATGGTGAGAGCTACCGCCTTGCCCAAAGCAAGGCCCGAAAGGCCACGTAAACTCCCTCGAAAAAATCGCCACGCAGGCATTCAACTCCCGCTCGGGCTACGCCCTCCCGGCAGTTGAATGCCTGCGGCGCAAGTGGTCGACTTTTACACCGCCTCATGGCTGGTTTTTACTCCGCCGTTGACACGCCAGTCGAAGCTTCTGGAATCGCAGTGATCTACACAATGCTATTGGCTTTTGTAATACACCGGACGACGCAACTCAGGGATTTTCCGAAATTCCTCCTAGAGACCTCTGTCATGACAGGCGCTATCATGATGCTGCTGGCTGCGTCCGCTGCTCTCTCCTTCTCTATGGCCTTTACCGGTATTCCCGCTGCCGTTACCAGCCTCGTTCTTGGCATCTCCGAAAGTCCGATCATCGTGATGCTGATTATCAATCTGTTGCTGATCGTAATCGGTTGTTTCATGGATATCGGCCCTGCCATCCTGATCTTTACACCCATATTGCTACCAATCGCGCAAAAAATCGGCGTAGACCCAGTTCATTTTGGTGTTATCATGATCTTTAATTTGGCAATCGGTACTATCACGCCGCCGGTAGGAACAGGGCTGTTTATTGGCGCTAGTGTTGCTAAAGTTAAGGTGGAAAAAGCTATTGTTGCTCTTCTTCCGTTCTATGTTCTTCTATTCTGTACGCTATTTTTGGTCACTTACTTTCCAGACTTGACCATGGCGCTGCCTCGTTGGTTCGGTCTTTGAGCCGGCTAGAAACCTAATTGGGGTATGAAGCGCCTTTCTGGAGAGGAAAGAAAAGAGGAAAATACGGAATTAGGAGGCTAAGATGGGAGCGAATATAGTCCCAAGGGCAAATTCTAATACTGGCGGTGCTGCTCATATATACACCAGCGTTGGTAACCTGTGTACGAATGACGCTCCGGTCAAAGCCCTCTCTTCCTAGTAATACCTTCTCAGACCCTGTTTTTGAGCAACCTAATAGCATTCTCTTTCACGATATGTGCGACCTTTTCTATAACTGGAGCTTCCACCTCACATTCCTAACGCCGCGCAATGCATCTTTGGCGAGGAGCACTATAGGTTAGCGCCACAATCTCCTTCTTCACAAGCTTCAAATATCTTGACCTTGCACAATCCACAGCATCGATATTCGTTGTCATTTTTTACAGTACTTTCAGCTCGTCGGCTCACTCAGATTTTTTATTGCCTCGTTCAAAGGTACTTGATGCTCCATCAAGAAAGACTCGCATCTATTAAAAAGCATGATGGGACTAACGCTAAAACCGATTTGAGGGCTCGGAACCCCTCTCTTTCTTCAAACCATTGCGTCCTTGTCACCTGCTAGGCTGTGTAATGTTGCCTGAGTTGGAGCAACAGGACTGCTAGTCGCAGGCAAAATCTGCCTCTCTCTAAACAGAGCCAGTTGTATTAGTTTGCTTACTAAAGGATCTGCGGAAGAGAGAGGCATCCCATTTTCTGCTATCGATACTTTTGGATCTCAGTAATTATGGCATGGCCTATGTCTGAAATAGCTTGATTTCTTAGCTTCAAGTCAGCTTCACATATCCGTGATATAGATGGCAGCAAGATAGGGCTGCCCTTCCGGCGTTTCGATAAATGCGACGATGCCTCTTGTGCCGTGCCCACCAGTCCCGGTCTTATCTCCAATGATCCACCCATTGGGCACGTGAGGACGGATAAGTTCGTCGGCAACCCTATCACCAATCATCCATTGCTTCAGACGTGCTGCGGAAGCAGGCTGTAATGCATTGCCAAACAGGAGCTTGCCCAATGATGTCGCAATTGCGCGCGGACTTGTTGTATCTCGCAGATCGAAGGGAGTAGCTTCATTTAATTCGGGTTCCCACCTGTCTAGGCGGGTCGTCATATCTCCAATCCTGTGCAGAAATTCATTCAAGCCATCTGGCCCTTGCACCCGCGAAAGCAATAGGTTAGCCGCTGTGTTGTCGCTCATCGTGAGTGCCGCTTCACATAATCTGTCAACTTGCATTCCGCTCGCCACGTTATTCTTGGTTATGGGTGACCAGAAGACTAAATCCTTATCGCTGTAAGTCATCAGCCCGGATAGGTTCTCACGTCCATCATCAACCCGCCCTAGGATCGCGCCACACAGCAAAATCTTAAACGTGCTAGCCATAGGAAAGCGTTCATCAGCACGATGATTGATTTCCCATTCAGATGACCCGTCGCGCAGAAAAACACCAATGCGGGCGTCAAGCTTGTCTTCCCAGGTTGAGATCGACGTCTTCAGCTCCTGAGCCGCAACGACGCCGGAGAACGTTGCACATAAGGCGATTCCTAGCCCAACATTTCTGATTAACGAAAGGCAGTTTCTTATCATTCATATGCTCCTATAAAATTGTGCGGGAGAGTATTTGGTGATGCGCTTCAACGTGTCAGACCGAAGGGCGCTGACGAGTATGCGAATTTAATCCAACATTAAGTGAAGTCATATTCTGTACTATGTTCTCGACGTGGAATAAGATCAAACGACTAATTTTCGAACATTGAATTAGATTGAGTCATGTTGAATGGATCGCCCCAATATACCACTCAATGCACTACGCACCTTTGAAACAGCGGCAAGACAAGGCAGCTTTACAAATGCAGCGATAGAGCTTCGTGTCACTCAAGCGGCCGTAAGCCATCAAATAGCCCGACTGGAGGAATTGCTCGGTTTTCAGCTCTTTCATCGCAAACGCGGAGCGCTTGAGCTCACATCAGAGGCAAATCTGCTCTTTCCCGTTCTCACCTCAAGCCTTGATCGGATTGGCGGAATACTCGATAGGATTCAGGGGAACCGTTTTGAAGAAACGCTGAATGTAGGAGTCGTGACCACATTTGCCACGGGATGGCTTTTAGATCGGCTTGAAGGCTTCAAGCGCCTCTACCCTGAAGTCCGTATTCGGATATTTACAAACAATAATCGCGTGAATATTGCGCAGGAGGGGCTGGATGTTGCAATCCGGTTTGGCGATGGTAGATGGTCTGGTCTTAAAGCCGAGCCTATCATGACAACGCCTCTCACTCCGTTATGTGCACCTTCTGTTGCATCCAAGCTTGGAGGAAACAAAACCAACTTGTCCAATCATATTCTTCTGAGATCCTACCGTTCCGATGAATGGCCTTTATGGTTCATTGAGGCAGGAATGGCTCCACCGCTCTTGGAAGGACCAGTTTTTGACACATCTGTGGCGATGGCGGATTTGGCTGCTGAAGGATTTGGAATAGCCTTGCTACCAATCAAGATGTTTGAATCCCGAGTGACTACAGGCAGCCTCGTGCGGTGTTTTGAAGAAGAAGTCGTGACGGGCAGTTACTGGATCACTAGGCTTTCCACAAAAGAAAAAAGCTCAGCATATGATGCATTCGAAAACTGGTTGATACAAACATCTTCGTCTTGAGCCAGAATACTTAAATAAACGCATTATTTTAGTAAGATCAAAGATACCGTGTAATTACGCTAGTGCGCACGACCGAGCGGTCGAGGCTTTTGTTGGTACCCTCCGAAGACATTTGAAAAGCTTTTGAGAAAGATGACACCTTTGCAAGAGCTATAATTGGGGAGCTTGCCAGTTGAACAGCTTGACTTTGGTTGTACCCGAGACCACACTAGCTATATGACCTACAGTTGCCCCACCCTCTTTCTCAAACGGATGTGCCTTATCGCAGGCGGGTAGCCCCCGACTCGGACGCGTCGCGCCCGGTCGAGGGGTAGCGGCAACAAGCCATCCGGCGTTCATAGTATCGTTGGTCACGCGACGTTTCACCTGAAAATTTACACTCAGATCCGCACCAACGGATTACAGACTTGCCGCATTTGCGGCAGGCATGGATCAATTGTCGCCATGAGTACAGATGCCATCCTCAAACCAAATATCACGATCACGCAAACTGACGCCAACCGGCTGATGCTGTTGGCCGAAAAGAATGAAAGCACCATATCTTCCGTGGTTGAGGTTCTTTATGCCGAACTCGACCGAGCACGCGTCGTTCCCGACGAGGCCATCAGTAGCGACGTGATCCGAATGGGATCCTATGCGCGTTTTTCCGGGAACTCCGGCCCATCCCGCCAGATAACACTGGTTTATCCGGGCAAAGCTGACATCGCTTTAGATCGGCTCTCCATTCTGACACCCATTGGAGTGGCACTGATAGGCCTATCCAAGGGTCAGTCGATGGATTGGCAAACACGGGATGGCCGCATCCAGCGGTTGGTTGTTGAAGCAGTTACTCCTCCGCTCGAGAAAGCCTGAGCCTTTCGCACATCACGTAAAGGCATCTTCCTACCCCCCTAAAGAACTGAAGAAACATTTAATAAGCAAGGAACAGACGCTCATGAAAGTTACTGGACCGTCATTTGTCTCCAACGACGAGTTAGGCTTTGGCCGCGGACTAGTTTGGATGGCGCTCAGCATGATCTCCTTTATCGGTATGTCGATTGGCTCCCGCGAGCTGGCAAGCTCCCTTTCCATCCAGCAGGTGCTGTTTTTCCGAGCGCTCGTTGGCCTAATTATTATTCTTGTTCTGGCTCGAAAGCTGTTGCCGGAAGTGCGGGAAAAGAAAATGCTGCGCCTGCATTTCATTCGCAACATTATGCATTTTACTGCTCAGTATTTCTGGACGATTGGCGTGGTATTTTTGCCTCTTGCATCGGTCTTCGCATTAGAATTCACAATGCCGATCTGGGTTGCTTTCTTCGCTTGGCTCATTCTTGGAGAAAGGCTTACGGGACCGCGACTTCTTGCCACGATCGGAGGCTTTGTCGGTGTTCTCGTTATTGTGCGGCCAGGAATCAGCATGGTTGATCCTGCGTCAATGTTCGTGCTGTTGGCTGCGGCAGGATATGGTCTATCGCTAATCTGCGTGAAACAGCTAACCCAACAGTGTTCCGCCGGAGCTATCGTTGTCTGGATGATCCTGATCCAATTGCCCTTGGGCTTTGTGCTCGCTCTAACTGACTGGGAGCCGGTTCACTGGCATACTTTGCCCTGGATGGTACTGGCAGGAGCCGGTGCGTTGAGCGCACATTTCTGTCAGGCTCAGGCCCTGAGAATACTGGATGCGTCGGTTGTCATCCCCATCGACTTCCTCCGAGTGCCAATGGCAGCCATTGTTGGCTACTACGCCTATGGCGAGTTCATCGATGTCTGGGTGCTGCTGGGCGGTGCGATTATTCTCTTCTCCAACTATCAGGCGGTAATGACAGATCGGCGCAATCGAGCTGCCTGATATCCGCTTTGCCCCCCCCAAAAAGCTTCACGGCCATCAGAAAACCTTTCTTCTAGCCGGATTAGGCCGCTCCACAAAACCGATAAAGGAACTTCACCATGTTTTATTGCCAACCTCACCCCTATGAGTTGATGCCGATTGGCACGATCTGGGCAACAGATTGTTGCCCGATGGACACCACTTCATGCTCTTATCGAGATTACGATCGCAACTATGTCCTTGAACTGGATGCAGTCTATTTTGATGGCTGCATTGGCCTCGAGACAATCAGCGAGCTGACAATTCTCTACTGGCTTCGAGAGGCAAATCGCAGCGTTCTGAAAAGTAATCCGCCGGACGATGCAGAGGAACTCGGCGTTTTTGCAACTTGCACACTTGACCGTCCTAACCCGATTGGAATCGGGTTAGGACTTGCCCGAAAGATCGAAAAGAACCTCATTCACGTATCTGGAAGACTGGAGTGTCCAACGGGCACTCCCATTCTGGATTTGCGACCGGAGACCCTTTACTGCGGCAGAACGCAGCTACCGCACATTTAACAGCAGTTTGATTGCCAGTTATGCACATATTATGGCTTGAACTGACCACAAAATGTGCAATGTGATTAAAGTGCGTGCAAATTTAATTATTCTTGGAGGCAAGATATCATGAAGAAACTTGAAGCGATCATTAAGCCGTTCAAGCTTGAGGAGGTCAAAGAAGCGCTGCAGGAAGTGGGCCTGCAAGGCATCACGGTGATTGACGCCAAGGGCTTCGGTCGTCAGAGAGGCCATACCGAAATGTACCGTGGCGCCGAGTATGTGGTGGACTTTTTGCCAAAAACAAAGGTGGAAGTTGTGCTCGATGAAGGTCAGGTCGACATGGCCATCGAAGCAATCCAAAAATGTGCCCGGACTGGACGCATCGGTGACGGCAAGATTTTTGTCTCAGATATCGATCAGGTGATCCGTATCCGCACCGGCGAAACAGGCAATGAAGCCGTTTGAAATATTAGCATATCTCTCGATCAGTGTGTTGAAAACAGAAAGCTTACCGAAACCCTGGTCGACCAATCCAAGCGCTCAAGAACAAAGGACACCGGAATGAGCACACCAGCTGAAATTGTGAAGATGATCGCAGATGAAGAAATCCAGTATGTTGATATTCGCTTTACCGACCCGCGTGGCAAGCTGCAGCACGTCACCGTTATTGAAGACCAGGTAGATGAAGACTTCCTCGAAGAAGGCCTCATGTTTGACGGTTCCTCTATCGCGGGCTGGAAATCGATTGAATCTTCCGACATGAAACTGATGCCGGACTGCGACAGCGTTTACATCGATCCGTTCTATGCAGAAAAAACCCTCTGCGTACATTGCTCCGTCGTTGAGCCAGACACCGGCCTGCCTTATGAGCGCGACCCGCGCGGCACCGCAGAAAAAGCTGAAGCTTATCTGAAATCTTCCGGTGTCGGCGACGTAGCATACTTCGGCCCAGAAGCTGAATTCTTCATCTTCGACGACGTTCGTTATGCCAACACCATGAACAAGGTTTCCTACGAAGTTGACGCAATCGACGCTTCTTGGAACACCGACACAGAATTCGAAGCTGGCAACACCGGCCATCGTCCGGGCGTGAAAGGCGGCTATTTCCCCGTCAACCCTACCGACTATGCTCAGGACGTTCGTTCTGAAATGCTTTCAACCATGAAATCTCTTGGTATGAAAGTTGATAAACATCATCACGAAGTGGCGTCCTGCCAGCACGAACTCGGTATGATCTTCGGCCCCCTGACCAAACAGGCTGACGAACAACAGAAATATAAATACGTCATCCACAACGTAGCTCAGGCATACGGTAAAACCGCCACTTTCATGCCTAAACCAATCTATGGGGACAGTGGTTCCGGCATGCACTGCAACATATCCATTTGGAAAGACGGCGAACCCCTCTTCGCTGGCGACAAATATGCTGACCTGTCTGACGAAGCCCTGTACTTCATCGGCGGTATCCTGAAGCATGCAAAAACCCTGAACGCCTTCACCAACCCGTCCACCAACTCCTACAAGCGTCTGATCCCTGGTTTCGAAGCCCCTGTTTTACGCGCATATTCTGCTAGCAACCGTTCCGGCTGCATCCGTATTCCTTGGACGGAATCTCCAAAAGCAAAACGTGTTGAAGCTCGCTTCCCGGATCCATCCGCCAACCCATATCTCTGCTTCTCTGCTCTGCTGATGGCTGGCCTTGACGGCATCAGGAACAAGATCCATCCGGGCGATGCAATGGACAAGAACCTCTACGATCTGCCTGCTGAAGAACTCGAAGGCATTCCAACGGTTTGTGGTTCCCTGCGTGAAGCCATCGATTGCCTGAAAGCTGACCACGAGTTCCTGCTCGCTGGCGACGTTTTCACCAAAAGTCAGATCGAAGGCTACATCGAACTCAAGGAAGAGGAAGTCCAACTGTTCGAACACACACCGCACCCAGTTGAATTCGAAATGTACTACAGCTGCTAACTTGGCATTCTTATAGTATAACTGTTTAAGAGGGCTGACATATGTTTGCTCTCTTTTTGTATTGTTTATTTCGTTCCATTTTAGTATTTATATTTACACCCCAACTATTGTCAATTTTAGTTGCAACGATGAGGGTGTTTGACTGATTGTAACCGCTGTTCGGCTCACACGTTGAGAGGATAGGTCCAGGGCAGGAGCTCATTGATGTCGCTCTGCTTGTGACCATTGACTATGGCTTTGAGCGTTCGTGCCAGCCATGCATGAGGATCGATGCCATTGAGTTTGCAGGTTTCGATGAGCGAGGCGATGATCGCCCAGTTTTCGGCTCCCGCATCATGACCGGCAAAGAGTGCGTTCTTGCGATTGAGGGCAATTGGCCTGATTGTCCGCTCGACACTGTTGTTGTCGATCTCGATCCGCCCGTCGGTGAGGAACAGGCAAAGACCTTCCCAGTATTTGGCGATATAGGCCAGCGCCAGGCCCAGTGGCGATTTCTTCGAGACACGAGCGCGGTGCTGACTGAGCCAGGCTTGCAGGTCTGTAATCAAAGGCGCTGACTTTTCCTGTCGTATTGAAAGCCTCGTATCCGCATCCATGCCTTTGATCTCAGCCTCAATGCGATATAGAGCGGCAATCTGTTCGATGCCCTCCTGCGCAATGGGAGCCGTGCCGGCGCGCGTAATTTCGACCAGTTTGCGCCGCGCATGCGCCCAGCAATAGGCAAGGCGGATATCCTGGCTCCTTCGCTTGAGCAACTGATTGTAACCGGTATAGCCATCCACCTGCAGAATGCCGCTGAAGCCCTGCAATATCTGGTCGGCATAGTGCCCGCTGCGCCCCGGCGCATAGGTGAAGGCCACTCCCGGAGGACCGCCTCCTGCTCTGGTTCCTTGCCAGGGTCGATCATCCCGGGCCAGTGCCCAAAAGTAGCCGGTTTTTGTCCTTCGTTTGCCGGGCTCAAGGACTGGAGCTCTTGTCTCGTCCATGAAGAGTTTGCCTGACCGCTTCAGATCGGCAAGCAGGGCGTCAAAGACGGGCCTCAATTCAAAGGCTGCCCTGCCAACCCAGTCTCCAAGAGTGGAACGGTCAAGGTCGATCCCCTGACGGGAATAGATCTGGGCTTGCCGGTAGAGAGGCAGGTGATCGGCATATTTGCTGACCACAACATGGGCCACCAGATCCTCGGTCGGCATACCGCCTTCGATCAGATGGTCTGGAGCCCTGGCCTGGGCCACACCATCCGTGCAGGATCTGCAGGCATATTTGGGGCGACGGGTGACGATGACCCGGAACTGGGCCGGGATCACATCGAGCCGCTCGGATACATCCTCGCCGATACAATGCAGAGCAGCGCCACACGAGCAGACCAGACTGTCTGGCTCGATCACTTCCTCGATCCGTGGCAGATGTTTTGGCAAGGCCCCGCGATTGGCCGAACGGCGTTTCTTAGCTGTGGTCTCTGTTGGAGAGGGATCTGCCTCATCGGCGGCATGAACCACAGCAATGGCTGTCTCCAGATCCTCAAGAGCCAGTTGGAACTGATCGGGATCAGCCTTCTCCGACTTGCTACCAAAGAGAGCCTGCTTGAAGGCCTTGACCAGCGTCTCAAGCTGGGCGATCCGTTCATCCTTGCGGATGCCATGCGCCTCGCTGGCAATCACCAGCGCCTTCAGGGCGGCAATATCATCGGGAAGATCGGCTTCGGTCAACATGGCCAAAATCTAGCAGATTTCTGCCACCAGGACACAAACAACATCGGGCCCGAGTCATCCTGACGCAGTTATTCCACATCCTGTGGTGCCTGCACTTCCAGACTTCTGACCCGCCGCCAATCAAGCCCGGCAAAAAGGGCTTCAAACTGGGCATGATCAAGCCGCATAAGGCCATCCCGGATCTCCGGCCAGACAAAGCTCTGCTCCTCAAGACGCTTGTAGGCCAGCACAAGCCCAGAACCATCCCAATAGAGAAGCTTCAGCCGATCTGCACGGCGGGAGCGAAAGACAAATACTGTGCCAGTGAAGGGATCCTTGGCCAGTTCGTTCCTGACCAGGGCAGCGAAGCCATCATGGCCCTTACGGTTATGCAAAGCTTTGCATAACCGCAATTATGTTGGGCACGTGATTATGCGAAGTTGAAGAAGCAAAACGGCTGTTTTCTGGGCATTTTCCGCTCCATCAACTCCGCATAACTATACTCACTCTCGATAGTATCATCGAGAGGAGATAAAGGATGGCTTCCCAAAATTGTGATCAGTGTTTCTTGAATCCGGGATCCTTTTCATATTGGATCGACCAGTTCTGTATTGAGCTTAACGCTCAAAGATATTCATCACTGACCATCAAGGGCTATAGGGATTCGGCTCGTCATTTTGCCGTTTGGCTTAAAAGTACCGGAATCCCCATTGGCGGTATTGATGCCCGAGTTGTTCAGCGTTTCGCTGCCCACCATTGCCAATGTCCTGGAGGACGGCAATACCAGCGTATTTCACCAAAATATGCCCGCCGCGCCAGAAAGTTTGTTGTTTTTCTGCAAAACGCAGGTGTCGTACCAATACCATTGAAGGAGGTTCCACCAGCATGCCCAATATTAGACGATTATCAGCATTGGCTACGAATCCATCGTGGCTTATCGGAAAGCACGATTGCCCGTCATCTTCGCATCGTTAACAAATTATTGCCTGAACTTGGCATGGAGACCCATAATTATGATGCCACTCGCGTTCGTGCAGTGGTCCATAAATGGCGGGAGCAGACCAAATCTGCCGACCTGAGAATCATAACGAGCACATTACGAAGTTACCTTCGTTTCCTGGCTGGGGCGGGGCTATGTCGCCCCAACCTTGATCACGCTATTCCACCGGTTCTGCAATGGCGCCTGTCATCGTTGCCCCGATATTTGGCTGCCGCTGATGTAGAGCGCGTCATTGCATCCTGTGACGTCCTTTCCAAAGGCCGCTTGCGGGATCGAGCGATCCTGCTTTTGCTCGCCCGTCTGGGCCTTAGGGCTGGGGATGTTGCGGGTCTCCAGCTCGGTGATATTGATTGGAATTCTGGCATTCTGCAATTGAGCGGGAAAGCCCGTCGCAAGGTTCGGTTGCCATTGCCTCAGGAAGTTGGCGATGCGCTTTTGGCATATATCGAGCAGGAACGGCCGAGCACATCTCAAGATGAGGCCGTCTTCGTCGGAGTGATTGCCCCCTATAGGCCATTCGCACAGTCGAGTTACATCTCGGGAATCGTGGCAAATGCGTTGAAGCGTGCTGGTATTTCCGATGCACCGTCAAACGGTGCCAATCTGCTTCGCCACTCTGCGGCAACTTCCATGCTGCGATCAGGGGCCACGTTGGAGGCAGTTGGCACGGTTCTCCGCCATAGTTCACTCGATATGACCGCGCACTACGCCAAAGTCGACATCATGATGCTCGAGCAAATCGCCCAACCATGGCCGGGAGAATTGGTATGCTAAAACAACTCTTCGATGACTATGTGGCTCTGCACCAATCATTGGGATATAAATTCCGAACCCAGGGCACCCTTCTGCGCAGCTTTGTTTCCTTCGCCGAAAGCCGCGGTGAGCATGTCGTAACAATAACCTCGGTACTGGAATGGGCGGGACAGGCTCCTTCTCCCGAACAACGCCGCAACCGGCTTTTAGAAGTTCGCCGTTTCGCTCGTTCACTTCATGCCGAAGATCCTCGTCACGAAGTTCCTTCTGGTGATATTTTCGGTAATGCCTGCCACAAGCGGCGCGCACCTTATATCTATAGCCATAATGATATCCAACGGCTAATCAGTGAAGCTCGGAGACTTGGCCCTGCCGGTTCAATCAGACCACTTACCTACGCCACGATGTTTGGGCTGATTGCGGCAACAGGCATGCGTGTTTCGGAAGCGATCGCACTTCGGCTTCAGGATGTGACTAATGACGGACTGATCATCGCTCAAACCAAGTTTAAAAAGAGTCGGATGTTGCCACTGCATCCAACGACCCGACGAGCTCTTGATAATTATCTAACGGCGCGCATGAAGGCTCATAGCTCCAGTGACAAACTTTTCATCTCGGATAAAGGCACCCCACCAGCTTATGAGACAGTCGTAACTATATTCCTCAAAATCATGCGCTCAATCGGCTTGCGGGGCAAAGCTGGAACACCGGGACCCAGAATTCACGATCTTCGCCATACATTTGCGGTCCGCTCACTCGAAGACTGTGCTCACGATTCTGAAGCGGTGGCCAGGCACATTACCGCTCTCAGTACATATATGGGCCATGCCCATGTCACAGATACATATTGGTATCTGGAGGCGACACCCGAGCTGATGGCACATTTGGCAGCCGATGGTGAGAGACTGTATTGTGGGGGCACAGCATGACCCAACTTGCTCAACACCTTGCTGCTTTTCTACGTGACCATCTTCCCAATGAACGACGCGCAAGCATTCATACTTGTGATGCATACTCCTATAGCTTCCAGCTGTTGGTGCAATTTGTCTCCAACCAGCTTGATAAGCGACCGTGCCTGCTCCAGATCGAGGAAATCGATGTACCCGCTATCCTGGCTTTCCTCGAATACATTGAACATGTCCGCGACAACAAAGCCAGTTCGCGCAATGCAAGACTGGCCGCCATAAAGTCTTTCTTCCGATATCTTGAGCACCGAGTACCTGTCGTTCTGGATCAAGCACTTCGAGTACATGCCATTCCAATGAAGAAGGTTGATCAGGGGCTTGTAGCGTCGCTTTCGCAAACAGAAGTGCAAGCATTGCTCGCGGCACCTGACCGGCAGACAGCATTGGGCATTCGTGATCGAGCTATGCTGCATTTGGCGTTTTCTGCAGGATTACGCGTTTCCGAACTTGTAGGAATTGGGCTTGATCAATTCGACGCACGATCTCCTGCCAGTGTCCACATTGTCGGCAAAGGGCGAAAGGAACGCGTGCTACCGCTTTGGCAGGAAACAGCTGCGGCAATACGAGCCTGGATAACCATCAGGCCTGAAGTAAGCGACAGCACGCTTTTTCTGAACAATGCGGGACGAATGATGACCAGGGCCGGGTTCGAGTACATTCTCCATAAACACGCTCAAAGGGCCGCCAGCGTTGTACCCTCCCTGGTAGAAAAATCCATAACACCTCATGTCTTACGTCATAGTTGTGCAATGCATATGCTTCAGGCAACCCGCGATATTCGTAAGGTTGCTCTGTGGCTTGGGCATGCCTCGCTCAAGAGTACAGAGATCTATTTACGTGCCGACCCAACAGAAAAGCTCGAGATGCTCGGCGCTCTGGAGCCGCTCGGAATCAAACCTGGAAAGTTCCGGCCACCTGACAAACTGATGATGATGCTATCCGAACGATAGAAAAGTTATGCGGAGTTGATGGAGCGGAAAATGCCCAGAAAACAGCCGTTTTGCTTCTTCAACTTCGCATAATCACGTGCCCAACATAATTACGGAAGTCAACCGGTTTGCTGGCCACCAGGATCCTCACCCGGTTCGAAGGAAGGATCATGATGAACGTGCCAAAGATCGCGCCACAGCGGCTATCCTGCCTGCGCTTGCTCTTGCCTCGAGCCGCACGATCACAGAGCCATATTCGATCTCTGGACGGTCATGGATCGTAACCGGCTCGCCACTCTCTGCTTCCAAATCGCTGCCGGGCTCCTCGACAATCACGCTGGCAAACTCGATCGCGCCTTCAGGCTCCGGCAGCACTAGCTTGCCACGGCGCGCCTGCGTGCGCCATGCGGAAAGGTGGTTTGGCCGAACCCCATGACGCTCGGCAACATCACGAACAAGAGCACCCGGCTGCAGACTTTCTGAGACAATCTGTGCCTTCTTCTCATCCGTCCACTTGCGCGGTCTTCCGCACGCTCTCCGCAAAGGAGTGAGAAACTCCGCTGTACTCTCCATGGAGATACTCCATAAATATCAATATGAAGATCTCATCACAGATCTCGCCCGACGCAGCAATGTGCGGCCGAAACAGCGCTTACGACTGATTTCACCTTCACGCTTAAGCGGGCCATTCGGACGTTAACTTCAGTGTTACTATTTCATGGCGTCTGAACGCGTTACTGACAGTCTCGGAGGATAGCGGCCTTTTCGCAGAGGGTGCATGATTCCGGTGATAAAGGCAGAACTAGTCATTCAAGAGGCTTCTTCCCCTCAGCACCTGCACACGGTTTATCATTTCCGATGCAATCATCAGAACAGGTTTCTCTTGGTAGACGCAACACTGTAGATAAACACAGTTGCTAGGATCACCCTTTAACTGAACCAGCAAGAAGCCCTCTTATGAAATATCGCCCCATTACGATATAAATGAACAAGACGGGAAGAGCCGCCAAGATTGAACCTGCCATCGGCAAATTCCAGCTGACGGCCTGTCCGCCTGCCAACTGGGCAAGACCGACTGTGATCGGATTTGCCGAGTGTCTCGTCAATGTGATTCCCCACAGGAATTCATTCCAAATCTGTGTCGATTGCCAGATGGACGTAACGACAAATCCGGGAATGGAAAGAGGGAAGATAACCTGAGTGTAGATAGAGAAGAAGCCAGCACCGTCCAAGGTCGCGGATTCGACCAATGAGTCAGGTATCTGCATGTAGAAATTTCGGAAAATGAGAGAGGTGATCGGCAGGCCATAGACAACATGCGCCAATATCAGCCCCGGCAAACCGCCATAGAGGTTCATTGCTCTCAATGTCTGAAACAGCGGGATAAGAATGACCTGATAAGGAATGAACATCCCGAATAGCAATAGCGTGAATATCAACTCGCTACCCTTGAATTTCCATTTTGAGAATACGTAGCCGTTGATGCTCCCCAGAGCGATTGAAATCGCTGTTGCGCAAATCGTCAGGATAAAGGAATTGATTATGTTCGGTTTCAACAAGGCGAAAGCTTCACTGAAGCTTTTCCAGTTTAATACTGCAGGGAAATCCCATGAATGGGGCAAACTGATTTCCGATGGATCTTTCAGAGCTGTGATCAATGTCAGATATGCAGGCAGCAAATAGACCACAACCAGAAGCAATAGAACCACATACAGGGCTACTCGAGACGGTTTGACCGTTTTCTCTTTCATGCTCTTTCGTCCTTATTGCGATAGCTGCTTATCAGATATGGAATGATAAACAGGGCAGCAAGGAAAAATAGAAGCATTGCAATTGCGGCCCCTCGAGCAAAATCATTGGCTCTGAATGTGGTCAAATACATGTTCAGGGCCGGATGGCCGGTTTGACCATTATCAGGCCCAGTCATGGCGAAGATCAGATCGAACATCTTCAATGAAATATGACTTAGAATAATGATAGCCGAGATCGTAATCGGCTGGATCAGTGGAATGGCAATATGCCGATAATAGTTGAAGGTACTTGCACCATCCAACATCGCTGCATCACGCAGATCCTGAGAAATACCTGTAAAACCGGCGAGATAAAGCGCCATTGTATATCCGGAATACTGCCAGATTGTAGCCAGAATAATACCGGTCGTCGCCAGATTGAATCCGTGCTTTTCTTCCATAATCAGCGCTTTTGGCAACATATCGCCAAATAGATAAACCAGAATCCCGATGACAATACCAGCGACCAGCCATTTTGCCGCATGTTTGCTTCGCTTTCCCAGTAGCCACAAACCGATCACAATAAGTACAATACTGATAACATTAAATGCGAATGACAAAATGTTTTGCCAGTCAAACTGAAGGATTGACTGTGTACTGGAGAGCCATCTGAAATTGAACGGCTCGGCTCCGACATAGGTTGGGAGCACATTGACCCCGCCACTTGGCGCCAACAGCCAGCGCCAGATTGTACCGGTAACAATGAAACTCAACGACATTGGATATAAGAAAACAGTGCGAAAAAAACCTTCGGCTTTGGGCTTGTTATCCAGCAAGATCGCAATGAACAGGCCAACGCCTATGGCTCCGATGAGCAGGAATACCGAATAGAATATGGCATTGACCAAATCCTGCCTGAAGCCTGAACTCAGAAACCCGACAAACAAATCCTTGTAATTGTAAAAGCCGACATAATTTTTCTCCGGATTTTCGGATAATGCGCCAACTCCGCCCCAATCGGTCAGGGAGGTCCAAAAGGTATTTCCTATAAATCCATAGACAAAAATGCCAACCAACAAGATCGATGGCAGTAAAGTGACGCCAGCCAATATTCTGTCTTTTGATACTGTTCGCATTTTTCGCACGCCTGACATTGGGTTCTGCGTACCCTTCGGCACGCAGAACTTTTTATTCAATTATTGGCCAATTTTATTTTTGGTCGCAATTTGTTGCGCCAACTCAGCAGCAACCTTGGAGTCGCGTGTTTTCAGGAATGTTTCCATGACTGAAGCAAAATCATTCATGAAGCCTTCATTCGCAACAACGCCGTGTGCCAAAGAGCCAATGATTGTGTCTCTGGCAAAATCAGCAGCAGCTGACTCAGCGTATTGGTTATATTTAGACAGATCACTATCCTTGCGCGGTGAAATGGATCCCTTTAGTGGGTTAAACGCATCAGAGCCTTCTTTCGAGCCAAGCAATGCCAACCAGTTCAGAGCATTCTCCCGATGGACGGCGCCCTTTGGAAGTCCAAAACTGTCTGCAAGGAATATGAAATTACCGCTTGTTCCCGGTGATGGCAGCCAACCGAAACCGGTATTCGGTTCCAGTTTCTTGGTTGTATTCAGATAGCCTGCAGCCCAGTCACCCATAATGTTAAATGCAGCACGGCCATCTACGACCATATCGGTTGCCTGCTGCCACGAGAGGGAAGAAAAATCATCATTGGTATATTGCAGGATTTTTCCAAAGAGATCCCAGGCTGCTACACCTTCAGGACTATTGAACTTCAGATCGCCAGACCAAAGGCTTTCCCACTTTTCTGCGCCCAATGAAGCCAACGCGACAGATTCCCATAGGTGATTGGCTGTCCAATTTTGACCCATGGAAAGAGGAACTACACCCTGTTCTTTCAGTTTTGGTGCAACAGCAAGGAACTCGTCCCAGGTCTTCGGTGCCTCAATACCCCATTTTTCCAGATTTTTCGGGATAAACCAAATATCGTTTGACCGATGGATATTGACGGGTACAGACCAGATGCCCTTGTCGGTACCAATCAAGCTGACCAGACCTTCTGGGAAGATGTCTTTCCAACCCTGTTCGTCAAACAACGGAGTCAAATCTTCCATCCGATCTGATTTGACCCATGTTCCGATCAGTTCCTGTCCGGCATGAACCTGAAAAGAATCTGGTGGTTCTCCACCCAGCATTCTGGTTTTGAGAACAGCCTTTGCATTGACCCCCGACCCACCGGTTACAGTGGCGTTGATGAGTTTCGTATCAGGATATTTCTCATTATACAGCTTGATCAGCGCTTCCAGCGCAGGCCCTTCATCTCCTGCCCACCAAGAAAAAATTTCCAGTTCATTTTTCTGATCTGCTGCATAAGCGCTTGCACCCAATGTCAAACCTAAAGCTGCTAAAGCACTTGTAAGTAATAGAGTTAGCTTTTTCATCTTATCCTCCCAGATAGAGTCATATTCGATCTGAAATGACCTTTGAGGTCATTTTAATCATGGCATCACCAATCCAATGCCAAATTTGTCTCTGGATCGAAAACAAACAACCGGTCCAGATCAAACCCCAGTTTCAGTTTCGTACCTGGATCGACTTTATGTCTGCCATCCAGTTCGGCAACCATCGAAGTACCATTGATGTCAAATTCCAGAAGCGATTGCCCTCCAACAATTTCTGAAAACAAGACCTGCACATCATATTGCCAGGCAGGGGCAAATTTATTTACGGCTTCTTCTGCGGCAATGGCGTCCGGTCTGATCCCTGCCAGTACTTTTCTCCCGATCTCCAGTGCTGTTTCATGAGGAAACGGCAGGAACATTCCGTTCTCACAGAGAATGCCTTTGGCTCCGCCCTGTTCGGCGACCTGCCCTGCCATGATATTGGTCGGGGGATTTCCGATAAATTTTGCAACAAATACGGTTTTGGGTTTTTCAAAAACCTCAATTGGCGTTCCAACCTGATGAATTGTGCCATCCTTGATAACGACAATTCTGTCTGCCAAGGTCATCGCTTCAACTTGATCATGCGTGACATAGATGGTGGTTGTCTTCATTTTGATATGGAGCTTTTTCAGCTCCATGCGCATTTGTGTACGTAGCTGCGCATCAAGATTTGATAATGGTTCATCAAACAGGAACACATCGGGGTCTCGAACGATTGCGCGTCCCATGGCCACGCGCTGTCGTTGACCACCAGAAAGCGCAGCCGGCTTTCGATCAAGATATTGCGTCAATTCCAGAACCTTGGCGGCCTGTTCCACTTTCTCTTTGATCTCATTACGGCTTAGCCCTGCCATTTTCAGACTGAAGCCCATATTGTCGAATACGTTTTTATGAGGGTACAAAGCGTAATTCTGGAATACCATCGCAACATTACGCGATTTGGGATCTATATCATTTACGACCCGATCACCAATACGCATTGTTCCATCTGAAATTTCTTCGAGCCCGGCAATCATTCTCAGAATGGTCGATTTACCGCATCCGGAAGGGCCGACCAAGACAACAAACTCATTGTCCTTAATGGCAAGATCTATACCGTGAACTGTTTCAAAACTGCCGTAGCGTTTAAATACCTTTTCCAGCACAACTTTTGCCATGGCAGCCAACCTTCATTTGATTTGATACAATTTACGCAGGCTTAATTTCTAACGAATGCCTAGCTCTGCAGTACAAACCGTATTGTACTCAACCTATAGGTTCATACTGATCCTACCGGGGCAGCTAGTCAATGGTAGTCTAAAGAACATTTAGTGAGACCAAACAATACTCAACTTCTTAATCATTTAACCAGTCTCTGAACGGCTTCTAGTGCACTTGGGCAAGATGCCAGGTGCCTGCCAACCACGGACCTAATGGGCGCGTCGCAAAGTTTCAATTAGGCCCTGTTTGTGCTGTGATCAGCGTCATTTCCATCCTTCGTTAACTTTTTTTGAAGTCCGAAGAGGAGAGCAATGAGATCATTCTGTTCACGAACAGTCCACTGGCCTGCGAAGTCAAAACCTTTCTTCAACCACAGCATTGCCTCGAAACCAGCAATGATTCGTCTAGCTGTGTGGAATGATTGGAAACCACCAACCTTTGGCATATTCTTCTTGACCCTGAAATGATCGCTTTCTATGCGCTGCTGCAAATGCTTGGTGACATAATGGACAGGGTCCGGCCTCAGGTGGCCTTTGTCGACCGATTGTTTGATCGTTGACGGGAATGTATTGGCGCTATCAGTGCCGATCTTGCCCGGTGACAAGAGCGGCTCTTCCTTGAGCATCTTGTTGAAGAAACGCTTTGCTGCCCCAAGGTCTCTCTTCGCTGTAAGCAGGAAATCAACAGGATTTCCGTGCTTGTCTATGGCCCGGTACAGATATTTCCAAACCCCACGAACCTTGATATAGGTTTCATCAATCCGGCTTGATCCGCAGTGGGGCTTTCGAAACCGGCGTAACCGTTTCTCGATGAGCGGAGCATAGGCCAGGACCCATCGGTTGATTGTACTGTGGTCAACTTTAAAGCCGCGCTCAAGGAACATTTCTTCCAGATCCCGATAGCTCAGTGGATACCGCAGATACCAGGATACCGCTTGTATGATCAGCCATGCCTCAAATTGTCTGCCTTTGAAATCATCTTTCGATTTCCGTTTTAGTTTTTCGGCAATGGCATTGAGAATCATACGGTGCTCCTTCGACAAATCGGAGCACCTTCTCACCGCACAAATCTCAAATCCTGGTTAACGACAAAAGTTTGCGACAAGCCCCTTCACATCATAAAACCGGTTGGCACCATAACCAAACAGTCTTGGAGCCCATTTCCCGCCAGTATTATGCTTTGCTTGTATCAGCTTTTCCAATTGCCATTAGCCAATATTCGCATGCGGTAAAGCCAATCGACAAGCATTATAATCTCCAATCCCGGAGCTCGGGAGGAAAAACCGTGCCCAATATTTCTGAGAACTCGATACTACGCAGTGTCGACAAGCTATTCGATCATTCATCCTCTTTGTGCCACTTGGAAGATGGCATCAAAGAGCGCATCAAGTCCTGCAACCTGACCGTAACAATCCGCTTCGGTGTCAGACTTCGCGGGCGAGTATACAGCTTTACGGGCTGGCGTTCCGTTCACAGCGAGCATCAGCATCCGGCCAAAGGCGGCATTCGATATGCAATGAATGTTGATCAAGAAGAGGTTGAAGGTCTAGCTGCACTGATGACCTACAAGTGCGCCCTGATCGGCATCCCATTTAGCGGCTCCAAAGGCGCTTTGCAGATCAATCGCAACGATTGGGAACCGCACGAACTGGAGCGCATCACTCGACGTTTCACACAGGAATTAGCCAAACGAAATCTGATCGGCCCTAGCCAGAATGTTCCCGCCCCCGATATGGGTACTAGCGAAGTGGAAATGGCATGGATTGCAGATGAGTACCAACGGCTCAATCGGTTGGACATCAACGCAGCGGCATGCGTGACTGGTAAACCCCTAAACTCTGGTGGCATTGAAGGACGCATTGAGGCAACCGGGCGCGGCACCCAATACGCCGTTCAAGAGTTCTTCCGCTCTTGGCCAAATCTGAATAAATCAGGCCTGACGCCCGAATTGAAAGGCAAACGCATCATTATTCAGGGATTGGGTAATGTGGGCTACCATGCAGCAAAGTTCCTTTCAGAAGAAGACGGTTGTCTCATTCAGGGTATCATTGAGCGGGACGGAGCAATCTATCGTGAACAAGGGCTTCCTGTCGATGAAGTCCGTGCCCACATGAACCGCACCGGAGGAGTGCGCGGTTTCCCTGATGCCGACTTCATCGAGCACGGTCAGAGCTTGTTGGAAAAGGAATGCGACATCCTTCTGCCAGCAGCTATGGAGAATGTCATCACTTCGGAGAATGCCCCCCGCATCAAGGCTCCAGTCATCGTGGAAGCCGCCAATGGCCCGACCACCTATGATGCAGACAAGATCCTCAAAGAGCGCGGCGTCGTTATTCTGCCAGACATCTATGTCAACTCCGGCGGCGTCACAGTCAGCTATTTCGAGTGGATTAAGAATCTGGGCCATATGCGTCTGGGGCTTCTCGATCATCAGCGTCAGGAATCCCAAAACCGCCAGATCGCCGAAATGCTCGAATCCATGACAGGCGTCAAGATTCCGGAAGAACAATGGAAAGCTTTTGTTCGCGGAAGTGAAGAAATTGACCTTGTGCGCTCGGGCCTCGAGGAAATGATGCGAAAGGCCTTCGGCCACATGCTGTCCGTTTATCGGGAGCGCAACGGTGTTGATGATCTGCGTACTGCTGCATACGTGCTAGCGATTGAAACTGTTGCCAATGCCTACAAGTCCAGCGGCATCTGAGCAAACTTTGAATATAACCCGAGACGGAAGGAACCCTTTAGCCTCGGGTTAAATGTGTGACCCACCGGGAATCTGAGCGCGCTTAGATTAGCGCTACAGAGGCTAGCAATCCGGCCATTGGCGGGGATGAGAAAACCGGCTTTATGTAGAACGAGGATGTCGACCAAATCGTCGTAGATGCCTGAATATGCTCTTCAGAAGAGCTTACCATCCACACCATTCCCATAACATCAAAATAGTCTGCGTGCGTGTCTTTTCTTGATCGAGTAGAACGGATACGCTCAAGAACGAGAACTCATGAAATTTTTCGTGGATACCGCTATTGTTAGCGACATCGTTGAGCTGAATGATTATGGTCTGGTAGATGGTGTTACCACTAATCCCAGCCTGATAGCCAAATCAGGACGCGACTTTAAAGAAGTTATTGCAGAAATTTGCAATACTGTTTCTGGCCCGGTTTCAGCAGAGATCGCTTCCATGGATTTTGATACCATGATGGCGGAAGCAGGTTGCTTGAGCCGAATCGCTCCAAACGTAGTCATCAAACTGCCCCTGACGCTTGATAGTCTAAAAGCTTGCCGAAAACTTAGCGATAAGGGTATCAAGACCAATGTCACCTTGTGCTTTGCAGCCAATCAGGCCCTTCTGGCCGCCAAGGCCGGTGCAACTTACATTTCGCCATTCATCGGTCGTCTGGATGATCTCAATCTGGATGGCATGGATCTTATCCGCGAGATCCGCGCTATCTATGACAGTTACGACTTCAAGACAGAAATTCTTGCCGCGTCCATTCGGACTGCAAACCACGTAAAAGAAGCAGCTAAGGAAGGGGCGGATGTGGCAACCATTCCCCCAGCGGTCATCATGAGTCTTGCAAACCATACGCTGACAAACAAAGGACTCGACCAATTTGCTAAAGATTGGGAAGCGACAGGTCAATCCATTCTCTGAAGAGAGCAGCGTCAACTTCGGCTCCTCTTGTCAGCAAAACAGTTCGAGCCACGCCCCCATCCTGAAGACGAAGAGCTTCCAGAAGGAGAAAGCCCCGGACCATATTAGGCCGGGGCTTTGTTGCCTTTAACTCAGGGAAGTGTTTTCAGCAACAACCTCAAAGAACCGGAGTTGGCAGAGGTTTCTTGTCAAACTGGGCGGCAAGGTTGTCATAAACAAGCTTACCCATCGCTTTGCGGGTTTCAATTGTGCCGCTGGCGTGATGCGGTTGCAGCAAGACATTATCCAGCGCAAAAAATCGCGGATCGACGTCAGGCTCACTGTCAAACACGTCCAGACAAGCAAAGCCGAGAGCCTTGCTCTCCAGAGCATCCAGTAGAGCCACTTCATCAATATTCGATGCACGGGAAATGTTGATCAACATGCCTTCCGGTCCAAGGGCTTCGATGACTTCCTTGCCCACAATACCCTTGGTTGCAGGACCACCCGTAAGGGTCACGAAGAGAAAGTCGACTTTCTTGGCCAACTCAACCGGGTTAGCCACAAAGATCCAGTCTTTGGCAAAATCACGCTCTTCAAGGTCGCTATAATGGATTTCCATGTCGAAGGCGGCACAGCGACGCGCAACTTCATAGCCGATGCGCCCCAACCCCAGAACACCAACGTTCTTTCCAAAGACCCTGCTCTTTAATGGATAGAGCCCCTTGTTCTTCCAGCTGCCAGTGCGCACCCACTCTTCAGCTCCGATAACACCTCGTGAAGCAGCCAGCATCATCGCCATTCCAAGATCGGCCACATCTTTTGTCAGCACATCTGGGGTATTGGTGACGCGAACACCAGCAGCTTCGGCTGCCTTCAGATCAACGGCATCATAGCCCACACCATAAACCGATATGATCTCGAGATTAGGCAAAGCCTCAATCAAGCTCATATCGGCCCCGAGCTCACCGCGTGTTGCAATGCCTCTGATTTGCGGCGCACATTCGGACAGAAATGCGGCTTTGTCTTCCGCTTCGAAATAACGATGCATGACGAATCGCTGTTCCAGTCGCTCCATGTCCCAGTCCGGATAGGGACCAATTTGCAAAATATGCGGTTTTTCCATGTTTTGTTCCTCCTGAGCCCAGGATTTTCCCTTCACTTTAAAGGTCACAGCCTAAACAGCAGTTCCTTGACCTAACCTACAGTTACACCTCATGGTCAAAGGAAGGGTTGCCTGAGATATGAAATGTCCTGCGAGAAAAAAATGGAGCCAGCGACTAGAATAGGGCTGCTAAACTGGCTCCATTTGCAAGTTGGCTATCTCCTAGGACAGCGCGCTACATGCCTTGATAATTCTCTCACACCCGTCACGGATCACGTCTTCGCTGGTGGCAACAGAGATCCGGAAGTAAGGTGACAAGCCGTATGCTGTGCCTGCGATAACAGCGACGCCTTCGCTTTCCAGCAGGTAAAGCACGAAATCTCCATCGTCCTTGATTACCTGACCATCAGGCGTTTTCTTCCCGATAACTCCGGCACAATTTGGATAAACGTAGAATGCCCCATCAGAGCTGCGGCAGCTAAGGCCGGGGGCGGTATTGAGAAGCTCAACAGCCAGTTCGCAACGTTTCCGATAAACCTTCAGCCACTCGCCCACTTCCTTCTGATCACCGGTCAGTGCGGCCACTGCTGCTGCCTGACTTACGGATGACGCACAGGAAGCCATCTGCGACTGCAACGTGTTGATGGCCTTTACAAGTGGGGCAGGACCAACACCGTAACCGATACGCCAGCCAGTCATGGCATAGGTCTTGGACACGCCATTAATCAGGAAGGTGCGATCGATAAGGCCAGGCTCAACAGAAACCGGGCTAGCAATTCTGGCATCAGTGAAGACGATCTCGTCATAGATATCATCGGTCAGAAGCCATACCTGCGGATGACGCATCAGGACGTCGGTTACCGTCTTAAGGTCTTCTGCCGTGTAAACCGCACCGGTCGGATTGCTCGGTGAATTCAGAATGAGCCAGCGTGTGTTGGGCGTAATCGCGGCTTCAAGAGCTTCAGCCGTCAGCTTGAAACCATCCTCCTCAACGCACGGAATGATAATCGGATTACCACCGCAAGCCAGTACCATATCCGGATAGGAAACCCAGAATGGTGCCGGAATAAGCACATCATCACCCTTGCCAACAGTCGCCATCAACGTGTTGAAGATTACCTGTTTGCCCCCATTGCTGACAGTGATCTGGTCCAGTCCATAGTCCACCCCCGTGAACAGCTTCATACGGGCTGCAATAGCTTTGCGCAGCGGCACAGTGCCGGGAACTGCGGTATATTTTGTTTCCCCTGCCATGATGGCAGCACAAGCGGCTTCCTTGATCGACTGTGGGGTGTCGAAATCCGGCTCTCCAACAGTCAGGTTGACGATATCGCGCCCCTCTTCACGCAGCTGACGGGCACGATCTGCTGCGGCCGTGCTGGGGGAGGGTTTAATGCGCTGGATGCGCGCAGCGAGCTTGAGTTCAGACATGATGTCCTCCGATTACTTGGCGTTTCAATCAGCCATACAGGACTGCGGGCAGCCACATGACAAATTCAGGGAAGATGGCGAGAAAGGCGATAAAGGCCAGCATCAAGGCGACGAATGGCAAGGTAACTCGGGTGATATAGCCGATACCATCGCCAGTAACCCCTTGAATAATGAAGAGATTGAATCCAACAGGCGGTGTAATTTGAGCCAGCTCGACTACGATCACGAGGAAAACACCAAACCAGACCTTATCAAACCCTGCAGCTGTTACCAAAGGCAGAACAACCGGCAGCGTGGTTACGATCATGGAGAAGCCCTCAAGAAAACACCCGAGTAGCAGATAGACGCATGTCAGAACAAAGATTAGCATGAAAGGAGAGAGCTGGAGTTCCGACACGAAGCTAGCCATAAAGTTTGGAATGCCCAAGAATGATGTGACATTGCCCAAGATGGTCGCGCCAACGATGATCAGGCCGATCATGCTGCAAGTCTGCATGGAACTGAGCGCAACATCGCGGACAGCTTTCACACTCAAACCGCCCTGGAGTGCTGCGACAAAAACGGCACCGAAGACACCAACAGCAGCAGCCTCGGAAGGGGTGGCCAAGCCACCATACATAGAGCCCAAAACAACCAGAATGAGAAATAGTGCCGGGGCCAATTCCTTCAGAGCGTAGATACGGTCGGCCATGGACACATGACGCAGGCGTTTTTCAGCTTCTGGAATTGCATCCTTATTGATGGTAGTTCTGATCATGATCACAGCCATGAACAACAGCGCAAGCAACATGCCAGGCAGAAAACCTGCGGTGAAAAGCTTCAAAACGGATTCTTCAGCCAACACACCATAAATGATCATCACAGTGCTGGGAGGAATAAGGAAGCCCAGAGTGCCAGCCCCAGCGAGACTACCGATGGCAATGTCACGAGAATATCCGCGGCGTAGTAGTTCCGTTAGGGAGATTCGTCCGACGACTTGGGTTGTCGCTGCAGAAGACCCCGAGATGGCGGCGAAAATTGAACATCCTACAATATTTACATGCAATAATCTTCCGGGAAGCAAGCCCATCCAGGGCGCTAGACCGTTGAAGAGAGAGCGTGACAGCTTCGTGCGAAAGAGGAATTCTCCCATGATGACGAACAGGGGCAGAGCAACCAATTCACTCGTAGTCAGAATGTTGAACACATATTGGGGGAGCAGTTTGTCGATCGGGATATCGCGGAACAGCGAGATAACAGTCACCCCTGTTCCCATCAGGGAAAGGCCCACCCAAATCCCTGAGCCAAGCACGACCAGTAGAGCAAGAAGCAATGTTGTTATGATTACACTCATGTGATCAGTCCTTCGTGATATCAAGATCGTGCGACGAAACCACCTTGAGACCATGGATTTCTAGTTCCAACCCAAAGAGGCAACGGATTAGGCGTTCGATGAGTGCCAACGTCAGGAAAAGGGCGCCTACCGCAATAGCAGTCTGAGGAATCCAGAGCGGTGTGTAGCTGGCAAAGGACACATTTCCGTCTTGGAATGATTTAAACGCTGCAGCTATAAGTGCGTAGGATAGAAAGGCGGAAAATAGCATGCCAATCGTAGTTGTGAAACATTCAACGATGTGCCGCGCCTTTGGCGTCAGAGTTCCGATGAGAGCCGTAACACGCACGTGTCCTCCTGCGCGCATGGTAAGGGACGAGCCCAACATGAAGGCAGCGCCCATCAAATACCCACTATATTCCCAAGCAACCGGAATATCTGCGTGCATAGCCGGAAAAAACTTTGTCCAGGCAGCAAGCAAAACTTCCGTAAAAACTAGGAACGTTAAAATAACAAGACATAGTGTGGCGAGAACCCCACCAACTATGGCGAGCCAATGAACGACCCGCACATAGAAGGTGAATATTCCCGGAATCTTTGTCTCAGTAGAGCAAGTTTCCGGTGCTGACATTCTTAGTCTCTCCCGAGCTCAGCAAGATAGGCATCTACAATCGGCTTTGCAGAAGGAACCCGCTCGAGATATTCGTCCAACAGGGCTTTGGCTTTTGCCTGCATTTCGGCAAACATTTCTGGAGAAATTTCGACTAGATCCATGCCATGCTGCTGCATGGTGACTACACTCTGCATATCTTTGTCACGGGCCACATTCCAAAAATCCGGTTCAAGACTAGTCGCAATATCCTGAACTGTTTTTTGGTCTTCAGGGCTAATCTTATTCCATGCATCCAGATTGATAGAAACGATGTTGCTGCCCCAAGTATGGTTGGTTGGGTAGATGTATTTGAGGAACTCCCAGAATTTGCCATCTACACCTGAAGTTGCGGAAGTAGCAACACCATCGACGCGACCAGAAGCAAGGGCAGGAATCAGCTCTCCCCACGGAATCTGCACTCCAGCCATACCAATTGCTTTCATGGTATCCACTGTAGTTTTGTCAGCACCGCGAATTTTGATACCCTGCAGTTGATCAACCGAAACAGCATCAATTTTCAGATACATATACTGTTTTGGAGACGGTACATAGAAAAGGAATTTCTGATTGTAATTGCTGGCGACCTTTTCGATCTCGGGGCGCCAGAACTTATGCAGCACACGAAGGTCGTCCATAGAAGATACCAGAAACGGAACATTCTCCAAGCCAAACAAGGGCTGATCCCCGATCTGCTGGCTACCAAGAATGTCGGCCATTGGGACTAATCCGTCACGCACTGCACGCAGATGTTCTGGCCCCTTAAAACCTAGTGCACCACCGGCGTGAACCTGAATGTCTACGCGACCATCTGTTGCCTTTTTCACTTCTTCAGCAAACTTTTTGATATTTTGCGTACCAAAATTAGATTCTGGCATCACTTCTGACAAGTCAAAAGTCGCGGCATACGATGCCGAAACCGGATTAAACGCGGTAACAGCCAGCATAGCGACTGCACCGTACGCAATATTTCTAAAGGCCTTAAGCATATTTTTTCCCTCGAATTTTTGGTGATTGGTTGCGGTTTTATTTCCCGTCATTATAACTCCTCCTGCTTGCTTTCCTCCAGGATCCCGGAACACAATTATCCCGAGATCAATCCGCTTCACTTGGCGGTGTAACGTTCGAATCTCAGGCCTCCTTCAACCTGAAAAGTCGAAAACACTTCGATATAGCTGACGTTCACATGGGATGGCGCATCAACGGCATTGGCAACTGCATCCGAGATGTCCTTCGGCTGCAAAATTTCATATCCATCAACGAAGTCCTTTTGGGTCTGCTCAGGATTGCCGTGCACCTTTCCGAATATTTCTGTTGCAACACGCGCAGGGCAAAGCTCTGTCACACGGATGCGTTTTCCATAGACATCGTGACGAAGGTTGTTCGTCAAAGCGCGCACACCGGCTTTGGTGGCGTGATAGATCGTGTTGCTGGGAAATGAATAGGCCGCCGCAATCGACGTGGTATTGATGATGTGACCTCGGTCTCGTTCGATCATACCCGGAAGCGCAGCAGAAATGCCATGGAGCACAGCTCTGAAGTTGATATCAACCTGGGCATCAATCTGATCTACACTGAGCGTATGGATGGACCCTTTGTGGTCGATACCGGCGTTATTGACCATGACATCAACACCCAGAGACGCAACAAGGTCACGATAGGCTTCGGTATCAGCAATATCGATTGCATGAGCAACACAGCCGCAGCGGTCAGCCAGTTCATCGAGCTTTTCTTTGTTGCGGCCGACCGCATGTACAGTCAAACCCTCTTTTGCAAAACGCTCGGCAATAGCCCCACCAATACCACCCGACGCTCCGGTAACCAGTGCCACCTTGTAATCTGAAAATGCCATTATGACCTCGTATAAAACTAGTGTTTTTTGAGATCGTAATTCGGGGGGCATCATGTGAAAAAGAGTATTTCATTCTACCTATAAAAGATTCGGATATATTTCATTTCCGAACAAGCCGTGTATGCTTGCTGCAATTCGGCAGATTGACTAACTTCAAGCCCTGCGTCGGTGAGTATAAGCTTCTCTTTATTGTAAGTTGCATACACCGCCAGAAAGGTAATCAATGGACACCAAAAGGTTGAGCTATTTCATCAAGATTATCGACAAAGGCAGCCTGACCCGCGCGGCCGATGCTCTGAACATTGCTCAGCCCGCACTCAGCCAGCATTTGATAGGCCTTGAAGCGCATTTCAAACAGCAACTTGTTATCCGTAGCCGGCATGGAGTGACCCCAACCGAAGCCGGAAATGCCCTTTATCGGCATGCACAAATCATCTTGAAGCAGATGGATTTCATGAGCGCTGATGTTTGCGCTGCGGCCAAGATTATTTCTGGTAGCGTTTCTGTCGGTCTGGCTCCCTACAGCACGACATCAACGCTTTCCCTGTCTCTGCTCAAGGAAGTGAAGCGCAAGTATCCCGAGATTACACTGCACATCAATGATAACTTTGGCAGCATCTTCAGTGAATTGGTCATGAATGGACGCATGGATCTTGCCCTCATCTACGATCCGGGCATGATGAGGGGCGTCAATTTTCAGCAGGTGGCCGTGGAAGAGCTGTTCCTGATTTCACGTCGTTCACTCCTGAATGCCAAAGACGGTGCAACGGAGATCTCGTTCAAGTCAATTGAGAATATCCCTCTCTTGCTGCCAAGTAAGATCCATCTGTTACGCGCACTCGTTGATAACGCCTTCGAGAAGGTGCAAGTAACGCCCAATATTGTTGCCGAAATCGAATCCATGGAAACGCTCGGCATGGCGATTTCCGAAGGCATGGGGTCAACCATCCTGCCCTGGTCAGCCGCCAGTCGCATGTCTGACTTCAAGCAACTGATCCTGTTGCCGCTCAAAGAGCCAAAAATCGAGGCTTCTATTTCGATCTGCGTGTCGGATTCCATTCCCCTATCCGAGCCCGCCATGGCCGTTCACGACATCTTGTTCAAACTGGTCCGCGAGTTGATTGCCTCCAATCAATGGCCGGGAGTACGCCCTCCCCAATAGCTTCTATAAGTCGAATTGATCACCCCATTTTCTATTAATGTTGGTCGTGAGGTGATGTTTGGACCTACCCTTTCCGCAAGATTTCTAAAAGGAAAGGACGTCCAAATGGTCCATGTGATTAAGAATATCAAACGCCCTGATGCCGCAGACATTGAGGCAATTTCTCAGTTCACTCCCGCAACTTTGCATGAAGCTCAGGGGCGTAAGGGTGCTTTATCCTCAAAGATCAAACCGATCTACAATGGCATGACTGTTTGCGGTCCGGCTATCACCATTAAATCCCACCCCGGCGACAACATGATGCTTCAGCTAGCGATCAGCATCGCGAAACCAGGGGATGTGTTGGTGTTCGCAACCGACGGCTCCAGTGAACAAGGCTGCTTCGGCGAGGTGCTGGGAACATGGTGTCAGGCTCGCGGTATCGCAGGCCTCGTAACGGACAGCGGTGTGCGCGACGGGCCAGCGCTCAACAACAACGGCTTTTCTGTTTTCAGCCCAGGACTGTGCATCAAAGGCACCGTCAAGGAAACCCTCGGCTATGTAAACCGTCCGGTATCGTTCGGCGGTGAAATCATCAACCCAGGTGACATCATCGTTGGTGACGACGACGGGCTCGTTGTTGTGCGTCCGGAAGATGCTAAGTGGGTGGCAAAGGAATCGCGCGAAAGAGATGACACCGAAGCCAAGTTGATGAAAGACCTCAAAGAGGGTGCAGATCTTCTAGAGGCAGTGGGAATGGATAAGAGAGCGCTCGGCAAAGGCTGCGAGTTCGAAAACTAATCCTCCCCGAAAAGGGCCATACAAGAAAGAAGACTGATGATTAATCTGGATCGACTGAAACGTCTGATTGATTTGGCGTCAGACCCGCGTGTCGCCGAGCTAGAGGTAAACCAGAATGATTTCCGCCTGAAAATCACCATGGACCGAACGGCAAATGCACCTGTCGAAAGCTCATCAAAATCGGCTTCAGCCGACCTTCAACATGACCCGGATTCCGAACGCTTTCCCCTCCATGCGCATTCGGACTCCGATATAGTCATTCAGTCTCCCTTGTATGGCCTTTTTCATGCAACGGCCTCTCCTGGCCAGCCTGCTTTTGTTGAGCTTTCAGCTCATGTCTCTAAAGGCGATACGCTTGGCATGGTTGAGTCGATGAAACTGCTCCATCCAATAGTCGCCCCTCATAACGGCACGATCACTCAGATTCTTGTTCAAGACGAGGCTGATATCGTTGCAAATCAACCGCTTTTCGCTCTGAGGCCGGAATGATGTTCAAGCGCATACTCATTGCAAACAGAGGTGAAATCGCGGTTCGCGTCATAAAAGCCTGCCAATCGATGGGCATTTCAGCCGCGGTTGTGCACTCCACGGCAGATGCTGACGCGGCCTATGTAAAGATGGCGGATGAAGCAATCTGCATTGGACCAGCCTCTGTGTCGAAGAGCTATCTGAATATTCCTGCCCTACTTTTTGCCGCAGAGAACTGCAAAGCAGATGCCATTCACCCGGGATACGGCTTTCTTTCGGAAAGCGCGGACTTTGCGCGACAAGTGGAAGAGGCGGGATTTGTTTTCATCGGCCCCTCACCGCGCGCCATCAGCACGATGGGTGACAAGATCAAGGCAAAACAATCCATGATCGAAGCCGGTATCCCGTGCATTCCGGGTTCTGAGGGCAGCTTGCCAGAGGATCCGCGACAAATTCGCTCCATAGCGGAAGAAATTGGCTATCCGGTCATGATCAAGGCCGTGTCCGGAGGCGGAGGACGGGGAATGCGCGTTGTGACTGATCCAAGCGCTCTCGACGCGGCGATTACACTGACCAGAGAGGAAGCACGTAGCGCGTTTGGCAATCCGGCCCTTTACATGGAGCGTTACCTGCAAAAGCCAAGGCATGTTGAAATTCAGGTGTTGTGCGATAGCCATGGCAATGCCTTCTGGGTCGGCGACAGGGACTGTTCCTTGCAGCGCAGGAACCAAAAGGTGATCGAAGAATCGCCCGCCATGGAAATCGGCCGCAGCCAGATAGCTGAAATAGGAAATCTGTGCGTCGCGGCCTGCCAGCGCATTGGCTACATAGGCGTTGGCACTTTCGAATTCCTTTATGAGGATGGCGGCTTTTTCTTTGTTGAAATGAACACGCGCCTTCAGGTCGAACATCCCGTCACCGAGCTAACCTCGGGCCTTGACCTGGTTAAGGAGCAAATCCGTGTGGCGCAAGGCGAGACCCTGCGGCTCAAACAGAAAAAGGATCCAGTGCAAGGGCATGCCATCGAGTGCCGCTTGAACGCCGAGGATCCGGAAACATTTGCGCCCTGTCCCGGGACAATTTCTCTATGGCAAATCCCGGATTACAACTGGCTGCGCATAGATACCCATATTCACACCGGCCACACCGTGCCTCCCTATTACGATTCCCTCATCGCAAAAGTCATCACCTACGGGTCTGACCGAGACCAGGCCCTTGCCCGGATGGAAATGGCCCTTGGCGAGATCACGATTGAAGGCGTGAAAACCAATCTTCCGCTTCTTTTGGCCCTGGTGAAAGATCCAGCGGTTCAAAGAGGCGCTGTGGACATTCACTTTATCCAGAACAGGTCAATTGAAACATGAGCATACGTTTCTCTGCTTTCAGCAAGTCGAAAGACCAAGCCAACATCAGCCTCTTGGGCACCACCGCTATCCTGTTTGAGGCGCCAGGGGCCTTCGAGCTCCCCACTCAAAAGCGCATTTGGGCACTGGCCAACGAAGTTCAGGGCTGGGACAATATCAAGGAAGCCATTCCGGGCATGACGAACCTGATGCTCACCTTCAGGTCTCCATGCGAAGACCCCTCCGAACTCCGGAACCGCCTGATCGCAGCCTGGGAAAAAGCCACAGATTGGAAAATCGAAGGTAAGCTCATCGAGATCCCCGTCATCTATGGCGGAGAGCTTGGACCGCATCTTCATGACGCGGCCAAGTTGACCAATATGTCCGTCGATGAGCTGGTAGCCGTGCATGCAAACCGCGACTATTCAGTTTTTGCACTGGGCGCCCATCCGGGACTGGGTTATCTGGGCATCACAGACGAACGCATCTGGGTTCCCCGGCGCGAAGTGCCCGTGCTGAGCATTCCTGCCGGATCCGTTTCTATAGGCGGCATGCAAACCGCTGTATCCGCATCTCCCGGTGCCAGCGGCTGGCATACTTTGGGGCACACAGATGTGGAATTTTTCTTCCCTCACAAGGAAAGTCCTACCCTTCTATCCCCCGGTGACACCGTCCGTTTCAGAGTTGAAAGGATCATCCCATGATCAAAATTTCCTATACCATTGGATTGTCGACCATTCAGGATCTCGGGCGCGATGAAAATTACCGCCATGGCGTCAGTATTGGCGGCGCAATGGATCGTCTTGCCCTGCAGATGGGGAATGCGCTTCTGGGGAATGCCAAAACAGCTGCGGCGATCGAAGTGACTCTTTTTCCGATCAAGTTCGAGATCCTCTCGAGTGTCAACATCGCTGTTACCGGCGCAGATTGCGCCATCGAGCTGGACGGCAAACAAATCAATCCCAATTGGGCCTTTCATGCGGAAAAGGGACAGACCCTTTCACTAAGCAAACTCAACTCTGGCTCCTTCGCCTATGTCCATCTGGCTGGTGGCATTGACGTTCCTGAAGTCCTGGGATCTCGCAGCACTTACCTGCGCTGCGCATTTGGCGGCCTCAACGGACGCATGCTGCAAAATGGCGATGTGATCAAGTCTCTGCCGGAAGCAGACCCGTTCCCGCCTATTGCGCCGGGTGGGTTCGGAGCCATCGCTCCGGCCCTTGCCCTGCCGCAACCTTCGCATGCCTCTGCAGGCACGAATAAGGCAATAACAATGCTACGCTATCTTCCCGCTGCTGAGCATGACTATTTTGATAAGGAATCTCTAGACGATCTTGTTACGGCACCGTGGCAAATTACACCGCAAAGCAGCAGAGCAGGTTATAGATTGGCAGGTCCCAACCTCGCGATGACCGAAAAACTGGAAATGCGCTCGCATGGCATCGTACCCGGTGTCATTCAGGTTCCCTCTGGAGGGTCACCAATCATTCAGACTGCAGATTCCCAAACATCTGGTGGCTATCCCAAAATCGGAACCGTCATCGATGCAGACATGTGGCGCCTTGCCCAGACCCGCATCGGCAATCAGATCTGCTTCCACAAGACCTCCTACGAAGAGGCTCTGGCGGCCTATAGGGAAATGGATAAATTCATAGATAAGGTGCGTGCGCTCTCTAAAGCCTACCGGGACCTGTTGAAATGACAAAACCTGTTTCTGCTAAGGCCATTTCTGAGGATGATATCCAGAAAATCATCGCACTTGCAAAAGACGCGCATGTGCATGAGTTGAACCTTCATGAAGGAAATGTACATGTTCGGGTCGTCCTCACTCAGGAGGCTGAGGCTAGCAGAAATGTCCCCCAAGGCTTAGCGGAAGCACACAACCTTATAGAAGTCGTGGCTCCACTGGCAGCCCAGTTTCTACCGCATCATCCCTGCCGCCCCAACTCAGACATCAAGGTTGGCCAGAGCGTGCGCAAAGGCGACCCCATTGGCTATTTGCTCAGTGGGCCTTTGCTGGCGCCTCTCGTTTCTCCCTGTAATGGCGTGATCTCGCACCTTCTCGCCGAGCCAAACATACGGGTCGGTTATGGAACGGCTTTGATATCAATCGTGAAAAAGATTTAGGCGTGCTTCCTGGCCACACAGGCCCTTGAGCCACCCCACTGCAAAAAAATAAAGGATATTCCGATGAAGATCGATTTGAACTCGGACCTTGGAGAAGGGTTTGGCCCCTATAAGCTTGGAGATGACAAGGCTTTGCTCAAGATTGTCACCTCAGCCAACATCGCTTGTGGTTACCATGCCGGCGATGCCGTTATCATGGATCAGACGGTCCGGGCCGCAAAGGCAAGCAAAGCCGACATCGGTGCTCATGTGGGCTTTCCGGATCGGTTGGGCTTTGGACGTCACCCAATGCATATGGACCTTGCCGAGTTGGAAAAGCATGTCATTTATCAGTTGGGCGCACTATATGGCATTGCCACCGCAGCAGGCCACAAGATGACGCACATGAATTTTCATGGCGCGCTGGGCAATATGGCGTTTGTCGACAGGGAACTGGCTGCAATGCTGGTCAATGCCGTCTATTCCTTCGATAAAAATCTTATCCTTCTTTGCCTGGCGAATACGGAATTCTCCAAAGCCGCAGAAAAGAAAGGCTTCAAGACAGCCAATGTGTTTCTTGCGGACCGTGCCTATGACGACAATGGGATTCTCGTCAAACGGGGCTTGCCTGGTGCGGTGATCAAGGAACCTGAAGCGGTCACGGAGCGTGTAAGGCAGTTTCTCAACGATGGCTCCATTACCAGTATCAATGGCAAAAAGCTCTCAACGCCCATCCATACCATTCTTGTTCATGGCGACACCCCCGGATCCGTCACACTGGCGCGAAAGATCCGCAATCTCATCGCTCACGAAGGCCATGAACTCACGCCGCTGTCTGAAATGCTGGCCTGACCTTAATCCTCTCGTGCGGGCGCTTAATAGCAACCGCACGGGTCTCCAAAAGAGAGCTTCAAGCAGAATTCTTAAGCGAGCGGCGGAACATCAATTCCGGCCTTAGACGAAGATGCTCCGACAGGTCTTGCGTTACCTGCTCTGCATCATTGCCATTGCGTAGGCGCAAGATAAGCTCGGCAGTCTTTTTACCAACCATGGCAGCATCAACCCCGACCGTACTAATGGGGGGGTGCGTGAAGCGAGAAATCTCAAAATTGCCAAAGCCGCAAAGGCCTATATCGTCGGGTACAGCGATGCCCCTTTCTTGCAGCAGGCTGAGCGCGCCAAAAGCCGCTGGATCTGAAACACAAAAAATACAATCAATCTCAGGATACTGTTCCAGCAAAACTTCCGTGGCCCGCTTGGCGCCGTCCATACTGATTGGCATGATATCATGTTGAACAACTCGATTGTCATCCAGCCCGGCCTTTTTCATCGCCGCCTGAAAGCCTCTTCGACGGGCTCCCGCACGGGTTCCAGCATCCATGGCCTCGCCCAGAAAGCCAATCTTCCTGTAGCCTCTTTGCACAAGCGCTTCAGTCATGTCGTAGGTAGCTTTGAAATTCGAAAAGCCTACGGTGTGCTGGATGGGATTTTCAGGATCCTCCCACAACTCGATCACCGGAACAGCCACCGTCTTGAGGAGCTCCATCGCTTGATCTGTATGCCCGTCATAGCAGATGACGAGAGCCTCGGGACGGCGTCTCATCATCATTTCAATCAGGGTCTCTTCCTTGCTGGAAAGATAGTCCGTATGCCCTATCAGCAACTGCAGATCTTCCATACCCAACTCGTCAGTCAAGGCATGAACCATTTCTGCCAAATGCTGGTTATTCAGGGAGGGAAGCAGAAGGGCAATGAAACCAGATCGCTGCGAAGACAAACTCCCCGCAGTCATGTCCGGCACATAGCCAAGCTCCTTAACAGCCTTGAGAATCTTTTTACGCGTTTTCTCGCTGACACGGCCATCTTTTTGCAAAGCACGTGACACAGTCATGGTCGAGCAACCGGCAGCAGCGGCCACATCCCGCATCGTCACTTTTGAAATCGGGGTGAGTTGCTTCATTCAGGCGCTCGTTCTGTTCATGAGGTCGCTTTTCAATTGGTCGTTTGGAGATATCAATATTCTTCAGGACAGCTTCTAATCAAGTAATTTTAGGGTAGCTGCGCGAAATAGCATGGCGCCGCCTTCACCGAGGCGGCGCCGTGTCACTTTGCTTTACCTTACAGTTTGCACTTTTCAGAGCAAGACGAAGACTATTTCCATTCTGTATGGAATATCCCGTCACAGTCAGTTCGACGATAGGTGTGCGCGCCAAAACAATCGCGCAACCCCTGCAGCAAATTGGCAGATGAGCGTTCTGTCCGGTATCCGTCATAATAGGTCAACGCAGCCGACATGACCGGCGTTGCGACGGCATGTTCTGCGCAGAGCCGTGAGTTTTTACGCCAGTTTTCCTGATAGTCTGCGAGCAGCCCAACAAAGAAATCGGAAAGAAGCAGGTTTATCAAATCCGGCTCGGCCTCGAAGGTCGTAACGATCGTATCAAGCAACTTGGATCGCACAATGCAACCACTGCGCCAGACCTTGGCAACTTCGGACAACCGAACACCCCATTCTTCCTGTTCTGTCGCTTCCCGTATCAGGGCAAACCCTTGGGCATAAGCCACAATAACAGAAGCATAGACAGCATCTCGCAAGGCCTTGAGAGACATGCTTTCTACAACTGCAGTTTTGCTATCAGGCCCGGGCAGGATTTTTGACGCCTTGACGCGCTGACTTTTTTGAGAGGCCATGGCCCGTGCAAAGACCGCCTCACTTATGGTTGTTGCCGGCATGCCATATTTGAGCGCAGCCTCAACGCTCCAACGCCCGGTGCCCTTTTGCTCGGCAACATCCAGAATTGCCTCAACCAGACTGCCACTCTTATTCAAATCATCTGGCTGCTTCAAAACCGTGCTGGCGATTTCCATCAGGTAAGAGCTAAACGGGCCTTCATTCCAATCGGCAAAGACTCTGCTACACCATGTGGTATCCAGATGATACACATCGCGCATCACCATGTAGGCCTCGGCCACAATTTGCATGATGGCATATTCGATACCATTGTGCACCATTTTGACAAAATGCCCTGCACCGCCCAATCCTACATGTGCGCAACAGGAGACACCGTCAAAGCTGGCTGCAATGCTCTCGAAAACCGGCTTCATGAGGGCATAAGCCGCAGGATCGCCGCCAGCCATCATGGACGGGCCATGGCGTGCCCCTTCGTAGCCACCAGACACTCCAAGGCCGATATAGTGCGCTCCCATTTTCTGGAGTTCAACCTGCCTGCGGACCGTATCTTCATAGTGGGAGTTACCCCCGTCAATGACAACGTCGCCACTGACCAGAGTCGATTTCAACTGCCTGATCAACTCATCAACCGGCTCCCCAGCTTTGACCATCAACAAAATCACCCTCAGGGAAGGTAAACCGTTCAAAAAGCTGTCCAGCGACTCAGCAACCACGATACGCGATGACAGCTCGGCTTCGGTTTCTTTCTCCAGCGAAGCGCCGAAAGCCGTACGGGCCTTTTCCCAAGGATCGAAGGCCGAAACCCCAAACCCCTTTTCCGCGATATTCAAAGCCAGGTTCTGCCCCATAACGCCCAACCCAATGATGCCAATTTTCCGTTGTTCCATGGAACTTCTCCAAATTGCTGCCGTTTTAGACAGATTAGCGTGCATGAATGTTATCGATATCATAATATCGTAAAAATATTTGGTGGCATAAGCGATTTTTATGCCACCTAGACGCTAGAACTGAATCTGCACCTTCATTGCCTTCTTGCGATCAGAAGCAAGTTCGAACGCCTCCACCACATCTTCCAGAGGGAAGGATTGCGTGAGCAATGGAGACAGGTCGACACGACCAGATCCAATCAATTCCACCGCCCAAGCAAAGTCTTCGTAGAAGCGGAATGAACCGCACAGTTCGATTTCTTTGGTGACGATTGCATTTTGTGGAATCGTGATATCACCACCAAGTGCAAGCTGCACAATCCGCCCTTTGGGGCGCACAACATCCAAGGCAGAGAGGATTGCAGGCTGGCTCCCCGAACACTCAACCACAGCGTCGAAGTAGCCCTTGTTCTCACCATAAACAGCCAAAGGATTCCCGCTGCGCCCAACGTTTATCGCCTTGTTTGCACCAAGCTGAATGACACGTTCAAGAGCCTCGTCAACGATGTCAGTGGCGACAACCTCAAGCGCCCCATGAAGCTTGGCAGCCACCACAACAAGCGCGCCAATCGGACCTGCTCCCGTTACCAGAACGCGTTTTCCGATGAGAGGCCCCAACCTTCCAACTGCATGTAATGCAACAGAAAACGGCTCAGAAAACGCAGCGAATGACGCCTTGGTTCCAGAAGCAAACGCAAAGCACTGACTGCCCTTGGCGACCAGTTTTTGACTGAAGGCTCCATGCACATGAGGCACGCGCATGGCACTACCATAAAAACGCATGTCTAGGCAGTGGTTATACATAGCCTTCTTGCAATATTCGCATTCACCGCAAGGCACGCTTGGGTTAACCGCAACCAGATCGCCAACTGCCACATTGGATACGCCCTGCCCCACTTCCAGAATGCGACCAGACACCTCATGCCCCAACACCATTGGATGCTGGATTTTGACCGCTCCAAAACCGCCGTCGTGATAGTAATGCAGATCAGAGCCACAGATCCCGCCAGCCTCAATACCGATCAGGACATCTCCTATTCCCAAGCTCGGCAGCTCGGTTTCCTCGACCCGAAGGTCTCGTGGCCCATGACAAACAATCGATTTCATTTCCGTTCTCCCACGTTTCAAGAATTCACCTGGATCACATCACTTTAGACTTGACATCACCCTTTTACTGAAGAATGTTATCGATAACACAAAATTCGTCAAGGTAATTCTTGAAGTTTCAAACGAGGAAAGGAAACGGCCGTGAAAATTGACAGTCTTTTCGGACTAAAAGGCAAACGCGCCCTTGTTACCGGATCCGGTCAAGGCATTGGTTTTGAATTGGCAAAGGGATTGGCTGAAGCCGGAGCAGAAGTAATCATCAACGATATCGATCCTGACCGGGTGGAAAATGCAGCCAGCAAGCTCGCCTTCATCGGAGCTACCGTCCACAAACTGCCTTTTGACGTTACAAACCCGGAGACCGTTGCCAGCAAGATCGACGCATTCGAAAAGGAAGTCGGTTCCATCGATATTCTGGTCAATAACGCTGGCATGCAATATCGCGCGCCGCTGGAAGAATTCCCTGCCGACAAATTCGATTTCCTGATGAAACTGAATGTCAATTCTGTCTTTTACGTCAGCAAGGCAGTTGCCCAGCACATGATCAAGCGCGGCAAGGGCAAGATTGTCAATATCTGCTCGGTACAGACCGCATTGGCACGCCCATCCATTGCCCCTTACACCGGCTCAAAAGGCGCAGTCGCCAACCTGACCAAGGGTATGGCTACAGACTGGGCGCGTCACGGCTTGCAGATCAACGGCTTGGCTCCTGGCTATTTTAAAACCGAACTCACGTCTGCTCTCGTCGCCGATGAGGACTTCACCAACTGGCTGAGCAACCGCACACCGGCTGGCCGCTGGGGTGATGTTTCCGAGCTGGTTGGCGCCTGCATTTTCCTGAGCTCTGAGGGCTCTTCCTTCGTAAACGGACATATTCTCTATGTTGACGGCGGCATCACAGTCTCAGTCTAGTTCTCTGCCGGTGATCATCGTCATGGGCGTATGTGGATGCGGCAAGTCATCGGTCGGGGAAGCACTGGCTGAGAGACATGGTTTGCCATTTCTGGATGCGGACGACTATCATCCAAAGGCCAATGTCGAAAAGATGTCAAACGGCGTTGCCTTGCAGGACGAGGATCGCTGGCCCTGGTTTAAAATTCTCTCCAAGGCGATCAATGAAAAATCAACGGACACAGGTAGCAGCGTTTGCGGCTGCTCTGCTTTAAAACGCAGCTATCGTCGCTATTTGTCAGAGCACATTGATCGTCCGGTGCTCTATGTTCACTTGCATGGCAGCAAGGAGTTGTTGTTTGAACGCTTGTCTGCCCGCAAGGATCATTACATGCCATCAAGTCTCCTCGAGAGCCAGTTGGCCACGTTGGAACAGCCCCAGAGCGATGAAAACGCTATTGTCGTTTCAATCGATCAAAGCATTGCAAACATCGTATCTCAAATTGAAACCTACTTGACAACTCGCTCTTAGACACCATTTTAACCAGACGAGAAAATAGATCGCCCCGGCTAAAGCCGGGGCCTTAAGGCTTGCCCCCGCTATCGCGTCTGCTGACAATTCTCTTCGGAGTTATCCTGAAACCTGCTGACCTTGGCACTCCACATAGTGGCGTACCGTTTCTTCGTCCGGCCCTTCTCGGCTCACAAAATAGCTCAATAACCAGACAAGATTTTTTTCTTCCAATAGACGTTCGAAAACCACGGAAAGAATTTGCGCATAAGAGGTGGCAAACTGCTCGATGTCATTCTGTGCAGTAGCGTCTGTATGTTCCCATCAACGCCTATGAATCCAAAGACTGTCCATCTTCAAATGCTATGAGACAGACGAGAATTTTCAACCATAGAACTCTCGGTATAACGGCCCGTGGTTAAAAGCGGGCCGATAAACACTCTATAGCAATGAGATTCTTATATGTGAGGATTAGATCAAGCGCCTTTGATTTACGCCTAGCCTCCCTCATTCACGACATTTTCCAACTGTACACCTGTTGCCAGACGGTTGATATTTTCCGCCATCGCTTGACGTCGGCGGTCGATCGTCCCTTGCGTCCAGCCAGACATGTGAGGTGTCATCACCAGATTTGTCAGTTCGTTGAAAGCATATCGGGATGGTTGAGGGCTGTCGTTGTCGGCAGAAGGATAGACATACCAGGTATCAATCGCGGCATTGGCGATTTTTCCTCTCTTTAGGGCTTCGTAGAGCGCCTTCTCATCGACAACGGGACCTCTGCCCACATTGCAAAAGAAGGCCGTAGACTTCATAGCTTCAAAGGCTTCCTCATTGAGCAACCCGGAAGTTTGATCTGTAAGCGGTAAAGCAGAAACGACAAAATCCACATCAGACAAAAAGCCCAGTAAGTCATCAATTGGAAAATAATGATCAACCAGATCTCCGCAGGGAACGGGGCTTCTATTGCACACATAGATTTTCATCCCGAATACCTTGGCGCATTTGGCAATGGTTTGCGAGATATGGCCATACCCAACCAAGCCGATGACAGACCCGGAAATTTCGCCGTGCAAGCTTCGTCCGGATTGATAGGCCCAGTCACCCTGACGCAAACGCGCATTGGCATCAATGATGGGAATGCGCGTATTCAGGATTGTTGCCATGACATATTCCGATATCGGCTGGTCATGACCGTAGCAGTTGCAAACCGTCGCTCCTTTTGGCAGGCAAGAGGGATCAACCCCATCAGTCCCCGCACCAGCAACCTGAAATAGCCGAAGCTTTTTTGGGAACGGCAATTCAGCGCTGTTTGCCGTTCCGATTATGACGTCGGCATCCTCATATGAAGACTGCATTTCAGCATCAGACAAAACATCGGGAAGAATTGTGATGGAGTGCTTGTTATCCAGAAGATCCTCAAACCCATCGTGAAAAGTCGATGCATTGCGCCCGTGGAATACGATGCTCAGTTTTGCCATAATGAAATCCTCACTCAAGAACTGACAAATCGATTAAAGGGAAAGCGGCTGGATGTTAATATCCAGCAAGGTTGGATCGATCTTTCGAGCCATAGTGTCAAACATACCTTCTGCAAGATCGATCAAATCTGTTAAATGGCCAACCGCGCCTTCCTGATACCCCCTTGCGATCGCGTCAAGCATCACTGCGTGGCGTTCGATTGAGCTGACAAATGCCTCACCGTCAGGATCCAGATGCGCAAGATAGATGTAACCTGTGCGTCGAAAAATACTGTGCAGAGGACGGAGCGTCCGCAAAATCAACGGCTCGTCAGCAGCATCCAGCACGAGCATGTCCAGCATGCGGTCAAGCTCGTTAAACGCATGAATGTTGCGACCATCCAATTCGTTTTTCAGCGCTTGCACTAGTTGGAACATACGGCTTCGATGCGTCGAGTTTGCTCGCTCGGCGGCCAATCTGACCGCGTGTTTTTCAACATCAGCTCGCAATCTTAGAAGACGACGTTCCCGATCAAGCTGTATTGGAGCAACTTGCAATCCGCGCCTTGATTGAACGAGTACCAAAGTGTCATCGGCCAGACGGCGAACAGCATCCAGAACCGGGGTCCGGCCCAACTCAATATCCTGTTGCAAAGCGGAAACCGTCGTAAATTCTCCGGGACGGATTTTCAGATGAACAATGACCTCTTCTATCCGATCATAAGCGATATCGCTTAGATTTCGTCCCTGTGTCGATTGCTCTGTCGATACCTGTCTACCTGAAATTCCCTTGGATTCCGTCATGCTGACCCGCCTCCGTTTTCGCAGCTCGCCTGTGTTATGTAAAAATTGGCTGCGCCTTCATCAATAGCAAGTTTTTCCTCTGGTACGCCACAATATAATGTGATATATCACATAATATCAATGCAAAAATGAGGCAAAATATTTGCTTTATTGTCCAAGAACCAAGGAGGAGAAAATGGTTTCACGGAGAGATGCATTCAAGCTTGTTGGAGGGGTAGCAGCTGCGTCCACGCTCGTAGGCCTGAGCAGCAATGCCAATGCAAGCGACAAAAAATATCGTTTTCGCGCACAAACACACATGAGCGAAAGCTCCCCACAAGGCAAGATGTATGGAGACTGGGCAGAGCTTTGCGAAACCTTGTCCGAAGGACGCCTTAAAATCGATTTGCACTTTTCTTCAGCCATCGTAAAGGACTTCGAAACATTTGGTGCGGCGTCTTCGGGTATTCTTGACATTGACATGACCGGAGCCAGCTATCAGACTGGCAAGGAGCCTGCATTTCAGTTTATTGGCGACGTCATGGGGGGATATGAAAACCCGATGCAGCTGCATGCATGGCTGAATTATGGCGGCGGCCGTGAAGTCGTCGATGAAATTTATGCCAAACACGGAATGTATCTGATCGGCCTTTTCTGCCCGGGCGTTGAATCTTTGAGTTCGACAAAGCCTCTGGATGGCATTGCTTCACTCAAAGACTGGAAATTCCGTTCCCCTCCGGGCATGGAGTCAGAGATTTTTGCCAAACTCGGCGCCGCCCCCGTTGTCATGCCTTTTGGAGAAGTCTTCACGGCTATGACCACCGGCGTGGTCGATGGTTGCGACGCAGGCACCGTTACCCTCAATAAGAATCTCGGCGTCTATGATGTAGCCACCAACTTTACCTATCCAGGTTTCCATTCCATGCCTGCCGACCATGTGGCCATCAATCTAAAGAAATGGAATGCACTTCCCGATGATCTTAAGCAGGTCATGCAGATCGCACAGACAGCAATTGCCTCCAAGCTCTATCAGCAGATCGATACAGAGGATCACAAGATTGTAACGGAACTGGCTGCCAAGGGCATTAGGGCATCCAACTGGAGCAAAAAAGATCGCCTGAAGTTCCGTGAAACCGCGCAGGAAGTCTGGAAGGATTGGTCAACGCGCAGCGAGCTCTGCAAAAAGATTTATGACAGCCATATCGGCTTCATGAAGAACCTTGGTCTTCTGACCTGACATCTCCCTACATTCGCAACGATCCCGGCGGCTCCAAACCATCGCCGGGATCTCTCCGATTGTCATCACCGGTGAGCCACTCCGCTTTCCGGCTGCCCGGGAGGATTCCTTGTCTACCAAAATATCAAAACTCACCGACAATGATGAAGAGCAAAAACGGCATACCAAACTGACATTGGAAACAGCCCCCGCCTGGCTCTTTGCATTCGTGGTGATTGCAACCACCTATGAGGTTATTGCGCGCTATTTATTCATGGCGCCGACCGTGTGGGCCAATGAGCTTTCGCTCTATGTCTGCGCCATCGGATATGTCTATGCGGGCATATACTCAATGAAGCATGACCGCCACTTGCGCATCACCATTGCCTATGATCTGGCAGGACCAAAAGTCCGCCTATTCTTCGACATTGTGCAATTTGCCTCCATCATCATCTTTTGCGCAGCCTTGTGCCTTTATGGCTTTAATGAAGCATGGGAAGCCCTAACCAGTTGGGAGCGGTATGGCACAGCCTTTAACGCCCCGATTCCTGCTACCATCAAACCTTTTATCGTGATTTGTGGCGCGGTGATGGCCCTGTATGCAACACGCAATTTCATCTTGAAACTAGCCGCCTTCAAAGCAGCCAGAACAGAAGGAGGCAACAATGCTGACGCCTGAAATCGTATCTTTGATCCTTCTGTTGGGACTTGTCGGCCTGATGGTCTGCGCTGTGCCACTCGGCTTCGCAGCCGGAGCCTTGGCTACTGCGCTCATCTATTTTCAGTTTGGTCCCGGAGCTCTGGGCCTGCCACTCAAGCAGGTTTATGGTATGGCCACGGACTACTCCTTCGCGGCCGTCCCGATGTTCATTCTGATGGCATCTCTGCTTGAACACAGCACTCTTGCCAGAGATATGTATTCAGGATTGCAACGTCTGGCGGGGCAAATTACTGGCGGCGTTGCTATCGTGACACTGCTCATCGCAGTTATTCTGGCTGCCATGAGTGGCATCATCGGCGGGGAGATCGTCCTGCTTGGTCTCATCGCTCTGCCGCAGATGCTCCGCCTTAAATATGATCGCAATCTCGCGATCGGCACGATTCTGGCAGGCGGATCGCTCGGCACCATGATCCCGCCCTCCATCGTCCTGATCATCTATGGTCTTGTCAGTGGCGTCAGTATCCAGAAGCTGTTCATTGCGACAACCGTCCCCGGGTTGATGATGGGAAGCATCTATCTTAGCTACATTCTTCTTCGTTGCTGGCGGAATCCCAAGCTGGCCCCACCGGTTGGCCCCGAGGAAAGGGCGCAAATGTCGGTGAAGCAGGCATTGAAAGCACTGGTTCCCCCAATTCTTTTAATCTTCCTGATCATGTACTGCATCTATGGAGGCATCACATCCATCACCGAAGCGGCGGTTATCGGCGTGACAGGCGCGCTGATCCTGATAACCCTGCGGGGCGAAATGAGCTTTGGGTTGCTCAATGATGGCCTCGTTCAAACCTTGCGTGCCTGTGGGGTTCTTCTGTGGGTGACATTCGGCGTGAGCGTTCTGGTAAGCGTCTACAATCTGTCAGGCGGCCGGGATTTCATGTCCGATCTCATTCTAGACGCCAACCTGCCACCACTCATGACCATTGCCATGATGATGCTGCTGTTTCTCGTGCTGGGAACGATTATGGACTGGATAGGCATCCTCTTGCTGACCATGCCTATCTTCGTACCAATCATCACGCAACTCGGCTTCGATCCTGTCTGGTTCGGCGTTTTGTTCTGCATGAATATGCAGGTAGCCTTCCTGTCGCCACCTTTTGGCCCAGCAGGCTTCTATCTGAAATCCGTGGCGCCGCCGGAGATCTCCCTGATGCACATTTACAGCTCGGTCTGGCCCTTCATCCTCTTGCAGCTCTTCGCGATCACGATGCTCATCCTGTTCCCGGAAATCGCACTATGGCTGCCCAGTGTGTTGATGAAATGACCAACCGGCATGGACCGCATTGCAATCGCGGTCTGATCAAACACTCTTTCTCATGAAAGGACACCATCATGCATGGAGTCATCATCCACGCTCCAAAAGACCTCCGAATTGAGCCGATTGAGGTTAGGGACCCTGGGCCACATGAGGTCCGCGTTCGGATTGAATGTGGGGGAATTTGCGGCTCGGATCTGCACTATTATCACAATGGCGGCTTCGGAACCGTCCGCATCAAGGAACCCATGGCCCTTGGCCATGAAACGGCCGGAACCATCGATGCTGTTGGCTCAGAGGTTCACCACCTTGAGACAGGCATGCGTGTTGCACTCAATCCAAGTCAGCCATGCGGCACCTGTAAATTCTGCCGAAAGGGTCAATCAACCCATTGCCTCAACATGCACTATTTTGGCAGTGCCATGCGTTTCCCTCATGCGCAAGGCATGTTTAGGCAAATGCTGGTAGTGAAAGAAAATCAAGTTTTCCAGATCCCGGACAGCATGTCCATGTCTGAAGCTGCCAACGCCGAGCCATTGAGTGTCGCACTGCATGCCATCAGACAGGCCGGTTCTCTTGTCGGGCAAAAGGTGCTGATCACCGGATGTGGGCCAATTGGGGCGCTCGTCGTTATCGCGGCACGCTACGCTGGCGCATCGGAAATTGTCGTCACGGATGTCAGTGATTTCCCGCTAACAATTGCACACAAGGCCGGAGCCAGCACCACAATCAATGTTGCAGCTCATCCCGAAGAACTCGCCCACTATTCCGCAGACAAGGGATATTTCGACGTGCTTTTCGAGGCATCTGGCAATGAGGCCGCCTTCCGCTCTGCTGTTGAAACGGTTTGCCCCGGCGGACGGGTCATTCAATTGGGCCTTGGCGGAGAGATGGGGATTGTCATGAACACCATCGTAACCAAGGAGCTTCAGCTGTTGGGCTCATTCCGCTTCGATGCCGAATTCGGCTATGCAGTCGATCTTATGAGCAAAAAGCTAATCGATGTTTCTCCGGTCATAACGGCGGCATTGCCTTTCCAACAGGCTGTCGAGGCCTTTGACCTTGCGGGCGATCGGGCGCGCGCCATGAAGGTGCAACTAACCTTTGACTAGTCCCGACCGCCAGGATGGTGCGTTCCTCCCCGCACCATCCTGAACTTCTTCAGGGCCGCAAAGGCCTACCCTGTTTCAAATTGAGGCGAACATGAAAATCACAGCGATAGAGACACTTAAAACGGAAGAATTTTCCAACGTATTATGGGTCCGCATCCACACGGATGCTGGTATCATTGGTCTTGGCGAGACCTTTTATGGAGCGGATGCCGTGGCCGCTCATATTCACGACACTCTGGCCGGTAGACTGCTTGGCAAAGACCCCTTACGCATCGAGGCACTGAATCAGGAAATGCTGAACCTGCCTCTCGCCCAATCAAGCACCGGAGCCGAATATAGAGCAGCATCAGCAGTGGACTTCGCACTATGGGATATCCTAGGCAAGGTCTGCGATCAGCCGGTCCATCAGATGCTGGGTGGCCTTACAGCCGATCGTCTCCGTGTTTACAACACCTGCGCGGGATATCGCTATGTGCGGACCCGCAACATCAAGCCTGTGGACACCTGGAACCGGGCAGCATCCGATGAGGATGAAGGGCCTTATGAGGATTTGACTGCCTTCATGACCGATGCTGGCGCTCTTGCAGAAAGCTTGCTGGAACAAGGTATCTCCACCATGAAAATTTGGCCCTTCGATCCGGCCGGTATTGAGAATAGGGGCTTGTTCATCACCAAGGACCAGCTCAAGGCGGCCCTGCTTCCCTTCGAACAAATCCGCAAAGCGGTTGGCGATAAGATGGACATACTGGTGGAATTCCATTCCCTTTGGAACCTGCCGACCGCCAAGAATATCGCCAAAGCTCTAGCCCCCTACAATCCGACCTGGTTTGAAGATCCGATCCGCATGAATTCACCGCAGGCCTTGGCCGAATATGCCGATGCGACTGATGTCTGGGTTTGTGCCAGTGAAACGTTGGGATCTCGTTGGCCGTACAAGGACATGTTCGATCAAGGAGCAACCGATCTGGCAATGGTTGATCTGTGCTGGACCGGAGGCCTGACCGAAGGACGAAAAATCGCTTCTCTTGCTGAGATATATCATAAGCCCTTTGCTGCCCATGACTGTACAGGTCCTGTTGCTTTTGCAGCTGCGATCCATGCATCCTTCAGCCAGCCCAACACCCTCATTCAAGAATCCGTACGCGCATTCTACACAGGTTGGTACAAGGAACTGGTCACCGAAGTTCCGCGCATCGAAAACGGCTATGTCTATCCAATGGAAGGCCCTGGGCTCGGCACCGAGTTGCTGCCAGCTGTTTTCGAACGTTCTGATCTGACCGTAAAACGTAGCGAGGTTTAATGATGTCTCTTTTTGATCTTTCCGGGCGCACGGCCCTCGTCACCGGTTCGTCGCGCGGTCTAGGCCGCGCCATGCTGGAAGGCCTCGCTCAGGCGGGTGCAACAATCATCGTCAACGGCGTCAACAAAGACCGCGTCACGACAACGGCAACAGACTTGCGCGCAAAAGGTTACAAAGTGCATGAAGCGCCCTTTGATGTGACCGATGAAGCCTCGGTCGTTGCTGCGTTTGCCCAGTTCGATGCAGAAGGAATAGAAGTTGACATCCTGATCAACAACGCCGGCATCCAGCTTCGCAAGCCCATGGTGGAAATGAGCACCGCCGAGTGGAATAAGGTCATCGAGACCAACTTGACCAGTGCCTTTGTAACCGGCAGGGAAGCCGCCAAACGAATGATACCACGCGGGTATGGCAAGGTAATCAATATCGGGTCCCTAACCAGTGAAGTTGCCCGCGCGACCGTTGCACCCTATACAGCAGCAAAGGGTGGGATCAAATTGCTAACCCGGTCCATGGCAGCCGAGTGGGCCGCGGCAGGCATCCAAGCCAATGCGATCGGACCTGGCTACATGATCACAGAAATGAACAAGGCGCTTCTTGAAAATGAAGCTTTCGACAGTTGGGTCAAGGGTAGAACCCCCTCAGCACGATGGGGACACCCTAAAGAGCTTGTAGGTACTGCAGTCTACCTCGCCTCTTCTGCTTCGAATTATGTAAACGGTCAGATTATCTATGTCGACGGCGGCATGTTGGCTGTCCTGTAGGCCCGAAGGGCCAAGAGACCGCGCGCTATCGAAGTGGTCCGGATTTCCGTATTCTTAAACCATTGTTGCCTGCCAGAGCTATCTGACAGGCAGTATTGTTTTGTAAAATGCTATTTTGTCTAAGTATCTCTAACTCGGCTCTGTATATCAACAGAGATTGATTACCTGAAATAGTGGGTTTAAATGCGAGAAAACTAGGTCGTAAACTCATAAACGGGCTCACATCCGCCGCTTGATTTGATTCAATGGCCTTCACAAAAGAGGGCTTGATGAGACGTCGCTTTGATCTGACAGATTTCGAATGGTCAGTCATCTTACCGCTTCTACAGCAAAGGAGTCGAGGCGTGCCGCGCGTGGATGACCGACGGGTTATAAATGGTATTCTTTGGCGGTTTCGCACAGTCAGCCCATGGGCCGACATACCGGAAAGGTATGGATCATATACGACCTGCTATAATCGTTTTGTGCGCTGGTGCCGAGCTGGCGTTTGGGATCACCTGCTTGAAGCGATCTCATCAGCTTTCGATGGTGACATCCAGATGATTGACTCATCATGTGTCCAAGTGCACCAGCATGGTGCGACCGGTAAAAAGGGGGACCCAATCGAGGCATGGGACGTTCCAGGGGCGGCCTGACGACAAAGATAAATGCTCTTGTCGATGCTGATGGATTTCCCATCGACCTGCGTCTGTCTGAGGGGCAACATGCTGACTGCCGTTATGCCGAAGATCTGCTGCAAAGACTAAGAACAGGTACGACCCTGCTGGCAGATCGAGGCTATGACACGGATGCCATCAGAGACAAAGTGGCACAGGCCAAGGCTTTTGCCAATATTCCAGCAAAGAGAAACCGAACCAAAAGCTTTGCTTTCAGTGCGTTCCTCTATCGCTATCGCAACCTTGTCGAGAGATTTTTCAATCGCCTCAAACACGTGCGCGGCATAGCAACCCGATATGACAAGCGGGTCGACAATTATCTCGCCGCGATCAAACTCTTCTCAGTAAGGATCTGGATCAGGCATTATGAGTCTACCGCCTAGTCGTCTTTCTGCGATGGTGTTTCTTGGTAACACTCTTCCACGACCACGAGCTGCCTTTCTGACGCACCGCGCGCATAAGATATCGCCTCCTGATATTCCTTTGAATGATAGCAAGCCTCTGCCGCAGCAATGCTTTCAAAGCGCACAACGACATTGCGGGGCCAGGCTTTCCCTTCCAGCTGGACGCAGGCCCCACCCCTCGCTAAAAATTCGCCCCCATGGCTTGAAATAGCCGGGCCCGCGCGTTTTGAATATTCGGCGAATGCAACGGGATCAGAAACAGAGATGTTGGCAATCCAAAGTGCAGACATATAAAAACCTTCCTTAAATACGGATGCAATAGGTGGCTCGGCGTTTGCCGCCGAGCCTTGCGCTCAGGCTCATGGGGCAAAGCCATCAGCGCCCTTGGGAGGATTGCTAAACAAACCGCTGGAGGCCATTCCTGGGGCTAGTTTTGCTACAAGCACAAGGAAGATAACAATACCCCATCCCGCGACCATACCTGCGTACCAATAGATGGATTCTGCTGGAGCAATGACGGCCGTCAGACCAGCCAACCCGATCAGTACTCTGGATGGCAAGGCCAACGGACGAACACACCACCCACCAAAAGCTACAGCCCACAGTGCGGTCGCCCCAAACAAGCTACCAGCACTGACGGCAATCGTGCCATAGCTTCCTTGTGCCAGAACGCCCGTGTCAAAGACAAAGCCAAAGGGGACGAAGAAGGCCACCAGAGACAGTCCAAAAGCAGCAAATCCCGTTTTCACAGCAGGTGCTTTGCCCACAGCGGCAGCAGCAAAAGATGCAAGAGCCACAGGTGGCGTCACCATGGACAGCACGCAATAGTAGAAGATGAAAAAGTGAGCAGCCAGCGGTTCAATACCAAGCTTCTGGACTGCTGGCACGAACAACACCGCTCCGATGATATAGGCAGCAACAGTGGGCAACCCCATTCCCATGATAATGCACCCGACCATTGCCAACGCCAGAGAGGCGTAAATCGAGCCTTCAGCAAGGCTGACCAGAGACCCTGCAAATTTCAAAGCCAGATTGGACTGTACAGCAACGGCGATGACGATACCAATCGCGGCAATTGGAACTGCCACTTCCGCTGCCTGTTTGGGTGCATTCCGAAGCGCATCAGAAAGCTCTGATCGACCAATCCACGTCGAACGACGCAAAAACGGAACCACCAGAGAGGCAAGAGATGCACCAACAGCTGCGTAAGCTGCCGAATAGCCCGAGACCAGCATGACCACCAATAGAATGGGAGGCAAAATCAGGTGCAACCGAGGCAGAATCGGGGCCGTCGCATTGACTTCTTCTTCAGTCAGAGCGCGAATACCTTCGCGACGAGCGCCCAGATCGACCACAAGGAGTAGCGAGAAGTAGAAAGCGAGCGCTGGGATGAGACCCGCAAGTGCAAGGCTTGGATAAGGCATCCCGAGCATCTCTGCCATAACGAAGGCCGCAACCCCCATCACCGGAGGCATCAGTTGGCCGCCAGTAGACGCAATTGCTTCCACGCCAGCTGCCCGGTAGTCGGGAAAGCCGGTTCGTTTCATCAAGGGGATGGTAAAGACGCCGGTAGAGACAACATTTGCTACTGCGCTTCCCGAGATCGACCCCATGAGGCTTGACCCGAGAATCGCGGCTTTTGCGGTTCCTCCAGTTGCTCGCCCTGCAACACGAATGGCTAGATCGATAAATAGCTGCCCGCCGCCAACTGCGCTATAGAATGCGCCAAACAGAATAAAATAGAAAATGAAGCTGACCGACGTCGATGTCGTAATTCCCAGAACGCCAGCTGTCGTCATCGAAACGATCTCAATGGCTTCATCCATCATGAAGCCGCGGAAACCAAGCCAACCAGGCAGATATCCGCCAAAGAGCGCATAGAGAATAAAGGCACCAAGAACATAGACCAGTATCATGCCCACGGCACGCCGGGCCCCTTCCAGCAAAAGAAGAACAAGGGCAGATCCCGCAATGATGTCGAGTGTGAAGACAGGAGAAACATTCTCCATTCGGGTCGTCAGCCTATCATATTCCAAAAGATAATAGGCGCTCACCCCAAGTGTAGCCAGCAAGACAAGACTGTCAATTGCAATCCGGACCCAGCGGGGAAGCCGTTCTGCTTCGAGCGGCTTATAAAGAAACAGAAGCAGAAGGGCGAAAGACAGGTGAAGTGGGCGCGAGAAAAGCGGCTGTTGCGGGTCGTAAAGTACCCAAACCTGAAAGACCACAAAGAACAGGCCAATCAAAAACGCCACTTTCTGCGTGATGCCCTTACTGCTATCAGCTGCGACAGCGGACATGATTTCCTCCGAAACAAAATGCAAGGATTGTGATCAGACGCCAGTGCGTACCTCATTATGAACTGGCATCTGACCCTTTTTGCGGGGCTTATTTCATTAAGCCAACTTCACGGTAATAGCGTTCAGCACCGGGATGAAGGGGAATACCTGTATTTTCTGGAAGCCACGCCTTGGATGGATCAAAATTTTTCCATGCGCCATGGGACTCCTTCAACAGGTTGGCATTTTCGATCAGAGTTTTGGTAATTTTGTAGGCCATATCGTCGCTCAGTGAAGCATTGGCAATGAGCTCGGTCCCGATATTGGCGCCGATTGTTGGACCATTCTGTCCTCCGAACCAAGGACCAAAGCTTCCAACCTTCAAACCATGCCCCTTGATGTATTCTTGGGTGTCCGCAGGCAAATCCAGGAATTGAACATCGGCCGTCAAGGAAACCTCAGTAATCGTCGGGTGCCCCTTCAGAATTGTGTCGAAATAGATATCCGCTTTGCCATTGCGCATTTCGTCAGCGATTTGACCGGCGCCGATTTGAATAACATCTCCGCCATTTTCTTTGATCTTATCGACATTCGTGCCCAATGAATCAAAGACCATGTAGGCAATTGGAACCGCGCTTGAACCAACCGGTTTCATGAGCACGCGCACTGGTTTTCCCGATGAAAATATCTCTTTCATATCGGAAGTGCCTGCTTCTTCGAGAAAGGCTTTGCGAGCAATCGCACCGACATAGACATCGTTCAGACCACCAACCAACGCGCGAATGTCGGGAGCTTTCTTGCCGCCGTAGACATCAGAGCCTTCATAGGCCCAAATCGCACTTGCCACATTCGAAAGAGCGATGTCAGCCTTACCTGCCTGAACCACCATCGGATTGGCAACTCCTCCGCCTCTGGCAATCACTTCGATTTGAGTGCCATCCAGAGATTCAATCATTTGCTCCAAAGTCGCAGCGAACACATACCAAGCAGTTCCCTCCCGCATTGCGCCAATTCGAAGCTCTGTTGCCGAAACGGATGAACACCCGATCCCGACAAACGCGATGGCAGCAATCGTTGATTGAGCCAACTTTGAAAACTTTCCGAACATTTTCGATTCCTCCCAGAATAGATGACCCCCATGACTAGCATGGGGGCAATTTTCTTCAACGCGCTGCAAGCAGTTTTGGATCGACCGGGTCGATGCCGGAGGCTTTAAGCGCTGCAAAGATTTCTTCTTCAGCTGCTTTGCCAAGTGGCTTGAGCGGCTCGCGCACAGTCGCGTGATCAAGGACACCACGGCCCATCAGCGCGATTTTCAACGCAACCGTTCCTTCCATATGAGACCCACGGTGATAAACCGTACGAGTGATCGGCATCATCTGTTCAAACACCTTGCGTGCAGCAGGATAATCCTGAGCCTTGCCTGCTTTGATCAGTTTCACAAGCAACTCAGGAGCGACATTACCGTATCCTACAAGCAATCCGTCGACATCAAACATGGTTGGCAGCAACCACTCGTCGTGACAGCTAAGAACCTGAAGATCAGGATTGGCTTCTTTGAGAGCAGGAATCTCAACATACCAACGCTTCATGTTGCGGACGCCATTCTTGGTCGCAACGACGCCTTCCTGAGCCGCGATTTCCAATTGGGTATCAAGATCGTAGTTTGCCTTGGTAACATCTGGATACTGGAACAGAATGCACTGGAGGCCGGAGTTTTCCCAGATTGCCTTATAACGATCCTGTGGCGCTCCTTTCTGGAAGCCAAAGCGAAGCCAGCCGTGGTTCGGATAGACAAGTGCGCCTGTAGCGCCTGCGTCCTTGCACTTTTTCGCCTCTTCAGCAGCCACTTGCGTGCCTTCTCCCACGATACCGGTGATGATCGGGATTGCCCCATCCACAGCATCGGCATAAAGGCGGATCATTTCGAGACGCTCTTCTTCGCTCAGAAATGTACCTTCACCAGCGTGTCCCAGAATGACAAGGCTTTTCACACCTTCTATTGATGCCAACCATTTGGCGACGCGACGGTTTGCCTCAATGTCCAGAGAACCGTCCTTGTTGAATGCAGTAACCGGGGCCGGGTTGAGGCCTCTTAGATCCATCGGTTGCATTTCTGTCTCCTCTCAAAATTTTGTAAATATGGGAACGATACTGGGAACGTTCCCATTTATGCTTGCAATTGTCAAGACCATGATGATAAGAATTTGATATCGACATTTTCCGTCTTGAGTCAGAGGTCTCCAGTGGCGAAGAAATCTCATCCCAGTCCCCGCTCTTCCCGCGTCACCATTTTGGATGTGGCACTTGCAGCGGGTGTATCCAAGTCCAGCGTTTCTAGGCTCCTTGATGAGCGTCTACCGCGTTCTAATAGCGAAGCCGCTCAAAAAGTTCGCAGGATTGCCAAGGAGCTTGGGTATGTGAGGGATGTTTCGGCTGCCAACTTGCGTCGTGGTAGCACGAGCATGATTGGGCTTATCGTGCCGCGCCTCACAGATACAGTGATGGCAATGCTCTATGAAGCTCTTCAGAGAGCGGCTGCGAAATCGAGCAAGCTGGTTATCGTCGCAACCACAGATGAAACGATTGAGGCGGAGCGAAGAGCTGCCGACAGCTTGATCGGCAAGGGGGTGGATGCGCTGATTTTGGCGACAGCACGGAATGATGATCCATTCATCAAAGAGCTGGACGAACGCGGTGTAAAATATGTTCTGGCCCTCAGAACGGATGGGACAAGCCTCTCCTCGATCGGCAACGATGAACTTGGAGGGTATCTTGCCACACGACACCTGATAGACCTGAACCACTCACGAATTGGCATCATCGCAGGTCCATCTTATGCCTCTACAGCCTGCGAGCGAACAAAAGGATACCGCAAAGCCATGGCTGAAGCGGGCCTCGAAATCGATGAAACCTTGGTTGTTGAGTCCACATTCGGCATTGAATCGGGGCGCGATGCTGCAAATCAACTGATGTCCAGCCCGCTCCCCCCCACTGCAATTTTTGCAGTCAACGATAACATCGCGATCGGAGCATTTGCCGCCATCCACTCGCTTGGCCTGTCGGTTCCCGATGATGTTTCACTCGTCGGGTACAATGACATCCCAATCGTATCACATCTGTATACACCAATGACTTCTGTTCATGTACCATTTGATCAGATTGCTGCTTCAGCACTCGACCTGCTAAAGACAGAAGAAGTCCCGGAGGATCAACGGATCCAGGTCGCCATGCCGTCATTGATCCCCCGCAGTTCGAGTACTGCTATTCCCTCTCAGGCGAAGGAAACCAAATAACTGCCCTTTGAGTGACACTGCACGTTCTTATGTTTTTTAAGCAGCCGCTTCATTGAAGACGAAAGGGTCGAGCCGCCCGACTTCTGGCCATGCTGCGCTTCCTACGAACGTCAACAATGGGAGAGTCTCTTGACGGATTTGTCGTTTCGCGAGTAGCCGCAAGAGGCCGCCAGGGACAATGACGATCTTGGCAATTTGAGTTCAGCTTCGCCGAATCAACGTTGCAGCAGCTTGTCCCAGTATCACTACAAATGCGCGCCATATGCCACTTTGCGGCGGACGCCGGTGGCGACGATATCCAGAGGGCGCCCCATGTAAGGAGAGCGCCCTCGGTATCAAGTGTCAGTCCGTTTTGCCGCTATACGCGGGATAGTCTATGTAGCCTTCGGCACCGCCACCATAGAAGGTCGACCGGTCTGCTTCATTCAGTGGCCATCCGTTGCGCAGGCGAGCAACCAAATCAGGGTTGGCAATGAAAGCCTGCCCGAAGGCGGCAAGATCGATCGTCTTCTCGGCGATCATCTGTTCTGCGCGATCCCCTGTCATACCTCCGGCAAGGATCAATGCTGTCGCGGGAAGGTTTCCCCTCATTTTTTTCATCAGGGAGGTAAACTGTGCTCCAGTGTCGGCGCCCGTTCCGTCTCCCATTTGGAAGCCGCCCTGATCCATAAGGTGGACGTAAGCGATGCGACGTTCTCCCAATGCTGTGCTCAGGGCGAGATAGGTTTCGTCGATTTCGGGGTAGAGTGGCATATCGAAGAGCTGGCCATAGGGAGACAAGCGAATGCCAACGCGGTCGCGTCCGATTTTGGAGATGACGGCATCGACCACTTCCAGCGTGAACTGCAGGCGATTTTCCAGAGATCGGGAGCCGTATTCGTCCGTCCGGTCGTTGACTTGCGGGTTTAAGAACTGCTCAAGGAGATATCCGTTGGCTCCGTGGATCTCAACACCCTCGAAGCCAGCTTCGATTGCATTCTCAGCTGCCTGAACGAAGTCCTCGACAACACGGCTGATCTCTTTGGTCTCCAGCTGGCGGGGCGCCGTCGTCGGAATGAGATTGGGCTTTCCATCCTCGTCAAGACCGAAGGCCAGTGCACCGCGTGCGATTTTCGAGCTGGCACTCACCGGGGCTTTGCCATCTTGCTGAATGCTTGGGTGAGAAACGCGCCCAACGTGCCATAGCTGGGCGAACATTGTGCCGCCATTGGCGCGCACGGAATCCGTGGTCAGGCGCCAACCTGCAGCCTGATCCTTCGTGAAGATCCCGGGATTGAAGAGATACCCCTGGCCCTCACGGGAAATGGGGGTTCCCTCGCTTATGATCAGCCCCGCACTTGCGCGCTGAGCGTAGTAGAGTGCGATACGTTCGCTCGCAATATCCTCAGGGGCGCGGGCACGTGTCAGTGGTGCCATGACCACACGGTTGGAGAGAACACGGTTTCCGAGTCGGAAGGTTTCGAACAATTTGGACATGTTTGCTTTCCTGTCTTTGGACAATGGCGAGAAGGTAAGCAGTCACGAAATTGGAGACAATATGGAGGCCGTGCATTACAATGCGGACAATTGTTCTTTAATCGCAACTTACTCCAAAGTGAGGGAAGATAATGGTCAGCCATGTCGATAGCATCGCCAGTATCCGCGCTTTTGTGGCGGCAGCCGAAGCCGGTAGCTTCAAACAGGGTGGGTTGTCGCTCGGCCTCACATCATCTGCGGTCGGAAAAGCCATCACACGGCTCGAGGATCAAATGGCTGTTCAGCTGTTCCACAGGACAACACGTACCCTGTCGCTCTCCGAACCGGGCACCTTGTTTCTCCTGCACGCCAAGCGGATACTCCAGCAACTTGAGGAGGCCGAGGCCGAGCTACAGAGTTCAGCCGGCCCTGTCGCAAACTTTTGTCGTTAACCAGGATTTGAGATTTGTGCGGTGAGAAGGTGCTCCGATTTATTGAAGGAGCGTCGTATGATTCTCAATGCCATTGCCGAAAAGCTGAAACGAAAATCGAAAGATGACTTCAAAGGCAGACAATTTGAGGCG
>NZ_OY762534.1:4547500-5085584 GCF_963665895.2 Cohaesibacter marisflavi | reverse complement strand
CCCGCAAGGTCCGATCGAAACCGACCCGGCAAAAACGGAGGCGATTCTGTCTGCCCGGTCGCTAACGCGTAGTTTTCAGGGCTTCAAGGCAGTGGATGATTTATCCCTAGATCTCCATCAGGGAGAGATTCTGGGGCTCATCGGCCCCAATGGCGCGGGCAAGACCACCATGTTCAACATGCTGGCCGGGTCCCTACTCCCAAGTTCCGGCTCCATTCTGCTTGATGGTAAGGACATCAGCCGCGAAGGAGCCGAAAAACGATTAAGGCGCGGACTTGGTAGGACCTTTCAGATCCCCCGCCCTTTCCCCGAGATGACCGTCCTTGAAAATGTGCTCTGCGGCGCGCAAGGCCAATCTGGCGAACGTGCCATCAGCGCCTTTTTCCGCCCGGGCAAAAGTCGCCAAGATGAAGCCCGCGCTCTTGAAAAGGCGCGTCACCTTACCGATTTCCTGATGCTCTCCCATCTGGAGAATGAAAAGGCCCGAGTGCTTTCCGGCGGGCAGCGCAAACTGCTCGAGCTGGCACGCATCCTGATGGCCGATCCAAAGGTCATCTTGCTTGATGAACCGGCAGCGGGGGTCAATCCGACCCTACTGCAAGAAATCATGGCCCGCATCGTCACTCTTAACGAGCAGGGCGTATCGATCCTGCTGATCGAGCATAATATGGATATGGTGGCGCGGCTTTGTTCTCGCGTGATGGTAATGGCGCTGGGCCAGAAGCTGGCAGAAGGCGCCCCCAACGCGGTCATTCGCGATCCCGAGGTCGTGCGCGCTTATCTGGGGGATGCGGCATGACGAAAGACATCCTGACGCTACACAATCTGCATGCGGGCTATCAACCCGATCTGCCCATTATCAACGGCATCGACCTGACGGTGCAGCAGGGCGAATTCGTGGTTCTGCTTGGCCCCAATGGCGCAGGCAAGTCGACCCTTGTAAAGGCGGTTGCTGGCTTGGTGCCCATCCATTCGGGAATGGTACTACTCAAAGAAGAGAATATCACTCACCTGCCTGCGCATCTGAAGCTGCATAGCGGTATGACCTTCGTGCCGCAAACCGAGAATATCTTCACTCAGATGAGCATCCGCGAAAATCTTCAGATCTCGGCGCAAATCCTGCCCAAGCAGCTCCGCGCCGAGCGTATTGAAGCCATGTTCGCCATGTTCCCCGATCTGGCCAAACGTCCTTCAACGCGCGCAGGGGCTCTGTCCGGCGGACAACGTCAGATGCTGGCCGTGGCCCGCGCCCTCATCACAGATCCGGCCCTGCTCATCCTTGATGAACCATCCGCTGGTCTGTCGCCCCTCTTGGTCGACGAGGTCTTTGCCCGCATCAAGATGATCAACGAAACCGGCGTTACCATTCTTCTAGTCGAGCAAAATGTCCGCGTCGGATTGCAAGTGGCTTCCCGCGGCGTCATCCTCGTGGAAGGAAAGGTGGCCCATGATGCTCCTTCCGCCGATCTGTCTGGCGATCCGGTGGTCACAGAGCTTTATCTTGGTGGCGGCGGTGTCGAGGAGACAGCCCAATGACCTTGCAACCCATCATGGATGGCCTCGTGAATGGCTCGATCATCGGTCTTGGAGCCATTGGCGTCACCCTGACCTATTCCATTCTGCGCTTTGCCAACTTCGCGCATGGCGAAATGCTGTCATGGGGCTCCTATCTCGCCCTCACGGTGAGCGCAGCTCTAGGCGCCATGCTGCCCGGCCTTGGCACCCCGATTGGCCCCTTTTCCTTCGGCTGGTCGGTGCCCATCGCCATGATCACCTCCATGGTTCTGACTGGTCTCCTTGCCCTCACTGTAGACTGGCTGCTCTTTGGCCGCCTGCGCAAGGCAGGGTCAGCCCAGATCATTCTGGTGATGTCGTCCTTCGGGGCCGCGCTGGCGCTACGCAATCTGCTGGAATTCATCTATACCTCCAGTCCGGCCTATTTCACCAATGCGCTGCAGATCTCGCGCCCCATCCTGCCCGGCCTCAGAGCAACACCTGACCAGCTGCTGGTCCTGGTACTGGCCGTTATCATGGTGGTTGCGGTGCATCTGCTCCTCACGAAATCGGCGGCAGGGCGTTCCATGCGGGCCGTTTCGGAAAACCCGGATCTCGCCAGCCTTGCAGGCATCGACACCCGTGCCGTCATTCGCATGGTCTGGATGCTGGGGGCTGCGCTCGCTGCCGTTGGCGGCATCATGTCCGGCGTTGTGGTGCAGATACGCCCCACCATGGGCCTTGACCTGCTGCTTCCCCTCTTTGCCGCCTCCATTCTGGGCGGCATAGGCTCGGTGCCCGGCGCCATGATCGCCGGACTGATGGTCGGGCTTGCCGAAGCTTTCACGGTGCAGATCATTGGTGCGGAATGGCGGGCTGCGGTGTCCTTTGTCATCCTCGTCGCCATGCTTTTATTGCGCCCTCAGGGCATTTTCGGAAAGGCTGCGGCATGATCGACCTTCTTTCCTACGGCGCCTTCTTCCTCACCATGGCCTTGACCTATGCAGTCATCTGCCTTGGCCTCAATCTGCAATGGGGTCAGACCGGCCTCTTCAATGTTGGAGTCGCGGGCTTTGTGGCTGTCGGGGCCTATGTATCCTCCATCCTGACGACCCCAGCCATCGACGGACGACTGGGCGGCTTCGATCTGCCAATCGTCATCGGCTGGCTTGGTGGCGGGTTGGGGGCTGGCATCCTTTGCTTTTTGCTGGGGGCTCTCACTTTGCGTCTGCGGGCGGATTATCTCGCCATCGCCACCTTTGGCGCGGCTGTGGTGATCCAGCTGACGCTGCTCAATCTGGAAGGCATCACCGGTGGGCCGTTCGGCATCGGCTTCATTCCTCGCCCTTTCGGGGGACTGGCAGAGAATCCCAGCCTGTTTGCCATCGCCAATTTGGGCGTGCTGATCCTCCTTGTGCTGGTCTGCTATTTCGCCCTGCAACGCCTGACGCGTTCCCCCTGGGGCCGGGTACTGCGTGCCTTGCGCGAAGATGAAGAGGCAGCCAAGGCACTGGGCAAAGATCCCGTCACCTATCGCCTACAGGCCTTTGCCATCGGCGGTTTTATCATGGGACTTGGCGGCGCCGCTCAGGCCCATTTCATCGGCTTCATCGCACCGGACAACTATATGCCCACCCTGACCTTTCAGGTCTGGACCATGCTGATTGTCGGCGGCTCGGGCAACATGCGCGGGGCCATTCTTGGTGCTGTGCTGGTCTGGGCCATCTGGGCCCTATCCGGAAGCCTCGTTGCCAGCGTCTTTCCGCCAGATCAGCAGGCCCGCGCTGCATCCCTGCAAATCGTACTCATCGGCGTTGCCCTCTGCCTCGTGCTGCTGCTACGCCCCTATGGCATTCTGGGCGAGGCTGGCACCGTGCGCGCACCCTTGCGGCGCGCCCTTCGCCGCGATTTAAATTCTCACTCTGAAGGACAAAAGACAGATGTCTGACACACCTGATCGTATCGATCTCGCCCCCGGGCTCAATATTTCCCGCCTTGTTTGTGGTTTGTGGCAGGTTGCCGATCTGGAAAAGGACGGAGACCTGCTGGACCCGCAAGAAACGGCTCCGCGCCTTGCTGCCTATGCCGAAGCCGGTTTTGACAGCTTCGACATGGCCGACCATTACGGCTCGGCCGAGCTGATCACCGGAGCCCTACTGGCAAACAGCCCCAAGGACACGCCGATCCGCGCCTTCACCAAATGGTGCCCGGAACCTGGCCCCATGACACCGGAAATCGTCCGCGCCGGCGTACAGGAACGCCTTGACCGCCTCGGTGTCGATGCGGTTGATCTGTTGCAGTTCCACTGGTGGAGCTTTGAAGATCCGCGCTGGCTGGACGCTATGCACGAGATGGAGAAACTGCGCGATGAAGGCCTAATCAAAGCCATCGGCGTCACCAATTTCGATGCGGCCCATTTGGCACTGGCGCTTGAGGAAGGCATCAAAATCGTCTCCAATCAGGTCAGCTTCTCGCTGGTTGACCGTCGTGCTGCCGGTCCCCTCTCAGCCCTTTGCGCCAAATATGGCATCAAGCTGCTGGCCTATGGCACCCTTTGCGGCGGCTTCATCTCCGAGAAATGGCTGGGCAAACCCGAGCCGCAGGAGATCGTCGACTGGAGCCGCATGAAATACAAGCGCTTCATCGATACCGCCGGCGGTTGGGATGCGTTCCAGACGCTGCTGTCTACCGCCAACACCATCGCTGAAAAGCACGGCGTTTCGCTTTCCAACGTCGCCAGCCGCTGGGTGCTGGAACATCCGGCAGTCGGAGCGACCATCATCGGCGCGCGCATCACCGAAGCCGAGCATCGTGCCAGCAACCTCAATGTCTTTAAATTTGCCCTAGATGATGAAGATCACGCAGCGCTGGACGCCGCCTTTGCCCAGATGTCTGCTGTTCCCGGTGACTGCGGCGACGAATATCGCAAGCCCCCCTTCCTGACCGCATCGGGCGATCTTTCCCACCATCTCTCTTCGATTGCACCGGTCAATCCGGCCGTGGCAGACCCCAGCCTTGCCGATCGCTCCCGTGTCTTCTCCGGCTCCAAGTGGGAACCGCTGGCAGGCTACTGTCGTGCCATCCGCGTTGGTAACCGCATTCTCGTTTCAGGCACCACGGCAACCCACGGCGCCGACCATGCCGTTGCACCAAATGATGCTGGAGCACAGGCAACCTATATTCTCGACAAAATCATCGGGGCCATTCGTGCCCATGGCGCTGGTCCAGAGCATGTCGTGCGCACGCGCATCTATCTGGTCGATGTGGAAGATTGTGAAGCGGTATCTATTGCCCATGGGCGTTTCTTCTCCGACACGTGCCCGGCCAACACCCTGTTGCAGGTGGCAAAACTCGTCGGCCCCTATCGCGTAGAAATCGAAGCTGAAGCCGTGCTGCCGTCATAACAAGAGCCTTGTGCTTTTACGATAAAGGCCTCGGGCAAAGCGCCTGAGGTCTTTGCTGTTTTTGGGGACATTTGGCAGAACAGCGGATCAAGAAACGAAAAACGAGGCTTCCAGCGGCAGCCCTCTTCGTTCTGGCAACCATCATTGAACTGCGGTCTCCCTAGCCATCATACAGTTTACGCACGGATATGCGCTTCCGATAGAATTGGGAACCAAATGCAATATTCGCCATTGAATATAAGTAGCCCATAATCCAACATGGAAGCCAGCCTTTCGGGCCTATCTTTGACAGAGTGTCTGGCCGTTCACGTCCTGCCACAAGCATAATGATGTTGAGGAAATAGCAAGAAATGTCAAGAGGTCGACAAGCAAAAAGCCCGGTTCAAATCCCCTTTTCAGGATGGATAGACATACTGTTCAGGGTTAAGAATAAGCTGGTCGAAGACCGCATAAGCCTCATCTCAGCTGGCGTTGCCTTCTACACATTGCTTGCAGTCTTTCCTGCGATAACAGCCCTCATGGCAATCGCGGGCCTCGTGGTCGAGCCCGTAGAAGTCGCCCGCAAGCTCCAATTGATCACAAATTTCGTTCCCCAAGACGCAGCCGCCATTATCCTCAATCAGGCGAAATCTGTAGCAGGCTCACAAGAGCGAGGCTTGGGTGTGGCGCTGGTTCTGGGATTGAGTTTGTCGCTCTACTCCGCTTCGCGCAGCATGGCCAGTCTGGTTCAGGGATTGAACGTTGTTTATGACGAGAAGGAAAAACGCGGATTTTTCAAACTGCTCCTGATCACGCTGGCCTTGACCCTCATTATGGTTGTGGGATTTGTTTTCGCTGTGGCAGCAGCTATTGCGTTGCCGACCATCTTTAACATTCTCGCGATCCCGGGCTGGATACAAGGGATCTTTTCTACCGCGAGTTGGTTCCTGATGGCCCTGCTGGTCGTCACCGGTTTATCGATTGTATACAGGTTTGGCCCATCGCGCAAAGAGGCCAAATGGCAATGGCTGACAACGGGAGCAATGACCGCTTGCGCGCTTTGGCTGATCGGGTCAATCGGCTTCTCGATCTATGTTTCCAACTTCGCCAGCTACAATGAAACATTCGGCAGTATGGCTGGAGCAATCATCCTGCTGATGTGGTTATGGATGTCGAGCTTCATCATCTTGATGGGAGCGGAGTTGAACGCCGAGATCGAGGCGCAAACCAAAATAGACTCCACCATCGGCCCCGCAAAACCAATGGGCTCACGCGGGGCGACCAAGGCTGACATTCTGGGAGAATCCATCAAAGATGGCTAAACTACCAATAAAGCTCCCTCCTGTTTGGCTATGCAGATAATTAAGGCGGCATAGGCCAGACTGTGTCTTAGGTCTTCTCGACTTGTCCCCTCGCGCGGGCACCCCGATTTTTCAGTTGGTTACAGTCCCGGACGGACGCTCCGCAAGGGGACAGAAAGCCCAAATGCCTTGTCGCTACACCCTGCGCAATGGCTTGAATTTCCTCCGTCAGACTATGTTCTACTTCATTGAAAGCGCCATATTTGAAAGCGCGGATGCGCATTGGGAAAGAATGATCTTTATATAAAAATACCTCTCGCCGGATTTGACGAGAGGCATTTTTAAAATTCAGAAATGGCCAGCCTGTCAGGCTCTCTTGGTCCGCAAACCTTAAGAGCCACTATATTCAGGCTGATTTTCCAATTCTTCCTGCGTTGCGTCGATGTAAACACGCACGTCAGCGCCAGAATCGGTTCGGAGGATTTCCAATTCATCCATGGGCACGGCGATACGGCGTTCGCCAATCCCCAGGAAACCACCGATGTCAAGAACGGCCTTCTCGATCTCACCGGTTTCGTTGACCAGAAGCTTGTCAATTTCGCCGATATCTTCATCCTTTACACTATAAAGACGGGCTCCGGTCAGATCATCGGCAGTGAGTTCCGAAATCTCAACGACATTCCAGCCATCACGCTCAATGTTTGGAGCCCCAAACGTCTCGCGCTGGATCTCGTTCATCGTCTTGACCATGCTATCTTTTGCTTCGCTCGTTGTCTGAGCCATGTTGTCTTTGGCATCTTTCATGGTCTTTGAGACATCTTCAACGGTATCATCAGCATAGCTTTTGATCTTGGCGCCAGCAGCATCCATCCTGTCTTCTGCATTTTCCATCATGCGCTCAAAATTCGGAGCGTCGGTCAAAACCTGTTTATTTGCATCGACAACCAGGAAGAAGTCGCCCTCATCGCCTGTTTCATTGACCATCTTGATGCTGCCCATATCAACAGACACGTCTTTCTCGCCAACACCCAAGAAGCCACCAACTCCGAGAATAACGGCTTTCACGCTGCCATCACGATTGAGAATGATATCATTGACTTCACCGATATCATCCCATTCTGTTTCAGCACCAGCATCGACGGTCGCATTCTCATCAAACGTGTCATAGTCCTTCTGGGCGGAGTAAACGCGCATTCCGATGAAGTCAGAAGCGTAAATGTCCATGACGCCAGGCTCATCATAGGTCTTGAACGAAGACATGTGATCGTCAGCCATAGCAGCCGTGGAAAGAAGAAGTGTCATGGCAGTGGTTGCAAGAATGCGTTTCATTTGGCAAGCTCCTAATGTTGCAAGATTAGATTGCGAACTGCACGCGACCTTCGAACCTCACGTGCCGTTATCTAGTCAACGTAGCCAAGGTGAATGGGTTCCAGAATTCTTGTGGGAAAGATGGGATCCATTCGCCCACACTTTGCGAATAATCAATGTTTTCAATGCGATAAAGCCTACCGAAAGACAACAGTTCGCACGTAGAATTTCTCACCGACTAGAAATATTCCAATCCCCTCCATACCGATACCAGCACGCAACCGAGACCACAGAACCGCTTGATCCTAGTGATATCGACAGACATAGCTTCCCTGCCTAGATCCGCTCCCAACCTGCTGATCACAAGCTTTTGAAGGCAGTCGATTTTGCAACCACAATGAAGGCGGGTCTCTGTTCTTCCAAGAAGACTTGGCAAATATGCTTGAGCGTCCTTGCAACAAGCACGGAAAACACCGACTTGAGTTTCCAAAGAGACAATAAGCCCTTCAAAAAGGGGGAACATCACAAGACATGGAGCATTGGATATAGAGACGCACCACTTAAATGACGGAGCAAGCAGGTGAGTGAGAACGCTCTGATATCTGAAATACTCGACACCATAGAGGAAAAGGCTGACGGCAAAGCAAAATTCACCATCGGCGATCTCCTTGATGCCTTCGGTCGACGCGCCCACGGCCCTGTCATTTCTGTTGTGGGGTTGGTGTCTGCATCGCCCATTGGTGCCATCCCGGGTGCAAGCATATTTCTGGGCCTTATATGCCTGATATTGGCCGGGCAATATGCGCTTAAAGACTCTCCCCCTTCCCTACCAAACCTCATACAGGTGGGCGGCGTTGACGGCAAACGCCTTGCGTCAGCCATTGAGAAAGTCAGGCCTTATGCCGGAAAATTGAGCTTTCTTTTTTCAGAACGACTGACTTTCATGACCCGATCACCATGGGCCATTTTGACAGCGATCCTGATCGCGGCTTTTGCGTTGAGCATGGTCCCTTTGGCACTGGTGCCCGGCGGAGTGTTTGTCCCATCCGTCGCACTTGCGTTCATCGGTTTTGCGGTCACGGCTCGTGATGGCCTTATGCTGATTATAGCAAGTGCCATCGGCGCTGTTGCGAGCGCAATGCTCTGGGCCGCCTAGTGAAGAGACCTACGGCACAAATATAGCAGTTTGCTTTATCTGGATGAAAGAAGCTGCGCGGTGCCAGCGCATGCCCACCCGTAACTTTGCGCGAAAAGGCAAGGAACCTTGTTGGAACCAATCACGCTCCTGTTTCGTTTGATCTAGCGGATACAAAAGGAGATCAACATGCCGAACAACGATAAAAAGTCAGCAGCAAAGCACAGCACCAGACGAGACTTGGGCAAAGGCAATATATCCTCAGGCCGACTTTAAAGAAATCTTGCCGACATAACTCCAACTCCAAGCCTCCAAAGGCCGGGGCAGTCAATTTCATTCCCGAAAAAATTGATGGTTCAACTATATGCAAAATCCTGACCCAGCTTCTGAAATGCCTTCGCGTCCCCTCTCTGGTTCACGGACAGAGGGCGACGTTGAGAATGACACTTTCAAGATGACCGACACTTTTGTCTGGAGTGTGATGATCATCGGGTTACTCGGATTTGCTGCAATTGCCTATCTTGTATCAACGGACGCAACAACGGCGTTTGATCTCTCGGTGATGTCCTATTTCATCGAACGAGGGGAAACAGTCAGTCCGTTAGGCCCCCCATGGGTTGAAGAAATATTCCTCGAACTCACGGCATTGGGCGGTGGCACAGTTTTGACTCTGGTGGCGTTGCTGGTACTGACCGGCCTCTTCATCACGCGCCACAGGGGCGCTGGGTTGACCCTTATGGCGACACTTGTGAGTGGAACGATTATCCCCTACGGACTCAAATTCCTGTTTGATCGCCCCCGACCGGATTTAGTAGCCCATCTGGATCGCACATTTACCGCCAGCTTTCCCAGCGCACATGCGACGGTATCGATGATTTACTGGATCAGCATCGCAACAATCATTGCCCGTTTCATTGATCACGCCATCCTTCGTCGTTTTATCTATTACAGCACTTTTTCCCTTGTAATTTTGATTGGCCTTAGTCGCATATATCTCGGTGTCCATTGGCCATCGGATGTGATCGCAGGGTGGCTCCTTGGCCTTGCTTGGGCAGCATTCTGCTGGCTGTTGGCCAATCGATTTGCAATCGACAAAACCGCTTAGAGTCATCGCAGCATCTGCTCCATGATGAAGCCGGGGAAAATTCCCCCGAACAGGAAAATATCAACGCTATGCAAAGCAACTCACAGATCTGGATCATATATCTGGCGCGGGCTGGCTATTTGTCACGCGGCGTCGTCTATCTGATCGTGGGAGGGTTTGCGATTTTCGCCGCGTGGGGAGCGGCTCAAAGCAAAGGCCCCAAAGGTGCGGTTCTCAAGATTCTACAGCAGCCCCTCGGAGAGACACTTGTCCTTATCCTGATCGTGGGGCTGGTCGGATATATTATGTGGCGATTGGTACAATCGCTTCTGGATACCGACAATCATGGCTGGTCAGCCAAAGGCCTGGCGATACGGCTTGGTTTGCTTTCCAGTGCCTTCACCTATTCAGGGTTGGCCCTTTATGCGGCCTCACTTACAGGAGCATTTGCCTCCGAGAGTGAGAACGAAGCCGGTGGGCTGGCACAGCAGATGGGTCAGGTGATCGGCCAGAAATATGTCGCACTCGCCCTTGGCTGTGTTTTCATCGGAATTGCTCTTGCCCATTGGTGGAAAGCGCTCTCCCGGAAATATGCAGATCATTTTCAGGCCAACACGCAAATAATGGCGATTATTCACCCGGTCTCGATGGTGGGGCTCACCGCGCGTGGCATCGTATTTGCCGTCATTGCGACCATTATGATCTTACGATTTTTGGGTGTCGAAAGCGGTGATGGCGCGCCTCCAGATGTGAAAGACGCTTTGACATATGTTCAATATCTGCCCTTTGGTGTTTGGTTCTTAACTGCCCTTGGCCTCGGCGTCATCCTCTTTGCCGGATATTCTTTCGCGGAAGCAATCTGGAGGAAAATCAACTTGGAAGATGCCTCTATTTCAGACCAGTTCTGACTTATTCAGGCGCGCCTTATTGCTGGGCGGATGAATCAGGCGGCACCGATGAGGCTCGCATCACCATAGTGATCGCTTTGACCAAGTCATGGACTTGATAAGGCTTGCCAAGGACAGGAACCGTCTCAAAGCCTGGAACCCCCATCAAAAACGTGTCACAAGAGGTCGTGAAAACGAGTGGGATTTTTGAGACTTGGATCGCACGCAAAAAATCATCGGGCAGGTCCTGCACCGGCCCCGTATCACAAATAATGCACGCAAATGCTCCCTCGCCTAAAAGAACAGCATCAAGATCATTTGATGAAACTATACGACACCGCCCACCGAAGAACCGCTCAACGTGATACTGCAACTCCAAGGCAACAACATACCATGATTCAACGATCAGAAAATTTGGTTCTATAGTAGTCATGATAAGCGCCTCAATAAATGAATGGCCGAATATGCTCCAAACCAGAAGGCACAGCATTTAAAAAAGACATGTCAAATCACGCTTTTGGAACTATTGTCCTTTTATTTCGTTTTTCTTTGACAGATGAACGGCCGGTGATGACATGAAGAACCATAAAGCGCGTGCTGAACGTACAGATTGTGAAAAATGCCCTCTAAGGGAAATTAAGAAGTTTCGCGACTTCGGCCCTGACGAGTTGGAGTTTGTTTCCAACTTCAAGAAGGGGGAATTACACACCGACCCCGGTGCAACGATACTGGTGGAAGGGAGCAACAACCCGCATATATACACCGTACTGACCGGCTGGGGCTTTCGCTCAAAGCTTTTGGAAGATGGTCGTCGACAAATCCTGAATTATATTATGCCGGGAGATATGATCGGGTTACAAGGATCCATCATGGGAGAGATGGAACACTCGGTAGAAGCGCTTTCCGCCATGACCCTTTGTGTGTTCGAACGCGAATACATGATGAAATTGTACGAAAAACACCCTGACCTTGGCTATGACATCACGTGGATTGCCGCAAGAGAAGAACGCATTCTCGATGAGCATCTGGTTAGTGTAGGCCGCAGGACGGCGCTAGAACGCGCAGCGTATCTTTTGGCCTATCTCCATCAAAAAGCGACCGCAGTTGGACTTGCGCAAGAAGAATGCTCAGATTTATCGATCACACAGCAACATATCGCGGACACATTGGGACTGTCGATCGTTCACACAAACAAGACCCTGCGCAAATTGGCGCAAAAAGATCTTATTATATGGAAAGAACGTGGTTGTGAGGTCCTCAACGTTAAAGGTCTGTTGCAAGTTGCAGGATGGGAAGGGATGCCTGAAAAGTGCCGCCCACTCATATAGCGACAGCTCACTGCTTGCAGCGTTAAGTGCCCTGCCCCAACGCATCCCCGCTTTTGGCGGCAATGAGCAGCAACTTTCATCAACTATACTGTCAGCTAGAGCCAGATTAGCAGAGGCCTCAAAGCACGTCCTAAAAAGGGTCCGAACCGGACTGCAGCGAAGAACGCCAGGACAGACACGCGCTTAACAAGCGCGACCAAAGGCAACATTTACCACTGAGCATCTGCATCAAGCCAATCGCCTATTCATGCCATTCAAGCAACGAAAACTCTGAAGCCAGCAACTTTTGCGAAGAAACTGCTTTATATTCTTGATCTATAGAGAGGAAAGGATGGTGGGCGTAACTGGGATTGAACCAGTGACCCCTTCGATGTCAACGAAGTGCTCTCCCGCTGAGCTATACGCCCATCCTTGGTTGGCTGTTGAGTTCAGCCTGTGCGGTGAGAAGGCTTCTACCGCCCTCAAAGAGGGATTGCAACCCCCTTTTACAATTCTGTCATCAATGGGCAATGAAGCTGTGAAAAACCATAAATATCAACAGCCCCAATTGGCGTATGATGCCCAGTAGCCCCTGTTCAGGCAGCCAGCATCTTGCTGACTTCATTCACCAGATCGCGCAGATGGAAAGGCTTGGAAAGCACCTTGGCGTCTTTTGGCGTGTTGCTGTCCGGGTTCAGTGCCACAGCGGCGAATCCGGTGATAAACATCACCTTCAGATCAGGATCAAGCTCCGTTGCGCGCCGTGCCAACTCAATGCCATCCATTTCCGGCATGACAATATCGGTGAGCAACAAGGTGAATGGCTCTTCGCGCAGTCGGTCATATGCGCTTTTCCCGTTATCAAACGAGACCACTTCATATCCCGCATTCTGCAGCGCACGCGAAAGGAAGCGGCGCATGTCATTGTCGTCTTCAGCAAGCAAAATCTGCGACATGTTATATTTTTCTCCAGCCCGCAGCCGGGCATATTTTTGCAAATTCGTCTTAACCCGAATTCGGGATTTGGCAAGCTACAATTCAATAGGCTCGGGGTAAAAATCCCGTGAACCAAAAGAGATTTCAACCCGTTTCTCATTGATTCAGGCGAATTTCATCCCTTTTTCCTTGTAACAGACGCACTTAATCCCGATAATATTGAAATACACTTATCTGACAAGAGATAAGATAGCCAAGCTTTAGACTTTTATCCCCTGACCGACTCTCAAAATGGCGCAAACCAGAAAGAGTGCGGAAGGTCCATCAAGATCAGTCGCTCTGCGGCGACAAGAAAAGAACCGAGAGCGCATTGAACCCTGACGATTTTCAGCCAACCGATACGCTGGATGTGCCATTTTGGATAGAGAGGCCCGAACAACAATTGGCGCCTTTTCTCTTCAGCTCGCCCCATTCAGGGCGATGCTATACGGCAGAGTTCAAAAAGGCCAGTCGCCTGACCGAGCTAGAATTGCGTAGCTCTGAAGATTCCTATGTCGATCTGCTCTTTTCGAAAGTGACGTCCTTGGGTGTGCCCTTCATGGCGGCCAATTTTCCCCGTGCCTATCTTGATCTCAATCGTGAACCCTACGAGCTGGACCCGATTGTCTTCAAGGATCCCCTGCCCTCCTATGCCAAAACGTCCGGTACAAGGGTTGGCAGCGGCCTGGGCACCATCGCTCGCATCGTTTCCGAACGCAAGGAAATCTACCGGCATAAGCTGAGCCTTGAGGAAGGGCTGGAGCGGATCGAAACGCTTTACAAGCCCTATCACCAATGCTTGCGTAGAGAGCTGGCTTTGGCGCATGTGAATTTCGGCTATGCTTGCCTTATCGATTGCCACTCGATGCCGTCGCGGGTGTTTCAAAATGCCAATCCAAACAACCGCCCCGATATCGTTCTGGGAGATCGCTATGGCGCCAGCTGTCACCCGTCCTTGATAAGTGCGGCCAAAAGCATTCTAGGCCATTTGGGGCTGCGTGTGGATATCAATCGCCCCTATGCCGGCGGTTTCATCACCCAGCACTACGGGCGTCCGATAAAAGGTCTCCATGCTCTGCAAATCGAAATTGATCGCAGCCTCTATATGAATGAGGACACTTTCGAGCCTGTTCCTCACTTTCAGGAGCTGGTGGACCTGTTCGGACGCTTCACTGAGCTGCTTATACAATGTGCAAGCGACGCTCTATACCCAACAGCAGCTGCCGCAGAGTAATTTTATTTGCGTCTCCACACCGTACTTTCTCTTCTGATGCGCCTCCCTGATCAAGCGCGTTCACAAACGCGAGACACCTGGAGCCAAGCTCTCTTCTGACAAGTTGCCCTTGAAGACACGGCATCTCCTATCGACTTGATCTCAAAACAAAAAAAAGGCCGCTTAACGCGGCCCGAAAAGTCTAAGGAGGAAACGCCCAGCAAGGGCGGCGGGAAAAATGTTCCGCAAGAATAGGGTCGCATTTACAACCCGAAACTGTCAAGCAAACCCAGAATGGTTCCAAGCCACAAAGCGCACCACAACGCTAAAAACTTGCACAATATTTAATCACAACATACCAAATAACTGAAATTACTTATTTTTAGATGCCTCAAAAGCGACCTTCCATGGCAAGCAATTAATGTGCATATTTTTTGCGCAACTCGCGCAATCCAACATTTTTGCTCATTTGGGATGCAAATATTGCCAGTTTACGAAAAAGCCCCAAGCGCAAAACAACCGAGAGTCGCACTTATTGCCACTATAACGCAGCCCTCACAGCATGGTGAAGCAGCGTGCGCGCGGCCTCACTCCCATTTCATTTCCTATTGAACGGCATTCTGGGCAGCATTGAAGGCGTTCCGGGGCAACAGATACTCGTTAGACCCCACTCACTTACTCATCATATTCTGGAGACAACCATGTCCACCAAAGTTAATACGCTTTCTGCAACATTTTTCGCCGGTGCCATTGCCACCATCGTTTCTGCTGGCGCTCTGACCACATTGTCCGTTGACGGCGCTCAGGCTGCTGAAAAGGAAAAATGCTACGGCGTCGCACTGAAAGGCCAGAATGACTGCAAGGCGGGTGCAGGCACCACATGTGCAGGCACCTCCACCGAAGACTATCAGGGCAATGCATGGAAGCTGGTCCCGAAAGGCACCTGCACGACCATGAAAACCCCGAACGGTATGGGCAGCCTCGAACCGATTGAAGGCTGATATAACCACGCGCCAGGGCCCTTTTGGCATGGTCATCCGTGCCGGAAGGGCTCCAGCCCTGAGTTGAACCCGCCCCTCACCTTTCTCATCAGCACCAACCGCGATCGCTTTTTCCTCGCCAAACTCTAGGGGTGCCCGTCTGATCGCTTGAAGGAAATGATCCGATGCCAATCTCCCAGATCACACCTGCCTCATCTGGCACGACACCCAAAGAAATCCCGCCAAGAGCCGGGGTCGGCCTCAAGGCGGAGCATTACCAGACCATTCTGGAAACCGCGCCGGACATCGGCTGGTTTGAAGTGCACCCTGAAAATTATATGGGCGCCGGAGGGCCACCACACCGCTATCTTAGCGAAATCGCTGCGCGCTATCCCCTTTCCCTGCATGGCGTCGGAGCTTCCATCGGCGCAGACAAGTCGCTCGATACAGATCACATCAATCGCCTCAAGGCCCTCAACGAGCGCTACGCGCCCGGCCTCTTTTCAGAACATCTGGCTTGGTCCAGCCATGACGAGGTCTTCTTCAACGACCTTCTGCCCGTTCCCTACCGTCAGGACAGTCTTGATCGTGTCGTTGATCATGTGAACCAGCTACAGGACCATTTGAGCCGACGCATTCTCATTGAGAATCCGTCCGTCTATGTGGCCTTTGAAAGCTCCACCATGTCGGAAATCACCTTCCTTGAGCGACTGGTTGCACGCACGGGCTGCGGCCTGCTACTGGATTGCAACAATGTTTATGTCTCGGCAACCAACCAGAATTATGACCCCGTTGCTTATCTTGATGCCTTCCCCGTCGAACATGTGGGAGAAATTCATCTGGCAGGTTTCGCCCGCGATGAAGATGACGAAGGCGAGCCCCTACTGATTGACGCCCATGACAGAGAAGTCGCAGATGCTGTCTGGGCTCTTTATGACCAAACATTGGCGCGCTCCGGCGCTGTCCCTACGCTGATCGAATGGGACAACAACATCCCCGATTGGGACATTCTGTTTGCCGAAGCCATGCGGGCGGAAGACAAGCTGCGGGCACTGCCAACAAGGCTCAAGGAACCTGAGCCAGACCTGATATTGGGGCACCGCCATGTCAGCTAGCCCATCCCTTCATACCGGGCAGGCGTCTTTTTCCAGCGCACTAATAAAGCCCGATCATCCCACGCCGGAAGACGTGATCGGCCCAAAGCCGGAGAAGAAGGCGCAAAAGCGCTTCGGTGTCTATCGTAACAATGTGATCGTCAGCCTCACCGAAGCTATGATGGCTTCTTTCCCCACGATCGCAGCGTTGGTTGGGGAGGATTATTTCCGCGCCATGGCCCGTGTTTACATCACCAACCACCCGCCGCGCACCGCCATTCTCAGCCGCTATGGCGACCAGTTCGCCAGCTTTCTTGATGGCTTCGAGCCCGTACAAGCCTTTCCCTATCTGGGCGATGTGGCCCGCATCGAGTTTGCATGGCAGGAAGCCTATCATGCCGCAGATCAGTCCCCGCTAGATCCCGCCAGCTTGCAACAGATCCCACCAGACCGTCTGGCAGAGCTGACCTTCACGCTCCATCCGGCTTGTCGCCTGCTGGCGTCCCCTTATCCTGCCTACAGCATTTGGGCCGCCCATAAGCAAGATGCACCGCAAGAGACAATGGCATCCTTGCCCCAAGAAGCAGAAGCCAGCCTTATTACGCGCCCGCAATGGGATGTCATGGCCATCAAACTCCCTGCTGGCGGCTTTGCCTTTCTTAACGCACTCGGAGAAGGCCTAACGCTTGGTCAGGCAGCGGCAGTGGCCCTTGAAGCAGCACCAGCCTTTGACTTCGCCCGCAATCTGGGAGGCCTTCTGGAAACCGGCGCCTTGGCTGGCCTTCATCTTCCCTCCATCGACGTGAAAGACCAGAGAGAGCCAAAGCCGTACCAAGATAACAGCGCCAATCAGCATCACGAAAGTTGACCCACCATGAGCATCCTTACCACCGCTGCTTCGCTTCATGATCGCCAGTTTGGCTGGCTAGAGCGCAAACTGGAACCATGGTTCCTCGGTCTTAGTGCCCGGCTGATCTTTTCCAGTGTGCTGTTGTTCTATTTCCTCAATTCCGCACTGACAAAGCTGGGCGATGGCCCCTTAGGGCTCTTTTCACCCTCGATCGGAGCCTACGCCCAGATTGTCCCGCCCATTGTTGAAGCGGCTGGCTATGACAGCAGTCAGATTGCCTTTCTGCCGTGGGGCCTTATTGTGCTGGCGGGGACCCTCGCAGAATTCATCCTGCCGATCCTGATCCTTATCGGACTTGCCACCCGCGTTACCGCCATTGCCTTCATCGGTTTCATCGCTGTGATGACCTTTGTCGATATCCAGTTTCATGGAGTGGAAGCGGAGACCATCGGGCACCTGTTTGACAGCGTCCACAATTCGGCCATTCTCGACCAGCGCCTGCTCTGGTTGATGCCGCTGCTGCTGCTCATCATAAAGGGCCCGGGCACTGTATCTGTGGACCATTTTCTGGCCCGCTGGCGGCGTGCGAAAGCTGGCTAGGATCCCGGCGGCCTTTTCCCCTTGACCTTGAGACGACAAAACTGTCGTATAGGCGGCAAAAGACGACCCACCTCAAGGATCAAATCATGTATTTTGCCAGCGACAACTGGGCCGGAGCCTCCGAGCCTATTATGAACGCATTGATGCGCCACAAAGATGGCTACGAGCCCGCCTATGGCGATGGCCCCATCTGCGAGTCCATCGAGCAGCGATTCCAGGAGATTTTCGAAACGGATTGTTCTGTCTTTGTCGTGGGCACGGGCACCGCAGCCAACGCATTGGCGCTCTCCGCGCTCACTGGACCGGCCGGCACAGTATTCTGCCACAAGGAAGCCCACATCCGCGTCGACGAATGCGGCGCACCGGAATTCCTCACCTCAGGTGCCCGCATGTGGGGGCTGGAGGGCAGACATGGCAAACTGAGCCGCGAAGCCCTGCAAACCGGTTTTCAGGAAGTGCCCCATGGCGTGGTGCATCATGGTCAGCCAAGCGCAGTGTCCCTCACTCAGGCCACCGAGGTTGGTACGCTCTACAGCGTCGAGGAAATCACCCAGCTTTCGGCACAGGCCAAGGATAACGGCCTTGCCGTGCATATGGATGGTGCCCGCTTTGCCAATGCCCTCGTTACTCTGGGTGTAACCCCTGCAGAGATGACATGGAAAGCCGGTGTCGACGTGCTCTCCTTTGGCGCCACCAAGAATGGTGCCTGGTGCGCAGAAGCCGTGGTCTTCTTCAATAAGGACTATGCCAAGGATTTCATCTATCGCCGCAAACGCGCCGGACAGCTCTTCTCGAAAATGCGCTTTGCAGCCGCCCAGTTCGAAGGGTATTTCGAAAATGACCATTGGCTGGACAATGCCCGCCATTCCAACGCCATGGCAGCAAGGCTGGTCAAAGGACTTGAGGCTATGGATCACACCCGCATTGCCTGGCCAACCGGCTCCAACGAAGTCTTTGCCATCGTTCCCAAACAGGCAGCCCAGAAAGCCACTGCTGCGGGTGCTGTTTTCTATGACTGGCCAAGCTTTGGTCTTGCGCCTGAAGAATGCCCGGGCGAGGGCGAGAGCCTGTTGCGTCTGGTCTGCTCTTTCTCGACCACACAAGCTGAGGTCGACCAGTTCCTTGACTGCCTGAAATAGGCACGGCCCAGACTAGCCAGTATAAATGCCAAAATCAAAAAAAGCGCTCGACCGGACGGAAGAGCGCTTTTTCTGTGAGAGTGATTGCCGGAAGCGGCATGAAAATGAGCTCCTTCCGACAATCTGCCTTGAGACGAAGAAGCGTGGGCGGCCCAATTAAGGGCCACCGGTCGCGCCCGACCTTTAGAAGCCGGGTGACATTCTGTCGGAAATTAGTGTTTGGAACCTTCAATGACGGTTGGGTCATTGTCACGATCAGACGAGCGGATCTCGATCTGGCGCGGTTTCATGGCTTCAGGGATTTCACGTTTTAGATCAATGTGAAGCAGACCATGCTCCATACTTGCCCCTTCAACCTGCATATAGTCGGCGAGCTGGAACTGTCGTTCAAAGGCACGCGAGGCAATGCCGCGGTGCAAATAGTCCTTTTCCTTCTCGTCTTCCTCTATGACTTTCTCACCGGTTACCTTGAGCGCGTTCTCTTTCACTTCAATGGAAAGATCCTTCTCGGAGAAACCGGCAACAGCCATCGAAATACGATAGGAATTCTCAGCCAGACGTTCGATGTTGTAAGGTGGATAGGATGGAGTGCTACTGTCCGGGCCGGTTACGGTGTCCAGCATGGAGAAGAGCTTGTCAAAGCCAACAGTAGAGCGATAAAGCGGAGTAAGATCGTAGTGACGCATAATAAAGTCCTCCTTTGAGCGACAAAAATTGCGTTATTTCGCTACTCCTTCCCCCTTCTCAAGGCGGGAAGGAAATGAAGCCGGAGCCGTTTTGGCCTCCGACACTATTCGATATGGAAATGCCTCAAATGCATTTCAAGTCCCCCAATAAATTTTTTGAAAATGGCAGGATTGTGCGGATTACATCCCCTGCCACAAAGCTGCCATGTTGCTGAATTCGACATGAACAGCCCTTTCCGAATGGGTTCAGGAAGCCTTTGCTACCTTGTTTTCATAACAACGACGGCACAGACCGAACCGAATAGAAAAAGGAAAGGCAAGACAATGAAACTGACAGCAATCGCACTTCCCATCATGATCGCATTCACCGTTTGCCAACCAGCACAGGCGCGCGACTATTCCCATGACTCAAGCCGCTTCTACCGGATTTATGGGTCAGGCCAGGTCGTAACGCACCATAATGATCGCCCCCAGGTCCGTAAGGCCCACAAGCCCAAAGTCACGAAAAAGGTCATCCGCAACAAAACCGTCGAGCGGAAAGTCATCCGCAACGCCAATGGCAAAAAGACCATCGTCAAGAAAACCACCGTCAACCGGAAGGTCATCAAGAAGAAAGTCGTTCATGCACCGAAGATCCACAAGACCTATTCGCGCTATGACCTGACGCAGATCGCGCAACGTAATGGCTATCGCGATATCAGTGACTACTCCCTGCGCGGCAATGTCGCTTCGATGAAGGCCCGTGACAGACTTGGTCGCCCGTATCTGCTGGAAATCAGCGCCCGCACCGGCAATTTCATCAAGCAGGCACGCCTGGCAGCCGAACGGCCACACCACAACTGGAGCAACGACCGCCACTATTCCGGCCGCTATTCACACAGCTATGGCAGCACCCATGCGCGCCCAAGCAATGATGTGAATTACTCCTTCATTCTGCGCCTCAATTCCTTTCTGGATCAGGGGCAAGCCTATTGGGCCTTCTAAAACATGCCACCGTCGATATTCGGCTCCACTCCGGTGGGGCCGATTGACGTGTACGGCACCATTCCCCCACCTTGATATATCTCGCACTACGGTTATTCGTGAAAAACCCCAAGAACGGGCATTTTCCCCTCCCATCGAGATCACTTTTCGCTAAACTGCATGTCAAAAGGGCTATTAAAGGCGTCTGGGGCAGATATGCAGCTGAATAATCTCGACAAATTTCCCGAGCTGGCAGATGGCGTCTGCCATGAAATGGTCTGCTGGGATCAACACAAAGTGCGCGTTGCCCGCTGGCCTTCCTTGGCTCCAGATCCCAAAGGCACGATCTGTCTGTTACATGGCCGGTCCGAATTCATCGAAAAATATTATGAAGTCATCACCGAGCTACGCCAGCGTGGCTTTGCTGTCGCCACCATGGATTGGCGCGGGCAAGGCTTGTCAGATCGTTTGACCCGCAATGGCATGAAAGGACATGTTCGGCGCTTTTCCGACTATGGCAAGGATCTCGAACAGTTCATCGAAGAAGTCATCCTACCGGACTGTCCTCCGCCCTGCTTTGCCCTCAGCCACTCTATGGGCGGCCTCATCCTGCTTACCAATTTGCCCGATCTCAGAATCAAGATTGATCGCGCTGTGCTCTGCGCTCCTCTGATTGAACTCTCAACAGGGGGCCATAGTTTTTTGGGTATCAAGCCTCGCCAATCCACCATCCGAAGATTGGCAGGATTTCTGCGCTATTCGGGGTTTGGCGAAAGCTATGTGCCCGGCGCCAGCCACACTCCTTTTGACCGAGGTGGCTTTTACACCAATCAGCTCACCTCAGACGGCCCCCGCTATGACAGGAACCGCCAATTTCTCATCGATTGCCCGGCCCTGGGGATCGGTGGGCCTACCGTTCTGTGGACCCATGAAGTCTGCAAGGCGATGGACCGCCTGCAATCGAGCGATTTCCAATCCTCAATCCACACCCCGGTGCTCATCGTCACAGCAGGCAACGATACTGTGGTGAACTCGGCCGCTGCCGAACTATTTGCCAAAACCACACGGGCAGCAGGCGCCATCTCCATTACCGGCAGCAAGCATGAAATCATGATGGAGCGAGAGATCATTCGTGAGCAGTTCTGGGCTGCCTTTGACAGCTTTATTCCCGGCGAAAATACGCTCAGGCAGGAAAGCGCCTGAGCGATATAATGCGCTCGGAAAAGCATCTCTAAAATAGCCAGTCGGCTTTCTCAGCCTTTGCTGGCGAGAAGATCTAGCACCGACTGATGCAGATCGGGGTCGCCCGTTGCAACCACCTGTCCGCCATCAAAGGCTGAGCCACCCTGCCAGTTGGTGACCACACCGCCAGCTCCTTCGATCAGCGGAATAAGCGGCGCAATATCAACCGGCTTCAAAGCCGCTTCGATCACCAGATCCACCATGCCTATGGCCAACATGCAATAGGCATAGCAATCAACGCCATAGCGCGACAGGCGCACTGCATCCTCAACCCGCTGAAAGGCCTTGAGCTCATCGGGGGCAAAAATATCCGGAGCGGTGGTGAACAAAGTCGCGTCACCGATCGCCTTGCAAGACCGTGTCTTCACCGGCCGCTTTCCATCCGGCCCCTGATAAAAGGCACGCGTGCCATCGCCGAAAAAGCGCTCTTTGGTGAAAGGCTGGCTCATCATGCCAAGGCTCTGACCACCAGAATGTCGATAGCCGATCAACGTCCCCCAGGTTGGCAGGCCGGAGATAAACGCGCGCGTACCGTCAATCGGATCAAGAACCCACAGGCCATCGGCATCAAGATCCTTGCCCTCAAATTCTTCCCCCAGAATGCCATGGCTTGGAAACTGCTCCTGGATAAGCCCGCGCAGTTTCAGCTCGGCCTGCTTGTCCGCATCGGTCACCGGATCAAAGCCACCCTCAAGCTTGTTTTCAATCTCGATTGCCCTGCGGAAAAGCGGCATGACCGTTTCTCCGGCCAGATCAGCGAGTTGGTGCAGAAAATCAAAATCCGGTGCGCGCTCAATGCTCATGATGAAAGTTCCAATTTGCTTACGGTCCGAAGGCTCAAGGCGAAAAGCGCAAGACGAACGCGCTCCGCCCTCTTCTTCAGAGGATCGAAATGAAAACATGCAAGGCCACATAGAGAGGCCTTGTTTCTGTATGGGAAAGACTCATACCCAATGAGACGCAGAGGGGCAATCACAGATCAGGCAAAGGGGGACAAAAGCACAGCTCTCAATGCACAGAACAGGCTTAGTGCTTGCCACCCCAGGCAAAATTATCGCTTCGATATTTGGGAGCATTCTCTGCGGCCGCCAGCTGATCTTCGCCGTCTATTCCGGACGAGAAAGACAGGGTAAAGACACTGGGATTGATTAAGTCTTCCGACTCAAGCGGTGGCTTGCGCAAAGCATAAATATCGCGCCGCGCTCCCAACCCTTCCCGCAAGGCGGTCTCATCGGCCTTGGCGAGCGTCTTGGGCAACACATCCTCATCAACTGACTGGGACAGCACACGGATAACCAGCTTCTCAACATAGAATGCGAGCTTGCGTCGCCCTTCCTTATTGAAGCGAATGGCGTTCTTTAAGCGCAACCGGACATCCTGCCCCGACAAATCCGGACCACGGAACGAGAAGTTCCCCTCCTCATCGGAAAAGGCGTCCCAGATATCAATAAACTCTTCGTCCCGCTCGGTCAGACGGCTGGAAACAAGGTCGTTGAGATAACGCATGTCAGCAGCAAGTTGCTCATTGCCCACGGGCGGCAATCCAACCCAGAAGACAGGCTTGTCTTGCTTGGCAAAAGCAAGACGCACCCGATCGATCTCGCGCTGATAGGCACGGGCCCATTCATCGGTGCGGAATTCATAAGCCGGCGTAATCTCATTGCCCTCGGCATCTTTGCGCGCAGGCATCTCCCGGCGATCATTCAGCCCTACCATCACAACAGCGAAGTTGAAGGGATGGGCTGCAAAATAATCCTCGGCGTCGCTCAAGGGGTTGTTCTTGGCCCGATAGATCAGTCCGCTATTGGGCTTGGAATGAATCTCCACCCTGACATCAGGCGCTTTGGCAAAAGCATCTTGAAGCCCCCATGCAATATCCTGCGAAAATTCATCGCCGAATACCGCGATCACAGATGCATCTGGGTCCTTTTCAACGGTCTTGATCACCGGCACGACCGGCCCACGCTTCACCGGTTTATTGTCAGAGGTGTCGGGCTTCTTTTCCTTTTTGGGCGTGCGGCGTTTGAAGAGAAATTCAAAGAATCCCAACGCCACATCATAGCGCCCATCATCCGGGGTGGCCCGCTGCTGGGCTGCGGGCTTCCCATTCATGCTAGAGCCGGAAAGAGATGGGGCTGCCTGAACGGGCCCGGCCAGCAGAAGCGGAAGCAACAATGAGATTACCGTCACGAGGCATAGCGCCACATGCACAAAGGCAAAACCGGATTGTCCCTTCTTCAAGCCCATTGGCCCGTCTCCAACTATATCGCCACCGCAAAAGCGGGATTGTCAGCTCTTGCGCAGAGCTTCCAACAGATCACCACTGGCAAATCCGTCCGGCACATGACCGTTGCGTTTTTGCCAATGACGGATAGCGGCTCGAGACTTGGAGCCCAGCCGCCCGTCGATGCCACCTGTATCATATCCAAGGCGGTTCAGAATAGTCTGAAGCTCCTTTCGCTCGGTTGTTGTGAGCATCCGGTCAGAACGTGGCCATTCATGCGCAAAGCCCTGCCCACCGCGAATACGATCTGCCAGATGGCCAACAGCCAAAGCATAGGATGTGGCATTGTTATAGCGCTTGATGACCGAGAAATTCTTCAAAATGAGGAAGGCTGGTCCGCGGTGGCCAGCAGGCATGATCAACTGGGCCTGATCGCTTGGCCGCGGGAAGGCGCGCCCGTGCACACGCTTGGCCCCCATCTTCTCCCATTCGGCAAGCGTCTTCGTGATTTTTCCATCGGCCAATTCAAAGGGGAAGTTGTTAGGCAGCGACACTTCGTAACCCCATGTCTTGCCGGTTTCCCACCCAGCTTCTTTCAAGAGATTCGCACTGGAAGCCAGAGCATCCGGAATGGAGTTCCAGATATCCCGGTGTCCATCACCATCATAATCCACCGCTTTACTCAGGAAGGTGGTGGGAATGAACTGGGTGTGCCCCATGGCTCCAGCCCACGAGCCAACCATTTCGGAAGGAGCAACATCACCATTCTGCAGGATCTTTAACGCAGCAATCAATTGCGTGCGCCCAAACTGTGAACGCTTGGGATCTGCATAGGCCAACATCGCGAGCGACTGAATGGTCGGCTTGATCAAAGCCTTGTTGCTGAAAATGGAGCCGTAAGCGGTTTCCATGCCCCAGATCGCCAAAAGGACATACCGGTCGACACCAAAGGAATCTTCCAGTCTACCCAGCAGGGACGCATATTTGCTTCGCATCTTCTGGCCATTCTTGATGCGCAGGTCGCTGACCGCGCCATCCATATAGGACCAGATGGGTTTGACAAATTCCGGCTGGTTGGTCGCCCGCTTGATCACGGAGCTATCGAACTGCGCACCAGCAAAAGCCGCATTGTAAGTTTCTGCCGTAATACCGGCCGATTGAGCCGTTGGCCAAAAATTCCGTATCCAATTTTGGAACCCTTGCGCCGTTTGCGCGTTGGACTCTGTAGAGAGAAGTGCAAGCAGCAGAAAGCCTGTGGAAATTAGTCCCCGAACGGAGGTGAACCCAAAAAGACTTGTCCAAATTCGTATAGGCATAAACAATCCCTGTTATCGCAAACAAAGCAGCAGTGTGAATCACTATGCTGCCAAATTATGGCCAAGATAGTAACAGTTCACCACTCAAATTAATTCTCCACATTTGCATAATTTGCGTTTTTCTGGTTTGAATGGACGCGCACTTTTCTTGAAACGTAGCAATTTTTGAAGAACAAAATCACTTATTGGAGCAAAATCAAATGGTACAGCCAATCCGCAAAGCCGTATTCCCTGTAGCAGGTCTTGGAACACGCTTCCTTCCAGCGACCAAAGCCCTGCCCAAGGAAATGCTTACGATTGTCGACCGACCAGTTATTCAATATGTCGTTGACGAAGCCAGGGCTGCGGGGGTCGAACAATTCATTTTCGTTACCGGTAGAAACAAGGCCGTCATCGAGGACCATTTCGACGTACAGGTTGAGCTGGAGGACACGCTCAAACAGCGCGGCAAATATGATGTGCTCAAAAGCTTGCGCAAAGACCTACCCAAGGCAGGCCACACCATGTTTACCCGTCAGCAGCAGCCGCTGGGTCTCGGGCATGCCGTTTTGTGCGCCAAAGAGCTTGTCGGCCATGAACCATTCGCGCTGCTTCTTCCAGATATGATCATGAAATCGCCCAAGGGCTGCCTCGCCCAGATGATGGACGTCTACAACAAGCGCGCAGGCAACGTCGTTGCACTTGAAGAAGTACCGATGGAAATGACCTTCAAATATGGTGTCATTCAGCCGGGCGAAAAATTCGAAGACAGCGTAGAGATCAACGGCATGGTCGAGAAGCCGGAGCCGGGCACCGCACCGTCCAACCTGATCCTGTCAGGCCGCTATATCCTGCAGCCTGAAATCTTTGATTATCTCAAGGACCAGCAACCGGGCAGCGGCAACGAAATTCAGTTGACCGACGCCATGATCAGCCTCAACAATGATCAGTCCTTTACCGGCATGATCTATGATGGTGAAACCTATGACTGCGGGTCCAAATCAGGCTTCCTGATGGCCAACGTATCCTACGGCATGGACCGCGATGACATTGCACCGAATGTGGCGTGCACCATCCGCTCCATTATTGAGAAATATGATGCGGAGAATGGGCACAAATAAAGTGGCTGACATTCTGTCAAAACAACAAAAGCGGGCCATATGGTCCGCTTTTTTCATATCAGGATGATAGGGCAATCACAAAGACACAAGCTGTTCGATCTGTTCCGGTCGCAGCAACGGCATTGAAGACAGGCCAAAGCCCCTTATTCAACAAGCGTGATGATATTGCCTGAGGGATCGATCAGATGCACAAGCGATCCGCCCCAGAATTGTCTTTCAGGTGGCGCAACAAAGGGAACCCCACGCGCTTTGAGAGTCTGATACAAGGTCGGCAGATCATCAACGGCCAGTGAAAGACCGGTAAAACGACCGATCAGGGACGCCTGAGGGCCTCGCGCATCTTCTTCTTCGATAATGACCAGCATGCCCGGCTCAAAACCGACGGCTCCCTGTTCGAAGCGGTCCCAGACCATGGGCCACTTGAGCGAATTGGCATAAAAATCGCGTGCGACTGCAAGATCTCTAACGAAAATCCGGAATGCGGTTACATGCATTGGCTGGCCCCCATACTGCCTGTCGGACCTTTTAAACACCGACACTCGAAATCCATAGCAGGCAAAACAGTTGTAATCAACTCAGTGCCTACCAATTTTACCCGAACATCGAAGCACATCAAAGCTTTGTTTTTACAAGTTGTCTTGAGTGAAAGTGGTATCGAACCGAGAATACAACGAATTTTCAAGAACCGGGACACTACAAATGGTGAAACTGAAAATAGAAGTGACAAACAGAAAAAGGTGACCGAATGAAGCGGTCACCTTTTGTTTACTTGCGGATCAAGAGCATCAAGCAATCACCAATGAACTCAAACCGGTTTAAGCGCCTGTCAGTCTAGTATCAGGCCCGTTTTTGGCCAGCTATTGGCGATTTTAAGGGCTTCATCCGTACTCAATTGTCTATAACGCTTGAGAACAGCGCTGCATTGATTGGCAGAAAGGCACAACATCCAGGGCCCGCATTCCAACACGTCGCGCACCAGCTCGTCTGAGAAAGACTGCAAACGAAACAGGCTGAGCACCTGATCCCACTCCAGACACGCCATCATGCGCGCGATGATCTGATGAGGGAAGCCGGTCATCTTGGCAATGCCACAAACCAGATCGGCAAATTGATCATTGCAGGCAAACTGCCGCAACACGCCATTGCCCAGAAATCCCTGCATATGAAGCTTGTCAATTTTGGTCAAAGAGGAATCAAACCGGTATCGCGCCAGATAGGAATGGCGCGACAGATTGTAGAAATGCTCGTCAACCATCGGTTCTATGCAGGCCCACACACCGCTGAGATCAACATGCTTTCTAGCTGAAGCCTGTTTGCTCAGAACCGGAGCAGAGCGCTGATTGTCCGCGATCCTGTTGGCCAGTTCCCGAGCAAGAAAACGGTCATTGTCCGCAGCCTGCTCCAGAAGCCGTTGACCATCTTCGGAGAGATCGGCGCCACAATTGGCTGCCAGTTTGATCATCACGGTTTCACGCCCGGATTTGACAAGCACATCAGTTACCACGCTGCTGATGCTCTTGCGCGTGCAGATAGAGACCATATGATCTTCGCTATTCGCCTCGGTGAGTTCAATCAAATCATCATCCGTCAAAACCGGCGAATGGCGCAGCACGGGGTCAGCAACCTTGATGGCATCAAAGGCAAAGCGGCGAATGATATTATGCGGGGCATTTTCGAGATGGCAGATCTTTTGTGCAGCAAAAGAACGCGTATCCTCACACACAAGATCTGCAAGCCGCTGCATAACCGTGTCATAGGTGGCTAACTGCTCATCATCGCAATGAGACGCTGTCAGCGAAAACAAGGACGCGACATGGCGCATCAATTCGTCGCTCTTACCACTATCGCTCTGACCGCTAAGAACTTTCCAGTCCACAAGTTCGGTTTTTACGTTGGCAGCCTGCATTTTGACAATTCCCGTTCTGATATGAAATCCCCGTTTGGAAATTCGATTTCAGGCCAAACTACAGACAAGCGATCTATAAACGCCTAAACAGCAAACCAGAATTTGAAGATAAACTCCTGAAAAATATAGATAAATTCAATTAAAATTTGAAATACTTCATTTCAATACATTCAAAACATGTGATTTATCAAATATTTCAACAACTAAACTCAAATCCACCGCATGTTTATCAAAAGTTGCAATATTGCTTGAAGGCCAATTTTTACGGAAAAACAGCCCCTGCAATCACATGTGGAAGAAAGCTGTCAGTGCCCAAAAGACGCCGCCCAGAGCACATCCAGAGAGGTCAAATCTTAACAATTCCCAAACAAAAAGCCCTGCTCGGAGGAGCAGGGCTTTCTTTGAAATTCAGACTGTCAATGCGTATGCAAGATCAGCGCGTGAATGGCTTGTATTTGACACGCTTGGGATTGACAGCATCCGGGCCGAGACGGCGCACTTTGTCCTTCTCGTAATCCTCGAAGTTACCTTCAAACCATTCCACATGGCTATCGCCTTCAAAGGCAAGAATATGCGTGGCAAGACGGTCAAGGAACATACGATCATGGCTGATGACCACGGCGCAACCGGCAAAATCCTCGAGAGCATCTTCCAGAGCGGCAAGGGTTTCCGTATCCAGATCGTTGGTCGGCTCATCGAGCAGCAACACGTTGGCGCCCGATTTCAGAACCTTGGCCAGATGCACACGGTTGCGCTGTCCACCAGAAAGAGAGCCCACTTTCTGCTGCTGGTCGCCGCCCTTGAAATTGAAGGCGGAGCAGTAGGCGCGGCTGTTCATCTCGCGTTTGCCCAGCTTGATGATGTCGTCCCCTTCGGAGATTTCTTCCCAAACGGTCTTGTCCGAGTCCAGAGCATCACGAGACTGGTCAACATAACCAAGATGTACAGTCTCACCCAGAGTGATGGAGCCTTCATCTGGCTGGTCATGGCCGGTCAACATCTTGAACAGGGTGGTTTTACCAACGCCGTTCGGACCGATCACACCAACAATGCCACCCGGTGGCAGTTTGAAATCCAGACCATCGATCAGCAAACGCTCGCCGAAGCCCTTTTTGAGCCCCTCGACGTCAATCACCACATCTCCAAGACGCTCTCCTGGCGGAATGATGATCTGGGCGGTCCCCGGTGCGCGCTCTTCATTGCGCTTGAGCAGCTCATCATAGGCCTTGATACGAGCCTTCGATTTGGCCTGACGGGCTTTCGGGCTGGCAGCAATCCACTCCTGTTCGCGCGACAGGGCACGCTGACGGGCAGCCTCTTCACGCCCTTCCTGAGCCAGGCGTTTTGCCTTGGCTTCGAGATAGGCCGTATAGTTACCTTCATAAGGAATACCGCGGCCACGGTCGAGCTCGAGAATCCAGCCCGTCACATTGTCAAGGAAGTAGCGGTCATGGGTGATGATCAGCACGGCGCCCTTGAATTCGCGCAGATGCTTTTCAAGCCAGTTGACCGTTTCAGCATCCAGATGGTTGGTCGGTTCGTCGAGAAGCAGCAAATCCGGCTCTGCGAGCAACAGTTTGCAAAGAGCCACGCGGCGCTTTTCACCACCGGAAAGAACAGATACATCGGCATCAGACGGCGGGCAACGCAATGCGTCCATGGCCATCTCTACCTGAGACTGCAGATCCCACAGATTCTGGCTGTCGATGACATCCTGAAGTTTGGCACCTTCTTCCGCGGTCTCATCGGAATAATTCATCATCAGTTCATTGTAGCGATCCAGAATGGCCTGCTTTTCGGCAACCCCTTCCATCACGTTGCCAAGAACATCCTTGCTCTCGTCAAGAACCGGCTCCTGAGGCAGATAGCCAATCTTGGCCCCATCTGCGGCCCAGGCTTCACCAGTGAATTCGTTGTCCAGCCCGGCCATGATCCGAAGCACGGTGGATTTACCTGCACCGTTCGGGCCGAGAATACCGATTTTCGCATCAGGGTAGAAAGAAAGATGGACATTCTCCAAAACCTTCTTGCCGCCACCGTAGGTCTTGGAAAGACCATGCATGTGATAAATGAATTGTCGCGCCATATATCGCTACCGTCCGAATAGAGTGTTTGCGCGCAAATTGGTCACCGTGGGGACCAAACGCGTGGTTCCAAAGGATTTCCGCCTCACCCGCGATTCTGGAATCATGGAAATTGCACGAGGGAAATCATGAGTTGCCTCGTTGTAAAGACCTCTGCGCGGCGTTTCAATCCCCATTCTGGAGACTTTTCGCCGCCGCGAACGAACAAACACCATGCATCTAGCGAGACGCGTTGAGCTTCTTGCCATCAAGGTGAAAACATCCGCGACCTTCAGCTTTGCTCAGATAGAGCTGTTTGTCAGCCTGCTCGACGACGGCTTCGGCTGACTTGCCCATATCAGAAAGGGCCGCCCCTATGGATACCGAGAAGGAGAGCATTTCTCCTTCGAGATCCATCCAGGATTCCTTAATGAGAAGATCCAGCCGGTTCCCCACGATTTCGAGCCCTCGTGGGCTTGCATTCGGCAGCAGGATAAGAAATTCATCACCGCCAAGTCGGCAAACGATGTCGGAAGGCCTCAGGATGGCCGCCATCGTTTTGGCAATGGCCACGATCACGCGATCGCCAACGCCATGACCCCATGTGTCATTGATGGACTTGAAATTATCGATATCCGCCACAATCACGCCATATGGCTTATATTCTCTGCTTTGCATCACCTGCAAGCGGTCCAGCGAAATGTCGGCAAAGCGCCGGTTTCCGACGCCAGTCAGAGGATCGGTAACCACCTCCTGCTGCAGGGATTCAAATTCGGAAACCATCGTCAGATGTTGGCTGTTATCCTTGAACACCTCGACAGAACCGGTGATTTTCCCAACTTCATTGCGAATGGGAAAGGACCGGATGCTAACCGGTATCCGATGTCCCGCCTTATGATGCATATAGACATCGACTTCACGTGATTGTCCGTCGCGCATGCAAGCAGCCAATGGACAGCCCTGTAGACACAGGCAATTGCCTTCATCGTCAACATGATTAAGCGTATGGTCTGCGCAGCTCTTGCCCAAAACGTCTTCTGCAGTAAAGCCGCTAAGCCGTTCGGCCCCCTTGTTCCAATATAGAACCCGACGCTTGCGGTTGACGAAATAAACCCCGTCATTCAGCGCATCAAGGACAGTCATATAAAAGGACTTGTCCAGATTTTCCAATATATGTGGCACGAATTTATCCCGATCAATCCCCAGAATGAGCCCCCCTTCTGGAAATATTTAAGGTTTCGAACATCAGAATATTTTATTCAGTATCGTTTTGAATTGTTTAAATTTGGTAATGCACAACCGACTTTTTGCACGGAGAGCGAGAAAATTTTCAGCATGCTAACTGTCAGGATTTAAGCATTTTTCTCTGAGTCGATAAAATCGCTGTGATTGACAACAATCTGCCCGATCAACAGGACCGGGACAGCAATGAAGCCGCCAATTGGCCCCCACAGCCAGATCCAGCCGACCAGAGAAAGGAAGATCAGAAACGGATTGACCGTCATGATGCGCCCAAGCGCCAGAGGCGTCGCAAACTGCGCTTCGAGGAAATTGATAAAGAGATAAACAGCAGCTGGTGCCACGATCATCGAAAACTGCCCATAGAGCGAAAGCCCCACCGCAAGCATGATGCAGACCATAATCGCAGGCCCGATATAGATGATGAAGTTGAGCATACCAGCCAGAAGCCCCCATAGCATGGGTGATGGCACCCCAAGCATCCACATAGCGCCGGAAACAACCACAGCCAGCAGCAGGTTGATCATGGAAACGCTCAGCATATAGCTGGAAAGGCGGCTCTCGACATCATCGAACATGGTCGCAAGCTTCTTGCGACGTGTGCCATGGTCCGCGCGCGTCAGGATCGAATAGCGCACCTGATGCCGCGTGGCGATGAAGAAAAACAGTCCCGCCAGAAACAGGATGATCTGGGCCGCAAGCGAGGGAGCAAAAAAGGCAACCTGCTTGACGGTATCGCCACCAGCGACATTGACAGTCATTGAGGCAGGATCACCACCGGCAATTTCACTGAACTGATCCTGAAGGCTGGCGAGCGAGGCAAACAGCCCCTTCCAGTTGGCCAGCTCGGCCTGCAAGCGCGACCAAATCACCGGCAGCCGATCCATCCAGTCGGCCAACGGCACTGCAAAGCCCGTAATGGCAACACCGATAAGCGCAAGAAGCAGCAAGACCGCAGTCATGGCTGAAAACCAAGCCGGGACTCCATAGGCCTCGATGCGATCAACCAACGGCCCGAAAACCAAGCCGATAATCACAGCCAGAACCAGCGGTGAGAGAATGGACTGGGCGAAGTCCAGCGCCGCCACGAGCGTTACAAAACCGATTATGATCAGCGCGCTATAAGCGACGCGCCGCAACCGCTCTTCGGTTGTGATCCCCGTAACTTCTGCGCGGACAGATCCGGATTGGGCAGTGGGAAGCGAATTGGACATAAAATAGCTCTCTGAACATGACTGCTTGTACCCACATTCAACGCCAGAGACCGCACCTTTGTTCCAAAGAAGCGGAGTAGCTTGTGCCCATAGCACTGCGCAAGAGAAAGCTCAGAGTGCGCACCAGTCGATGGGCGCACGGCCGTTTCCCTCAAGAAACCGATTGGCCCGAAGGAAACAGTGAGACCCCAGAAAGGCCTCGAAATCAACGCCCGCCTTGCGTGCGCCCAAGGGGCTCGGATGCGAGGTGCGGATCACCTGATGCCGGCCCTCGTCGATGCCCGCAGCCAGCTTGTGACTATGCTTGCCCCAGGCCAGAAAGACCACCGGATCAGCAGCCCTGTTGACACAGGAAAGCACCGCTGCGGTGAAAGCTTCCCACCCTCGTTTGGCATGGGAGGCGGAAGCGCCTTGTCGCAGTGTCATGGTGCTGTTGAGCATCAAGACGCCTTGTTCAGCCCATGCAGACAAATCTCCATGGCCGGGCGGCACAAGGCCATAATCTGCGGCCAGTTCCTTGTAGATATTATTGAGCGAGCGCGGAGGCTTCACCCCATGCGGCACGGAAAAGGAGAGCCCCATGGCGTGAGGCACCATGCCCTCAAGACCGGGATAGGGGTCTTGACCGGTGATGACCACCTTCACCTTTTCCAGCGGTGTCTTGCGCAAGGCATTCAGACGCAGCCCACGCTCGGGCAAAATCTGATAAAGCCGTTCTTCCTCTTTCAGCCAGCGTTCAATCTCTGCAAGGCGGGGCTTTTCTGCAGCCAAAGCCTCGCGCCACCCTGCGCAGGCGGCCAATTCGTCAAGCAAGCTTTCCATCAGGTCAATTCCCAGCCAGCACAGCAAAGGCATCACCCCGCGCCACATAAAGACGTTCCGTATCGGACCATTCAAGCCCGCACGCTTCATAGAAGCCCTGCGCGTTGACATTGTTGGCATCAACAGACAAGCGCACATAGGCATAGCCCTTCGCAAGGCCATGCTGCGCCACCTGCTCAAGCAGCAAGCGTCCCAGCTTGAGGCCGCGCGCCTTGGGCGAGACATAAAGATCCTGAACATAAAGCCCCGGCTTACCCGCCCATGTCGAGAAGCTGTCAAAGAACAGGCACATGCCCACCGCGTCCCCCGCGACCTCGGCAATGATCGCCTCAAATCTGGGTCGATCACCAAAGCCATGGATCTCATAATCGGCCACGCTGGCCGTGTGCTTGCCAGCCTCATCCAGATAGTTGGCAAGCTTGGCAACCATCTGATGGATAAGCGCTGCATCCTCCCGCTTTGCAAGACGGAAGGAAACAGACGCACCATTGGTATCGCACGTGGTGTCAGATGAAGAGGTCATGAGAAGAGCCTTGCAGAATGTCTGATTTTGGCTTGGACCATACAGAGCTTTGCCCCAACAATCAAACACACCTTGCCCCGCCCCATGGGTGCGGCATCTCCAACAACACCCTCCATCTCAAAATTAAATCAATCGATTGATTAAATTTTATGTCGGTGCTACATTGCGCTTCAGACAATAGCAAAATGCGCAACCAGTCAGCGACATCCCATGGCACAAACCCGATCGGACACAACTAAAACATTGCTCATAATGGCAGCCTTCAAGCTCTTTGCTGAAAAAGGCTATGAGGGTGCTTCCACGCGCGAAATTGCCGCAGCGGCCCAAACCAACATCGCCTCGATCAACTATCATTTCGGCGGCAAGGCAGGCTTGCGGCTGGCATGCGCAGAAACCATCGTCGCCCGCTTCAACCGCCTGCGGCAGGACCCCGAAGCGATCCAACTGCCCACTTGTCTCAAAGAGCCACAGTCCCTGTTTGAGAATGCCTTGCTGCGACAAGCTGTCGTAATCTTGAGCCTTGAAGAAGCGCAGCCGATCATGCGGTTCATGTTGCGCGAAGCCCATGAAGAAGGCGAAGTCTTTGAGCATGTCTATGCACATTTCTTCAATCCCACCTTCACCATGCTCTACCAGCTTTTCCTGCAAGCAACCGGCAGAGACGATAGCGAGGCGGAGCGAGAGGAGTTGAAGGTCGCGATTTTCTCCCAGATCAGCATGCTCGCCTATTTCCGCATCGGCGAGCCAGTCATTCTGCGCCACCAAAACTGGTCCTCCTATCAGTCTGGCCAAATCGATATCATCCTTCAGGTTTTACAAACCAACATTCGCAATATCGTTGAAACCTACAGGAGAAAAACATGAGTTTTCTCTGCTCCCTTCCCGTCATCGGCGTTTTGATCGCCGCATGCCTGCCCCCCTCCCCATTGGCGACAGGCTATGTGGAAGGCACCTATATCAAAGTCGCTCCCATAGAGACGGCTAGGATCATCGACGTACCTGTGCAAAGGGGCGATCATGTCGTTCCTGACCAGATCGTCGCACGCCTTGAAAAACAGGATGCAGCCATCGCCGTAGACAATGCCAAGGCCGCCCTGTCGCAGGCCAAAAGCACGCTGGCCAATCTGGAGCAGGGCGCCCGACCGGAGAAGATCGCGGCCCTTCAGGCCTCTCTGAAAGCCGCCGAATTAAGCGCACGGCAAGCAGAGCGTGACATGACGCGCCAGCGCACCCTGCTTGAAAAGGGGTCTGTTGCCCAAAGCGTTTATGACACCGCCCGCACAGCCTATGACGTGGCCAAGGCACAGGCCGAGGAAATCCGCTCCAATCTGGCCTATACCAGCCTGCCAGCCCGCGAGAATGAAATCGCAGCAGCCAAGGCTGCGGTAGAACAGGCCGAGGCCGCGCTCAAATCTGCGCAATGGAAAGAGGAACAACGCACTCTTGTGGCATCCGTCACCGGTGTGGTGACCGACATCATCCACGAAGCAGGAGAGATGGCCGGCCCTCAGGTGCCCATTCTAGAAATTCTGCCCGATGATGGCATCAAGCTGAAGCTCTACATTCCCGAGGAAAGCCTCGCCAGCATCCAGATGGGCAGCAAACTGACCATCACCTGCGATTCATGCGGCGATGATCTCAGCGCTACCGTAAGCTACATTTCAGACGGGCCAGAATTTACCCCACCGGTGATCTATTCCCTCGAGAACCGGCAGAAACTCGTCTATCTCATCGAAGCCAAAGCCAGCGAGGGATCAAAACTCAATCCCGGTCAAATCGTCTCGGCATGGCTGACAGATGCAGGGAGCGGAGGCAGCAGATGAAGGTGATCGACGTCCGCAATCTGGTCAAACGCTTTGGCGACAAGACGGTGGTCGACAATGTAACCCTGTCAGTTCAGGAAGGCGAGATTTCCGGCTTCCTCGGCCCTAACGGGTCCGGTAAAACGACCACCATCCGCGTCATGTGTGGTCTGCTCACCCCCGATGCAGGCGAAGGCTCTGTGCTGGGGTATGATCTGCATGCCGATCAACTCAAGATCAAGCGGCAGGTGGGCTATATGACACAGAAATTCTCCTTCTATACCGATCTGACGATTGAGGAGAATCTCTACTTTGTTGCCCGTCTTTACGGCCTGTCGCCCGCCCGCACCTATGTGCGTGACACACTGGATAAACTCGGCCTCACCTCTCGGCGCCATCAACTGGCGGGCCTGCTTTCAGGCGGCTGGAAGCAGCGATTGGCGCTTGCCGCCTGCATCATGCACAAACCAAAGCTGCTGCTGCTCGATGAGCCTACCGCGGGAGTTGACCCCAAGGCGCGACGGGAATTCTGGGATGAAATCCACGATCTCGCAGCCGGAGGCATGACTGTCATGGTCTCTACCCACTATATGGACGAAGCCGAACGCTGCCACCGTATCAACTATATCGCCTATGGCAAATTGCTCACCTCGGGCACCGTTGATGAGGTTGTCGCCCAGGCGGGCCTTCACACCTTCATTCTCTCGGGCAAAGGCGCTCAATCGGCGTCACGCATGTTGCAGACTGAGAACGGGGTCGACCAGATCGCCCCCTTCGGTAACAGCCTGCATGTGGTGGGCAAGAACAAGGCCCTGCTGGAAACCGCAGTCAACAAGGCGAGCCATCAGTTTGACGTCCGTTGCGAGCCCGGCCAGACCACCCTTGAGGATGTTTTCATCCAATATATGAGTGGCTCCACAGACAACATGGCCGAGCCGGAACTGGAGGGAAAGTGATATGAACCATCTCTTCTCCTTCTCCCGCCTCTTTGCCTTGCTCGCAAAGGAAATGACCCAGATGATGCGCGACCGCATCACCTTCGGCATGATGATAGGCATTCCCCTTGTGCAATTGGCCCTGTTCGGCTTTGCCATCAACACCGACCCCAAACAATTGCCAGCGGCGCTGGTGACGACATCGCAGGACCAGTTTACCCGCGCCATCGTTTCCGCCCTTGAGGTCACAAATTACTACCGCTTCGACTATGTCGGCATTTCGGCTAAAGATGCCGACGAGCTGATGCTAGAAGGCAAGGTCTCCTTCATTGTCACCATTCCGGCAGACCTCTCAAAGCGGGTGCTGCGTGGCGATGAACCGCAAATTCTCATAGAGGCCGATGCGTCGGACCCTTCTGCGTCATCTGGCGCCGTGTCCACGCTTTCGACCGTTGCCAAGCAGGCCCTCACCCGCGAGTTGGGCACCCAGAGCCAGCAAGACAGCCAGTTGGATATCGTCGTCCATCGTCGCTATAACCCCGAAGGCATTTCACAATATAACATCGTCCCCGGTCTACTCGGCGTTATCCTGCAGTTGGTCATGGTGATGATGACCGCCATGGCCCTCACCCGCGAAGTGGAACGCGGCACGATGGAAAATCTGCTTGCCATGCCCGCCACTCCCTTCGAGATCATGTTAGGCAAGATATTGCCTTATCTCGGCGTTGGTGCCGTGCAGGTCATTGTTATTCTGGTTGCGGCCAAGATGGTCTTCCATGTACCCTTTGTGGGCTCTCTGGCGCTGCTGATCAGCGGCATTCTGGTTTTCATCTCCTCGCTTGTGCTGATCGGCTATTTCATCTCCACCGTTGCAGGCAGCCAGATGCAGGCCATGCAGATGAGTTTCTTCTTCTTCCTGCCCTCCCTGATGCTGTCGGGCTTCATGTTCCCATTCAAGGGCATGCCTCATTGGGCCCAGATGATTGGAGAGATTTTCCCGCTCACCCATTTCTTGCGCCTTGTGCGCGGGGTGATGCTCAAGGGGGCCGATCTGGAGGCGATGCGTTCCCCCATGCTGGCCCTCATGGGCTTTACCATCCTTCTCGTCATTCTCTCCCTTGCCCGTTTCCGCAAGACTCTGGATTGATACGGGAACTGATCTCAGGATTGAATCTTGGATTTGTTTGGGAAAAGAGCCAGCAAGAAGCGAAGAAATGATGTATGATAACCGGAGCGCGAACAGGTTGAGATACAAACCAACCCTGATGCGGTACGCTCAATAAGGCTCCCCTACCCGACCCCTCAGTGAGGCAACTCAGATGCAGGACAATTCAGGCAAGCCTTTCGCCTTCAGAACACAGGGCCTCACCAAGGTCTATGGCGAGGGCAATGCAGCGGTTCACGCCCTGCGCGGCGTGGATCTGGAAATTCCTGCTGGCGAGATCGTGGTTTTGCTCGGCCCCTCGGGCAGCGGCAAATCCACCTTGCTCAACATCATCGGCGGACTGGATAGCGCCACCGATGGCGACGTCTATTTTCAAGACCTCTGCCTATCCGATCTGCCGGACGACAAGCTGACCCTCTATCGCCGCGATCATGTGGGCTTTGTTTTCCAGTTCTACAATCTGATGCCAAGCCTGACGGCCCATGAGAATGTCGAGCTCGTCACCGAGATTGCCGATGATCCATTGGAGCCAGAAGAAGCCTTGGCGCTGGTTGGCCTTGCCGAGCGCGCCGATCATTTCCCTGCCCAACTCTCGGGCGGCGAACAGCAACGTGTTGCCATCGCACGCGCCATTGCCAAGCAACCCACCGTTCTCTTCTGTGATGAGCCTACCGGCGCGCTCGATAGCAAGACCGGTAAGGTGGTGCTCAAGGTGCTCAAGGATATCAACGAGAAGCTGGGCGCGACCGTACTCATCGTCACCCATGCAGCCAACACCGCTGCCATGGCTGACCGCGTCATTCATTTCGCCGATGGTCACATCAGGGAAGTGGTGGAGAATGACGCAAAGCGCGACCCTGAAGACATCGAGTGGTAGGAGAGGCATCCCATGTCACCACTTGACCAAAAGCTGGCACGCGATCTCTGGCGCATCAAGGGGCAAGCCATTGCAATTGCCATGGTGATCGCCACCGGCGTCACGTTGCTGGTGATGATGGCCGGTGTCATCAACTCGCTGGAAGAAACCCGACGGGTCTATTATGAGCGCCACCGTCTCGGGGATGTCTTCGCTCCAGTCAAGCGCGCCCCTTCCCATATTATCCGCAAACTGGCAGCCCTGCCCGGCATTTCCGCAGCCGAGGGGCGTATCACCGGTTCCGCATTGATCAGCCTGCCGAGCCTTGATCTGCCATTACGTGCCATCGCCATCTCCCTGCCCGACAGTGGAGAACCACGCCTTAACGCCATTCACCTTACCGACGGACGTCGGATGGATGCCAAGGATGCCGACGAGATCGTCCTGCTCAACAGTTTTGCCCATGCGCATAATCTCAAACCAGGCGATACTCTGTCGGCCACGATGAACGGCGCCAAACGCACCTTGACCATCGTCGGCCTCGCCCAGTCGCCGGAATATCTCTACAGCGTCGCACCGGGGGAAATGATCTCTGATGACAGCCGCTTCGGTGTCATCTGGATGAGCCGCACCGCCCTTGCCGCCGCCTTCGACATGCAAGGGGCTTTCAACGAAGCCATTCTCTCCATCGGGCGCAGCAACAATCTGCAGGCAACGCTAGATCGGGTCGACAGCATTCTCTCGCCCTATGGTGGGCTCGGTTCCTATGGCCTCAAGGACCTTACGTCCAACCGCTTCGTCACCGAAGAAATCGAAGGCATGCGCTCTTCGTCTCGTGTTGTGCCACCATTATTTCTGGCCGTTGCGGCCTTCCTGCTCAACATCGTCATTTCCCGCATGGTGGAAGCAGAGCGCGAACAGATCGGCCTCATCAAGGCCTTCGGCTACACCAACAGGGAAGTGGGCCTGCATTATTTCAAGTTTGTGCTGGTCATCGCCATCGGCGGCGCCCTTCTGGGCTATATCGGCGGCATAGCCCTTGGGCGAGCCATGATGCCGCTTTACCTCACCTATTACAAATTCCCCATGCTGGTCTTCCGGCTTGACCCGGCCTCTTTTGCCACGGCAATCCTCACATCCATCGCGGCGGCCTCTGCCGGTGGTCTTCTGGTGTTGCGCAAGGTCTTTGCCCTCACGCCAGCGGTTGCCATGCGCCCGCCAGCGCCGCCGGATTATTCCAGAACCAATCGCTTCGGCAAACGCCTCAACCGTCTGCTCGATCAACCCAGCCGCATGGTGCTAAGGCGCATCACCCGTCAACCGGGACGGATGATCGGCTCTCTTATGGGCATCGCCTGCGGCATGGCGCTTTCAGTTTCAATGATTTCCATGCTGGCAGGCTTTGACCATACTATTGATCTCACCTACACGGTGATGGACCGATCCGATGTGACCGTAACCTTCACCCATCCCTTGGGGGCAAAAACCATCCACGAACTGGAAAGCATCCCCGGCATCATTGCAACAGAGCCTGAGCGCAGCATCGCCGTCGTCTTTCACAATGGCGTGGAAAGCTATCGCGGCACCATCACCGGACTTGTACCCCACCCGCGTCTGAAACGGGCGCTCGATGAAAAGAGCGCGCCCATTACCCTGCCCGAGCGCGGCATCATCCTGTCGCGGTCTCTGGCGACAGAACTGGATATCCAACCCGGAGAGATCCTCAATATCGATGTGCTGGAAGGCGCCCGCCCCAGCTTGCGCGTTCCGGTGAGCGGCGTGGCCGAGAGCCTGCTGGGCTCCCCCGCCTATATGCAGATGGATACACTGACCAGACTATTGGGCGAACCGGGACGCATTTCTGCTGTCTATCTACGCATTGACAAAAACAGAGCCAGCGCCATCTTCAGGGCGCTCAAGAGCCGCCCCTATGTGGCCGGTGTCAGCATGAAATCAGACGCTCGAGCCGCCTTCCAGAAAATGATGGATACCGGCGCAGGCTCCATGCGCTACATCATGTTGATCATCGCAGCCGTCATCACCTTCGGCATCGTCTATAACGCCGCCCGCATCGCTTTTGCCGAACGCCAGCGCGACCTTGCCAGCCTCAGGGTGATGGGTTTCACCCGATCGGAAGTCTCTTTCGTTCTGTTGGGGGAACTGGCCGTCATCACGCTGGCCGCCCTGCCAATCGGCTCCATTCTGGGCTATTATTTCACCATGGTGATTGCCAAGGGGTTCAGCACGGATCTTTACCAGATCCCGATCCTTTTCATCCCCGAAAGCTACGGCAGAGCGGCGCTTGCGGTCCTTGCTGCCTCCGTTTTTTCAGGCTGGATCGTGCGGCGCGATATTGATCGCGCAGATCTCGTCTCGGCCCTAAAGATACGGGAGTAAGCAAGAGGCAGAAATGAACATCAACACAGCGGCAATTGCAAACCGAAAGGGCTAACAGTCATGGCCAGAAAAAGATCCCGGTCCTATTTCGCCATCACGGCAACGGTTCTCGTCGTGGCTGCTCTGGCCTATGCCTTCTGGCCGCGGCCCACGTCTGTCGATATGGGCGAAGCGAAGATGGGGGCCATGCAGGTCACCGTCAATGAAGAAGGCTTCACCCGCGTTCATGATGCCTATGTGGTATCCAGCCCTGTTGCCGGGCGGCTGCTGCGTGTGGAAGTGGAACCCGGAGACCCTGTGGTCAAGGGAGAGACTGTCATCGCCCAGATGCGCCCCTCAAGCCCAGCCATGCTGGATATCAGAACCCGCGAGCAGGCCCGCGCATCTGTAACCGCTGCAGAAGCCACCCTGCGGGTAGCAAGAGCCGACCTCAACAAGGCCAAATCCGATCTTGACCTTGCCAGCCAAGAGCTGGACCGCACACGCAGGCTTGCCGAAACAGACACCGCCAGCAAGGCCGCACTGGATCGCGCTGAAGCGGAATATCGCGCAGCCAGCGCAACCAAGGACAATGCCGAAGCGGTGATCGCCGTAAGAGAAGCAGAACTCGACAATGCCCGCGCCCGCCTGATCGGCTTTGAAGAGGATGCCGCAGGCGCAACCAGTGACAGCTCCGCCCCTGTCCCCCTGACAGCACCGACTACCGGAACCGTATTGCGCGTCATCCAGAAAAGCGAGACCACGCTCTCTGCGGGCACCGACATCATGGAAATTGGCAATATCGATCATGATCTGGAAGTTGTCGTGGAATTGCTCTCCACCGACGCCGTACAGGTCAGCCCGGGAGACCGCGTCATGATCGCAGATTGGGGTGGCAACAGCGAACTGGAAGGCACCGTGGAGCGGGTCGAGCCGTGGGGTTACACCAAATATTCCTCCCTTGGGGTGGAAGAACAACGCGTCAAGGCGATCATCCGCTTCACCAGCCCCAAAAGCGAACGCGAGAAGCTCGGGCATGGCTATCGGGTGGAAGTAAAAATCGTCATCTGGTCCGATGATAATACCCTGCTCATTCCATCCAATGCTCTCTTCAGGGATGGCGAGACATGGGCGGTCTTCAGGGTCGTGGACAAAACTGCATATCAAACCCGTGTAAAGGTCGGAAAAGACAATGGCATTTCAGCGCAAATTCTTGATGGTCTAAGCGCAGGAGACCAGATCGTCCTCTATCCTTCCGCAGGCCTCGCAGATGGCGCGAAGGTGGTGCGCAGAATGGTGCAGTAAAGAGGGTCTCAACGCCTCCGAGCAAAATGGCAGCAATCCCGTCACCAAAGGCCCGAAAATGACAGACAAGTCCATCGCCAGTACGCCGACCCGTCCACAGATGGCAAAAGACATGGCGGACCTCTACCGCCCTGAGCTGGTGCTCAGCCATGACGGCGCCCCTCTGGATGGCCTCACATCAGCCCCAGACTGGGATCCGATTGGCCCTGCCCTTCACGGCTACGCCCGCACTCTGAAACCCGATTATCGCGTTGATCCGGGCGACATGAGCAAGCCGGATTGCTTTGCCTCCATTCAGCAGGCCATCAGCCACGCCATTTCCGAGGCCAAAAGCAAAGGGCTGACAAGGCGCATCGTTATCGAAATCGCGCCGGGCACCTATAACGAGCTGGTCTATATCCCAGCGCTCGAAATCAACGGGCAGAAGGTGCCGATCACACTCTATGGCCGCGCCGAAGATGCACGCCAAACCATCATCTCGGTGGATATCGATCAGGGCCTTACCGCCGACGCTTACACCATGCGCTTCGGCTCGGCTTTCCTTAATACCGAGGAGAGCATCAGGGCGATGTTCGATGAGGTTTCCGCTCGGGGTGACTTTGACATCGGCACCACCAATTCCTGCGTCATGCGCGTGCGCAACGACGGTTTCGAAGCACTGAACCTCACAATCGAGAACAGCTATAACGAAGACCGTGTCACACCGGATATCGTCGACAGGGCAGATGTGACCCGCAACGCAAAAGGCCAGCTGTCTCACGGGCAGCATCAGGCGGTTTCTGTGCTCGTGGATGCAGCTGATCGTGTGATGTTTGAAAATGTCCGCTTGCTGGGCGATCAGGATACGTTCTATTTCAAGACCAACGAACCACGCGTCACCGTCAAATCCTATTATAAAAACTGCACTATCGAGGGCGATGTCGATTTCATCTTTGGCAACAGCACTGCCTTTTTCGACCATTGCGAAATCCGCTCAAAAGGAGCGCGCACCGCGGACAGCTATGTCGCAGCTCCCAGCACCAACATCCATATTCCCTATGGCATTGTCTTTTGGGATTGCAGTTTCACCCATGATGACAGTAAAGCCGCACAACAGGGACGCTTCTATCTTGGCCGGCAATGGTTCGAGCGCGTGCGCGCAACCCCTTACGGCATCTCCCCCGTCAAGGGCTATCGCTGCACGCTGGGCGAGCTATCCCATTATGAAGCCCCCACTGGAACCATAGCGCTCAAGACGCTGGAAGCGGTCGGCAAGGTCGCGGTACTGCATAGCCGGATTGGCGCACACATCAATCCTTGCGCCCCATGGACAGACTGGAACGGCGGAGATTTCGATAAAGACGGCACTTATCATCCAGCGCCTTGGGCGCCGCGCTTCCGTCCTGTGCAATATGGCATAGAGGACTTCAACCGCACTCTGTCAAACTGGCTGGAAGCTGAGCGGCTTTCATACCCCAACGAGGAAATACCCCTGCCCTTCATTGCCGAATATGGCAACAGCTAGGCGGCAATCGGGAATAGTTTTCAGCCTCCCCCGGACGGCCTTAGCCGCATACTGGGGAAGGCCATATCCGGTTTAACGCATCAATTGCGACAAGGCCTCAACAGCCTCCGGAATCGGATAATGATGGTTGCCGACAAACAGCCCATGCTGGTCGATATAATCGGCATTCTTCAGATCCTGATGGATCGAATAATCAAAATACTGCATCACTTCGTTTCTGGCGAAATTGCCCGCGACGATAGGACGGCATTCAAATCCGTCCGCAACGAGGGCCTTGACCAGATCCGCGCGCGCAACCTCGGCCTCGGGGCGTATCACCAGCGAGAAGCCGAACCAGCTGGCAGCTCCGATTTCTTTCTGGATCATGAAGACCGGATGATCAGATAGCTGCGCTTGCACCAGCGCCGCATTCGCCCGTCGCCCTTCAATGAGAGCAGGCAGTTTTTCCAACTGCTCGATCCCCAGAGCGCCGGACATTTCAAGCGGGCGCAAATTGTAGCCAGGCAGGACAAACCGGAAGCTTTCCTCGAAGGGATCATCTGATTTCTCGCCCGTCACCTGATTGAACTTGGGCAGATTCCGCGTCCAGCCATGGGCTCGCAACACAAGCATGACATGGTAGAGCTCTTCATCATCGGTCACCACCACGCCACCTTCCATGGTGGAGATATGGTGCGAGAAGAAACAGGAGAAGGAGCCCATCACACCGAAGGTACCCGCCTGTTTGCCACCGAACGTTGCGCCCATCGATTCACAATTATCCTCGATGACGACGATTTCCCGTTCGCCAATGATCCGCTTGATCTCGTCAAAATCATTGGGGTTGCCAAGCAGGTTGACCACCATGATCGCACGGGTCTTGTCGCTGATGGCCGCTTCCAGCGCCTCAAGATCATAATTGAGGGTTTCCAGATCGATATCGACAAATTTGAGATGCAGCCCATATTGATTGAGCGGATAATAGGTCGTTGACCAGCTCACGGCGGGCACAATGATTTCGTCACCGCGGGAGAGCTTGTATTGAGGATTTTTGGTAAAGGCCAAAGCGGCGGTCATCAACAGATTGGCCGAAGAGCCCGAATTGACCATGACGGCATATTTCGAGCCGAAATAGTCCGCAAAGCGTTGCTCAAAGTCAGCAACTTCATTGCCCATGGAATAACGATCTGACGCAACAACGCGCTGAATGGCATCCAGCTCTTTCTGATCCCAGGAAGAGGTGGCAAGCGGAAAACGGACACTCATTTCGTAGCCTCATTGAGATAAAAATCATAGGTCGCACGGATGCCATCAACCAGCGAGGTTGAGGCCGACCAGCCCCATTCGGTTTGACGATCCGTTGCGCAGAGCTTCTTTTTCATGCCCACGGGGCGGGACAGATCGTGAGTAAAGTCTCCATCCCAACCGATAACATCGGCAACGCTCTGATAATAGGTATTGATTTCGTGATCATGACCAAGCCCGCAATTCATCAGCTCGGGCAAGGCGTCGATATCACCTGCCGCCTTCATGACAGCATCGGCAAGGTCACCGGCATACATGAATTCACGTCGTGCCGTGCCATCGCCCCAGATTTCAACCGTCTCCTCACCCTTTTCCTTGGCCATATGCACCTTGTGAATGATGGCGGGTAGAAGATGGGAATGCTTTGGGTCGAATTTGTCATGACGCCCGAAGAGATTACACGGAATGATGGTCTTGTAATTCGCGCTTGCGTCTTCGCGGCGAATATATTGGCAAAGGCGGGTCGCCATGATCTTGGCAAGGGCGTAGCCTTCGTTGGTCGGCTCCAACTCGCCCATGAGGATCATGTCTTCGCGCAACGGATTTTCCGCCGCCCGAGGATACATGCAGGTCGAGGCCAAATTCAGGAAATTCTTCACGCCAGCCTTGTGCGCCGCCATGATAATATTGCGGCCGATGGCCATGTTCCGTTCCAGAAACGCCACTGGGTGGGCCATATTGGCCTGAATGCCACCCACCTGCCCTGCAGCATGGATCACAAGGTCCGGCTTATGCTCAGCAACATAGGCATCGACAGACCCAGCATCCGTCAAATCAAGTTCCTTGGACCCCGGAGCAAGAATATGCCAAGCGCTGGCTGTCGGATGCTCGAGAATATTGCGCCCGACCATACCGGAGCCTCCGGTAAGGAGCAGTGTTTTCTTAGTCATTGATGTCAGCTTTCCGTGCACACAGGCAGCTCCAGCCCATGCTCGCGCAAGAGCCGCGCACGGCGGGCATTCTTGAGATCATTGGCGACCATTTCAGAACACATTTCCTGCACGGTAATGACCGGCTCCCAGCCCAGCTTTTCCTTGGCCTTGGCCGGATTGCCCAAAAGGGTCTCCACTTCGGCGGGCCGGAAATAGCGCGGATCGATCCGCACGATCACATCCCCGACCTTGAGCGCAGGCGCGTCCTCGCCAGAGATGGCCTCCACGATACCAACCTCTTTGAGCCCCTCACCTTCGAAGCGAATAGTAATGCCCAACTCGGCGGCAGACCATTCGATGAACTGGCGCACGGAATATTGCACGCCGGTCGCGATGACAAAATCATCCGGCTCATCTTGCTGCAGCATCATCCATTGCATCCGGACATAGTCCTTGGCATGACCCCAGTCCCTCAGAGCATCGATATTGCCCATATAAAGGCAAGGCTCCAGCCCTTGCGCGATATTGGCAAGGCCACGGGTAATCTTGCGGGTGACGAAGGTTTCTCCACGACGCGAGGATTCATGGTTGAACAGGATGCCATTGCAGGCATACATTCCATAGGCCTCACGATAGTTGACCGTGATCCAATAGGCATAAAGCTTGGCAACCGCATAAGGAGAGCGCGGGTGGAACGGCGTGGTCTCGGTCTGGGGGGTTTCCTGAACAAGACCATAAAGCTCGGAGGTGGATGCCTGATAAAAGCGCGTCTTTTCCTCTAGCCCCAAAAAGCGGATGGCTTCCAGCAGGCGCAAGGCGCCGGTTGCATCCACATCAGCAGTATATTCAGGGCTCTCGAAACTCACGGCCACATGGCTTTGCGCCGCAAGGTTATAAACCTCGTCCGGCTTCACTTCCTGCAAAATACGGGTCAGGTTCGAGCTATCGGTCAGGTCACCATAATGCAGCTTGAAACGCACATTATCGGTATGTGGATCTTCAAAAATATGATCAATACGCTGGGTGTTGAAAGAGGATGCGCGGCGTTTGATACCATGCACCTCATAGCCTTTTTCAAGCAGGAATTCGGCCAGATATGAGCCATCCTGCCCAGTGACACCGGTGATAAGCGCCCGTTTTGTCATCTTTGCTCTCTTCAAGTTCAATTTTGTTGGCCCGTGAAAAGGATCGCCGCAAAAACCAGCTCCAATTTCCAGCCAAAATTCGTCGTCAGGCACAGGACCCTCGCAGCCTATAAAGGAAGCCGCAGAGATGGCGCATGCACATCGGAAGCAAGGTCAAACCGGTTTGGTCAGACCATGGCCAAGTTGGCGCGATCATAGACCAACTCTGCTCAACCTGTCACCTGTTTACCCAAGCTTTGCGCAAAGCCTGTTTGCATTTGGATTTACAGGTTCAACCCAGCTGGGGAGTTCCACTCTAGGCACACCAAATATGGCCATTCAATGGATGACAGGCCGGAAACAAATGGTCTATTCTCGGACGCTCTGGGCCGCGGGTGTATCCGGCAATTCCAAAGGCCCCTTCCAGCCGCTATGATCAACACAGGCACGCGGTAACAATGAGCGTTTGCATGCAGAATTCAAATGACAAAATTTCCATTCCGGTTTCAGCCTTTATCATTACGCTCAATGAAGAGGACCGGATAGAAAAGGCCATTCTCAGCGTTATCGATTGGGTGGATGAGGTAATCGTCGTCGATTCCGGCTCAACGGACAACACGACCGCGCTTGCCGAGGCCTTGGGCGCAAAGGTGCATTTCAATACCTGGCCGGGTTATGGGCGGCAAAAGCGCTTCGGCGAAGATTTGTGTCGCAATGACTGGCTCCTGAATATTGACGCAGATGAAGAAGTCACCCCGGAACTGCGTGATAAAATTTGCTCCATTTTCAAGATCGGCCCGGATGTCGACATATACAAGATCGAGATCCTTGACGTCTTCGCGCATGAAGACAAGCCAAAGAAATGGGCTTACGGCTATTGGCAATACCGTCTCTATAACCGTAACAAGGGCCGTTTTTCCGAATCCACCGTGCATGACACGGTAAGGCCTGAGAAAGACGCAACGATCAAGAAGCTCGACGAAAAGATTGCACATTACTCCATTCGTTCGGTCCAGTGGGCCGTGGAGAAGATGAACCGCTATTCGGACATGCAGAGAGACGACATCGTCGCAAAGGGACGCCATATCTCTCGCTGGCGTCTGGTCTATGAATTTCCGCTTAGCTTCCTGAAAAGCTATATCCTGCGCCGCAGCTACCGCTATGGCTTCTGGGGGCTGGTGCTGGCTCACAATTATGCCTATTCACGCTTCTTGCGCATCGCCAAGATCTACGAGTATCAGCTTTTGAGTGACGCTAATAAGAAATAAGCGTGCGAGCCTGCTGTAGAATGAAACCAAAGCTCTACCCCGTCCAGCCACCCAATCAGAATGGTTTGAAGCCATAGCGAAGGGCGCGGGATGGGTTGGTCTTGAGCGCAAAAAGCATGGCTTTTAGTGCCAGTCCGCGCAGGCCGCGCCGTTTGGCTTCCTGCACGATGTGATGGGCGAGCACCTGCCGTACCTTGGCGCTCCCAAAGAAAGACTTTCTCTTTAATCCATCAATCAGCGCATCAAGATCCTCTGACGCGAGGTCCTTAATGCCGGTGTGCGTCAAAATGCAGTCAATCAGATGGTAGTAGCGAAAAAGCGCCACCATATTCTCTGGCGCAGCCCGAAGCTGGGGCGACGTTGCAGTCCAGTCAAATGAGGGCACACAATCCCACCCTTTTGAAGGATCATCCCGACCGGCTTCCAATTCTGTAGCAATGAGAATAATCAGATCCTGAGAGAAGCGTTGCCGCACGATGGATGTCTGGGTGACCTGCCCCTCATGCAGCCGGTAATCCAGAAGCACATCTGCCAAGCCAGCCAGCTTGGTTCTCTTGCTCATGCGATACCAGAGATCCAGATCCTCTGCGCCCTTGAAGACGTCCCGATAGCCGCCAGCACCCAACATCTCGGAGCGTCTGGCCATCACTGTGGGATGGTGGGGCAGACAATTGCCCTTGCTTAGCGCTGCGGCCACATCTTGCGGAGATGTACGCGTATTGGTCACTTTGCCAATCGACTTGCCTTGCGCATCGACCTTGTTCATCTGGGCAAAAACCAGCCCGACATCGGGATTGTCTTTGAGAAATTGCCACTGCCGGGAAAAGCGATTGGGATAGGAAATGTCGTCGGCATCCATTCTGGCGATCAGCGGCGCACGCGCTTCCTCAAGCCCCCAATTGAGGGCAGAAACAAGCCCGCCATTGTCGCGAGCAAGAATACGGACACGATCATCCTGCGCGGCAAGCCGCTCCAATATCGCCTGAGTGCCATCAACCGATCCGTCATTGATGACCAGCAGTTCGAAGTCGGTAAAATCCTGCTCCAGAATGCTGATCAGGGCTGCTTCGATATATTTTTCGCCATTATATACCGGCAAGACGACTGAGATTTCGGGTAATTTTTCCGCCATGTCCACCATCCGGTCTTCGCCTTTATCCGGCAGTTTTTCTATAGACATCGTCCAGACAATGGACGGTCTGCTGCAAGTCGAATTTCTGGACCTGTTGCGCCCCAAGAGCCGCAAAATGCGCGTGCTCGTCGGCCATTTTCATCAAACAAGCGGCAATCTCCTCAACATCGAGACTTTCAAGGAAGATACCTGCCTTACCGATGGTTTCTGGCAAGGCCCCATTCGCCGTGGAAACCACACCGGCCCCGGCGGCGAAAGATTCAATGGCGACGAGGCAAAAGCTCTCACGCTCCGAGCAGATAAGCGATATTTTTGCCTCCTGCAAACGTTGCTTTATGGTTTCATGGGGCAATCCATCCAGCAAGGTGAGACGCTCACTGCCTGCAACGGCCCGCTTCACTTTTGCCACATATTCATCAGACCCGCTAAACCCACCGACCAGACAGCCCGACCAATCAGGCCGCTGCGCGACAAATTGCGCCATCGCCTCAGCCGCTGGAAGCGCATTCTTCTGTGGCTCGATGCGTCCGATAAAAAGGACTTCGTTTTTCTTGTCTGCATCGGCATGCCAGAGCGAACAGTCGATCCCGTTAAAAACCGTATAGAGCGGCGTCTTGATGGCTGGATATCGCTCCAGAAAGCTCGTCCGGCACGTGTCTGATACGAAGATAAGCCCCTGCAAGGCTTCATAGCGCTTCTGATGACGCCACTTCTTAAACCAGGACAGCTTGCCACCATCTTCAAAATTATGCCGATGAAGCATAACCGGAACGGGGCGAAAGAGCTTTGCAACATTTTGCGCCGTCGGTCCGTGCTGCTGGACCACGATCAGGTCTGGCTGAAACTCGGCAACGATGGCTTGCAGCTGCCGCAGCTTTTGCTTGCGGCTGCCACTAAACAGCATCCTCAGCGCCACATCGTCAAAGGGCTTATCGATTTCGTCGCAGACCACCAGAATTTCATGCTCGCTTCTCACGCTCTGCTGATGAACGCACAGATCAATGGACGTGGCTCTGGCCGGTCCAAAATGCATGTTGCGTGGCAAATAATTCAAAACTTTCATCGAAACGCTCTCATGAGATAGTCTTTTTTCGCTATGTGGCGAGCATATAGAAGCCCGTTGCAAAGGGCACGTCAGATCGTCAGCCACCCCTCAGGGAACAGATCTGCCACAGATCGGCGTTTCAAGGCCTCGGGCGTGAACCAGTTTTTCGGAGCCAAAACCTGCTTGTCACCACTCTGGTTGAGCATAGCCCCCCACCAGCTGAAGCTGCTATTGGCAATAATATTGTGACGGCAACAGCTCATCAGTGCCAGATCTTGCTGTTGGTTGTTACCCTCAATGAAGAGCGTTCGATCCCAGTGGGACAGCATGTCCTTTGCCGCCTCCGGAGCATCGGAAAAAATGCAATAAAGATCCGGTTGGTGATCCCGCTCCAACTGCTCTCGTGCCCGATCATAATAGTCCGCTTCAACAATACCATGAACGGCCAGAGCCTCGGGGTTTTTCAAGAAATCCCCACGGCGAATATGAACACTGACCGTGTTATTGCCCGTCAATTGAGAAACCAAAGCCGGATCACACGTCTCAAGAATGGGCTGCAACTTTATAATCTCGGCCAGCTGATCGACAAGGGATGCAAAATAGCGCGGGCTCTGCCAATAGCCTGACAACAGAATGCCCTTCGACAGATTTTCAAAGCCCGACCAATAGTGAAAATGCGGCTCGGTTACCGGCTTTAAAGGCCACAGACCCAGCATCGTTCTGAAGTGATCGCCCAACCGGTGATCCTTCTTGCGGCGGGAACGACGCATCAGGGCATCGGGCAGCTCGATATAATCAGGCTTTATGCCAACCAACTCAAGCCCTGACTGGTGCATAATGCCGCCATCCTGCGCACAGTACAAAGGGCAATCATGCTTGTGCGCCAGGGCCAGACCGGCCAGATATTGAAACAGGATATTTCCCAGCCCGCCCTGCAGCTTCGTTACGATGACCTTGTTCAGCTCCGGACTGTTAGACGTTGCTTGCATGGAGCTACTGCCTTTCGAAGAGGGAGAGATACATCTTGCGAGACACTGGGCGCAAAGGCTTGGGCACAGAGCAGAGCTTTTTCCATTTCGGCACGCGATTGGGGCAGAAAGAAAAGGCCCTTTCCAGCCTCTGAAAATCACCATCCCCCTGACGGGTTTCAATGGTCTCAATGACCCGGCTGCATAGAGAGAAGAAATTGTTCTGCTGCATTAGGCGCTGTTTGTTTTCCTTCATCGCCGCACCTGCCTTCATGGCAAGATCGCGATCAAGAATATCAAGGACTTTCGCAACCGCTTGCCTAGGCTTGGTGATATCGATAGAGGCAAAGCCTTCCGGGTTGAAATAATCACCCAGATTGGGGCTCCCGGCACTGATCGGAAAAACCCCGCCCAGAATAGGATCAGCCAGCTTTTCGGTCCATCCATCTTTGAGCAGGTTATTCTCCAGCACCAGATGATAGCGATAGCCGTCGATGGCCTCCCTCTTGTCCGCGATAGGACGAAAACCACGGCCATACAGCGTAATCCGGTCGCCCAACGCCTCTTTCAGCATAGAGAGAAAGCGGATGCGGCGGCTCTGGTTGATATTCATATTCTTGGTGGAACAGACGACCGACAGCTCGCCCTTATGCGGCACGGCTCTATCGGCGGCCAGCGCGTCCCATTGATAGGCCTCTTGGGGTCGTTCAAAATCAAGACCATACATCCAGGGCAAAGCCACCTGAGACAAGATCGTCTGCCCCTCAAACGACGGATTGTCATCAATGGAGACAACAGCCCCAAACTGATTCAGAAAGTCCGCCGAATAATATTTGATACTCTTGGGTTCGGTACGAAACAGAATCCGACGCTCCCTGGGCAAATCTGTTTCACATATCTTGTTGGGCTCATCATAGGCGACGAGCCAGTCGGCATGGTGCCGTCCATCGACCAGATCGAACTGATTGTCTCCCCATATCCCATCGCCCTTCGGCGTTTGACGGAAGAAAAACTCCAGATTGTTGTTGCTTGTCAGTTGGACGATTTTTCTGGTCACCGGCTGGTTCTCTTGGTTAGTCCTGAAGGCTCCGCTTGATCATCAAGTCTGCGGCTTTAAATCAAATAATCGCAATACTTAGGCAAAATCAGACAGTGAAATTTTTCAACAGCCCCAGCCCTTTTTGCAAAAGTGCCTTGGCTGCCGCTTCATTTTCCGCTTCCACATAGCAACGCATTTCAGGTGCATTGCCCGAGGGGCGGAAATGGACCATCTCGCCACTCTTTAGCAAAACACGCAGTCCATCAATGTCGCTTTTGGAAGCCACAGCGCCAATAGGCTCAAAGAATTGCGCAAGATTATCATCACTCTCGCGCAAAAATGTCATCAGGGCAGAGCTGCGCTCCTGCGCATAATTCTTGATCCGGTCAGCATCCGCATAAGGCAACGCATAGTCCGCAACAAGCTCGGACAGAGACTTGTTCGCGCTAGACGCGCTATGGAGCGTAGCAAGAATAGGCAGGAAACAATCCCGTGTGGGCAAAGCGGCAAGCGGATGTCTGTTCGGAGCAAAGGCAGTCGCCGTCAAATAGCCGCCGTTGGCTTCAAACCCGACGATATTGCTTTTGCCTTGAGACAGGGCTTCCATCATGCCGGCGATGACAAAGGGCGAGCCAACCTTGGTGCGCACCACGTCAAAGGCGCCATTTTTCTCAATGCCGGAATTGGAAGTGATGGGCGTAACCGCCACCTCAGCACCAATAAAGCCGGAGGTAATGAGGCCGACAAGATCCCCCCGCAGCGGCAGGCCGGTTTCATCGGCCACCAAGGGCCGGTCTGCATCGCCATCAGCCGAGACAACAGCGTCAAGACCATGCTCCCTGGCCCAGCCTTGCAGCAGGGCAACAGTCTCGCTCGATACGGCTTCCGTATCGACCGGAATAAACGCATCAGACCACCCCAGAGGAACAACCTCTGCGCCATAATCCTCAAGGCAAGAAACCAGCATGGAGCGGCAAGTGGTGGAATGCTGATAGACACCAATCTTTTTGCCCTTGAATGCCCCTTCTGGCAAAAGGCATGCAGCCCGCTGCAAAAAGGCCGCAATGGCTGCACCGCCATCGCTTTCTGCAACGCCCTTTTCCTCGAGAACCGAACCGCTCAGCTTTTCGGCCCACGCAACAATCGCAAGCTCATCTTCCTTGGTAATCTCGCCAGAAGGCACATAAAATTTGATGCCATTGCGATCTGCCGGAATATGCGAGCCGGTGATCATCACCGAGGCCGCGTTCCGCCCCATGGCAGAAAGGGCCAACGCCGGGGTCGGCAGAACGCCGCAATCAACCGGCACAAAGCCGCAAGACTTGATGGCTCCAAAGCACAGAGCCGCAATCTCCGGGCTGGATGGGCGCAGATCCTGCCCCACCAGAAGGACGTCCCCCTTTTGAGCAAGCCCTTTTTCTTCCAGAAAGCGGCAAAAAGCGGTCATATATAAAGCACTTGGAAGCCCCACCAACTCGCTTGAAAGCCCGCGCAGACCACTTGTCCCAAATTTCACATCCATAATTTCATTCCAAATGCCTGAGAGATACGGCTTGAAGGATCAATTATCCCTGCTCTTATGGTCTGGCAAGATCGGCACTCCAACCGCCATAGCACGGAGCGATACCCTAGTCTCTTGAATAGATATCCTCATAGCGAACGATATCATCTTCGCCAAGATAAGAACCCGTTTGCACCTCGATCAGCACCATATGCACCTTGCCCGGATTTTCCAGACGGTGGGTTTCTCCAAGGGGGATATAAACCGACTGATTCTCCGTCAGCAGCTTAGACTCTGCTCCGATGGTAACCTTGGCAGTTCCTTCAACCACAATCCAGTGCTCGGCCCGATGATGGTGCGATTGCAAGGACAGGGCCGCGCCGGGTTTGACCACGATGCGTTTCACCTGAAAACGCCCGCCGACAACCAGACTTTCAAACCAACCCCACGGACGATGATCAAGCGGGAAAGCCTCGGCCTGCCGCACCTTTTTCTCTTTGAGAGCATCAACGGCCTTGCGGATGTCCTGCGTTCGGCTTGCATCGGCAATGAGAACGGCATCAGGCATCGCGACAGCCAGCACATTATTCAGCCCGACGCCGACGATCTCCAGGCCTTCAGCCTCGGAGCGGAGCAGCGAGTTGGAGCAGTCAATAGAGGTCGCATTGCCAGAAAGCGCCACGCCCTTGTCGTCCCGTTCGCTTTCCTTCCAGACGGCCCCCCAGTCGCCAAGATCAGACCAACCAGCAGAAAAAGGCACCACGGCCAGATTATCCGCCCGCTCCATCACCGCATAGTCAATCGAGATATCTTCCGCTTTGGCCCAGCTTTCCGGCTCCAGACGCAGAAAGCCCAGATCAGGCACAGCCTTGCGCACGGAATGTTCGATTGGCTCCATCAGATTGGGAGCATGCTTTTTGAACGCCTCGATGATCGCCTTGGCGGAGAACAGAAAAATGCCCGCATTCCAGAGGAACTTCCCTGACGCAACCATTTTCTCCGCGTCCGGTAGATCCGGCTTCTCGACAAAGCGTTCAAGGCTCACAGCCCGCGCCTTGTCAGCCCCCAGACAGTCGGAAAGCTCCAGATAGCCATAACCGGTTTCCGGATGGGTTGGTTCAATGCCAAAGGTAACAAGCTTGCCTTCCTTGGCTGCAGCTTCGCCAATCTTGACCACGGCGCGGAAGGCATCTGCATTCGGCACCACATGGTCCGAAGGCGCCACCAGCATGAGGGCATCGGGGTCTTTTTCTGCCAGATAGAGCGCCGCGGCCAAAACCGCCGGGGCCGTGTTGCGTCGATCCGGTTCGATCAGAATCGCCCCCGGATCGATGCCGACCTCAAGAAGCTGTTCCGGCACAATGAAGCGGAAGTCGGCGTTGGTCACTATAACCGGTTCATTATACCCCTCTCCGGACAACCGCTTGGCAGAGGCCTGAAACAGGGTCTCTTCACCAATCAGAGGCACAAACTGCTTGGGATAGCTTTTGCGAGAAAGAGGCCAAAGGCGCGTACCAGACCCACCACATAAAAGAACCGGAGTAATCATGACGTCTCGTATCCGTGCAAACAAATGAGAATATGAAAGTTTCTGATCTATAAGCCAGCATGCCCTCTGTAGCAAGGTGCCAGACTGGCTGAGGATGGTTTGAAAGAAGGACTGGGACAAATCGTCTCCGAGCGGGGAAAAGTCTCCTCACCAGCCAGTCCAAAGCCGCTTATCAGCCCCTCTATATGGCCGCCTTTTCTGGCGAAGATATGGAAGCCACCGCCTCTGCAACTTCCCTCTTCAGAATCGCAGCAAAATGCTGGGTCACAAGACTTGGCGCACGGCTGGAATAATGCAGCGCCACCCCAAGAGATGGCAATTCCGGCAAGCCATGGTCTACGCAGGAAAGCGGGTGCACATTGGCAGGTCTGCCGATCTCGCTTCGCAGCGCGATGCCCAGCCCCGCCTCGGTTGCCGCCCAAAGGCCTGCAAGACTGGGGCTTTCAAAGGCAATACGCCAGGCGGAGGCCTGCCTGTCGAGACTATCGCACGCGATGACACGCATCTGACATGGCATCTCCAACGCAACCAACGGCACGAAGCTATCAGCATTCTGCTTTAAAAGAAGCGCACCATTGTCACTGGCCAGCCAACGAAGCGGAATATCGGCGAGCTTTTCCGCATTGGCCCCCAATCCACCATCACTCCAAGCCAGAGCGAGATCAAGCTGTCCGTTGGCAACCTTTTCGCGCAATTCCTTGTTGCGGGCAATGCGCCCCTCTATGCGAACCTTGGGATGCGCCTGCGCAAACAGATTAAGAATGGAGGGAAGCAGCCGTTCGCCGAAATCTTCCTGCAGGCCCACTCGGACCCAGCCTTCCAGATCGGGGTCAAACAAGGCGCTGATGGCTTCATCATTCAGCTCGATTAACCTACGCCCGTAGGATAATAGCTGTTCACCCGTATCGGTCAGGGCAAGACCCCGCCCAGACTTCTGGGTCAAGGGGCTGCCGATCTGGTTTTCCAGCTTTTTAAGTTGCGCACTGACCGCAGAAGTAGAACGCCCCAAACGATCCGCAGCAATAGCAAATGAGCCCGCCTCAATGCCCGTCACGAATGTGCGCAGGGCGGCCATATCCAGATTGATTTTCTGCATTATTATCCCGTTTTTCAGGACCATCACTCAAAAACTATGCGATTTTCAGCACAATCATGATGCGGTAGACAAGAGATGTCAATCAGGATCACCAAGATGGACAAGATGAAAACGCGATATGTGCGCGGTCCATTCGGTGCCTTGCCACCCCCTTGATACGGAGCGTTTCAATGATCGCAATGCAATATAGCTTCACCTTGCCTGCCGACTACGACATGACGCGCATTGATGAGCGCATCGAAAGCAAAGGCCATTTGCTCAACGGATTTCCGCATCTCAAATGCAAGGCCTATCTGTCTGCCAAGAGGCAGGATGAGGCCTATAGCAGTCAGCACAATCTCTATGCACCATTCTATATTTGGGATGACGCTGAAGGGGCAAGCGCATTTCTTGCCAGTCAGGGCTTTGAAGCGCTTAAAGACAGTTTCGGCAGGCCCGAGATCGATGTCTGGCTTCCCCTTGCTCATTGCATAACCGATGATGTAGCGAAAAGCCAATTCGCCACGCGCCACATTGCCCCCATCACACAGCAAGCCAGCCTTGCCGATCTGCGCAAAGACATGGAGGAAGCCGTCAGTAACGCTTGCAAACGCGGGGTAACAGCCGTTTTTGCGGGCTTTGACCCTCACACATGGCGCCAGATCTACTTTGAAATGGCTCAGTCCCTTCCTGTTCAGCCTGATGAGACCACTCAAATCTATCGCGTTGGCTATATCGCGCAGTAAGCCCCCCCTGTGAGGAACCGACAACAAAGCCCCGCGCGATTTCCGCGCGAGGCTTTCTTTTCATGGTTGGTAAAACTCCACAAAAAGAATCAATCAAAAAGAGGGATTTCGATCCCGGCAGCCTCGAACAAATAATCGCGCGATGCCGTGATCTTGTCGCGCAGCGCAGCGATATCCTGTCCGACCAGCTGGCCTTGCCATTTCTTGATCTGACCGGCAACCATGACGGTCTCGACATTGGAGCGTTCCATCAACGTCACAACAGCCCCCGGAGCATTGTTGAGCGGGGCAACGTTGAGGGCTTCGGCATCGAGCAGAATAATGTCCGCTTCCTTGCCCGGCGTCAGAGAGCCGGTCTTGTGATCCAGTTTCAAACCCTTTGCACCGTTGATGGTGGCTAACTTGAGCACATCACGCGCATGGAGCAATGCTGGTGCATTCTCCGGCCCATCTTCCAGCGCCTGCTGGTTGGCCATGGCCCGCTGCAGGGTGATGGCACTGCGCATCTGGGTGAAGAAGTCCGAGGTCATGGTACATTCCACATCAACCGACAGGGACGGATCCATGCCCATGTCGATGGCCTTCTGGATCGGCGGCATGCCATGGCGCATCTGCATTTCTATAGGCACCGAGAGGGAAACATGGGCACCAACTTCCTTGGCACGATCCCAGGCCCTATCCGACATACCGGTCATGTGAATGAACAGATGCTTGTCGGTATAATGCGGAATGAGGCGATCCATGGTTTCCTGCATACCCAATGAGCCGACCACATGCAGACCGACCATCAGGTCGAGTTCCTTGCCCAGATTCCAGAGGTCCAGCGGGTCGATGTTAGGCAAATAGGCTTCCCCGCCCATCAGCATGGTCAGGAGCTGATCATCGGAGGCAAAATACTCATCGCGAATGCGGCGCGCATCCTGCGGATAGGCCAGATCCGGACCATAACCTTCGAAATAGCCAAAGACACCACGGCGGCCCACATCTTTCATGCCCTCGATGACGGCATTCGAATGCTCTGGCGAATGGTGGATCTGGGACACATCGAGCACCGTCGTCACACCGGCATCAAGTTGACTGAGCCCGCCGAACAACTCGGCGATATAGACATCCTCGGGGCGATAGACCTTTGAGAATTTGCCCAGAATGTCATCGAGATAGTTCGGTTCTCCCGAGCGGGTCGGATCGGCAAACATGATACCGTTGGGCAGGAAGGAACGCAGCGCCGTTTCGAACTGGTGATGATGGGTATCAACAAAACCGGGCATGACGACACGCCCCTTGGCATTGATGACCGCAGCATCAGAGGCCTCGACAGAGGGAGCCACTTTAAGGATTTTCTGCCCCTCGACCAACACGTCCCCAACGAAATCTCCAACAGAGGGGTCTTGAGAAAGAATATAGCCGCCTTTTACAAGTGTACGCCGACCTGAAGTGCCCACACCCTTGGGCAATTCAGAGGCCTCGGCCGAACGGTTGAGCAGGGTGGGAAATAGCGCGGCTGCCGTCGCTCCGGCCATCGCGCTCTTCAGGATGTTTCTGCGTGAGGTGCCCGTTTCGCGATGAGGAAGTCCCGCCTTACAGAATTCACACATGTCTTGCTTCTCCTTTATAACGAACAAAATGTATGTTACATACAATAGTAGCGTTATAGAGCCGCGCAAGGAGGCACAACTTTGAAGCTAGGTAACATGAGTGTTCCCGGAGACTGCGGCAGCATCTCTCCGATTCTGGCCCGTATAGGCGACAAGTGGTCGACCCTTATCATTCTGGTTTTATCAGAAGGACCAAAGCGTTACAGCGTTTTGAGACGAGAAATAGAGAGCATTTCACAACGCATGCTGACACTGACCTTGCGCGCTTTGGAGCGCGACGGACTGATTTTGCGTACTGTCCACGCCGATAAAAATCCGCCTCAGGTAGAATATGAGTTGACGGACTTGGGGAAAACCCTGATCGATCCACTCTATGCCCTTTGCCTCTGGGCATCGCAAAATTGCGACGCAATCGAAGAAAACCGCAAGAAATATGAAGCCGAGCAGGCCGACGCTTAAGGCACTCGTCACACAGCCTTCTTCCAAGCGTACGGCCAGCATTCATTTCTCCATCTCTCGAAAAGTCAGCAAGCCATGTCAAGTATGAGGCTCACGAAGCCGCTAGGTTGCGACCACTGGCAAAACAGGATGGGCAGAGGTCAAACCCCAATTGCCCAAGTAGCGCAAAAGATCAACGCCGTCCTGTTTTTGGGAACAAGAGCGATGAAGGATGAACCATGAAGACAAGCAGTGTGAAAGAGTATGAGACCCGTTTGCTCCGGGTTCTCGAGCATATTGATGCCAACCTGACAGACCCATCAAGTCTGCAGGAGCTGGCGAGCATTGCCCACTTTTCACCGTTCCACTTTCATCGAATTTTCAAAGGCATGACAGGAGAAACCATCGGTGGATACATCCGGCGACGTCGCCTTGAGGTGGCCGGAGAGCAGCTGGTTTCACAAGATCACTCCGTCACATGCGTTGCCTTTGATGCCGGATTTGAAAATAGCGAGAGCTTCTCTCGTGCTTTCAAGATTCATTTCGGCATGTCTCCAAGCCAGTACCGAAGCACGGGAAAATCGCTAATGACCTCAAGGGCGCTCAAAGCCGCCCGATTGGGGATGCTTCATTCGCAAGCCCGTGCCCTCGCCCACTATATGGCAACTGAAGGAAGACGAACCATGTTCGACGTTGAAATCAAAAACATTCCCGAAATTCATGTGGCCAGCATGCGTCACACCGGCCCCTACAACGAATGCGGCGCTGCATTCGAACAGCTCTGCAGCAAAGCTGCCCAAGACAATTTGTTCCGACAGGATACGGTATCCATGTCCATCTGCTATGACGATCCCCATTCGGTGGAGGCAGAAAAACTGCGATGCGATGTCTGTATCACCCTGCCCGAAGACACCACGGTGACGGCCCCCATGCAGAGAAAAACCATCCCTGCGGGTGACTATGCTGTGGCGCTTCACAAGGGATCCTATGACGGCCTGCAGGCAGCCTATGATTGGCTGTTTGGCCAATGGCTACCGCATTCAGGGCGCGAGGCAACCGATGAGAATTCCATTGAGGTCTATCTGACAGACCCGTCCACAACCAGGCCGGAAGACAACCTCACCGAGATCCGTATTCCACTGGTCTGATAGATCTCACACCAGAAATTTGAGCCACAAATGGCACAAATGAAAAGGGGCGTCTCTCACAAGAAGACGCCCCACAACCAATATTTCGGCAAAGCAAATGCTATTTCCGCACCGGAGCCAGCACGATCTCATGCAGAGCCACACCGGGCTGCATATCTGCAACAAACAGGGCAGTTTTCGCCATGTCTTCCGGCTGGATCATGCCAACCATCGTGCTCTCATCGAAATTCGGGCGCTGTTTGAGCAATGGCGTTGCCACTTCAGCAGGGCACAAAGCGGTCGAGCGGATGCCATTCTTGCCTTCTTCATCATTCAAACTGGCAGAGATATCCGATAAGGCATGTTTGGAAGCGCCATAGGCAACTCCACCCACCGAATAGTGATAGCGCCCCGCCCAGCTTGATGTATGGATCAGAACACCATCTTTTTGCGCCCGCATCACCGGCAGACAGGCCGCGATCACATTCAGCGCACCGGTGATATTCACCTCGATGACCTTATCCCAGCTCGGCCAATCCAGCTCGGCCCACGAGCGCTTGGGAACATTCAGACCGGCATTGTTGCATAGCACATGCAAGCCGTCCCCCCAGTCTGCAATTTTTTCTGCAGCCAGAACCATGCCCTCACGATCCGCAACATCGCCCGGCAGAACCAGATAATCAGCACCAGCAGGCAAGCTACGGGCCACATCCAGCAGCTTGTCTTCGCTGCGTCCGGTAAGGACAACCCGGTCGCCCGCCTTTGCAAATGCAACGGCCATTGCTGCGCCGATCCCTGAGCCGGCCCCCGTAATCCAAACGGTTCTCGTCATTGATCAATTCCTTGATTATGCGTGTGTCTTTATATTTTGCAATCACCGCCCAACCTACCGCCTTTTAAATCGCCGGTATAGGGCAAGAGCGACGGTTATGCCCCCGACAACGAGGCATTGAAGGGAAAAGACAAGCTGGTCAACAGTGCCGCAACAGGAAGCTAAGTGTCTGAAATTTGCACAAAAGGCGTCGGAAGATGGCAGCGCGCATTCACTGCGATGAGCAGACTGAAAACACTGAATTGGTAAAAACTGTCCCACGCGCCCAATTTTCGTGGGGCATTTTCTTTGTAAGATATTGTATCTGCATAGATTTTAAAGGAGAGTGGTGGGCCCGGAGGGACTCGAACCCCCAACCAGACCGTTATGAGCGGTCGGCTCTAACCAATTGAGCTACAGGCCCTGAATTTCAGGTGCATTTCAACTATACTGAATTGTCTTTGCAGGCAAGCCCCGACAAAGCGATCAGTGGATAGCCACCGCATTCTTGCACCTTCTAATACACAAGCCCGCTCCCTACCCTACTCCGGCCACAAAGCTGGAAAAAGATGGCCCTCTTTATCAAACCACCTGCCAGAGACAGCCGGACCTACCGGCATTCTGACTATCAAGGCAGGGTCCTATTTATTTTGGGGAGCCCCAGTATCATGAACAAAAGCCTGATCGCATTGACCACTCTTCTTTTCCTGACTGCACTGCCCGCAGGCGCCGAAGAGACGAATACCGGAACCATCTCTGTATCCGGCACAGGCAGCCTGAGCGCCGCTCCTGATATGGCCATCCTGTCGGCAGGTGTGGAATCCAGAGCCAAGGACGCCAAGTCTGCTCTGGCAGACAACAATGACAAGATGGCAAAGCTGATGGCAGAGTTGAAAAAGGCAGGCATTGAAGAAAAGAATATTCAAACCTCCAACTTCAACATTCATCCACAACTGGTCTATCCTGATAGCAGCACCCAGCCCCGCGCACCGGAAGTGGTCGGCTATGTCGTCAGCAATCGGGCAACCCTGCGCATCCATGATCTGGGATCGGTCGGTACGGTGTTGACGGCACTGGTCAATGCGGGCGCCAATGATATTTCCGGCCTCAACTTCGACATCTCCAACAAGGATGAGCTGCTCGACGAAGCCCGCAAGGAAGCCCTGTCCGATGCGCGTCATAAGGCCGAGCTCTATGCCAAGGAACTTGGCACCGATCTCTCTTCTCTTCAGAGCCTCTCGGAGTCAGGTGGTTTCAGAAGCCCTCAGCCGATGATGATGCGCGCGGCCAAAATGGAAGCCGTTGACTCTGCCGTCCCCGTCGCAAAGGGCGAGATGGAAATCACCATCACGGTGAATGCCAGCTGGTTCCTCAAGGACGACTAACCAACCTGAATCCTTTTGTGAACAAGCGGACTCTCTTGTGGAACTTAAAGCCAGAAGAGAGCTGTCTTTTCAAGGCTGATCGCACATGACATTCGGCCTGAAATCACTTTAAGAAAGCCCCAAAAAAACAAAGCCCGGACAATGACTTGTCCGGGCTTCGTGATTCAGATTGATAGTCAGTTGATTCTAGCTATCAAGGAAGCTGCGCAGCTTGCGGCTGCGGCTTGGATGCTTGAGTTTTCGCAGCGCCTTGGCTTCGATCTGACGAATACGTTCGCGCGTCACGGAGAACTGCTGACCAACCTCTTCCAGAGTGTGGTCGGTGTTCATGCCGATGCCGAAACGCATACGCAACACGCGTTCTTCACGCGGCGTCAGGGAAGCCAGAACACGGGTCGTGGTCTCTCTGAGGTTCGCCTGAATGGCCGCATCGATGGGCAGGATCGCATTTTTGTCCTCGATGAAATCGCCCAGATGGGAATCCTCCTCATCCCCGATCGGGGTTTCAAGAGAGATTGGCTCCTTGGCAATTTTCAAGACTTTGCGCACCTTCTCAAGCGGCATCTGCAATTTATCAGACAGCTCTTCCGGTGTTGGTTCACGACCGATCTCATGCAGCATCTGACGCGACGTCCGCACGATCTTGTTGATCGTCTCTATCATATGCACAGGAATACGGATCGTACGGGCCTGGTCCGCAATCGAGCGGGTGATCGCCTGACGAATCCACCATGTGGCATAAGTCGAGAATTTGTAACCGCGGCGATACTCGAACTTGTCGACCGCCTTCATCAGGCCAATATTGCCTTCCTGAATAAGATCGAGGAACTGCAGACCACGGTTGGTATATTTCTTGGCAATGGAGATAACCAGACGCAGGTTGGCTTCCACCATTTCCTTCTTGGCCTGACGGGCTTCGCGCTCGCCTTTCTGCACGGAGGATACGATGCGGCGGAATTCGCCAATCTCCAGACCGGTCTCGGTAGAGAGCACCTGAATGTCTTCGCGCAGATCCTGAATCCGATCGCCTTCGTGATGGACAAATTCTTTCCAGCCACGGCTCGTCAACTGGGAAACGCGTTCGATCCAGTTCGGATCCAGCTCGTTGCCCTGATAGTTCTTGAGGAACTCGGACCGATTGACGCCATAGGCTTCAGCCAGACGCAGAAGACGTCCTTCGCGGCCAACCAGCTGCTTGTTGATTTCATAGAGCTGGGAGACCAGAGCATCAATACGATTCTGATTCAAGGACAGGCTCTTGACCTCGACAATGATGTCTTCCTTGAGCTTGTCGTAGCGACGCTCCTGGCTGGGAGACAGAGACTTGTTGGCCATACGCTGCTCGACAAGCTGATCCTGCAAACGACGCAGCTTTTTGTAATCTTCAGCAATCTGGTCAAAAATGATCAGAACCTTAGGCTTCAGCTCGGCTTCCATTGCGGCAAGAGAGAGGTTGTTTTCGAGATCATCCTCGTCATCCTCATCATCATCACCCTCGCCTTCCCCTTCGGCCTTTTCTTCCTCATCGTTGGCAGGCTTCTGCCCGGCGACAGCGGCAGGCTTGGCGGCTGCCTCAACCACAGGGGTCGCTGCTGCACTTTCCTCTTCGCCATCTGCTTCATCGTCGGAATCGTCCTCCTCTTCGTCCTCGTTGCCGGGGCCGGCGTAGGTCGCTTCCAAATCGATAATATCGCGCAGAAGAATGTTGCCCTCAAGCAATTCATCACGCCAGATGATGATAGCCTGAAAGGTCAGAGGGCTTTCGCACAAACCGGCAATCATAGCCTCGCGGCCGGCTTCTATGCGCTTGGCAATAGCGATTTCGCCTTCGCGCGACAAAAGCTCCACCGAGCCCATCTCGCGCAAATACATGCGCACAGGGTCGTCGGTCCGATCTGTCGGTTCCTTGCTGGTTGTCGTCTTAGCAACAGCGGTCGAGCTCTTGGCTTCGACCAGATCCTTTGAATTGCTTTCCGACTCGTTGTCTTCAGCTTCCTCTGACTCGATCACATTGATCCCCATGTCAGATAGCATGGACATCGTGTCTTCGATTTGTTCAGATGAAACTTCTTCCGACGGCAAAACTTCGTTCAACTCATCATAAGTGACGTAACCGCGTTTCTTGGCGGTTTTGATCATCTGCTTGACAGCAGTGTCCGTCATATCCAACAGCGGCGCGTCCGAATTGGAGCTTTCGCTGTTGGTCTTGTCGTCGTTTTGCATTGCCTTTGTTGCCATTCCTGTCTCCAAAGACACCCGGTTTAGTGGGGCGTCTGCTTCGGCATCCACTCGTACGAACGGTAGGTCATGCAATTATGCCGGTGCTCGCAACAACCGCATGATGTTCAGGACTCACGTACATTCATATAGATGGGTTCGTTAAACGCCTCTTAACCCAAGCCTGCTTGGTGCAGTCACAACGATCCCCTGCACATATATCCACAAAAACAGGCCGGTTAGACGGCAAAGTCCCCGGCTTCAGATCACGTTCGATTATCCGCAGCATAAATCACTTCTTCGCCAACTTGACATTTGGCGCATGGGGCTGTCGGAACTAGATATTTAGCGCAGCGATTCGATTCGGCAACCCCCAAGAGCAGAAAAAACATTGTTTTGGGAGACTTTTCGAATCATTTTTACGGTTTTTATTCTCAAATCCGCAAAAAACAGGACAAAACCCGACGCGTGCATCTGATTCGCCAGAAATACGAATCAGATAGACTCAGGCGCTTTCATCGACCGGCGCAGCCAATTGCAGCAGCACCTCTTCCAGAGAAACCCTTTCGCTGCCGCTTTTCATCTGGTCGTAAAGCTCGCTGAGTTCCTGCTCCTCGCGCAGATTTTCTTCCCTGCGCCGATGCAATTCGTTGGTCAGATACTGGATGCGATGAAACGCCCCCTCGTCCACTCCGGCAGAAAGAGTAGCCATCTCCCTTTCCAGATCCTTCTCTGTCTCTCGCACTTCGAGTACATTGAGATAGGATTGGAAAAGCCGTTCCAGAAACAACCGGCTGGGCTTATAGACCAGTTGATGCACCCTGCGGCGTCCAGCAAGACGCCAACCCCATGGATGGATGACCTTGCCATTACCATCACGCACCTCAACCCCATGCATATCATCAAGCAGCTCCCGCAGATTGTCCGGGCACTGATCATAGATATCCTTGTAGGTGCGCGCCTTCTGGTCAAAGATAATGTGCGAGAGCACAAACTTGAAGGCTTCGAGGCTCTCCTTCTGAAATGGCACGGACAGAACCTGCTCGGCAAACTGTTCAAACAGGTAGGGCATATGAATAGAGAGCCCGATGAGGCAATATTCATATTCCGTCGACTGCCCGATCTCTGGCGCACGGGACACATTACCCGAAGCCTGTAGAGCGCTGGAGGGTCCGGCCCCCTTGCCCGCACGGGCACCGCCACCGGTAAAGAAGCGGTTGCGGTTCTGATCGCGGCGATCGCGCTCCTGCTGCCAGAAAAAATTCGACAAAGCCGACTTGAAGCTCATCTGATACTGACGCTGCACGCGCTCATCCTTGATCAGACGCACCAGATCCTCGATGCGCTTTTCAAGAGCGGCCTTGCGTTCGGGTGTATCTGCCGGTTGGGCTTCCAGTTCCCGCTCCCAGATCACGTCAAATAGGCTGCGCGCCTGCCCCAAAACCGGGGCAAAGGCATCCGCGCCGCCTTCGCGCACCAGATCATCGGGGTCCTGACCATTGGGCAGAAAGACAAACTGGAAGGAATAACCAGCCTTCAGGTTGGGCAGAATGCGTTCAATCGAGCGATGAGCCGCCTGCCGACCGGCGCGGTCACCGTCAAAGCAGATATAGGGCTCATTGGAAAAGCGCCACATGCGTGCAATCTGCTGCTCGGTGAAGGCCGTCCCCAGAGACGCAACCACATGACGGATACCGGCCTGATAGAGCGCGATGGCATCCATATAGCCTTCCACCACGATCGCTGACCCGGCTTCATAGGCCGCCTGACGCGCCCGATGGGCGTTGAACACCATATTGCCCTTGAAGAAGAGGCGCGTTTCCGGCGAGTTGAGATATTTCGGCTTGCCATCCTTGTCCAGAATACGACCACCAAAAGCCACGACCCGTCCGCGTTCATCCTCAATGGGGATCATCAGACGATTGCGGAAGCGGTCATAGGTGGGGCGGCCATCATCAGGCTTGATGATCAGGCCAGTGTCCAGCATATCCTGTTCACTGACGCCATGCTCAAGCAAATAGCTCTTCAGGTGATCCCGGCTGTTGGGAGCAAATCCCATACGGAACGTCCGCATGGTTTCCTCTGTCAGTCGCCGGTTGTTGGCGTAAGTGCGCGCCTCGCGCCCCAGTTCCGAATGAAACTGAAGCTGGAAAAACTTGGTCGCCATCTCCATGACGTCATAGAGACTGGCCCGCTCGCGCTCGCGCTTTTGCACCTGCGGGTCCGGATCGGGTAGCGGAACCCCCGCTTGCCCTGCCAGCATCTCGACGGCCTCAGGAAAGCTCAGCCCTTCGGTTTCCATCAAGAATTTGAAAATATCGCCATGCTTGCCAGAGGAAAAACAATGATAAAACTGCTTCTGGTCATTGACGAAGAAGCTGGGTGTCTTTTCCTTGTTAAAGGGCGAAAGACCGGCATATTCCCGCCCCTGACGACGCAATTTAACCTTGCGCCCGACCACGTCGGACACAGGAATGCGTTCTCTTATTTCTTCCAGCAGACTTTGCGGAAATTTCATAAGCAAGGCTCGAACTCAAAAGCCGCATGTGGTTAGACCATGTCAGACCAACAGCAGGCATATTCCAGAACAAGATACCCACACGGATCTCTTGCGACATCCCTGCAGGCTAACACGATCCGATGATAATATCAGATTTTCCAAAAGCACAAAGGTCACTTCAACGCAACCATTGAACCGTAGACGGTTTCGGGGCCTCCTTTAAAGAGGCCCCAGAAGAAAGCGATAAACTGTTGTGATGGTAGCGCTAGAGCAACAAGCCCTTGACGATGCAGCTTGCCTTGCCGAAATCCATCTGCCCCGGATAGGTGGCTTTGAGGTGGTTCATCACCTTGCCCATATCCCTCAGGCCATCAGCATCAAGCTCTTCAACGGCCTTGGCGCAAGTCTGGGAGACTTCCTCTTCCCCCATCTGCTGGGGCAGGAATTCCTTGATGATTTCGGCTTCCTCGCGTTCCTGCTGGGCGAGTTCTTCCCGTCCGGCTTCTTCATAAACACGGATGGATTCTTCACGTTGTTTGATCATTTTGGCAAGGATCTGCAAAATGTCGTCGTCCGAGACCCCTTCCTTACCTTGACCGCGTGCATCGACGTCGCGGTCCTTGATAGCGGCGGTCACCAGACGCAGGGTTGCCATACGGCGTTTGTCCTGAGCCTTGATTGCCTCTGTCAGGCTTTCGGTAATCTGCTCACGCATATTGCTGGCCTCTCATCTCTGTTGGCCTTTCATTGCCAGGAATCACAAAACGCTCTCGGCAAGAAAGCGGTTCCCGTTTTGAAGGCCAAGAGCAAAATTCCTGTAAAGCGGCGCAATTTCGCCACTATATCGGCAGTTTCCAGCCACGTTAGCATGGCTTTGCCACCGAAAAAACTTAATGTTTGATACAGTGACTTTCAATGTTAGGCAAGTCGGCATTGCACTTACGTCTTAGTCCGCCACTTGTTTGGCAAAGCGTTAACAAAGAATGAACAGCGCAAAAACATGGAGAATTCCAGCGCGTTCCTAGCGTTACACCGCCCCGCGCCCCTATTTCTTCACAGCGCCTCCACTGTTGAAAGGTGAGAGCAGGACCTACGCTCCTCAGAACCCTATCTATGTAGAATTGCATAAAAGCCACGGCTAACCAATAAGATAAAGCCGACGCTTTGAAAGTCCCCATTGCGAAAGAGACAGCCTCAGACAGACCAACAGAGGCCAGGCATTTGGCCAGCTATGCAGGGCTCCGCTAAAGAACGGACAATATGCTGCTACGGCGCATAGCATGGGGAAAAAGCCAGCACCATCACCGCATAATATGCATAAGAGCAATACAAAACCTCAAAACAGCACAAAATTTTGAAATCGCATCATTTTGAAAAATATTTTTTCGAATTATTTATCCCAGACTCATTGACGCTCGAGCACTTTTGTCATAGATCATCACCTCTGAGAACAAGCATTTCCCTGTCTCCATCCTCGTTGCAATTCACGCAGTGCCCAAAGGGCTCCAGCGGACGAGAACGGGCACAGAAATCAGACAAACAGCATTTTCAGGACACCCACGGCATGGCTCACCCCGCTACTTCACCGGCTCAGACGACACCGGCCCCTTGGGACGACTTCAAACCGACCGCTCTCATGGTTTTGGCAGACGGCACTGTCATTGAAGGACAGGGAATCGGCACGACCGGCTCCGCCGTCGCGGAAGTCTGTTTTAATACGGCAATGACCGGCTATGAGGAAATCCTCACCGATCCTTCCTATGCAGGCCAGATTGTCACCTTCACCTTCCCTCATATCGGTAATGTCGGCACCAATGAGGAAGATGTAGAAACCATCGATCTCGATAATGATGCAGGCGTCCGAGGCGCCGTCATCAAGACGGACATCACCGAGCCCTCCAACTACCGCGCAACGCGCCATTTCGACGCGTGGCTGAAGTCGCGCGGCATTGTTGGCATCGCAGGTGTGGACACGCGCGCATTGACGAGCTTGATCCGCGAGAAGGGTCTGGCCAATGCGGTCATCGCCCATTCGCCTGACGGCAAGTTCGATGTTGAGGCTCTCAAACGCGAAGCGGCTGGCTGGAACGGACTGGTAGGCGCAGACCTTGCAAAGGATGTGACCGCCAACAAGACCTTCGATTGGAATGAAAGCACTTGGGTCTGGGATGAAGGCTACGGCAAGCTCAAGGATCCACAGTTCCATGTGGTCGCTATTGACTACGGCCTAAAGCGCAACATCCTGCGTCTGCTCGCAGATCATGGCTGCAAACTGACAGTCCTGCCTGCCACGGCAACCGGCGAAGACATTCTTGCGCTGAAACCTGATGGGGTTTTCCTTTCCAATGGCCCGGGCGATCCTGCAGCCACCGGCACCTACTCGGTAGATGCTATCAAGGCGGTGATTGAGGCAGACATTCCATTGTTCGGCATTTGCCTTGGGCACCAGATGCTGGCTCTGGCCCTTGGCGGCAAGACCACCAAAATGCATCAGGGTCACCATGGAGCCAACCATCCGGTTCAGGACAAGACCACAGGCAAGGTGGAAATCACCTCCATGAACCATGGCTTTGCCGTGGATGGAGAAAGCCTGCCAGAAGGCATCGAGGAAACCCACATTTCCCTGTTTGACGGATCTAACTGTGGTCTGGCTGTAAAAGGCAAGCCGATCTTCTCGGTGCAGTTCCATCCGGAAGCCTCTCCAGGGCCGAAAGACAGCCACTATCTCTTTACCCGCTTCACCAATCTGATGCGGGAACGCAAGGGCATTGAACAGGTCGCAGAGTAAGAGCGGCTTTCAAAAACCTTCATATCAATATAACGAAGCCCGCCCATGCAAATCATGGGGCGGGCTTTTTTATTGGCATCGGAAAGGCTTGTATTCTTTACCTAAAAGTCGTTGCCTTCAGACCGTGCTGAAAGAAAAGGGTCGAAACGGCCTAAGGGTTGGCAACGGAGAATGTATCACATGACCCGACCTTTCCACTCTCGAACCCTTTGGCAAACCATTTCTTGCGCTGAGCCGAGGTGCCATGGTTAAAACTGTCAGGCACCACATAGCCCTGTGTTCGCCGCTGTAAGGCATCATCACCAATCTGGGTGGCAGCATTAAGCGCCTCATCCAGATCGCCATTCTCCAGCAAGCCTTTCTGATTTGTATAATGCCCCCAGACACCCGCATAGCAATCGGCCTGAAGCTCCACCCGGATGGACATCTTGTTGGCGTCAGTCTCGCTCATTGATCGGCGCATTTCGTTGAATTTGGGCAGGATGCCGGTCACATTCTGGATATGATGCCCAACCTCATGGGCAATGACATAAGCCTGCGCGAAGTCGCCCGGCGCCTCAAATCGGGTACGAAGCTCCTGATAGAAGCTCAGATCAATATAAACCTTCTGATCACCGGGGCAGTAGAATGGCCCTGTAGCAGAAGACGCCGATCCGCAGGCTGAGCTAATCTGATTGGAAAAAAGCACCAGCTTTGGCTGAGGATAGGTTTGTCCCGCATTCTGGAAAATCGTGCCCCAAACATCTTCTGTCTCTGCCAGAACCACTTTCACAAAGGATGCCATTTCATTCTCGGCCGCAGAGCGTTGTGTCTGGGTGTTTTGCGAGGTCTGAGTTTGGGGCGTATAGCTACCCTCTCCTCCCAGAAGCATGGACAGGATCGTCGTCGGGCTGACACCCATCATCCAAAGCACACCGCCTATAACAATCAAAATCAGGAGACTGGGGCGACCGCCACCACGCCCAATCGGCAAACGCATTCCCGAGCGCGCATAGCGCCCGGATGATTGCCCTCGCCGGTCTTCAACATTGCTGCTCTGTCTACGTCCACGCCACCGCATAGCCCCACGCCCCCGATTTAGCCCCAATTGGAATGCAAACTTTCACACGCCTCTACAATGAGCAAAAGAACAGCGCACGGCAATCGGAAATTGCCTCTTCTGGCCCGCAGTCCCTTGTCCAACGGTGATGCCCCATTATGCCTGAGCCTCTTTCAAAGACAGACATAGTGCCAACTTGGATACAAAAAGAAACGGCCCGACAATTTGTCGGGCCGTTTCTTTGAGAGACTGGATTTTTAAATCCCGGGCCATTCTGCATCACAGCAAGAATTGGCACCTATTCGCTACGCGCCAAGGTCTTTGAACACGCGTGCAAGATAGCAACGAAGCTGGGCAAATCTGTGAACGTCGCAGCGACGACGAACGCCCAGTGTTTCGCGACTTACCATGAGGTCGACTAACATTGGGGGCACTCCATATAATGGGTTCTTGTCGGGATCCCGGTTTTCATCACACTCTTATGCAGCATCAACCATTGACCTTATTGCGAAGGTAGGTTTTAAATAAGCTGAACAGACTGCACTCAGTGCGCTTATGTCAGTAAATATGCGCACTAAGTGCATCAATGTCAACAGTAAGGCGCACTTTTTGCGCAAAAAGAAGTAAGCCGTGGCAAAATCTGAACAAAAACAAGACGATGAACCCATGTCCGCGCAGCAATTTCGCGCGTGGAGAAAAGAAATGGGGCTAAAACAGAAAGACGCAGCAGACTTGCTCGGCTTGAAAAAGCGCATGATTCAGTATTACGAGAAGGGCAATCGGGATGGAAAGGCAGTCACCATTCCCAAGTCGGTCCGCCTTGCCTGTTATGCGCTGACAATCGGTATTTCCGACTTTGACGGCACTACGGTCAGCAAATTCGACCCAGCCATATTTAAAGACAAGACCGACGACCAAGGCGAAGAGCAAGGTGTGGAGCAACAGCCTTTCTCGCAGGAAGACGAGACGCCCCCTTCCGATCAGGGAGCCCTCTGACAGGACCGGGAGGCCCTTTCTTCCGTCCTAGTGAGTCGTCATTACGTATTTTCCCCAGACTCTGCGGGACATGCCTCAATCCTGACAAGAAAACGGCTATCTGTTGACACCAGCCAAACAATCATCCGAAAAAGTGCTAGATAGAGACAAAAAAACTTCCTTTCCCTATGGCAATATGGGCAATATTTCGCTATAGCGATCCAAATCTCATCTGCACACCCCGACCAGCAACGGCCAGGCTCCTCTTCAAGACAAGGGTGAGCGGTGCCTCGACGTGAGCGCGAAGAACGATGCCAAAGCGGACAGACATAAAATCCATCCTTATTATCGGTGCCGGACCCATCATTATCGGTCAGGCCTGCGAGTTCGACTATTCCGGAACACAAGCTTGCAAGGCTCTCCGAGAAGAAGGCTACCGCATCATTCTGGTCAACTCGAACCCGGCGACGATCATGACCGATCCGGACATGGCGGACGCAACCTACATCGAGCCGATCACTCCGGAAATCGTAGCCAAGATCATCGAGAAGGAACGCCCTGACGCCCTGCTCCCGACCATGGGTGGCCAGACGGCACTCAACTGCGCTCTTTCCCTGCGCAAAATGGGCGTTTTGGAAAAATACAATGTCGAGATGATCGGCGCGACGGCTGAAGCCATCGATAAGGCTGAAGACCGCGAACTGTTCCGCGAAGCGATGAACAAGATCGGTCTCGACACACCGGTTTCCCGGTTGGCCCACAACATTCCCGAGGCGCTTGAAGCGCTCGAAGTTGTTGGCCTGCCCGCCATCATGCGTCCATCCTTCACCATGGGCGGCACCGGCGGTGGCGTAGCCTATAACCGCGAAGAATATCTCGAAATCATCGAGCGTGGCCTTGATGCCTCTCCAACCACCGAAGTGTTGGTGGAAGAAAGCATCATCGGCTGGAAAGAATATGAGATGGAGGTCGTTCGCGACAAGAACGACAACTGCATCATCATCTGCTCCATCGAAAACCTCGACCCGATGGGCGTGCATACCGGCGATTCGATTACCATCGCACCAGCCCTGACGCTGACGGACAAGGAATATCAGATCATGCGCGACGCCTCTCTGGCGGTTCTGCGCGAGATCGGTGTGGAAACCGGCGGCTCCAACGTGCAGTTCTCCGTCAATCCGGAAAACGGCCGCCTGATCGTGATCGAAATGAACCCGCGTGTGTCCCGTTCCTCGGCTCTGGCATCCAAGGCGACCGGCTTCCCGATTGCCAAAGTCGCCGCCAAGCTGGCTGTCGGCTACACACTGGACGAACTGGCCAACGACATCACCGGTGGCGCAACGCCGGCTTCCTTTGAGCCATCCATCGACTATGTGGTCACCAAGATCCCTCGCTTTGCGTTTGAGAAATTCCCGGGCGCAGAGCCTTCCCTGACCACTGCCATGAAGTCGGTTGGCGAAGTGATGGCCATTGGTCGTACCTTCCAGGAATCCCTTCAGAAAGCCCTGCGTGGCTTGGAGACGGGCCTTACCGGCCTCAATGAGGTGGAAATCGAAGGGCTGGATCAGGGCGATGACAAGAACGCTATTCGCGCGGCGCTCGCCAAGGCGACTCCGGACCGTTTGCTCAAGATCGCACAGGCCATCCGCCTTGGCGTCAGCCACGAGCAGATTTTCGAGACCTGTAAATATGATCCATGGTTCCTTGAGCAGCTTCAGGGCATCATCGACATGGAAGAGAGGGTACGGGCTCACGGCCTTCCGAAGGATGCGCACAATATGCGCAAGCTCAAGAGCATGGGCTTCTCAGATGTGCGCCTTGCAGAGCTGGCTGGCACCTCGGCCAAGAAAGTCGCTGCCCTTCGCAAGGATCTTGACGTGCGCCCGGTCTACAAGCGCATTGACACCTGCGCTGCCGAGTTTGCGTCACCAACCGCCTACATGTATTCCAGTTACGAGATGCCATTCAACGGCGCTCCGGCCTGTGAAGCCAATCCTTCGGAGCGCAAGAAGGTTGCCATTCTCGGCGGTGGGCCAAACCGTATTGGTCAGGGTATCGAGTTCGATTATTGCTGCTGTCACGCCTGCTTTGCCATGAGCGAAGCCGGGTATGAGACCATCATGATCAACTGCAACCCCGAAACGGTCTCTACTGACTATGACACCTCCGATCGTCTCTATTTCGAGCCGCTGACCGCTGAGGATGTCATCGAGATTCTACGCAAGGAACAGGAAACAGGCGAACTCATCGGCGTCATCGTGCAGTTTGGTGGCCAGACGCCACTGAAACTGGCTCAGGCGCTTCAGGATGCAGATATTCCGATCCTTGGCACCTCTCCGGACGCCATCGACCTGGCCGAAGACCGCGATCGCTTCCAGAAGCTTCTGCATAAGCTCGACCTTATGCAGCCACGCAATGGCATTGCCTATTCCATCGAACAGGCCCGCATCGTGGCTGATCTGATCGGTTTCCCTGTTGTCGTGCGCCCATCCTACGTGTTGGGCGGCCGCGCCATGGAAATCGTGCGCACCCCGGAAGCGTTCGAGAAATATATCCAGCTGACGTTGGCCGAACTGGTCCCACCAGATATCCGCCTCAAATACCCGAATGACAAAACCGGCCAGATCAACGCCGTTCTCGCCCAGAATGCCCTGCTGTTCGACAGCTACCTTTCCGGAGCCATTGAGGTTGACGTGGATTGCTTGTGCGATGGCAAGGAAGTGGTGATCGCAGGTATCATGGAGCATATCGAGGAAGCCGGCATTCACTCCGGTGACTCCGCCTGTTCCCTGCCACCTTACTCTTTGTCTCAGGACGTTCAGGATGAACTGGCGCGCCAGACCAAGGAAATGGCGCTTGCCCTCAATGTGGTCGGCCTGATGAACGTGCAGTTCGCAGTCAAGGATGGCGACATCTATGTCATCGAGGTCAACCCGCGTGCATCCCGTACCGTACCGTTCGTGGCCAAGACTGTTGGTAAACCGATCGCCAGCATTGCCTCGCGCGTCATGACCGGCGAACCGCTTTCCGATCAGGACGTCAAGCATGACAAACTTGACCATATCGCCGTCAAGGAAGCCGTATTCCCATTCGCCCGCTTCCCTGGCGTCGACACCATTCTCGGCCCGGAAATGCGCTCGACTGGTGAGGTCATGGGATTGGACAAGGACTTCCCGGTTGCCTTTGCCAAGTCACAGCTGGGCAGTGGCACAAAGGTTCCAAGCAAGGGCACAGCCTTTATTTCGGTCAAGGATGACGACAAGCCGGCGATTCTGCCTGCCGTCCGCCGCCTCAAGAATGTCGGTTTCCGCATCATCGCGACCGGTGGTACACAGCGTTATCTGTCTGAAAACGGGATAGAGTGCGAAAAAATCAATAAAATGCTTGAGGGCCGCCCCCATATCGTTGATGCTCTCAAGAATGGCGAAGTGCACCTGGTCTTCAACACAACCAAGGGCGCCAAGGCAATTTCCGACAGCCGGGATTTGCGCCGCGCTGCACTTTTGCATAAGGTACCCTACTACACGACTGTTGCCGGAGCATTGGCAGCAGCTCAGGGCATTGAAGCTTATAAGAAGGGAGATATTGAAGTCCGGCCTCTGCAGGACTATTTCTCCTGATTGGCAAGACCAACACCGTCTTGCATAGAACATTCATGTGCGTCTCGAGGGCACGAAACCCTCGGGACGCTAAACTTTTTTGTGGGGCCTCGTACCCCGTTTAACAGGAGGCTTTCCGAAGGCAATGGAAAAAATCCCAATGACGCCTGCCGGATATCAGGCTCTTAGTGAAGAATTGAAACAGCGCAGCAGCGAAGAACGCCCGCGGATTATCGCAGCGATCTCCGAAGCGCGTGCCCATGGCGATTTGTCCGAAAACGCCGAATATCATGCTGCAAAGGAACAGCAGAGCCTGAATGAAGGCCGTATCTCCGAGCTCGAAGACAAGCTTTCGCGTGCGGAAGTCATCGACGTAACCAAGATGAGTGGCAACACCATCAAGTTTGGCGCCACAGTGACCATGGTCGATGAAGACACCGATGAAGAGAAAACCTATCAGATCGTTGGCGATGTCGAAGCTGATCTGAAAAAAGGCAAGATTTCCCTGTCCTCCCCGATCGCACGTGCACTGATCGGCAAACAGGTTGAAGATTCCGTAGAAGTCATGGCCCCCGGCGGGTCGAAATCCTACGAGATCCTCGAAATCAAATATATCTAACAGGTCTTTGGACTTGTTCCTTCCCGAAAACTGTCAGCTTAACAAGCTGCTCAGATCCAATGGAAGACATTCATAGCCAATAAAAAAGCGCATCGGCGTTGCTCCCGCCATGCGCTTTTAAACAATCGCTGCTCTTCTGTCTGTATCGCGTCAGTCACCCAGATTGATCGGAACGTTCGGCGCATTCTTGCTCAAGCGGATGGTCAGCGATGTACGCACGCTATCCACGTTGGGCGCAGACGTCAGTTCATTAATGACGAAAGACTGAAAAGCTTGCAAATCAGGCGACACACAGCGCAGAACAAAGTCGATATCCCCGGAAAGCATGTAGCATTCCCGGACTTGCGGCCATGCTCTGACACGCTCCTCAAAGGCCACCAAATCGGCTTCAGCCTGACTATGCAACCCGACCATAGCAATCGCTGTTACGTCAAAGCCGATCTGCTTTTCGTCAACAATGGCACGATAGCCTTTGATGATTCCAGCTTCTTCCAGCGCGCGAACGCGGCGCAGGCATGGAGGCGCAGAAATACCAACGCGACGCGCCAGTTCTACGTTTGTGATACGACCATCATCCTGAAGCTCTTTCAGGATTTTCCAGTCAATTGGATCAAGTCTTGCTTTCAAGGCGAAAGGTCTCTTATTTTCGAGAAGCTCATGGGAACCTGAGCTGTTGTCCATACCAAGGTATAGCGCGCAGCGACACACGATCATAGCGCTAATTGGACAAATCTGGAAAGTTTAGACATATTTCTGTGCCCATTTAGGACACAGAACGCCGTTTCGGTGAATTATTTGGAAAGATCACCCCTCCAGGAGAGTCGAAAGTGGTAGCCACAACAGGCATGAAAATCTGGGTTCTGAGCGATGGCAAGCCTGGCGACGAGAATCAATGCCTCAGCGTTGCTGAGCGATTGGGCGGCTCCATAGAACTGCGTCATGTGGCCCCGTCAGCACCATGGGTCTGGCTCATGCCGCATGGGCCGATACCGCCATCGGACAGCCCCAAAAATCCAGCCTCCCCCATTCATGGTCCCTTTCCCGATGTGGCCATAGCATCAGGCCGCCGGACCGTAGCTTATCTGAGAAAGCTCAAGAAAGTCAGCCCGCAAACCATAACGGTCTTCCTCAAAGATCCACGCCTTACCTCTTTCAATGCGGATCTTGTCTGGGTTCCCTTCCACGACAAACGCCGGGATTCTCGCACAATCGTCTCACTGACAGGCCCGACCCGCATCACGCCGAGCCAGCTGACCGCAGCAAGAACCAAGGCACCTCAGGCCCTGCTTCATCTGCCAGCCCCGCGCGTGGCGCTTATTCTGGGCGGCGATACGGCAAAGGAGAAGTTCGGCGAGCAAGCATCGAAACGGCTTGCGCACTATCTAAGCCACGAGCTGCCCCCCCATGTTTCCGTGATGGTCACCCCCTCCAGACGAACGCCGGACCACTTGAAAACCGCCGTTAAGAAGGCGCTCATCGGACACCCTCACTGGATCTGGGATGAGCAGGGTGACAATCCCTATTTCTCGATGCTCGCCCTCGCCGATGTGATCATCGTTACAGCTGATTCCCATTCCATGCTTTCCGATGTCCTATCGTGCGAAGTTCCTGTTTACATTTTCGAGCCGGATGCCTATCCAAAGAAGCTGAAACGGACGATCAATCAACTCGTCCAACACCCTTTTGTACAACTTCTCCCCGCCCCTCTTGAAACGGGAGCCCGGCCCGCCATAAATTCAACAGAACTGATAGCAGAGGAAATCCGGCTTCTGCTCAACCCGACCCCTCTTGAAGGATCTCAATGAAGCGGAGACCGCTCCCCTTCATGGCCATCATCAATGAAAGATAATCCGATGCATAGCAAAGTCTTGATCATTGGCTCTGGACCAGCAGGGTACACAGCCGCCATTTATGCTGCCCGTGCCATGCTTGAGCCGACGCTTGTTGCCGGTATGCAGGAAGGCGGTCAGTTGACCATCACCTCCGAGCTGGAAAACTATCCCGGCTTCGCTGAAGAAATTCAGGGCCCATGGCTGATGGAGCAAATGAAGGCTCAAGCCAAGAATGTTGGCACCAACCTTGTTTCGGATATTATCACCGACGTGGATCTCACCGCACGCCCTTTCAAGGCAAAAGGCGATTCCGGCGCGGACTATACGGCCGACAGCATCATCATCGCCACTGGCGCACAGGCGCGTTGGCTGGGCATGGAAACCGAAGAGAAATTCAAGGGCTTCGGCATCTCCGCCTGTGCCACATGCGACGGCTTCTTTTATCGTGGCAAGGAAGTGCTGGTCATCGGCGGCGGCAACACCGCTGTGGAAGAGGCGCTCTATCTCACGCACCATGCAAGCAAGGTGACGGTCATCCATCGCCGCGATGAATTCCGGGCCGAGAAGATCCTGCAAAACCGCCTGGAAAAGAACCCGAAAATCGAAGTGATCTGGGATTCCGTGGTTGAAGAATTCATCGGCAAGGAAGGATTCCCGCCAAGCGTGACCGGTGCCAAGCTGCGCAATGTCAAAACCGGTGAGATGACCGATATCACCGCAGACGGCATTTTCGTTGCCATTGGCCATGCGCCCGCCGTCGAGCTGTTCAAGGACACGCTGAAAATGAAGGAAAACGGCTATATCTGGACCGCACCTGATTCGACAGTGACCTCAATTCCAGGCGTTTTTGCCGCAGGAGACGTCACCGATGACAAGTATCGGCAGGCCGTAACGGCTGCCGGTTTGGGCTGCATGGCCGCTTTGGAAGCAGAACGCTTCCTTGCAGAACAAGAAGACGCTGAATAATAACGGGTTTTGCCCAGAAATAACGTCCTAAGACCTCCGGCTAGCTTGTTTTGCGTTTGAAACTTATTAGACTAAGGGCTACGCTTGAATCCGCATATCTGGCGTAGCCCAAACGCATAACATGGGCAGCGTCCACTACGGCTAGTCAAGGCTCGTTAAGAATCAGACATTAGCATGGATTGCAGGACCAGCAATTCAGCCGGAGGAAACTATGGATTGGGACAAACTACGCATTTTTCATGCGGCCGCCGACGCTGGCAGCTTCACGCACGCTGGCGACAAATTGCATATGAGCCAATCCGCGATTTCCCGACAGGTTAGCGCTCTGGAATCGGACCTCGGGGTCACGTTGTTCCATCGACATGCACGCGGTCTAATCCTGACCGAACAGGGCGAACTGCTTTACCGCACAGCCCATGACGTGCTCATGAAGCTGGAAACCGTCCGCACCCATTTGACTGACTCCAAGGAAAAGCCGACCGGCGAGTTGCGCGTTACCACGACGGTGGGGCTTGGGTCAGCCTGGCTGACCTCGCATCTGGCCGAGTTCATGGAGCTTTACCCAGGCATCGCGCTCACGCTCTTGCTGGAGAACGAGGATCTCGACCTTGGCATGCGACAGGCCGACGTGGCCATCCGACTGCACCAGCCGACACAGCCAGACCTCATTCAGCGCAAGCTCTTCACCGTGCATTTCCATATGTATGCCTCAGCCAGCTATCTTAAGAAATTCAGCCAGCCCCGCTCCATGGATGAACTGGAGCAGCATCGCCTGATCTGTTTTGGTGACAACCACCCCAACTATCTCAAGGACGTCAACTGGCTCGAAACAGCCCAGATGCCCCCGGGCAAAAAACGTCAAATGGCGCTGAAGGTAAACAACCTACTAGGCATTCGCCATGCGGTTATGCGTGGTGCAGGCATCGCGATTCTGCCCGATTACGTGGTTCATCCACGCGATGAGATGATTCAGCTGCTTCCAAGTGTGGAAATGCCAAGCTTTGAAACCTATTTTGTTTATGCGGCGGAGCTCAGAAATTCGATGCGCATTAATGCCGTACGCGATTTTCTGCTGTCAAAGGCAGCCAGCTGGCATTATTAAGCTCTAACTCAGGTCTTTTTGGAAGATATATTGCGCCCATGAGTTTCGGCTCATGGGTCTTTACGTATTTAAACGTATATTTATGCACGAAACGCATAACAGAACTGCATCTGCGAACATTGAAAACCGTCTATTTAATAGGCATATATGCCTCAGCTGAAGGCAATAATCGTTGCTAACCTCCTCCCTGCGACGATGTTTGTAGCCAGCTGTTCCCCTCTGGAAGGTGATTGCTCCGCACTTTTGTGCGGAATAAACTTTATAAGCCGGACTTTTGTCCGGCTTTTTTTCTTTCTACCTGCTTTTTCGATTATTACCAAAATTTGTTTAAATAATAGGCATGGCTATTATTTATTCAACGCGCGCTATGCGCTTTTGTGAATTCTTCCCATGAAATCCCACGCGCGAGCCCTTGAAAAAATACTTATTCTCGCGGCCATTGAAATAGATCAGCTCTCCTTTTGACCCTCTCCTAGTCCACCGCGCAATGACGACGACAATCCTGTAGGATACGCAAACAAAAGGGCTGGCACGCGCGGACATACCACACAGTACCAGCCCATTTAAACGACCAGCCCCCTCAGAGCCGATGCTGTAGAGGCGATATCAGGCAAAAATGGTTGCCCAGCCCCATGAGATTGGCATGACAATCCAGAGCGCCGGGATCATGTTGGCCACAGGAAACTGCTTGATGCCGCAAATGCGCATCCCCACAGCCAGCATGATACAGCCACCACAAGCCGAGAAGTCAGCCAGCATATCCGGCGTAGTCAGGGGAATAATCAGCACCGAAGCGAAAAAGAACAGCGCCTGAACGATAAGCTGCGGCACCGCCAGCAGCGCGATGATATAGCCCATCGTCGCTGCAAAGATCATGGCGGTGAAAAGGTCCAAGATGGCCTTGACGACCAACAGGGTCGTATCCCCGGTCATGCCTTCCACCATCGCACCATAAATGCCCGTCGCACTCATGGAGAACAGCACCAGCAGGGCCACAAACCGGTTTAGGAATTCATCCTGTGGCAACGCACCGTCAGATGGTGTCAGTTTGGACAGGAGGCTCTTGGTCTTGAAAGACATTTTGTGAATGGACTTTTCGAGGTCGAAAATCTCGCCCACCAGCGAGCCGACGATCAATGCAAGCACCACCGGAGCCAAGGCCACCACCTTACCAGCCATCGCAACCCCGAGCCCCATGGAGGCAATGCCGAATACCATCGGCATATTCTGTTTTACATTTTCCTTGATTTTGGCACCGATGAAAGCGCCGACCACGGAGCCAACCACAATTGCGGCACCGTTGATGAGAGGACCTATCATTATTTTTTCCTTTTGTGGCTTATGATTGCCACTGCAAATGGCTCAGATTGCCATTGATTTACTGGTTTTTGACAGCGCACGCCACCAGCGAAGGCAAAGTCCTCCCAACCACCTTCGCATAGACTAACACTTTAAGAGCCTAACAAAGCAATATCGCCTCGCCAGCTCTTTTATAATTCTTCCGAAGTGAAACCGAATTCGATTTCTTCCTTGGTGAAAAACACCTTCAGATCATTCGACCTCATGAGCGCAAAAAACGCATCACATTCGCTGGCTGTCACCGCCATGGTCAATCTCTGCGGCGGATCTTGCATATCGAAATAGCCGTTGGAATGGTAGCGACCATCATGGCCGAACCCTTCTTGGGCCGTAGACAGCGTTGCACCACGAATGCCCAACTGCATAGCCTGATCAATAATCCAGCGTGCAAGAGGGCGATCTTCATGCTCTCGGCTACGCTGCATAAATAGGGTAATAAGAAATCCTTTAGTCATGAGACCCCAGACGCCAATTTATAATGTTTATTGTTTGCGAGAACTTCTTGCTCGTTTGGGCGGCTTGGATAAACCATGCTCAACTGCGGGCAGGTCAATTGTCTTTGCGCCAAGCAAAGACAAGATCGTGAAAGAAGCTCCAACACTATCGGACTTCAAAAGCCAAAAGGCAACAAAAAATCTGACAAAAGTCTGATTATTGTCACTGGTAATATTATCAATAGGAAAACGGAGCCGCAGCCCCGTTTTCCGACATGACGATTGTCTCTATCAAGCTTCCTTGGCTGCCTCGAGCACGAGGTCGGCCTGTCGCCCCGTCAGCTCCTGCATGTGATCGAAGGAAGCTTCATAAGAGGCAACACCGGCGGAGATAGATCTCAACTCGATGATCAGATCACTGATCTCGGATTGCGGCATCAGACTTTCCACGACGTCCCAGCCTTCCCAACCGGGCCGGGCATCATAGCCCATCAACTGACCACGCCTGCCAGCCACGATAGTGTTGACCTTGGGCGTTACATCATTGGGCACAGCGATCTTCACATTCACGATTGGCTCCAGCAGCACCGGGCTACATTGCGGCAGCCCCTCACGCATGGCCAACGTGCCTGCCGAGCGGAAGGCCTGATCGGAGCTATCCACGGTATGGTAGGACCCGTCACTAAGATTGACCGCCAGGTCGACAACTTCAAAGCCCAGCGGCCCCTTGATCAACGCATCCTTGATGCCATTCTCGACAGAGCCGAAATACTGCTTGGGCACAACGCCCCCAGTGATGCTCTCGCTAAACTGAAAGCCCTCTCCACTGGACAAGGGTTTGATCTCGATAACCACATCCCCAAACTGGCCATGGCCACCAGACTGCTTCTTGTGGCGCCCACGCACCGATGTTCCTTTGCGGATGGTCTCCTTGTAGGGAATGGCCGGAACATGGCTTTCGATATTGATCGAATATTTCCCCTGCAATCGCTCAAGAGCCACACGCAAATGCATCTCTCCCTGCCCGCGCAAGATCGTCTCGCTGCTATCTTGATTTTGCTCGACGATCAGAGAGGGATCCTCTTCAACCAGCTTTTGCAAGGTGGCATAGAGCTTGACCTCATCGCGATGTTCCTTGGGCCTAACGGCCATGGCAAACACCGGAGATGGCGCTTCATACATGTCGAGCTGTGCGACACCTTCCTTCGCCGTTGTCAGGGTCATGCCCGTGTGAGCATCATCCAGTTTGCCCAAGGCGATGACCTCACCAACGCCGGCAGAGCTCTCCTTGATGGTTTTCTGTCCCTGCACATGGAAGAGACCTGACACGCGGCCGATTTCCTCGCCTGCGCTTGCGAAAAAGACATCGCCATCCTTCACCGAGCCTTTCAGCACCCGCGATATGGACAGCTTGCCACCATGAGAGGTGTGAATGCTTTTCATCACCTGCAACACAGGCTCGCCATTGGGCATTTCAGGGCAACCAAGACGCTCCGCCGTATAGCCGACACCGAGCCCTTCGTGGCGCAGAACCTTCAACAGGCGCGTCACACCATTTTCCTGTTCGGCAGCCCCGATCAGCACCGGCATGACCTGCCCCTCGCGCATTTCCTTCACCAGATCGGTAAAGACCTGCTCCTTGGAGGGCTCCATATCCTCCAGCAGCATCTCCATGAGCTTATCGTCATGATCGGAAAGCGTTTCGAGCATGGAATAGCGGGCTTCCCATTCGCGCTCCTGATCATCCGCGCTCATGTCCACCAGCTCGCTGGGCGCATGCTCCTTGTAAAGGAAGGATCGTTCCAGAGCCAGATCGATATAGCCTATGGCCTGTTCGCCCTTCCAGATCGGGATCTGACGCAGCAGAAGCGGCGTGTTGGAGGCATGCTGCAAGGCCTCGACGACAGAACGCACCCGTGTCGTGCATTTGTCCAGTTTATTGATAAAGAGAATTCTGGGAATGTTGCGCTCTTCAAGCTGCCTGAGAATAACCTGCAAGGCTGGAATTTTTTTCTCGTCCGGTTCGCAAACGACGATTGCGAGATCGACGGCGGAGAGCGCTGGAAGACTTTCAAACTGAAATTCGACTGAGCCAGGGCAATCAACGAAGATATAGGGATCTCCAAGAAATTCCGTTTCGGCGATATTGGCTTCCACCGACATATGGTGCGCGCGTGCTTCCTCGGATGCATCGCCAACAGACCCTCCACTGTCGACTGATCCGAACTTGTTGATTGCACCGGTTCGCGCCAATAAGGCTTCAAGGAGAGTTGTCTTACCGCTACCAAAGGGCCCGACGATGGCTACGCAACGTGGACCCTCGACTCTTCTGCCAGCTTGTCCCATGGCAGATCCTCCTTTCTGTTTTCTGCATGATGTCCGGCACCAGCCTGATCAACTGCTCTCATGGGATCAGCCATCAGCTCCTCCTGGTGTTTTCTTGTAAGTTTGACCCTACTCCTCTTGCCTTGAATAAACGCGCCAAACTGTCAAAAAGCGCGGACAGTACTCTTTCAGCTTAAACGAGATTTGCCCTGTCTGTTTGATCAAACGCAAAAGAATCCGAGATTGCATTATGGACTCACTGCAATTTGACGGTTTGATGACAGCCCTTCGTCTAAGACTAATCTTTCGTCTATAAGACGAATTATCTAGTTGAATTAAAAAGGAAATATCGCTTCAGCATCGAGCCCGAATCCGCTCTCAAGCCCAGAGCTGACAGCAGGAACAGACAGCCGACGCAACCGAAAGCCTCGAACCGACTGAGCCGAGTGGCTCACATAAACAAAAAGGGGCACCTAGGTGCCCCTTCTCGATATCAAAGATCAATTTTGGCCAGTCTCCCTGGCAGCATCCCTTATTTGAGGGAAGCGCAGAATTTCTTGATGCGTGCGCAAGCCTCAGTCAGAGCCTCGGTTGACGTCGCATAGGAAATACGGAAGTTCGGACCAAGACCGAAAGCAGAGCCCTGCACAACGGCAACGCCTTCCGCTTCCAAAAGCTCGGTTACGAAATCTTCGTCGGTTTCAATCACCTTGCCGGATGGAGCGGTTTTGCCGATGCAATCCGCGCAAGACGGATAGACATAGAAAGCCCCTTCAGGCATCGGGCAGGAAATACCTTCGCAGTCGTTAAGAGCGTTTACCACCAGGTCACGACGCTGCTTGAACACTTCTGCGCGTTCGGCGATGAAATCCTGCGGACCGTTCAGAGCTTCAACAGATGCATACTGCGAAATCGAGCTCGGGTTGGAGGTCGACTGGGACTGCAACTTGGCCATTGCCTTGATCAGTTCAACAGGTCCACCAGCATAGCCAATACGCCAGCCAGTCATGGCATAGGCCTTGGAAACACCGTTCACCGTCAGCGTACGATCATAGAGCTTTGGCTCGATCTGGGCTGGTGTGGTGAATTTGAAGTCGTCATAAACCAGATGCTCATACATGTCATCGCTCATGATGAGAACATGAGGATGCTTGAGCAGAACATCGGTGAGCGCCTTCAGTTCGGCTTCCGAATAGGCTGCACCTGACGGGTTGGAAGGGGAGTTGAAGATCAGCCATTTGGTTTTTGGCGTGATCGCAGCGTCCAGCGCTTCCGGCGTCAGCTTGAAGGTTGCCTTGTCAGCTTCCACGACAACAGGCTCGCCACCGGCAAGCAGCACCATGTCTGGATAGGACACCCAATATGGGGTCGGAATAAGAACCTCATCACCCGGGTTCAGGGTGCAGACCAGTGCGTTATACAGCACCTGTTTGCCGCCGGTACCGACCGTGATCTGGTTTGGCTGATAATCAAGACCGTTTTCACGTTTGAATTTGGCGCAGATGGCCTCTTTCAATTCAGGCAGACCGTCAACAGCAGTGTATTTGGTCTTGCCTTCATTGATGGCCTTGATCGCAGCAGCCTTGATATTGTCCGGTGTATCGAAGTCCGGCTCCCCGGCACCAAGACCGATGACGTCACGTCCAGCGGCCTTCAGTTCCCGAGCTTTGTTGGTGACCGCAATGGTCGCGGATGGTTTCACGCGCGAAAGCTGCTCGGCGATAAAGCTCATTGAGCCCTCCAAATTTTCAGCTAAAAAAAAGACAAACGGACTTACAGGCTGGCATAATTACCAAGCCAGTCCGCCCGCGCACCCTAGTGCAGCCCTGAAGACAATTCAAGGCAATCCGGGCAAGATTTGGCCGTTTTCGCCTTCTGGACGTCGAGAATCTTGCGCACAAATGTATCCAACTAACAAGGGGATGCCTACATTTGTTTCAAGCTACAGGAAATTCCGTAGATCATGCGTTGCAGCGTCCGCTCACACTCTCCTAATAAGATTAGGCAGACCGCCCAATCCCGCCGCTTTTGCCACAGATGCGACATTCTGTCCAACATTACAAATCTGTAATTTTCTAATCTTGCAATATATTGGATTACGGACCGGGCGAGTCTGGCGCCCCAATTCCAGATTGCGCATGCGCCCGCCAAGCGCCCCTGCGCACAGGCTCGAACTGATCATGGGACAGCCCTCCGACTCTCCCTGATCGGACATACTGCATCCGTTGGGAGGACCAAATGACGGACCATGCAGCCTTTAGGGGCTTGGGAATTGCCTTCAGACATCTGTCTGCGGCAATCCTGCTGACTGCACTAGCATCCATATCAGGACCGGTGATTGGATGGAGCAACGCCAATGCTTCCCCCACCGCCGCAAACAAAACAGAAAGCACAAATCAATCTGCCGAAAAGCAGATCACGGGCAAGAAGCCCGGTGAAACCGCTGACCACAGCAAATTTGAAATTCTGCAACAGGATTTCAAAAGTGGCCCCGAGGTCACCAAGGCCTGCCTCTCCTGCCACACCGAAGCGGCCACTCAGGTGCATGATTCCATTCACTGGAAATGGGAATATGACAATGAGAAAACCGGCCAGAAGCTCGGCAAGCGTTATGTCATCAATGCCTTTTGCGGCAATGTCGCCTCCAACGAGGCCCGTTGCACCTCTTGCCATGCAGGGTATGGCTGGAAAGACATGCGCGAAAATCCCCCTTCCGCACCGGAAGCGGTGGATTGCCTCGTCTGCCATGCAGACACGCAATATTACAAGAAGTTCCCCACCAAGGCCGGTCTGCCGGTCACCGAACCAACCATGTTTGGTGGCAAGCCCTTCAAGGTCTCCAACCTGATTGAAGCGGCCCAGTCCGTCAGTCTGCCCCAGCGCGACAATTGCGGCTCCTGCCATTATTATGGCGGCGGCGGCGATGGCGTCAAACATGGTGATATCGACAGTTCGCTGGACAATCCATCCGTTGATCTGGACGTACATATGGCGGCTGATGGCGGCAACATGGCCTGCTCAGCCTGCCATTCCGGCTCTGGCCATGTCTGGCCCGGCTCTCGCTATGACATGGATGCCAAACCGCAGGCTCGCGACGAAGAAGGCAAGAAGCTTCCTTCCTTCGCCATGCGCCGGATGAATGAAACCGCTTCCTGTGAGAGCTGCCACACAGACGCTCCTCATCAGGGCAAGACGCTGGAAGCCATCAAGCTGAACAACCACACCGATACGGTCGCCTGCCAGACCTGTCACATTCCCGAATTCGCACGCGGTGGCGTTGCCACCAAGATGCTCTGGGACTGGTCAACGGCAGGCAAGCTGAAAGACGGCAAACCATTCGCGATCAAGGATGACAAGGGCCACCCCAGCTACGATTCCAAGAAGGGTGACTTCATCTATGAAGAGAATGTCCAGCCGACCTACAGCTGGTTCAACGGCAAGGTCAACTATGTCACCGACGAGGATAGGCTTGATACGACCCAACCGGTGGTGCTGAACGCTCTTGGCGGCAGCGCGGAAGACGAGAATGCCCGCATCTGGCCCTTCAAGCTGATGCATACCAAACAACCCATCGACGCTGAAAACAAGAAGCTGGTCTATATGCATCTGTTCGGCAAGGACGCCAATGCCTTCTGGAAGAATTTCGATTGGGCGAAGGCCATTCAGGGCGGTCAGGACTATATGGGCAAGGACTATTCGGGCAAATTCGAGTTTATCGAAACCCGCATGTGGTGGCCCATCACTCACATGGTTGCCCCCGCGAACAAGGCCGTCCAGTGTGACGAATGCCACGTCAAGGGTGGACGCCTTGAGAATATAGAAGGGGTCTATATTCCGGGGCGCGACGACCTTCCTCTGATCAGCTGGCTGGGCTACGGCCTGATCATCCTGACCATTCTGGGCGTTGCTATCCACACCATCTTCCGCTTCGCCACGCGCAAACAGCGCAATCATTAAGGAGGACAGACTCATGACGGACATCTCTTCTGCCTCTGGCCCTGCGGCAAGCAAAGCCAAAGAGGCAAAATCCAAGGTCTTTCATCGCAAGGTGAAAAACTACAGCCGATATGAACGCTTCTGGCACTGGTCGCAGGCGATCCTCATTTTCGTGCTGGCCTTCTCCGGCTTTACGGTGCATGGAACGATCCGCTTCATTCCCTTCCACTCTGCGGTCATGATGCATGACATCGCTGCCTTTGTTCTGATCTTCCTGTGGCTGTTTACAGCCTTCTGGACCTTCACCACAGGACAGTGGCGTCACTTTGTGCCAACCAACGCAGGGCTATGGGAAGTCATCATGCATTATCTCGTTGGCATGATGCGCGGCCAGCCCCATCCCTATAAACGGACTCTCAGCCGCAAGCAGAACCCGCTGCAGTCCTTTGCATACTTCTCCATCATGACGTTGGTCGGGCCACTCCTCTGGCTCTCCGGGCTTGCCTATATGTTTTATAGCTTCTGGGCTGGGAACTCCGGCAACCACGAGATCTTCAGCCTCGTGGTGCTGCTCCACCTCATAGGAGCGTTCCTGATGGTCGCTTTCGTGATTGGTCATATCTATATGGTCACCACGGGCAAAACCTTGATCCACTATACCAAGGCCATGATCACCGGCTTTGAGGATATGGAACTGACCGAAGCAGAAGTCACCTACCTGGAAGCACATGAACCAGACCGCATCAAATAGCGGCGTAGCACCGAGCAAACTTTCAAAGGCCGTGGGCGCACCCTGCGGCCTTTTCTTACATGCGCAAAAATACCTACGACTTACCGCGCGTGACAACATGTCTCATCTACTTAATTCGAATATCCAAAATAAGCATTTTATAGTCTTGTTTAAAGAGACCTGTCGGAACCGGTCCGGAGCCGATTCCGCTTTTCACGACAACCAGATCAGTTTCTGCCGGGAATGCTGATTTTCTTGCCTTTTGCATTTGTTCGGAGGACCACATGGCGAACTTTGCATATAGGGGCAGACGGCCGCATATCAGAGCCCTGAAGGGTCTTGTTATGGCTGTGTCTGCCCTTTCTTTTGTATCACTGCTATCCCTGTCCAACATCGAAGCCCTTGCGGCATCCGGACAGGAAGCGCTCCCCCATTCCCCCGTTAATGCGGATGCCAAGGCGTCAGTATTGCAACTGTCCGGCAAACCCGCTGGCGGCACGGCAGACCATTCCAAGTTTGAAATTCTGCAACAGGATTTCAAATCCGGCCCAGAGGTCACCAAGGCTTGCCTCTCCTGCCACACGGAAGCAGCCGATCAGGTGCAGCACACTCTGCACTGGAAATGGGAAACCAAGAATGAGGCCACTGGCCAGACCCTCGGCAAGCGCACCGTCATCAACAGCTTTTGCGGCAATGTCGCCTCAAACGAGCCGCGCTGCACATCCTGCCATGCAGGGTATGGCTGGGAGGATATGCGCCAGCCTCCCCCTTCCGACCCCGAAGCAGTCGATTGCCTCGTCTGTCATGCGGATACAGCGCTTTACAAGAAATTCCCCACCAAGGCCGGTCACCCGCTCTATGAACCGACCCCGTGGAACGGCAAGATCGTCCAGCCGCCAAATCTCAGCATGGCAGCTCAGTCGGTCACCAATCCGCAACGTGAGAATTGCGGCTCCTGCCACTATTATGGCGGCGGCGGTGACGGCGTCAAACATGGGGATCTGGACAGTTCCCTGAACCATCCCGATGCTGCCCTTGACGTGCATATGAATGCAGACGGCCTCAACATGGCCTGCACAGCCTGCCATTCAGGCTCCGGCCACCAATGGCCCGGCTCGCGCTACAGCACCGAGGCAAAACCCACTACAATCACCAACGATGGTGAGGAAACCAAGACCGCCAAAATCCGCTCCCTCGATCAGCATGCCGGCCTGATGGAACCGTCCGCCTCCTGCGAGAGCTGCCATTCGGCGCGCCCGCATGATGGGAATGACATCATGGGCATCAAGCTCAATGATCATACCGACACGGTCGCCTGTCAGACCTGCCATGTGCCCGAATTCGCTCGAGGGGGTGTTGCCACCAAAACCCTTTGGGACTGGTCAACGGCTGGCAAGTTGAAGGATGGCAAGCCCTACAAGGTCATGGATGAGCATGGCCATCCCAGCTACATGTCCGAGAAGGGCGATTTTGAATATGCCGAGAATGTCCAGCCATTCTATTCATGGTTCAATGGCGAGACGACATGGACCCTGCTCGACGACACAATCGACCCGACCAAGGTTGTCGAGATCAACGCCCTTGGCGGATCAGCCACCGATGGCAAATCCCGCATCTGGCCATTCAAACGCATGCATTCGCGTCAGCCATATGACAAGGCAAACAATCAGCTGGTCTATAACCATGTCTTCGGCAAGGACGACACGGCTCTCTGGACCAATTTCGACTGGGACAAATCGGTGCCTGCTGCCATGGAGTTCATCGGCAAGGACTTCTCCGGCGAGTTGGGCTTTGTCGATACCTACATGTATTGGCCGATCACCCATATGGTCGCCCCCAAAGAACAGGCTGTGCGCTGTACAGAATGCCACGCCAAGGAAGGACGGCTCGACGGCATCACCGGAATCTACATGCCGGGACGTGACAATTTCAAATGGCTCGACTGGATTGGTTATGCCGCCTTCGGGCTGACTTTGCTGGGCGTTCTGATCCACGCCTTGCTGCGCATCATCTTTCGCAATCGCAAGACACAGGCTTGAGGAGACATTATCATGACAGACATACCGTCTTCTGCCCAATCAGAAGAATTGGCCAACAAGCCCGACGTCAAAAAGCGGGCCGTGAAAATCTATACGCGCTATGAGCGTTTCTGGCATTGGTCCCAGGCCCTGCTGATCTTCATTCTGGCCTTTTCGGGCTTCAATCTGCACGGCTCACTCACGCTGGTACCTTTTCCGCTGGCGGTCATGGTCCACACCTATGCAGCCATTTTGTTGCTGCTCTTGTGGCTCTTCACCACCTTCTGGAACTTCACCACAGGGCAGTGGCGCCACTATCTGCCGCAGAACAAGGGACTGTTCGCGGTGATCAAATTCTATGCCTATGGCATCATCACCGGCGCACCGCACCCCTACTCGAAGAGCCTTAATCGCAAGCAGAATGCCCTGCAGTCTTTGGCCTACCTGACCTTCATGGTCATCATCGGCCCGGCCCTGTGGCTCTCGGGCATTGCCTATCTGCTCTACGGCCTTTGGGAAAACATCCAGAATGGCCAACAGATCTTCACTCTGGTGGCCTTTGTGCATACGGCAGCAGCCTTCGCGATGATCACCTTTGTCGTCATCCATGTTTATATGACGACCACAGGCAAAACGGTGTTCCACTATATCAAGACCATGATCACCGGCTACGAGAAGATCGAACTGACACCCGCGGAAGAAGCCTATCTGGAAGAGCAGCAGCCGGGCATGCTGAAAAAAGACACCAAATAGCCAAAGCAAAAGCAAAATCCAAAGGCAAAATCACCAAAGATATAAAGAAGCCGCAGCGAATGCCGCGGCTTTTTCTTTGGAGCGAGGTATCAAGGCATCAGGCGATGCCTCGTCCTTGTTGCATCATTCAAAGGCGGTGCCGGGCTTGACGCCGATTTTCTTCAAAATCATGGCGGCCGGACAAAAGCCGGTGAAAGCAGACTGCATCATGTTGGCGCCAACAAAGACCGTCAGCCAGATAAACAGCGGATGAACATAGACCGTCAGAACGACGGACAGCAGGACCATGAAGCCTGCAAATGCGAGAATGGAACGATCGAGCGACATTTTAGAACTCCATTAAATTAGAACTTGCGAATATACATAACAAACAACATCCTTAAGGTAAAGAGGAAAGATCAGGGATGCTGCTGAGGCAAGCTGTCGCGCCCATTCGAAAGTCTCATAGCCATCACATACAATTGTACCAAGCGCCCCGAAATTGTCACAATATTGATCCCTTTGCGCCCTCTTTCCCGCAAATCCGGGCCGTAATCCCGTGAGACAGTATCATTGGACCAACCCTGCCACGGGATTTAAAACAATGACATTGCCTGACACCAACGCAAATGACCGGCCCCATAATCGGATAAGAAAACGCCACGCAATCGAGCTAAGCACCTATTCCGAACGCAAGAGCCCCATTTCAAGAATTTTCAAACTCTGGATCGCAGCCTATGCGCTCGCGATCTGTGCTGCCATCGCTATCGCCACTGGCACGCCAGCCCATTCGGCCCCTTCACAAATGCCTGTTGCACAGGACACCCCCACGGCGCAGCCACTGCTGATCACGCCCGATGACATGCAATCGGGAGGCTTGTTGTTCAAGGCCAAGGAAGCGGGCAAATATATCGAGGCGCCGAAGGTGGCGACCGACATCAAGATCGACGTCACCGGACCGATCGCCCGCGCTGTGGTTACGCAGAAATTCCTCAACCCGAGCGACGCCTGGGTCGAGGGCATCTATGTTTTCCCCCTGCCAGACTCCGCCGCCGCGGATGAACTGCGAATGAAAATCGGTGAGCGCATGATCGAAGGCCAGATCAAGCCCAAAGAAGAAGCCCGCCAGATTTACGAAACCGCCAAACAGCAAGGCAAGAAGGCCAGCCTGCTGGAGCAGCATCGCCCCAATCTCTTCACCAACGCCGTCGCCAATATAGGTCCGAGGGATTCCATTACCATCCAGATCGAGTATCAGCAGAGCATTCCGCGCAAGGATGAAGAATTCTCTCTACGTGTGCCGCTGGTCGTCGCGCCGCGTTACAATCCCCTCAACAAGCCCCTCAAGCCCCTCAAGCCCGTCATTGATCTCAAGCCCAACCAGTCCGACAATGCGAGCGGCTGGGGTACGACAGATCCGGTTCCTGATCGCGAGGCGATCACCGCCCCCGTGCTGGACCCGAAAACAGAGGGCAAGAGCAATCCTGTTACACTCAGCATCAAGCTGAAGGCCGGTTTCCCTCTCGATAATGTCGTCAGCCACTATCATGATGTGGTGGTAAAGCCCGAAGGCAGCGACACCATGACCCTCTCGCTAAAGGGTGAAGCCGTACCAGCCGACAAGGACTTCCTGCTCACATGGAGTGGCAAGCCAAGTGAAACGCCCAATCTTGGCCTCTTTACCCAGACCCTCACAGACGCCCCCAACGAGCGCCAGACCGGCGATGGTCAAAGCAAAGACGCCAGAGATGAGAATGAGGAAGAGGAAAGTCTGCTCGAAAACGAAGCAGAACAGTATCTGCTCGCCTATATCACTCCACCTTACAAACTGGCGACCGAGCTTAAGGTACCCCCACGCGAAGTGATTTTCGTCATCGACCAATCTGGCTCCATGGATGGCCCCTCCATCCGGCAGGCACGCGAGAGCCTGATCGAAGCGCTGGGCCAGCTCAAGCCGGAAGACACCTTCCAGATCATCCGTTTCAACAATGACATGGCGCAGCTCTTCCCTTCGCCCCAACCGGCAGATAAAGAGCATATTGCCACCGCGCGCTATTGGGTGGCAGCAATTGAAGCAAACGGCGGCACGGAAATGTTGCCCGCCATGCAGGCCGCCCTAAAGGATCAAAATCCCGATTCACCGACCCTGCGTCAGGTTATTTTCCTCACCGACGGTGCCATCGGCAACGAGCGCCAGCTGTTTGAAACCGTCAAATCCGGCATGGGCCGCTCTCGCATCTTCACGGTCGGCATCGGATCTGCCCCGAACAGCTTCTTCATGTCCCGCGCAGCAGAAGTCGGACGCGGCACCTTCACCCAGATCGGCAATATCACCGAAGTGAAGAGCAAGATGGCAGAGCTTTTCACCCAGCTCACCACGCCAGTCGCCACCGACCTCAGCATCACCTTTGCTAACGGCAAGGATATCGAGGCCTCTCCGAGTGCGTTGCCAGATCTCTATAAGGGAGAGCCGGTTGTGGTTGCCTTCAAGGGCAAAGATCTGGGTCAGGAACTGACCCTTACAGGCCGTTTTGACAACCAGCCATGGTCTATGACTGTCGACATCACCAAGGCTTCCCCATCCGATGCAATCGACAAATTGTGGGCCCGAGGCAAGATCCGCCAGTTGGAGAATGAACGCCTGCTTGCGACAGATCCGGCGTCTTTCGACAAGGGGATCGAAGCCCTCGGACTCACACATCATCTGGTCACGCGCCTGACGAGCCTCGTCGCCGTCGACGTCACCCCATCACGCCCGCAAAATCAGACATTGGACAGCAAGAAGGTTCCACTGAATCTCCCCGATGGCTGGAACATGGAAAGCGTGTTTGGTGAGAGTGCTCCGATGATGGACACCGGCATTGATGCTGCCATTGCCCCGGCACCTCAGGCAGGCAACCGCACGGCCGGTCTGATGACGCTTGCTCCCGCCGCCATGAAGGCCATGAAAGTGGCTTCAGCCCCCCAGAGCGGCCCCGCTCAGGTTGCCCTTGCCCCGACCGGCGGCAACCAGATTCTTCTCCCCAAGACCGCAACGCGGTCGGATCTTCTCATCCTCCTGGGTATCGCCCTGCTGACCCTGGCCGGTGTCCTGATGGCATGGATACAATGGCGGAAGATCCGACCGGAGTTGCGCTAGGTCTGTCCTTAGAGTAGCAGCCTGCGCGTGGGCTTCGGTCCACGCGCCTTTTTCTCACATTCTCAAAAAAACGCACACACCAAGGACAGTATGGAAAAACCAGCCCCCAGCCCCACGCAGTTTAAAATAGGCGCAGTCAGCGCCATGGCTCTTGGACTGCTGGGGCTGGGGTTACTCATTTGGGGAAGCTGGATCCCCGTCAAGGCCGAACTCGCTCAATATCTGCTGGAGAGGGCGTGGCAGCAGAGCAAGAGCGATGGCGCGCCCCACAAGGCATGGCCATGGGCAGACAGCTGGCCAGTTGCCAAACTGACCATCCCGGACCTTGATTTTGAAGCGATCATTCTCAAGGAATCCGGCGGCGAAGGCCTCGCCTTCGGTCCAATTCTGCTAGATCAGTCCGCCCCGCTGGGCCAACGGGGAACGAGCGTCATTTCGGCGCACAGAGATACCCATTTCAAGGCTCTTGCCAATTTGCAAGTTGGCATGCAGGTGTCGCTGGAGCCAATGCACGGCCCGACTTTGCATTACACCATCGATGCCAGCCGCATCGCCCGCTGGGATCGATCCGGCCTTGTCAGGAATACGCTGAGTTCTTCACTCGTCCTCTCTTCCTGCTGGCCATTTGATGGCCTTACCAGCGGCCCCTTGCGCTTCATCGCCGAGGCCACGCCAGACCGTAAAACAGCTCAGTTGATCCGCTAAAACGCAGCAGTTTGAACGGGCGGCAGCATGCCAAGCCAATCCATCAAAATTCTTGCTTGATTGATGAATAGAATTCGGTTGCAGTGGTGAGACTCTTGCCTTAGAAATCGGTCATTCTTGCTGGCGCCACGCCCGCATTTCCCCCTCCTCACACTGGAAAGCTGCAATCAATGCCAAGAATGACCGCCAACCTGTTGTTGCTGACCGCTGCCATCGTTTGGGGTGCGGCCTTTGTCGCCCAGTCCACTGCGATGGAGTCCATCGGTCCGATGAACTTCACAGGCGTGCGCTTCCTTCTTGCGACCTTGGCTGTAGCACCCTTTGCCTATTTCGAACGGCGTAGGGTGAGCAATCCGATCCCTCTGCCGGTGATCGGCAAGGGCATTCTGGTGGGCGTTGTATTCTTTTCTGGCATGGCGTTCCAGCAATTCGGCTTTGCCACGACATCGGTCACCAACGCAGGCTTTCTCACAGCTCTCTATGTTCCCCTGACACCGGTCATCGGTGTTCTGATTTTCCGCAGTTGGCCAACCCCGATCATCTGGCCGATTGTAGCCATCTCTGTGCTTGGTGCCTATCTGCTGGCAGGCAGTCTGGAAACCATGAAAGAGGGCGATATCCTGATGCTGTTCAGCGCTCTGTCATGGGCGTTGCAGATCATCTTCGTGGGACGCATGGTCAGCAAATATGGCAACCCGTTGGCTTTTGCCTTCCTGCAGTTTGCCACCGCTGGCGTACTCGGCTTCCTTGGTGGATTGCCTTTTGAAACGATGGACCTGTCCAGCCTTCAGGGCGCCTGGTTCCAGATCATCTATACCGGCGTTTTTTCCGGTGCCCTTGCTTTCGGTCTGCAAGCCATCGGGCAGCGCTACACGCCGCCTGCGGACGCCGCAATCATCCTGTCCGGCGAAAGCGTGTTTGCAGCCATCTTTGGTGCTCTGTTGTTGAGCGAACGCCTGACGTCAACCCAGTATCTGGGCTGCTTCCTGATCTTCTCCTGCATTCTGCTGGTCGAGCTTTTGCCACAGATTCAGAAGCGCCTGCGTCGCGCCAAAAAGACAACCGAAGCCACAGAAGCCACAGAAGCCACAGAAGCTTCGGCAGACATTCCAGCCTGACGCAAATCGCTCAATCAAAGCAAACAAGAGACAGACAACAAAAAGACCGCTGCTCAAAAGAACAGCGGCCAAGGGTGCCTTCCACACGGGAAACCAGGAAGTTGGTTACTCAGTTCTTGATCTTGGCGATATCCAGCAGACTCAAAACGGCCTTTTCATAATATGGCTCGGTCTCGCCCTTACGGATCTTGCGCAGGAAATATTTCTCAAAAGCGATCTTGGCCAGATGCACCCATTTACCCTGCCCTGAATAGTTGGTGTTGCGCGGCGGAATCTGCGGCATGGCCACAAAGGCCAGCCCTGAATCGCCAAAGTCGGCAAGACAGATCGCGTTCCAAGTCGCTTCATGGGTCGGATCTTTACCCGCCAGAATTTCACCCAAATTCTTGGCCGATGCAGTGACCATGGATTCGATCATGTAACCCGTCTTCGGCACACCCACCGGCACTGGGGTCGCCTCATAAGGCGGAATGGCGATGCAAACGCCGATGCCGAAAATATTGGGATATTTCGGATTGCGCTGATGTTTGTCGACAATGACAAAGCCGCGCGGATTGACCAGCCCTTCGATACCTCGCAGCGCTGGAATACCGCGGAAAGCTGGCAGCATCATGGAATGCTTGAAGGGCAACTCATGCTTTTTCTTCTCGTTCCCGTCAGCGTCAACCTCGGTGACATACATCATGCCTTCTTCGATCTTGTCGACCTTGGCATTGGTGATCCATTTCACGGTCCGGTCGCGCATGGCCGATTCCAGCATGCCCTTGGTGTCACCCACGCCGCCAAGGCCCAGGTGGCCCACATAAGGCTCCGAGGTCACAAAAGTCATGGGCACCTTGTCACGGATTTTGCGCTTGCGCAGATCGGTGTCGAAAATCATGGCTGTTTCATAGGCGGGGCCATAGCAGGATGCCCCCTGCACGGCACCCACCACAATCGGGCCAGGATCAGCACAGAAGGCTTCCCATTTCTCATGCCCTGCGGTCGCGTGGTCAACATCGCAAACAGAAATGGTGTTGCCCTCTGGGCCCAAGCCCTCGATCTCGTCAAAGGCAAGCTCAGGACCCGTTGCGATCACCAGATAATCATAGGAAACCGATGAGCCATCTTCCAGACCGACAGTGTTATTCTCAGGATCAAGGCTCGTGGCGGCGGAGCAGATGAAGTCCACCTTATTCTTTGGCAAAACCGTTGCCAGATCGAGTGTGATGTCCTTCTTCTTGCGCCATCCCACGGCGACCCATGGATTGGATGGTGTGAACTGGAAAAACGGCTTGTTTGAAATCACGGTCACCTTACCAGCCTTTGACAGTTGCTGGCGGATCTCATAAGCTGCTGAAAGGCCGCCCAGGCCTCCTCCCAAAACCACTACATGCGTCATATTCTCTCCCTTTCAGCACCCTTCCCCCCGGAATGAGGCGCTCCTCGCAATCAATTGCATCCCTTTTATTTTAGTTATTTCGAATATTAGGACTATTTAATACAAAGAGAAATAATCAATTCGGCTGATGTGCTTTGGAGGGACAAAAGGGCCATCGGAAAAATTTTGCCAAGCCCCCTTCATATTCTCGCTTTGTTCCCTTACATTGTGCTTAACAGCTCCGAGAGGTAAGCACATGGCGTCCAAGAAACAGGAAGAGGCTGATAAGCAAAGTGGGTTGGGCGAAGCGCCTCAAGCCTCCTTTGAAGGAGCCCCGCTTTCTGACTCGATTGCAGACTGGGCTGACGAAATCGCTCAGGCCGCCAATCTGGATGCCAAGCCCAAACCAGCACCGAAGCCTAAGAGCGCCAGCAAAAAGCCCGCTGCCAAGCGCAGCAAGAAAGCTGACGACCAGAAGGCCTCCGCCCGAGACCGCGCTGCCGGCGGGCTGAATCCGGTTGCCGGTCTAGACATCTCGCTCGAGAAAGCTGAAGAGCTGGAACGTGTCACCAAGGAGCGCAAGAAGGCCCAGAAGAAAAAGGGCAAGAATGACGACCGCTCGGGCGTCACAGAGACCGTGCGCGCGCTGGAATCCCTCATCGAGCATGGCCGACCGGAATTCATGGATTCTGAACCATGGCGCCCTCACCGTCCGGATCGTCCGGAAAAATCGGAAGGCGGCGTTTCCTTCGAGTTGAAAACCGAATATGAACCGGCGGGCGACCAGCCAACTGCAATTGCCGATCTGCTGGAAGGCATCGGTGATGGCGAAGCAACGCAGGTTTTGCTCGGCGTTACCGGTTCGGGCAAGACCTTCACCATGGCGCAGGTGATCGCCCAGACCAACCGCCCTGCTCTGATCCTTGCGCCTAACAAGACCCTTGCAGCCCAGCTCTATGGAGAGTTCAAGAGCTTCTTCCCCAACAACGCGGTGGAATATTTCGTTTCCTACTACGATTATTACCAGCCGGAAGCCTATGTGCCGCGCACCGACACCTTCATCGAGAAAGAAAGCACGGTCAACGAACAGATCGACCGTATGCGCCACTCAGCGACCCGCGCCGTGCTCGAGCGCGACGACGTGATCATCATCGCCTCGGTCTCCTGTATCTACGGTATCGGCTCGGTGGAAACCTACACCGAAATGAGCTTCAAGATCGAGACCGGCGACGAGATCGACCAGAGCCAGCTGATGGCCGATCTGGTGGCGCTGCAATATAAGCGCAACGACATGGATTTCCATCGCGGCTCATTCCGGGTGAATGGCGATGTGGTCGAGATTTTCCCGGCCCACTATGAAGACCGTGCCTGGCGCATTTCCTTCTTCGGTGACGAGGTTGAGGAAATCAAGGAATTCGACCCGCTGACCGGTCAGAAAATGGGCGAGCTTGAGATGATCAAGCTCTACGCCAACTCGCACTATGTGACCCCGCGCCCGACGCTTAATCAGGCGATCAAGAGCATCAAAAAGGAGCTCAACGAGCGCCTTGCCGAGCTGGAAGCCCATGGCCGCCTACTAGAAGCCCAGCGTCTTGAGCAGCGCACCCGCTTTGATCTGGAAATGATGGAAGCAACCGGCGCCTGTCAGGGCATCGAGAACTATTCACGCTATCTCACAGGCCGCCTGCCCGGAGAGCCACCGCCAACCCTGTTTGAATATCTGCCCGACAACGCGCTCATCTTTGTCGATGAGAGCCACGTGACCATCGGCCAGCTCGGCGCCATGTATCGCGGCGACTTCCGCCGCAAGGCAACGCTGGCCGAATATGGCTTCCGCCTGCCAAGCTGCATGGACAACCGTCCCTTGCGCTTTGAGGAATGGGACGCCATGCGTCCACAGACTGTGGCGGTTTCCGCAACGCCGGGCAACTGGGAAATGGAAGAAGCCGGTGGCGTCTTTGCCGAACAGGTCATTCGCCCCACCGGCCTGACCGATCCGATCATCGAAATCCGCCCCGCAAAGACGCAGGTTGACGATCTGCTCGGCGAGGTCAAGGAAAAGGCGGCGCAGGGCTACCGAACGTTGGTGACGACCCTCACAAAGCGCATGGCTGAGGATCTTACCGAATATCTGCATGAGCAGGGCGTGCGCGTGCGCTACATGCATTCCGACGTCGACACCATCGAGCGCATCGAAATCATTCGCGATTTGCGCCTTGGGGCCTTCGACGTGCTCGTGGGCATCAACCTGCTGCGCGAGGGTCTCGACATTCCCGAATGTGCCCTAGTCGCTATTCTGGACGCCGACAAGGAAGGCTTCCTCAGATCGGAAACCTCGCTCATCCAGACCATCGGCCGTGCCGCTCGTAACGCCGACGGCAAAGTCATTCTCTATGCGGACAAGATGACCGGGTCCATGGACCGCGCCATCTCCGAGACCAATCGCCGTCGTGAAAAGCAGCTTGCCTACAACGAAGAGCATGGCATCACGCCGCAGACGGTCAAGAAGAATATCGGCGACATTCTCGGATCGGTCTATGAAAGCGATCATGTCACCGTCGACAAAGGCCTGGCCGAAGAAACAGAGGCTGGCATCGGGCACAATCTGGAAGCCCATATCGAGGATCTGGAAAGCCGCATGAAGGACGCCGCTGCCAACCTCGAATTCGAGGAAGCCGCTCGTTTGCGAGACGAAGTCAAGCGCCTGCGCGAAACCGAGCTGGCCATTGCCGATGACCCATTGGCTCGCCAGTCGGCAGTCGACGGGAAGACCGGTGGCTATCGCGGCGAACGCAAATATGGCACCTCGGCGAATATGCCGAAATCAGGCTCCAGCAAAGGAAGCCGTATCCAGCAGCCCGATCTGGACGATATGGGCCCAGGCACAGACATGCCCCGTCCCAAAGGCGCCAGCAAGGCTCCGCGCCCCAAGCGCCCAAAGAGCTGACCCGTAATCGGCAGATAAATAGTCAAAAGAAAAGGCCCCGCTTCACTCTGAAAGCGGGGCCTTTCTCATTCATCGCGTCACCCAAACGAGGTGTCCATCAGCCAATCACAATCTCGGCCAGCAAGAAGCCAACGACCGAACCGGTAACCACGGCAATCAAGCCAACTGCCATGAAGGAGTGGTTGAAGTACCATTTTCCGATCTTCGTTGTACCGGACACATCGAAGTTGACGGTGGCAATGTCGGATGGATAGTTCGGGATGAAGAAATAGCCATAAACTGCAGGCATCAACCCGATCAGCAGCGCAGGCTCCAAGCCTAGCCCCAGACCAACCGGCAACATCATGCGCGCCGTCACGGCCTGAGAGTTCACCACAACAGACACGATGAACAGCGCCAGTGCGAAGGTCCACGGATATTGGGTCACCATATCAACGATACCAGCCTGGAACTGCGGCATGGCATATTTGAAATAGGTGTCCGACATCCAAGCAATACCGAAAATGGCAATCGCGGCAACCATGCCCGACTTGAACACGACCCCGTCAGGCACCGTGCGCGGATGCGTCTTTGTGGCCAACATGATGATACCGCCAAAGCACAGCATCATCATCTGGATGACAACGGACATGCTGATCGGCTTCTCAGCTCCGGCGACAGTTCTCACCTCGGGCACCATGGCGATGAAGACAATCGTCAGAATGGCGAGGACAAACAGAAGCACGGCGTTGCGTGCGGAAGTTGGCAGAGCCTCGTTGAGAGAGGTCGCCGTGGTAGATTTGATCCGTTCCGCCCACGCTGGATCCTGCAGACGTCGCTGATATTCCGGATCTTCATTCAGTTCCTTGCCGCGACGCATGCTATAAAGCGCCATGGCAAGCGTCCCGCACAAGGTGGCTGGAACGGTAACCATCAGAATGGAAAGCAGCGTGATATCAAGATTGATATCTGACAACTGTGCCAGGTAATAGACGACCGCAGCAGAGATCGGCGAGGCTGTAATACCAACCTGAGAAGCAACCGACGCGGCTGCCATGGGGCGTTCCGGGCGGATACCATTTTTCAGAGCTACGTCACCGATAATCGGCATGATGGAATAAACCGCATGGCCCGTGCCCAACATGAAGGTCATGGTGTAGGTTACAAACGGAGCGATCAGCGTAACGCGCTTCGGGTTAGAGCGAAGCATGCGCTCGGCGACCTGCAGCATGTATTTCAAGCCACCGGCGGCTTCCAGGATAGAGGCACAGGTCACCACTGCCAGGATGATCAACATGACGGTGATGGGTGGAGACGTTGGCGGCATCTGAAAGATGAAGACTTCGATGACCAGGCCAATGCCGGACACCACGCCCAGACCGATCCCGCCAAAACGGGAGCCGATATAGAGCATGACCAGCAAAAACAGGAATTCAAGATAAAGCATCTGACGGGGTCCTTTCGGCGGCCAAATCAGGCATAGATTTCGCTGGCGATCCGCTATAAACGACTAACTTGCAACCATGCCAGCGCGTGAGACAAATGAGAATCTCAAGCGATCTCTGCAATTCTCATTTCATGTTTGCGTCGCATTAAGCGGAGATACGAGAATTTTACCAGCCGGTCTTTTACGTACATAGAAAGACTATCCACGATTATCATACGCATCGTCATTTTTTACAAGACATACGCTGAATAATGTAGCAAATCTGCAACAGTTCCGCCTTTTTCTGCTCTCAGGGCGTCCAAATCACGCATCGATTGAAAATGGCCATGTTTCGATCACACTCCCGCCCATAAGACAGATGACAAGGAGCCTCAAACGCGAGACCGACCAAGCGCAACAAACAAAGAGTGAGAAAATCAAGCGTGAACAAGATTGCATCAACCGGCATAGGCCTTATCGCGGCCACCCTGTTCCTTATGGTATTGCAGGATGTAAGCCACGCTGCAGACAAGAGCCACTGCGGGACGGCATCCTGGTATCAATTAACGACGAGAACAGCATCGGGCGAAATGGCCAACCCCACCAAGATGACGGCGGCCCATCGTTCTATTCGGTTTGGCCAGAAAATCGAAGTGACGAATATGCGCAATGGCAAAAAGGTCATTGTTCGGGTCAATGACCGCGGCCCCTTTATCAAGGGGCGCATTTTGGATGTCAGCCGTCAGGCGGCCAAGCGTCTGGGCTTCAAGAATGCCGGTACCACAAAGGTCTGCATCCGGAACGCATCATAAGGCGCCCCAAGTAATGCCACCATGGCTGGCTTCTACTAGATTGTATTTTGAAAAACAGATCCGAGCGAACGAGCAGGCTACTGACGCGCATTCGCCTGCTTGATGCGCTTCTTAGCCCCGCCGGCTTCGTCGACCAGAGCCACCAGCTCTTCTGCCTTGTCGTTGACGAGCCAGCCGTAATAATTCTCTTGGGGCCAGACTGTGCGACCGGATTTCTTCCGTTTCTCGCGCAGTTCACGAGCATGGATATCGGAATCACCGATATTGTAGAGTGTCGCCGTAATTCCAGGATTTTGCGAAATATCGACACCTGCGATGCTGCGGTAATCATCGATGGCCTTGCGGATCATCGCGGCCATAAAGGCCAGAGAAATATCCGGTTTCATGATCGCATTGTAGACCCCGGCAGCATTGTCGGCATCCAGCTTGCGAATACCAGACTTCTGATGCACCAGATCGGAAAGTTTGAGCGCCGTTAGCGGGCTGATCTGCCCCAGGCCGAAGGTCTGGCCAGCATAAATGGGCTGGAAGAACACCTTGCTGAAACGATCTCTCGGGAAGGTCTTCCCGTCCACTTTCTTGCCCTGAAAGTCCTTTTTCCAGACCGCCTGACGGCAGGACCAGAGTGAGTAAGAATCCTTGTGTTCGTCACAGGCTTCGAACTGTGGCCGCTTGAGGAAGGTCTCGATATCTTCGCCATCATAGGCGAATTTCAAATCCATGCCTGAATAGATGGCAGCCTTTGTGTAATAGGTCTGAAGATAGTCGAAAACATTGATATTGTAGGTGTGCTCACCAACAATCGCACCAATCATATGGATCGGATCGATGGAATAGACATCAGCTGCATCCTTGATTTTGGCAAGGAGCTTCTTGTCCTTCTGCAAAAGGGCATGAACCTTGTCGTATTTTTTCTCAAACGACAATTTCTGCGCCTTGGTGCGCAAATGGGATCCATTGGGGATCTTGGGCTGAACCTTCTGGCGGTTTCCCGAGGGCACCACCTGTACAGATTTGGCAAGAGCCTGCTGATCAGACAGCACAAATGCTCCAGCCAGAAATGCAAAACACACAGCCAATATGAATTTCATTTCAATGCCCAACTTTCAATGGAATCAAATCTCACCCGATTGGATTGCAACCTATCAGCAATTCGCCCATTTACGTAGTGCATTTATGCAACAGACAGCCAAGAAGCGACCATAAAACCGCCTGTTTCTACCCTTTTTCAAGACTGTAGAGGTCGTCGTTATAACTATCCATATGCTTTTGCAGCAGCGCTTGCGCATCCAGCAAGCCCTTGTTGTAAAAGATCGGCCCTAGATGGGTTGCAAGATGATCAAGGAAAAATTCGGCTTCAAACCGCCCGAGATCCAGATCGAGTTCATCACGCAGATAGTCTTGAAGGATTCCGACAAGACGCGCCTTGTCTTCCTTCGAAAAAGAAATCTCACTCATCCCTGCCTCCCGGAACGCGAAAGCACGCCCCCAGCTTGGAAGGCGTGCTCCAGAAAAGTCTCAAAGTCCCTTGAGGAATGGGTTATTCACTCGTTCGTCACCAATGGTGGAATGGTTCCCATGTCCGCAGATAAAGGCAACATCATCGCCTAGAGGCAGGATCTTGTCGCGGATGGACGCCAGCAGCGTTTCGTGATTGCCCCCCGGCAGATCCGTACGGCCGATGGAGCCATTGAACAGGACGTCTCCCATGATCGCAAAACGGGCTTCCTCATTGTAGAAAACCACATGCCCCGGCGCGTGCCCCGGACAATGCAGAACGGCAAAAGGCATACCGGCAATATCAACCGTATCCCCTTCCGTGAGCCAACGATCCGGCTCGCATGGCTTGGCCGCAGGCACACCGAACTGCAGAGCCTGATCAGCCACCCGCTCGATCAGTTCCCTGTCAGCCTCATGTGGGCCTTCAACATCGACATCCAGAGCGTCACGCAATTCTGCCGCGCCACCGATATGGTCGATATGCCCATGGGTAATCAGAATGCGCTCGACGGTTATCTTTTCATGGTCGAGCACTTGCAGGATTTTTTCCACGTCCCCACCCGGATCGATGACCACGCCTTTTCCGCTTTCCTCATCCCAGATAATCGTACAATTCTGCTGGAATGATGTTACGGGAATGATTGCAACTTTCATGTGACCAATCCTGTCTGTTCGGGGCCTGTCTCTTCGGGAAAAAATGCTCAAAAACAATTTGAGAGGTGATTGTTTCATGCATAAAGCACTTGGCTGCAAAAGCAACCGTGAATAAGCTGTCCAAAACTGGCAGCAGCATGACTAAACTGGAGTAAAGTGGCAACATCGCGACGAGTTGAACAAATATCAAACAGCAGCAATTGGCCAATCATGGCGAGTCAGTTATTCTTTTGGCGTCACCCTCCTCAGGAGAAAGCGAAATGAGATCCGGACAGAAAATCCTTGTTAAAGCAATCGCTAATGGCATGGGCTTGTGGCTGCAAACGGTTCACGGCTTTTTCCTGCTGGCTTGTCTGGCAAGCCTCCTTTTCGCTGCAACCGTCACAGAAGGCAAGGCGCAAGAGATCCCGCAGCGCATTCTGGATAACCACCGCGCCACCATGGGCTGCTGGCTGGCAGAATTTGATGATGAAGAGCTGGCAGACAAGGCACTGATCATCCGCCTAGGGGTGCAGACATTCTATGGATTGGTCTGTGCCAGCAACCTCTATGGCGATAGCTACCGGCTTTATCAGGTGGAAGATGGCCGGGCGGAATGGGCCAATCTGGTGACCTTCCCGCAACTCGACACGAAATTGGGCTGGTATGCGTCAACCGAGCTTCAAAAACCCACATGGGACGAGAAGAAAAAGCTGCTCCGCTCCGAGTTTCCCAAACAGGGCAGCACCAGCTCCTGCCGCCAATATAGCATCTATTCCTGGCAGAAAGGCCGCTTCTACATCGCCCAGATCGGCCTCTCCGGAGATTGCGAAGAGAAGGATAATGACAAAGATCTGATCATTTATCCCTTCGTTGACGAAGTTGAGCAGGGCGAAGCATCCGGCATCGTAACCCAAGAGGGTGCATCAGAAAAAAGTACGGATGAAAAGGGCAAAGACGCCAAAGAGCAAAAATAACGCACCTTGTCTCCCTTTCTGATGCTCATCAACCAGCCGATAAACCAAAGAGAGTGCAAATTGCGCCCTGCCTGCAAGCATAGTTTGACAGGCGGCCTCTGGTAGGTCATAGCAGCGGAACCCATTATTCAACCCGATTGCCATCCAGATGAACTATCGCCATATCTATCACGCGGGCAATTTTGCCGATTGCCTCAAACATATCATTCTCACGCGCATCCTTGCCTATCTGCAAAAGAAGGATAAAGCCTGCTTTGTGCTCGATACCCATGCAGGCATCGGGGAATATGATATGTCCAGTGAAGAGGCCCAGAAGACGGGCGAATGGCAGGAGGGCATCGCGCGCCTACGAGGAACAGACAAGCGCTTCCCTCCGCTTGTTTCAGAGTGCCTTTCTGACTATCTGCGCATCATTGACGAGCTCAACCCGGATGGGGAGATGGCGCTGTATCCCGGCTCCCCCCGTCTCATCGAACAGATGCTGCGGCCTGTCGACAGGGCCACATTCATCGAAAAGCATCCCCAGGATGCCGAAACGCTGACCATCACCATGGGTCGCAACCGACAGATCCATGTACGCGAAGATGACGGTTGGGTAGCCTTGCGCGCCGACTTGCCGCCTAAAGAGCGCCGCGGCATGGTGCTGGTCGATCCGCCTTTTGAGGAGCCAGACGAATATATCCGCATGGTTGACGCATTTCTCAAGGGCTATCGGCGCTGGTCCACCGGCATCTATTGCCTTTGGTATCCTATCAAGGCACGACGAGACGTGGATGACGCCGCACAAATGCTGGCCGAATCCGGCGTGGACAATATCCTGCGCGCCGAAATGATCATTCATAAGCTCGACACAGCAAAGCGGTTGAATGGGACGGGGCTATTCATCATCAACCCGCCCTACACATTGCATGACGAACTAAAGGCATTGTTGCCCGTGCTTGCCGACATATTCGGACAAACCGCGCATCGCTCAACCCTTGAATGGATTGCGCCACCCAAATAAGACGCCCGTTAGCGCGCCAATCATGGACAGCCCCAAGTCACTCAGGTCACCCATTAGATGAGGCCCATCATGAAACAAAGGTCCGCCCCTTTCCTTCCGCTCATGGCATGCCTCATTTTCTTGGCGGGCTTGGTAAGCTTCGCGGGCTCATCCCGCCCAGCGCTGGCCGATGAGGCCGGTGACTTCGACTATTACATCCTGACCCTTTCGTGGTCTCCCACCTATTGCGCCGATCAGGCAAAGCGCAATCGCGATCAGCTTCAATGCTTCTCCGAGCGGTCCTACGGCTTTGTCATACATGGTCTCTGGCCTCAATATGAGAAAGGCTATCCGGATCGGTGCCCAACCCGCTTTCGCGATCCATCTGACAAGCTGGTCTCCCAAATGCTCAAATTCTCGCCCAGCGAAAGCCTCATCCATCATGAATGGGACAAACACGGCACATGCAGCGGCCTCAATGCGCTCGACTATTTCCGCCTTGCCGTCAAAAGCTTCAAGAAGCTCAATCGACCTGAGCAGTATAAGGATCTGGCCCGCCCTCTCCTGATGACGGCAAGTCAGATCGAGCAAAGCTTTTACAACGCCAACCCAGATCTGCCCAAAGATAGCCTCTTTATTACCTGCGGTCGGCAGAAGCTGCGGGAGGTGCGCGTCTGTCTGGATAAGGCGGGCGAGCCAAGGCGCTGCAGCGCTTCTGCTCTCAAGGGACAATGCCGCTCGAAAGACAAGCTGCGTATTCTGGCGGTGCGCTAACCGGCGCAACTTGGGGACTTTCCCCAATTTCACGTCAATAGTCGCCAGCAATCTGCCTCGAAGCAGACCCCAGTCCCTTTCCAGCTTGACGGATCGGCAGGAAACAGGAACAGTATTTGTGTTAACCAAATATTTGAGCCTGATTTCATGTCCAGGGTCATCATCTGGAGCGTTTGTTCTAGCGACCAAATAAAGTCTGCATTTCACTTTTCAATTACCCGCCGCCATGCGCCGGGCCCCTCAGTCAATAGGAGCTGACAGCATGAAACACCATTTCTTTTCTTTGGCGGGCGCCTTGCTGCTCTCGGCCTTTGCCGGAGCTGCCACTGCTGCTGTTCTGCCAGAGTGTGACAGTTCAAGCATTCTCTCCCGCGTGGACAGCAAACTGGCCATCGCCGAATCCAATGTCATCCAGTCGGGCGATCCGATCATCACTCTGGATCATGTCCGTCACGCCAAAACGCAAGATCTGTCCGAGCCATATTTCCCGCGCCGCTTTTGTCAGGCAACCGGCTATACCCAGCAGGGCAACAAGAAGACTGTCTATTATCTGATTGAAGCCAAAGCCGGGTTTGCTGGTTATAGCTACAATGTGGAAGCGTGCATACTGGGGCGAGATCCATGGCGCATCTATGGAGCCTATTGCCGCTCTCTGCGCTAGGAGCCTCGCGCCCTATATCGAGACTATTGATACACCGGTTCAGCAATGGATCGGTGTATTTTTTTTGCACGAAAAAGAGACGTCGCTCCAACCGCTCACGCAAAGCGCGCACCTGACAGCGAAACAGCTCCGCTCACGAGCCAGTTTTGACTCTTCTACCATTCTTTGCAGACATTCTTGCGCAAGCGTGCTCTTAACCTTATCAGAAACGGGGTGAGTTGCACAAAAACGAATAAAAACAATTCATTACATTCGAAAGACTTTAAAAAACTCTCCAAAAATAATTATACATCAAGCCTTTAAATGTCCCTTGCATCTTCTTATATACTGCGGATAACTACTGCTTTGCAGAAAAAAGAGCTGCCAAATACAAAATAAAAACGGATCCAGTCCAACTCATGATGATGTACCTGTACCTCGTTGGAGGCCTCGTCTTGCTCCTAGTTGCAGGCGACCTACTTGTTCGTGGAGCTATCACGCTCGCAACACGACTCAGCATCCCTCCACTCATCATCGGCCTGACTATCGTTTCATTTGGCACCTCCGCCCCCGAACTGATCATTTCGCTCGACGCAGCCTTTAAAGGCCTTGGCGGCATTTCCATTGGCAATGTCGTTGGCTCCAACATCACGAACATCCTGCTTGTTCTGGGCCTTCCAGCCCTGATCCGCCCGACCCAGTGTTCGGAAAGCGGCACGCGATCCAGCACGGTTTTCATGATTGCGATTTCCGTCGTTTTCTCCGCACTCTGCCTGCAAGGGGTGCTCGATGTGACATCGGGTATCGTATTGCTCTCCCTTTTGATCTTCTTTCTCAGTTGGACCGTCTGGACATCGCGCAAACAGCGTGGCGAGCCCTGCGATCTGGTTGATGACGACCTGCTCGAAGAAGCCCCTTCCAATTTGGGTGTGGCCATTGCCTTCATCATCATCGGTTTGATCGGCTTGCCTCTGGGCGGACATCTTACCATTGAAGGCTCTTCAACCATCGCCCGCACCTGGGGCGTATCAGAAGCGGTTATCGGCCTGACAGTGGTTGCTCTGGGCACGTCACTGCCGGAGTTGGCCACGACGCTTGTCGCCGCGATCCGCAATCAGGGTGCCATGGCCTTTGGTAACGTGATCGGCTCGAACATCTTCAACATTCTGGCGATCATGGGCCTGACCGCGACGATCATTCCTGTGCCTGTTCCCGAACGGGTCATCGGTCAGGATCTGCTCTTCATGCTCGCGACGGCGATGCTCATGCTGCTCTTCACCGTCTTCAAGATGGAGCTGACCAGAGCACGGGGCATTCTCATGGTTCTGCTCTATGTTGCCTATGTGACGCTTGCCTTTGTTGTCAACTGACAACGCTTGCACGAAGCGTCGGAATCGAGCCGGGTGGAATTGACTTTCCGCTCCGAGTCATAGCCTGTAGACTGCCAGATCAGAATCTATGGCAACCCATCAGAGACCATGAGCGAAGAGACAAAGACACCCCAGACCGACGCAGAAGAAGGGATGCCCCCATCCCCAGATGCAGAGGATAAGAGCGAGGAGCAACAGGCTCGCCCGAAGAACGGCTTTGAGGTGATCGGCGATTTTGTGCGCCGCTTGCCAAACAGCCCCGGCGTCTATCGCATGCTCAACACCAATGGCGATGTGCTCTATGTCGGCAAAGCGAAGAATCTCAAAAAGCGCGTCACCAACTATTCCCGCCACGGCAACCAGACCAACCGCATCTTGCGGATGATCCAGCTGACAGCCAGCATGGAATTTGTGACCACGGCAACCGAAACCGAAGCCCTGTTGCTGGAAGCAAACCTTATCAAGCGCCTCCGTCCGCGTTTCAACGTGTTGCTGCGCGATGACAAGAGCTTCCCCTATATTCTGATCGGTGAAGATCACGAAGCCCCACAAATCGCCAAACATCGTGGCGCTCGCAAGCGCAAGGCAAAATATTACGGCCCCTTTGCTTCGGCTGGCGCGGTGAATGACACCATCAATGCCCTGCAAAAGGCCTTCCTTTTGCGCACCTGCACAGATTCGGTATATGAAAGCCGCACCCGCCCCTGCCTGCTGCATCAAATCAAGCGGTGCGCAGCACCCTGCACCGGCGAAATCTCGATTGATGACTATAGCGCCCTCGTCAAGGAGGCCCATCTGTTCCTGACGGGCAAGAGCCAAACCGTGCGCAAAGAAATGTCCGATCGCATGCAGCAAGCAGCCGAAGAACTGGATTTCGAGCGTGCGGCGATCTATCGCGATCGTCTGGCAGCCCTTAGCCACATCCAGTCCCATCAGGGCATCAACCCGCAAAATACCGAAGAAGCCGACATCTTTGCCTGCTATCAGGATGGCGGCCAGACCTGCATTCAGGTCTTCTTCTTCCGCACCGGTCAGAACTGGGGCAACCGCGCCTACTTCCCCAAGGCGGACAAGACGCAGGACGAAGCCGAAGTGCTGGGCGCTTTCGTTGCCCAGTTCTACGACAACAAGCCCTGCCCGCGCCTCGTGCTCCTCTCTCACACCATTGAGGAACAGGACCTGATCGCCGAAGCTCTGACCAGCAAATCAGAACAGAAAATTTCCGTTATGGTGCCCCAGCGTGGTGAGAAGAAAGAACTCGTCGACCACGCCCTTTCCAACGCAAGGGAAGCGCTGGGACGACGCCTTGCGGAGACCTCAAGTCAAACCCGTTTGCTGGATGGTGTTGCAAAAGTCTTTGGGCTGGCAAACCGGCCCAACCGCATCGAGGTTTACGATAACAGTCACATTCAGGGCACCAATGCCGTGGGCGGCATGATCGTGGCGGGGCCGGAAGGCTTCATGAAGAACCAATATCGCAAATTCAACATCAAATCGCAGGACATCACCCCGGGCGATGACTTCGGCATGATGCGCGAGGTGCTCCAACGCCGTTTTTCACGCCTGCTCAAGGAAAATGGCAAGCGCCCCTCAGCCAGCGAGGCTGCTGAAGCGCTGGACGAGGAAAAGAACGGTCATGTGCCTGACCCGGCCTGGCCAGACCTTCTTCTCATCGATGGCGGTCTGGGGCAGCTCAACGCCGTGCGCGAGATCCTCGCTGACCTCGGAGTCCACGACCTACCCCTTGTCGGCGTCGCCAAGGGTCCAGATCGCGATGCGGGTCGCGAGCATTTCTTTGTTCCCGGCAAAGAGAGTTTCATGCTTCCTTTGCGCGATCCGGTGCTCTATTTCATCCAGCGCCTGCGCGATGAAGCCCACCGCTTTGCCATCGGCACCCACAGGGCGCGTCGCTCCAAGGCCATATCGCAAACCGGCCTTGAGGATATCCCGGGTATTGGGCCTGCACGCAAACGCGCCTTGCTGCATCATTTCGGCACAGCCAAGGCCGTACGCAGCGCAGCCCTCTCAGACCTTCTCGCCGTAGATGGCATATCTGAACAGATGGCCAGAAATATTCACGCCTATTTTCATGAAGATGCCACCTGATTGCGGATCAAGTGTTTAGCCGCATTGACGAGAACGCACTGGACGTGCTTTGAAAGGGGCGAGATACTATCATACAGTTCAGTCCAGTCCGAGAAGGGAGCTGCCCGCCATGACCGGCTCAAAAACCTTCAACATACCAAACATTCTGACCATCGCCCGTATTCTAGCGGTTCCGGCGATCGTCTTTTGCATGCTTTGGCCAACCCATGATTGGGCCCGCTGGACCGCCTTGGGCCTGTTCAGCGCCGCCGCCATAACTGATTTTCTCGATGGCTATTTGGCCAGACGTTGGAATCTCCAGTCCGCCCTTGGCCGAATGCTGGATCCGATTGCCGACAAGCTGCTGGTTTCCGTCAGCATCCTCATGTTGACCAATGATCACACCCTTGCCGGATGGCAAATCTGGGCAGGCGTCATCATTCTATGCCGCGAAATTCTCGTCTCGGGCCTGCGCGAATTTCTCGCAGGGCTGCAAGTCAGTGTTCCCGTCACCAAGCTGGCCAAGTGGAAAACAACCGCCCAGCTCATTGCCATCGGCTTTTTGCTCGCCGGTCCGGCAGGAGACAAGGTGTTGTTTTTTGTATCGGATCTGGGTTTGGTTCTGCTTTGGATTTCCGCGCTTCTGACCCTTTATACCGGCTACGATTATTTCCGCGCAGGCATGCAGTATCTGCTTGAAGACTGATTCCAAACACGCGAAACATGCGCGTACCACACTTCTGGCGTGTTTTTCCCGTTCTATGTAATGGACCAATTACATCAGGAGACCGGACTATGAAACTTGTTTATTTTGCCTGGTTGCGCGAACATATCGGCATTGACGAAGAGCAGGTTGATCTGCCCGCAACGATCGATACCGTTGGAGACTTACTCATCTGGCAGAAAGGTCGCGGCGATGGCTATGCCATCGCCTTTTCAGAGCCAGAGACCGTCAGGGTCGCTTTGGACCAGTTCCATGCCGAACAGGACGATCCGGTGGACAGAGTGGAGGAAATTGCCTTTTTCCCGCCCATGACCGGAGGTTAAATGGCCGCTGTTCAATCCGCCCGACAATACTATATGGGGAAGCTGAGAAACGGCCAAACCGGCTTTCATTGACCGACCGGCAGCAGCAATTGCCAGCCAATATGGACTCTCATATGAGCGTTACCCTACAGCCTGATGATTTCGATATTTCCAGTGAACTTGACGCCCTCATTGGCGGCCGCACATCTGTCGGCGCAGCAGTGACCTTCACCGGGCTCGTGCGGGACATGGTCAAGGATCAGCGGATCTCGGCCATGACGCTGGAGCATTATCCGGCCATGGCACAAGCCGAGCTGGAACGCATCGAGGCGGAGGCCCATGCCAAATGGCCAGATTTGACAGACAGCCGCATCATCCATCGATTCGGCACGCTCGAACCGGGCGACCGTATTGTGCTTGTCATCACCCTTTCCTCCCACCGGCAAGTGGCGTTTGAGGCGGCAGAATTCATTATGGATTTCCTCAAGACCCGCGCCCCCTTCTGGAAAAAGGAAAGCCTCGCAGATGGCCAAAGCGACTGGGTAAAAGCCAGCCTCAAGGATGACGAAGCCCTGGACCGCTGGAAAGAGCAATAGCGGCAAAACCACGGCTGAGTGGATGTTTCGAGCCACCCGACAACTTGCCTTAGTTTGTCCAATATTTTTCCGCAAAGTCACTAGAGGTTGATGTTTACAGCCCTGCACACCCTTGGCCTTCCGACATGTAGGCCGCAAGCATATCCATGCAGCAATAGCGGAACAATCAGGGTGCCCCGCGTGTTTGCTAGATACGGGCAGACACAACGAAATAAGATTTTAGGAGTGAAACCTTGAGACAATTGTTCTTCAAGTGCATAGCGATTGGCGCCGCATTTTTCATGCCAGCCCTCGCGCAGGCAGCAGAGGGCTTTGCGACAGCAAACGTCAACATGCGCGCTGGCCCCAGCACAAACTTCCCCGTAATCACGGTCATTCCTGACGGCCGATCAGTCGAAATACACGGCTGCCTGAGCGATAGACCATGGTGCGATGTGAGCTTCTTTGGTAACAGAGGTTGGGTATCCGGCCATTATGTTCAGGCGAGTTATCGCAGCAGACGCGTGCGAGTCGAGCCAGACTATTACCGCTCCCTCGGCATTCCCTCCGTGGTCTTCAGCATCGGAACCTACTGGAACAATCACTATAGAAACCGCTCATTCTATCGCGATCGGGATAGATGGAGCCGCGGAGAGCGGGGCCATTATGAACGGAAGCCGGATGTACGCCCACATAGGCCGGATGTTCGCCCGCACGACTGGAACAAACCGACTGCGCGCCCGTTCAACCGTAACAATAAGCCACCCCGGGTAGTCTCTCCGCGTCTCGAGAGAGGTCAACCAACGGCTGGCACCAGACGCCTGGACGCAAGAAACAACAAACCGGACATCGAGCGCAAGCGGCCAACAGACAGAAACTTGCGGCCTAACGTAGAACGCAAGCGACCAATAGACCGCAACAGTCGCGCAGCTCAAACCCACAACCGCCCCAAGGCAGGACAGAACAGACCATCCGGACAAAAACCCGGCGTCAAACGCCGCATTGAATGCCGCCCGGGAGATCCGCGCTGCAAGCAGTGAACCACGGTGATAGGCAACATAGATCGGCTATACCCGCACACTGGCATAGCCGATCTTTGACAAGAACGCCTGTCAAAAGCCCAAGTCCCTCCCTTGTGAAACCAAGTTGATCGTCTGAGCAAATCCGCAAGTTGGCTTTCAAGAGCAGCAGTCCTCCCCCAGACAAAAGCGCCGCCCAACGAATTGGACGGCGCTTTCTACTTCAGGAAGGGATGATTGCTTATTTCTTTAACTATTCTGCAGCAACAGCCTTTGGCGTTACTTCGTCGTTATAATCGTGGATCAGGCGCTCGGTAACAGCGCCCGGAGTAAAGGTATACTGGCTGATAGACGCAACGGGCGTGATCTCAGCAGCAGTGCCGGTCAGGAAGCATTCTTCCATGTCGGCCATTTCTTCAGGAAGGATTTTGCGTTCCTGAACCTCAATGCCGCGGCGTTTGGCCAGATCGATAACCGTCTGGCGGGTGATGCCATCAAGGAAGCTGTCCGGACGAGGCGTATGGATAACACCGTCTTTGATGAAGAAGACGTTCGCGCCGGTAGCTTCTGCAACATACCCTTCATGATCGAGCATGATGGCGTCGGTGAAGCCCTTGTCGTTGGCAGCATGCTTGGACAGGGTGCAGATCATGTAAAGACCAGCAGCCTTTGCCTTGCATGGAATGGTGCGCGGATCCGGACGACGCCAGTCGGCGATCATCAGATGCAGGCCCTTCATGCGCTCTTCGAGAGAGAAGTAGGAAGGCCAGTCCCAAGCAGCAACAGCAACATGAATCTTGCAGTCATGCGCGCCGATACCCATGGATTCAGCACCGCGCCATGCAACCGGACGCAGATAGCCGTCGGTGAGATTGTTCTGAATCAGAACATCTTTCTGAACCTCCATCAGCTCTTCGCAGCTGTATGGCAGGTCGAAACCAAGCGCTTTGGCCGAAGCAATCAGGCGTTCGGTATGCTCTTTGAGCTTGAAAATCTCGCCGCCATAGGCGCGCACACCTTCAAACACGGTGGAACCATAATGCAGGCCATGGGTAAGAACGTGTACTTTCGCGTCTTTCCAGTCTACATATTCACCGTTATACCAGATTCTACCTTCGCGCTGATCAAATGCTAAATCGGCCATCGTTTCACTCCTGACAATTCCGTCGGTTCTTCGCCGATGGATATTTTTGAACCGGAAAATGAGCCTTGTTGATACAATTCACTCAAACCGATCCAATTCCATTTATTCCGTAGCAAGATTGAAATGATATGTTTTTTCGTCGATATTTGTTCAATCATTACCCGGATGTTGATCAATGTGTAACAAATGAAACAAATTAAGTCAACATTACTGACATATATTGCCCTTCCAGACACAGGGAGTGACAAAATGGTTTTGACCGGATATTCAATGAAGTTAGAAGATTTTTCCTACTTGAGCCACGAGAGACGAACTGTTGATCGCCCGCAATTCGTAACAAGAGAAAAAATAAAATGACCGAGAAAAAGGTGGACAGCGACGAGGTCATCACGCATCCCATGTCGGAAGATGATGGCATCTCCTTCGAAATGATCGAATTGCTCTTCTTTGCCTACCGCGATTTCGTGGCCGATCCGGACACCATGCTTGCGACATTGTCCTATGGACGAGCGCACCATCGGGTACTGCATTTTGTCAATCGCAGGCCGGGTATTACGGTGGCTGCCCTGCTGGATATTCTCAAGATCACCAAGCAGAGTCTGGCCCGCGTGCTCAAGCAGCTGATTGAAGACGACTATATCGCCCAACAGCCCGGCGAAACCGATCGGCGCCAGAGACGCCTCTTCCCCACGGTAAAAGGACGCGAACTGGCGTTGGAAATCTCCAAATGTCAGGCGCGCCGCATAGAAGAAGCCTTGCAAACCTTGCCGCCAGAGACCAAGAAAGCAAGCAAAGCCTTTCTTTACGCCATGATTGAGCCGCAAGGGCGCCCTACGGTGCGAAACCTCAATCACGGATTGGAAGCATTGACTGTGTTCGAGCCGGACGATTCCAGCCGAAGAAAATGAGAGACAAGACCTGATGCCAAGTGACGCCAAATCTCTGCCGGACAATGCGCAGCATTTGCTGGTCATCGATGACGACAGCCGCATTCGCACATTGCTCCATCGCTATCTGACCAACAATGGCTTCCGCGTAACCACGGCACAGAATGCGCAGGAAGCCCGCAAGACGATTTCCGGCCTGACCTTCGACATGCTGATCCTCGATGTCATGATGCCTGGCGAAAGCGGCATGGAGCTGGCGGCAGACTTGTGCAAATCCAATCCTGTGCCGATCCTCATGCTGACAGCCCGCGCCGAAGCGGAAAGCCGCATTCAGGGGTTGGAAATCGGCGTGGCGGATTATCTCTCCAAGCCCTTCGAGCCGCGCGAGCTGCTGTTGCGTATCCGCAATATTCTCAAACGCAACGTCAGCCAACCCCAAAGCCCGATTGACGAGGTGACCTTTGGTCCCTTCTGCTTCAAGCTGGAACGACAGGAGCTGCTCTGCGGCGAAGACGTCATTCGCCTCACGGACAGGGAGCGTGAACTGCTCTGCCTGTTTGCCTCTCAACCGGGGGCAACAGTCACCCGCTTGGCACTTGCCGGAGAAGACGGAACGGGAGAACGCACCGTTGATGTACAGATTAACCGCCTGCGCCGCAAGATCGAGCCGGATCCTTCCAACCCGATCTATTTGCAAACCATCCGGGGCATTGGCTATCGTCTATTGACTGATTAATGGCAGGTAGTCGCCTTCCCTTCACGGCAGCACCATTCAGGGGTCTGTAAAGCATGACCAAAGGGCATATCAAGAAAGAGACCGGCAGTGAGAAGACCGCCGCTGAGAAAGCGCATGAGGAGGCTTTAAAGCCCCTTTGGCTTCGTGTGCTGCACCAGTCCATTCTGCCTCTGCAATTGCTCTACAAAGGCTACCGCAAGGGCGCTCGCCTGCTCGCGCGAGCCATGCCCAAGGGCCTGTTTGCCCGCTCCCTCATCATCATCGTTGCACCGATGGTCATCCTGCAGTCTGTCCTTGCCTTTGTCTTCATGGAGCGTCACTGGCAGACGGTGACAGACCGTCTTTCCACTGCGGTGACGCAGGATATTGCTGCCATCATCGCCATTCTGGAAACCTATCCGCAGGACGACGACTATAGTCAGGTCATCAAGATCGCGCAGGACAGGCTTAGCCTCAACATCTCCATTCTGCCCGACGGACCGCTGCCCCCGCCCGGCCCGAAACCCTTCTTCAACCTGCTTGATCATGCCCTGTCGCGTCACATAACGGCCCAGATCGGCAAGCCCTTCTGGATTGATACGGTCGGCCGCTCCAACATTGTCGAAATCCGCATCAAGCTGGATAACAAAGTGCTGCGTGTATTTGCACGCCGCTCACAGGCCTACGCCTCCAACTCCCATATCTTCCTGGTCTGGATGGCGGGCACGTCTCTGGTGCTGCTGGTTGTTGCCATTCTCTTCCTGCGTAACCAGATCCGCCCTATCCAACGCCTCGCCGGCGCGGCAGAACGGTTCGGCAAGGGGCAGGAAGCGCTTAATTTCCGCCCCTCAGGTGCGCGAGAAGTGCGGCAAGCCGCTCACGCTTTCCTGGAAATGAAACGCCGTATCGAGCGACAGATAGAACAGAGAACGGTCATGCTGGCAGGGGTCAGTCACGATCTGCGTACGATCCTCACGCGCTTCAAACTGCAGCTCGCCATTCTGGAAGAAAGCCCCGAAACGTCCGAGATGCAGCGCGACGTGGATGAAATGCAAATGATGCTGGAGGATTATCTGGCCTTTGCACGGGGGACGTCTTCGGAAAAGGCCGAAGTGATCGACATCCCGCAATTGTTGACCGAGCTTCAGTTCGATGTCCAACGGTCGGGCCATGAATTGGCCATCGAGCATACCGGAGGGGAAAGCATCGAGGTACGCCCGCAGACCATCAAACGATGCCTGCATAACCTGTTGAGCAATGCCACACGCTATGCAGAAACTGTTGAATTGTCATCGGAGCGGTTGGGCAATTGGTGGCTGATCAATATCGACGACGATGGTCCGGGCATTCCGGAAGACGAGCTGGAAAGTGTCTTCCGGCCCTTCTATAGGCTTGATACCGCGCGCAACCAGAACACGCCCAACACCGGCCTTGGACTGGCGATTGCCCGGGATATTGCCCGCGCCCATGGCGGAGATCTCAGACTGAGCCGCAGTGCACTCGGTGGACTAAGAGCAACCCTGCGCCTGCCATCCTGATCGTTTTCGTAGCAGGAACAATTTGGAAGCGAGACATTGCGAGGTGGACATTCGCCCTCCACCTCCAGCAAAGCAATGGCGTGAAACCGCTAACAGAGGCGGGAGCCATTTGGCACCGGCTTGTCGACACCGGCAAGCACAATCGCGCCTTCTTCATCCTCATATCCCAAGGTCAAAACCTCGGACATGAAGGGCCCAATCTGTCTTGGTGGGAAATTGACAACGCCCATCACCTTGCGGCCAACCAACTCTTCGGGCGTATAGTGGACTGTGATCTGCGCGGAGCTTTTCTTGACCCCGATTTCAGCGCCAAAATCGATTTTCATCTTATAGGCAGGCTTGCGCGCCTCGGCAAAAACCTCGGCTTCGATGATCGTACCGACGCGAATATCCACTTTCAGAAAATCGTCAAACGCAATATCTGCTGCTTTTTCCGTCATCATTATTCCCTTTTCGCAAAAAGGGAATAATCACGGACTTGCGAATGGATATCAAGACGGCATGGGCGCCATGGTGCCACCGTCCACAGAAGGCCCCTCACTGACGATAGGCTCATCTTTCACCGCATCATCGCCAGATCCGGAACGGGAACGGCGACGGGATTTGCGACAAGATTTACCCATGCGAGGCAGAGCGCAAGCGATTTTCTCGGCGCGGTGCAGGGCTTTCTCGCCCTTCTTGAGGAACTTGTCGAGGGTTGCCATGGTTTTGGCAAGGTCGGCACTGTCATCACCAATCCATACCGAAAAGGCTCGCGCATAGGCCAAAAGAGCCCCCTTGCTGCGCGCCATGCCAGAAAGACCAGCCGGAGAGATGTGAGAAATATCAAGGAACCACTCTCCTGTCAGGCGCGACAGGGCTAGCAGATGGAGGCCAAGCATCGGATCCCGACGCGCCGCCTTGTTCAGCTCCAAAATGAGATCCCGATGTCCCTGCATGGCGTCGAACCGCGCCATGATCACATCAAAAAGACGCTCCCGTGCCGGTTCGTCTCCCATATCCGGGTCATAGGACTCCAGCATCGCTTGATCGATGCGGCGCACAAGGTCGGAAACATAAGCATAGCGATCGCGATATTCGAGAAAGGCCAGCTTGATATCGATATCAGCCTTGGTCGCAATCTCTGCGCAAGATACGGAGCGCCACCCTCTGGTCATGACGACCTGAGAAAACTCCTCAAACAGGCGCTGTCTGATTTCCGGATTGTGATCCATCTTTCTCTCCCTCGCTTAAACCCGTCATATGCAGTTTGATACGATGCTTTGCACAATCAGGATCAAATCACACGAAAAACAGGACGCCCCATTGATCATGCATGCCGTTCTGACCAGTCTACTCTACAAATGTGGCCCAAACAGGGGCATTTCAAGCACAATCGCGTGAAACCGGGCAGACAAAAGCCGCTCCGAAAGGGTAAACCTGTTCGGAACGGCTATATAGAATGGCTCAAAAGCCTATTTCGACAGCTCGATAGAGCGATCTCTGGCAGCAACCGTAGCCTTGGCCAGCAATTCGCCAAGCCCGCCCTCTTCAGCCATCAGCACGGCAAGCGCTGCGGCAGTGGTCCCGCCCGGAGAGGTGACATTCTCGCGCAGGGTAGAGGCACTGAGCGGTGACTGATGGAGCAACTCTCCGGCACCGACGATGGTTTGCCGCGCCATCAGATTGGCCGCGTCCGGCGCCAGCCCGAGCGCTTCACCAGCCTTGGCCAGAGCCTCGACCATATAGAAGACATAGGCCGGCCCGGAGCCGGAAACAGCCGTTACAGCGTCGATCAGGGCTTCTTCGCCAACCCAGGTGAATTCACCAGTGGAAGAGAGCAGTTCAGCAATCGCCTCACACATCTCCGCAGACACCCCTTCAGAGGCAAAGGCTGCAAACATGCCGCGCCCGACCTGAGCTGGCGTATTCGGCATGACGCGAGCGACACCCGTGTCCGCCCCAAAATAGGACTGGAAGGTCGCAATTGGCGTGCCAGCAGCGACAGAAACAACAACGGTCTTCGGTCCAACCAGACCTGTGAGGCCCGGCAGCACCTTGGCCATCATCTGCGGTTTGACTGCAATGACGAGAATATCCGGCTGCGTAACAGCTTCAGGTGAGGAGACTAGGGAAAAGCCGCATTTGTCTGCAAGCGCTTTCATATCTTCTGGCTGTCCGGGATCAATCACCGTAACATTCTTGGCTTCCAGATCCATATCAAGCCAGCCCGTGAGCATGGCACCGCCCATCTTGCCAGCACCAACCAAAACCAGCGACAACTCATTCATTTTCATTGTGTCAATTCCATCAAATTAATGTTCAGATCCAGCCCTTGCAGATCTTGTCATCCCTTTTGAGTGCCACAGACTGCGGGCTTTTTCAAATTCTCATCGTGCCAAAGGTGATAAAAGTCAGCCATCAGATGAAAAATGGCCGACGCCAGAAACCAACCAGACAATCAAAAAGCCCGCCTGAAACCAGACGGGCTTTCCCGCGCCACGCATCCGTGACGAAACCAATGCGCGATAAGGCACCTTATTCCTTTTCAGGAGCCTTATCGGAGCCATCAAGATCAGCGCCATCGATGGAAGAAAGATCATCCAACACACCGAGCTTTTCCTCAAGAATGGCAAGACGCGCCGAGAGCTTGTCATTTTCGTCGCGCGCGGCAACGGCCATGGCCTTGACTGCTTCGAATTCATCGCGCATCACCAGATCCATGTCGCCCATCAGGCGTTCCAGTTGCGCACGAATCGCGACCTCTGCCTCATCGCGCACCCCTTGGGCAACACCGGCGGCATCATTCATCAATTTGGCGAATTCATCAAAAAGCCGATTGTTTGTTTGTGTCATAACACTTTCCCCTCGCTTGGCGCGGCAAGCCCATGATTTGGCTGGCTTGCGTCCATCCTGCCTTAGATCTGTCTTTATCTCCAGATATAATGCCCTATGCGTATTTCACAATGAATATTTACAGTTTCCCTTGACTTGACGTCGATAAACCAACAAATCCAGACACACCGAAGCATTTTCAAAAGGCAGAGCCGTGACCCTTCTGGCCATTCCCTTCCCGATGATCGACCCTGTGCTCCTGTCCCTTGGGCCGATCCAGATCCATTGGTACGCCATCGCCTATATCGTGGGCATTCTGCTTGCGTGGTTCTACACCAAGCGCCTTGCTGCCAGACAACAGCTCTGGCCGGGCAACGAAAGCCCTCTTTCGGCTGCAGCTCTGGATGATTTTGTCTTCTGGGCCACCATCGGCATTATTCTTGGCGGTCGGCTGGGCTATGTCCTCTTTTATAATCTCGATGCCTATCTACAGCATCCCATGCAGATACTGGCCCTATGGACCGGCGGCATGTCCTTCCATGGCGGCTTCCTTGGCGTCACACTGGCCATGATCCTGTTTGCCCGTGCCAAGAGCATTTCGCTTCTGTCCATGTTCGACCTTGTCGCCATGGCCGCTCCCATCGGGCTGTTTTTCGGACGCATTGCCAATTTCATCAATTCAGAGCTTTGGGGCCTCCCCACCAGCCTTCCGTGGGGCGTTGTCTTCCCCAATGGCGGACCGGAGCCGCGCCACCCCAGTCAGCTTTATGAAGCGGCACTGGAAGGGCTCTTGCTGTTCATCATCCTGCGCGTCCTCAGCCACTGGACAGGCGCATTGAAAAAGCCGGGAACCGTTGCCGGCCTGTTTGCCATTCTCTATGCGATTTTCCGTTCACTGGTGGAACTGGTGCGGGTGCCTGATAGCCAGCTTGGCTATTTCAGCCTTGGTACCACAATGGGCATGTGGCTCTCGGCCCCGATGATCTTCGCCGGTCTGGCCATGATCATCCATGCCCAGCTGAAGCGATCCGATGGGTAAAGACGCACGAACCTCTCTAAATGAGCGCCTCAAGCGCATGATCCGGGCAACCGGCCCGATCAGCGTTGCCGATTATATGAGTCTCTGCCTCTCAGATCCGCAAGATGGCTATTATACAAGCCAGCAGCCGATCGGTTCCGGAGGAGATTTCATAACCGCACCGGAAATCAGCCAGCTTTTCGGCGAGCTGCTGGGCATCTGGATGCTTGCCATCTGGCAACAGTCAGGCCGCCCGAAGCCGTTTCATCTGGTCGAGCTCGGCCCTGGTCGCGGCACGCTGATGAGCGACATGATCCGCGCCATAGCCACCGACGCAGACGCCGCCATGCATCTGCATGTGCATCTTGTTGAGATCAGCCCGACATTGAAGCGTGAGCAGAATAAAGCCTTGGCAAACTTTGACGCCTCCAAAGAGTGGCACACAGATTTTGCCAGTCTGCCAGAAGCCCCTCTGTTTATAGTCGGCAATGAATTTTTCGATTGCCTACCTATCCATCAATGGGTCTTTCACAAAGGCCATTGGCATGAACGGGTGATCGGGCTCGACGCTGAGGATCACTTATGCTTCGGCCTTGGCCCTGTCCGCGGCTTGGGCACCCCGCAAGAGACAGCTGAAGACGGCGCCATTCTCGAGCGCGCGCCTGCCAGCGACGCGATGATGGGCAGCATTAGCACTCATCTTGCTTCCCATGGCGGCGCAGGACTCTTCATCGACTATGGCTATGATACCCCCGCATATGGGGATACCTTTCAGGCCATGCGCCACCACGCCTATGCTGATCCGCTCGCCAATCCCGGCGCGCACGACCTCACGGCGCATGTGAATTTTACTGCTCTACGCAATCGCGCAAAGGAAGAATTCGCTAAAGCTCCAGTCAGCCGAATGATTGCCCCACCGGTGATGACACAAGGAGATTTCCTGCTTGCCATGGGGCTTTTGCAGCGCGCCGGGCAAATTGGAGCCGGGCAGAGCCAGCAAGTGCAAGAGAGACTATCACAAGCGGTTGAGCGGCTTGCAAGCCCAGAGCAAATGGGAAGTCTGTTCAAATGTCTTGCCCTGATGCCTGAGGGGACATCTCTGCCACCAGCTACGCTCACATAGTGAGCGGGGCGGAAGCGGAGATAGAGAAATACGGGTATTTTCATGTGACAGGGCGTCTCACTAGTCTCTTTTTCCTGTTGACTTCCCTCTCAAAGGAAAAGAGTCTTTGGGGAGCCCTGCCCACAACGCTCAAATCAGAACCAACAACCGGGAGACAGCATGCGCATTCAACATCCGTCACTTGAGGCCCTTGATGGCATAGCGCACGGATTTTTCACGCGCAGAGGCGGCAGCTCGAAAGAGACGTATCATAGCCTCAATTGCGGTTTCGGTTCGGGCGATGACACAGAGCAGGTAAGGCAAAATCGCGCTTTGGTGGCCAAAAGCCTCGGCGTTGCCAGCGACAGGCTTGTCACCGCCTATCAGGTCCACTCCCCCGATGCGATGATCGTCGACGCTCCCTTCAGAGAAGGCGAAACGCCAAAACTGGATGCGCTCGTCACCAACACACCCGGCCTTGCCGTGGCGATCCTGACCGCTGATTGCGGCCCACTGCTATTCGCAGACCAGCAGGCAGGCGTCGTAGCTGCGGCCCACGCTGGCTGGCGCGGCGCCTTTGAAGGCGTCATCGCCGATACGGTCGACAAGATGTGCGAGCTGGGAGCAAAGCCTGAAGCCATCACGGCCATTCTCGGCCCCACCATTTCACGTGACAATTACGAGGTCGATCAGGCCTTCATGGACCGCTTCCTTGAAAGATCCGCAAGCTGGAACCGCTTTTTCAGCGCGGGCAAAAGGGATGGACATGTGCAGTTTGATCTGCCAGCCTTCATATTATCAAGATTGAAGGAAAGCGGTGTTGGCACCGCGATCAATCTCGATCGTTGCACCTATGGCGAAGAAGAGTTGTTCTTCAGCTATCGCCGGACGACACACCGCAATGAACCCGACTATGGCCGATTGATTTCAGCAATAGCAATCATCTGACCATTTATATTCCGGCAGGTTTGAGCCCGCCAACCAAGGAGCTTCTCATGGCGCTACACTTTTCATCGGATGAATTCGAAAGCCGCAAGGCCTCTCTTCTGGCGAAAATGGCAGATCGCAAACTCGATGCCATGCTGATCTTCGCTCAAGAAACCATGTATTGGCTCACCGGCTATGACACAACGGGCTTCAATCTGTTCCAGTGTCTGGTCTTGCGCAAGGATGGCAGCACCGATCTGCTGACCCGTTCAGCCGACGTACGCCAGGCTGAACAGACATCCAATATCGGCACCATCCATATCTGGGCCGACCGCAAGAAGAAGAAAGCCTCACCGGCGGTGCAACTGCGTGGCCTGTTGGAAAAGCTGGACCTGCTTGGCAGCCGCATCGGCATCGAATATGACGCCCACGGGCTAACGGGCAAAGATGCCAAAACGCTGGACGATTCCCTCAAATCCTTTGCCGACACCGAGGACGCTTCCAGAATCATCCCACCGCTCAGGGCCATCAAGTCCGGCGCAGAGATTGCCTATACCCGCAAAGCTGCAGAATTGACCGACCTTGCCTTCACCGAGGCTTTGCCACTCATCAAGGCTGGCGCCGATGAGGGCAAGATTTTGGCAACCATGCAAGGCGTCGTTCTGGAACATGGCGGCGACTATCCGGCCAACCATTTCTCCATTGGCTCGTCGGAATCGGCCCTGCTCTGCCGCTATAAGACCGGCCGCCGCACCCTTGATGCGCAAGATCAGCTGACCATCGAATGGTCCGGCGCCTTCCGCCATTATCACGCACCTGCAATGCGGACCCTCGTCATCGGACGACCATCCCCAAGGCATCTGGAATTGTATGAAATTGCCAAAGAAGCGCTGCTGGCGGTGGAACAGGTCATGCGTCCGGGGCACGTCATTGGCGACATCTTTGATACCCATGCCAAGGTTATCGATGAAATGGGCGCCCATGCCCATCGCCTCAATGCCTGCGGTTATAGCGTTGGTGCCCGCTTTGCCCCCAATTGGATGGACTGGCCCTTGATCTATCGCGGCAACGAATATGCCATCTGCCCGAACATGACCCTGTTTGCGCATATGATCATCATGGATAGCGACGAACAGGTAGCCATGACCTTGGGGCAGACATATCTGACGACGGAATCCGAGCCAGAATCACTCTCGAAACTGCCACTGGAATTGATTGTTCGGTAACAATTTATTGTTCTTAAAGAAGAGTTAAAACAAATCCTGTTTGATAGGGTCACAACGCAACAGGAACAGGGTCCGCTTGGCTCAAGTGAACCGACCCCGTTCCTTCTTTTTGCCAATGAGGCCATTGGGCAAAAATGACATTGAGCGCACAGAAATGCGGAGTGATGATACCATGCATAATCAACACCTGGGTTTACTGAGCAGAGTCTCAGCTTTGGTTTCTCTGGCGATGCTCGTAACTGCATGCGCCAGCGGAGGAGCCCCCACACCTCCCGGAGCAATTGGAGACACCCCTCCTTCCATTCTGGAAAGCCTGCCACCGGCAGAGGCTCCTGCTGATGAAACCGGTCAGGATGGCATGACCAATCTGGCCGCAGCAGACACGGCAGGTCTTCCCCCGGCCACCAGCCTTCCCAACGCGACCAGCACCAACCAGCCAGCAACGCAATATCAGGCTCCTGCCTCTCGTGCGGTCTTAACATTCGAGCCTATGGTTGGCGCACCCAGCCGTGTTGCCCGCGAATTGGCAACAGCGCTTGGCATGCGCGTGGCACAACAGTCCTTGCCTGTGGTCAAGCGCACCGACAGCAAGGTCACCCATCGGATCAAGGGCTACTTCTCTGCCAGCAAATCCGGCTCCGAGTGCGTGGTCTCCTATGTCTGGGATATTTTCGATGCGAAGGGCAAACGCGTCAATCGCGTGACCGGAACGCAAAAGACCCAGATGGTCTCTTCCGATCCATGGGATAGCGTCACCGGCCCAGTTCTGGACAAGGTGGCAACGGATACAGCCGCCAAGCTTAAAACCTGGCACGCCAGCATCTAGAACAGCACAGCTTTACAATAATCAAGTTGCCCAAAAGCGCCCACAGATCTCAGCGGGCGCTTTTCTATGCATCATCTTAGTGGAGGCGACACAAATTCGGAATTGGCAAAAATCCAATATATTTTTCCGATATCTAGAAAAACTATAATTTAAAAATTGTATTATTCGGCACAACAGCGCGACAAATTGTCTCTCTATACTTGATTTTTAGTTTGTTAACCACGTTTAAAAAACAACAAAATATCATCCCTGACAAAAATAAAGCAATTTTATAGGGGAATAAAATAATGCAATACTTCTCTTCAATAAAGCAGCGAAAGTCGTGCTTTATTTATATCAGTAGTATTACAGTATCTTTTGTTACTTTTCTATTCGGATCTGCAAGTGCCATGGCCACGCCAGCGCTTGAGGCACGTATTACCGAGCTTGAAAACCAGATTGCACAGGGTATACACGCCCAGCAGGTCAACTCGGATCACATCTGGACCATGACGGCCGCCGCGCTGGTTTTGCTCATGCAGGTTGGCTTCCTTTTGCTTGAAGGCGGCATGGTGCGCTCGAAAAATTCCATCAACGTCGCCCAGAAGAATATTCTCGACCTTCTGGTTTCCATTTCCCTTTTCTACCTGCTTGGTTTCGGGCTCATGTTTGGCACCAGTCTTGGCGGCTGGATCGGTTGGCAAACCGATCTGTTCGCGTGGGATTCTTTCCCCGACTGGAATTACACCTTCTTTGTCTTTCAAGCCGTGTTCGTCGGCACTGCCGCCACCATTGTCTCCGGCGCGGTGGCCGAGCGTATGACTTTTACCGGTTATCTCGCCAGCTCTGTGCTCATTTCCATGATCATCTATCCGGTCTTTGGCCATTGGGCATGGGGCAACCTGTTAAGCGGCGACAACACCGCTTGGCTCGCGGACAAAGGTTTCATCGATTTTGCAGGCTCCTCGGTCGTCCATTCGGTCGGAGCCTGGGTGGCTTTGGCTGGCATCATCATCATCGGCCCCCGCATCGGTCGCTTCAATAAAGACGGTACGCCCAACAAGATCCAGGGCTATTCCATCGTTCTTGCCTCTGCCGGGGCCATCATTCTGCTGTTCGGCTGGATCGGTTTTAACGGTGGCTCCACCACAGCAGGCACACCGGACTTTGCCCGCATCATTGCCAACACATTGCTATCAGCGGTCTTTGGCGGCACGGCAGGCTTTCTGCTTGGCTGGGTCAAGGATGACGTGTTCGAACCCAGCCGCTCCATCAACGGCATGCTCGGGGCGCTGGTCGCCATCACCGCAGGCTGTGATGCAGTCAACCCGCATGGCGCAGTGATGATAGGCATCATCGCAGGCCTAGCCGTATGCCTTGCCGAAGACTTTATCGCTGGCGTATTGAAGCTCGATGATGTGGTCGGCGCCGTCTCGGTTCATGGTGTGGGCGGTGCATTGGGCACCCTGCTCGTTGCTCCCTTTGCCATTGACAGCAAGTTGGCCGCAGGCTCCCGTGTTGACCAGTTTTTGGTTCAGGGACAAGGCGTGCTGCTCTGCTTTGTCTGGGCCTTCACTGCTGCCATCGTCATGTTCAAACTGATTGATATGACCGTCGGCCTGCGCGTTGACGCTGAAGACGAATTGCGCGGCCTCAACATTTCCGAACATGGCGCAACCCTCGGCACTGGCGAGTTACAGCGCAAGCTGATGGAAATGACCGAAGGCACCTGCGATTTGACCAGCCGCTTTGACGAAAGCTCCGGGGATGAAATGGGCGAGCTAGCCCAGGTGATCAACCCTTTTGTCGACAAGGTCCATCACCTCGTCTCCGAAATATCCAGACAGGCGGAGGCCGTGGACGAAACCTCGCAAAATCTGGTTGAGATCTCGCAGGAATTCACCGACAACTCCCAAATGCTGGCCAGTCATTCCTCCAGCATGCATGAAGTGGTCTCCGGCGTTGAAAGCCGCATCGGCTCGGCCCAGAGCACCTCATCACAAATGGCCAAATATGGCGAGGAAATCGTCTCCTCGGCCCGCAGCATGTCCAACGAGATCCGCGAAGTATCCGATACGGTGGGCCATCTCGCCCAGTCTGTGGAGGAGATCGCCTCCAGCGCGGACAATGCCTCGGAAATCTCACTCAAGGCAGCCAATCTGTCGTCCAATGCCAACGACACCATGGAAGCACTGGTGGCTGCATCCAAAGAAATTGACGTGGTCGTGCAGTTCATCATGAATATGGCAAACCAGACGAACCTGCTGGCCCTCAACGCCACCATTGAAGCCTCCCGCGCGGGCGAAGCGGGCAAAGGTTTTGCCGTTGTGGCCGACGAGGTTAAGCAGCTAGCGGTACAGACCTCCAAGGCCGTGGAAGAAATCAAGGAAAAGGTGAACCGCATCCAGAGCGGCTCCAACAGTGCCCAGACAGGCATCGATGAGGTTTCCAAAATCATTCTGGCCATTCGCGAAGGCGTGGAAACGATCCGCGAGACGACTCATCAGCAAAGCCAGTCGACCTCCAACATCGCCCAGAGCACGTCTCAGATCAGCTCCATGGCAGAGGACATGACCAACAGAATCACAGGACTGTCCTCCGGCATCGGCGAGATCTCGATGGCAGCCAACGATATGTCGACCGCCTCCAAAGGCCTGTCTGAAACCAGCGGAATTCTGAATGGTCGCGCCAGAAGCGGCGAAAGCAACGCCAGCCAGACAAGAGACCGTGCTCAATCGCTCAAAAAGGTATCCCGGAGCCTTGTCCAGTCCGTCGCCGAATTCAAGGTCTGACGGTAATTCGGACAGAAAGGCGTAAGACCTTCCTATAGCCTTCGACCCGAAAGCGGGCCGGAGGCTCATTTTTTAGCATTATTTTTAGAGAAAAAAGCGGTTCACTGCGTCACATAAACTTTACAAGACGGGGGTTCGTTGTTTACAAGGCCCCTACAATACAGCGCATCCTCCAGGAACGCGGCATCCACTCCAATAGTTTTCAAGCAATCAGTTTTTCAACTTTTGAAAGTCTCAATCGTTGAAAAGGGGATTGTTAATCAGGGGCCCATAGGAGCCATCCCCCGACCAACGGCTCCCCCAATCTTGCGAAGCGACAGGGCATAAGGTTCATGAAACTTCTCGCCGGCAATTCCAATCCGACTCTCACCAAACGCATTGCCGATTATCTCGGCATTGAAATCAGCGATGTTTCCGTAAGACGATTTGCGGACCAGGAAATCTTCATCGAAGTGCACGAAAATGTGCGCGGACAGGATGTCTTCGTGGTTCAGCCAACCTCTTATCCGGCCAACGACCATCTGATGGAACTGCTGATCCTGATCGACGCTCTGCGCCGCGCATCAGCACGCCGCATTACCGCGGTCGTGCCTTACTTCGGCTATGCACGCCAGGACCGGAAACCCGGCCCGAGAACACCAATCTCGGCAAAACTGGTTGCCAACCTCATCTCGAATGCGGGCGCAGATCGCGTCCTGACACTCGATCTGCATGCAGCCCAGATTCAGGGCTTCTTCGACATTCCGACTGACAACCTTTATGCCGCTCCGGTTTTCTCCCGCGACATTCTGGAACGCAACGAAGTCGAAGACGTCATGGTGGTTTCTCCGGACGTTGGCGGCGTGGTTCGCGCCCGCGCTCTGGCAAAACGCATTGGCGCCCCGCTGTCCATCGTCGACAAGCGTCGTGAACGCGCCGGTGAATCCGAAGTGATGAACATCATTGGCGATGTAACAGGCCGCAACTGCGTACTCGTAGACGACATCATCGATTCCGGCGGCACCCTGTGCAATGCAGCAGAAGCCCTCATCAACAAGGGTGCAGCATCGGTTACAGCTTACATCACCCACGGCGTTCTGTCTGGTGGAGCTGTTGCCCGCATTACCGCTTCCAAGCTGCGCGAATTGGTCATCACCGATTCCATCGAGCCGACTGAAGCGGTTCTGAACGCCCATAACATCCGCGTTCTGAGTGTCGCCAACCTGCTCGGCGAAGCCATTTCCCGCACAGCCAACGAACAGTCGGTTTCATCCCTGTTCGACTAGGCAGCACGCTGAAGTCTTTCGGCGCGAAATGTCGAAGGAACTTAAATAAATTTGCCCACAGCATCGCATAAATGCTGTGGGCTTTTGTTTCTCTGGAGCCATAACAGTATGGATCAATTAGGAACCCCGGTGGGCATCTTCGACGCTGGCATTGGCAGCTTTGGGATAGTTGAAACCGTCAAGAAGCATTATCCCAATCAGGATATTATCTGGTTTGCAGATCGAACAAGCTTTCCTCTCGGCAAAAAGACACCAGATCAGCTATTTGAGACAGGAAGAAAGAGCGTCTCTTTCTTGCAGTCTCATGGGGCCCAAAAAGTCATTGTCGCAGCCAATGTGCTAAGCATGGTTGTTATGGAGCGATTGCAGGAAGCCTTTCCTGAGTTGGAGCTATATGGCGTAACTCCGCCCGTCAGAAGAGCTGCCGAATACGGCAATTTCTGTATTCTGGGCGTAGAGGCAATGGTTACTGATCCAAAGCTAAGAGAGTTTGTTGAGCGTTTAAAGCCCTCGTCTCTCAAAGCCAGCTTTGCGAACGCATCTCCCTTGATCGATGAGCTGGTGGAAACAGGCATCTTCGTTTCAGATCCTGACAGGACGGAAGCGCGTGTGCGAGACTATATGAGCAACCTGACACCCCAACAAATGGGGGTCGCCGCCTATACGCTCTCCAGCACACATTTACCATGGTTGCGATTTGCTTTCGAGAGAGCTTGTCCAGATAAAGTATTTTTGGACCCAGCCGAAGAATTGGTTCTGGAAATGCGCCTGCCCAATGATGGCAGCGGTCAAATCACAGCATTTACAACGGAGAATATCGACCTAAGCATGACGCAGCCAGAACTGAAAAAGATGCTTGATCTGATTGGATATTCCCATATCGAGCCCAATATAGTGCCTCAAACGGAATAGCACTTGAATAGTCACGGGATAGCTCAAGCTGCTTCAGCCCCCTCCCTGTTAGCGCGAAAATCGATAACCCCGCAGTCTCATCTGATGCTGCGTGCTTTTTGTTTGAGCGCCCTTCCCCAGAGTCATTTACTTGATTGGCCGGGACGACGCTCTTCTCCAACTCGCGGAAAACGCTTGGTTACAATTGGATAACAATCATTCCTTGCGTTGCTGCGAATCTGGAGTAAATTACCGCCATCCTGTCTGATTTGTTCGACACATCCCCCGATAGAATGCCCACCTCAATGACGTGTGCTGACCACATCTTATTGACAATTATACGTACCAAGAGCTCAAGGTTGTTTCTATTCTGAGGGCCGTTTCACATCGCCCAATACAAAGCTCATTCTTTGGCAGCAGTTGTTGTTTCACATCTTGAGATTGCCAAAGTCTGATCTTACATCTCCGCTTTTCACTGTTGAAGGCTATTCACGTTGGCAAAACTAAAAGTAGATCTCACCCTCAAGAATGCTCAAGCCTTGGCCCAAAAGGGCAATTATTCCGAAGCGAGAAGGCTATATCAGACTGTATTGGAAGTCTTCCCCGGCAACAGTCGCGCAGTTCAGGGGTTAGCTCTCGTGGAAAAGCAGATTAAAATAAGAGGCGCGAACACCCCCATCAACGAAACGATCAGGACACTGGGTGGATTGCTTTCCAAAGGCTTCTTCCAAGATGCCATTGACCAGTCTCAGGAAATCCTCAAGCAACGCCCCGATGTGTTTGTCATCTGGTATATTCACGGTATTGCTTCCATCCAGCTTGGAAAGCTCGATCAGGCCATAGCTGCCTTTGATCGAGCAATTTCTCTCAAGCCAGACTATATCGAGGCTCACCTGAACAAAGGATACGCCCTGCAAATGCAGGGATTGCACGAGCAGGCCATTTCTTCGTTTCAGAAGGTTTTATCCATCAAGCCGGATCTGCCGCAAGCCCACAACAATATCGGCAATGCTCTTCGCCAACAGGGCAAGCTGACCAAAGCAATTGCAGCTTACCAGAAAGCCCTGTCGATCAATCCGGCATTTCCCGAGGCATTGTATAACCTGGGCCGCAGCTGGCAGGATCTTGAAAAGATGGAAGAGGCGCAGAGTGCTTACCGAAAGGTCCTGTCCATAAAGCCAGACCTGCCCGAGGCCAACAATGATCTTGGCACAGTTTATCTGGAACAAAGAAAAATTGACGAGGCAACCGAGGCATTCCAAAAGGCCATACGCCATCGTCCCGCATTTTCCGAAGCCCATAGCAATCTCGGAACGGCCCTGTATGAGCAAGGTCACATCGAGGAGGCCATTGCGTCTTGCAACAAAGCCTTGTCTCTCAACCCCGAGCATGTAAGCGCCTACACCAATCTCGGCGTTATCTTTACATCGGCCGGCGAGCCCGACAAGGCTATGGAGGCTTACACAAAAGCGCTGTCCATCAAGCCAGATGACGCACAAACGCTCCATAATATTGGTTCCTATTTAGACCACACTCCAGATGATCCTCAAATCGGCTTCATCGAAGGCCTTTTGAACAAGCAGGATCTGTCAAGCAAGGACAAGATCCTGCTACATTACACTCTGGCAAAAATCCATGAAGAAACAGGCCAGTTGGAGGAGTCTCTCAAGCATTATAAAGCGGGTGGCGCACTGCAGATCAACCGTGTGCACTACACTATCGAAAAGGATGAAGAGCTTTTCGAAAAGATCCGGCAGTCAGCGCCCGGCATCAAAGCACAAGCATTGGTTCCTTCCCGAGACGATGAGACTGTCACACCGATTTTCATTCTCGGCATGCCGCGATCTGGCACAACATTGATTGAGCAAATCATTTCGAGCCATGGTGACGTCCATGGAGGTGGCGAACTCGACTATGCAACGAACTTGGGTTTAAAAATCAGCTTGGGAACCGTTCCTGCAACGACTGAAAATTTACAGATTTTCAGACAGACATACTTGTCGGAACTGAAAAGAGCATCCGAAGGCAAAGCATATGTCACCGACAAAATGCCCTACAATTTCCGCCAGATCGGCCTTATCTGTTCGGCGCTTCCCGAAGCGAAGATCATCCATGTGAAGCGCGATGCAGCAGCGATCTGCTGGTCGAATTTCAAGACATGCTTCGTCGGCAACGGTTTGGGATACAGTTATGATCTTCAAGCCGTCGTGCGCTTCTATAAGCTATATGAAGACCTCATGACCTTCTGGAACCAGACATATGGCGACCGGATAATAGAAGTCGATTATGATGCTTTGACCAATGACCATGACACTGAAATCAGAAAGCTGATCAGCTATTTGAACCTCGACTGGCAGGATGCTTGTCTGTCTCCTCATGCAAACAGCCGCATGGTCAAAACCGCATCGAATTTGCAGGTCAGAAAGTCAATCTACAAAAACAGTTCCAAAGAATGGCTCAAATTCAAGCCGTTCCTTGATGGGGCTTTTGACGAATTGCTTTAATGATCGCAGTTGCCGGCAACACCGTTGCATGAGAGTTTGATTGCATAGGCCAGACAAGCCTGTCCGGCTCCGATAACAGGACGGGCAAAGGTCGCCGCGAAAAATCGCTGATTTCTGCGTTACCACCGCTTGCCAATAGCACCCTTATGTCTTATAAGCCCTCCAGCTGCCTCTACACCCTTGGAGGAGTTGCAGCAGCGGGGCCGAACATTCGGCCTTTTTTCTATTTTTTCAGGAGTATATCCAATGGCTAACTTTGAATTCAAAGCAGAACGCCGTGACCGGGTCGGTAAGGGGTCCGCTCGTGCATTGCGTCGCGAAGGCAAGATCCCTGCCGTCATCTATGGCGACAAGAAAGATCCTATCTCCATCGCTATCCCTTACAAGGAAACCAACCTTCAGATCCATAAGGGCGGTTTCCTGACGCACATCGTGACCATCGATGTGGATGGTGACAAGATCCGCGCGATCCCTCGCGACTACCAGCTCGACGTCATCCGTGACTTCCCGATGCATGTCGACTTCCTGCGTGTTTCACGCACCACCAGAATCACTGTTGGTGTTCCAGTTGAATTTATCAACGAAGAAGAATGCCCAGGCCTGAAACGCGGTGGCGCCCTCAACATCGTTCGTCGTGACGTCGAAGTTGAATGCCCGGCAACCGATATTCCGGAATCCTTCGTATTCGATCTGAAAGAAGCCGATCTTGGCGATTCGATCCACATTTCCGCAACGACCTTGCCGGAAGGTGTGAACCCGACCATTACCGATCGCGACTTCACCATCGCTACCATCGCAGCACCTGCTGGCTTCAACGAACCAGCTGAAGGTGAAGAAGAAGAAGGCGCTGAAGCAGAAGCTGAGTAATCGGCTCTGCGTTTCAGACCCCACAAGTTCAGGGTTCGGGAGGTTAATCCATGTATCTGCTCGTCGGACTTGGCAATCCCGGACCCCAATATGCAGGCAACCGCCACAATATCGGTTTCATGGCAGTCGATGAGATTGCCCGCCAGCATAATTTCGGTCCATGGCGCCGCAAGTTTCAGGGTGAGGTCAGCGAAGGCCTTATCGGCTCGAATAAAGTCCTGCTCCTCAAGCCTACCACCTTCATGAATGAATCCGGCCGTGCGATCTCGGAAGCCTGTCGCTTCTACAAGATCCCGCCTGAAGACGTCTATGTCTATCATGATGAGTTGGATCTCAACCCCGGCAAGGTGAAGGCCAAACTGGGCGGCGGCGTCGCCGGGCATAACGGCCTGCGCTCGACTGGTGCGCATATCGGCAACAATTTCCACCGCATCCGTCTGGGGATCGGCCATCCGGGCCGGGAACGGGTCACCCAATGGGTGTTAGGCGATTTCGCCAAAGTGGACAGAGAGTGGCTGGAGCCAACACTCGACGCTCTGGCCTACACAGCCCAGAGCCTCATCGAGAATGATCTGGGCCGCTTCATGACGGATTTCAACCAGAGGCTGGCCCCTCCCGTCAATGGCCACAAGAAAAGCAAGTCACAATCCGCAAGCGCTGACACAAAGCCCTCCCAACCGGGCAGCAAGGCATCATCAAGCAGCTCGGATAAACCGAACAAGGGCAGCAACAGCGCCCGCTCCGACAAAAACGCGGAGCCCCCACGCAATGCGATGGCCGAAGCGCTGAAACAGCTGGTCACCAGAAACAAGGACTAAGAGCAATGGGTTTTAAATGCGGTATCGTGGGATTGCCAAATGTCGGCAAATCCACCCTGTTCAACGCGCTGACCAAAACCGCAGCGGCACAGGCAGCCAACTATCCCTTCTGCACCATTGAACCGAATACGGGCGATGTTGCCGTTCCGGATCCGCGCATGGATGCCATCGCAAAGATTGCCGGTTCAAAGGAAATCATCCCGACCCGCCTTACCTTTGTTGACATCGCCGGTCTCGTGCGCGGTGCATCCAAGGGCGAAGGTCTGGGCAACCAGTTTCTGGCCAACATCCGCGAAGTGGACGCCATTGTGCATGTGCTGCGCTGCTTTGAAGATGAAGACATCACCCATGTGGAAGGCAAGATCGATCCGGTTACCGACGCTGAAACCGTTGAAACCGAGTTGATGATTTCTGACATGGAGAGCCTTGAGCGCCGTGTGGCCAACCTGCGCAAGCGCGGTCAGACCGGAGACAAAGACGCCAAGGCGCAAGCCGCCCTGATGGATCGCCTGCTTGAGCTGCTGCATGATGGCAAACCGGGCCGTATGCTCGACATGGCCGACGATGAAGAACGAAAGGCCGTCAACGATCTCAACCTGCTGACGACAAAACCCGTCCTCTATATCTGCAATGTGGATGAGGAAAGCGCTGGCACGGGCAATGAATTCTCCAAGGCTGTTGAAGCCATGGCAGAAAAACAGGGCGCAGGCGCCGTTGTCATCTCTGCAGCGATCGAGGCTGAAATCTCTCAGCTGGATGCAGAAGAACAGGAAGAATTCCTGGAAACGCTGGACCTGGAAGAGCCCGGTCTCGACCGCATGATCCGCGCCGGTTACGACCTGCTGCACCTCATCACCTATTTCACAGCTGGCCCGAAAGAAACCCGCGCCTGGACCATCACCAAAGGCTGCAAGGCCCCACAGGCCGCCGGTGTCATTCATACCGATTTCGAACGCGGCTTCATCCGCGCCCAGACCATCGCCTTTAATGACTATGTGACCCTTGGTGGCGAAACAGCGGCCAAAGAAGCTGGCAAAGCCCGCGACGAAGGCAAGGAATATATTGTGCAAGACGGCGACGTCATGCTCTTCAAGTTCAACACTTGAGGAACTGGAACAGCCAAACAAAAAAGCCTGCCCATTCCGGGCAGGCTTTTTTTATGGGCTAGCAGTAACAAACTCTGATCAAAGCGGGCTTACTTGGCGTGCAGCTTGACCCAGTCGGCAAAGGCCGCAGCAAACTGCTTGAGGAAGTCCCGCGTACCGTCATTTGTCATCTGATCCTTGTCGTCAAACAGACCACCGAATGCGCCGATATAGGCTTCTGGCTGCTGCATGGCAGGCATATCAAGGAAGGTCAGGGACTGGCGCAAGTGATGGTTGGCGCCAAAGCCGCCAATACCGCCCAGAGACCCAGATACGATACCCGCAGGTTTACCAGACCAGGAACTCTCGCCAGCAGGACGCGACCCGACATCAAGCGCATTCTTCAAGGCAGCAGGCACAGAACGGTTATACTCCGGTGTTACAAACAAAACGCCATCGGCAGGCGCCAAAGACGCGCGGAAGGATTTCCATTCTTCGGGTGCATTTTCGCCATCCAGATCCGGATTATAGAAGGGCAATGAGCCCACTTCCACAAAACGGAAAGACAAGCTTTCCGGGGCCAGATTGACGATCGCATTAGCGACCTTGCGGTTGATGGAGTCTTTTCTCAAACTCCCCACGATGACGGCAATATCATAACTATCTTTAATTGGGCTCTCCTGAAAATAATGAAATCAATGAAGGGAGCAGGCTGGATTTTCTTGCAAACCCCTTCGTCCCGATCCCTTGTTGTTTTCCTTAAAATGGTGTCATCCGATCAACGGTTCAAACCCGTATAAGTTCCGGTAGAGCCATAGTGTAAATGAAAATATTTCATTACGCCGCCAATGAACTTCTTTGGCAGCAACAAACGCTATGGCAGTCGTTAAGGAAAAGAAGAGGAGCCAGCGCCTATGAGCAGGAGCAAGCCGCCTCTACCCAGCAAAATCTGTCCGGTATGCCTCAGGCCATTCAACTGGCGCAAGAAATGGGTACGTTCCTGGCCGCAGGTTCTCTATTGCTCTGAGCGTTGCCGGCGGCAAAGATAGCGCAAGATCACGCGCACATAATGCAAAACAACCTGTATGCCCATCAGCCAGCCCCGCCATAGGCATTCATGAACGCATCGACAGCTGCATCAACCGCGAGATCGAAATCAAGCAATGGGGGACAACGATACATAATCGGCTCGGCAACTCCGCTTTCTAACAGCCCCTTTAGATGCAGGCTGACAATTTGGGCAGAAGGCCCCGATATGGCCCCCTGCTGCATTTTGAGCGCCATAAAGTCTTCCACCTCACCCCAGCCACGTCCCTGACCGTTCTTATAAAGCAACTGAGACAGCTTACCCTCGAAATCTTCAGAAACGGCGCTGCGAAAAAGCGCCATGGTTTCCTGATCGGTGATGAAGTCCAGATAGTCGCGTCCGAATTTTTTCAACTGACCCGCCAGATCATCATTGTCCCGGTCCTCGAAAATCCGGAATACAGCGGTTCCTTGATCATCCAATGACTGCATCAGCACGGCGGCAAACAATTCTTCCTTAGAACTGTAGTAACCATAAAGTGTTGCTTTTGACCCCCCAAGCTCCGCGGAAATCGCTGACATGCTGGCCCCATGATAGCCATTCTGGCCAAAGACTTTGGCAGCAACCTGCAGAATCTCGAGCCGTTTTTCATCTGTCTTAACGCGCATGCGACACTCCCTATAAGTGAACACAAGAGTACAGTTTTAGCTTGACGAGCGCAAGTGAAGAATATAACTAAAACGTACTGTACGGTTTTACCGCACCCTGAACCCAATTTGGATTTCCCAACTATGTCGCATTTCAATCTGAACCACCATCGCGCCACGCCAATGGCCCTGAGCATCCTCATTCTCTTGGCTGGCTGCGCCATTCCGCCAAAAGACACCCCGCTCACCGAGATGAAATCGGTTGAAAGCTATCAGACCGGAAAGTTGCTTCTTTCCAGTGCTGCCCAATGGCCATCTGACCATTGGTGGGAAGCCTATAAAGACAAACAGCTAAACCAGTTGATGAAGGAAGGCCTTTCGCAAGCCAACGATATCCGTCTCGCGCAGGCGCGCCTCAAATTGGCGAAAGCCGCGACCGGCATGTCCAAGGCCAGCCTGCTTCCCAATGTTGGTGCGCAGGCGTCTGTCGATCAGGAACGCCAGAGCTACCATTATCTGATGGATGAAGCATTCGTGCCTCAAGGCTGGAATGATGGTGGCATCGCGACGCTCAACTTTAATTGGGAAATCGACTTTTGGGGCAAGAACCGGGCCGCCCTGGCCGCGGCCAAGGGCGAACAGCAAGCAGCCGAAGCAGAGGCTGCAGCAGCGCGCCTTGCCGTCTCCTCCGGTATCGCACAGGCTTATGCGCAGTTAGCATCGCTTTATGCCAGCCGTGATGCAGCCTCCAGCGCCCTGCGTGTCCGCAACGACAGTCTCAAGCTGATGCAATCCCGCTTCAATCAGCAGCTTGAAAATGAAAGCGCACTCGAAAGAGCCAAATCCAACCAGCAAAGCACGATCGCCCGCCTTGCTGCCATTGACGAGAATATCGCTCTGGCAAAGAACCAGATGGCAGCACTTCTGGGCAAAGGACCGGACCGCGGGTTGTCCATCAAACGTCCAAGGGTCAACGGCGGTCATTATTATGGCCTACCAAACCAGTTGCCGCTCGACCTTCTGGGACGCCGCCCGGATATTGTTGCCGCACGTCTGAGGGCAGAGGCAGCTGTCAAACGCGTAGATGAGGCCAAAGCCTCCTTCTACCCGAACGTGAACCTCTCTGCCATGATTGGCCGCCAAGCCCTCGGGCTCGATATGCTGCACGCCAGTAACGCAACGCTCGGCTCCATCGGCCCGGCTGTTTCGTTGCCGATTCTGGACGGTGGACGCCTGCGGTCTGGTTTCATGAGATCCAAAGCCAGCCAGGAGATGGCGGTCGCGACCTATGATCAGACGCTCACAAGAGCGCTCAAAGATGTTGCCGACGCCATGGTGAGCAAACGCCAGCTCTCCGTGCGCCTGAGAGCAACCCGCAATGCCGTGCAAGCGGCGCAAAATGCCTATGACATTGTCAAGAACCGCTATGAAGGCGGCCTTGCAACCTATCTTGAAGTCCTAGCCGCCGAGGACGCCATGATTGGCGCCCGCGGTGCCGCGGCTGCTCTGAGAGCGCGCAGTTTTGCGCTCGATATTCAGTTGGTCCGTGCTCTTGGTGGAGGCTTTCGTGACATGGAGAAAACCAAGTGAGTGACATGAAAAAAGTACCAACGGATGTAAAACTCGAGAACAAGATCGAAAAGATCTATGAGGATCGCGAGACAGAAATGCCTGAAAAGAAAAGCAAACGCTGGCCCCTGTTTTTTGGCCTCTTCGTCGCTGTAGCGGCCCTTTCTGGCGCCTACTACGCCTATGACACGCTCTATGCGTCCAAGCATGCCATCACCGACAACGCCTATGTGGGCGCAGATATTGCAGGCATCACACCACTGATTGCCGCTCCGGTGAAGGAAGTACGAGTCAGCGATACCCAGCATGTCGCCAAAGGTGATATTCTGGTGGTGTTGGATGATACCGACGCCAAGCTGCATCTGGCACAGGCCGAAGCCGGCTATCAGCAGTCGCTGCGGGCCGTCAAGGCTCTGAACGCTACGGACAAGACCCTGCTCGCCCAGATCGAAGGCCGCAAGGCCGATCAGAAGCGCGCTGAAGCCCAACATGAAATGGCCGAGGCCAATTTCGCCAAGGCCAAGATCGACCTCGAACGCCGCCAGACTCTGGTCGAAAACGGCTCCGTCTCTGGCGATGAGCTGACCATGGCCGAAACCGCCTTCAAGAATGCCGAGGCCAATCTGGGAGCAGCAGAAGCGGCTCTCGAAGCGGCAAGCGCAGGACTTGAAGCCGCGGAAGGTCAGCAAATGGCCAACGCAGCCATGATCGAAGGTGCATCAGTGGAGAACAACCCCCAAGTGTTGGTCGCCAAGGCTCAACGAGATCAGGCTCAAGTCAATCTGGACCGCACGGTCATTCGCGCACCGGTCGACGGTGTCGTGTCCATGCGCCGCGTGCAGGTCGGAGAACGGGTTCAGCCGGGCATGCGCCTGATGGTCGTCGTCCCCCTTGACGAGGTCTATGTCGATGCCAACTTCAAGGAAGTGCAATTGGAAAAGGTTGAGCCGGGCCAATCTGTGACCCTTCATTCCGACCTATACGGCAGCGATGTCGAATTTGAGGGCACCGTTGTGGGCTTCTCTGGCGGGACCGGCGCGGCCTTCTCCGCCGTCCCTGCCCAGAACGCCACCGGCAACTGGATCAAGGTGGTCCAACGCCTACCGGTCCGCATCGCACTTAATCCAGAACAACTGAAAGACCATCCCCTGGAAGTGGGCCTGTCCATGGAAGCCGACATTCATGTCGCTGAGTAGTCGGACATAAAGGACATAAAAAGATGACGAACGATGACAGCAACAGCCGGCCCCTAACAGGGGCCAGCCTAATAATTGCTGCTCTGGCGATCGGCACAGGCAACTTTCTTGTCGTGCTGGACAGCACGATTGCAAACGTATCGGTCCCAACGATTGCCGGATCTCTGGGTGTTTCCATGTCGCAAGGCACATGGGTCATCACCTCCTACGCGGTGGCGGAAGCCATCACTGTGCCTCTGACAGGCTGGTTGGCCATGAAGTTCGGTGCCGCCCGAACCTTCATTTTCTGCTTCTTTGCCTTTGCGCTGGTCTCCCTTTATTGCGGCATGGCCGGCTCGCTCAACACACTCATTCTCGGGCGCGTCATGCTCGGTCTGGTTGGCGGCCCCATCATGCCTCTCTCCCAGATGCTGCTGATGCGCATCTTCCCCAAGGAGAAAGCCACAGCGGCCTCGGTGCTCTGGGCGATGACGACCCTTATCGGCCCGATTGCAGGCCCTATTCTGGGTGGCATCATCTGCGATAGCTATGGCTGGCAGTGGATCTTCCATATCAAGGTGCCTGTAGCCATTATCGGAGGCCTGGTTGTCTGGGCCTTCCTCAGACATCAGCCAGACCCCAAAACCAAGGCGCGCATTGATGCCGTCGGCCTTGGGTTGCTGATCATCTGGGTCGGGGCTTTGGAAATCATGCTCGAAGAAGGGCGAGACAAGGATTGGTTCTCCTCGCCAGAAATCTGCATCCTCGGAGCGATTGCCGTCATAGGCTTCCTCTCGTTCCTGATCTGGGAGTTGACCGATGAAAACCCCATCGTAGACTTGCGCATCTTCAGGCACAGGGGCTTTACGGCTGCCTCGGTAACCTTTGCCGGGGGCTTTGCCGCCTTCTTCGCCTCAGTGGTGATCCTGCCTTTGTGGCTGCAGCAGAATATGGGCTACACCGCCACCTGGGCTGGCTATGCCACCGGCATCATGGGCATATTGGCTATGGTATCTGCACCCATTGTTGGCAAGGTGGTCGAAGTGGTTGATGCCCGCATAATTCTCTCGACGGGCCTTTTGGGGCTTGGCGCGATGATGGCATGGCGCATGACTTTCAACAGTGATGTAACCTTCATGCAAATGGCGTGGCCAACGCTCTTCACTGGGCCATTCATGGTGATGTTCTTCGTCCCTGTCACAGGGCTGGCCTTGGCCACCGTGGAGCCCCATGAGCAAGCCAACGCCGCCGGGCTCTCCAACTTCATGCGAACGCTCGCAGGGGCCTTTGCCACGTCTCTGGTGCAGACCCAATGGCAGAATACCGCACGCGTGAAGCAGAATGAGCTCGTTAACATGATGCCAAACACCGACCGGGTCATCAACGACATGATGCAAGGAGGGATGTCCCACGACGCAGCTGTCGGCAGCCTCAGCTACACGATCTACCATCAGAGTGTGCTGCTCTCGACGCTGGAAATGTTCGGCATCATAACCGTCGTCTTCGGCTTTGCCGCCCTGCTGCCATGGTTGGCTCCACGCGCCAACATTGTGCAACACTAAAAAGCGCGGGTCGCGCCTTACGCCACTTCAAAGGAGATAGGCTCCGCGCAAAATAGCAAACGCCCGCTCCGGATACTGATCCGGGGCGGGCGTTTTCATAGCAACCGGCACTACCTGAGACCCAAATCTCGGTAATATCCGGCGGGAATGACCCTATCTATTCAGGCATCTGTCTTTTCAGACGCCGGGCAGCTATTGAACCCGATAAGGGTGTAAAGCGGGCAGAAGCGGAACAAACCGGTCGCCAGTGGAATGATTCCCAACAGGCCCCACAGGGTTTGCGGTCCGATGAAGACGATCGCAAGCAAGACGATACCCACGATCACACGAATGATCCGATCGAGCTTTCCAACATTCACAGTCATGATCTGACTCCTTTGTAGCAAGAATTGCATCTTACTCCCATATAAGCATTCACCCTAGGTAAAACACTTATATGCGATCTTAAGTCACAGCGCAGACTCCTGCGCACCGGCATAACAAAGCGATCAGAGCCCTTCAAAGGCTACCAATGTATGCACATCAATGCCGCGCTCTTTGAGCAGCGACACGCCGCCAAGGTCAGGAAGATCGATCACGAAAGCCGCCCCTTCAACCTGACCACCCACACTTTGCAAAAGCTCGCAAGCTGCCACAGCCGTGCCGCCGGTCGCAATCAGATCGTCAACGAGAAGCACCTTCTCTCCTGACGCAACCGCATCATCATGCATCTCGATCCGGTCGGTGCCATATTCCAGAGAATAATCCTGAGCAACCACCTTGCCGGGCAACTTGCCCTGCTTGCGGATGGGAACAAATCCCACGCCCAGATAATCCGCCATTGCACCTCCGAAAATGAAGCCGCGCGCTTCGATACCAACAATCTTCTCTATGCCCTTATCAAGATAGGGTGCAGAAAGATCACGGATGGATTGCTTGAAGCCGTCAGCATGGGAAATGAGGCTGGTAATGTCTCTGAAGATGATGCCTCGCTTGGGATAATCCGGAATGGATCGGATGAGGCTCTTGAGATCAAGTTTTTCGCTGCTTTGCATTCGCTAGGCTCCGCTTCTCGCAATTCGTAGATAAGCACCGGCTTCCTGTTGGACGCAGCCGTACCCTTTATCGGCATCCAGTTGCTGGATCTGCCCTCCCCTAGATATGGACAAGAAATCCGGACAAGGCAATTCAAAAAGTGCAAGCAACCCCTCCCAAATGGGCGCAGAAACAACGCATGCAGCGTCATAAAGCGAAAGCCTCCGGACCTCGCCCGCGAAAGCCGCCCCGATTCGGGATCACAAGCTTCACAGGTCAAAGCCGCAAGGGCAAAACCGCTCGGCTACGGCGCAAGCCTGCTCACTTTTCTCCAGGGAGAGGCTGCCCGCTCAAATGCAGGGAATGGGGAAGAAAAAGGGGCGAAGGTCTTTCCTCGCCATCCCAGACCGCTTTCAATGCCGCAACACTGCCGCGTCCATAATGTTCGGCAGACACGCCAATAGAGTTCAGCCATCCCGCAATCCATGGATTGAGAGGGCAAGCATCAAACCCGATAAAGCCGAAGTCCCTTACAGGGTCCATAGCGCGTTCGGTAACCTGTCGATAGGCCCCATAAGCCAACATGTCGCTCATGCAAAGGATGACCCTCGGCGGGTTATCGCGCTCCAAAATCTGAGCCATGGCTGCATAGCCCACTTCCAGATGATTAAGCCCTTCAACATGCGCATGCAGGATATCGCGCTCCATAATCCCCGCTTCAGCCAGTCCATCCAGAACGCCCTGACGCCGATAGGTCGCAGCCGTACGATCAAGAGACCCATGAATGAGCGCCACGTTGCGAATACCCCGCGCAATCAGCAGATCAGCCACGTCGCGCCCGGTCCGGTAATTGTCGATACCCATATAGGGGCTATTGCTATCGTTCGGATCGGGCCGATTGACAAACAGCATCGGCGGGCCACTCTCACGCATCCGGTCGAGAACCGGGCTTCCCACTGCCCCAACGATGATGACCGCCCGCGCCAGTTGGGATTGCATCTCAAGCAGATATTCATCTTGCACATCGGCGCGCTCATAGGTATCGCAAACGGACATGACATAGCCTTCGTCCCGCAGCGCCCTTTCTATAGAAGCAGCAATCGCAGCCATGGTCGGATTTTCGATGGCGGCGGCCAGCAGGCCAATAATGCGACTTTCCTGACAGCGTAATGCCCTTCCGATGCTCGCCGGACGGTAGTGCAATGCCTCCACAGAAGCCCGAACGCGCTCTACGGTTTGCTTTGATACCTTGTTGGTGATGCCATTGATAATTCTTGAGGCGGTGGCAATAGAGACGCCAGCATGCGCAGCAACCATGGCAAGGGATACGCGCCCGTTTTTGTTGTTGTTTTTTCTACTTTCGGTTTTTGCTGGCATACAGCCTCTCTATAGCTAAATTTTATACTTCCATATATAGTATTTAATATATCTACAAGCTTCCCGAGATTTTTTCCTTTACACAATCGTAGCAGATCATCTGAGCATACGCCGATCCGGCGCCTCCCCTTTCGATCAAGCCTTTCAACCAGCACACAAAAAAGGGCCCCGAAAAGGGGCCCTCATTTGACTTCTAATCCAGACGCTTTCGTGATCAGTGCTTCACTTTCGACCACAATTTGCGCTTGGTAAAGAACATCAGGAACGAGAAGACAACAAGGAAGATAAGAGCATTCACGCCCACCCGCTTGCGTTCTTCCAGCTTGGGCTCTGCGGCCCACATCAGGAAGGATGTCACGTCCTTGGCATATTGCTCCGTTGTCATCGGCGTTCCATCGGTATAATCCACCAGCTCGTCAGAAAGCGGTGGAGCCATGCCGATCGCGACACCAGATCCGAATGCCGGATTGTAATATTTGTCGCCGACAGTTTCTTCCAGCTCTTCAGGCGTTTCCTCATAAGAGGTCAGAAGGGCATAGATATAATCCGGCCCATATTCCTGATAGGCGGTTACCGGGTGCCAGATCATACGCAGAATGTCGTTGAACACTTCCACCCCGACATCAGGACCGACAGACGCAGCACGCGCCTTGGCAATCAGGGAAAGATCAGGCGGAGCCTTGCCACCGTTGGCGGCAGCAGCTGCTTCCACATTGGGGAAAGGCGATGGGAAATGATCAAAGGGTTTGCCCGGACGGGTGAACATGTCCCCTTCGGAATCCGGTCCATCCTCGATGTCATAGTCAGCAGCAATCGCTTTGACTTCATCGTCGGTATAGCCAAGCGCCCCTTCCTGCCCCAGATTGCGGAATGCAATATAGTCCAGTGAATGGCAACTTGAACAAACCTCACGATAGATCTGGAAGCCGCGCTGCAGCTGTGCCTTATCAAATTTCCCGAACGGGCCTGAGAAGGTCCAGTCCTGTTTTTCGTATTTGTGGCCGCCATCACCCGAAGCCATCGCCCCGACGGATGTAACCGCCATGGCGCCAGCAACAACGAGCGCGCGAACCGCAGTTTTGGTAAGCGTAATCATGGGTTGTCCCTTTCCTCGCTCGTTCAGGCTCTTGCTTCTGCAGCAGCAGAATCACCATGTTTGGCCAAGACTGCTTCGTTGATCGACGCGGGCAGTGGCTTCGGTTTCTCAATGAACCCGAGCACCGGCAAAATGACCAGGAAGTAGGCGAAATAGTAAACCGTGAAGATACGCGCCCAGAGCACATAGCCTCCCTCAGCCGGCTTACCACCCAGATAGCCAAGCCCGATGCAGACCACGACAAAAATCCAGAAGAACTGGCGCCCCAGCGGACGATAGTTCATGGAACGAACCTTGGAGGTATCGAGCCACGGCAGCACGAAGAGCACGCCGATCGCACCGAACATGGCCAATACGCCCATTAGCTTGTCAGGAATAGCACGCAGGATCGCGTAGAACGGCAGGAAATACCATTCGGGCACAATGTGCGGAGGCGTCACAAGCGGATCTGCCGGGATATAGTTGTCCGGATGGCCCATGAAGTTTGGCACCATAAACATCATCCATGCAAAGAACACAAGGAACACGACAATCGCGAAGATATCCTTGATCGTGTAATACGGGGTAAAGGCCACCGTATCATTGCTGTCTTTCACCTCAACCCCGGTCGGGTTGTTGTTGCCGACCACATGGAAAGCCCAGATATGCAGGGCAACCACGCCAACTAGCATGAATGGCAGCAGATAGTGCAAGGAGAAGAAGCGGTTGAGCGTCGGGTTATCAACCGAGAAACCACCCCAGAGCAGCGTCACGATTGCGTCGCCAACATAAGGAAAGGCCGAGAACAGGTTGGTAATAACCGTCGCGCCCCAGAAGGACATCTGTCCCCATGGCAGCACATAGCCCATGAAGCCGGTCGCCATCATCAGCAGGAAGATCACGACACCCAAAATCCAGACCACCTCACGCGGGGCTTTGTAGGACCCGTAATAAAGGCCTCGGAAAATATGGATATAAACGGCGATGAAGAACATGGACGCGCCGTTAGAATGCATATAGCGCAGCATCCAGCCCCAGTTCACATCGCGCATGATATGCTCGACAGAGGCAAAGGCCAGCGTGGTGTTGGGCACATAATGCATGACCAGCACAATGCCGGTCACGATCTGCGCCACAAGGCACACGGCGAGAATGGCGCCGAAAGTCCAGAAGTAATTAAGGTTCTTGGGAACTGGGTAAGCAATGAAGGAAGAATGCACCAGACCGGCAATCGGCAGGCGACTTTCCATCCATTTCAAAAACCCGTTCTGCGGCTCGAAGGTCGAATGTCCGCTCATGACTGGTCTCCTTAAGACATTTGCGGGCGTCAGCCGATTTTGATCAGGGTATCGCTAACAAACTCATAGGGTGGCAACTCCAGATTCAGTGGAGCAGGACCCTGGCGGATTCGACCGGCGGAATCATAGTGCGATCCATGGCATGGGCAGAACCAGCCATCATAGTCGCCCTTCTGTCCTTCAGGCACACACCCCAGATGCGTGCAGATGCCGATCATGATCAGCCATTGTTCCTTGCCGGGCTTGACGCGCTCTTCATCGGTCTGAGGATCGCGAAGGTCAGCCACGTCAACAGCTTTGGCCTCTTCAATCTCAGTCGGAGTTCTATGCCGAATGAATACCGGTTTGCCGCGCCATTTGACAGTGAGGCTTTGTCCCTCTTCAATTGAGGAAATATCCACTTCAATGGATGAAAGCGCCACAGCGCTGGCATCAGGGTTCATCTGGTCAATAAATGGCCAAGCGAGCGCAGCTGCGCCGACGGCCCCAAACGCTCCGGTCGCGATATAAAGAAAATCGCGGCGGGTTGGTTCTTCCCTTTCGCTGGTAGCCAAGACGAGGTCCTCTTCTAGCCAGTGTCCAACTTCCAGCTCGCCTGCGCCTCCAAATAATCACGTCCCTTGCGAAACGATAAAGTCCCAAAATCGCGGCGAGCCAATTTCACCGGTGCTCGTTCACATTACCGAGACCAGTCAAACACTTTTTACATTGATCGCTGATGTTGTCTAGAGAGGCAAATCGCAGAAACTGCCGATTTTCAGCAGTTTGGCCTGACAAATTCGTCTTATATCGGCAAAAATTGAGCGAAACACCGCAGGACTACTACTTATCCAAGCAGTTCCCACAAAGCGCGTTTCCGCTTGTCTTCGACCTTTGGATTGGAATGATTCTAGTGGAAAACAGGCCATCATCGGCCAAAATACCCGATTTTGGCAATCAGGCGATAAAACCGCCTGATTGTCTGTCCCACAAAGAAGCATAGAGTCCGCCCTGTGCGAGCAGTTCCTCGTGACTTCCCATCTCCACGATGCGACCGCCATCCATGACAATCAACCGGTCCATGGAAGCAATGGTTGAGAGCCTGTGCGCGATAGCCAAAACGGTCTTGTCTTTCATCAGCAGGTTAAGACTATCCTGAATGGCTGCTTCCACCTCGGAATCAAGAGCTGAAGTGGCCTCGTCAAGCACAAGGATGGGAGCATTCTTGAGAAGAACCCGAGCAATGGCGATCCGCTGGCGTTGCCCTCCGGAAAGCTTGATGCCGCGTTCACCCACTTCGGCATACAGGCCCTTGTTGCCATAGCGGTCTTCCAGATCCTTGATGAAATCAAGCGCCTGCGCCTGCTCCGCAGCCTTGTAGGCGGCCTCTTCGCTGGCCCCTTCAAGCCCATAGATGATATTCTCAAGCACCGAGCGATGCAGCAGAGAGGTATCCTGGGTGACAACCCCGATCTGCGCCCTCAAGCTATCCTGCCTGACATCGGCAATATTCTGCCCATCAATACGGATCGAGCCGGAATTGAGGTCATAGAAGCGCAACAGCAAATTGATCATAGTCGATTTGCCAGCCCCGGAGCGACCAACAAGCCCGATCTTTTCTCCCGGACGAATGGTCAGATCCAGACCATCGATCACCGGCTCATCCTTGCCATAGTCAAAACAGACCTTGTCGAAGGTGATTTCCCCGCGCTCAACGATCAGGTGTTTCGCATCATGGGTATCACGCACCAATTGCGGCTGGGAAATCGTACCAATACCATCTTGCACGGTACCGATATTCTCGAACACCCCGCTGACTTCCCACAATATCCACTCGGACATGCCACGCAAGCGCATGACCAACCCCGCCACCAGAGCAATATCCCCCGGCAGGACCAGCTCGACTTGCCAGAAATAGATGCCAACCCCGACCGAACTGAACAGCAGCAGATTGTTCAGCGTCTTGAGGGTGATCTCCATGATCGTCACCAGACGCATCATCGAATAGACATTATTCATGAAGCCGGTCATCGACTGCTTGGCATAATTATCCTCGCGGGCCGCATGGGAAAACAGCTTGACGACGGAAATATTGGAATAGGCGTCAACCACCTTTCCCACCATCTCCGAACGCGCATCCGCCTGATCACGGGAGATATCGCGCATCTTGGGCACGAAATAGACCAAAGCTCCGATATAGCCAATGATCCATAGAAGCATCGGTAAGGCGAGTTGCCACTTGGCCGTACTGACAAGATACAGCGCCGAGAGGAAATAAACGCAGACATAGACGAACACGTCCGCCAGACGCGATACCACTTCGCGCACGGCCAGGGCCGTCTGCATCACCTTTTGCGCCACCCGACCGGCAAACTCGTCCTGATAGAATTCCATCGACTGGCGCAACAAATAGCGATGCAGGCGCCAGCGGATCGACATGGGATAGTTGCCCATAACAGTCTGGTGGAAGAGGATCTGCCAAATTGCCTCCAGTCCCGGCATGATGATGAGCAACAACACGCCCATCCAAATGAGATCGCCACCATGATCAGTCATGAAAGTAGCTCGATCACTATCGGCGAACCAGTTGACCAGATCACCGACAAAACCGAACAGGCTGACTTCGATAATCGCGATCAACGCGGTTATCACGGAAACGACGACCATATAGGGAGCCACAGGGCGGGTGTAATACCACATGAAAGCCCAGAACCCTTGCGGTGGCTGCTCAAGACTATAGTCGGCAAACGGGTCAACCAGCTTTTCAAAAAAGGAAAACATCACGATGCTACCGGAGAGATCCGGTCCTGTTACGACGGACAAAGGGGTGAGAAAACGCACACGCGAGAAGATACCCGACCATCGGATCGCCACGCCCACGCTTTGATGCAGATTATGCGCAGCTTATATCAGCTTTGATGACAAAATAAGCATGAATAATTCTAAACACAGTTATGAACTGTGCTGTGATATTAATCACACGCTGCTGAAGGCTTGGGCAAAGAGAAAGACATTGCCTTGGTGCGCAACCTAATACACTTGGGAAGCAGGCGATTTCCAGTCGACAGCCATAACATTTCCATTGTGATTCAGGATCAAGACTGTAAAACCAACCCATGACTACTATAGATATTGCCCTTTTCCAGCCGGACATACCGCAGAACACGGGAACCATTCTGAGAATGGCTTCCTGTCTGGATCTGCATGTTCATATCATCGAACCATGTGGTTTCACGCTCAATGACCGAACCCTGCGCCGCGCTGGCATGGACTATCTCGAACGCGCCAGTTTCACCAAGCATATCTCATGGAACCACTTCAAGGATTGGCAAAAGGAAAACGGCAAACGGCTGCTCCTTGCCACCACCAAGGCGTCTCAATCCTTTTATGAAATCACCTATAAGGCCGGTGACATTATCCTCTTTGGCAGAGAATCCGCTGGCGTTCCTGATGAAGTGCATGACTATGTGACCGAGCGCATCACGATTCCCATGCGCGCGGGCGAGCGCTCGCTGAATCTGGCCATCTCGACAGCAATGATAACCACCGAAGCCCTACGGCAAGTGAGATCTTATTGACGATGAGTGAAACAGCAAACAGCACCATCCCCGAAGGCCTGCCAGCCGATCTTGAGGCCAAGAAACAACGCGCCACCGACTGGTTCCGAACCCTGCGAGATCGCATTTGCACCGAGTTGGAAGCAATCGAGCAGGAGTTGAAGGGATCCGGCCCCTTGCAAGAACCGGGCAACTTTGTTCGCACCCCTTGGGAACGCACCGACCATTCCGGAGCCAAAGGCGGCGGCGGAGAGATGTCGATCATGAAGGGTCGCGTCTTTGAAAAAGTCGGTGTGCATGTCTCCACGGTCCATGGTGAATTTGCGCCCCAGTTCCGCGACCAGATCCCCGGTGCATCGGAAGATCCTCGTTTCTGGGCCTCGGGCATTTCGCTGATTGCCCATTTGCAGAATCCGCATGTTCCCGCCGTGCATATGAACACCCGCATGATCGTCACCACTCGTCAATGGTTTGGTGGCGGTGCGGATCTGACGCCCGTTCTGGCCAATCGCCGCAGACAGGAAGACCCAGACAGCATCGCCTTTCACAAGGCCATGCAGGAGGCCTGCAACAAGCATTCTGTAGCCGATTATCAAGCCTATAAGGAATGGTGCGACCGCTATTTCTATCTACCGCACAGGAATGAAGCCCGCGGCATTGGCGGCATCTTCTATGATCGCCACAATAGCGGTGACTGGGAAGCCGATTTCGCCTTTACGCAGGATGTCGGACTGGCCTTCCTAAACATTTATCCAATGCTTGTGCGGCGCCAGATGGGAGAGCCATGGACCGATGCAGAACGTGAGGAACAGTTGATCCAGCGCGGGCGCTATGTGGAATTCAACCTGCTCTATGACAGAGGCACCATTTTCGGCCTGAAGACCGGCGGCAATGTGGATTCCATCCTGTCGTCCATGCCGCCAGAGGTCAAATGGCCATAGGCCAGACGGCTAGCCTGCCCCCATCAAGCCAGACCCCAGCAAGCCTGAACACGGCAAGAATAAACAAAGGGCGAAGCGGCGTCGCTTCGCTTATCCCTCACCATGCTGGTTCAGCAATTCGGGCAATTGGCTCATATCCCTGAAAATGCGGGCGCCATGGGCAGCAAGGGCCTGGCCAGTGCCCTTGGGCGCATAGCCAAAACAGAGCATCCCTGCCCTTTGCGCCGCCAACGCTCCGCTAGCGCTGTCTTCAATCACGACACATTGATCCACAGTCACGCCCATTGCTTCGGCCGCAGCCAAATAGAGCCCCGGCTCGGGTTTGGCTATGCCGATGGTCCTTGCAGAAAAGCGACGCCCGTCAAACCGCTCCCACAGGCCGGTCTGTCCTAGTGTGATTGACATTTTCTCGTCCGACCCATTGGAGGCAACACAATAGGGCACGCCTTTCTCATCCAGCAGATCCAAAACCGCAATCACACCGGCAATAGGCTCAACACCCTCGCGCAATCGACCATGCAGCTCCTTGCGATATTCCATGCACCAATCGTCAGGCAGATCGGCCCCCATGGCCTTGAGCGTTTCAAACTCGGTCTGCAAAGTACCGCCGACAAATTTTCGCTCGGCCTCTTCAATCGTGAGAGTCATACCATGGCGCGCGAGATTGGCGACCAGCACTTCATTGGCAGGCGTCTCACTATCAACGAGCACGCCATCGCAATCAAAAATAACAAGAGCAGGAAACAAGAGACAACTCCGGACAGTTGCAGGCAAGCGCTCGCGATACAGCTCGACCAGATCGCGTCTCGCAGAAGAGAGCGCAGGCCGAAAAGGCATCTAACGCAAGGATCTTGCCATGGAAAGCAATTGCCCTTTGCTTAGCGCAAATCCGCTGGAGACCCAAGCCTTTTCCAGTTGCCCCAGATGGTTGCCGATCTTGGGCCCCGGCTTCATGCCTTTATCGATGAGATCACGTCCGTTGAGCGGAAAAACAGGCACTGTCCAAAGAGCAATATCGCGCAGCAGCATCGAGAGCTCAGTCAGGTCAGGGGCAATCTGCCGTCTGACCAGCGCCAGCAGCACCAGATCCCGTGCGGTCTCCTTGCCATGCGCGTAGGCCAGCTGTTCAAGCACCTGCTCATTAATGGTCTTGATGCTGCGCACAGTCTTCGCCATGCGCATCATCGCGTCGCGATTGCGGTTGGGCAGTCGCAGGGTTTTGGCCAGCCGCTCGGCATCCTCGCGCACATCAACGCAGAGCGCAGTCATAAGAAGATTGAGATCCGGCTTGAGATAAAGCTGTGTAGCCAGCTGCTTCAAACGAGCAAAGCGTGCCAGATGGGGCACACAGGCCAAAAGCCCCGTGAGCATGCCTCCCCGATGCATGGCATCCAGAGCTTTGAGCGAAAAAGGCCCTTCCAGAAGCTTGACCATCTCCGCCCCGATCCGCTCCGCCGAGAGCGTTGGCAGCGAGGCTTGCGCAGCAATACAGGCTTGATAGTCGCCCTCTTCCAATCGCTCGCCATACTGGGAGAAGAAACGGAAAAAACGTAAGATGCGCAAATAGTCTTCGGCTATCCTTCGGTCTGCATCACCAATGAATCGCACATGCCGCGCACGCGCGTCCTTGATGCCCTGACCGACAGGATCATATAGTCGCCCCTCAGCATCCATATAGACGGCATTCATGGTGAAGTCGCGCCGGTGAGCATCCTCGCCCCAGTCACGCCCGAAAGCCACCTCTGCGTGGCGTCCATCGGTTTCAACATCGGTGCGCAGGGTGGTCAACTCAAAGGGGCGCCCGTCGATGACCAGCGTCACCGTTCCATGGTCAATGCCGGTCGGGATCGCCTTGATGCCCGCCGCTTGGGCCCATGCCATGATGGTGTGCGGCTCGGCCGTGGTAGCGCAATCGATGTCGGACACCTTGGCTCCAAGCAATGAATTGCGCACAGCGCCACCCACAACACGCACTTCTTCCCCGTCGCGATTGACCAGAGAAAAAACTATCTGCAACGAAGGATCATTGCGCCACCCGAAAGCGGGATCATCCGCAACACCGCAGCTATGGTCTTGCGCGCTCATCACTCACTCATGATCTGCCCGGGCACAACCTTGTCCCCGTCAAAATGGGCTGGAACATAGGTGCCGCTTAGCGGGTTGTTATTGACCACCGACATGGTGATAAAGCCAGACAGACAGAAGAGAATGCCTGCCAGCACGAGCCAGTATCGGGGTGCGTCAATCCATGCCCGCTTATTGATCTTTCTTGTCAGAAAAAGGTAAGCCGCATAAAGAATGAATGGCAGCAGGAACAGAATAACTTGCGTTATGATGACGCGGATCATGAATGATAGACCGTCTCGTAGAGGTTTCGAAGGATACCAGCGGTAACACCCCAGATATAATGATCCTTGTAAGGCATTGCAAAGTAATGGCGCGTTTTTCCCCGCCACTCCCCACTCTTGCGCTGATGGTTGGCAGGGTCCATCAGAAAACGCAGGGGCACCTCAAAAATTTCGTCGACTTCACAAGGGTTTGGCACCAAATCGAAGCCGGATTGAACGGTCGAGAGAACAGGAAAAATCCGGTATCCGGTGGAGGAAATATAGGGGCGAAGCAATCCGAAAGTATCAACATAGCGTGAGGCAAGGCCGATCTCTTCATCCGCTTCACGCAAGGCAGCCCCTTGCGGAGAATCATCCCCGTCATCCACCTTGCCCCCGGGAAAGGCAATCTGCCCGGCGTGAGAAGGCAAATGGCTGGTGCGCTGGGTCAGAATGACCGTCGCCTCCTGCCCCCTATCAACAATCGGAATGAGGACCGCCGCATCTCTGAGTGCCACGACCTCGCCTTCATGCCACGCCAGATCCTTGATGGGCGTCTGCTCGACCGGCGAGCGATGGCTCTCGGCATCACGCGCGAGCGCCTCAACAACCCGCTGACGAAACTCAAGAGCTGAAAAATCCGTCATTCCATTCCCTCAAGCCATTCCTTCAAGCATGGCCAATTCTTCCATTGAACAGATGGGAAAGAAGGCATCACCACTGCGAACACCAAAATGCCCACATGTGTCTCCCGTTCCTTCCTCGGCAAGAGCCACCAGATCGAACATCAAGGCCCGTGTCACCAGAGCTTCCAACCCACCGCGCACGCGCAGATAGGCCTTGAGACCGTAGGTCCCATCCTCAAGCGCAAAGCGCAGTGGATGGTCGGCATCAAGCGGAACAAGATCGTCAACATTGGTGCGAAAAACAAGACGTCCACTGTGATCCGGCATATCTGCCTCTGCAGCCATCTCGACAGCCAGAAAGGGAGCATCGTCGACAGTGATGCGCAGCTTTTCAACCGGCGTAACAAGATAGGTCTGCCCGTCTTCTTCCCTTCGCAGCACAGACGCAAAGAGCCGCACCAGAGCGTCGCGCAGAATGGGCGTGCCCTGATAGAACCATGTCCCGTCGCTGGCAATACGCATATCGATATCACCGCAAAATTCAGGATGCCATGTCTCGACAGGCGGCAGGGCACGGTTGACTCCTGCCCGCTCCATCAGAGCAGACAGGCTGGCAGGCATTGTTGGCAACAGGGCCTCATCCTCGCCGTGGGGCGTAGCGCCCCTCTGCGTTCTTTGCTGATGCTGCTTGTCGTTCATTGCGTTCCAAAATCCAGATCTTCCCTGGTCACGCGACTAAACAATGATCCGCGACGCAGGGAAACCGCAATGAATATAGGACGCTAGTCAGCGAGCGCAATGAAATTCTAACATTGGGTGATCCAGACGGCTCGATCAAACACCCGGCTTGACCATCCCCTTGCATTGCCCTGCAGCCTCGTCATCAAGAGGCAACAGCAGAAGACGCAGAGGATCGACCGGTCCGGGCATCTCAATAGCGCCCATGGGCACGCGCTCAAAGCCGAACCGCGCATAATAGTCATAATCGCCAACCAGCAGGATGGCGCAATAGTCCAGATCCTTGGCGTCATGAATGGCCCGTTCCATCAGAAGCTTACCTGCTCCCTTATTCTTGAAATCGGGATTGACGGCCAGAGGCCCCAGCAGCAGGGCCCGACATCCCCCGATCCGGATGGGAGACAACCGCACAGAGCCAGCCAGATGGCCATGAGAGGTAGCCACGAAGCTTAAGGAGGCCTCAGGTTCAACCGCTTCGCGCACACGGAATGCGGTCCTAGCAAAACGACCGGGACCGAACGCATCACGATGCAGCTGTTCAATCGCACTCACATGAAGCGGGAGCTCACGCTCAAGGGTAAAGTCTAACTCACACATTGGGGGATTTCCGTTTTGTGACCGCATGGGCGGCATTGCCTTGTTTGATGCTCGGATTGGCGCATTTGCGAAGCAGAGCAGCTTTCCTTTATGAAACGCCATGCTCAAATACGCTTGCGCCAACTATTGTTATGGTTTCCGTCGTCGTAGCATCATTGAAGGTCTCTCCTATTCGTTAGCTCCCAGCTACCACAGTCTTCCGACGCTGTCTATACGTCACATAATATTTCAAACAACAAAATAACAAAATTAAATTCCAAATAATCTAATTAAAAAGCACAATTCACCGAACAACTAACCCCTTCTGCCTCATCGTGGCCGGTTGAGCGCTGGCGAGCCGCTATTACCTATCCCCGACGCTCAAAGGCTCCCCCAATGCCGAGTGACATCATTCCCTAACGACTGGAATCACCACAACAGCGCCCCGCAGGTCCGATCCATCCCCAAATGACGCGTTTGACAGGACTTTCAATTTTGTGCGGACCGCCCGCGCTCGCCAGGCGTTTTTGCATAAGTACAAACAGCAAAGCCCGAGCAACAGACGCGCAATCTTACACCGCCTGAACAAGCCTGAATGAAAGATGATTTCAATCGCTCTCAAGAGAGCAACAAGGGCCAGCAAAAGCGTCCGCTTTGCGCGCCAAAATTCTAGGCAGCCAATCCTCCAAAATTGCACATTTTATAATCATGCTAAAATTTCAGACAAATTCAGCCCTTAATTGCGAAACCCGCCAACGAAGACTTATCAACCAGAAAGTGAAAGTCAATTCTGCTTATATTATTTATTAACAATTTGATATTATTATATATTTCCAACAAACCAGAAATTGCATGGCAGACATGCAAGATTTCGACTATATTCCTATTGGTTTATCAGGAATATGAGCGCAAATTTCAAATATGTGCTGCTTTTTTCAGCAGTTTATGTCTAAAAATTCATCAAACCGGAGCAAGGCCATGATGAAGTTCCTGAAGAAAAGCAAAAAAACTGCTCGCTATCACTGGCAACCAGCAGTCAATATGTCCGACCGCAAAGTCGTGAACACCCTCATCAATCCGATGGGCTAACACGCGCTTTTCGGCTGTCCCCAATCAGCCGAAACGAACAAAATGCGGCCACTCAAAAAAGGCAAGAGCCAGCGCAAGGCTCTTGCCTTTTTTATTGCCGACCCAGTGCCCATCTCTCCAATGCCATGAGCGATATCGAGTAATTGGGGTGAAGCACAAAAAGCATCTGGACGTGCAGCATAAAAAGAACTATGCGCTATCTTATGTTTAGATTGGCGCATATCTCAGACCCCCACCTTGGCCCCCTGCCCGAAGCGACAGCCTGGCAGCTCGCCAACAAGCGTATTTTCGGCTATGTCAATTGGCGCCGAAACCGCAAGGGTGTGCTGACCACAGACACTTTGGACAATCTCATCACGGACATGCAGGAGCAGCGCCCTGACCATCTGGCCGTAACCGGTGATCTCGTCAATCTGGCCCTGCCTGCGGAGATCGCCAACGCAAAGCGCTGGCTGACCACATTGGGCTCGCCCGAAGACGTATCGGTCATTCCCGGCAACCATGATGCCTATGTACCCAACGCCCGCATGAAAGCCGAAGAAGCCTGGCGCCCCTTCATGAGCGGCGACGTTGTCCACTCTGGCCCGCTGACCTTCCCCTATCTCAGAGTACGCGAGAAGATAGCCATCATCGGCGTCAATTCAGCCCGGGCAACCTTGCCTCTATTGGCAACCGGCTATTTCCGTAAATCTCAGGCCAAGAAGCTCGCCAAGCTGCTGGATGAGTGCAAGGAAAAGGGCCTGTTTCGCGTTGTCATGATTCACCATCCGCCGTTGAAACGCTCCACGCATTGGCACAAGCGGCTGATCGGCGGCTCGCGCTTCCGCAAAACACTGGCCAAGCATGGTGCAGAGCTGGTTTTGCACGGCCACACTCACCTATTGACCAAAGACAGCACTGAAGGCCCCAATGGGCGCATTCCGGTCATCTGCGTTCCCAGCGCCTCGCAAGGGTTTGGCAACAGCCATAAGCCGGCTGCACGTTTCAATCTATTTGATATCGATGGAGAGCCTGGAAATTGGAGCTGCAGGCTCATCGAGCGCGGCTATTCCTCTGAAGACAAGCTGATCAGCGAGTTGGGCAATCAAATACTCTCCATTCCCAACGGATAAAGACGCTGCAATGCGGCACCTCACAGCGCAAGGCACACTCATCATCTAGAAATTGGTTGGCAGGAACCAGGCGTAAAGCACCAGCCCAATTGCACCAGCAAGAATACCGCACAGGAACCACCAGATGGCGTTGGAACCTCCCGACTGGCTACGCTTGGCCAAAGCCGCAGTTTTGGGATTGATCGCCTTATCGGACATCTTGTTGAGCAGGTAATCGGACTCGATTGCCTTCTCACGCTCAATGATGCGTTCAGCCAGATAATGGGTCACGGAATCGGCCACATCATCCACGTCCTGACTTTGAGCCAGCACAACCCGACCAAGCCGGGTATCCTTAAGAAAGCGATAAGTCCTCTTGTCGCGGGCCATTTCGACGAAGCTCGTGATGTCGATCCAGAAGCGCGGTTTACGACCCGGAACGATCTGGAAGGTCAGCATTTCCATATCTTCGGGCAGCTCTTTGGCGACATCCTCGAGTGCCTCATGGAGAATCTCCAAACGGGCACGCTCGGTGTCACCAAGCTCGACAACCACGCTGCTCTGTTCCACATCAGCGATCCGGACATCACGAATGGCACGGTCGAGACTTCTTTTATTTTCAGTATGTTGCTGCTCTTCCATGTCCGAATCCCGTCCGTCTGCTCAAAACCATTTTCGCCAGAGGCAAACCTGATTCCTCGTCCCCATCCATTGCAATAAGTTGAGCGAATCAAAAGCGCATCTGACTGATGTCCCCTCTCTAAAGACCTCAAACGACCGCTTCTGTCATCTCTCGAATACAGACTATCAATATATGCTCTCGCTTAACGTTAAGCAATTGTTAAGAGATGAGGACAGCAAAACATGGTTAAAGCAATCAATATTAACCAACAGCAGCCGACGCTCTCTTAACGAGCAGAGCGAATGGATTGCCGGATGAGAGCCAACACCTCGCGGCTGGCCTCCAGATGCACCATATGGCCGGCTTTCTCGAAAATATGCACGGCTATCATGGCAGGCAGGCCAACGCATTGCCCGACAGGTATGACGCGATCCTGACGCCCCCAGATAACCTTGATCGGAAGTGACAAGCCCCCCAGCTCATCCAGAGGCAGCGTCTTCTGCCTCTTGCCATCGAGAATGGCCTCAGCGGTCCGCTTCAGACTTTCGCACACATGCGGATCCTGACGCAGCTGCGCCGCATAGCCAGCCATGGCACGGGGCAACCGGAACTCGGAGCCGAAAAACTGCTCCAGCACCATCTGCAAGCCTTCTTCATCTGTCTGCGCTGCATAGCGGCGCAACAGGGCTTGATTGATTTCAGGTCCGAAGCCCCCCGGAGCCAGAAGGCTGAGAGACGCGACAAGCTCAGGCCGCCTCAGGGCGATGACGGCAGCTGCAGCCCCGCCCATGGAATGCCCCGCCAGATGCACCTTGCCAATACCCATTGCTTCCAGATCATCCAGAACCGCTTTTGCGGCGACCACAGCATTGCATGTCTTGGGATAGTCCAGCGAGCCGCCATGTCCCGGCAAATCGAACGCAAGAGAGCGCCAGGACCCTGCTAACCCCACCTGAAAATCAACCAGCTGCTCACATCACCACCAAAGCCATGCAAGAACACGACGGGCGCGCCCTCTCCTTCGCCCATATCCACGCAATTCAATCTGGTCTGCACGTCCATTTCTCCTGCAATCACCGCATAATACTAAGCCTATATAAGAAACAAGAGGTCTTCCAAGCAAGGAAGTCTTTCACGGGAAGAAATAAAGCAATCCCGCCTCGCAATCGTATGAAGCGGGCCAGCGTTCATCGCCAATTGACAAGATACGTATTCTTCCGCTTCCTCTTGCGCTATCGCCAAGGGCTTTATTCACAACAGAAAATTTTCTGCCTACATGCTGCAAAGCCAGCTTGACAGCCCAACACACGATGCCTATAAGCCTCACACACCGCGCCCAAACGGGCAAGCAAACGGTTCGGCGGAGTAGCTCAGTTGGTTAGAGCAGCGGAATCATAATCCGCGTGTCGGGGGTTCAAGTCCCTCCTCCGCTACCAAAATTCACCCTTAAATTCAGGAGCTTACAACAATTCGCTTTCTTGAATTGGTTGTGGTTTTACACTTTTTCTGCAAAAGCCTTACATTTCTTTCTCTTTTTCGTTTCTCCAAGCGCTTTTCACAAACACAATGTGGCGCGCCTTTTCAGTCTGTACAAGTCGCTTTAGACATTAGCATTCTATAACTCTCCCTCAAATACAAAGAAGACATCCCATCCCCTTACTTGGAAAGCATAAGGGGCATCGATGCCCCGCTTGCCTAAATGGGGAGATCAGCCCACCAACCCGATAGAAAACTGACAAAGACTTTCAGAGCCTTTTACAATAGAGATCAACCTATTGATTTATAATATCAATCATATTGACTAGTCATATCTCGCCAACAGATAGCTAAAAATTGACTTTTTTACCCTGTCTGAATGTGCAGCCAGTGGCTAACTAAATGCGTAGCGCTCGATCGAAGGATCATCTTTGGAAGAGCCAAAGGCGTTGCACATTTGGGAGGAGATCATGGTCACCAAGGCCGTTGTTGCGGTGGATCTGGGGGCGTCATCGGGGCGCGTGCTCAAGGTTGCGCTGTCTGATGGACAGCTCTCTTTGCAAGAGATCAATCGCTTTCCTCATGGCCCCAAGTCAATTGATGGTCGCCTTTGCTGGGATCTTGATTATCTCTGGGGTGGCATCCGGCAAGGCATTGGCAAGGCCTTCGCCTCAGATCCGACCATCGCCTCCATCGGCGTCGATAGCTGGGCGGTTGATTTCGTGCCCGTGGATGAGGATGGAGCGGCCTTGTTGCCCTTTGTAAGCTATCGAGATGCCCGCACCGAAGGCATCATGCCCGATTTCTATCGCAGAAGCGGGATCAGCGCCCATGAGCTGTTCGAGAAGACCGGCATCCAGTCGCTGGAACTCAACAGTCTCTATCAGCTTTATGCCCTCAAGGATCATCCGCTGGAAAGCTACAGCCGGCTCGACCGCTTCATGCTGCTGCCCGACTGGATCCATTTCCAGCTGAGCGGTATCTGGTCCAGCGAATATACCAATGCCACCACCACCCAGATGCTCAGCGTGCATGACAAAAGCTGGGATCCGGATCTCCTTCAGCAAGTCGCCATGCCCCCCAAAGTGATGCCGCGCATTCGCAATGCTGGCGATATCCTCGGACCGCTCAAACCGGACTGGTGCTCTGAATGGGGCCTTGGCGAGGGCGCAGACCAAACCCCGAACGTCGTTCTGTGCGGCACCCATGACACGGCCTCCGCCGTTGCCGCCCTGCCCTCCCTGACGCCAGAGCCCTATTTTATATCCATGGGCACATGGGCGCTGGTGGGCCGCGAGGCGCAGGTGCCCGATCTCTCCGACTATGCCTTCCGCCATGGCCTCTCCAATGAGGGCGGCGTGTTTGACACCTATCGCCAGCTGCGCAATGTGTCCGGCCTTTGGCTGATCCAGCGGGTGCGCGAAGAACTGGCCCCTGACAGCGATTTTGCCGACTGGGTCGCCGACGCCGAACAAGCCGAACCGGGACGATCCCTCATCGATCCCATGGCCGATCGCTATTTCCGCGCAGCCTCCATGGTCCAGACCATACAGACAGCCTGCCGGGAGACGGGCCAACCCGTGCCGCAGAGCCGGGGCGAGCTGGCCCGCTGCATTTTCGAAAGCCTGGCGCTCAATTTCGCCGACGTACTCATGGACTTCTCCAAGGGGAAACCGATCTCAGAGCTGCATATCGTTGGCGGCGGTGCCCGCAATGGCCTGCTTTGCCAGCTGACCGCCGATTTCCTCGGCAGTCCGGTGATCGCCGGGCCGTTTGAGGCATCCGCTCTGGGCAACGCCGTGGTGCAGATGATTGGCCTTGGCTGGATTGCGGATCTTGATGAAGGGCGGCGGATCATTCGCAACAGCGAAGACCTGCCCCAATATCAGCCGCATACCTCCCGCAAGCAGACATGCATTCGCCAGCGTTATCACATGCTATTTCACAAAGAAAAGGAACTGGCCAAATGACCCGCCTAAATTATGATGCCGCCCGCGACGCTTTTGCGGAATGGGGCGTAGATGCCGATGCTGCCATCAAACAGCTGGCCGATATTCCCATCTCCATGCATTGCTGGCAGGGCGATGATGTTGTCGGCTTTGAGCAAAGCGAAGGCGGCAGCGCCGGTGGCATCCAGATCACCGGCAACTATCCCGGACGCGCCCGCACAGCAGCAGAGCTGCGCGCCGATCTCGAATTTGCCTATGGCAAGATCCCGGGCAAGCATCGCCTCAATCTGCATGCAAGCTATCTCGACACAGACGAGACGCCGGCCCGGGACGAACTGGACTATCACCATTTTGCCAGTTGGGTCGATTGGGCAAAGGACAACGGCCTCGGGCTCGACTTCAACCCGACCTTCTTTGGCCACCCCAAGGTGGATGAGAATCTGACCCTTTCGCATCCGGACAAGGACATCCGCAACTTCTGGATTCGCCATGGTCAATGCTGCCGTGCCATTGCTGCCAAATTCGGCGAAGAGCTGGGCAGCCCTTGCGTCAACAATATCTGGGTGCCCGATGGCTACAAAGATACACCGATTGACCGGCTGGCCGCCCGCGAACGTCTGGAAAGCGCCATCGACGAGATGATCGCACAGCCCTATGATGCCGCCCATATGCTCGATGCCGTGGAAGCCAAACTGTTCGGCATCGGGGTGGAAGCCTGCACCGTGGGCAGCCATGAATTCTACATGGGCTATGCCATCCGCAAGGGCACACTCCTGTGCCTTGATATGGGCCATTTCCACCCGACCGAGAATGTGGCCGACAAGCTGTCCTCCGTCTCCCAGTCGGTCAAGGAAATCCTGCTGCATGTCAGCCGCCCGATGCGCTGGGATAGCGACCATGTGATCCTGCTCAACGACGATATTCTGGCCATGGCGCAGGAACTGGTCTTCGGCAACCTTCTGCCACGCACCCATATCGGGCTGGATTTCTTCGATGCGACCATCGCCCGCACATCCTCCTGGGTGATCGGCACGCGCAACATGCAGAAAGCCCTGCTGCGTGCCCTTCTCATGCCACAGGCCGAGCTGAAGTCGATCGAGGAAAAACTCGACTTCACCCAACGCTTCCTGATGACCGAAGAACTCAAGGATCTGCCTTATGGCGTGATCTGGGATGAATTCTGCGCGCGCAACAATGTTCCAACTGGCAAGGCGCTCATCGCCGACCTCAACAGCTATCAGGCCAGTGTGGCCCCCCGCGGATAAGGATTAAAAGCATGACTGTATTTTCGCACCCGATCCCCTTTGTGCAACAGGTCGCCTCTCTGGCGCGCCTTTGCTGGGAAATGGGATGGAATGAAGCCAACGGTGGCAATATTTCATGGCGCCTGCCAACCGATGAAGTGGAAAGCGTGCTAGCACGCCGCTACCCGAACGTGACACCCGCTGCCCCCGTCACACTGCCCCAGCCGCAGCCGACCCTCGATGGGGAATATTTCATCGTCACAGGCACGGGGCAATATTTCCGCCACGCCACGGAGTTTCCCGATCAGGTCTTCGGCATCGTCCGCATCGTTGAGGGCGGCTCTGCCTATCAGACCGTCTGGGGCTTTAGCAATGGCGGACGCCCAACCTCGGAATTTGCCACCCATCTGGCTGGCCATGCGGTCCGCAAGCGCGTCTCTGAAGGCCGCGAGCGGATCATCATGCATTGCCATGCCCCCGAATTCATTGCCCTCAGCTACATCCTGCCCCTTGATAGCAAGGAGTTGACGATGGCGCTCTGGACCAAGATGCCCGAATGCATCGTGATCTTCCCCGATGGCGTGCGCATCGTTCCCCCCATGCTGCCCGGCACCACGCAGATCGCAGATGCCTCCATCAAGGAAATGGAAAAGGGGCGCATCATTTCCTGGTCGCACCACGGCATTTTCGCCTCCGAAGCCACACCGGATTCCGTCTTCGGGCTGATCGAAACCATCGAGAAAGCCGCAGGCATCCACCGCAAGGTGCTGTCCGCCGGTGGCGAAAAACAAACCATCTCGAAAGAACTGCTCGGCCAACTCACCGACTATTTCGAAAGACTGCTCGTCCAGAAACCTGACTTCCTGGACGATTAAAAGGCAACGAAAGAGGCCCTCTCGGGAGGAAAACCAAGGGCCTCTTTCATGCATTGGAAAACATAAATACCCAGGATGAAACCACGTCATCCCCACGTCCAGAGCGAATAAACCATTGCATCAGGGCCCAGCGTTAAAAGACTTGAGCGCCTTCTGAACGCAAACGAGTGCCTCTTCCAGACTCTTGCGGTTGGATGGCGAGCCTATGCAAAGGCGAATACCTTCAGGGACTTTCACACAATCACGGCTGGCGACAAACTGCCTAAGGGGCGAAACAACCACATTCCTCTCTTTCAACGCAGCCAGAAATTCGCCAGTGCGAATGCCCGAGGGCAAATTGAGCATCACATGCATGCTGCAAGGGTCCGTTATCAGGGCAAATCCACCCAACACACGCCGGACGATTTTTTGCCGCTTGGCAATCTCACGCCGCTTCAGACTGACAACCGCTTCATAATGGCCTGTTGCGACCAGATCGGTCGCAACGGAAACCATCAAGGGTGTGCTCATCCAGACAGTTGCCCTCTGCGCCTTGTCGATCTGCCTTGAAAAGGCTGTTGGTGCCACCAGATAACAGATGCGCAATCCCGGAGCCCAGCTCTTTGACAATGTCCGGCTATAAAAGACATGATCAGGCGCGAGGTCTCTGAGAGACACTGGCGGCTGCTCCAGCAGGAACCCATAGGCATCATCTTCCAGAGCCAGAATATTGCGTCTTTTCAGGACGTCCGCAATCGCATGGCGCCGTTTGACGGACATCGTAACCGACGTCGGGTTCTGAACATTCGGCATGGTGAACAGCATCCGCACGCTTTCGTCGTCACAAACCGCATCCAGCGATGCGGGGCAAATGCCTTCTTCGTCACTCTCGACAGTGACCACGTCGAGGTGAAGCATTTCGCACGCAAGCCGAACGACCGGATAGGTGTAGTCTTCCACGGCGACCGCCTGCCCCGCGTGACAGGCACTCATCAGTGCCAGCATCAGCGCATGCTGTCCCCCGGAACAGATGGTCAACTGCGCAAGATCAAACGGAGCCCCCTCCCGATCATCATTAAGCCAATCAGCGATCCGGCAGCGATCATATTCCGCTCCAACGCTGTTTCGATAATCAAGACTATCACAGCCCTTGTCGGCCAGCACTCTGGCAACAGAGTCAGCGAATAGCGCTTCCTGCTCGGGGAGGATGAAGCGGTTAAGACTGAAATCCACGATAGATTGATCCGGATCGGCCAAGGCGAAGTCTACCGCCCGCCCTTCGCCCTGCATGCGCACGAATGTGCCACGCCCGACTTCCCCCACGGTCAGCCCCATCGCCTCCAATTCGGCAAACACACGTGTTGCCGTACCCAGAGACAAGCCAAAGCGGTAGGCAAGCTCTCGATGGGTGGGCAATCTATCGCCCGGCACCAGTTTGCCTGTCTGTATATCCTGAGCCAATTCGGCAACAACTTTTCGAAACTTGGTTCGCATGGCACCCGTCCGGAAGTATTCTCAGCTGGTCACTTGATACAATTTTATATTGTATCACAATTATAATTTAGCCTGAAAGGCCCAGAGAAACTATACTGGCAAGTTATTCTAATAATTGTCTTATATACATTCTATCCGTTGCTCGATCATCTCATGACAATTTACACATTGTAGCAAATCAAACTGATCCATGTCTGCCATTTCTGCATGAGGCAACCGCCATGAAACTCCTTCCGACCCAAAGACATCTTTTCGATATTCCGCAAGACATTGCCTATTTCAATTGCGCCTACAACGCGCCGCTTCTGCACGAAGCTGGCGCCGCGCTCACTGAGGGCGCCTTATCAAAATGTCATCCCTGGAACCGCACGCCGTCTGACTTTTTCGAGCCGGCAGAGGAATTCCGGCGACGGGCCGCGAGAGCCTTTGGTGGAGATGCTGATTGTTACGCCGTGATCCCTTCCGCCAGCTATGGCACATCAGCCGTCGGGCGAATTTTTGAAACCATTCTGTCCAAAGGCGACGAAATTCTAGTGCTCGACGAAGCATTTCCTTCCAACTATCTGCCATGGTTGCGCGCAAGCGAGACAACCGGGGCAAAACTGATCATTGCCCCAACGCCACAAGATCTGGACTGGACCCGCGCGGTTCTTGACCGAATAACCAGCAAAACAAAGCTGGTCGCTGTGCCCAATTGCCACTGGACCAATGGTGCCATTCTGGATCTGGAAGCCATCGCCGATGCCACCCGGTCAGTCGGCGCCTCCCTCGTTCTCGAGGTTACCCAGTCTTTGGGTGCCATGCCGTTGGATCTTGACAGGGTCCGACCGGATTTCATGATCGCCGCGGGCTATAAATGGTTGCTCTTTCCCTATGGCCTCAGCCTGTTTTACGCCGCTCCCCAATGGCACCACGCACGCCCTTTGGAGGAAACATGGCTGGGACGTGATGGGGCCGAGGCGTTCGAGAATCTGGTCAACTACACCGATCAGTACCAACCGGGCGCCCGTCGCTTTGACATGGGACAGAAATCCATTCCGACCATACTGCCAGCGGGCCTTATCGGCCTGCGCCAATTGGGAGATTGGGGCATAGAGACGATCGCCACCTCTCTTCGCAGTATCAATGAGCGCATTGCCCAATTGCTGGAACCGGTCGGGTTTCAGCCCGTGCCGGAAGCCTTCCGCAGCCCGCATATTCTGGGCGCCTCCTCAGAAAAAGCCCTCTCGCCCAGCATCACCGCAGATTTGGCTGCCAGAAAGATCTATATCAGTCGCCGGGGTAATGCCTTGCGCTTCGCTCCACATCTGCATGTCACAGAAAGCGATCTTGAGCAACTTGCCGACGCAATCAAAACGCTGTGCCCTTAAGCGACCAGCCAGAAGGCACGCACCGAACATCAAGACCAGTGGCACTTGATGCGCTAAAAACTCAGGAAAGGCGCTCTAAATCTGTGCGCCTATCGCACACGTGAACGAACTTCCGTTGACATTAGACTTTAGATGGAGAGAATGGCACTTATCGGTTTCCTTATGGAATGAAAAGGGAATCCGGTGCGTGACCGGTTTTCATCGGCCATAAATCCGGAGCTGTCCCCGCAACTGTAAGCGACGAGTATTCCCCATGATACCACTGGATCAGGAAGGATCCGGGAAGGTGGGAGAGTATGACGACCCGCGAGCCAGGAGACCTGCCGATCACTGTTTCAACCAACCCGGGCGGGGCGTCCTGGTAGAGGGTAGCATGGCAGATCTGTTGCTTCCGCTTGCTGAGAAGGCGAGCCACATTGACCGTTCCATTCCCACCTCCTTGAGCCCTGTCGCAAAAGGAGCACGGGATTATGCTTGATGCCACAAACTCTCCCCCAAAGACCCCAGGCCGAAAGTGGTACCACCAATTGAAAACCGATCATTCAGACCGTTTCGTTGGTCCATTTCCAGAGCTGCGCTTGAGCACCCACCTGTAACCCATTTTTAGAAAGCGGGCCGACTTGCAGGTATTTGCCATTGCAGGGAGCAGACATTTTGTCCCTTTGCTCCCTTAAATGCGCTGTCCTTGTCAGTTCTTTGCCTCATCCAACAGGAAGTAATTTATGCCCTGGGATATGATTTTCACCTTCATCGTGCTCGGCGTCGCGGTGGTTCTTTTCCTTGCCGACAAGCTACGACTGGATCTTGTCGCCATCATCGTCATGCTGTCTCTTGGCCTGAGCGGCGTTCTTACCCCTTCGGAAATGCTTTCCGGCTTCGGCTCCACCGTGGTCATTCTGATCGCCGGCTTGTTCATTGTCGGCGAGGCGTTGGCCCAAACCGGCATCTCCTATGCCGTGGGCGACAAGATCGTTCAGATTGCCGGCGACAAGGAATGGAAACTGATCACACTGCTCATGCTGGCTGTTGCTGCGCTGGCGTCGGTCATGAGCGTTACCGGCTCGGGCGCTATCTTCATTCCGATTGCCATTCGTCTGGCCAACCGGGCAGCCATCTCGCCTTCCCGCCTGCTTTTGCCACTGGCCTATGGCGCCCTCATCGGCGGTATGCTAACGCTGATCGGCACGCCTCCCAACCTTGTGGTCAATGCGGAGTTGCAAAAGGCTGGTATGGAGCCGTTCAACTTCTTCATCTTCACCCCCATCGGCCTCATCATGCTGGCAATGGCCATCATACATATGCTCATCTACGGCCGGTTTCTGCTTCCCAGAAAAGCCAGTGGCGAACATGTGACCAACAAGGGTCGACGGACACTGCAAAGCCTGCTGAGGACTTACGATATCGAGGACAAGATTGTTCGCCTCACCGTCAATGCCGAGTCAAAGCTGGTGGGAGAAACCGTGGTCAGTGCCAGACTGCGCAGCGCCGTTGGCATCACACTATTTGCACTGGAGCGCAGAGGCGAAAAAGGCGACAAGCCTGAAGTGATCTCGGTGGATACGGAAACGACCTTTGAGGCAGACGATGTCCTGTTCGGCGTTGTCGATGCGCCACTATCCGAGGAAGAGGCCGCCTTTCTGGGAGTAAAAATAACGCCCCTGGGGGAACATGACTATCACCTTTCAGCGCGCGAACTCGGCATGGCCGATTTGGTCATTCCGCAGGAATCCAACCTTGTCGGTCAAACCATTCTGGAAGCTGGCTTTCGCTTGAAACACGGCTTGAGTGTTGTTGGAGCCATGCGCCGAGGCAAACCCCTACATGACAGTTTCGGCAAAACGGAGCTGGAATTTGGCGACCAGTTACTCGTCGTGGGTGACTGGGGGCGGATCAGGGAAATGCGGACCTATCGGGAAAACTTTCTGCTCCTGTCTTTTCCCGAGGAAATGGAAAGCTACCTGCCACGGCGAAAATTCGCGCCGATGGCGCTTGGTATTCTGGCCATCATGCTTGCGCTCATCATTTTCCGTATCGTGCCGAGCGTGACAGCTGTGGTTCTGGCAGCAACCGCCATGGTCTGCTCCGGCTGCCTTTCGCCAAAGCGTGCCTATGAGTCCATCAATTGGCCCAGTCTGGTGCTCATTGCGGGCATGATCCCCATGGCGGCCGCCTTGGACAAGACGGGCGGATTGGCGCTGATTGTGGATAGCATCGTGGCGCTCACGGGTGATCGTTCCCCCTATATTATGCTGATCGCCCTCTTCCTGCTCACTTCAATCTTCAGTCAGTTCACCTCCAACACAGCCACCGCCGTGCTGATTGCACCAGTCGCCTTTCAGGTTGCCGGTATCATGGGCGTACGGCCAGAACCGATGCTGATGAGTGTGGCCATTGCCGCTTCAACAGCCTTTTGTACTCCGGTCGCCTCCCCCATCAACACACTTGTGATGGGGCCCGGAAATTATCGCTTTATGGATTATGTCCGCATTGGCGTGCCTTTGCAGATCCTGTCCATCATTCTGTCGGCGTTTATTATTCCTGTTTTCCTGCCATTCTGATGGCATCAAACAAAAAAAGAGGCCGGTTTCAAACAAACCGGCCTTTTAAAATGTACCTTTAGCCTCAAGAACAGGCTGGACATATCGCAGCCAAAAACGACCCTCATGCCTCAAGCTTCTGCTCGGTGATTTGATAGGCACATCGGCGGGCATCACTCAGGATATGCTCGACGCGCTCGATAGCCACGCCCGGCCCGAGCAAGGCGCGAAACACCTCCAGCTCGGAACGGCAAAAGCCCCGACACAAACGCGCAGCTGCACAAATGGGGCAGTGATTTTCATATAGCAGCAAGCTGCCGTCCGCCCTCTCCTCCATCGTCGACATATAGCCTTCGGCCGTACGCAATTCAGCCAGCCGCTCAACCCGCTCGGCCAGCGAAGAACACCGATCCAGCTCCGCGCGATAGCGCTCTTGAGCCCGAGCCCCGCGCAAGGAGACAATCTTGTCCAGCGCTTCCGGCCCCAGCGTTGTCTGTATTGAATCCAGCAGATCAACCGCCAAATCGGAATGCGAATCCGGGAAATGATCATGTCCTTTTTGCGTTAGGGACCAATAGACCGACGGGCGCCCGCGACCCTCGACGCGGCGTTCTTCGGCAACAAGCCCCTCTTCAGACAATCTGATCAGATGTTGCCGAGCCCCTTCTCCCGTGGTCTTCAGGCGTTTCCCCATCTGGGCAGACGTCATGGCACCGTTCATCTTAAGGGTCATCAACACCCTTTCACCGGCTAATCCTGAGGAGTTTTTTCTTTTTTCCAAGTTTTTACTTGACATATTCGGCCATTTGTTTTTCAAAGTAGTTACTTGTTTTAATATCAGAACGCGCTCGAAAACGCAAGCTCGGGCCGACCAAAGGAGAAAACCAATGGCATTTGAACTTCCAGCTCTTCCTTATTCCCATTCCGCACTCGCAGCAGCTGGCATGAGCCAGGAAACCCTCGAGCTGCATCATGACAAACATCATCAGGCTTATGTAACGGCCCTCAACGGCTTCGTTGACGCCAATGCAGATCTTCAGGGCAAATCTCTGGAAGAAATTATTGCTCTGACCTATGGCAATGACGCCCGCCAGGGCATCTTCAACCAGGCTGGTCAGCACTGGAACCACATCCACTTCTGGAACGCCCTGTCCCCGAATGGTGGCGGCATTCCGGGCAAACTGGAAGCCAAACTGATCGAAGCATTCGGCTCCGTTGACCAGTTCAAGGCAGACTTCAAGACCGCAGCAACCACCCAGTTCGGGTCCGGTTGGGCATGGCTGGTTCAGAAGGCAGACGGCACGCTCGCAGTCACCAAGACCCCGAACGGCGTCAACCCGCTGGCTACCGGCGAAGGCAAAGCCCTTCTCAGCCTCGACGTTTGGGAGCACAGCTACTATGTGGACTTCCGCAACCGTCGCCCTGACTATGTAACCAACTTCCTCGACAAACTCGCAAACTACGAATTTGCCGAAGCAAACCTTGGCTAAGGTGATGATTTGTCTTCACGTCTCGCAGCTCGGGGCGTGAGGGCAATGGAAACAGCAACTGACCCGCTTTTCCAGATTCAAGATGAGCCACGCCAGCTGCAAGGCGGCGTGGTCTCTTTTTCCTTGCCTGATGCCCCAATTTCCTCCTCCTTCCAAATTAAATGAACCGAGACAGGGTGCAGACAAACAATGACTTTTCTCTCCCGCGAAAACACCGCCCACCATGCACCGCTGCCCGATACCGAGCAGAGGGACGGCATATCCAGCACTGAGTTCCGTGGCGCCATGGCGGCACTGGCCGCATCCGTCTGTGTTGTCACCGCTGGCAAGGAGCAAGCCCGACAAGGGCGCACAGTGACGGCAGCCTTTTCTCTGTCGATCGATCCTCCCACGATCCTCGTGTCCATTGATTCAAACGCGTCTCTTGCCCACATCATGAGTGCAGAAAAGGAATTCTCCTTTGCGCAACTTTCTGAAAAGCAGCAGGCAACAGCGGATGCCTTTGCGGGTAAGGAAGTGCCAGAAAAGCGCTTTGATCATGGCAACTGGTCGCAATGGTCCAGCGGCATGCCCTGCCTGTTCGATGCAGTTGCCGCATTCGATTGTGAGGTCACCGCAGAAGTCGAACTCTCGGGCCATCGCCTCTTTGCCGGACGCATCCGTAGCATGATTCTGGACAATAGCCTGCCCCCGCTCATCTGGCATAAACGGCACTATACATCCGTCTTTCTTGGCTGATCGCGGCATTTCGCGCGAACGCCATCCCCCCATTGTCCATTGTTGATGATGATGGGATCTCACTCTTTTTGCACCTTAAAACCTGAAACGGACTGGCCCGAATGACCGGCCTTTCCCAGAGAAGGCTGACCATGCCAACAGTTCCAATCCGATATCGGACCCCCGACGTCTCGTCTCCAGCCGCTGCTTTCAAACGCGGTATCCTCTCAGCACTGGGCGCGTTTTCCCTCCTTCATATGCTGGTGATGCCTGCACAGGCGCAGGGCAGACCTCCCATGCCCGTTGGTATCGTGGTGGTGCAACCCGATCAGGTTGCTATCTCCTCCGAACTGCCCGGCCGTGTCAGCGCAACCCGCATTGCAGAAGTGCGCGCCCGCGCGGGCGGCATCGTCGAAGAGCGTATTTTCGAACAGGGCAGCCTTGTGGAAGCGGGAGACCTGCTTTTCCGGCTCGATGCCGCGCCTTATGAAATCGCGGTGGAAGCCGCCAAGGCTTCGGTTGCCCGGGCGGAAGCCGTTCTGGCAGACACCCGCCAGACCGAAAAGCGACTTGTCCAGCTAAAGGAACGCAATGTCGCCAGCACGGCTGATCTGGAAACTGCCCAGACAAACCGTCTGCAAGCCGAAGCCAGCCTGGCCGAGGCGCAGGCCCAGCTGCGCGCCGCTGAAGTCAATCTCAGCTATACGGAAATTCGCGCCCCAATCGCCGGGCGTACAGGACGTACGCAGGTAACAGAAGGGGCTCTGGTCGCGGCCCAAGGCGCGGTCCTGACAACCATTCAGCAGCTCGACGTAGTCTACGCGGATATGCAGCAGCCCGTTTCCGAGCTGCTCCGCTTGCGCAGAGCCCTTGCTGATGGGGCCCTCAATGAGGTTGCTCCGGCAACGGCCGAGGTAGATCTCTATCTCGACGACGGGTCTCTTTATCCCCATTCCGGCCAGCTGCTGTTTGCCGAGTCAACCGTTCAGCGTTCAAGTGGTCAGGTAACCTTGCGTGCACAATTCCCCAATCCCGAAGGCACCTTGCTGCCGGGCATGTATGTCCGCGTTTCTGTCGAACAGGCAACGCAGGACGACGCACTCCTTCTGCCCCAACAGGCAGTGCGCCGCACCGCTTCCGGAGACGCGCAGGTGCTGGTGGTCAATGACAGCGGGATTGTTGAAACACGCCCGGTTAAGCCGGGACGTACCACGGGCAATTCCATCCTCATCGACAGTGGTCTGCAAGGCGGCGAAATGGTGATCGTGGACGGATTCCAGAAGATCGGCCCGGGTGCGCCTGTCGCTCCGGTCTGCTGGACTGATCCGGCAAAGCAGGACGCCACCCCGCCCGAAGCCTGTACACAGCGCGTTGATGCGTTGCCCAACAACGGATGAAGTGAGACCCGACATGGCCAGATTTTTTATTGATAACCCGGTTCTCGCCTGGGTGATCGCCATCTTCATCACCATCGCCGGATTGCTGTCGCTTCCCTCCTTGCCGATTTCGCAATATCCGGATGTGGCCCCGCCACAGGTGACCATTTCCACGCGCTTTGCAGGGGCATCCTCGGAAGATCTGTATCTGCAGGTCACCCAGCCGATTGAGCAGGAGCTGAACGGCGTCCCCGGGATGATCTACTTTGAATCGACCTCTGAATCCACCGGCGCAGTCACCATCACGGTAACCTTCGCGTCGGGAACAAGCGTGGCGCAAGCCGTGGTGGACACACAGAACCGCCTGAGACGGGTCGAGTCTTCCCTCCCTCCTCGGGTGCAGCAAGAAGGCTTGCTCGTTGAGGAAGCCGGCTCTAGCTATCTGATGTTCATTTCCATGGTGGGTGCGGAAGGATCCGGATATGACGCCGTTTCGATTGCGGATTATGCAACTCGCAATGTGCTCAACGAAATCCGCCGGGTGCCCGGCGTAGGCAAGGCACGGCTTTTCTCTGCAGAGCGCGCCATGCGGATCTGGATCGATCCGGCCAAGCTCGTGGGTCTCGATCTGTCGGTAACGGACATCACGGCCGCTATCTCGGAGCAAAATGCTCAGGTCGCCGCAGGTTCCGTCGGCGTTGATCCGGCCCCGGACGGACAACAGACACAGGCAACCATTCTGGTAACAGGCCAGTTGCGCACACCGGAGGAATTCGGGCAGATTGTTCTGCGAGCCCATGATGACGGAGCACTCGTGCGCCTCTCCGACGTTGCTCGGGTTGAAGTCGACGCGGAATTCTACTCCTTCAAATCATTCCTCAACGGCAAGGACGCCGCCCAAATCGGCATTCAGCTTTCTCCCACGGGCAACGCTCTTGAGACGGCGCAACAGGTGCGCACATTGCTTGCGGAGCTGGAACCAAGTTTCCCGGAAGGCATCAGCTATGAAGTGCCATATGACACGACGCCCTTTGTTTCCGCCTCCATCGAGAAGGTGGTGCATACGTTGCTTGAGGCTATCGTGCTGGTCTTCATCGTCATGCTGGTCTTCTTGCAAAGCTTTCGCTACACGCTGATCCCCATGTTGGTCGTCCCCATCGCATTGGCCGGAACGCTGGCGGTAATGCTCGGAGCGGGCTATTCGATCAACGTGCTGACCATGTTCGCCATGATTCTTGCCATCGGCATTCTCGTGGATGACGCCATTGTGGTGGTGGAGAATGTGGAACGCATCATGTCAGAGGAAGGGCTCCCCCCCAAGGAAGCTGCGAAAAAGGCCATGGGCCAGATTTCCGGTGCGATCATTGGCATCACGCTGGCTCTTATGGCTGTCTTTGTGCCGTTGGCCTTCTTTCCCGGCTCGGTCGGCATCATCTATCAGCAATTCTCGTTGACCATGGTGGTATCGATCTTCTTTTCCGCGTTCCTCGCCTTGTCCCTGACACCGGCGCTCTGTGCGACCTTCCTCAAGCCGATTGCCAAGGGCCACAGCCATGCCAGAAAAGGCCCTGCGGGCTGGTTCAACCGGACCTTTGACCGCGCATCTAAGGGATATTCACGGCTGGTGGGCGGTTTAATCCGACGTGCAGGCCGAATGATGGTCATCTATGCGGCTCTTGTTGCGGGGCTTGGCTGGTTCTATGTCCAGATCCCATCCGCCTTCCTGCCTCAGGAAGATCAGGGCTATCTGATTGCAAGCATGCAATCACCGCCTGAAGCCACCTCCTTCCGTATGCGGCAGATCACCAAGGCCGCAGAGGGTTTTGCCCTGTCTCATGAAGCCGTCGACAATATCGTGACCGTTCAGGGCTTTTCCTTCTCGGGACAGGGGCCAAATTCGGCCATCAGCTTCATTACCCTCAAGGACTGGGCCGAGCGGGAAAGGCCCGATCTCAGTGCTGGAGCGCTTGCTGGGCAGTTTTCCGGTATGCTCTTCTCGCTCAGAGACAGCTTCGCCTTTGCCATTTCGCCACCGCCAATCCCCGGGCTCGGCACCGGCTCCGGTTTTGCCTTCCGCCTTCAGGATCGAACCAACCAGGGCAACGCCGCGCTTCAGGAAGCTGCCGGGCAGATCATGGCAGCTGGAGCAAAAAGCCCGATCCTTGGTCAGATGTATATTGAAGGTCTCTCCCCCGGACCGCAGCTACACCTCAAGGTGGATCGCGAAAAGGCCAACGCTTTCGGTGTCACCTTTGGCGAGATCAACCGCACCATTTCGGTTGCCCTTGGCTCTGGCTATGTCAACGACTTCCCTAACGAGGGAAGAATGCAAAGCGTCATCGTACAGGCCGAGCCATCCACCCGAGCCAGCATTGATGAAGTCATGAAACTCAATGTGCGCAATGTGCAGGGTGGTATGGTCCCACTCTCCTCTTTCGCATCAATGGATTGGGGATTTGGACCGTCTCAGATCGTTGGCTATAACGGATACCCGACCATCCGCATCAATGGCGAAGCCGCTCCGGGTTATTCCTCCGGTGAGGCTCTGGAAGAGATGCAACGGCTGGCTTCTGAATTGCCGTCCGGCTTTGGCTATCAGTGGACCGGCCAGTCGCTGCAGGAAATTGAAAGCGGCAATCAGGCACCAATCCTGATCGGCTTGTCGATCCTCTTCGTTTTCCTCTGCCTTGCAGGCCTTTACGGAAGCTGGTCGATCCCCTTCTCGGTCATGCTGATCGTGCCTATGGGCGCCATTGGCGCCGTGGCTGCGGTCACTCTGACAGGGCTTTCCAACGACGTCTTCTTCACCGTGGGGCTGATCACCATCGTCGGCTTGTCGGCAAAGAACGCGATTCTGATTGTCGAAGTGGCAAAGGATCTCATCAGCGAAGGGAAAGGACTGCTGGAGGCAACCGTCGAAGCCTGTCGCCTCCGCTTCCGTCCGATCCTGATGACGTCTCTGGCCTTCACCATGGGTGTTGTTCCCATGGCCACGGCAACCGGCCCCTCGGCCGCCAGCCAGAATGCCATCGGCATCAATGTGGTGGGAGGCATGATCTCGGCAACGATCCTTGGCGTGCTGTTCGCTCCGGTCTTTTTTGTCTTCGTGATGAAGCTGACCGGAACCTACAAGCGTCTTGGCCCGAAAACGGAGACACCATCCGAAGCAGCCACTCAACCGGCTGAATAACAGCATTGATGGCCTATTGGAACCAATAGGCCATCATACTCTGCCTCACAAAGATCTGAATTTTATCGACTAAACAGCCCCATGCGTCCTTAGCTGCTCGATATCGCGTTTGGGAGGCAGGCCGAACAGGCGGGCATATTCGCGACTGAACTGGGAGGGGCTTTCATAGCCCACCTCAAATGAGGCGCTCGCGGCATCAAGGCGACTATTGAGCATCAGCTGTCGCGCTTCATTCAGCCGCAGCCATTTTTGATATTGCAGAGGGCTCATCGTGGTCAGATCACGAAAGTGCTGGTGAAAGGCCGAGCCGCTCATTTGCGCACGGGCTGCGAGGTCATCTACCCGCATGGACGCAGCGTAATTCAGCTTCATCCAGTTAAGAACTGTCATGATACGATGATTTGGGCTGCCAGAAGCGGCAAAGGACCAGAGGCGCATGCCCTGATCGCTCATCAGAAGTCTGTAATGGAGTTCCTGCTTGATCAAAGGTGCCAGAACCGGAATTGCATCTGGCTCATCAAGCAATGCTACCAGCCGCTCAACAGGATCAAAGATCCTGGGCGTCAACTCTCCGACAGCAACACTGCTGCGATCCTTGAGCCGTTGCGAGGGCGCAATCATATTCTGCGCAACCATTTCTGCCAGCAAACGCAAATCAAGCGTCAGGATCAACCCGAGGCAAGGAGCCTCCGGACTTGCTTCGATAATCTGGGTACGGCCCGGAATCTCGAGCGACGTGATCAGAAAGCGCGAAGGGTCATAACGATAGGGCACCCCACCAACCAGCATCTGCTTGGCTCCCTGCACGACAACCAGAAGAGCAGGTTCCACCAGACAGAGATCAGGCTCCGTTGGAAGAGGACGCCGAAAAAAACCAAGCCCGGGAATGGGGGTGTCAACATTCTCCGCCTCTGCCGTCCAAAGATCGATGATCTGTGCGAGAGGCTGCATGCTTGCGCTTGGTACATGATGGTTTGGCATCAATCCATCCTTCGGCTCAAAACCCAAGCCGCCCGAGAGCGGCTTGGGAGGGTGCATTACAAATTGTCGTTAAAGAATCCCGTGATCTTGTCGAAAGGAATCTTGTCCATCTGATCGTAGAGATCGGTATGGGTGGCTCCTTCAACAATCACCAGTTCCTTTGGCTCGGCAGCCGCTTCATAGGCGCTTTCACTGAAATAGCGCGAATGGGCCTTCTCACCGTGGATCAAAAGCATGGGCCGCGGGGAAATCTCGTCAATATAGCTCAACAGCGGCATATTCATGAAGGACAGCGGATTGGTCACCGTCCACGCAGCATTCGAGTTGATTGCACGAGGATGGAAGCCACGGTCCTTGGATTTGTAGTAAGCGGCATATTGCACGACGAATTCTGGCTCACCACCCTGAAGCTCAAGGGAAACGGGACCATAGGCCGGGCTGCCTTTCTCGGCATCTTCCCAGCGCTGACGCCCCAACTGCTCAAGAGCTTCAGTACGCTCTTGGGCCGTGGTGCTATCGAAGTAGCCTTTAGACATGACACGGGACATGTCATACATCGTGCTTGCGACCACAGCCTTGATGCGCTTATCCACGGCTGCGGCGTTCAAAGCCATGCCACCGAACCCGCAAATACCAATAATGCCGATACGATCGCGATTCACATTATCCAGTAGACCAAGACAATCCACCGCAGCGCTGAAATCTTCGCTATTGATATCTGGAGAGGCAACATTGCGCGGCTCGCCAGTGCTCTCGCCCGTATAGGACGGGTCAAAAGCCAGAGTAACAAATCCGCGTTCGGCCATGGTCTGGGCATAAAGGCCAGATGACTGTTCTTTCACAGCACCGAACGGGCCGCTAACGGCAAGAGCAGCAAACGGAGCCTTGCCATTCTTGGGCGTGTAGAGATCCCCGGCTAGCGTGATTCCATAGCGGTTGGTGAAGGTAACCTTGCGATGATCGACCTTGTCACTTTTGGGGAAGGTCTTATCCCAATCCTGAGTGAGTTCCATAACCTGTCCTTTCAACATTCATTCATCGACGCATTGTCGGATTATTGTTGTATATCGCCATCATGTGCTCGATCGGTAGATCAATATTGCAGAATACTTGCCTATTTCTCCAGAGTTTGGTTTTTTTGAACTCCAGTCGCCATCCCGTCGGCGCTATGATTCCCGATAATCAATAGACGTCTGCTCTTTCAACTGGCATAGGGAATATTGATCCACCATATTTTTGCAGATGATAATTCGCAGGCTCTAACAACGACCGGGAACCTGAACACCCCAGGAAGTGCAAAAAACCGCGGTTTCTGGAAGCTTATTAAAAACGATTAGCGTCTTATACCGGAAATGGGCATCAGCTATGTGCTAATACTCATTGCAGTTTGCATAAATATTATGCATGCTTTGCACAAGCTGTAGGCAATTATCACTTTTGGGTATTGACCCTCTTTGAGATTGTAGCCAGCTGTTCCCCTCTGGAAGGTGATTGCTCTGCGCACTAGCGCAGAAAAAACTTTATAGCTGAACTTCGGTTCAGCTATTTTTTTGCCCGAATGCATCTGGCCAGACCAGACATATCCCGCACGAAAATAGGCAATAAAACCCTTTTCAAATCATATCTTTATTATTTTCTCAGGTCCTCAATCGCGTTTGAGGTCTCGCGAAAAATATACCCGACCCATGATGCCTTCATCGATATTCTCAAACCTACTGGAGGCACAATGCGTCTGATTCTTTCCCTTCTAGCGATTCTCTTTTTCAGCCATTCAGGCACTGCAGCACCGACCGACCATATGACCGGCTTCCGACAAATCTCACTGGCAGGCAGCGATGTCATGATGTGGTACCCGACCGATCAAACAGCCCCTATCACCAAGGTTGCCGAGAACAAGGTCTTCTTCGGCGTTGATGTCATCAAACAGGCTCCCATCGCGGACGCGCCACATCCGCTGGTGATCCTGTCTCATGGTTATAGCGGCCTCTGGCGCAATCAGGCCTGGTTGGCTGGCCATCTGGCAAGGGCGGGATATGTCGTTGCGTCCTTTAATCACTCCGGCACCAGTTTCCCTGATATGAACCCGTCTTGGGCCAAAGATCTCGCAGAGCGCCCCCGTCAGGTTTCGCGCGTTCTCTCAGCCCTGCTGCAAGATCGCTCTTTCGGCCCGACAATCGATCAATCCCGCATCTCCGTCATTGGCCACTCGCTGGGCGGCTCAACCGCGCTCTTTCTTGCAGGAGGAACATTTAGCCCGTCCCGTCTTCTCGATGCCTGCGGGGATGATACCAGCAAAATGGTCTGCACCGTTTATCGCAAGGGAGGGCTGACACACAGCATGCCCTCAGTCTCAGCCAAAGATGAGCGTGTCTCTTCTGTTGTGTTGCTGGATATGGAGGGCATTCACGCTTTCACACCCGATAGCCTTGCCTCCATCGAGATTCCGCTACTGGCCCTCGCCTCCGGCGTGGAAGATCCGGCACTGCCTATCGATTGGGAGAGCCGACAGCAGGCCGCCTTGCTGCCAACTTCGGTCAGCCGCTATGCAGAGGTCATCGGAGCGACGCATTTCTCCTTCATGAGCCGCTGCAAACCCGGAGCCAGCGCCCTATTGGAACAGGATGCCTATGTCTGTGAAGGAGAAACCGCACCAAGAGAGCAACTGCACCAACAGATTGCCCAAACCATCCTCACCTTTCTGAGGTCCGGTAAGCACTTGGTGTCTGCCCTGCAAGCGCCTTGAAAACGCGGTTGAAATTGGACTTGGTCTGGAAGCCGGCCTCCAGCATGATCTCCGTCACTGACATGTCGGTTTCCCTCAAGAGACGCATGGCTTCCTCAACACGATAGCGATTGACCAGATCCGTTATCGTAACACCGTAAATATCATTCACGGCCCGGGAGATGGTCCGGGCTGGCACATGAGCCCGTCGCGCCAAACGCGCCAGCGTCAGGTCGTAATCCTTATAGAGCCCTTGATTGAACAGCGCCTCAACAATAGCCAGCGTTTCAACCACTTGCACATCATCTTGCTCTTTATACGAAGCGACTTCCGCAACGGGTGCGTCCTCAGCGGTGTTGGGATCAAGATCTGGCGGCATCTCCATGCCCGTCCGCCCCAGAAGCGCAACCATGATGACCAAAAGCACCACACTTACCGTCACAGCAACGACAGGCGCGGCGAAAACGGTATATCCCGAGCTTAAAAGCGCAGAGACAATCAGATCCGAAACAGCGCTCATGGCCAATACAAATGCCAGCCCCTTGCGCATGCGCGATATGGTCATCTCGCTGCCAAACCTGGCATTGGGCGAGATCCCGCTTTCCGGCTGGCTTGCATAAACAAGCCATGCATAAACAAGAAAGATCAGGCTGAGCAAAGGATCGATGGCAAAAGGCAGCAAGAACACAGCCAGAATGACTGCGACGGGCCCCACAGCATGCTTCCACCAGACAACAGGCCGATTATCAAGATCAGCGATGGCGAAATAGGCAAAGATCGGCACCAGCGATGCAGAGATCGGCTGCAAGGTTCGAAGCCAGTCGCTTTCCCAGCTCCATCGCAAGCCGACAATCGCAGTTTGAAACGCAGCAGCGGCAAGAAAAATCAGAAAAGTTTGGCTGGATGTTTGCCGCCTCAACAGAATAATCAGCAGAGCCAAAAGCAACGCTGTAGCGAGAAAAGGAACGGGTATTGCAGGCATGGCGGATCTCTCACGAGTGCGTTTTGAAAAGAGGCGCAGCCATTTCACATAACCATCATCGAGGCAAGATGCAATGACAAGAGCGCAGAGACGCCATATGGAAAAGCCCGCCGGATGACACCAGCGGGCTTTTCATTTAGAGCAGAAAGAAATGCCGACTATTCATCCGCATGGAACAAATGTGCCTGATCGGCATCAAACGTCAGATCAAGCCGCTCACCTGCTGTCAGGATCAAATCCTCATCAAAGGATGCAATCACCTTGCCGCCGCTTAGCAGAGACACATCAACAACGGTTTCCGTACCGAGGCGTTCGGTGAGAGTAACCGCGCCATGCAACATGCCTTCACCAGCCTTTGCCAACTTCAGATATTGTGGCCGAATGCCCATCGTGGCCTTGCCGCCCTTGGTGAAGGTGCGCCCGCGCGTTTTAACGGTGGTCGGTTCAAGAGCGCCATTGCTGACGACGGCACTGCCTTCACCGAGCTCCTGAACATCGACCTCCAGAAAGTTCATGGACGGAGCCCCCAGAAATCCAGCAACGAACTTGTTCGCGGGCTCGTGATATAGCTCCATGGGTTTGCCAACCTGCATCACCTTGCCATCCTTGAGCACGACAATCTTGTCGGCAAGGGTCATGGCTTCCACCTGATCATGAGTCACATAGATCATGGTCGCGGCGAGTTGTTCATGCAGACGACCGATTTCCATGCGCATATCCATGCGCAAGGCGGCGTCAAGGTTGGAGAGCGGTTCATCGAACAGGAAGACCGAAGGCTTGCGCGTGATGGCCCGCCCGATGGCAACCCGCTGACGCTGTCCGCCGGACAGCTGGCTTGGCTTGCGATCCAGAAGATCTTCCATTTGCAGAATACGCGCCGCCTCCTGCACCTTGCTCTCCTTCTCCTCCTTGGACGCCTTGGCGATGGTAAGGCCGAAGGCCATATTTTCCCGCACCGTCATGTGGGGGAAAATGGCATAGCTCTGGAAAACCATCGCGATGCCGCGCTCCTTGGGCTGCACGTCATTGACCACAGAGCCACCGATTTCCAGCGTACCGGAGGTGATGTCCTCAAGCCCGGCAATCATGCGCAACAGAGTTGACTTACCGCAGCCAGAAGGGCCGACAAAGACGACAAATTCCCCATCCTCGATGGTAATATCGACGCCTTTGATCACTTCAACCCGCCCAAAGCTCTTGCGAATATCCTTGAGAATGACGTCAGCCATGGTTCCCCCCTTGCTGGCCCTCTCCGGCCACATGCAGATAACCCTGTTCATCAACACTCACCGGCTCAGGATCTCTGACCTTGCCGATGAAAGTCTCTCGTCCATTGTCATCAAAGCCAAGGATGACCAGCCCTTCATCTGTTTTGAGAATCCGCGCAGCATAACGGCGGCATGGTAGCCCGCCATCCAGAAAGCCCGGCGCCACGGTCCACGGCCCACGCGGATTGTCGGCGATGAGATAATGGTTGCCGGTAACGGGTGGCGTGCCCGCCGTGGCCTTTTGCTCTTCAGACCAATGCTCTGCCGATGTGCAAAAGAGGCAATACCAACGCTCCCCGACATTGAAGACTTGCGGCACTTCCAACTGGCCGAACCCGCCAACGAAAACAGGGGGCTGAAGTGTCCAGTTATAAAGATCCGGCGAGGTCGCAAAACCAATGGCTCCCGCCGCATTGGCCTCGGCAATATCCGGTGCCCGGGCGGTGAAATACATCAACCAGCCATGGCCATCAGGATCTTTCATGACCCACGGATCGCGCATGGCCCGATCATGCCAATGACCAACCATATGCTCGGTTTCATACGCGCTGGCGACAGGGCCAACGAGATCTAGACAGGGCTGGTCACCAACCCGCGTCCAGTTATGCATATCTTTTGATGTGGCATGCCCGATCCGCTGATAAAGCGCATTCTCAGCCTTGCAGGTGCCGGTATAAAAGAGATGCCATGTGCCGTCCGGCCCTTGCAACACAGAGCCGGTCCATGTCGTCTTGTCATCAAAGGCAGGGCCTTCAGACGGAGCAAAGCAGGTGCCCAGATGGGTCCAATTGACCAGATCGGAACTGATCGCATGCCCTTGGGATACATTCAGGTGTCTGAGATCGGAATCCCCCAGTGCCTTGTCAGCCTTGAGGAAATATCCATGCCAGCAGGTGCCGTCATGGGCGTACCAGCTGTCCCAGATCCATTGCTTTTCAAGTTCTATTACCATTGTTCTTTTAACCTTTGACCCCGGTGGACGCGATGGAGGCGATAAACGCCCGCTGCATGATCAGATAGAAGAGCAGAACGGGGATGGAGATGAGCGTCAGATAGGCCATCAGTTCACCCCACGCGACATCCAGTTGGAAGAAATAGCCAAGCCCCACCATGATCGGTCTGTGCGCTTCATCCTGAACAACGATCAGCGGCCAGAGATATTGCTCGTTATACATCTTGAGTGCCTTGAGAATGGCTGCTGTCGCCAGCACTGGCCCGGACAGGGGCATCACGACCCGCCGGTAGACTGCCAGCCAACTGGCTCCTTCCGCTCGTGCCGCTTCGATCAGCTCGCGCGGCAGATCCTTGAAATATTGCACGAACAGGAAGACCGTCAGCGCATCGACAATCCAAGGAATGATCTGTACCCGATAGGTGTTGAGCCACCCCCACTCCATGCCTTCAAGCCCCAGCCATGGCAGGCGCGAGACCAGCAGCAGAAGAGGCACGGCAATGGTCTCGAACGGAATGATGAGCGTTGCCAGAATGATCGACAACAACACATTGCGTCCCGTCCATTCCAGATAGACAAAGGAAAAGGCCGCAACAGAGCAGATAATGATCGACAGGATGACGGTCGTTACGGTGATCAGTACCGAGTTGAGCATGAAGCGCCCGATCGGCGCCCGATCAAACGCCGCGAAATAGTTATCAAGACTCACGTCTCCCACCGGCAGAAATGCTCTGAGAGAGCTGGTATCAGCCAGCAACTGCGCATCCGGTTTGAGGGATGACACCATCATGAAGATAAGCGGGAAGAGGAAGATCGCCGCCACCAGCCCCAGCACCAGATAGCGGGACACCAGCAGCAAACCTTCATTCTTTGGAGATACCTGTGCCATTAGCGTTTCTCCCTCGTCAGATAGCGCTGCACCAGCGAAATCAGCAGAACGATGAAAAAGAGGATGACCGAAATGGTCGACCCGCCGGAAATATCCTGCTTGCCATAGCCGCGCTCAACCGCCTGAAATACCAGCGTCTGGGTTGAATCCAGCGGTCCGCCATTGGTCATGACATCAATCTGGGCAAACAGCGCAAAGGCCTGCATGGTGATCACGATCAACACCAGAACCGCCGTGTTGCGCAGTCCCGGCCATGTCACATAGCGGAAGGTCTGCCAGCTTGAGGAACCCTCGATAGCGGCCACTTCATAAAGCGTTGCCGGAATGGTTTGCAGCCCCGAGAGCCAGATCACCATATGAAAGCCCATGGCCTGCCAGGCCGACATGACGATAATGGACCCCAGCGCCGTATCCGTATTGCCCAGCCAGTCTACCGGCTCGAATGCCCCAAAGGTGAGCGCGGCCAGAACATTGTTGAGCAGCCCATCATCACCGTCATAGATGAAGCGCCAGAGCAGCGAAATCACGACAATGGAAATGACCACCGGCGTGAAATAGATGGCCCTGAAAGCGTTGATCCCCCGTAATTTCTGGTTGATCAGCAAAGCAAGCCCCAGCGCTCCGCCCCCTTGTAACGGCACGATGATCAACACAAACAGCATGGTGTTGGTGAGCGCCTTCATGAAGACCACATCCTTGGCCACCACAACGCGGGCATTCTCGCCACTTTGCCAGCGGAACCACTCCCGCATGCCCTTATATTGCGGGAAGTCTGGATTGCGCGTGATCGTGCGCACGCGGGGATAGGAAATTGCCCCATCGTCATCCCGCACGACTTGTCCGGCCTCATCGCGCTCAGGCTCCAGCGTCAGGATCGAGACACCAAGCAGATTCTCGTAATTCGACAATCCGACAAATTCGGTCGGATTCGGCGAGATCAGCCGCTGGTTGGTCAGGGAAAACCAGAAGGCGAAAAAGAAGGGCAAAATAATGAAGAGAAACAGCAAGATAAAGCCAGGCAAGGCAAAAGCCCATCCTGCCCCATTCGAGCGTGTAAGCTTCGAAGCCATCATAATCTCCGGTTCAGCTGGGTAAGAGCAGGCATCCGCCGGAAGACATCTTCCGACAGGGCCACCCGGATAGGGGCTCATTCCCATAAGGAAGCAAGCCACACGGTGGTTCAGTGCTCAACGAAAAGAGCAAGGGCCCGCAGCTAAGCGGGCCCGAAACAGGATCAGTGTCCGTAACCGCTGTTTTTCTCGATGTCGGCATTGATCTCGTCAACGGCCGCATCAAGAGTGTCGGCAACATCGGCGCCATTGGCCAGATCTGCCATGGCCTTGGTGAAGACCTTGGACTGGACCACATAACCCGGCGTCACCGGACGTACCTTTGCTTGTGCGTTGGAGAGATCATAGAAGACAGCCAACGGCCCGCCATCCTTGTAGTTTTCCGTCATCTGAGCCGCAGAGGCCGTGGACGGAATGAGGCCGATACCATCGGAGAAGGCCGCCAGATATTTATCCTGCAAAGCAAATTCGATAAAGGCAGAAGCTCCGTCCGGATGCTCGGATGTTTTGGCAACACCAAACTGCCAGGAACCGGCCCCGATCATCGGACCATTGCCCATGTCAGGAGCAGGCAGGAAAACGACATCATCCACTTCGGCCATTGTGGCCACTGCGCGCCAGTTGCCGTTCCACTGGAAGGCGAAGCTGCCATCGATGAAGCCGGTCTGCTGATCAGCCGGACTTTCAGAGGTTCCCGGTGCGTAGCCTTCCGTGAACAGGCTCTGCCACCATTCGCCAAAGGCCAGCCCGGCGTCGCCGTTCAAGGCACCTTCAGCGGTCTTGTAGGTGGAGCGGTCCACGATATCGCCGCCAAAGCTTTGCAGGAATGGAGAATAGGCGTAAGGATACCACTCGCCCTGATCATTCATACCAAGATCCAGCGCATATTTATAATTGCCTGAAGCCTTGGCCTTCTTGAGGGCATCCATGAACTCGTCTTTTGTCCATGGTTTATCCAGTGTTGGCGTACGCAGGCCGAGCTCTTCCAGAGTGGAGGTGCGGGCGTAAAGCGCAACAGCGGCATCCCAAAGACCGATGGAATAGAGCTTGCCATCCCACACGCCCTTTGTACCGGGCAGGAAATTCTCGATCTTGGATTCATCAATCTGCAAGGGCTGCATATAGCCAGACCATGCCCAGTTCGGCATGATAGGGCCATCAACATCGATGATATCAGGCAGGTTGCCAGCCAGCGCAGCCGCCACAACGGAATCGTTGTAGCTTGTCTGCGGGAAGCTTTCGATGTTGACTTTCCAGTCACTCTGGCTGGTGTTGAAGTCATCAACGATCTGGTTAATGATCTTGCTTTCAACATCATTACCCGCACCATGATACCACATGGTCAGATCGGTTTGCGCCAAGGCTGCACCAGACATGAGTGTCGACGCGCAGAATGAAGCAACAAGTATCTTCGTGAGTTTCATTGGTTATTCCTCCCTTTAGAATTCAAAACACTGACTGTATTGAGCGCTGTCACCGATGACCGCCAGCACACAGGGCTACCCACCAGCCCCGGAAGCTCCGGCTTTTCCTCCTGCTCTGACATCAAAGCCAGCAAATGCCGGGCGGCAATCTGCCCCATGGTGAAATAGGGCAACTCAACCGTGGTGAGTGGCGGAAACAGAGTTTCGGCAATCACGCGATAATTGTCATAGCCAGCAACCGAGATATCCTCCGGCACCCGGATGCCGCGCGAGCGCAACAGGCCATACAGACGCAGCGCCATTTCATCATTGCCGCAGCAGATGACGGTTGGCGGTTCTTCAAGAGAAAGCAGGCGATCAAGCGCCTGCATCAATATCTGGCTTTCACGCTCCTGCCCTTCCTCATAGCCCATGCTCACCAGCTCATCGGCATAAGGAATATCAGCCACGGCCAACGCCTCGCGATAACCGCGATAGCGCAATCCCGTTGCAACGAGTGTGCGGTCCAGCGTCAGATAGCCAATCCGCCGATGACCGCTCTGGATGAGCTTGGCCACTAGATCTTTCTGCCCCTGCTTGTCATCAGGCAACACGCTTGGATGCCCCTCAGGATCAAAGCAGTTAGCAAGCACAATCGGAAAATCATCCGGCACCTTGGGCAAAGTCACCTGCTTGTGGTGATCGGCCACATAGATGATGCCTTCGACCCGATGCTGCAGAAAGGTACGGATCAGATGCGGCACCTGATCGGAAACACCATCGGTATCGGAGATCATCAATGTCTTGCCGCTGGAGCCCATGACATGCTGAATACCCTGCACGATGAAAAGATCAGGCAAGCCTTCCGGCTCGATGGGTTCGATGCCATGCGAAATAGCACCAGTGATCAAGCCAACCAGCCCTGACTTGTTCGAGCGCATCATGCGCGCCGCATTGGAGGGCACATAGCCCAACTCTGCCATGGCGGCATCCACGGCATCACGGGTCTGTTTCTTGACCGGCGCATCCCCGTTCAACACCCGCGAAACGGTCTTGGGTGATACACCTGCCAGCTTGGCTACATCGTAAATGGTTGCCACTTTGCTCTCGTCTTTCTCTTGATGACGAACCGAAATCATAAAATGACATCGGTGTCTGACATCGATGTCATAAAGTCAAAAAGAGTGAGTGTCAAGGCAATACCCAACCATCCTTGGTATAGGAACCGAGAGCAAAGCAAGTCAACAAACGCGTAAAAGCTTGAAATGACGCGCATTTGCTCAAGATGAAAAAGGAGAGAAATTTCTGCTGTGACGATTTGGATCGACAAATCTTCTAAGCGCGTCCAACACACCCATTTTATCGCTCAAAAGAGAAAACTCTCTTTCAGCTCTTCAGCATAGCATGAACGCATGCCCCAAGGGGGAACCCACCTTATAGCTTGGCAATTTCCAGATTGATCCCGCGCAGACGCAGCTTTTCAATCGCCTCTTCAGACAACCCTTCATCTGTGATGATGGTATCAAATGTCTCGGTCGGCACTGTGCGATAAAGCGCACGATCAAAGAAACGACTACTATCGAGCATCAGAACCGTTCTTTCAGCCGCCTCGATCATCGCCCTTTTCATCAGCATTACATCAAGCAGAGTTTCCGATGCGCATTCCAGATCCAGCGCCTGTGCAGACATGAAGAAGCAATCGCAGCGGATATCAACCAGAAAATCCAGTCCCGGCTGTCCGAGCAATCCGTAAGAACCGAAGCGACAGGAGCCCCCGGGAACAATCAGTTTGATATGCTCCTTGTAGGCAAGGGTCGTTGCAACATAGAGGTCGTTGGTGATGACGGTGAGCGGGATGGACTGGACCGAGAGTTCCTCGGCCAACATATGCGCAATCACGGCGCCCGAATCGATAATGATGCTCTGCTTGGGCTCGATCATCTGCAGCGTGTGACGCACAATCGAGTTCTTCTCCTCAATCGCGGTCCGGCGCGCCAGATCGGTCGAGGGTTCGAAATTGGTTCTGGAACGAATACGTACCGCCCCGCCATGGGTTCGGCGCACAATGCCCTCGGCCGCCAGCGAATCCAGATCCCGCCTCACGGTGGAGACGGAAATATTGAACATACGTGCCAATTCCTGGTTCGTACCGGACACATTGGTTTGAAACCACTGAATCAATTGTTGTCGTCGCTCAGCAGGCAACAGTTCTTCAGACAGAGATACAGGTGTTTCGACCAAGATAAACTCCAGTTGTTTCAGGATCGTCAGGGCTGACGGAGTATTTAACTAGGAAAAATACTTCATTCAACCCTGACTTGAACCTATACCGAAAATCGAGATTGGGGAAATGGACGATTTTATCCAATCCAGACCTAATCCAACTATAGTGCAGACGGCAGCCAAAGGACGATTTGCGGAAAAACGGCCAACAACGCAGTCCCCAGACACAGCAGGAAGAAGAAAGGAGCCGCAGCAAGAATCGTGGCGCCAAGACTTCGCTCTGTCAGAGCCTGGAGAATGTAGAGATTGAGCCCGATAGGCGGAGTGATGGTGCTCATTTCAATCATGATCACCAGATAGACCCCGAACCAGAGCGGATCATAGCCAGCCTGCATGATCAAAGGCACAGCAATCGGAACGGTCATCACCGTCATCGAGGTGCCGTCAAGAAACATGCCCAGCACGATATACAGAACAGCAAGGATCAACAGCACACCGTATGGCGACAGATTAAGCCCCGCGATCATCTCGGTGATCATGGTCGGCAGATGCATATAGGCAATGGCCGCCGACAGAAAGGCCGAGGAAGCAATCAGCATGCAGATCATGGAGGAGATGCGCAGCGTATTCATCAGACTTTCCACGAGCAGCTTGACGCTGAACTGGCCGGTCACGAAGGTGATCACAATAGCGCAGAACACGCCGACAGCCGCCGCTTCAGATGGCGTCGCAAGACCGGAATAGATCGAACCGAGCACAACAAACATCAATGTGGCAATCGGCACCAATTCGCCGAGTCCCTTGAGCATGGCCCGACCAGAGACATCACCATCATATTTCGGTGCCATATGCGGAAAGGCAATCGACATGATAGCAATATACCCTGAATAGAGGGCTGCCATCATCATGCCCGGAACGATACCGGCGATGAACAGCTTGGCAATGGAAACCTCTGCCAGCACACCATAAATGATCATGGCAATCGAGGGCGGAATCAGCAAGCCAAAGCTCCCTGCCCCGGCCAGAGAGCCGGCAGCAAGCGACATGCTATAGTCGCGCTTTCTCAATTCCGGCACGGTAATCTTGCCCACGGTGGCCGTGGTGGCTGTCGAAGAGCCGGAGATTGCTGCAAACAGGGTGCAACCGAATACGTTGGTGTGGAGCAACCCGCCCGGTATCTTGGCAACCAGAGGCGCCAGACCGCGGAACAGGCGTTCGGAAATATCAGTCCGGAAAATGATATCCCCCATCCAGATAAAGATGGGAATGGCCGCCAGCTCCCAGGAAACAGCGGAGGAGGAAATCACCTTGGTGGCAATGGCCCCGATGCGCACCCACGGAAAATCAAGAATAAGCCACATGGCCCCGGCGCCAGAAAGCAGCAGGCCGGCAAAAATCCAGGTTCCAGCGCCCAGGAACAAGGCGAGAAGCGCCAAAAGAAGAACTGAAGCAACAGCAACAGACATTATTATACCCTTTCAACACTCAAATGGTGAGCGAACGCTCTGATGTATGCCCAACGGCGAAAAGCCGGAGCACTCTGACAAGAACCTGTAGGCTCAACAGCACGAGCCCGATGAGGAAGAAGCTCTCAGGTATCCAGAGCGGGATCTTGATATAGTGTTGCCCGACCGTGCCGCGCGCCCAGTATTTGTAAACAGAGTGCCACTGGTAGCTAATCAGGAACCAGAGAATGGCTTCGACCGAAATCAGACAGAACACCTCGGCAATCCACTTACCATAAGTCGGCAAAAGATTGGTCAGCGCTGTCACCCGGATCATTGCCCCATGTTCCAGAGCCCAAGCGGCAGCAAGAAATGTGGTTGCTGCAACGCCATAGCCAACAAGCGTGTCCGCCATGAAGGTGGAAAGGGAGAAGAAGCGCAGACAGATTTCAAGGATGATCAAAAGCGTCATCAGGGCGATTATGACGGCCGAAATCACAGCGCAAAAGAGATTCAGGCTGCTGGAAATTCGGCTTAGAACTGCCAGCCAGACCGGATCATTCGGGTGAGATGGGAATGTAAATGGAGAAACATCAGAAGCCACTTCGTCTTCTGGTGCTTCAAATCCTGGATTCGTGGACATCTAGTCGTGACCTTAAGAAAAGGGAGGCGTGACTTGAAATAGAAACCGGTGCCTGCATGAGGCAGGCACCGGCGTAATATTAGCTGGATTTCTGGGCTTCAAAGGCTTCAAGCACAGTGGCACCTTTTTCGCCTGCTTCAGAGAGCCATTCGTCTCTGACCTTTTTGCCCGCATTCTGCAGCAGCTCAAAGACTTCATCAGGCACATCTTCGTCATGGGTGATTGTCATGCCATGATCAGCCATGACCTTGTAGGACTTCTCGATGGAATCGACGACAATCTTCCAGGCGTAGGCATCACAAGCATCACAGATTTCCATGATCGCAGTCTGGACGTCAGCAGGCAGCGCATCGAAGGCGGGTTTGTTGACGTGGCAGACAAACAGCCCCATGGCATAGTTGATCTCGGTAAAGTCGGAGACATAATCCCAGATGGAAAGCTGCATGCCACCATCAGCCGAGGTCAGAACCGCATCAATACCACCGGTGGAAAGCTGAGGGATAAGGTCCCCCCAGGCGATTTGCAGCGGAGACGCGCCAGCATTGACCAGCGTCTGGGTGCCGTTCACATCATAGGTGCGGATACGAAGACCTTCGATGGCATCAACCGAGGTGATCGGCATCTTGGCATGGATACCGGACGGCGCGTTTGGCATAGCCCAAAGCAGCTTCATGTCATGATCTTCAAAGATCTTGGAATATTCGGGCTTGGCAGTTTTCCAAAGCAACATGGCTTCTTCAGGAGACCGCGCCATGAAAGGCAGGGAAGTAAGGTTGAACAAAGGATCGATGCCGCCCAACTGCGTCATCAGGGTAATGGCGATCTGAACCGCGCCATCTTCGACAGCGTCGAAATGGTCAGCAGACTTGTACCCCAGAGCGCCACCGCCCTGGTAGGTGATCTGCAGAGCATCGCCCACTTTTTTCTTGAGTTCATCAATAAAGAATTTGCAGGCCTGACCGGTCAGAGACTGACTGCCATATTCGTCAGCCAGATCCCATTTCACGCCAGCAGAAAAGGCAGGTGTTCCAACCAAGGTGGCTGCGCCCAGAATGGTTGAGTATTTAAGAAGGTCACGTCTTGAAATCGTCATTTAATCCTCCAGTCGGCATTCGACCCAGTGGTTCCGCTTCCGGCTCTTTATTAAGAGCGAAATGAAAGGTGTGTCCCCATTTCTCCCATATGCAGCCACAAAATTCCAAATATTGTCAAGATACCTAATAGACACCGGTACCAAAAACCGACTAATTGCTAAAAATAAGCTCAAATGCTCAAAAATTGAGCGCTTCATGCTCGTTTTCCCGGTGGGTTACGAAAGAAAATGATAGAATTTCGGTTTACTGCGCATCGATTATGGATATATCCTCTCATCATCCACCAATTCCATCACGGGACAAAAGCACGATGAGCAAGACGCAAAATACAAGAATTGCTCTCATTAGCGGGGCAAATCGGGGCATTGGAGCCGCAATTGCGTGCCATCTGCGCGCAAATGGGTATGGAGTTTCTCTTGGGGCCCGTGATGTATCTATGCTAGAAAAGGTGCACGGCAAGCAAGATTCAACGATGCATTTTGGTAGATTTGATGCTTATGACAAAGTCAGCGCCAAGGAATGGGTTGAATCAGCAGTGAACCACTTCGGCCGCATTGATGCGCTGGTAAACAATGCTGGCAACGGAAATCGACTCAGTCTGCTGGACGACGATGAAGATGCGCTAGATGAACTTCTGGAAGTGAATGTCAAGGCGCCCCTACGCATGACAAGGCTGTGTCTGCCCCACCTGGCAAAGACAGGACACGGACGTATTATCAATATCGTTTCCCTGTCTGGCAAGCGGGTACGTAACGAATTTGTCGGTTACAACATGTCAAAGTTCGCAGCCATGGGGCTTACGCACACAACCAGACATGTCACCTGGGAACAAGGTATACGAGCGACTGCAATTTGCCCCGGTTTTGTCCGTTCGGACATGAGCTCCTACACCGCCAAGGTCTCTCCGGAAGACATGACACAGCCGGAAACCATCGCCCATCTGGTCCGCACCGCAATCGAACTTCCCAACAATGCGGCCATGGCAGAGATGCTGGTCAATTGTCGCCTCGAAGACATGCTCTAGAGGACAAAAACCATGCCTGTACCACTTCTAGAACGCATCACACCGCAAACCCACCAGCCCCAGAGTGCCGACGTGGTCATCATCGGCGCAGGCATTGCAGGTACCTCGGCGGCGCTTTTTCTTGCCGAAGCGGGCCTCAAGGTGGTCGTGTGCGAAAAGGGCCTCGTGGGCGCAGAACAATCAAGCCGCAACTGGGGTTGGGTCCGTCAGATGGGCCGCGATGCAGCCGAGCTGCCGCTGACCATGCGATCTCTCAGCCTGTGGCGGAAATTGGACGAAACATACGGCATTGATACGGGCTTTCGTGAGACCGGTATCACTTATGTCGCCCGCACCCGCGCCGAAGAAAAGGAACTGACAGACTGGAGCAAGATCGGCCAGGCCGCCAATCTCAACAGTCGAGTGCTTGCCCCCAAGGAGCTGGAAGAGCTCCTGCCCGGCATCGCTCCCCGCTTTCGCATGGGCCTTTATACCGCCGACGATGGCCGTGCCGAACCGGGCAAGGCAGCGCCAGCCATTGCCGGAGCCGCCCAGAAGCTGGGCGCAACATTCCTTGAGCATTGCGCGGTGCGCGGCATTGAAACCGAAGCGGGCAAGCTTTCAGCCATCGTGACAGAACATGGCCCCATCAAGACGCCAACCGCCATCCTTGCCGCTGGCGCATGGAGCCGATTGTTCCTTGGCAATCTGGGGCTCAATTTCCCGCAATTGAAGGTTCTGGGCACCGCTGCCCGCGTGGAAGGCGTGTCCGATGTGCCGACCATGGCAGTGGGTGGTGGCGATTTTGCCTTCAGGGAAACAGTAGATGGTGCGCATTTCGTGGCACTCAGAAACTATAATATTGCCCCCCTCACCCCCGATCATTTCCGGCTCTTCTTTGACTACCTACCGGTTCTCATGAAGAGCTGGCGCGAGTTGAATGTGCGCCTGACCAAAATGTTCTTTTCCGAGCTCCGGGTTCCCCGCACCTGGTCCCTCAATGAAGAAACGCCTTTTGAGAAGGTGCGCATTCTTGATCCGGCTCCGCACATGCCTTTCAACATCAGGGCCTTGAAAACCCTGAAGACGGCATTCCCGAAGTTTGCCTCTGCGCACATCACGCATAATTGGGCAGGCATTATCGACACCACCCCCGACGCGGTGCCGGCGATCGGCCCGATCGAGCAGATCCCCGGCCTACATATCGCCTCCGGCTTTTCTGGACATGGATTTGGCATCGGACCGGGCGCGGGCGAACTCATCGCAGAGATCGTAAGGGGCGTAAAACCAGCGGTGGATCCAAAACCGTTTCGCTTTGACCGGTTTGGCAAAACCCAATCACCGAAGCTGCGTCAGTCAGCATAGTTCCATATAAGAGAGAGAATACAATGGTTTGGAGAATTGGAGTAGATTCTGGTGGCACCTTCACCGACATCTGCTTGTTTGAAGAGGAAACCGGACGCCTGGAAATCTGGAAACTGTCATCCTCTCCCGACGATCCGTCCCGTGCCATCGCACAGGGCGTTGTCGAAGGCCTGGAGCAGGTTGATACGACCGCAAGTGAATTGGGCTTTCTGGGCCATGGAACGACGGTTGCCACCAACGCTCTTATCGAGCTGCGCGGCGTCAAGACCGGCCTGCTGATTTCCGATGGTTTCCGCGATCTTCTCGAACTGGGCCGCCAGAAACGTCCAAGCCTGTATGACATGAATGTCGACAAACCCGAGCAGCTGGTCTCCCGCGACCTGCGCCGTCAGGTACCGGAGCGTCTCAAGTCCGATGGCACCGTCGACCTGCCTCTGGATGTGGACGCCCTCAAGAAAGAAGTGCAACTGCTTGCCGAGCAGGATGTGAAGGCCGTTGCCATTTGCTTTCTATATGGCTTCCTCAACACCGAGCATGAAGCACTGGCCAAGAAGATCGTCGCAGAAATGCTGCCAGACGTCTTCGTCTCCACCAGCCATGAAGTCGCACCTGAATTCCGCGAATTCGAACGGCTCTCCACCACAGTGGTCAACGCCTATCTTGGCCCAGTGATGAAGCGCTATATCGAAAGACTGCGCAAACGTCTTGAAGAAGTCGGCCTCAAGGTTGCCCCACAGCTCACCCAGTCCAACGGTGGCGTGATCGGTTTTGACGCAGCCGCAGACCTGCCTGTACGCACCGTGCTCTCCGGTCCGTCCACCGGCGTTGTCGCCGCGCAGGAAATCGGCAAAATGGCAGGCTTCCCCAACATCATTACCTTTGATGTCGGCGGCACCTCCTCTGACGTTGCCCTCCTGCAGAACGGCACCTGCAATCTGACCGGTGAAGCCGACGTGCATGGCTATCCAATCAAGGCACCGATGCTCGACATCCATACCGTCGGGGCTGGTGGTGGGTCCATCGCCCATGTCGATAGCGGCGGCCTGTTGAAGGTTGGCCCACGCTCGGCTGGCGCCTATCCGGGCCCGGTCTGCTATGGCAATGGCAACGAAGAACCAACCGTGACCGACGCCAATATCGTTTTGCAGACCCTCAACCCGGTCGAGATCCTTGGTGGCCGCATGAAGGTGCGCCGTGATCTGGCTCTGGAAGCGGTTCAGCGCCTTGCAGACCAGCTTGGTCTGGGCGTCATGGAAACCGCTGACGGCATCTTGCAGGTTGTCATTGCCAACATGGCAAAAGCCATCCGCGTGATCTCCGTGCAGCGTGGCCATGACCCGCGTGATTATACCCTGATGGCCTTTGGCGGCGCCGGTCCACTGCATGCGGCTCGCCTCGCGCAGGAGCTTGATATTTCACGCATGATCATCCCGCTGACGCCGGGGGCTCTTTGTGCACTTGGTCTGCTGCTCACTGATCTGCGTGCCGACTTTGCCATCTCTCGCCTCACAGAACTGAACGCCAACTCTCTGGACGCCGTCGAAGGCGGTTTTGCAGAATTGTCCGCTCAGGCTCAGGAATGGTTTGTCAGCGACAACATTCCTGAAGAGCGCCGCAAGGAAGTCCGCACAGTGGACATGCGCTACGCCGGCCAGAATTACGAACTCTCCGTTCCTGTCCCCGCAGGTCCGATCACCCTTGATACCTTCAAGCAGCTGGAAGAAGGCTTCGAAGCCGTCCATAAACAGCGCTTTGGCTTCATCGCCAAAGGCGAAAAAATCCAGCTGGTCACCTTGAGACTCGAGGCCATCGGCGAAGTCAAGAAAGCCCAGCTCCAGTCCTATCCGTTCGACGGTCCCTCGGCAGATGCCGCCAAGATCGGCGAACGCGACGTATGGCTGGCCTCTGCAGGCGACTTCGTAACCAGCCCGGTCTATGACCGCAAGCTTCTCAAACATGGCAACCAGATCTCCGGACCGGCCATCATCGAGCAGATGGACACAACCAGCGTCATCCTGCCTGAAATGACCGCCACCGTGGACGCCAACCTCAATCTTATTGTGGAGATCGCCCAATGAGCACGATCGATCCAATCACCGTAGAAGTCATCGGCTCCGCCCTGTCTTCCATCGTGGAAGAAATGGGCGAAGCACTGGTGCGCGCGTCATATTCCACCAATATCAAGGAACGCCGCGACTGCTCCACGGCCCTGTTCGACAACAAGGGCAACACCCTGTGTCAGGCAGAGCATATCCCGATGCATCTTGGCAGCTTCATCGGCATTCTGCCTCATATCATGAAGCGCTTCGATATCGCCGACATCAAGCCCGGTGACGTCTTCATCGGCAACGATGCCTACGAAGGCGGCGCAACCCACCTGCCTGATATCGTGATGGCAGAACCGATCTATGTCGAAGAAATGCTGGTTGGCTGGGCCGTGAACACCGCCCACCATTCCGACTTTGCCGACCTCGGCCATGAACATATCTTCCAGGAAGGCATCCGCATTCCGCCGGTTCGTCTCTATAAGGCTGGCGAGCTGCAGGAAGACATCCAGAACCTGTTCCTGCTGAACTGTCAGGTGCCGCACGAGCGCATCTCCGACTTGCGCGCCCAGATGTCGGCTAACCGCCTCTGCGTTCAGCGCATGCAGGATCTCTGCGCCAAATATGGCACGGAGAAAGTGCTCGCAGCCGGTGAAGAGCTGCAGGATTATGCCGAACGCAAGATGCGCGCCGGTATCGCTGCCATTCCCGATGGCACTTATTCCTTCTCTGATATCTTCGACAGCAACCAGTGGAAGGAACGCATGGAATTCTCGGTCGACATCACAGTCGCCGGAGATGAAATGACGCTCGCTTTTGATGGCCCACCGCAGGTGCGCTCAGGCCTCAACATGATCTATACCTCGCTTCTGGCCTCTTGCTACTATGCGGTCAAGGCGGTTGTCGATCCGACCATCCTGCCAAATGCAGGCCTTGCCCGCCCATTGACGGTCACCGCGCCTGAAGGCTCAATTCTCAACTGTAAGCATCCCGCTGCCGTTGAAGGCCGGATCGCGGCTTGCCAGCGCGTTGCCGACATTATCGAAGGCGCTCTTGCCAAGGCCATCCCGAGCAAGGTGCCTGCTGCGGGTAACGGCTGCTGCACAGGCGCCATTTTCAATGGCACCCGCGAAGACGGGTCCATCTGGGTGTATCTGGAAACCATTGGCGGCGGCGGTGGTGCTCGCCCGACCAAGGACGGTCTGTCCGGTATTCAGGTACACCTGACCAACACTTCCAACCTGCCCGTTGAAGCACTTGAGCTGGAATATCCGCTCACGCTGCTGCGCTACGAGCTGGTGGATGGATCTGCCGGTGGTGGGCAATATCGGGGCGGCATGGGCATTCGGCGCGTTTATCGCGTGGAACAGCCCTGCCGTTTCTCGGTCGAAGCCTCCCGCGTCAGTTCCTGCGCATGGGGACTGGAAGGCGGCAAGCCAGGTGAGATGACCCATCTGGACTTTGGCGACGGACGCACCGAGTTCAAGGGCATGGCCGATCTCAAACCCGGCCAAGTCGTCGAAATCGTCACCCCCGGCGGCGGTGGCTATGGCGATCCGGCCAAGCGGTCCGAGGAAGCCATCGAGCGCGATCTCGCAGAAGACCGCATCTCCAAGGATTATGCAAAACAGGTTTACGGTTACACGCAATAAGCAGCAACCTCGGGATCTCTGGCACCAGCTGGAGATCCCACCCTTTTTGCCTTTTCAAGAAACAGATGCAGCGGACCACCAGCCGCCCGCTGCCCACGCACATGGCTTTGGCCGCAAGTCCTTTCAGCCCCTTAGATGACAAAAACGCATGACGCAGCAATTCGGCAAACTCGCGACACCTGACCGGACAGAAAAGACCCAGTTCGGCCATGTGATTTCTCTTGGCAAGGAAAGGCTATCTCAGATTTCGATGACGAGATTCATGCGCGCGCTCGGGGTAAGCAGCATGGAATATTGCAGCGGCGTTTCCCGCTCATCGCCATACACCGTCTTCTCCACCTCGAACATGATGTCCCCGCTGTTGCAGTGGAAAATCTCACATTCTTTCGGCGTTGAAACCCGGCAATTGATGACCCGTTTGGCATGTTTCACCTCGCGACCATATTTGGTCTGCATCAGGCTATAGAGCGACGTGTCATCATGAATCTCATCCAGCAATCCGGGAAAAAGATCCAACGAGAAGTAAGAGCTTTCAATCGTGATGGGCGTGCTGTCGGCTGTGATCAGGCGACTGATGTGAAGCAGTTTGCTCCCCGGCGCGATAGCCAGCTTGTCGCCAAGATCCTCGTCGGCGTCCTGCTCTCCCATCTCAAGAATTTCTTTTTCCACCCGATAGCGGCGCAAGGCAAAGCTTTCAGAGAAACCGCCAAGATTCAGCAGGCTGGTTTCCATCTTTGGCAGGGTGACAAAGGTGCCCTTGCCATGCCGCTTTTCCAGAACTCCTTCATCCTCAAGCTCCGTAATCGCGCGGCGCACGGTGATGCGAGAGACGTCGTAGCGCTTGCACAATTCGGTCTCCGTCGGAATCGCATCGCCGGGCCCGAGTGCGCAGGACGAAATCATTTCCTTGAGCGCAAATTTGAGCTGCTCATAGAGTGGGGCCGCTGCATTCTTGGCAAGTGGATTCGAATTCTCAGACAATCGCTTAACTTTCAGTTTCGGCTTCCGGATGCGGAACGCCCACACCCCACGTCCCCTATTCGGCCCTCGCACCTTAAAATCGCGCGGCGCATAAAATCAAGTTATGCCTCTTGCGCGCTCCAATCTGCGGTCCGATTCCCCGCCAGACTAACCGAATGGAGCGCAAAGACGAAAGCGCCTTTGCCATTTTCCAGCTTTTTTAGCCAACAACTGCAAAAGCTGTGTTGACTCCGGCTCCAACGAGGGAATAAATAATAGGACGTCATATAACGTCATAAGGATCTCATCATGAATGATCAAGTAAAAAATACCGGCCTTGATGAGGCTATTGCTGCGGTTGCAGCACGCGAGTCAGTCACGGAATTCTATTTTGTCGCATGTGGGGGATCCAACGCCCTTCTCATGCAGGGCCAGTACATCATGGACCGCGAGGCCAAAGGCGTCGCAGCCTATTCCTACAGCTCCGCTGAATTCCTTGCTCGTGCGCCTGTTCGTCTCGGCAAGAATTCCGTTGTTGTTACCTGCTCCCATTCGGGCAACACCCCAGAAACCATCGCTGCAACCCGCTATGCACGCGAAGCTGGTGCCCTGACCATCGCCTTCACCCACAAGCCGGAATCCGAGCTTGATGAAGCTGCTGAAAAGTCCATCTATTATGAATTCGATCCGCTGACCGTTGGTGAAAAGCACAACGCTCTGCTTCTGGTGCAGCTGGTTCTGGGCTCCCTGAAAGAGCTGGAAGGCAACACCAAGATCGATCAGGTCAAAGCCGCACTGCCAACGCTTCATGACAAGGCAGAAAAAGTCAAAGCTGCTCACGCAGACAATGCTAAAGCCTGGGCTGAATCCTACAAGCGCGAACCAGTCATCTACACGATGAGCTCCGGTTCCTGCTACTCCATTGCCTATTCCTTTGCTATCTGCCTTCTGCAGGAAATGCAGTGGGTTAACTCCGCAGCGATCCATTCTGGCGAATATTTCCACGGTCCTTTCGAAATCACCGATTTCGACACTCCGTTCATCGTTTTGAAAACCCTTGCCAATTCCCGCAAGATGGACGAACGCGCTCTGGCATTTGCCGAGAAATATTCCAAACGCCTGCTGGTTCTCGATGCTGAAGAATTCGGCGTTGAAGAGGTTGCCGGTGATGCAGCGGAATATCTGGTTCCGATCATGTTCACCGCCCTGCTGCGCACCTATGCCGTTGCACTCAGCGACTCCCGCGGTCATCCGCTGACCGTTCGTCGCTACATGTGGCGCATGGAATACTAATCTGTTTACGCAGGTGGCGGCCTTCGCCACCTGCTTTTCAATATAAAGATCATCAAGAATAATCGCGTCGGAACAGCAAGAATAATCGAGAGGCTGCGATATGACCCCTTCCCCAAACCGTGCAACCCTGCTTGGCATCGGAGATAATGTCGTCGACTTCTATCTCGACAGAAACGAATTTTTTCCCGGCGGGAATGCACTCAATGTCGCTGTTCTGGCCAAACGTTTCGGCCTTGATGATGCAGGCTATATCGGCATCGTCGGCAATTATGTGGAAGGTGGCCATGTTCTGGCTTCGCTCGCGGCAGAAAATGTCTGGTTTGAGCGCGTCAGACAGGCCTATGGGGAAAATGGCAAGGCCATCGTGCATCTTGACGAAAAGGGCGACCGCGTTTTCCTCAGATCCAACAAGGGTGGCATCCAGAAACGTTTGGGCCTGCGTATGGAAGAAGCCGATCTCGACGCCGTTGAACGCTATGGCCATGTACACAGCTCGCTTTTCAGCAACCTCGACCATGAGTTGCCAAACATCCGCGAAAGAGCTCAAAGCGTCTCCTTCGATTTCTCATGGCGCCATGAATTGGATTACGTCAAAAGCATCGCCCCCCATATCACGACAGCCTTCTTCTCTGGCTCGGCCCTCAATGATTCCGAGATCGACGATCTGATCGACACGGTTTACAAATTGGGCGTTTCCACCGTTGGCGTCACGCGCGGCTCCGATGGAGCTTTCTGGATGGTGGATGGCAAACGTTACCGTCAGGGCATCAAGCCAACCAGAGTGATTGATACTCTTGGCGCGGGCGACTCTTTCATCGCGGGCTATATCTCCAGCACCCTGATGGGCAATGCAGTCGAAGAAGCCCTTGATCAGGCGGCCACCTTCGCTGCCAAAACCTGCACGGTGTTCGGCGCCTTTGGCCACCCCTACAAGGTTGAGGGCTAGAAGCCTCCGCTCGCTTTCCTTATTCGATGGTCACAGCGCCAAGACGCGCTTTATCCTCTTCCATCCCCAAGGCCGCATTGGCTCTTTTGAGCGCCAGAGCGGCCTGTTCTTTGGCAGCCTGCCGGAAAGCCACGCTCCCAGTTTGACCAAGAGCCCGAAGCGCCTTGCGTAAACGCAATTGTATTTCTATGTGGCTGGCGCCATCCCGCGCAATCTGCATGAAGGCATCCTCGAACAGATCTGTCTCTTCAATGGGCGGCACATAGATGTCCGGAAATTCCACTTCCGCTACAGCCTCGCTTTGCTCATCGGACCAGAGGCCAAGCAGACGCGTCAGGCGCCCTATGATATCGATGGCGGTGCCGGAATCATTGATACCCGGCGAAAGCGCGCGTGTAGCGATTTCGCCAAGCACACAGAAGCCAAAGCGCGGATCCTGATCAAAGCTGCGCTCCTGCCCTATGGTAATTGCCTCTTTTAAGGCCTTGCCGACAGCTTCCATGGCCTGCTCATCCGCCTCCTCACCATCCGGACGCTCGGATGACAGCACAATGCGAGCCAACGGGGCATGATCGAAGACGAAATGGCCGGGAACAACGCCAAGATAGACACGCGCGCCAGCTTCTTTCACGCAATCATGCAAATGCTGCATGTCGATATGCTGCACATAGCCAGATTGATTGGAGCAGATAGTCTTGGCTGTTTCCGGCACGCGTTCTTCGCGCCTGAGCGGCTGACCTCCCAGAAATGGCTGGGAAAGGCGTAGCGATATTGCCTGACGTGTTGCCTGCTCAACCCGATCGGCCGCCTTTTCCACGCGCCCCAATTGGGTGAGATAATCAATCCATTTCAGCAAAGAGACAACGATCAGCGCGATAACAAGGATCGTCACCCCAAACAGCACGGCACGTCCCTGCGGACCATAGGCCCCCGTCTTGAGCACAACAATGCCGACGATACTGAAAAGGAAAGACCCGATAAAGGTAGACAGGACATTCTGTGACATATGATCCTGAATGAGCAATCGGGTCGCGCGCGGTGTCGCATTGCTCGTGGCGGAGCGATAGGCCGAGGTCATCACACTGAGAGAGAATGTGGTGACGGTCAGCATGCTCGACGCAATGATGGTCAGAATGCTGTTCACCGCATCTGCACTGATATCAACACCCGGATTCCACGGCACAAGCGTTTCGGCCAATGTCGCCACTATGGCAGCGCCAATTCCCAGTAGACCAATAAGCGCTGCGCGCACCCATAGCCGACGTGTCAATTGCAGCAAAAGCCACTGCCATTTTGTCATTCCCGTTCCTTTCCTCAACAAAACAGCATGAGCTGCCAGAGACCGGTCTATCGAATAAACGGGCAAAGCCGGGCTTTGGTTCCCTTCCCCTTCACGCAAAGAAAGGGCTGCCTTCTCATGAAGACAGCCCTTTAATCTTGAATGTGCCTATTTGGTCTTATCTTACGGCTCAAAATCAGCCAAGCGCAGTGTAATGCCTATTCGTCAAAATAATGCAGCGTCGCAGGGTCAAAACCGAGCGTAAGTTGCTGATTGGGCGCAATGGCATGCTGGCCGAACAGGCGCACCGTCACCATATGCTCGCCAACCATCGCGATCACATTCGTATCCCCGCCAAGCTGTTCCACATGCTGTACCTTGGCCGAAAGCGGTCCATTCTCATCGAGATAGATATATTCCGGGCGCAAACCGATGACACGCGTGTCCCCGTCTTTCAGCAGGGAAGCTGGCAGGAAATTCATGGCTGGGGAGCCAAGGAACCCGGCCACGAACTTGTTCGCGGGCTTGTTGTAAAGCTCCATCGGGCTGCCCACCTGCTCCACGCGTCCATCGCGCAAGACCACAATCTTGTCCGCAAGCGTCATGGCTTCGGTCTGATCATGGGTCACATAGATCATGGTCGCATCGAGCTGCTTGTGCAGGCTTGCAATTTCCAGCCGCGTACTGACCCGCAAGGCGGCATCAAGGTTGGACAGCGGCTCATCGAGCAAGAACAGCTTTGGCTGCCGCACTACGGCCCGACCGATGGCCACGCGCTGACGCTGTCCGCCGGACAACTCGGAAGGGAAGCGCTTGAGATAGTCATCAAGCTGCAGCATGCGGCTCGCTTCCTGCACGCGCTCGGCAATCTCGGCCTTACTGACCCCTTCCTGCTTCAAGGCCAACGACATATTGTTGGCCACATTGAGATGCGGATAAAGCGCGTAGGATTGAAACACCATGGCAATGCCGCGCTTGGAGGGGGGCACCGTGTTGACCAGCTTGCCGTCGATATGCACCTCGCCCGCCGTAGCCTCCTCAAGGCCGGCAATCACACGCAACAAGGTGGATTTACCGCAGCCGGAAGGTCCGACAAAAACCACGAACTCCCCCTGCTCCACCTCGATGCTGATATCCTTGAGCACCTCGGTATCCCCAAAGGCCTTGTAAACATTTTTCAGAGTTAGCGCGCTCATTGCGTATTGTCCTCAAGAAGTACAGTCTTGCCGGTTCGGATGCTTTCATCAGCAGCAAGGCAAACGGCCAGCGACTGAACAGCGTCCTCCATATGGCGGGTCAAATCGATGTCTTCGCGTATGGCCTTCAGGATATAAGCCTGCTCGGCAGCACACAGCTCATTGTGCCCCGGCTCACCCGTCAGATCGATATGCTGATCCCCTTCTGGCCTATGCACCAGAATGCCACCGACCTTGGTGTGACCATCCACATCGGCGCTCGCTCCCTTGTTGCCATCCACAATGGAGACAGCCCCATTCGGAGAAACAATGTCTTTGACGAAAAAGGCTGTCTCCGACATCATCGGCCCCCAACCCGCTTCATACCAGCCAACCGAGCCGTCTGAGAAAGTCACCTGGAGCTGGCCATAATTATACATGTCCGGTCCGATTTCATCGGAGAGGCGCAGACCGATCCCGTTGACCTTGACCGGCTTGGCATCGGTGATCTGACACATCACATCCACATAATGCACCCCGCAATCCACGATCGGGCTGGTGGTCTGCATCAGAGCCTTGTGGGTTCCCCATTCATGGCCGCTTGATTGCTGATTGAGATTAAGCCGGAAGACATAAGGCCCGCCGAGATTGCGCGCTTCGGCAACAAAACGCACCCATGAGGGGTGATGGCGCAGGATATAGCCCACCACCAGCTTTTTGCCTGTCCGCTTGGCGGTCTCGACCACCCGTTTGGCCCCTTCCACAGTCATGGACAGTGGCTTTTCGACAAACACATGGGCCCCGGCTTCCATGGCCGCGCAGGCGAAATCCACATGGGTATCAGTGTAGGTTGCGATAACCACCAGATCGGGCTTGCTCGCGGCCAGAGCCTGGTAGAAGTCATCATATACCGGATAGCTAGACAAGGGCCCTTCCGGCACTTCGCTTGTACGATTGACCAGCACGACGATTTCAGAGTCTGGATGATTGTGATGGGCGAGCGCATGGGCGTAGCCCATGTTGCCCAACCCTGCAATAAGTGTCCGGATCATTTGACTGCCCCTGACGTGATGCCGCGGATCAATTGCCGCGAGAAAATGATATAGAGAATGAGAACCGGCAGAATCGCCATGGACAGAGCGGAGAGCACCGCATTCCAATCCGTGACAAACTGGCCGATAAAGACCTGGCTGCCCAGCGTCAGTGTTTTGGTTTCTTCCGCAGGCGCAAGGATGAGCGGGAACCACAGATCATTCCAGATCGGGATCATGTTGAACACCGCAACGGTCGCCATGGCTGGCCGCACCAGCGGCACGACGATACGGGCAAAAATGGTATATTCGCTAAGCCCGTCTACCCGTCCGGCATCTTTCAGATCATCAGACACCTGCCGCATGAATTCACTCAGGATGAACACCGCCAGCGGCAACCCTTGTGCCGTATAAACGAGGATCAGAGACCAGAGCGTATTGACCAGCCCCGTGGCAACCATCATTTCCAGAATGGCCACCGTGCCAATGCGGATTGGGATCATGATGCCAAGAGCCAGATAGAGCCCCATGATCATGTTACCCTTGAAGCGATATTCGCTAAGCGCAAAGGCCGCCATGGAGCCAAACAGCAGAATGAGAAACAGAGAGCCAACCGTGACGATCATCGAGTTCTGGAAATAGAGAAAGAAGTCCCCCTGCTTCATCACCGTTTCATAGCCGATCAGCGAAAAGCTGTCGCTATTGGGCATGGATAACGGCTCGCGAAAAATCGCCCGACGGGACTTGAAACTGTTGATCAGGATGACGAACACCGGAAACAGCGCAATCAGCGTGTAAATGATGAGCGCACCATGCATGGCGGCAGCGCTGACAGGATTGGATCGTGCCTTGTTCATGATGCCCTCCTAAAGCTGGTAGCGCCGCAGGCGCGTCTGGATGCCAAACAGATAGATGCACACCCCGACCAGAATGATCGCAAACATGGTCCCCGCCACGGCCGACCCCATATAGGGATCCCCCAGTTGAAGCTGGAACCCGAAGAAGGTGCGATAAAGGAAGGTGCCCAGAATGTCTGTCGAGAAATCAGGTCCGGCCAATGCCCCTTGGGCGGCGTAGATCAGGTCGAAGGCATTGAAGTTGCCCACGAAAGTGAGGATCGAGATGATGCCAATGGAAGGCAGGATCAGTGGCAACTTGATCTTCCAGAAAGCATTGATGCCCGTAATGCCATCAATCTCCCCTGCTTCCAGAATTTCTTCAGGGATCGAGAGCAGCGCCGCATAGATCAGCATCATCGGAATACCGACAAACTGCCAGACAGAAATCAGCGATAGCGTTATCAGTGCATAGGCTTCCTTGCCAAGCCATGGAGCGAACAAAGACTTAAGCCCCACCGCATCCAGCATGGAAGGTGCAATGCCCCAGATCGGCGACAGGATCAGCTTCCAGGCAAACCCCACAATCACGAAGCTGAGGATCGTAGGAATAAAAATGGCCGAGCGATAAAGCGCAGCAAAGCGCAAACGCGGATGGCTGAGCAGCGCCGCCAGCGCGACCCCGATCGGGTTCTGCACCAGCATATGGATGAAGAAGAATTTGAAGTTGTTGCCCAGCGCATTCCAGAATTGCTCGGACCAACGCGGATCGCCGAACAGCATGTTGAAATTGTCCAGTCCGACAAAGGTGCGCACCTGATCGACATCGGTATAAAGGGCCAGGCGTAGGGTATTAAACAGCGGGAAAATCATAACCGCCGTATAAACAATAACCGCTGGTGCCAGAAAAATGACAATATGCCATCGGAAGCGGGAAGCTTGCATCACGATCTCCAGTAGCGAAAACCCGGTTTCCAGAACGCCGATACGGCAGCAGGCCATTGGCGCGAGGGCTCTGAAGGGTGTCGATGAGGGCACTCTCCCCAAAGGGGAAGAGAAGGCTCAGAGGCCGACTCATCGTCGAAGTCGGCCAGACAGAAATCTCTGCCTGACCGCATTTTCACAGTCGGGATGGATTATTTCTGGGGTTTATACCAGCTATCCAGACCATCCTGAAGTTTCTTGCCGAGCTCTTCTGGCGTAGCCGTTCCCTTGATGGCGGCAGCAGAAGCGCCCCATGTTTCGTTTTCAAGGTTTGGCGTGCCACGCGACAGGATCTGATAGGTGGAGCGAATGGTGGTTTCGCAATCACCGCGCCAGCTGACAAATTCTTCTGCAAGCGGATCGCTGATTTCAACCGGCGCACTGGAGAGCGGGAAGAAACCGGGAAGAGCGTTGCCGAAGATTTCCGCGAATTCCGGCGAAGCAACCCATGCAAGGAAAGTCTTTGCCGCTTCCGGATTTTCAGTCTTGGCGTTCATGCCAATGCCGATATCAACATGATCGGAGATATAGCAGGTGTCACCCTTGGCTTTGACAGGGGGCTTGAAGGCACCCATCTTGAAATCAGCCTGTTCGTTGAACATGGCAATTTCCCAAGAACCGGCAGGATAGATGGCAGCACGACCAAGGGTAAACAGGTTCTGGCTGTCCGGATAGGTCTGGGCTTCAAAGCCGTCGCCCAAATAAGGCGCCCATTTGTGGAGCACTTCATAAGGCTCGACCCACTGCGGGTCAGTCAGCTTCTGTTCGCCCTTGATCAGAGCCAGACGGCCTTCTTCACCTTTCCAGTAGGTTGGGCCGATATTCTGATAGCCCATGGTGGCAGCTTCCCACTGGTCGTTGGTGCCCATAGCCATTGGAATATAACTGCCGTCTTCCTTGATCTTGTCCAGAACAGCAAAGAATTCCTCTTCGGTTTCCGGAGCGGTAAGGCCAAGCTCGTCAAAGGCATCCTTGTTGTAGATGAAGCCATGAATAACAGATGCCATCGGCACACAGAAAGTATGCGCGGCGTCATCGGTCTGCCAGGCAGCCTTGGCAACATCGGAGAAGTTGCTCATGGCATCCATTGAGGTCAGATCTTCCAGATAGCCAGCCTTGTAAAGCGCAAGAGAGGCATCAAACGGACGGCAGCTGATCAGATCGCCAGCCGTGCCCGCACCGAGCTTGGAGTTGATGGCCGAGTTATATTCGGTCGGAGCCATTGGGGTGAATTTCAACTTGATGCCAGGATTGCTGGCTTCAAACGCAGGAATGATCTTGTCCTGCCAGAGTTTCAGATCGTCGTTCCGCCAGCTTTCGATGGTCAGGGTAACGTCTTCCGCATAAGCGGCGCTGCTGAGCAATGTTGCAGCCAGTATAGCAATTGGAGTGAACTTCATAACTAGGTTGAACCTCTCTGTTTAGGGTTGCCCGATCCTCGGTTATTCCGAATTGTTATTCTTGAATCTGGTCTGGTTTTGCGAGCCGCCCCAGAGCGCCTCGCAAGTTGCCTTTTGCCTTATCAAGCAGGGCTTGCGCCTCCTCGACGCAAAGATTGCCAGCCGCAATGAGACTGGCAAGTTTCACATTGCCGCTGGCAAGCGACATTGCATTTTCTGCCTGTTCGACGGGCACATCGGCAATGACTTGCACGATTTGGCTCGCCCGTTTCTTAAGCTTGAGATTATCCGCCTTGAGATTGACCATCATGCCATCATGCACATGACCCAACTGGATCGCCATCAAGGTGGATAGAGTATTCATGGCTATTTTCTGCGCTGTTGCGGCCCCCATGCGGGTCGATCCGGAGATCACCTCCGGGGCAGTCTGCAAGAGAATAGAGCAATCCCCTAGCGCGAGCAGCGGCGTATTCGGGTTATGGGCTATCGCAATAATGCGCGCCCCTTTTTGCTTCGCAATCCGAGCTGCTTCCAGCGTATAGGGAGTGGAACCACTGGCAGACACGGCCACAAGCGTGTCACTAGCCCCAATATCGGCAAGAGCAATGGACAGACTATCCGTCTCATCTTCGGTATCGCCAGGCATCTGGAAATTGGTCGGGATACCACCCGCCATAAGAACCCGCACCGCACCGGCTTCAATTCCGAATGTACCGCCAAGTTCGAGAGCATCGGCCAGCATCATCAGGGCAGACGAGCCTGCAGCGGCATAAATCAGGGATCCACCGCTGGCGAGCGAAGCGGCCATATGATCCGCCCCAACGCAAAGATCAGGAAGCACATCAGCAACGACTGTCGCAGCCTCAACCTGGCTCTCAACGAGCAGAGCCGCAACCTCCAGCGGCGCCCGCGCATCCAGACCAACAGCATCGGCATGCAGCTTTTCAGTCATACTGACCACGGCCATCTCCCTGTTTTTTACATCTCAATATAATACCTATTAGGTACCAAATGTCTATCGCAAAATATGGCGCAATTTCATGCATTGTGGGCAAAAATTTTATGCATATGCAATTTTGGTATTGTTTTGGTCTTCCTTTAATTGCATCATTGCGGTATGAAATAAATAGACCAACGCGCAACCGGGGCTGACCTCATAATCAAAGCATACGCCCGGTCTGCCAGCGCTTGGGAAGACAGATCTGGCGAGGCATTCATAGCGACATGGGGACACCCCGAATGACTGTAGAAGACTTCCTTCGGCCCGGAGAGTGGCTCAGCAAAAAGACAGGACCGCTCTATGCTGTCCTGAGCCGCCGCATTGAAAAGGGCATTGAACAGGGGCTTCTGCTGCCGGGCCATTCGCTGCCTGCCGAGCGGGAAATCGCCGAGTTGGCCGAACTTTCCCGCGTTACCGTGCGCAAGGCCATTCAGGAGCTGGTGAAAAAGGGCGTCGTCGAGCAACGTCAGGGCTCCGGCTCCTTTGTGCGCGAACCAGCCAGCAAGGTGGAACAGTCGCTTTCCCATCTCACCTCCTTCACAGAGGACATGCTGGCGCGCGGCCTCAAAACATCCTCCAACTGGTTGGAGCGTGAAATTCGGCACCCTTCGCCGGATGAAATCCTGACCCTAGGCCTTTCCGCAAGCGGTCATGTTGCCTGCCTGCATCGCCTGCGTGAGGCCAATGGCCAGCCCATGGCGCTGGAACGGGCCGTTTTGCCCGTCGATATTCTACCCGATCCGGAAGAAGTCAAAAGCTCGCTCTATGACATTCTGGAGCGCAATGGCAATCGCCCCGTGCGCGCGGTTCAGAAGATCTCCGCAGTCAATCTGGAAGCCCCTCAGGCAGAGTTGCTCGGGGTCACCCCGGGCATCGCCGGGCTCAGCATCCAGCGCATTTCCTACCTGCAGAGCGGCAGAGCCATCGAATACACCAAATCTTTATACCGTGGCGACACCTATGATTTCGTCGCGGAAATGAGTTTTCCCAGATAAGCCCCAATCGGGTTTGCGATAAAAAGAAAGCTGTTTGTCATGACCAAAATGCGACAAGAAACCGAAGAGATTCCGGTAGCCGTCGCCCGGTTGCTCGAAACCGCACCTGAAACCATCGCCCCCATCGCCAAGGCCTTCAAGGCCTTTGACCCTCGGGTCGTCGTCACCATCGCCCGTGGGTCTTCAGACCATGCTGCCTATTTCCTCAAATATGCCATCGAACTGGTGCTCGGCCTGCCCGTCGCCTCGCAAGGTCCTTCCATCGCCTCCATCTATGGCGCTCCGATGAAAATGGGAGGAGCGGCGACGATTGCCATTTCCCAGTCCGGTGCCAGCTCCGACATTGTTGCCATGGCCGAAACAGCGCGCAAGGGAGGAGCCCTCACCGCCGCCCTGGTCAACACCCTTCCCTCGCCGCTCTCGCAGGCCTGTGAGCATGCATTAGACATCAGGGCTGGCACGGAATATGCCGTTGCAGCGACCAAATCCTACGTCAACTCGATTGTCGCCGGCCTCGCCCTCATCGCTTATTGGGCTGAAGACGACGCCTTGAAAACAGCGCTTGAGCGTCTGCCCGAACAACTCGAAAAGGCCGAAAGCCTCGACTGGTCTCATATGTTGGAACCTGTGGCAAAGGCCCAGTCGCTATATATGCTCGGGCGCGGCCCGACTATGGCGATCGCGGCCGAAGCCGCCCTCAAATGCAAGGAAACCAGCGAGCTGCATGCTGAAGCCTATTCCTCGGCTGAAATGCTGCACGGGCCGGTGTCGCTGGTGGATCGGGACTTCCCCGTCATTGCCTTTGCCGCACGCGACGCCGCTGAAAGCTCTATCGTTGACATCGTCAAGGGCGTTGTTGCCAAGAACCCGCATTGCTATATTTCATCCGACCAATCAGCCGATGCCATCCAGCTGCCCTTTGTCGCCACGGGTCATCCGCTGACCGATGCACTGGCCCTGATCGTGCCATTCTATCGCTTCGTGGAGCAGCTCTCTCTCAAGCGCGGACTGGACCCGGACAATCCGGCTGCACTTAAGAAAGTAACGGTGACGCGATGACCAAGCCGACAGCCGTTTGCGCCGACCGCATTTTCGATGGCAATCGCTTCACGGAAAAAGCGGCATTGCTTGTTGATGGAGACACGGTTACAGGCATCGTGAAGCAGGATTCAATCCCCTCCCATTATACGCAGCACGCCAACAAGTCACCAATGATCGTGCCGGGTTTTGTCGATTTGCAGGTCAATGGCGGCGGTGGTGCCCTGCTCAACGAGACACCCACGCAAGAGGGCATCGCAACCATCTGTGAGGCACACGCTCGCTTTGGCACCACGGCCTTGATGCCAACGCTCATCACCGACGGGCCAGACGTGCGCGACCGGGCGCTGGAGGCAGGCAAACAGGCAGCAAAAGCAAAGACCGCCGGTTTCCTCGGCCTTCATCTGGAAGGCCCACATCTATCCGTGCCACGCAAAGGCGTGCATGTGGCCGATTTCATCCGCCCGATGGAAGAGCAGGATCTCTCCGTTCTCCTTGCCGCGCAAGGCACTTTCGGCAAGAGCATGATCACCATCGCACCGGAAAATGTCACCATTGATCAGGTCAAGGCCCTAGTGGAGGCGGGTTGGCATGTCAGCCTCGGACACACCGATTGCGATGCCGAAACCGCCTTTGCCTATTTTGAGGCAGGGGCCAGCATGGCAACCCACCTCTTCAACGCCATGAGCCAGATGCGCAACCGCGAGCCCGGTCTGGTGGGCGCTGTACTGACCACCGACAAGGCCTATTGCGGCATGATCGCCGATGGCTACCATATCGCCAACGCCAACATGCGCGTTGCCCTTCATGCCAAACAGGGGCCGGGACGCATTTTCTTCGTTACCGACGCCATGTCGCCAACGGGCACAGACGTAACGGAATTCATCCTCGGCGGCCGCCAGACCTTCCGCCGCGACGGGCGTCTCGCCCTTGCTGATGGCACGCTGGCTGGCGCCGATATCGACATGATCTCCATGGTCCGCAAAGCGCTCGCAACGCTGCCACTATCACTGGAAGAAGCCCTGAAAATGGCCTCCCGCTATCCGAGCGAAGCCATTGGAGCGCAGAGCAAGGGCTGGCTCAAACCCGGCTTCGATGCTGATTTCCTCCTGCTGAATGAAACGCTTTGCTTGCAATCCACATGGATCGGCGGCACCTGCGCCCATAACAACAATAATAGCAACTAGGGGCCTGCTGAATGATCGTATGCTTTGATATTGGCGGCTCCACAATCAAGGGGGCTCTGGTGGACGATCCTCAAAGGATCAGCCCCGAGCTGCGCATTCCAACGCCGGGCACTGATTTCGAGGCCTTTGTCTTGGCGTTGCAAAGCGTCATCGCAAAGACGAAGACACCACCGCAGCGGGTTTCCATTTCCATTGCCGGTTTCCAGCATCCGAAAACTGGCCTTGGCATAGTTGCCAACATCCCTTGCCTGCATGGTCGCCCGATTGCCGCTGATCTGGAAAAGGCCCTTGGCCTTCCGGTGACTATAGCCAATGACGCCGACTGCTTTGCCATTGCGGAAGCCGAATTCGGTGCAGGCGCTGGCCATCGCGTGGTCTTCGGCGTTATTCTTGGCACGGGCGTTGGCGGTGGCCTCGTCATTGACGGGCAATTGATCAACAAAAACGGCGGTTATGCTGGCGAATGGGGTCATGGTCCTGTTGCCGCCACCATGGCAGGCTCACCACCAGCAACCCTACCCCGCTTCGCCTGTGGTTGCGGGCTGGAAGGCTGCATCGACGCCACATGCGGCGCCCGTGGCCTTGAAAAGATCCATCGCCACATCCATGGCATCGATGCCACCTCGGAAGAAATCCTGAAAAGCTGGCACGATCGCGCACCAGCGGCCTGCCGGACCATCGATATCTATCTCGATATTCTCTCCGCTCCTCTGGCCTTGATCATCAATACCGTCGGAGCGTCGGTCGTCCCTGTGGGCGGCGGCCTTTCCAACGAGCCGAAACTGATCACCGCCATCGACCGGGCGGTCAGAAGCCGGATGCTGGTTGACCCGGAGACCCCGTTGGTTGTTCCTGCCCAAAACAAGGTGGAACCGGGCCTCATCGGTGCGGCCATTCTGGGCATGAGGCAAAGCACATAGCCCCATTTTGCAACAGATGAACGGAGGCACTCCGCCATGACTTCCAGCAAGCACGACGGCAAAGGCTCAACACTGCTGGAAATCTGCGTGGACAATAGGGACGGCCTTCAAACCGCGATCAGCTCGGGCGCCGACCGCATCGAACTTTGCTCTTCCCTTGCCACCGGCGGACTCACTCCATCCATCGGCTTCATGGCCCTCGCGGCAAAAACAAGCCCGCTTCCAGTTCATGCTCTCATTCGCCCGCGCAGCGGTGACTTCTGTTTCAATGCGCAGGATATCGCCATCATGGCGCATGATATCGTGGCGGCGAGAAGCGCAGGCCTTGCCGGTGTTGTTATCGGGGCCTCAAAAGAGGATGGGCGACTGGACCTCGGTACGCTTGAAACCCTGATCAAGGCAGCAGGGCCATTGGACATCACCTTGCACCGCGCTTTTGACATGGTGTCGGATTTTACCGAAGCACTGGATCAGGCGGCCAGCCTTGGCATCAAGCGCATTCTCACCTCGGGCGGGGCCGCTTCGGCCCCTGAGGCAATCGATCACTTGCAAGAGTTGATCCGGCAAGGCGGCGATACCATAACCATCATGCCCGGCGGCGGTATCAACGCTGACACAGTCCAGCCATTCATCAAGATGGGCGCCAGAGAAATCCACGCCTCCTGCTCAAGCCCGCAAGGCCCGACGGGCAAGGTTGCAGACCTTGGCTTCTCTCTGCCCTCCGAGCGGCAAACCGATCCTGACAAGATCAGAGCGCTAAAAACCGGTCTCCTTGCTGTATAAAAAAGCGCGAGACAGGAGCCTGCCTCGCGCTTTGATTTTCAAGTCAAGACTGACCTGACGCTATCAGCCCATGAAGGAGGTGATGAGCTTGTCCCACTGGGGCAGATCATCCACCAACTGATCCCAGAAAGCCTGATCCCGACGGCTGTCAAAATCCTTCAGCTCAACGCCCTGCTGCTCGACCCAGGTATAATAACCCAGATTGAAGATGCGCTCGCGATCAATGCGGGTAAGCTCTGACACATGATCCACCGAAGCGCCGATGATCTGTGCGCCGAAGGCCTGCGCTGCAACAGTCTTGTCGAAGCGATTGCCGAAATATTTCTGCAAGGCTTTCGGCTGCTCGGTGCTATACATATCAGCCCCGTCGGTCGCGATTGTCATGATGACATCATCGGCCCCCAGCTTCTGATATTTGGCCAGCTTGATGGCGCCAAGCACGTTGGCAATGGAAGACAGCCCCAATGCGGACAGTTGCTCAATCAGCTCCGGCTCAACGCCACGATAGTCTTTCAGATAATCCTGCCCGTCCGGACGGTTGAACACCAGATTGAGCATGTCTGACCCGGCTTCGGAAAGACCGATGACATAGTCGGAGTTCATCACGTTATGGATGAGCGGCACATGCTTGTCGCCGATGCCCTGAATATTATGGTCGCCATAGCCATTATAAAGCAGGGTGGGGCATTCAAGCGCTTCAACCACGGCGATGTCGGCACCATAATGCTGCTTGAGGTGATCACCGGCAGCCAGCGTCCCCGAAGAGCCGGAGGCTGAAACGAAACCGGCCATAGTGAGTGTGCCGTCCCCGTTGAGGGCATCGAAAATACGCCCCAGAGCCGCGCCGGTTACCGCGCGATGCGCTGCATAGTTGGCAAATTCGGCAAACTGGTTGAGGATCACATTGTCCGGATCCTGACTGAGCTGGTTGCAGGCATCATAGATTTCCTTGACGTTGCTCTCGCAGCCCGGCGTGCGGATGATGTCGTCATTGCTGAGCGTCCAGCTTTCCAGCCAGTTGAAGCGCTCCTGACTCATCCCCTCGGGCAGAACAGCCACCCCGTGGCATTCCAGAATGCGCGAAATGGCAACCCCACCGCGGCAATAGTTGCCCGTGGAAGGCCAGACCGCACGCTGGGAATAGGGGTCGAAATTGCCCGACACCAACCGCTGCACGAGGCAGGCATAGGCTGGCAACACCTTATGTGCCTTGATCATGGGGAAGCGGTTGCCAAGGGCGATGACGATCTTGGCATCAACGCCTGTCAGTTCCTTGGGCAGCACAATGTGATCAGGCACATCGACCAGTCCCTTGCGCTCGGCATCATTGTGCCAATGAACGCGGAACAGGTTGCGTGAATCCGCTGCATCGGGATCAACGCTCTTCAGATCCGCCGCCATATCTCCCAGATGTGCAACCGGGTCTATCAGCTCGGCAAACAGTGGCAGGCGAATATCGTATCGGCGAAAAGACTCAGCAACCTTCTTGAGGGCTTTCTCGTCGGCGATTTCAGGTTTGAACACAAATGTCATGATTTTTTCGGTTCGGTAATCGGGGTGTAGTTTTCGGGTTCACGGTAACGCTGGAAATTGAACACGTTCTTGCGGATCTCGTCGCAGCGATCCAGATCAGCTTCAAAGAAGACGAGCTCGTCTTCCAGCGTCTTGGCCTGCGCCACGATCTGGCCGGTCGGATCGATGATGCAGGAGCCACCGATCAAATCGCAGCCTTCTTCCTTGCCAGCTTTGGCCACGCCGACGATCCACATGCCGTTCTGATAGGCCCCCGCCTGCATGACGAGTTCATTATGGAAGTCCTGCAGATGATCATGTTCAGGCGCTTGCGGATAATGCACCGGGGTGTTGTAGCCGATCATCACCAGCTCCGCATCGCGCAGGCCCAGCACGCGATAGGTTTCTGGCCAGCGACGGTCATTGCAGATGCACATGCCCATCTTGCCACCAAAGGCATCAAAGGTCTGGAAGCCCAGATCGCCGCTTTCAAAATAACGCCGTTCCAGATGCTGGAAAGGACGCCAATCTTCATATTCACTATGACCGGGCAGATGGACCTTGCGATATTTCCCGACAATCTCACCGGTCTTGTCGACGATGATGGTGGTGTTGAAATGGCGCGTGGTGTCGCCTTCCTTGACCAGTTCTGCATAGCCGAGATAGAAGCCCATCTGGTATTTCTTGGCAGCATCAAACAGCGGCTGGGTTTCAGCGCTTGGCATCTCCGTTTCGAAGAAGGCATCGATATCGGCCTGATCTTCAAAATACCAGCGCGGGAAGAAGGTGGTCAGCGCCAGCTCCGGGAAAGCGATCAGCTCAACGCCCAGCGCATGCGCCTCTTCCATCAGCTTGAGGCAACGGGCAACAACTTCCGTACGCGTTTCTTCACGCGCGATAGGCCCAAGCTGGGCCGCAGCAATTTTCAATGGACGGGACATAGCCTTATCCTTATTTTTCTTCAGCTTTAGTCAATGCAGCTTGCAGCAGCACGTTGGCGCCTGCCTGCAGCTCTTCGGGGGCGGTGTATTCTTCAATATTGTGGCTGATGCCACCCTTTGAGGGCACGAAGACCATTGCGGTTGGACAGTTGGGTGCAAACATCTGAGCATCATGACCGGCGCCAGAAGGCATCCGGCGCACGGCATAGCCCTGCTCTTTGGCCGTACCAGCAATTAGATCAACCATGGAGCTATCAAACATCACCGGCTCGAAGCGAGCGAGTTTGCGCGCGGTATAGCTCACGCCTTCAGCCTTGCAGATGGCTTCGATTTCAGCGGCCAGCATGCTTTCGGCTTGCTGCAGCTTGACTTCATCGATATTGCGCAGATCCACTGTCATGCGAGCCTTGCGCGCGATCACATTGACCAGATTGGGGTCAAGCTCATTGACACCAACAGTCGCGACCTGGCTATCGCCAATTGCGCCAGCCACCTTGCGGGCGGCAACAGCAACTGCCGCGGCAGCAAACCCGGCGTCGTGGCGCAAACGCATCGGCGTTGTGCCGGCATGGTTGGATTCACCCTCGATGACATATTCGGTCCAAGAAATACCCTGAACACCGGTGACAGCCCCGATGAGATCGCCTTCCTCTTCCAGAACTGGCCCCTGCTCCACATGGATTTCAAAGAAGCAATAAGGATCGATATGGCCCGGATCGGTTTCACCGGCATAGCCAATGCGCGCCAGTTCCTCGCCAACAACAAAGCCCTCCGCATCCTTGATAGCCAAGGCTTCATCGAGCGGCAAAGAGCCGCGATCCACCGCGCTGCCCATCATATCAGGCGCAAAGCGCGAGCCTTCCTCGTTGGTGAAGGCAGCAACCACAATCGGACGCAGCGGCACATAGCCACTATCCTTGAGCACAGAAACCACTTCCAGCCCGGCCAGCACACCAAGGTTGCCGTCATAAAGACCACCGGTGGCCACCGTATCGATATGGGAACCAATCATGACCGGCGGCAGATCTTCACGACCGGGCAAAACGCCCTTGAGGTTCCCGACCTTGTCGACGGTAACTGTAAGCCCCAGCTCTTTCATCCAGCCGACAACCCGGTCGCGGCCGAGTTTGTCCGTGTCACTGAGCGCCAACCGACACACGCCGCCGCCCTCAAGTGCGCCATCTTGCCCCAAAGCCATAAGGCGCCCGAGCAAGCGGTCGATATCGATCCGCAGATTGCTGAAAGTCGGGTGTGTCATTGTTCAAGTACCTCACTTGCTGATTTGCCAACAATTGTCTTGTAGGCTTCCGGATCCGTGTCCCCTTCGCTGTTGACTACGAAGATGCGGCTATCAGGTCCGAGCCCCATTTGTTTGCGTAACGCATCGTCCTGCGCGGCGGCAACAAGGCCAGCCAGACCGGAGATGCCCGTTTCACCAGCCACAACGGGGCGATCATCACCACCGCGTTCGGCCAGATAACGCATCATCACCGGCACGGCGCCATCATTGAGCGTCACCATGAAATCGGCGCCGGTCTTGAGCACTGGCCAGGCAATGAGCGATACCTCACCGCAGGAAAGTCCGGCCATGGCCGAGTCGATATCACCGGTTACGGGCACCGGCTTACCTGCAACAAGACTCTCATACCAACAGGCGCATTGTTCCGGCTCCACCAGCGTGGTCACCGGACGCTTGTCGCCATAAGCCTGCCAGAAACGGGCCGCGCTGGCCGATGCCATGCCGCCAACACCAGCCTGCAGAAAAATATGCGTGACGGGTGGCTCATCCTTGAGCTGTTCCAGCGCCTCATCAACCATCATCATATAGCCTTGAGTTACATCACGCGGCGCCGTCACCGTCTCGCCATCCGATGTATCGGGAATAACGAACCAGCCTTGTTCCTTGGCCGTCACGCCAGCCAGACGCACGGCATCATCAAACGAGCCATCCACTTCGCGGATCTCCGCCCCATAGGCGGCAATGGCATCCTTGCGCTGCTGGGTGACCGATGAGCAGACAAAAATCACACAACGACAACCAAACATCTGCGCCCCCCAAGCCACCGAGCGGCCGTGATTGCCATCTGTCGCGGCGGTAACCGTCAGCCCTGCAACCCGCGCCTTCATGTCTGGAGAAGTAAGATCGGGAGCCACCTCGCCCGCTTCTTCGGTCAGATGGCGGCTCAAGGCACGACTGACGGCAAAGGCACCTCCCAAAGGCTTGAAGCTGCCCAACCCGAAGCGGACGGATTCATCCTTGAAATAGATTTTGCCAACATTGAGCTCTGAGGCCAGATCGGACAGTTCGCGGATTGGCGACGGCGAATAGCCCGGCCAGCAGCCAATCGTGCGGCGTGCGATATCCATGCCATCCTTTTCGAAAGGAAGAGAAGGAAGCGTCCGGGACGCAAGAGGATTCCGCGCCGCTCGTTCAAGAGAAATCTTCATCATTGTCTTTTCTTATTCTGGTTTGATCGGCTCTTTTGATCCTCGCCGTGCCATCGATACGCACCATCCAGGGCAAGGAACAGAAAAACCGCTCACAAGGACGGAAAGGGCGGCGAGCAAGAATGCCCGCCGACAAGGTGTAATCGTGCCATTATTTATATTTGTCGATATCGGCCATCAGGGCATTGAGCATGTCCGTGCCTTCGGCACCGAATTTCTCTTCGATCAACTTGCGAACAGCTGGCTGCGCAATGGCTGCGAACTTCTCGGCTTCTGCCGGGCTAACCGCATTGATTTCCATTTTCTCAGCCAATTTCGGCAGACCCTTGTCAGATGCTTCGATGATACGGGAAATACCGCGACCGGCATTGGTGGCCACTTCAGACGCCCAATCAACAATAGCTTTATGCTCAGGCTTGAGGCCCTCATAGAACTCGCCATTCATGAACCAGACATATGGGGTGATGACATGGTTGGTGATGGAGAGATATTTTTGCACTTCGTCGAATTTGGCAAAGGCGATGATGGGGATCGGGTTCATTTCGCCATCGGCAACACCGGTCTGGAGCGCAGTGTAAACCTCGGCCCAAGGCAGAGGCGTTGCCTGTGCACCAAGTGAATTGACCATGGCTTGATGTGTCGGCAGGGTCATGGTGCGGATGCGCAAGCCATCCATGTCTTCCACGGTCTTGATCGGACGCTTGGAGTTGGTGAAGGCAAAGAAGCCACCACTATCCAGAATCGCAAGCGTATGTAGACCGGTTTTGGCATCCATATCGGCTGCGAATTTCTTGCCGAAATCGCTCTCCAGCGACATCACCTTGTCGGAAACATAGATATTGGGGAAGGCGAACGGAATATCGAACACACCAACCAGCGGATAATGCTGGGCAACACCACCAGCAGACGAAATGCTGGATTCCACGATGCCATCACGCACCTGCTGGATCACTTCGTTATCCTTGCCAAGCTGGCCATTGGGGAAGAGTTTCACTTCGATTTCGCCGTTTGACGCGGTTTCAACCAACGACTTGAAGACAGCCGTCATCGCACCAGAATGGCTTTCGGTCGGGTCTGCCGGGTTCAGATGCCCTATGCGAATCGTCACATCAGCGGCCAAGGCCGTTCCAGCCAAAACAGTTGCTGCGATGGTTCCCAACACCACAGACTTAACGGAATTCATGAGTTTCATGTTATTGCTCCATTTGAATTGTATCAGTGCTCTGGATTACAGCCCCAATAGCCTTGGCACGAACAGGGTCATGTCCTCCCAAAATGCGACCAACATCAGGATCGCAATCTCTGCCAGGAGAAAAGGCCAAAGGGATTTGGTGATATTTTCTATTTTTTCTTTGGTAACCGATGCGAGCACAAACAGGCACGCACCGACTGGAGGCGTCATGAGTGAGATATTCAGAGCCAAAATGATCATGATCCCTGCATGAACCGGGTTCATCCCGATGCTCTGAGTAAGAGGCACCAAAACCGGCGCCAGGATAATGAGTGTTGCGTTGATGTCCATGAACAGGCCGATGAACAGCAGCAACAGAAGGATCATGCCGACAATCACCTGCGGATTATCGCTGACCGAAAGGAAGAAAGTGGCGATTGCCTGCGGAATCTGGTTGAAGGTGAGCCACCACCCCAGAATGGAGGCCGACGCGATGATCAGAAAGATAATCCCTGTGATACGGGTCGTTCTGACGATCATCTCGTAAAGATCTTTAAAGGTAAGAGCCCGATAGATCACCCCGCCAACGAACAAGGCATAGGCAACCGCAATGGAGGCTGCCTCGGTCGGCGTGGCGATGCCTCCCAGAATGGAGCCAAGAATGAAAACCGGCAGCACCAGAGCCAGAATGCTCTCGCGGAAGGCGCTGAAGATCGCCAGAAGGCTGGGGCGCTTCTTCGACTTGGGCAGATTGAGCTTCTCGCCCATGGCCGCAATCACCGCCATGCAGATCAGGCAAATGAGCAGTCCCGGCAAAATGCCTGCCGCAAACAGCCCTGCGATGGAAACTCCCATGATCGAGCCATAGATCACCGCAAGCGTCGAAGGCGGAATCGTCGGGCCAATGATGGACCCTGCCGCCGTAACCGCACAGGCAAAGGGTTTGGAATAGCCCTGCTTGACCATGGCAGGCACCAGCGTATTGCCAAAGGCGGCAGCGTCAGCCGTGGCAGCGCCCGTCAAACCGGCAAACATCACCGAGGCCACCATATTGGAATGAGCCATACCGCCGCGCATCCAGCCCACCAGCGCATCAGCGAACTTGACCAGATTGTTGGTAATGCCCGAACGGTTCATGATCTCACCGGCCAGAATAAAGAAAGGCATGGCCAGAAACGGAAACAGATCCAGCCCGGCGAACATCCGGTCTGGCGCCATGGAGAGGAACTTGCCGCCCCCCATATCCATGATGCCAACCATACCGGCCACACCCAGCACAAAGCCGACCGGCATGCCAATCGCCAACAGCCCGAAGAAGGTAACAGCAACCCAAATCATGCTTAAATCTCCACTCGGTCGGCAGCGGCGACACCGTCGCTTGCAAAAAAGTCATGGACAGCCACCAGCGCCAGCTGGCAACAGGCAAAAACAGCAGCAATCGGCACGCCCAAAAAGGGCCACCCCTTCGGTATCTGCGCAATCATCGTGTATCGACTGAAACCGCGCTCGACAAAGCCGATGCCATAAAAGAAAATCAGTGCAAAGAAGGCGAAGGCAATGAGATCAAACAGCACCGCGAGCCATTTCCGCATGGAAGGCGGGAAGCGCTCGAAAAAGACCAGCACCCCGATATGCTCACGGTGCGCCACACCACAGGAAACCGCCAGAAGCGCCATCCAGATCATCAGATAGCGCGCCAGTTCCTCGGTAAAGGTCCAGTCCAGCGGAAGCACATAACGGACCAGCACACCCAGCCAGACATCAAGCACCAGCAAAACCATCAAGGCAACGCAAAGGCGCTCAACGAACCAGTTAAGACGCCTACTCATCAGAGATGCTCTTTTAGCGAGAAAGTCCATGCATCCACTCCAGATAGCCTGCCAATACAACGAGACTGAAACAGATGTAACAAAAAGTCAATATTGATTGATACTCAAGTTTCAAATATTGTAGGCACAAACAAAAACGCCGAGGCGACAATGAACGACAGCAGAGCCAAATCGATCGAAGTCCGCATCCATGAGGAATATGATCAACTCCCCGAATCCGAGCGCAAGCTTGCCGATGTCATCCTCGACTCTCCGGGTGACCTTAGCTCCTATACGGCAACAGAGCTAACCTCCCTTGCTGGCGTCTCGAAAGCCGCAGGAACCCGCCTGTTTCGTCGCCTCGGCTTTGCCAATTTCGAAGAAGCCAAACTGCTCGCCCGCGACCGCACCCATTGGGGCTCGCCGCTCTATCTGGAACGCAAGAGCCGGAAGAATGTCATTCCGCTTTCCGACTATCTGAAGGAAGAGGTCAGCGTTCTGGAAAACAGCCTGATGCGCCTCAACCCGGAAGACATTGATGCGGTCTGTGAAAAAATCCTCGCAGCGCGGCGCATTTATCTGCTCGGCTACAGAAACAGCAACATGCTCGCCAACTATCTGCGCTGGCAGCTGTTGCAATTCCGTGGCGACGTGCAGCTGATGCCCACAGGAGGGGAAACGGTTGGCGAATATATCGGTGATTTCCTGCCCGATGATCTGCTCATCGTATTTGCCCTGCGCCGCCGACCGGTCCGCTTGGAAGCCATCATGAAGGCCAGCAAGGAAAAGCAGATCCCCATCCTGCTGTTCATCGACCCCACCGCACGCGGTCAACCCGGATTGGCCGACTGGACATTCACAACCCATGTGGAAACAAGCACCACATTTGACAGCCTGTCAGCCGCCCTCTCGGTTGCCCGCTATATCGCAATATCCTCGCTCAACCGGGCAGGAACGCGCGGACGGGCTCATCTGGAGCGCATCGAACGCCAGCATGAAGCATTGGGAGAATTCGAATAAGGCATAGGCCTGACCGACTTGCCCTTACCCGCCCGCCCTTTTCAGTCCCTCCGATTTTCCCCAAATTGGCGCTTTCATTACCCGCAAAAAAAGTGGTAGAAATGAAGCGTTAAATTGAAATTTTGAAAATTAATTTTCATTATCGGGTGATGATGCCATATGAGCGAGCAAAACAAGCCAAAAGCAATTGACGTCAGAATTTCGGAAATCTACGATCAGCTTACCAGCTCGGAGCGTCGATTGGCTGACGTTGTAATCGAGTCGCAAAGCAATCTGGCAAGCTTCACCGCCGGCGAACTGGCTGACAGGGCACGCATTTCCAAGGCCACCGCAGCACGCTTCTTCAAACGCCTTGGCTACGCCAATTACAACGAAGCCCGCGTTATGAATCGCCAAGCGGAGGACTGGGGCTCTCCCCTATATGAGCTCACAGGAATAGGTACCAAGCGCCTCTCTCAGGGAGACTTCGGCCTGCATATTGCGCAGGATTTGCAAAACCTTACCCGAACTGCCGAGATGCTCGACACAGACGCCCTGGCACAAGCCATCAGCATGCTGACCAACGCCAAACGCATTTGGTCTCTTGGCTTCCGTAACTCCATGGCTTTGGCCACTTATGCCCGGGCTTTGCTTATCAACATCAAACCCGACGTGCGCCTCATTCCCAGTGCAGGCATGTCCTTTGGTGAAGAACTGGCCGGCATGAACAAGGCAGAAGACACCTTCCTCATTTTCGGATTTCGCCGCCGACCGGCACAGCTGCGCGATGTAATGGAAGCGATTCACGATGCCGGTGCGCCCAGCATCCTGATCACCGATATGACCGCTGGCCGGACCTCCCAATTGGCTACTCTCACCTTGCGCTGTCACTGCCGCGGGCACACCATGTTTGACAGCTACGCCACCCCCATGAGCCTGATCAATTATATCTGCTCGGGTGTCAGCCAATCCCTAGGTGAAGAGTCTGTTGAGCGCCTCACTGAAATTGAAGCCCTGCATAGCAGACTGGATCAGCTCGGCGCGCCGCTCATCGGAAAAGATAATGCATAAAAGTTAGTCAATTGCTCAAAAATGAAACAATATTTTCATATTGATCTTTTTATGAAAAAGTATTTTAATCAGAGCGATCGCAAACAACGACGATCGACCTCACCAGAGCAAGCAACGCTCCCTTATGGAGCGACTTGAAAGGGAACATTTTATGGCTTTTCACATCAATCGCCGCGATCTGTTGAAGACCGTGGCAGCGGGCGCTGCATTGGGTGCGCTGTCTCCAATCAATCGCGCCATGGCTGCAACCGAAGTGTCATGGATGACCTGGGAAAATCTGGCCAAGCCGGACTATCTCAAGGCCTTCCTCGACGCCAACGCAGGCATCGACATTGCAAAAACCTTCATTGGCACCGACGATGAACAATTCGCCAAGCTGCGCGCTGGCGGTGCAGATTCCGTTGATCTGATCACTCCGGGCCTCGACAAGGTCGAATATTATGTCGAATCCGGCCTGCTGCAGCCGATCGATTTCGACAAGGTCACCAACGGCAAGCTTCTTTATGACGCCTTCAAATCTTCTCCGCTGGGCAAGAAAGATGGCAAAACCTACGGCATTCCATTCTACTGGGGCATCAACCCGGTGGTTTACCGCGCCGACCTGATGGATGAAGAACCCGATTGGTCCGTCTTCTTTGAAGGCGACAAATACAAGGGCAAGCTGGCCATGCGCGACTATGCGCTGGAAGGCATCATGATTGCCGCCATGTATCTGGGCATTCCACGCGAAGAAATGTTCGTCATGGACGACAAGCAGCTGGCTGAAATCAAGAAAGCCCTGATGGCGCAGAAGAAACTGCTTCGTACCTACTGGAATTCCATTTCCGATCTGACCAACCTGTTTGCATCCGGCGAAGTCGTCTGCGCCTTCTCCTGGGTACCGCCTTACTATGACCTGAAGGCCCGCGGCCTTGACATGGGCATGGCAAAGCCGAAACAGGGTGTCATCGGCTGGTGCGATACGCTGGCAGTTCCTGCTGGTGTTGAGGGCGAAAAACTCGACGCTGTCTTCAAGCTGGTCAACTATCTGCTCGGCCCGGATTATGGTAAGGAACTGGCCGTTGGCGGTCCTTACGCACAGAGCACCTCGGCTGCCCGTGACCTGATCTCTGATGAACAGAAAGACAAGATCTTCATCAGCGATCTCAGCATCATGGACTCCTTCGTCTGGAAACAGAATCCACCACGTTACAACGAGTGGGTCGCTCTCTGGAACGAAGTCAAAGCCAGCTAAAACTCTCACTTTCCGCATCCTGCAAGGCATCTGAAATGAATAAGAAAACCCCTCCTCTTTTAACGGGGATCGCGGTTCACAAGGAATATGGTTCCGTACATGCCGTACGTGGCATCGATTTCACAATTGAATCAAACACCTACGTGACACTTCTAGGGCCTTCGGGATGCGGAAAGACATCCCTCTTGCGTATGATCGGAGGATTTGAAGACATCTCCTCCGGTGTCATAGAACTCGATGGGCAGTCACTGGCCGGAACCCCGGCAAACCAGCGGCCCATCAACACCGTTTTCCAAAGCTACGCCCTCTTCCCCCATCTTTCAGTCAAGGAAAATGTCGCCTTCGGCCTTGCCTATCGCGCCATGTCTAAGAGCGAAATGAACGAGAAGGCCAAAGCGGCACTTGCCATGGTCCAGATGGGCGAAATGGCAGACCGTCGACCGCGCCAGCTCTCCGGCGGACAGCAGCAGCGCGTGGCCCTCGCCCGCGCGATCGCCAATGAACCGCGCATCCTTTTGCTGGACGAGCCTCTCTCGGCCCTTGACCGGCGCATGCGCAAGGACATGCAGATCGAACTGAAGGATCTGCAGCGACGGTTGGGCACCACCTTCCTGCATGTAACACACGATCAGGAAGAAGCCTTCGCGCTCTCCGATCATATCATCGTCATGAATGATGGCGCCATTGAGCAGCAGGGCACGCCAACGGAAATCTATCGTCATCCTGCAAGCGCCTATGTGGCCGACTTCATCGGCGGTGCCAATCTGATCGAAGGCAAGATCACCGCCATCGAGCCGGGCCAGAAGGCAACCATAGAAACCGCCGTTGGTTCCTTCACCGCTCCGGCCGCCCCGCATTTGAAGGCGGGCGATACGGCCGCCCTCGTGTTGCGCCCCGAGCTCATGACGCTTTCCTCTGGCAACGGCATTCCGGCAAAGGTTACCCACACCGTATTCCGCGGCGCTGAATGGCTGGTGGAAACCTGCCTTGCCGATGGCACAGCGTTGGACATGATGATTCAGGATATCACTCCGCCGGAAACCGGCAGTGATGTTGCCCTCGCCTTTGATCTCGACCGCGCATGGATCACCGCTTCAAAAGGAACGGAATAGCCATGAAGCGCATCACTATCGGCAACGCACTCTCGGTTCCGGTATTTGCCGCAGTTGCAGCGCTATGCATCGCGCCGCTGGCGATCCTCTTTGCCTATTCCTTCTTTTCTGTCAGCTTTGTGGCCATCATAAAAGATCCGACCTTCAAGAATTACGCCCGCATCGCTGGCAGCAGCACCTATCGCTGGCTGATTTTCAAGGCGTTCCTCTCCGGCGCTGGCATTGCCGCCATCACCGCCGTCATCGGATATCCGGTGGCATGGTTCATCGCCAAGCGCGTCACCATCTACAAGTCCGCCCTGCTGACGCTGTTGCTGGTTCCGCTTTATACCGGAGATCTGGTGCGCATCTTTGCCTGGCGAGTTCTGCTCGGGGCAGAAGGCGTGCTCAACAGCCTCCTGATGTGGATTGGGCTGGTCGACAAACCGATTGACGCCCTGCTCTTCTCGCCACTCGCCACCCATATTGTCTTGGCCTACAATTATCTGCCCTTCATGGTCATCGGCCTCTGGCTTGCCTTTGAAGCGCTGGATGACCGCCTGCTGGAGGCGGCTCAGGATCTGGGTGCCGGATCGCGCAGCGCCTTTGTACGGGTCACCTTGCCGCTCACCATGCCCGGCCTCATCGCAGGCACGCTCATGGTATTTGTCATGGTCGTGGGCGATTATCTGACGCCGCAGCTGGTTGGTGGCGCCTCCGGTATTACCATCATCAGCGCCATCAACGATCTGTTTGGCACCGCCTTTGACTGGCCGCTCGGCTCGGCCATTGCATGGACCATGCTGGCCATTCTGGCCCTCTTCTTTGCGCTCGCCACCATCTTGATCAGCCGCTCCACCCTGGGCAAGGCAATGGCAGGAGGAGAAGCATGATCTCGAGACAACAAAATATCCTCGCCTATAGCTGGATCTGGATTGTCTATATCCTGATGTATCTGCCCATCGCCGTAATCGCGATTTTCTCTTTCAACTCATCGGAGATCATCGCCTTCCCGCTGCAAGGCTTTACTACCGATTGGTATGCACAGGCCCTCACAGACGGGCGCCTGCTCGGCGGCTTGAAGCTGACATTCCTTGTAGCCATCCCTACGGCCCTTTTTTCCACCATCCTTGGTGCCATGGCAGCCCTTGCGCTGACCCGCTACCCGATGCGCTATCGCTTCTTGCTGCTCGTCTTCGTGTTGATGCCCTTCCTCATCCCGAAGGTCATTCTTGCGGTCGCGCAATTGATCCTGCTGGCAGACCTTGGCATCGGGCGCAGCCTCTGGACGATCATCGCAGGCCAGACCATTGTCATCCTGCCCTTTACCACGCTGGTCAATGCCTCGGTTCTGATGCGCATCGACAACCGACTGGAAGAAGCCGCTTTTGACCTTGGCGCGAGCCATTTCTCGGCCTTCAAACGGGTCACTCTGCCGCTGATGAAAAACGGCCTGATGGCCTCATGGTTCATCGCCTTTGTGCTGTCCTCGGCGGAGTATGTGCTCACCTCCTTCCTCAGTGGACGCGAGCAGCCACTGTCGATTCTTGTGGCATCGGATTTTCGCTTCAATGTCTCTCCAGCGCTGGATTCCATCGCGCTGATGCTGGTGCTTGCCAACATCGCACTCATCGGGTTTGGCGAGTTCATACGCCGGAGATCTCAGAAATAACCTGGAAAGGACAAGCTCATGGCTGATTTTGACCTGCTGATCCGTGGCGGTACATGCGTTACGGCGGCAGACACCTTTTCTGCCGATATCGCCATCAAGGATGGTGTGATCGTTGCAACCGGCAAGGATCTTGGCTCCGCCGACAAGGAAATCGACGCCTCCGGTCTGCTGGTCATGCCCGGCGGCATCGACAGCCATGTTCACCTCGCCCAGCCCTCTGCACCCGGCACTCCGCAAATGGTGGACGGCTTTGAAACCGGCACCCGCTCTGCCATCGCTGGCGGCACCACCACCGTCATTCCCTTTGCCCAACAGCCACGCGGCGCTGGCCTGAGAGAAACCGTGGAGGACTATCATTCCCGCGCCCGAGGGCAGGCCTATTGCGATTATGGCTTTCACCTGATCATCACCGATCCGACCGCGCAAGTTCTGGGTCAGGAACTGCCTGCCCTCGTGGCCGACGGGTACACTTCCTTCAAGGTCTTCATGACCTATGATGACATGGTGCTCAATGACCGCGAGTTGCTGGAAGTCTTCGACTGCGCCAAGGATTGCAAGGCGCTGGTCATGGTCCATGCCGAAGGCTACGACGCCATCCGCTACATGACCGAAAAGCTGGAACGCGAAGGCAAGACAGCGCCCTACTACCACGGTGTCTCGCGCCCGCAGATCGTTGAGCGGGAAGCGGCCCATCGCGCCATCAGTCACGCCCAGCTTCTCGATGTCCCCATCATGATCGTGCATGTTTCCGGTCGCGAAGCCATGGAACAAATCAGATGGGCGCAGCAAAAGGGCATCAAGATCTATGGTGAAACCTGCACCCAATATATCGCTCTCACGCAGGATGATATGAAGGGCTTCAACATGGATGATAGCGGCAGCAAATATGTCTGCTCGCCACCACCGCGCGATCACGACAGCTGGGACGCCATCTGGGAAGGCATCCGCGGCGGCGTCTTCCAGACTTTCTCGTCCGATCACTGCCCCTTCTTCTATGAGGGGCCGCAAGGCAAGATGACCGGCAAGGCCAAGACATCCTTCCGCTGGGTACCAAACGGTTTGCCGGGCGTGGAAAACCGCATGCAGATCTTCTATTCCGAAGGCGTTGGCAAGGGCCGTATCACGCTCAATGAGTTCGTCGCCCTCACCTCGACCAACCACGCCAAGATGTATGGCCTCTACCCCAAGAAGGGCTCCATCGCTCCGGGCTTTGATGCTGACGTCGTTTTGTGGGACCCGAACCGTGAGGAAACCATTACGCAAGCTGGCATGCACCACGCCGCCGACTATACCCCCTACGAGGGCCACAAGGTCAAGGGCTGGCCGGTCATGACACTGGTGCGCGGCAAAGTCGCTTGTGAAGAGGGCAAGATCACCGGCTCGGTCGGTGATGGCCAGTTCCTCAAGCGCGACTACTCCGCCTTTGTTGATTGACAAATCTTGAGAGGCGACATCCAATCCGGTTGTCGCCTCTTCCCATTTGCATTCATCGATAGACATCGCCGTTGAGCCCGAAGGCTCCGGCCATGCCGTCCCGGCTCCCTGCGGTACAACTGACCCCTTTTGCGTCCCCGAATTCCTGCCGTACATGCCTTTCTGCGCCTGTTTCAGCTAGTTCCAGCGCAATTTTCAACACCTGTTTCAGCGCCATTCCTTGCGACTAGCTCGCTTTATAAGCCGCAGAAACGCGGCATTCATGCCCCCTCGAGGCAAATATTCGCGCGCAGGGTAAATCCGCCAATCAGAAGAAAATACGCACAATTACAAGAAGTGTATCGCCATGCGAGTAGGGTAAGGGGTTTCACTATTGCAAGTTAAACCACGATACGATACGACTATCTCACAAAGTGGGATAGGTCGGTTTTGTCAACCAGCCGAAGTGGAGGAACCCAAGGTGACTGAAGTCGTTCGCGACGCGATTTTCCAATCAGATTCAGCTGCTATCCGGACGATCACTGTCACCTGTCACAAACGTAATCCTGTGTCTTCATATCGACACATGGTGCGGACTGTTGATGAGGCATCTTGCAGTGTCTCTTTGGCTTTTGCTCGCGTCCCCAAAACTTGTGCCCGCGCTTCTTCGAGCAATCAGAGGCAGATCTGAGAGCGCGGTAACGTCAAGAATGCTCTTAGGAAAAGAGCGATAATGATGGAGTTAAAAATGGGAAAAAAAGTCTTCGTAGATCTGAGCCATCCGTTTTTTGGTGATATGCCCCTGTGGCCATATTTCTCCAAACCGGAAATTGCCCCCATGCACAGCATGGCTAAAGCTGGCGTTCTTACCCAGTCGATCAAATGCACCATGCACACCGGCACCCACTGCGATGCACCGCGCCACGTCATGGAACGCATGTTCGACGGCAGTCGCGCTCTATACACCCACGAACTGCCGGTTGATGCCTATTGCGGCGATGCTGTTTGCCTTGACGTGCGCGTTGATCGCTGGAAACTGATCATGCCGGAAGACCTTGAAGCCGCTGTTGAGCGCGCTGGCATGAAGCCGGAAGATTTGGAAGGCATGGTTGTCTGCCTCAACACCGGCATGCATCGCAAATTCGACGATTCCAAAGACTATTATCACTATTCTCTGGGCACCGGCATCGACGCTGGCAAATGGTTCGTCAAGCACAAGGTCAAAGTGGTCGCTCTTGACCAGCAGGCCCTAGACCATCCACTGCACACCTCAATGGGCAACAACGGCACCTGCATGAACCTGCCGGGCTATTCCGGACGCACCATCGTGGAAGAATTCATCGACGAGTTTGGCGAAGAAGCCTATGCAGAGTTCGACCGTGAAACCTACATCAAGGTACATGGCAAGGAAAAATACGACGAAAAATTCGGTGAGCTGGAAGCAACCGGCAACTGCGGCACCTGGGAACCTTGCCACAAATATCTGTTAGGAAACGGCATTGTAGGCGTTGAAAACCTGGGCGGCGACCTCGACAAGGTGAAGGGTAAGAAATTCCGCTTCTTCGCCCTGCCAATCCGCTGGCATATGGGCGACGGCTCCATGGTACGCTGCGTTGCTGAAATCGACGAAGATGAAGTCCTGGAAGCAGAACCACGCGTCTACAAATATGGTGCCATGTAAGCCATAAACAGAATGCAAGGACGCTCTTGCATTCAGCAAAGCAATCTGATGGCCACGGGCGTGGTCATCAGTCTCCTGATCAGGCCCTGAGCCGCCCAACGGGCTCCCCTGATCATGAAGCACCAATGGGGCAGGCTCACGCTATTCCCTTTTCATGCCCAGTCCCAAAGGCAACGCCATCCTCAACGTCCAGATCGTTGAAGGATGACACATCACCCAATTCATGGTGATCACTATTTCGGTCCAATAGAATAAACGACTTTCATGCAGCAATTCGCCTCCCTGCGATTGCTGCATTTCTTTTTTAAACGCCCACGATCAATCAAGAAAGTCGAGCCTGTTTGGGCATATGGTCAACTATTCTGGGGCATTTGAAGGCCGAGCGTCTCGGCCCATTCGGCAAGCCCGGCAAGAATGCCTTCCGAGAGCGGAATCCCCTGCAAGAGGCGATCTGCCCTTAAGGCCTGAGCACGCTCACCGGCAACCCTTGGTGCGGGGCCATTGGCCGTAGCGGCCTTGCTGTGCCGAATAGCATCTCCCAGAAACCCGGCCTCCATGGCAAAGCTGTCGCCGCCGCCAAAGGCAGCCGGATCGATCACCTGAATGAAGACATTATTTTGCCAGCCTTGCGGATTGCGGTGGCGCCCGTTGCCCGAGAGGCCGTGCGTTAGCGCTTCCACCGTCATACCAAGCCCCGTACCCTTGTGCCCCGCATCAAAGCCGCCAAGCGGCATAATGGCACCGGGTATCCTTGCATAGCGAATGGCCGGATCGCGGCTCGGATTTCCATCCGCGTCAATCAGCCAGTCATGCGCAAACTGGGCTTTCTCATTATGAAGACGTTTGACCATGCCATTGGTTGTCACCGAAGTGCTCATATCCAGCATCACCGCGCCCCCGCGCGCAGGATAGCCAATGGCAAAAGGATTGGTGGAAAGCACCGGCTGGCAAGATCCAAACGGCGCAACGCATTGCTCGGTGGGGTCAGATGCCATCACAAGCCCAATCAGACCTCGATCAGTAACAGGCTTGAGGTAAGAGACCAGGCCTGCAGTATGATGGCTATTCCTGATGGACAAGGTGAAGGTGCCGAAATATTCGGCTTTCTCCATGGCAATTTGCAGACCTTGGGTGATCAACCACGGCCCGGGCAGCTTGCGTCCGTCCCAGAGCGCTGCGACTGGCCGCTCATTCAGAATGTCCGGCGCCCCATCAAGGGCCATCCCGCCATCGCGCGCCGACGCCAGATAACCCGGCAAAAGCGCCAAGCCGTGCGTATCATGGCCCAGCAAATCACCCTCAACCAAAACCGACGCCACAGTCTTGCTCATGCTTGCGCAAAGCCCTACGGCCTCCAACGCCTCAGCAGCGAATGTGACAAGGGATTCAACCCCATAGACACGTGTTATATCGAACATGTTTCTCCTCCCATCCCCAGTCCTCTTTATGGCACCAGCCCCATTCCCCCAATGGCCTGAACCAGTGCCCTTTTTCATATTCCAGCGGCCCACGGCCCCCGTGCCAGCATGGAAATCCATAGCTGGACTGAGCGGCGACCAAGCCTCTCTTCGGGCAGAAGGCAAACGGATAAACCATGCATAATAATCGGATCATTCACGAATAACAAATGCACGAAACCGTCAGGCGGCAAACCCGTTGTAGCTTTCCCTCCATCAGACACTCAACGCTGCCCGGCTGCATCACAGCACAGCGTGCTTATTGAAAGGGAAAAAAGAAAACAAATTCTGGACAAGAATCCACAAAATGAAACAATCCTGACAAAAAAAGAAAACTATGCGCTTTCAAAGTCCTTTACTTGGGCGTTTAATAGGGGGCTGGAAACCCAGCCGGGCAATTGCGGCCAATGCCTTGTGAAGGAGCATTCCACGCATGTGATCCAATAAGCACCGTGCGTCACCGATGCTGCGCCAGAAAGCCAGATCAGTCAGATACCCTTTTCCCTCTTTTGCCATGGCGCACAAGGGAGGCCCATCGCTATCGATAAATTAGATCGGATCAGACGCAGTAGATCGCACCAAGCACACAATAACGAATGCGGGCCGCAGCAAGCGTTCTTCGCCGTCGCAAAGAGCGCTCGAAAAACCAGAACGAACCATAATAGAAAGACAGTATGATGCATCAGGACAGCACCGCAGATAAAGAAAGATCCTTTAGGCCCGCTCAGCTTCCTGAAAGGATCGACGCCGCCACCGCACTGTTGGCGCGTCAGTTGGCGCCCATCTTGCTATGTGACAAGCTTGAGCCTTTCGAACCCGCAGTCGTCGGCATCTCTCACCTCAAGCGCGGGGAGACCTCGCCGAGCTTTAAACACATGAACCCGTTTACGCGGGCGCCCAACCGAACCTTCAGCATTTTGGAATATGCCATCTGGTGGAATGGCGACATTCAGCATTTGTATGAGCTGGACCATGTTTGGATCTATCTCAATGAGAACAACACACCGATCCATATCACCGCCAGCGCCCATGGCGAGATGATCGACATCAGCCAGAGCAACTGGCAGGATCGTCAGATCCGGCTTTTTTGCGAGCCGGGCAAGCACGCACTGGCGCCTACCTCCGCAGAAATCATTGCAAAGCAAGACTGGCTAAATGATGTCTGCACCAATCCCGACAAAATCATCGGCTTTGAAATTCCGGCCGAATTCACCGACCATATGAGTTTCCTCTCCCCTTATGACGACTTTCTGGCCCACGACTTTTTGCGCAAGAAATGCTTCACACCAAGCTACAGCTTCGAAAAGAGTTTTGATCTTTCAAAAGTTCCCTTTGTGAGCTGGGGGGAACTGGAGATTCTCATTCCGCGCCTGTTGCGCGATCAAACCGAGCTGTTGCGCAAGAACAAGAAAGGCATCAAGGCGGTTCTGCTTGATAGTGGCGACACGCTGATCGATGAAGGCACCCGGATCTACAGCGAAGACAGGGAAAATCTGGTCCTCTCGGCCAAGTCCATCGAAACCAGTCGCCAGCTACTTGAGGGCCTCAAGGAGAGAGGCTATCTGATCGCTCTGGTCGCCGACGGGCTGGAGCAGAGTTTTCACAATGTGCTCAAGAAAAACGGCTTCTGGGAAAAGTTTGACGCAATTTCCATTTCCGAAAATTGTGGCATCACCAAGCCAAGCCCACGCATCTTCATCGAAGCCCTGATGCAATTGGGCCTAAGGCGCGAGGACACCGAGCATATCGTCATGCTGGGTGACAATCTATCCCGCGACATTCGCGGCGCCAAAGCGCTGGGCATCAAGACTGTCTGGTTGGATTGGGCACCGCGCCATGACAAGACGCCCAAGGACGATCTGGAAACACCGGATTACAGGATTACCCGCCCGATCGAACTGCTGGATATAATTGATCAGCTGGAAGGCGAGGAAACGGTAGACTGATATTGCATTCATCCTTTAGAATGTCTTTGGTGAAAAAGAGTCGTTTCCCGGAACCGTTATCAACCTGATTTGTCTGGTTTCGGGATGCGCAATATCCCTTCAGAAACGCCGAAAATATCCGTACATTTTCGTACCACCGCGAAAATCTTGCCCCAATACCCCCAGAATTCCGCCAAATGATACAGCTTGTATCGTATTATGGGTTGCTATTTTCTGCATCTTAATATTCACTTATAATCGAACGCAACGAGTCTAACGGAAACGTCATGTCCACCAATGAAAAAGAAAAGAATTCACGTGGCGGAATTCAGGTCATAGCAAGAGCGGCAGACATTCTGCGCGCCCTTAAAACAAGTCAGTCGGGCATGAGCCTCGGGCAGATTGCCCAGCGCGTCGACCTGCCTCGCTCTACTGTGCAGCGCATTGTGAACGCTTTACAGCAAGAGAATTTCATCATCACAGATTCTCAAGGAGGCGGTTTGCGCCTTGGGCCGGAGCTCAACGCTCTGGCAGAAGCGACCCGCTACAATATCGTGGAATATTGTCGCCTGCTGCTCACGGAGCTGACCCAGTCTACCGGCGAGACATCCGACCTGTCGGTCTTCCGACGTGACGCGATGATCTTTCTTGATCAGGTGCCCGGCACCCATCGTTTGCGTACAGTATCAGCGGTTGGCGAAGCCTTTCCGCTCTCAAGCACAGCCAATGGCCGAGCCTGCCTGAGCCTGATGGAAGAATACAAGGCCCAACAGCTGGTTCAGAGTGAATGGGAACGGTGGGGCGTCAAGGGCGACATGGATGCCGTGCTGGCCGACCTGCGCAAGATCCGGGCTGTTGGCATGGCATTTGATGAAGACCACCATACGCCAGGCATCTCGGCGATCGGCTTTGCCTTCAGAGACTGGTTCGGTGATCTGCACGCCATTTCCGTTCCGGTACCCTCTAGCCGCTATGCGGACAAGAAAACAGAGATAGAAGAGGCGCTTAAAAAGACGGCAGCCCATGTCAAGAAGCGCATGACACGCCGCAGCAACTAATCTGCCGAGCGCATTCCAAAAGCACGAAATGACCTGAAAGCCCTCCCCTGCGAGGGCTTTTTTAATGCCTAAGTCTATGCCAACGAATGCATAATACCAAAAGGCCTAATATCAGAATTCCTAATACAAACACTTTCGAAGTCCCACTACACTCCCCGCTTAACGTGCAAACACGTATGTAAGAAGACAATTTGGCCGTGGAATTGAGCCAATTCACGTTGACCGCATAGCGGTTCTAATGTACCGTTATTTGGTGCAAATATCATACGCTGCGACAGGTCCTGTGACGCCGCAGTCGTAATAAGTCGGAGGAGCTTCCATCATGACCAATGTCGTAATTGCGTCTGCAGCGCGTACCGCTGTGGGCAGTTTTCTAGGATCTTTTGCCAAGGTTCCAGCCCATGAGCTGGGCGCTGCTGTATTGCAAGCCGTTGTCGAGCGCGCTGGCGTTGATCCCTCAGAAGTGTCTGAAACCATTTTGGGTCAGGTGCTCAATGCAGGCCAGGGACAGAACCCGGCCCGTCAGGCCCATCTCAATGCTGGCTTCCCGATTGAAAGCGCCGCCTGGGGCATCAACCAGGTTTGTGGATCAGGTTTGCGCGCCGTAGCCCTTGCTGCACAGCATGTGATGCTCGGCGATGCCAAGATTGTCGTTGCTGGCGGTCAGGAGAGCATGTCTCAGGCTCCTCATGTTGCCTATATCCGTCAGGGCCAGAAAATGGGCGATCTGAAAATGATCGACACCATGATCAAGGACGGCCTGTGGGAGGCATTCAACGGCTATCACATGGGGCAGACCGCCGAGAATGTGGCTGATCAGTGGGAAATTTCCCGCGAGATGCAGGATGCAATGGCGCTGCGCTCGCAGAATAACGCGGAAGCCGCTCAGAAAGCCGGTCGCTTTGATGACGAGATCGTTCCTTTCACAGTCAAGAACCGCAAAGGCGACATCATTGTCGACAAGGATGAATTCATTCGTCCCGGCACCACAATCGAAAACCTGCAAAAACTGCGCCCAGCCTTCATCAAGGAAGGCACCGTTACCGCAGGCAACGCGTCAGGCATCAATGACGGTGCGGCCGTCACCCTTTGCATGACCGCAGAAGACGCCGAAAGGCGCGGCATCGAACCACTGGCACGCATTGTTTCCTACGCAACTGCTGGCCTTGATCCGAAAATCATGGGCATGGGGCCGGTCTATGCCTCTCGTCTGGCTCTGGAAAAAGCGGGCTGGAAGGCAGAAGATCTTGATCTGGTGGAAGCCAATGAAGCCTTCGCAGCGCAGGCTTGCGCCGTTAACAAGGAAATGGGCTGGGATCCGGAGATCGTCAATGTCAATGGCGGTGCAATTGCCATCGGCCACCCAATCGGCGCATCCGGCTGCCGTATCCTCAACACCCTGCTGTTTGAAATGAAACGCCGCAACGCCAAGAAGGGTCTTGCAACCCTTTGCATCGGCGGCGGCATGGGCGTTGCCCTTTGCGTGGAACGTCCATAAGCGGATAATCCTGCAGGGTCGCTTCTTTTAAGGTATAAAGAGCAAAAAGGCGGATTTGAATTCACGTTCAAAGCCGCCTTTTTTCAGATATCAGGATACCTTTGCCTTGCTATCATAGACCTGAAGACAAAAACATTTCAGCCCCAGACGGAGCCGCCGATGTCCGATCGCTTCATATCCGAGAACAAGACCTACGACGAAATTGAAATAGGCGACAGCGCCAGCCTGACCCGCCTCGCCAGGGAACAGGATTTTCTGATATTTGCCAATGTCTCCGGCAATCTGAACCATTATCATCTCGCCGCTTACGCCCAGGAACAGGAAGGATTGCCGGAAACCTTTGCTCCCGGTCTCTGGATCGGCTCCCTGATCTCTGCCGTGATGGGCAACCAGATCCCGGGCCCCGGCTCGGTCTATAAAAAGCAGACGCTGGATTTCCATGAAGTCTGCTACGCCGGTGACGAACTCCTTGTCGAGGTCAAGGTCATCGCGAAACTGCCTAATAATGTCATCCGCTTTGAAAACAGGGTAACGCGAACTGCAGACAACAGACTTTTGGTCTCTGGTGAAGCCGATCTCTATGCGCCGAAAACGAAAATGCGCTTCAATGCCCTGCCCGCACCGGAATTGATCCTCGATCACCACCCCCATTTTGAAGCCATTATTGAACGGACACAGGCGCTTGATCCGTTGATAACGGCAGTTGTTGCCCCAGAGGAAGAGCGGTCTCTGGGTGGCGCCCTGCTTGCCCGCAAAAAGGGCATCATCGAACCGATCCTGTTTGGCAGCAAGGAGCGCATTCATGCTGTGGCCAAAGAGCTGGACCAATCTCTTGAGGGCATCGAAATTATCGACGAGATAGACCATGCCCGAGCTGCCAGCAAAGCTGTCGATTATATCGCCGATGGCACCGCCGGTGCCCTTATGAAGGGACATCTGCATACCGACGACTTGTTGCGAGCAGCCTTGCGTAAGGAACGGGGTCTCAGAGCCGGCCGCCGCTTCACCCATGTCTTTGTGTTGGATGTCCCCGGCCTTTCCCACCCTTTGCTGGTCACAGACGCCGCCATCAACATCCAGCCAGACTTGAAAACCAAGGCCGATATTGTCCGCAACGCCATAGAGGTCGCCATTTCCATCGGCATCGAGGTGCCAAAAGCTGGCGTACTCTCTGCCGTTGAAACGGTCAATCCGGATATCCCTTCCTCGATGGATGCAGCCCTTCTTTCCAAGATGGCGGAGAGAGGACAGATCACCGGTGGCATCGTTGATGGACCGCTGGCCATGGACAATGCCATCGATCTGGCTGCAGCGCGCACCAAGGGCATTACCTCCGAGGTTGCCGGACAAGCGGATATTCTTGTCGTTCCCAATCTTGATGCAGGCAATATGCTCGCCAAGCAGTTGGCCTATATTTCCCATGCGGAGCCAGCAGGGCTCGTTCTGGGCGCCAAGGTACCCATCGTGCTCAATTCCCGCTCCGATGGCGATCTGGCCCGCCTGGCGTCCTGTGCCATCGCATCCCTGCATCACGCCCGCATCGGCAAGATTTCATAAGCGACCAGCCACAACTGCTCCCCCAGAGACGGGGATAGGGATAGACGCATGCAAAAACCCTCCCGCCAACCATGGCGGGAGGGTTTTCAATTGGCGCGTGGTAAACGTCCCGTCGTGGGGAGACCGATCAAATGCACAATCGGTCTCCCCTACATCCCCTTCCGCTCACCACGCAGAAATCGGAGATCGGCTCCTAAAAGCCGACCTGATCGCCACCTTTGAGATCCAGCATTTCGCGCGCTTCATCCGGTGTCGCCACTTCGCAGCCCAGATCCTCGATGATGCGGCGGATCTTGGCGACCTGCTGGGCGTTGTTTTCTGCCAGCTTGCCGCGGGAAATAAACAGGCTGTCTTCCAGACCGACACGGACGTTGCCACCCATCTGCGTTGCAGTCGTGCCAAGAGACATCTGCGCGTTACCTGCCCCAAGCACAGACCAGCGATAATCATCGCCAAACAGGCGATCAGCCGTGCGCTTCATGAAGATCAGATTGTCGACATCAGAGCCGATGCCACCCAGAATGCCGAAGATAAACTGGATAAAAATCGGGGCTTTGAACAGACCGATATCCATGCAGAATTTCAGGTTGTAAAGATGGCCGACATCATAACATTCATGCTCGAACTTGATCTTATGCGGCGCCAGCTGGGTAGCGGCATTCTCGATATCGGCAAAAGTATTGCGGAAGATATAGCCGTCTGAATTCTTGATATAGTCTTTTTCCCAGTCGAACTTGAACTCGTCATAACGCTTGGCCAACGGATGGAAAGAGAAGTTCATGGAGCCCATATTCATGGAGCACATTTCGGGGGAATGAGCCAGAGCAGGAGCAATGCGCTCGTCAATCGTATTGAGAACACTACCGCCAGTGGAAATGTTGATCACAGCGTCCGTGGCCTGCTTGATGCGAGGCAGATAGGTCGAAAAATCTTTTGGATCGATAGAGATAAAGCCATTTTCAGCCTTGCGAGCGTGGCAGTGCAGAATAGCGGCACCAGCTTCTGAGGCTGCAATCGCTTGGGTAGCCAGATCATCTGGCGTATACGGCAAAGCATCGGACATGGTTGGCGTGTGAATGCCGCCGGTGATCGCACAGGTAATCACGGTTTTCTTTTGACGTGCCATTATCGGGCTCCCTTACTTTCAGTTTCCGGCTTCTGTCTTATGCAATGCGGAAACGGTTCGGATTTTCATTTCGTTGACAGGACCGGCGCCGCGAAGCATTGCGCTCAGATTGCCGTGTCGGCCCTGTATTTTGTGATCCCCCGAAGCCTAAGCTCCGGGGGAAAGAGACTTTACAGCCGCTTAAGAGGTAGGAGGGGGGCTGCAAAGCCGGGGAAGACGAAAACGTCCGTTACGCTGCTTAACCGCACTCTGTTCGAGTTTGCAGCGCTTTTCAGCTAGCGCTTCGCTGCATTCCGCTGCGCTTTGAAGATCAGCCCGACGATCATGGCGACGCCATATACGCCCATTACACCCATGACCATATACATCCATCCAGCTTCAACACCCATCAGACTTCTCCCTCGTTTGCCATGCCTTGATCTTTCTTGTTTCTGCGAGCCAGCCAGGACAGGCCGACACCGATAAACATGATCGCGTAAACAATAACGGCCGCTTGGATAAACAAATTCCAGAACAACATGATGATCTCTCCCTCAATTATGCCGTTGCAGCTTCTGCCGTGGCCAAGTCCGCAATGTCATTTCCTCCGCGGAACAGACCGGGTTTACCTGGCAGGATTGCATGAAGACCGATACCAAGGACGAGACCAACGATCAGGCTCGGGTAAACGTTTGGCATGCCAGCAAAGCCGACCATCTCGGGAAGCGCAGTGAAGCTCCAAAGAGAGTTGACGACCCATGTTGCAGCCATCGTAATCATCGCGGCAGCGGAGTTCCGTTTCCAGAACAGGCCGATAATGACCAACCAGAACACTGGCGTCAGCCAAGCAAACACCCAGTTGATAGCCGAGACGATCGCAGGCAGATAGCCAGCAACCAGGAAGGCCGCAACACCCAAAATCACAATCAGGATTCGGGTTACCTTTCGCATTTGCTCTTCGGTCGCATCAGGGTTGAAGAAGTTTTTGTATACATCGTTGGCAAAGATGGTTGCGGGAGCCATCGACGACATTGCAAAGGTCGACAACATTGCAGCCAGCAACGAAGCAACAAGCCACGCGACGAGCCAGCCAGGCAGAATATTCACCAGCATGGCAGGAGCAGCCATTTTCGGACCGAGTTCAAAAAATTCCGGATTGGCTTTTGCAGCAAGGCCAATGGCGGCCATGAAGACGCAAAACAAGCCGTTCAAAGGAACTGCAATCCAGATGGTGCGGCGAATGGTTTTCTCATTCTTGGCAGCCATGGCTGGTTGCAGAAGCTGCTGGTTGATTGACTGGCAGAATGTGGTCGAGAGAACTGTTGCCAGACCGAAAGTGATCAGCAGATCGGGCGTGCCGAAAATCGAGAGCATTTCGGCCTGATCCTGATTGACATAATAGTCGGCGACAGTCTGCCATCCACCCTCAGGCATGCCTGCAGTGATGTAGAACATCGTAACGACCAGTCCGACATACATGATGATGCAGTTGACCAGATTGACCCAGCCAATTTCCTTCATGCCGGCAAAAACCACATAGAGGATGCCAAGAATACCACCAACAACAGCCCCTTCCTGAATGGAAAGATCCGTCATGGTAGCAAACACAATGCCCATGCCCTGACCTTCAAGGGTAAGCAGTCCCCAGATCAGTCCAGCCATGATTGCGGCGACCATGAGGCGAGGTCCTTCGCCAAAAATGAGAGCGACAAACTCAGGCATGGACGTCACGTTCGTGCGACGCGCCCAAAGAGCAGTTGTCGTGATGGTCACAACAAGCAGCACAGCGTGAGCAAGACCGAACCAGATGCTGGTGGCACCGATGAACCAACTCATCTCGAAGATGCCAAAAATATGAGGCGTCCCGAGCACGGTCAAAGCCATCGTTACAGCCACAACAGCGACCGGCAAATCGCGGTTGGACAGAAGGAAACTCCCCTCTCCTTCCTTGCGCTTCATCTGCATATTAAAATAGAGACCCAGGCCAAAGATCAATATGATCTCATAGGCCAAAACGGCAACAATGATTCCCCAGTTCACTTTACATCCTCCTGTTCCCTGAAGTCTTGCCTGTAGACATACCGCACGAGACACACCCGCTCAGCATCGGCATTTGACGTGAAGCGAGGTGGCGCAAGCCATCTCACCTCAGTTTGTGTGGCAGGAGACAGCATCTCCTGCCCGAGGTCTTGTCTGGACCCCTTATTCCTCCAAAATTCCCTCAAGTTTGCGCAAATGGGTCGCTACCCTATTGCGTACAGCGTCCGCTTCCTCCGGCGTCCACTTGCGGAATCCCTCTCCCGACTTCATGCCCAGCTTGCCCTCGGCAACGAGCTTTTCGAGATAAGGTGACGGCCCTTTGCGATCCTCCAGATCGGCCAGAACTGTATTGTGAATATCAAGCGTCAGATCCGTGCCGACCAGATCGGCATTTTCCAGTGGTCCCAGAACGGACAGCCGTCGCCCAAAACAGGACTTGATGACTGTATCCACGCCTTCCGCGTCGCAAATACCCTTCTCCACGAGACTGATTGCCTCGCGCCAGAGCGCATGTTGCAAGCGGTTGCCGATAAAGCCCGGCACATCCTTTTCGACAAGCACCGGTGTCTTTCTGGATTTTTGCAAGATATCCATCATGGCCTGAGCATTGTCATGCTCGGTCCATTCGGTCTTGACCACTTCGACCAAAGGAATCATGTGCGGCGGGTTCCACCAGTGGGTGCCCAGCGCACGCCCCTTCAGCTTGAGATCCTTCATGATTTCGGTGATGGGAATGACCGACGTGTTCGAGGCCAGAATGCAATGCTCGGGCGCATTGGCTTCCACTTCAGCAAAAATCGATTGCTTGAGTGGGAGCTTTTCCGGCGCCGCTTCAAACACGGCATCGGCATTGCCCACAGCCTCGGCCATGGTGTCTGCGACCGATACACGCGCAGCAGCAGCATCGATTTCACCATCAGCAACGCCCATGGCCTTCATGCTCTGCCTGATCCGTTCGATGACTGAAGCACGCGCTTCAGCCACCGGATCCGTGATCGTCACATCATAGCCGGCACGCGCCATGGTGAGGGCAATGCCATGCCCCATCAGGCCAGCACCAATAACGGCGATAGTACGGATATTGCTGCTCATCATTTAGCCCGCCGTATAGCCACCGTCAGCATACAAGATGTGACCGGTGTAGAAGTCGCAGGCCTTCGAGGCCAGGAACAGCAAAGGACCGGCCAGATCTTCCGGCTCGCCCAGACGCCCGATTGGCACGCGAGACAGAAAACCTGCACGCACGGCATTGGCATTGTCGTTGTCTTCAAACATCCACGCCGTCAGCGGAGACCGGAATACGGTCGGCGCAATCGCATTGACTGTGATGCCATCCTTGCCAAGCTCGCAGCCAAGCGCCTTGACGATGCCATCAACCGCAGACTTGGAAGCGCAATAAGCAGAGTAACCAGCCGGATGACCAAGGAGACCACGAGCCGAAGACATGAGTACGATCTTGCCTCCGTCGCCCTGCTTTTTCATCTGCCGAGCAGCTGCACGCGAGAGCAGCCAGCTCTGGTTGACGTTGGCATCCATCACGGCTTCAAAGGTAGCTGGTTCCATTTCGGTAATCGGAGCAACCTTGTTCATGCCGGACGCGACAACGAGAATGTCCAGACGGCCATAGGCATCTACCGCTTTTGCGACCAAATCACTGCAGATCTCTTCCGTCGTCGGACGCGCATTGATGCAGGTGACATCAGCTCCCATATCGGTGCATTCCTTGGAAATTTCATCCAACGCGGTCTGGTTGCCAGCAACCAGCACCAGCTTGCAGCCTGCACCAGCCAGAATACGCGCAGCCACCATACCAAAGGCACCGGACGCACCGGTAATCAAAGCAACATTGTCCTTCACATCAAACATGGAAAGGGGGTTAGCCATTACATTCATAATTCAAGCCTCCGGAGGATAAGGAATGACGACCATCATCTTAGCGGTCATGTTGGTACGGTTTTCGAGCACACGAACCTCCCCGGGCTGAATGACGCACGAGTCCAGAGGTTTTAGAACCGTTTCCTCACCATCAATGATCAGGGTCATTTCCCCTTCGATCATGATGTAGACTTTCTCAAACGGCGTAGAGTCAGGCCCGGCGCCACCACCTGGGAAAAACTGGCTAAAGCCAATCCATTGATTTTTGGGACCGTTTTCCTCAAAGCCCTGAAGCCGCAAGCCATAACAACCGAAATGGTTGGGCGCTTCATAGGCAGGAGCATCTGCAAAACGTTTTAGATGCATTACCTTCCTCCATTCGTTTCATTCTGCGGGTCAAACTCATTTCCTGGCTCGCCCGATTGCCTTGCGAAGCCCCCCCCTCTGCACCAGAACGAAAGCTTCCGATATTTCGGTCGCAGCGATCAATTCGATGCAGCGCGCAGCGACCCAAACCTGGCGAAAAGAAACCATCAAATATGGGGGGGGGTGAAAAGCGAGAAATCTATTTTCTTCAATGCGTTAATGAGATCCAGCTTTCTCCTTCACGAAACCGGATCAAACGCACAAACTCCTCCCGTCATCAGCACTGCCGATGCGTCAACTCCCTCAATTTCATCAGGATAGTTCCTCCTCCTGTTCCATATTACGGTACAAACGCCCATCCAAAAACACAAGCAAATGTCCCGTATATCGATACACTAATACTGCATTACAGGAGAAAAATTCACTATAATTATTTTGTCCGCAGACCTATGCTCACAAACCAATACAAGATAACTGTTTTTACTTATGTTATTACATGTATAACCGATGTACCACAATGCGATACCGCTAAACGCGAACTCATACCACTTTGCAACCTTTTGGTTTACATGCAAAAAACCCGGACCTCTTAAGATCCGGGATGTCTGATTCACGCCTGTTTGTGTAAATGGAACGGAGCGACAAAGCGTTCAATCCCGCGCAGCAACCGCTGACCTAAAGCGCCATTCGCGGCACCGTTTCCGGTATGATCAGCTTGGCCGTTGTTGCCTGAATAACCTGCTCAACCGTTGCCTCCGGACCAAGCTCGCGCAGAACCAGTCCTTCATCGGTCGGTTCGATAACAGCCATCTCTGTAACAATCAGCGAAACACGGCGTTCGGCAGTGAGAGGCAACGTGCATTCCGGCACAATCTTGGGGCTTCCCTTGGCGGTGTGCACCATGGAAACGATAACCTGTTTAGCACCAGCAACCAGATCCATCGCGCCGCCCATACCCGGCACCATCTTGCCCGGAACCATCCAGTTGGCCAGATAGCCACGTTCATCCACCTGCAGACCACCCAACACTGTCATGTCCAGATGACCGCCCCGGATGAGGCCGAAGGAAACGGCAGAATCAATCGAAGCGGCGCCCGGCACTGCCATCACCAATCCGCCTCCAGCATCGGTCAGATCCTTGTTTTCAAAGCCCGGCATAGCACTGCCACCAAGGCCGACAACACCATTCTCGGCCTGAAACATCACATCCACATCATCAGGCAGATAGTTGGTTACCATGCTGGGCAGTCCGATACCCAGATTAACCAGCATCCCGTCTTTCACTTCCATAGCCACGCGGCGGGCAATGATCTCTTTGGCGTTCATATCAAAGCTCCCCTTCCAGAATGTGATCGACCAGAATACCCGGTGTCTTCACCGCATCAGGATGAATGCCGCCGATCGGTACAATGACTTCGGCTTCCGCAATCACTGTTTCGGCAGCCATGGCCATGACCGGATTGAAGTTATGCGCCGTCAGGGCATAATCAAGATTGCCCTTATAGTCAGCCTGCTTGGCCTTGATCAGCGCAAAGTCTCCCCGAATCGGCTCTTCCAGCAGATATCTCTCGCCCTGCACTTCAACAATCTGTTTGCCCTCTTCCACGGGCGTGCCCAGACCGGTCTGGGTCAGCACACCTCCAAGGCCGACACCACCCGCGCGAATGCGCTCGATCAGCGTCCCCTGAGGTACAAGTTCCACCTCGATTTCTCCTGCAATCATCTTCTGTTGGGTTTCCGGATTGAGACCGATATGGCTGGCGATCACTTTCTTGACCAAACCGGCGGTTACCAATTTCCCGATCCCTTTTCCGACCAGGGCCGTATCATTTGCCACGACGGTAAAGCCGCCCACCCCCCGCTCAACCAATGCATCAATCATGCGCTCGGGCGTTCCAACCGCCATGAATCCACCGATGAGCAAAACCGCTCCTTCGGGGATCAGCGCAGCAGCATCTTCCAGTTTTGTTGCTGTCTTCATCGGCTACTCCTGTTTCCTCCGCTGTAGCACCTCAGGCCCCATAAAGTCCTATTCCAAAAGGATATCGGACTGGCCATCATTCTGACTGCATACAGTCGACCTATTCTTTTCAATGTGCCGGCAATCAAAATCCACATTACGGTACAAACGAACCACCATTCGGTCAACCAGTAATAATGGCAACCCACATAACAAATTGCCCAAAAATGCAGCCAATTCACCGATTTTTACTAAGACACCCAGAAAAAATCTCAAAGTTAGAAATAAGAAAATCCCTTCAATCGGCATTTACTAGCCGGCCAACAAGAATATATAACAACTTAAACTTACGCACTTTTACATAACTTCTGCGCAAAACAAAAACCGCCCAATGCGTCTTGCGCATCAGGCGGTTTCTAACCCGTTTATCAATCGGCATCAGAGAGGAGAGCCTCCTCCCTCAGGGAGGCGTCATGGCTGCGGCATACCCTTCACAGCCAGCGCCTTGTTCTTGTATCCCTTGTTGCTGGTCACATCTGCACCGAACCAGTCAGGAGCCACAAAGTCGTTGGCCGCCTCAACGGACGGGAATTCCACTTCCACCAGCAGAAGCCCTTTCAGGCCACCATGGAAGACATCCAGCTCATAGTGAAGGCCATCCCCCAGCGCGCCAACATAGCGCGTTTTCTCGACTTGACGCCCCATCGTTGCCAGCCAGAAGCTTTCAAACTGCTCCGCACTCACTGCCACTTCGATTTCCTTGCGCTCCAGAGCACCATCAGATTTCAGCGTCATGAAATAGTTCGCAGTTGCACCGGCTGCCTTCTTGCGCAGCCTGATTTCAACGGAATCGTCCGAATGGGTCAGATATCCTTGCGCAACATCCACACTCTCAAGACCAGCCAGATCGGGCAGCTCGGCCACCAGAAACTTACGCTCGATCTCCACAGCCGTAGGGGCCTCTTCAGCGACAGCCTTGCTCATTACAAATCCACCTTCTTTTTCACATCGCGATAGAGAGCCTTATAGGCCTTGGATGCAGAACTCTTGGGCGCGCTCGCCAGAACCGGAGCCCGATGAATACCCATACGCTCGATATCCGAAGCAAAGGGCACCTGAGCCGATAGAAACTGCTTCTTATACTGACCGGACAATTCGTCCATCAGCTCTCCATGCAGCGACTTGACTGACTGCACCATGGAAAAGAAGGCAGAGAGCTTCTTGAGCGGAATCTTGTTGACATGGAAGAAGTCGACCAACTGCTCAAAGGTGCGTTGAGACAAGGTCGTAGGAATGACCGGCACCAGAATGACATCGGAAGCCTTGAATACGCTTTCGGAAAGCGTCGAGATATTGGGCGGGCAATCAAGCAAAATGACGTCATAGTCTTTTTTCACCGTCTTTAGCGCCTTCTTCAATCGCGACCGGCTGTTTCTCATACGCGCCAAAAACACATCGAAATTCCGAAAGGTCATATTCGCCGGCAAAATATCGAGATTGTCGTAGTTGCTGCCCCGAATTGACTTGGTGAACCGCTCCACATCCTGAAAGAAGCGCTCATCGGTCAGCTTCTTGGATGGTTTGACGCGAAAATAAAAGCTTGAGGCTCCCTGAGGGTCCAGATCACAAAGCAGCACTTTTTTGCCTGCATCAGCCAAAGCGTAAGCCAGATTGACCGATGTTGCCGTTTTGCCAACCCCACCCTTGTTTGAATAGCAGGCAATGATCTTCATTCTTCCCCCTCCCGCATTTTGAACAGCGCCCTGAAGGTTTGCTGGGTCACTTCGCTGTCAAATCGCGCAAAATTCTCAACCACATGCGCTCTTTCTTCGGCCTGCCGATGATGCAGAATGGCAATCAGAGCCCCCACGCTCTTGGCCACTTTCATCTGCGTTGCCTTATTGCGGAACTTGTGGCTTTCAAGAAATCCGGATAAGGACTCGATCTGCACAGAACAGTCGTTAAACGCCCCCAGATTGTCCTGCAAGCGTTTCATCGGCTTGATCAACTGCTTGATATCCTTGCGCGGAAACAAGGGAGCGAAAAACTCCATCAGATAACGCAACTTCTTGCAATGAATGCGCAGCTCATGCACATCTTCATCGTCACTCTGGGCGGTTATGCCCTTGGCAATCTTGCAAATCTTGCGATAGCGCTTCCAGATGAGCCGACAGGCATACTCATGCGCGCCCAAATTGCTGTTGGGCCCTCTTTCCAATCGCGCAGGCGCAGCAAGCAAATCCGAAAGCGCCTGCATTTCCGCCTGATAGGCGTCGCTGATCAGGTGATCGGCCAGCTCGACAGCGGCCTCTTCCCGATCCCGCAGAAACAGCGCAAACATCTCCTTGAGCCCACCATGCAAGGCTTCAGGGATGAGCGCAAAGAAATCCTGCTTTTCCAGCAGATAGACATCCAGATCCCTGAGTGTACCGGTCTTTGCCATAAGAGCGGAAAAACGCCTTTTCAGATCCTGTGTCTGCTCTTCAGAATAGACACCTTTGAACAGACTGAGCACGGAGCGGATCTTGCGCAGGGCAATGCGGTAATCATGCAGGAATTCGGTGTCGATATCGTTGACGATACCCTTCTCGTTCACCCGAGCAGCAGGCAGGTAAGCGGCCATGATGTCGGTCGCCACGTCAAAAGCGGGTTCATCCTCTCCGATCGTGATCTCGGGCTTGAGTACACCGGAGGGAAAGCCCATACAGAGGCCCGAGAGGAACGTTTCCAGTCCCTCTTCACCGCCCCCCAGATCAATGAGCTTTTCGCGCAGCCGCACAAGGGCCTTTTCATAGCCTCGCACCGGACGCAAAAAGGCGATCAGTCCATTGGCGCCACCGACCATGCGCGTCTCGATAAACTGCACCTTGATGTGGATCTTGCCTTCGTCATCCACCAGCGCCATTTGCGAGAAACAGCATCGCAGACGACAGATGGGCATGAGCGCACGCAGACGTGGCAACCCCTTCAGGGCCGTGCGCACCGGTCCCTTACGCAAATCGCGCAGGAAGCCCCCGTCAGCCGAGCCCTTTTGCGTTATCAGGGCTCCATCCCTGTCGAGCAATTGCAAGCGCCCTTCACTCGCAAGCAGCAAGCGCCCCGAGCGCGTCAGCGGCAGGGGAAACATATCAAGCAGGGTGGCATCCACCGGATCCGTCTGCTCTGACAAGACCGGGCGCAATTTGCCAAAATCTTCGTCAATCAGACAATCCAGGGAATGGTTTGGAATAAGGAGTAAATGTTCATCTGTCTCAGCCATGGCATATATAGTTTCACGGAACAACAACTGGCGCAAGGCGACAGACAAGCGCACAATGTGCATTTCCTCAGAAACCTACACGTGCACACAAAATAGCGCACCCACCCGTCGACCTTAGTCGACAGATAAAAAAACACCCGACAAAACCGCCGGGTGTCATCACTATCCGGATGGTGAACCGTTGCCCACCAGAATCACCGGTTCGACGAGAGATCCGCCCCCGTTCAGGTCACGGCAAGAATGGACGTCTTTTCAAAGCGATCCAGAATGCGCTGACTGAAGGCATCAACCTGATCCTTCTCCACCAGAGCCACCACAGAGCCACCCCAGCCACCACCGGTCTGCCGCGCACCAAGCGCGCCGAAGGAGAGCGCCGCCTCAACAATCGCATCGGTCTCATCAACCGTGATCTGGTAATCATCTTTCTGGGAGAGATGACTTGCCACCATAAGCTTGCCAAAGAAAGCCATATCGTGATTGCGCAGCGCCACAACGCCATCCAGCACATGCTTGTTATCATTGACAATATGCCGCGCCCTGCGGTTCAGCGGCTCGGAAATCCCGTTGATGCGGTCCAGATCGCCAACGCCCAGATCGCTGAGCATTTCCACATTGAGCGCCTTGCACGCCGCCTGACATTCTGCCACACGAGTTGCATAGCCGTCTTCTCCGCCATCAACCAGCTGGTGGCTGACACCGGATGCAATGATGACGAAAGCAAAGTCCGGCGATGTCTCCACCAGCTCATAATCAAGTGTACGGGTATTGAGGAACATCGCCACACCCGGATCACCGACGGAAGAGGCGAACTGGTCCATGATGCCGCAAGGCATGCCGACAAATTCATTCTCCACCGCCCGCGCCTTGACAGCCACATCGACCGAACTCATCGTGCGCCCGAAGAGTGCCAACGCTGCCTTGATCGACGCCACCTCAAGTGCGGCCGAGCTGGAAAGTCCTGCCCCCATGGGAAGGGTGGTTTCAAGCGCCACACGCAGCCCCGTCGCGGCCACATCCTCATCGGCCACAGCCTTCAGGCACCCCAACAGATAGTCAGACCAGCGTCCTTCACGACCATCCTCTATGGACCGTAGCTCGGTCTGATCGAACGTATCCGAATAGGCCTCGATCACACCGGGCTTATCGCCCTTGCCAAGAGCGATGGACACGCCCAGGCCACGCAAGGCCATAGGCAAGACAAAACCACCATTATAATCGGTATGTTCCCCAAGCAGATTGACCCGACCTGGCGAATAGGCCACCACGCCAGGTGTCTGTCCGAAGTGTTTTTCAAACGCCGCCTTGACTGATGCCGTCTCTTTTTCTTGCGTCATACATCCCCCCCCTTACTTTACTGACTTGTAATGAATATCGGACAAGGACCGCAAACGCTCCGCCGCACTTTCAGCGGTCAAATCACGTTGGGCTTCCGAGAGCATTTCATAGCCAACCATGAATTTGCGTACTGTGGCAGAGCGCAGCAGCGGCGGATAGAAATGCGCATGCAATTGCCAGTGATCGAACTTACCCTGTCGCGTCGGCGCCCCATGCCACCCCATCGTATAGGGGAATTCGGTCTCGAACAGATTGTCATATCTGGTGCATAGACCCTTGAGCGCATCGGCCAAGCTGTTCCGTTCCGTGTCTGTCAGATCCGGCAGGCGCAATATGTGGCGCTTTGGCATGAGCAACGTCTCGAAAGGCCATGTCGCCCACCAGGGCACCACTGCAATCCAGTCCTCATTCTCGACAACCACCCGCTCGCCTTTGCGCGCCTCATCCGCCGCATAGCGAACCAGAAGAACCTCACCATTCTCGGCCAGAAATCGCGCTTGATTGCTGTCCTCGACGGCAACTTCGTTAGGCAGGAAATCCGAAGCCCAGATCTGGCCATGAGGATGGGGCTGCGAACAGCCCATAACGGCACCCTTATTTTCAAAAACGGCAACCCAGTCATACTGCGCCCCCAGATCAACGATCTGGTCAGCCCATGTATCCACCACCTTGCGGATGTCGGTAACTTCAAGCTCGGGCAAGGTAAGATCATGCCGCTCGGAAAAGCACATCACGCGCGCAGTGCCACGCACCGTATCGGCGCGAAACAGCGGATCGCCTGAGGTTCCTCCCGCTGGCGTATCTTCCAGCAAAGCGGGAAAGTCGTTTGGAAAAACGAACGGCCCCTTATAATCGGGATTCACCGCACCCGAGTTCCGCTCATTGCCCGCGCAGAGATAGCAATTGGGGTCGTGACGGGGTTTTTCCACGATCACGACCTCTTCCTGCTGCCCCTGCCAGGGCCGTTTGTTGCGATGAGGTGAAACAAGCACCCACTCTCCCTTGAGCGGGTTAAATCGACGATGCGGAGCATCTGTGGGCACAGTTTCTTCAGCCATCGAGGGCCTCCTCACTATTTGCCGGCAAAGGGACCATATTTGGGCTCATGGTGCCAACGCCAGGCGGTTTCAATGATTGTTTCAAGCGCATCAAATTTGGGCTTCCAGCCCAGTTCCGTTTTGGCACGCGTGCTGTCAGCTACCAATGTTGCCGAATCCCCGGCTCTACGCGGAGCCATGTCATAAGGAATGGGGCGATTGGTCAGCCGCTTGGCGGTCTGGATGACCTCAAGGTTGGTAAAGCCGTTGCCATTGCCAAGATTGAAGCGATGGGCACCCTCGTGAGTATCCATATAATCGAGCGCCAACAGATGGGCCGAGGCAAGATCAAGCACATGGATATAGTCGCGGATGCAGGTTCCGTCGCGCGTTTCGTAGTCACTGCCAAAGACAGAAAGCTTCTCACGGATACCAAGCGCTGTCAGCAGAACCAGCGGCACTAGATGCGTTTCCGGACTATGCGCTTCTCCGATCAGGCCATTGGGATGCGCACCAGCAGCATTGAAATAACGCAAAGCCACAGAGCGCAAGCCGTAGGCGGTTGCCATATCGGAGAGCACCTGCTCAACCATGCGCTTGGACCAGCCATAAGGGTTGATCGGCCCCAGCGGGTGGGTTTCGTCAATCAAATCACGTTGCGGATTGCCAAACACGGCGGCCGTAGAAGAGAAGACAATGCGATCAACACCCGCCTTGCGCATGGCGTCGAGCAGATTGAGCGTACCAGTAACGTTGTTGCGGTAGTAAAGATCAGGCTTTTCGACCGATTCCCCCACGGCAATCAGCGCTGCAAAATGGATAACAGCATCCACCTTATGCTTCTTGAAAACAGCATCGAGATCCTGAGGGTTCAGAAGATCACCGCGCTCCAAAGGAACGCCAAGAATAGCCTCAACATGGCCTGAGGACAAATTATCAAAAACAACGACATCATGTCCGGCTTCCAGCAAAAGCTGAACCATATGGGAGCCAATATAGCCAGCCCCACCGCACACCAAAATATTTCGCTTCATATTTCCACTCCCAGTAGCAAACTCGCCCAAGGGCTGCATCGCAATTCAATGGTTATAACACCGAGCGTTAAAACACATTTTCGGCAGTTACTGAAGTGTAGCCCACAAATTGACACAAGTAAATATTTACTAGATAATTATCTCACACAAAAATTGAAGTGGATTTCAATCGAAACGGATTGATCGATCACCCCTTCCCTTGCAGGGCATAGTGTGGTTCAAAACAGCTAAGGGCAAGACAACAAGGAGCGACGGCATGGCAACCATCAAGGACATCGCAGACCGCGTGGGCGTATCGCCAACGACGGTTTCCCGCGTCCTCAATTATGACGCCAGCCTTTCGGTCTCAGAAGAAAAGCGCCGACAGATCATCGAGACGGCGCAAGACCTCGACTATGCCACTCCGCGCATGCGGGCAAAGAAGAAGCAGATGAGCAGTGTCACCAACAGCGCACGGATATCATTGCTCCATACCCTTGATGCCACCGAAGAGCTGGCAGATCCTTATTTCATCACCATCCGCCACAGCATCGAAAAGCATCTCTCACAAGCTGATCTCAAAATTGATCACCGCAGCAACCAGCTTGACGATCTGCCCAAAGGCTTCCCCAAGAAAAGCGATGCCATTCTGGTGGTCGGTCCCCACGGACACAAGACAATCGATCATCTGGCGGAAACGGGCGTTCCACTTGTCTGCGTCGACTTTCCGCCAGACAGGACAGATGTTGATTGCGTATTCCCGGATCTGGAACAGGCCACCGCCAATCTGCTCGACGCGCTTTGGCAAAAGGGCTTTCGCAAATATGGCTTCATTGGGGCCCTCTCTGGCGCAGAAAACCCGCGCCGCCCCTATCCGGACTTGCGCAGCCGCACCTTCATGCAGTGGTTCAAGGCGCGCGGGCTGGAAGCTCCGGCCAATGTGCGCTTTGAACGCCTCACCCCGATGAGCGGCTTCGAACTCGCGCGCCAATTGCTCGATACTGAAGATCGCCCGGAGATCATCATCGCAGCCAACGATACCATGGCCATTGGCGCTCTTCAGGCCGCCAGCAGCCTTAACCTGCATGTGCCCAAAGATGTGCGCATCGTCGGCTTCAACGATATCCCCGCCGCCGGACTGATCTCTCCGGGCCTGACGACCGTTGCCATTCCCGCAGAAGACATCGGTCAGGCAGCGGTTGACCTTTTGCTTGAGCGCCTTTCAGGCCGCAGCTTTTCCAAGAAGATCATTCTGGGCACAAAGATCCGCTGGCGCGAAAGCTGCTGATCCGGCACAGCCTGTCTCTTGCGCATAAAAAAAGCAGGAGCAAACCGAAGCCTGCCCCTGCCTTGAAATCGAAATATATCAGCGCGACTTAGCTTTTTTCAGGCACAGCCGTAATCTCGGTAGCGCCACCATGTTCACCAGACCATTTCAGAGGCTCATTCAGGAAGCTCTCAACACTGTCCAGTGTCTTGGTGTCGAAATAATTCTGCTTCTTGGCGACCGCCAAAACGTCGTGCCATGTGGCCAGATAATGCAGATTGAGATCGATTTTCTTCATATTTTCCAGCGCTTCAGGGAAGATATCGTAATAGAAGAGAACGATCGTGTCATGCACCTCGGCCTCGGCTTTGCGCATGGCTTCCACGAAGTTGATCTTGCTGCCGCCATCCGTGGTCAGATCTTCCACCAGAAGAGCGCGCTTGCCTGCGATTGGAGCGCCTTCGATCTGTGCATCCCGACCATAGCCCTTTGGTTTCTTGCGCACATAGTTCATTGGCAGAGCCAGCTTATCCGCAATCCATGCGGCGAAAGGAATGCCAGCTGTTTCACCACCAACAACAGCATCAATCTTCTCAAAGCCGATATCACGCATGATCGTCGCGGCACAAAATTCCATCAGAGAATTGCGAATGCGCGGGTAGGAGATAAGCTTGCGGCAATCGATATAGGTGGCGCTCGCCAAACCGGACGCCAGCATGAAGGGCTCTTCGGGACGGAAGTGCACCGCATTGACCTCAAGCAGCATTTGTGCGGTCAACTCGGCCATTAGCGCGCGATCGGGGAAAGAAGAAGTAATCATCAGGGCATCCTTTGGAAGGTGCGAGCCGAACAAACGGCTCAAGCGTTAGCGGTTTCGTATCGCCAGAACAACGGGAAACCGGGATCAAAAACAACGACTTCATCACCATCAACGGTGATCTTGTCTTCCAGAACCAGCGGCGCATCGGTCTTGAACAGACGAATGCGCTCTTCGTTGGCCGGAAGACCGTAGAAGGCAGGGCCATTAAGAGACATGAAGGCTTCAAGCTTATCTAGCGCGCCATCTTCCTCAAACACATGGGCCAGACAGTTGACCGTATTGGGGGCATTGAACACGCCGGCACAGCCGCAGGCACATTCCTTGGCAGACTTGGAATGCGGTGCCGAGTCCGTTCCAAGGAAGAAGCGGCCATCGCCGGATGAGGCAGCCGCGCGCAGGGCAAGACGATGCTTCTCGCGCTTGGCAACCGGCAGACAGTAATAATGCGGCTTGATGCCACCAACCAGAATGGCATTGCGGTTGATAATCAGATGATGAGTCGTGATGGTCGCAGCGGTTTTGTCCCCCGCTCCCTTGACGAAATTCACCCCGTCTTCCGTGGTTACATGTTCCATCACAATGCGCAAAGAAGGGAAACGCTCACGTATCGGGGTCAACACGCGATCAATGAAAACAGCCTCACGATCGAAGATATCGATATCGGCGTCGGTCACTTCACCATGCACCAGAAGCGGCACATCAATCTCGGCCATCTTCTCAAGCACCGGATAAACGGCCTCGATGTTGCGCACACCGCTGTCCGAGTTGGTGGTTGCACCCGCGGGATATAGCTTCAATGCCTTGATGAGCCCTGATTTAACGCCCAATTCGACATCCGCCGGCTCGGTGCGCTCTGTCAGATACAAGGTCATCAGCGGCTCGAAGTGATGGCCTTCCGGAAGAGCCGTCTGAATACGCCCCAGATAAGCCTCAGCATCAGAGGTCTTTACAACAGGAGGCACCAGATTGGGCATAATGATGGCCCGGCCGAAATGCGCGCTGCTGTGCGGCAACACCGCCTTGAGCATTTCACCATCACGTAAATGCAAATGCCAGTCATCAGGACGGCGAACAATAAAATCGGTTTGATTGTCGGGTAGGCTCATGGGGCATCTCCTGAGAGCATCTCGCGGGGGGCATCGCCACGCAAATGCAAATTGCGCTATCTTTAACAGCATTTTGCCGGAAATGCCTAGCCCTTCGTTTGATCTGTGGAAGCCTGATCTGCTTTCCCCTGCCAATACCCACCCAGAATAGAAAAAGCCCGAACAGCAAGCTGCCCGGGCCAGGTCTAGTCCACTTTGCGTGGAGGTGCACTTCAGCTCTTGGCCAGATCTCCGGCAAAGGCGCCGACGCGCTTATAATCTTCATAGATTGCGTTATAGAGCTTATGCATTTCGGGATTCGGCTCGAAGCTTTTCTCGATCGGGCTCAGCATCGCATCCTTGGCTTTATAGATATCCTCATAGGCCCCGGCGGCGGTCGCAGCAAAAATGGCAGCCCCACGCGCACAGGCCTGATCGGACAAAGCCACATCCACCTTACGGTTCATCACATCGGCGCAAACCTGAGAGATAAAGTCAGACTTGCGGGCAATACCGCCAATGGCAACAATGCTGTTGACCTTGACACCCTGCTCTTCAAAGCGCTCCACGATTGCGCGCGAGCCATAAGCCGTTGCTTCAATCAGGGCACGATAGATAGACGGCGCCGTCGATCCTAGATGCAATCCGGCAATGATAGACTTCACTGTTTGGTCAGCATCAGGCGTACGACGTCCATTGAGCCAATCCAGGGCGCGTTCACCATAACCACCCGGTGGCAACTCGGCAGCTTCCTTTTCGAGCTCCGGCAACAGGGAACCAGCCTTGCCACGACCATTCCGACCCCACTGCAGCAAACGTTCAAACCATGCGAACACATCGCCGAAAGAAGACTGACCGGCTTCAAAGCCAACCAGATCAGGCAGAACGCTACCTGGAACCTGACCGCAAATACCGCTAACCAACGTGTCGCTCACCTCTTCAGGCGGCGCAACAAGGATGTCGCAGGTGGAGGTGCCCATGGCACGAACCAGAGAATAAGGCTCGATACCGGCCCCAACGGCGCCCATATGACAATCGAAAGCACCAACAGCAATCGGGATCCCGGCCTTGAGGCCAAAGCGCCCCGCCCAGTCTGAAGACAGATTGCCAGCAACCTGATCACTGGTCTTGGTTTCCCCGAACAGCGGCGTGGTCAGATTGCCCAGCAGAGGATCAAGCGCCTGCAGCCATTCCCGGCTCGGCAAGCCGCCGAATTCAGGATGCCACAAAGCCTTGTGACCGGCGGCGCAACGAGACCGCACGATCTTTGACGCATCGGTCACACCTGCCAGCACAGCAGGGATCCAGTCGCACAGCTCAACCCAGTTGGCCGCTGCGCGGAAAACGGTCGGATTGCGACGACCGACATTCAGGATCTTGGCCCAGTACCATTCCGAAGAATAAATGCCGCCGACATATTTGGTAAAATCAGGAAACTGGCCCGAATGGCACAGATCATTGATCTCCTGCGCTTCGGCAACAGAAGTGTGGTCTTTCCAGAGAATGCACATGGCATCCGGATCAGACGAGAAACCGTCCTTCAGCGCCAGCGCAGTGCCGTCGGCCGTGACTGGCATGGGAGACGACCCGGTGGTGTCTACGCCAATACCGATAATGTCTGGATGCGCTTCGAGCCCGGCGATCGCTTCGCGCACGGCTGAGCCCATCGCTTCGAGATAGTCTGACGGATGCTGGCGAAACTGCTGACGCGCCGCATCACAGAATTTCCCCTCGGCCCAGCGGGGATAGTTCGCAACTGCCGAGGAAAGCTCCTCCCCGTCTGCTACCCGGACAACAACGGCCCGCACACTATCCGATCCAAAGTCGAGACCGAGAGCACAGCTGTCATTGGTTGAACTCATTCGATATTCCTCCCTACCGTTGAAACGCCAACAGGTTTTCTTTTGCCGCTTCTATGGATAATTCTCCTCAAACTCATCCATAACACGGCTTTCAATTTCGATAGACTTAGTTTACAATATGGACGATCCTGATATTCCACAATGCAGCATCAGGCTAGAGACATGGACGATCATTCTTATTTCGACCCTGCCCAAGATCCGCAGGTACAGAGAATCTTTAACAAGCTTTCCTTTCGCAGTTCTCCCAAGAACTACGACAAGGAAGTGGCAGCTCTTTTTCCGGGTTTCGAGTTTGGAATCCGGCTTGTCGCCGGCATCACACCCATCGAAAAAGGCGGACCGCTCGACTTCCATATTGATCGTCCCAACGGCATGCATGGATGGATCATCAACCTGACCGTGGATGGACAGGGAAAGCTCTTCGATGGCAAGAACACAACGATTGTGAAGCCCGGAGACCTCGTTCTCTTCCCCCCTGACGCACAACATTTCTATGGCCGAGACCCGGATGCAGACAAATGGTGGCATCGCTGGATCTATTTCCAGCCTCGCGCTTTCTGGAAGCCATGGCTGCAATGGGACGAAGAGGTCAACGGTGTCTATATCATGCGCCATAGAGAGGAAAGCCGCTTCAGCGAATTGTTCCGCCTGTTTGTGGAAGTGGAAAAATGGGCAGGACTTTCCGACAGCCTTTCTGCTGACCTTGCATTCAACAGACTGGAACATATCCTGCTATTTTGCGCAAGAATGAACAGAGCGGAGAAGAAGTCCAACATCGAAATTGACGAGCGCGTTCTGGCCGCCTGCACGCTTATATCCAACAATCTGGACAAGCCCCTGACGGTCAACGAGATCGCCAGCCATGTCTGCCTGTCTCCGTCACGCCTCTCTCACCTGTTCCGCAAATATATCGGCACCGGCATCGTGCAATGGCGCGATGGTCAGCGCATTCAATATGCCATGCAGGTCCTGCGCGTTTCCAACGTTCCCATCAAAGCCCTCTCGCAGATGGTCGGCTATGAGGATCCGCTTTATTTCTCACGTGTTTTCCGTCGTCACACCAACATGAGCCCGCGCACATTCCGAGAGCGCAGCCTTTCCATGATTGTCCGCTCCGAAGGAGAGCAGATCGATAACGCTTTGGACAAGGCAACCGCTGTTTTCGCCGCCGAAGTGCCACTACCCAAACATAGCAGCTAACGTTCGCGAGCCAAAGCAAGCCGCCCTCTTATTCCAGACAACAAAGGGCGATAGAAATTGAGAAACGAAAAGCCCGACCAATCACTTGGCCGGGCTTTTCTGATTGCATTGAGCCTTCAGCGATTATACGCGAATGCCCTTGGCCAGATGCCAATAGATTTCATTATTGCGCAGCGTCTGCTTGAAATCGGAGATTTTGGTATCGTCGTCAATCAAGGCCAGTTCGATTCCGGCGATGGTCGCAAAGTCTTCCAACATTTCCGCTGTCACATCATAGCTGTAAGCGGTGTGATGGGCACCACCGGCCAAAATCCAGGCCTCACAGGCGGTTTTGAAGTCTGGCTTACATTGCCACACTGCGCGTGCCACAGGAAGCTTTGGCAGGTCCGGATGCTCAACAGAGGTCACCTCGTTGGCAATCAGGCGGAATCGGTTACCCATGTCAATGAGGCAGGCATTGATTGCGCCGCCCTTAACAGAGTCAAAGACCATACGCACAGGGTCTGGCTTGCCACCAATACCCAGTTCATGGATCTCGAGGCGCGGCTTGCTTTCTGCGATGGTCGGGCAGACCTCAAGCATATGCGCCCCAAGAACCAGTTCTTCACCCGGCTTGGAAACATCATAGGTGTAATCTTCCATAAAGGAGCAAGCACCGCTCTTGCCATGCCCCATGACCTTCATGGCACGCACCAGCGCAGGCGTCTTCCAGTCGCCTTCACCTGCAAAGCCGAAGCCCTGCTCCATCATGCGCTGAGGCGCAAGACCGGGCAGCTGATTGAGGCCATGCAAATCTTCAAATGTATGGGTAAAGCCCTTGTAATTCCCCTCTTTCAGGAAGTAGGAAATGGCCAGTTCCTGCCGCGCTGCATCAAGCAGGGAAGACCGCTTGGCACCACCAGCCTGAAGCTCGGGAACCAGCTCATAGGTCTTGTCATATTCGGCAACAAGCGCTTCCACATCGGCATCGGAGAAGTCAGCCATTTTGGCGACCAGATCACCAACCGGCCAGTAATCCACCTTGAAGCCGAAGGCCATTTCGGCAGACACCTTGTCGCCATCGGTCACGGCAACATTGCGCATATTGTCGCCAAAGCGGCAAACGCCAGAGCCCTGCCAATCGTCCCAGGCGCGCGCAGCGCGCATCCAGCTGTCAATCCGATCCTGAACCGCAGGATCGCTCCAGTGACCAACAACCACCTTGCGGCCAATGCGCATGCGCGTATGCAGGAAGCCCGCTTCCCGGTCTCCATGGGCAGACTGATGCAGGTTCATATAGTCCATATCAATGGAATCCCAAGGCAACGCTGCATTGAGCTGCGTATGCAGATGCAGCATCGGCTTAGTCAGCGCGTTAAGGCCGCGAATCCACATTTTGGAAGGCGAAAAAGTATGCATCCACAAGATGATACCGCCACATTCAGGGTCAGCCGACGCCCGACGGCAAACATCCGCAATTTCCTCCCCGGTCGTCGCCACTGTCGCAAATTCGAGCGGCAACACCAGACGCCCGTCTTTGGACAGCCCCTCAACAACCTTACGGGCACCATCAGCCACCTCGGCCAATGTTTCCGGACCATAAAGGTGCTGCGAGCCGCACACAAACCAGAATTTCAAAGGTTTCAAACCAAACATTTCCATGCCCTTTCAATTTTCGACCGGCGTCAGTTGCGCGATGGTCTGGATATGTTTGCGCGAAGGATGCAAAGCCTAAATCCCTCCCCTTTGCGCAAAAAAGCGGTTCCGAGATGCTTAGGCATTTCCCCCCTCGGAACCGCAAGACGGTACCTATTTCTGCCCATACCAGGCATTTTTTCCATGTTTGCGCTCATAGTGATAATCGAGCACATACTGCTCCAATGGCGGTATGGGATTGGTAATCGTTGCGGTGATAGTTGCCATGTGGGCAACCTCTTCGAGCACAACTGCATTGTGCACGGCGTCATCAGCATCCTTGCCCCAGGCAAAAGGCCCGTGACCGGCTACCAAAACCATTGGAACAGCTGCGGGATCAAGCTCTTCAAAGCGTTCAACAATGGCCTCGCCGGTCGTCGTTTCATAATCTCGATTGACCTGTTCTTCAGTGAGAGGCTTGGTGCAGGGCACCGGACCGGCGCAATAATCTGCCTGCGTGGTACCGAGGCACGGGATCTCCCGACGCGCCTGAGCCCAGGCGACAGCATGGCGGGAATGGGTATGCACCACACCACCAATCTGCGGAAAGGCCTTGTAAAGCGTGGTATGGGTTTTCGTGTCAGAAGACGGCTTCTTGCTGCCCCAGACAACATTATTGTCGAGGTCAACAACCACCATATCGTCAGCAGTCATCGTTTCGTAAGGGACGCCCGACGGCTTGATGACAACCAGCCCCTTCTCACGATCGATCGCACTGACATTGCCCCATGTGTAGATCACGACACCGCGGTCATTCAGTTCGATATTCGCGCGAAAAACCTCTTCCCTCAGTTCTTTCAGCATTTGAATGTCCTCCTCAAACCGCCCTATTCGTCACGTGGCTTCATGCGAGCCAGGGCTTATTTTCGAAATGTTACAGCAACCGGAGCACCATTCTGGCCATTCATCTGACCACACCCCTCGACCAGTCCACCTTGAAAATATGGACAGATCCCCGCCAGGCGGTTAGAGGCTATAAGGTTATACTTATGGATTATCTTGCTATCCGCACCAATGAGGCGATTGCTATAAAACAAGCATTTTTCGACTGCACGCCGGATATGGCAAAAATGCTTGCGAAAAGGGCCGAACCAGAAATGTCCTATAGATGATCCGATCAGCGATCCCGAATGTCCCGACATTCTGGAAAAGAGGTGGGCTGCAGGCCAGCCCACCCATTGGTTCACTTGAAGACTTAGCCAGCCTTCTTCTTGTTGTAGACGTCGAAGATAACGGCCGCGAGAAGAACAACACCCTTAATGACCTGCTGCCAATCGATACCGATGGACAGAATGGACATGCCGTTGTTCATCACCCCCATCAGGAAGGCACCGATGATTGCGCCGGTAACCGTACCAACACCACCCGTCGTGGATGCTCCACCAATAAAGACAGCCGCGATAACGTCAAGCTCGTAGCCATAACCGGCTTTCGGGGTTGCCGTGTTGAGGCGGGCGGCAAACACCATGCCAGCGAAGGCAGCCAGAAGCCCCATATTGGCAAAGGTCAGGAAGGTCAACCGTTCAGTATTCACACCGGAGAGCTTGGCAGCTTTCACGTTACCACCCAGAGCATAGATCCGACGACCAACCGTAGAGGATGAGGTCAGGAAGCCATAAGCAGCAACCAGCACAGCGATAACGATCAGAACGTTTGGATAGCCTCTGTAGCCAGCCATGACGTAGGAGAGATAGTTGATGGCGAAGACGATAAGAAGATTCTTCAGCACAAAGAAGGCAAATGGCTCTTCCAGATTACCGAACTTGGCACGCTCCTTACGATCTTTCCAAGCAGAATAAATCAGGAAGACACTCAGGACGATCCCGAGAACAACCGTCAGCATGTGCGGACGACCAACACCGAACAGGTCAGGAATGAAACCCGAGCTCAGTTTCTGAAAGCCGGTCGGGAACGGGCCGATGGACTGACCATTGAGCAGCGCCAGCGTAAGACCGCGGAAACTGAGCATACCAGCCAGCGTCACGATGAAGGCCGGGATCTTGTAATAAGCCACCCAGAAGCCCTGCAGAGCCCCAATCGCGGTACCGACAATCAGGCACACGATGATCGTGACCACATAGTTGATCTCGTAATTGACGATCATCACGGCAGCGAGAGCGCCGATAAAGCCCATGACCGATCCGACCGAGAGGTCAATATGACCAGCAACAATAATGAGCAGCATACCAATCGCCATGATGACGATGTAGCTGTTCTGGAGAATGAGGTTGGTCAGGTTGAGCGGCTTCATGAGAATACCGTTGGTAACAACCTGGAAGAAGATCATAACAGCGATCAGGGCAATCAAAAGGCCGTATTCGCGTACGTTTGACTTCAGATAACTGGCGACGCTGACAGTTTCACCTGCGTCAGAGTTTGCCGGAGACGGGTTTTCCACCTGTGACATTGTTTCAGCCTTTGTCCTTGATGATCATCCGCATGATTTTTTCTTGCGAAGCTTCCTTCGTAGGCATTTCGCCAACCATTCTGCCCTCGTTCATGACGTAGATCCTGTCTGTCATGCCCAGCAGTTCTGGCAATTCCGAAGAAATGAAAATGATACCCTTGCCCTCTTGAGCGAGCTGGTTGATGATCGCGTAAATTTCGTATTTGGCATTCACGTCGATACCGCGCGTGGGCTCATCCAGAATGAGCACATCCGGGTTCGCAAACAGCCATTTACTCAAAACGACCTTCTGCTGGTTCCCACCAGACAAGTTGACCACCTGCTGCATCAAACTGGAGCATTTGGTGTTCAGCTTCTTCTTATATTCAAGACCAACACGGGTTTCCGCATTGTCATCGATGACGATGCCCTTGGAAACACCTTCCAGATTGGAGAGCGTTGTGTTGATTTTGATGCTGTTCTCAAGAACCAGACCATATTCCTTGCGGTCCTCGGTCACATAAGCCAAACCATTTGCAACAGCCTTGTTGATCGTACTGACGTCGATCGGTTCGCCACGCAATTCAACTTGTCCTGAAATTTTCTGGCCATAGGCACGACCAAAAAGACTCATCGCAAGTTCTGTTCGACCTGCGCCCATCAAGCCGGAAATCCCGACGATCTCGCCTGCACGAACATTGAAATTGACATCGCGGATCAAGTGACGGTCAGCATGCACCTGGTGGTAGACATTCCAGCCCTTCACCTCGAGCAGCATGTTGCCGATTTCAGGAGTCCGCTGGGGAAAGCGGTTGGTCAGTTCACGCCCGACCATGTCCTTGATAATTTTATTTTCCATTTCCTCGGTTTTGTCACAGTCCAGCGTACTGACGGTCTGACCGTCGCGCAACACTGTGATCTTGTCCGCAACCTTCACAACCTCATTGAGCTTGTGCGAGATCAGGATTGAGGAAATGCCTTTGCTTTTGAATTCGAGCAGAAGCTGCAGCAGCGCTTCACTATCCCGCTCGTTCAGAGAAGACGTTGGCTCGTCGAGAATAAGTAGCTTCACTTCCTTGGAGAGAGCCTTGGCAATCTCAACCAACTGCTGCTGACCCGTCCCCAGGTTCGTAACCAGCGTGCCTGTTGGTTTGTCCAGCCCGACAATCTTGAGCAGCATCTCTGCTTCAGAGTGCGCTACAGGCCAATTGATGACCCCTTTGGTAGCCCGCTCGTTGCCCAGGAAGATATTCTCGGCGATTGACAGAAGAGGAACCAGAGCCAGTTCCTGGTGAATGATGATGATGCCCTTTTCTTCACTGTCGGAGATGGTGGCGAATTTCTGGGTTTCTCCGTTATAGACGATATCCCCTTCATATGTGCCATAGGGATAAACGCCAGAGAGAACCTTCATCAGGGTTGACTTGCCTGCGCCATTCTCACCGACCAAGGCATGAATTTCACCTTCGCCGACCGTCAGGTTCACATCACTCAAGGCCTTTACACCCGGAAAGGTCTTGGTGATTCCTCGCATTTCTAAGATGGTGTTCATGTCAGCCTCAAGCAAACAGTCTCTTTATTGTTCTTGAAGAACGGATGGAGGGGGTGAGACTTTCCACCTCCCTCCCCCGGGAGGACCCTTACTTGATCTGATCCATGGTGTAGTAACCGCTGTCGATCACGATTTTTTCCCAGTTGGAAGCATCGACAGGAACTGGTTTCAGAAGGTAGGAAGGAACCACTTTGACGCCGTTATCATAGGTTTCGGTGTCATTGATTTCTGGTTCGCCACCTTCGAGCAGAGCATTCACCATGCCGACAGTCACGCGAGCCAGCTCACGGGTGTCTTTAAAGATGGTGGAATACTGTTCGCCAGCCAAAATGGATTTGATTGACTGAACTTCTGCGTCCTGACCGGATACGATTGGCATTTTCATGTCGCCAGAACCGTAACCAACGCCCTTGAGCGAGGACAGGATACCAATGGACAGACCATCATACGGAGCCAATACGCCGTGTACGGTTTTGTCAGTGTAGAAGGCGGAAAGCAGGTTATCCATGCGAGCCTGCGCAACAGCACCGTCCCAACGCAGGGTACCAACCTTGTCCATGCCGAACTGTTCGGAAGGAACAGCAATGCTGCCATCGTCGATCAGTGGCTGCAGCACAGACATTGCGCCGTCATAGAAGAAGTAAGCGTTGTTGTCGTCCGGAGACCCACCAAAGAGCTCTACATTCCAAGGTTTTGCATCCGGGAAGCGTTCTTTAAGACCTTTCACCAAGCTGGAAGCCTGCTGTACGCCAACCTGGAAGTTATCGAAGGTTGCGTAATAGTCAACGTTGCCAGAGTCACGGATCAGGCGATCATAAGCGATCACTTTGATGCCGGAGTCTGCTGCCAACTCAAGAGCGCCGGACAGGGTCGTACCATCGATAGAAGCGATAACGAGAACGTTGACGCCCTTCAGGATCATGGTTTCGATCTGACGCAGCTGGTTAGCGATGTCGTCTTCTGCATATTGCAGGTCAGTCTCATAGCCAGCATCTTCAAATTGCTGTTTCATGCTGTTGCCGTCAGTAATCCAGCGTGCGGATGACTGAGTAGGCATTGCGATACCAACATATCCCTTATCTGCAGCTACAGATGGGGAAGAGGCGAATGAAGCGCCCAGAGCCAACGCCATGGCCCCCATCGTCACTGTGTTGAAGAGTTTTCCAAGTCCAAGCATGTTGTCCTCCCTTGCTTGAAAACACGTAAGGTGCAAATCCGCGCCACACGGAGCGAGGCGCAAATCGAGCGGATCGAGGGAAGCAAAGCGTATACGGATAGTACTGGGAAAAGCAGCCTAGAGTTGCTTAAGCAAATTTCGGGCATAAAAACCCGCATCCAGCACAAGCGCGCCAGATCACCTCCCAATTCAGGCACCATTCCGGCAACCTAAAATCCTTCAATCCTCCGAGACCTATATTTCAATGAAAAGCCAACTTTGGAAAGGAGGCATTTGGTCAAAAACATGGATGATTTAGCTTTTTTGATCGATTACCAGCCCGCAGCATCATTTTACAATGTTACAGGTCTCACCTCATCACAAAGTCAAGCAGCCAATAGTATGATGGTAGAGAGCATGTTTAAGAGGGCGCAATACAAAGATAATCGCAAATTCTGCGATAAATCGCGGATTTTAGAAAATAATTCAAATATAAGAACAGGATCCAAGCGCCCAATAGATACTATAAGCATCGTCATGATTTTACATAAAGGCGACAATACCAACGTCAGACGCCCTTATGACCAATACAATCACAACAGAACATCATAATACTCGCAGCAAAAATATCGCTTTTCGCGCCAACAAGACATGCAATATGCCGCTTAGCGACAAGAAAGCCTGCCTGATATATGCACAAAAAGGGCGCACATAGCAGACATGCACAATAGATAGCCCTGACAAACAGGCTCAGAGAATATATTTTTTTCGTAACATGAATTAAATATCAAGACAAGTTGCAGCCCCGACGATGTTACAAAATGCAACAAAAAAGCCACTCGGAATAATTGTATCCGAGTGGCTAAAATTGAAAGTGCTTAAATTTAAAAGGCTTTTAGGCCTGACCAAGCTTGCTCGCCGCTTTAGCGCGTTCAGCAATGGCATCCCAGTTCTTGGCATTCACATCGGCCAGAGGGGCAATCCAGGTGCCACCCACAGCGAAGCAGTTCTTCTGGGAGAGATATTCTTCAGCATTCTCAGGCTTCACACCTCCGGTCGGGCAGAAGCTGATATCGCCAACCGGGCCGGAAACTGCCTTGAGCATGCCAACGCCACCAACGATGCTGGCCGGGAACATTTTCAGCTCCTGAAAGCCTGCTTCGCGCAGGGTCATCATTTCGCTCACGGTGCCAGACCCTGGCAGGAATGGCCAGTCAGTTGCCTTGAGAGCGTTGAGCAGGGTTTCTGACGTGCCCGGAGACACACCGAAATGTGCGCCGGCATCGATGGAAGCCTTGAGCTGCTCTTCAGACAGGATGGAGCCAACACCAACGATGCAATCCTTCACTTCGTTGACGATTGCCTTGATGGCATCAAGAGCTGCCGGCGTGCGCAGGGTCACTTCAACGGCAGGCAGGCCATTGTCGACAAGGCAGCGAGCCAGAGGAACAGCATCCTCGACATTCTCGATGACAACAACAGGGATGACTTTGGCACCTTTACAGATGCTGGAAACCAGATCACGCATGATCGATCCTTTACTTAACGCGGGTCCAAACTGATTTATCGATGATGGCGCCCGGGTGCATGATGACCTGCCCCGCAACACCGTGAGCCGTTTTTGCGGCTTCTTCTTGAGATCCACCCAGAGCACGCTGGCCCAGATACCCCGCAGCAAAGGAATCCCCTGCGCCCGTTGTATCCTTCGGCTTCAGCTTAGCAGCTGGCGGAACATTCTTAACCTCTTCACCGGTGAACAGAAGGCAGCTTGAAGCGCCTTCCTTGACCACCACTTCACCAGCACCATAGCCCTTCCACTGCTTGGCAATGTCCAGACCGTCGGCCTCACCCCAAAGCGCCACATGATCGTCAGCGGTTACCAGAGCGAAATCGCTCACCGAGGCAGCGCGCTCGAAAGCGGCGCAGCAAACAGCCGAATCCGGCCACAGTTTTGGGCGATAGTTAGGGTCGAAGCCCACTTTGACCTTGTCCTTGACCTTGCTGATCGCATCGAACAGAGCTGCCCGCTGCGCTTCATCAAGAATAGCCAGAGTGATACCAGAGAAATAAATGACATCAAACTGTTCCAGCAGTGCCGCAATCTTGTCGACAGACCAACCGGCAAACATCTTCTTGGCAGCAGCATCATTGCGCCAATAGGTAAAGAAGCGTTCGCCCGTGTCATCATTCTCGATCATATAGAGACCGGGATTCTTGTCGTCCACCACGGTGACCGAATCCGTCAGGATGCTCTCTGCTTCCAGCGCCTTGCGGATGCCTTCGCTCATCGGGTCAACACCAAGACCGGTAATATAGGAAACCTCGATCTCGGGTGCAAATTGCCGGGTCAGGTAGGCGGCGGTATTGAAGGTGTCACCAGCAAAACCCTGTTTGAACAGACCATCACCGGCGGGAGCCAATTCAATCATACATTCGCCGATACAGGCGATTCTGACAGCTTTCGTCATATACAAGCGCCGGAGGAACTCCGGGCCTCCTCGAGCGTGTCCTTCGCCTCTCATCAAGCAGGCGGGCACGCCTTGTTTCAGTGATTATACCATCTTGTGCAACGCAAGCATCCCACAAAATGCCCAAGCCAAACAAGGCCGCGCTGAACGCGCGGCCTCCAAGACCAAATCCAGTTCTTGCAAAAGAAGAACTAGACTAAAGTTTACTCAATCGCGACTCTTTTCTTCAGAAAAGTCGATAACTTTTCATCAAAAAAAGCCCTAGCGCGCTAGCCAGCCGCCATCAACTGCAATGGTATAGCCATTGATATAGGAAGAAGCAGGCGACGACAGGAACACGACCGGACCGGCCAGATCGGATGGCAGGCCCCAGCGGCCAGCAGGGATACGATCAAGAATTTCCTTGCTGCGAGCGGCATCTTCGCGCAGAGCCTGCGTGTTGTTGGTGGCCATGTAGCCCGGAGCGATGGCATTCACATTGATGTCGTACTTGGCCCATTCGTTGGCCAGCAGACGGGTGACGCCCATGACACCGGACTTGGATGCCGTATAGGAAGGCACGCGGATACCACCCTGGAAGGACAGCATGGAAGCGACATTGACGATGTTGCCGCCTTCACCCTGAGCCACAAACTGCTTGGCAACAGCCTGCGACAGGAAGAATACTGATTTGATGTTGATATTCATCACATCATCCCAGTCCTTCTCGGTGAACTCGATGGCGTCTTCACGACGAATGATGCCTGCATTATTGACCAGAATGTCGATACGACCATATTCGGCAACCGTTTTGGCAACAATATCAGGGATATCATCCATTTTCATGAGGTTGGCGCGGATATCAAGGAATTTGCGACCAAGACCTTCGATCATGTCCTTGGTATCGGATGGCTCAACGATATTGACACCCGCAATGTCGCAGCCCGCTTTGGCAAGACCAACAGCCATACCCTGACCCAGGCCGGTATCACAGCCGGTTACAATGGCAATTTTACCAGAGAGATCAAATTGTTCTTTCATCATATTGACTCCATTTACTATTCGTTATGCGTCAATCCACTGCACCAGACGATCCAGAGTAAATGGCTCGTTGGTCAGGAATGCATAAGCTTCTGAGACGGCAGCGACGAGGGTGTCACTTGCCAGAGATTTCCCCCAGATACTTTCTTCGCCAAGGTAAGCCTTGACCATTGCCTCAACACCTTGCGCTTCTTTCAGCGCACCGATTTCAGCCATCTTGGCGATCACGTCTTCTGCATCGCGTGGTGGCAATTCGGCACTGCCTTCAAAGGCACCGGTATAGAAAGCAAGCCATGCGGCCAGCGACAGGCTCATGCAACGCGGCGCCTTGCCGGTTGCTGCCATGGCGCTTTCAAAGCGTGGCAAGTTGCGGGTATGGAACTTGGCCAGACCATTCAGCGAGATATCGTACCAGCGATGCACGATGAACGGGTTGGCAAAACGACGCAGGACCTCGGCACTGAACTCGTTCAGTTCTTCGCGGGGCAACGACAGATATGGGATGATTTCCTGCTCAAGCATGGTGTTGAGGAAGCCGCGCGCGGCCTCGTTGTCCATAGCTTCCTTCACGGAATTGGTGCCAGACAGCAGCGCCAACGGGCAAAGACCGGTATGGGCACCATTGAGGATCGCCACCTTGCGTTCCTTGTAGCCGTCAGCATTTGGCACGATCACCGTGCCCGCATCCTTCTCCGCCATCGGCAGGCAAAGATCAGGCTTGCCTTCGCGCTGCTCAATCACGAGGAAGTGGAACAGTTCGCCGGTTACCATCAGAGGATCAAGATAGCCCAGTTCCTTCTCGATATCGGCTGCTTCATCACGCGGATAGCCCGGCACGATGCGGTCAACCAGCGTGTTGAAGAAGGCATTCTTGCTTTCCAGCCAGCTCATGAAATCTGCACCCAGATCCCAGTCCTTGGCATGCTGATGCACGCATTTTTCCAGCTCATCGGCATTGTGGTCGATCAACTCGCACGGCAGGAAGTGGAAGCCCGGAGCATCGACGCCGCCGCATGTGTTGAAGCGTTCCAGCAGCAGACGGGTCACCTTGGCCGGATAGGAAGCCGGTGGCGTGTCCGTTGCCTTGCAATCGGCATTGTAAACGATGCCGGCTTCGGTGGTGTTGGAGACCACGGCCACAAAGTCGGTGTTACGAGCCAGCGCCAGAACCTCGTCCCACTGTTTGACAGCATTCAGTTCACGACGAACGGCTGAGATGAGGCGGGCATCAGACACAGCCTCTCCATCCGGGCCAACGCCACGGGAGAGAACCGTGTAAACACCATCGCTGTCATTGAGCGAAATCGGCACACCGCCATCAATCGGGCGGACAATGACGACGCCATAGTCACTGCCGCAATCTTCATTCATGCGATCGATTTTCCAATCCATGAAGGCTCTCAGGAAGTTGCCCTCACCAAACTGGATGATCCGTTCTGTCGGACGAGCCCGGCCTGCAAGATTGCTCTCATTCACGCGTTGCATTGAAGTCTTTCCTTTTCATAATCTTTATTCTGTATCCATGGGGTGGAGAGCAGATGCCTTACATCATCGCCCCGATTTGCCATGGTACAAATTCATATTCACCCAGCCCCAGACGCTCGGATTTTGTTTTCTCGCCTGACGCCACCGCGATGATATAGTCGAGCATTTCCGCGCCCTTCTCTTCCAGAGACACGCCTTTTGAGAGGACATCACCACAGTTGATGTCCATGTCATCCGGCATGCTTTCGAACAGATGGTCGTTGGTGGCAACCTTGATGGTCGGAGCCGGTTTGGAACCGAAGGCAGAACCGCGACCGGTGGTGAAGACCACCATATGCGCACCACCGGCAATCTGACCGGTTGCACAGGCCGGGTCATAGCCCGGCGTATCCATATAGACGAAGCCCGGCTTGGTCATCTTCTCGGCATAATCATAAACGGCGGTCAGCGGCGTTGAGCCGGACTTGGCTGTCGCACCGAGGGATTTTTCCAGAATGGTGGTCAGGCCGCCAGCCTTGTTGCCCGGGCTCGGGTTATTGTCGAGACTGCCATCATTGACATCGACATAATGTTCCCACCATTTGATCTGATTAATCAGTTTGTCGGCAATTTCCTTGCTCTCGGCCCGACGCAGAAGAAGCTGCTCGGCACCATAGATTTCCGGCGTTTCAGAAAGAATGGCCGTAGCCCCCAAGCCAGCCAGCATGTCGGCGGTTTTGCCCAGAGCCGGGTTGGCGGTGATGCCGGAAAAACCATCAGAGCCGCCACACTGCAACGCAATCTTCAACTCGGAAGCCGGGCATGGCTCACGTTTGACCTTATTCACCGCAGGCAACAGCTCACGCACCTTGGCCTTGATGGCTTCGATGGTCTTGCGGGTACCGCCCACTTCCTGAATGGCAAGGCTATGGAACTGTTCCATCACTTCGCCATTGTCGGCATCAAAGCGCGATTTCATACGCGCCATTTCCATCATTTCGCAGCCAAGCCCCACGAACACGGTGGCGCCCACATTGGGATGGGTCGCATAGCCCCAAAGCACACGTTCGAGCACCTCCATGCTCTTTGTGCCACTCATGCCACATCCGGTACTGTGGGTCAGCCCGACAATGCCGTCAACATTCTCATATTCATCGAGAATGCCCGAAGCAATCAGCTCCTGTGTGGCATGTTTGATAACCGTGGCCGAGCAGTTCACCGTTGCCAGCAAGGCGAGGAAATTGCGTGTTCCCACTTCGCCATTCTTGCGGCGATAGCCCATAAAGGTGCGCGGCTCCATGGTCGGTATGGCAGCCTTGGCCTTTTCCAGATCCAGCCCGACCTGATAGTCCTGCCCATGATCGGAAAAGGCAAGATTGTGGGAATGCACATGGTCACCGGCTGCGATATCCTGCGTTGCGCGGCCAATGACCTCGCCAAACTTGATAATCTCTTCGCCCTTCTTGTGATCCTTGCGCGCAAGTTTATGCCCGGGGAAAACATTGCTCGCCAGCGGCGCACCAAGACCCAGCGGATCATCGCCAGCCTTTGCGCCAGCCGGAAGGATCGCAATCGTATCCGCCGGATTGAGAATAATGGGTGCTGATTTACTCATGCAGAAGCCCTTTCATGAATTATACCGGCCATCAGGCCCCGGAGTTCAGCCAAGCCACGCATGCGCCCTATCAGGGGATAGCCCGGATGCGTGTCCCGATGATGATCATCAAGCAGCTCGTGTCCGTGATCTGGCCGGAAAACGATATCGGCATCGGCTCTGCCTTCTTCCTGGCGCCGATTTTCTTCATCAAGGAGATGTGCAACAAGCAGAGCCATGTCGGTGTCGCCTCCCAGATGTGTGGCTTCCTCAAAGGAGCCGTCGGCAAATTTTCTGACATTGCGCAAATGGGCAAAATGGATCTTGTCGGCAAAGCGCTTTGCAATGGCCGGAACATCATTATCCGGATGCGCGCCAAGAGATCCCGAGCAGAGCGTCAGGCCATTGGCCCGGCTTTCATGCGCGGAGAGAACCCATGCAATGTCCTCTTGAGTGGAAACAATGCGCGGCAAGCCCAGAATATCCCGGGGCGGGTCATCCGGATGCACGGCGAAACTGAGACCGAGATCCTCGGCCGCAGGAATGATTTCATCAAGAAAACGCTTGTAATTGGCCCGCAGGCCATCCCGATCGATACCCGCATAGCCTTTCAAGGCTTCCTTGAGCTGCTTGATGGTGTAGCGATCATAAGCCCCGGGCAAACCGGCCATGACGGACGTCATCAGACGCTCCCGCTTGCTCTCATCAGACAAGGAAAACCAGACACGCCCGCGCTCCAACGCATCTTCGCAATAGTCTGTTTCGGCGCCTTCGCGCTCAAGCATATAGACCTCGAGCGCGGCCATGCGTGCCGCATCAAAGCGCAAACAGCTTCCGCCCCCATCGACAGGCGCCTTAAGGTCGGTGCGCGTCCAGTCCAGAAGAGGCATGAAATTATAACAGATGACCTTCACACCCTCGGCGGCCAGATTGGCCATCGACTGGCGATAGTTGGCAAAAAGTTGAGAGAGGTCCCCCTCTCCTTTCTTGATCCGCTCATGGATCGGCAAGCTTTCCACCACCGGCCAGCGAAATCCGGCCAGCTCGATGCTCTTGCGCATCTTAACGATGCTTTCCCGCGGCCAGACTTCGCCATAAGGGACTTCATAGAGGGCAGATACGATATCTGTGGCTCCAGTTTGCGCAATCTCGGACAAGGAGATGCGATCAAACGAGCCATACCAGCGCCAACCTTCTTTCATTTCAAGTTCCTGACTTAACCAAGGCCACGGCCGCCATCAGGCGGCTTGAAGGATTGAAAGAGCGCACCAAACGCTCCCTGTCGCCACCAAGGGGACAAGAACGCGTGCTTAAAACACTCTCGATTACAGTATCGGCACCACCCTGTTGGCAAACAAACCAGCGCCATAACCTATTGATGGAATTGTCGTTTCCAAACCAAATGGCACAACATGCTTACCATCTGCCCCATTCCGGCGGGAAAGATCTACACAAATGAAAAGGCCTGCCGCATGCTTTCACCCAAATGGCTGTCTTTTCATTTGCATGGCGCTGGCCAGCGCACCGGCCAACTCCATTTCTTGAACAGTCCAGCGCTCTAGCGCAGATCTTCCATAGCAATGAAATCCATGTCGGTATAATCGACATTGTCTCCAGCCATCGCCCAGATGAAGGTATAGCTGCCAACGCCCGCACCGGCGTGAATGGACCATGGCGGAGACACAACCACATCTTCATTCTTCAGAACCATGTGACGCGTTTCATTGGGTTCACCCATGAAATGCATCACGCGGGTGCTCTCTTCCATGCCGAAATAGCAATAGGCTTCCATGCGACGATCATGCACGTGGGCTGGCATGGTGTTCCAGACGGAGCCCTGATGCAGCTTGGTGTAACCAAGAATCAGCTGACAGGATTCCATGACCAGCGGATGGATGAACTGATAGATCGTGCGCTCGTTGGAGGTTTCCGGTGCCCCCATATGCACGCTCTTGGCATCCTCGATCTTGATCAGTTTGGCTTCCAGCTCTTTGTGCGCCGGAGCGGAGGTGATGTAGAAACGGCCCTGACCGGCAAAGGTCACCGCGCCTGCCCCTTTGGGCAGATAGAGAACGTCACCATGATCCAGGCTGTAGTCGACGCCTGCGCAGGAAACACTGCCGCTATCCCCGATATTGACGATGCCCATTTCGCGGCGATCCAAAATGCTCGGCGTGCCGCATTCCTTGACCTCATCGAGCAGCAAAGACCCACCATTGGGCACAGCGCCCCCTACGATCATACGATCATAATGGGTATAGGTGAGGCGGATTTCGCCCTCGGAGAAAAGCCCTTCAGACAGAAAATTGTCTCTTAGAGCCTGAGTGTCCATACCCTTTGCATGGTCTGCATTGACGGCATGAACGGTTTTCACTGTAAGCATCAAACTATTCCTTATTGTCTGGGCAAGGCACCGCAAGAGCGCAAAGCCCGGTCGTTCAAAGGGAAGCCTCTCCGGCAAACCAGGTCATGAAAAGCATGCTGGAGAAGCGATCTCGGTCAGAGAAAGTCGTCCCGGCGCGGGGTGAAACAGTCGATGAGCGTGCCCGGCTCAAGGCAAACACACCCGTGCGTCGCATCAGAAGGGATGACAAAGCTGTCACCAGGCCCGACTTCAAAGCTGTCCTCACCAATTGTGAAACGGAACCGTCCCTCTTTCACAAAGGTGGACTGGACATGGGGATGGTTGTGGAGGGCACCTTCTGCGCCCACCTCTTTGAATTGGAAAGCCACCACCATCAGTTCAGGACTAGACGCAAGCACCTGTCTCGGGGTCGCGGTATCTTCACCAACAACGGGAAATGACTTTACATACATTTTGCTCTCCTAGTGGAACAGGCTTGGTAGCCAGAGAGAAAGGAACGGGACATAGGTCACCAGCATCAACACGCCAAAGGCAGCGCCATAGAATGGCCAGATGGTGCGAATGACTTCCCAGACAGGGATCTTGCCCACCGCACAGCCGACAAACAGAACCGTACCAACCGGAGGTGTACACAGGCCGATACCAAGGTTAAGGATCAGGATCACGCCGAAATGGATCGGATCGACACCAAAGGCAGTGGCAACCGGAAGGAAGATCGGCGTGGTGATGACGATCAGCGGCGACATGTCCATGAAGGTACCCAGCATCAACAGCAGCAGGTTGATCAGCAGCAGAATGACAAGCGGGTTGTCAGAGATATGCTTGAGGGTTTCAACCAAATGGGCAGGAATGCGTAGATAGGCGAGCAGCCAGCCAAACGATGCAGCACAGCCAATCACCAGCAGCACCATTGCCGTGGTACGCACGGCAGATTTGCAGGTTTCAACAAACTCCCTGAAGCCCATGGTGCGATAGGCAAACACGGTGACCAGCACAGCATAAACCGCAGCGATGCACGAACTTTCCGAGGCAGTGAAGATACCGGAGCGGACGCCACCGAAGATGATTGCAATCAGCAGAATGCCCGGGAAGGCATTGATGAACATGCGACCAAGTGCGCCCCAACCGGCAAATGCCTCGGTCGGGTAACCCTTTTTCTTGGCCACAAAATAGGCTGTGATCATCAAACCAAGTGCCAAGAGCAAACCAGGCAGAATGCCTGCGGTAAACAGGTCTGCGATGGACAATTTGCCACCAGCGGAAATGGAATAGATGATGAGGTTATGGGACGGCGGCAACATCAGAGCGATCAAAGCCGCAAGCACGGTCACATTCACACCGTAAGAGACGTCATAGCCGCGTTTCTTCATCTGTGGCACCATGATGCCGCCAATCGCGGTCGCATCAGCTGCAGCTGACCCGGAGATACCACCAAACATCACGGACGCCAGAATATTCACCTGACCAAGACCGCCACGTATGTGTCCCACCATGCCGCCAGCCAAATCGACCAGCCTTCGCGCAATATCGCCGCGCACCATGATTTCACCGGCAAAGATAAAGAAGGGAATTGCCATCAGCGCGAGCACGGAAACACCGGCGGTCAAACGCTGAAAAACCACGACAGGGGGAATGCCGAGATAGATAATGGTCGCAAAGGATGCGACACCAAGACAAAAAGCAACGGGCGTGCCGATAAGCAGCAACACCACGAAAGAGCCGAAAAGAATCCAGGTTTCCATCCAACTACTCCTCAATTTCCGTTTCGCCGAAGCGAGCAGTCGGAAGACCGGCAGCGCGGCGCGCAAGGCGCTCTAGCGAGAAAAGGACCACCAGAAAACCGCCAACAACAAGCGGCATGTAATCGATCGCACGAGGCAAGCCCAGCGTCGGAATCTTGATATGCCAGCCAGAGTTCATCAATTCTCCACCATACCAGACCATACCGGCACCAAACCCGATCACAACAAGATCGGAGAGCGTGAAGAAAACGGTTTTAACCTTGTCGGGGACAAAAATAAGCAGCACGTCAAAACTGAGGTGATTACCCTCGCGAATACCAACCGCCGCACCAAGAAAGATGAACCACGCCATCAACACGATGGACACCGGCTCGCTCCAGACGATGGAATCATTCAGCACGTAGCGCACGAAAACCTGAGCAGCAGTAAAGGCGGTCATCATGACCAGACCCAGGCTCGCCAACCAAAGTGCTCCAGTGGACAAGCTGCCCATTATGCTGGCTATTGTTTTAAGTTGATTTTGCACTTTATTCTCCGCGAAACAGCTCATGGCGCAAAGCGCCATGAGCCGTCATCAAGAGTTAGTCGGTTGCGCGAATGCGTTTTACGAGGTCTTTGAGTTTGTCAGAGGTGACATGTTTTTCGTAAACAGAATCCATGGCATCCATGAATGGCTGTTTGTCGATTTCGGTAATGACATTAACGCCAGCTTCACGAACTTTTTCCTCGGAAACCTTCTCACGAGCAGCCCAGAGCTCACGCATTTTCGGCGTAGAGTCTTTGGCAGCCTGTTTCACCAGAGCCTGATCTTCAGGGCTCAGTTTGTCCCAGGAGATCTTGGACATCACCAGAACTTCCGGCACGATCAGGTGCTGATCGAGGGTATAGTTCGGAGCCACTTCGAAATGGCCTGAAGATTCAAAGGAAGGCCAGTTATTTTCAGCACCGTCAATCACGCCGGTCTGGATGGAAGAGTAAACTTCACCATAAGCCAGAGGTGTTGCGTTGGCACCCAGAGCAGACATCATGTCGACGAAGATATCGGACTGCATGACGCGGATCTTCATACCTTTGAGATCATCAATGCTCTTGATCGGCTTGACGCTGTTATAGAAGCTGCGCGCGCCGCCATCATAATAGGTCAGACCAATAAAACCCTCAGATTCAAAGCCTTTCAGGATGTCTTCGCCAATCGGGCCATCAACAACGCGGTGCATGTGATCGACGCTCTTGAAGATATAAGGCAGGGAAACCACTTTGGTTTCTTCAACGATGTTGTTGAAAGGACCGGTTGATACGCGGTTCAGATCAATCACACCGAATTTGGTCTGCTCAATTGAATCTTTTTCCTCCCCCAGCTGAGCAGAATGGAAAACTTCAACACAGATGCGGCCGTCAGTACGCTCTTTGAGCAATTCGCCCATGTATTTTACGGCCTCAACAGTCGGATATCCATCAGGATGGGTATCGGAAGACTTGAGGGTAATTTCACAGGCAGATGCAGTTGCGATCATTGCAACGCTGGCAACCAGTGCAGTGGTCAAAGTCTTAAGCATTAGTTTGTTCCTCCATGAAGTAGCTCAATTCAGAGCTGATAGGCTTGCTTCACAAGCCGATAGGTAAGGTCAGCAGCGACCTCAGTAGCCTCGTCCTCACCGAGCCGCCCAGTCGCGACCAGTGTGGCGAGGAATGCACAGTCCACCCGGCGAGCCACATCGTGCCGTGCCGGGATTGAGCAGAATGCTCTTGTGTCATCATTGAAACCGACGGTGTTGTAGAAACCGGCTGTTTCTGTTGTCATCTCCCTAAACCGGCGCATCCCTTCGGGGCTGTCATGGAACCACCATGCAGGCCCGAGGCGAAGAGCCGGATAGACGCCAGCCAAGGGCGCCAACTCACGTGCATAGCTCGTTTCATCAAGCGTGAAGAGAATGATCTTGAGATCCCTCTCCATGCCGACTGCATCAAGCAGAGGCTTGAGCGCATGCACATAATCGGTCCGGGTCGGGATATCGAATCCCTTGTCCAGCCCGAAAGTCTCGAAGACAGGATTGGAATGGTTGCGGTTACTGCCTGGATGTATCTGCAACACCAATCCGTCTTCCAGGCTCATGCGAGCCATTTCGGTCAACATGTGACCACGGAAAGCATCAGCTTCCTCGGCTGAACACTCTCCTTTCAAAGCCTTCTGGAACAAAGCAGCCGCTTCCTCTTGCGGCAGATTTTCCGTGCGGGCGGTCAAATGACCATGGTCAGATGATGTCGCCCCCAAGCCTTTGAAATATGCGCGACGAATGCGATGGGCTTCAAGATAGCCCTCCCAGTTCGTTGCATCGACACCGGCGATTGCGCCGAATTTCTCGATATTCTCTATAAAGCCCTTATAATGCGGATCCACGACAGGATCCGGACGATAAGCGGTTACAACGCGGCCCTTCCAGCCGCTTTCCTTGATCGCGCGATGCCATTTCAGGTCATCCAGCGGCGATTCCGTCGTTGCAAGAGCCTCGATATTGAAGCGCTCATACAGGGCGCGAGGCAGAAACTCCGGTTTTTCAAGGCATTCGGCAATATGATCATAAGCGCGATCGGCATTTTCTTCATTTAGCCATTCGGTCCACCCGAACACATCTTCGAAGGCATGACCAAGCCACATGCGCGATGGTGTCGCACGGAAAAGATAGGCATGTTTGGCAAAAATCCGCCAGATCTTTCGACCATTGGTTTCGGTCCAGCCGCCATCGATGCGCGGCACCCCGACATCCTCAAGCTTCACACCCTGCGAACAAAGCATCCTGAACACATAATGATCAGGGGTGATGAACAATTGGGCTGGGTTTGGAAAACGTTCATTCTTGGCAAACCAGCTCGGGTCCGTATGCCCATGCGGGCTGATGATCGGCAAGGACCGCACACCCTCGTAAAGAGAGCGGGCAATCGAACGGGTTTTATCTTCAATGGGAAAGAGTCTATCTGGATCCAACATGGCGAGCCTCCCTATTGTCGGCTTCAGGGGAAATCTCTAATCTCTGGTCAACTAATATACCAGTTTATCTTGCTTGTAAACTGATATGCCAGTAATATCCGGACACGGAGCACAAAATGACAAAAACAAATATTGACACAGTCCTGTCCCCCTTAAATCGCCTATCAGTCGCCGACTCTGTTTTCGACGAACTGCATAGGCAGATTCTGACTCTCGAACTTCAGCCCGGAGCCAAGATTTCGGAAGCGGATGTAGCCAAGGCTCTCGGCGTTTCCCGCCAACCAGTACGCGATGCCTTTTATCGTCTATCCAAACTCGGCTTTCTGTCCATGCGCCCGCAAGTCGCAACGACAGTTTCGCTGATTTCCAAGAAGTCGGTCCAGCAAGCCCGCTTTATCCGCTGTGCGCTGGAAACCAAAACCGTCATCACGGCATGCGAGAAGCTCTCGCAGGAAGATCTTGAGGCCCTGCGCGATCTTATTGAACAACAAAGGAAAACCGTCGTCGCTCGCGATGCGGAATTGTTCCATGCGCTCGACGATCAGTTCCATAAGGAGATCTGCGACCGCTGCGGCGTGGACTTTGCCTGGCAGCTCATCAAGGATAACAAGGCCCATATGGACCGGGTTCGTTTCCTGTCGCTGACCTTCGCAATTGACACAGCCTTCGCTGCACACAAGCGCATTCTGACCGCCATTGAATCCAATGATCCGGCGGCAGCGTCAAACGAGATAAACAAACATCTGGGCGAGATCTTGCTCATCATGCCGCGCATTCGTGAAGAGCATCCGGATTATTTCGCCACCGACGAAGAATGACGCAATACCCCTACACCTTTTGTAGGACGCAGTTTCCCATAGACTGGCATATCAGTTATCCCGCTTCAAGCTCGCCAAGAGCGTTTCAACCCCGCCCAAAACACCACATACTGTGACAATAAGTCATACTTATTCAACAAACTATCCACCGACGATTACATCGAGCATCAGCATATCGTCGAAAGGCAGACCCGATCCGGCCCTCAATCGACGCCCCATCGCACTTCAGAAAAGGCACGAGATGCGTTAAATGCCATATCCTGGCTGCCTAAATAGGATGCACAAACAAAAAGGCAGGGCCTCCGGCCCTGCCCTATCTTTCCAAACATATCTCACGAGACATTCAGGAAGAGCGATTACCCTGCTTTCACTGTATCAACCATTGGCTTGATGTCGACGCCCGCAGCGGTCAAGGCGGCCCTCACCTTGCTGGCCATGGCCACGGCCTTGGCACTGTCCCCATGCACACAGATTGTGTCTATGGCAACGGGAATGCGCTTGCCACCAACGCTCTCAATCTCTCCGGACGTCACGAAGTCCACCATACGTCTTGCTGCTTCATCGGCATCTTCGATCATCGCCCCGGCCTTCTTGCGGGAGACAAGCATACCGTCATCCTCATAGGCTCGATCGGCAAAAATCTCGCGCGCCACGCAGAGCCCTAGGCTTTCGGCTGCCCTTTCCATGGCACTGCCCGGCAACGCAACATAGATCATCTGCGGATCGACGGCCCTCACGGCCCGCGCCGTTGCCAGCGCGAGATCATAATCCACGGCGGCCATATTATTGAGAGCCCCATGAGCCTTGAAGTGACCAACGCGGATACCAAGCGCGGTGGCCATACCTTGAATGGCGCCAATCTGATAGATCATCTGCTTTTCGATATCTTCGGGTCTATCCCCCTGTATCGGCCGACGGCCAAATCCCCAGAGATCATTAAAACCCGGATGAGCTCCCACGCCGACGCCATTCTCTTTTGCCAGCCGCAAGGTTTCGTGCATCACCAGAGCATCGCCCCCGTGAAATCCGCAAGCTACGTTGGCGGAGCTGACGTTGGACAGCATCGAAGCATCATCACCAATTTCATAAGCCCCGAAGCTTTCTCCCATATCGGAGTTCAGATCAACAACAGCCATATAAGCACCCTCAATTGATTGATTCTGTTCATTAGGGGCAAAATAACCCCGGCGCTTCCAGCCGTCGATGGCTTATTTGTGAATATGGCCAGCATGGCTGTGATGCATGGCATTCTCTGCTTCGACATTCACAGACACATGCATTTCGCCAACATCAAACAGCAAATGCAGCTCGATCACGTCCCCTTTATGCAAATCCTCATCGATCCGGCCAAGACGCAAGGCAAGAGATTTTGGGGCAAGCACCATTGTCTGGCCCGCCTCGATCGGCATTTGAGGAAGAGGCACATAGACATCCTTTCCATCCTGCATGGTGAAGCCGACCAGTTCAACGGACTGCGCATGATCAAATTCGCCGCCCTTGAACAGGATTGTTTGATCGGACTCGTTCTCAAGCGATACGAAAACCAGCGCATCATCCCCTTTGCTGCTGGCCCGCGTCCAGGCGTGCACTGACCGCATACCATGAAGCTCACTCACATGCTCGCTATGCTCCCCTTCCTCGTGATGATGCTCATCATGTCCGGACTTTTCATGATCTTGGTCATGCCCGGCTTGCTGAGCAGAGGCAGGGTTCATACTGACAGGCAGCATCATCATGGGCGCCGAGAAGGCAAGTAAAAGGGCTAGAACAGTTCGCTTTCCCATTGGGTTCTCCATATAGATAGAAGATAGAAACGATATAACGTTACCTTCGCTAGAAAAATAAAAATCCAAACGAACACGCCAGTCCGATTGGCATAGCTTTTCGGCGGCAATCGTGGGGCAAACCACATCATCACCGCTGCAAAACAACCTTATCCGCGCAAATCTGCCACCACAGGTCTTCGCAGCGCCAGAAAAGCCGGGATCATGGCAAGACAAACCGTCAAACTGACAAAGGCAGCCACCAGATGGAATTCCGGCCAGCTCAGGATCACCTCGACAAGAATATTGGTTCTGGCGCTGACAATGCCAGAAATGACACGTGTCGTCGCGAAGCCCAGAAGGATACCCAAAGCAGAGCCAGCCAGAATGAGTACGGCGGCAAAACTCCAGACAATCGAAAACAGAAAGCGGCGTGGCGCACCAATAGCCCGCAGCAATGCCAACCGGCGTGAGAAGAGCTTGGTCAGAATGACGAGCCCGGTCAAAACACCCGCAGTCACGAGAATCTGGGTCACAACTGCCATCACCGACATCACCTCACGCACATTTCCCAAGACGCTATGGAGCTGAGAAAGAACCGCGCCGGGGAAATAGGCCATGCTGTCCTTGTTGGTGAAGGCATTCTTGAGCGCATAATTTGCCCAAAGCTGTTTGGCATGAACCAGAATGGAGGGCGTTCCGGGGAATGTTGCCGGATCAAATGGAGGGCCAAGCGCAGACGGCTCATCCAGCCCGTGGCCGTTGCCAAGGCCATGCACCATCCAGACCGCCTCAACCGGCACCAGAATGGCCTGATCCCACGGACTCCCGGTCTTTTCCATGCGACCGGTCACCACAAATTCTGATCCTTCATGCGCCTCGGCATCGGCGCCATCGCCATGCCCATGCGCCGGGGTAAAGCGATCACCCAGAGACAGCGGCACATTGGCCCCGATCACAGCCTCGGAATAAGTCCCGAACAGAGCGCCCTCTTTAAGCGAACCGCTCAGATGATCAATAAATGTGATTGTCGTGCCCACAACGGGCGCCCCCTTGAAGCTATCGCCAAAAGCAATAGGCGCAGCAAAATCCACCTGCTCGTGTGTCGCAATCCGATGATAAAGCGCGCCATCCAGCAAAGGCATATCGGAGGCTTGCAAATAGACCGTCGCCAACACATTGGTCAATTCACTGCCCGGAGCGGCAACCACCAGATCGAATTTTTCTGCAGCCCGCGCCGTGCCCTTGCGCAAGCCCCGCTCCTGCGCAATGAGCCCGACACCCAGCGCAACGGAAACGGCGATCAGCAACACAAATACGAGATTGGACCAGCGAAATTGCCAGAGCATGGCCTTGACCAGTGCAAAGGGACGCATGCCGCGCACCACCATAAAGCCGACGATAAGGCAGGGAAGAATATAGAGAATGAGCAATGCGCCATCTTGCATATCAGGCGAGAGCAAATCCCACCAAGGCGCGATATAGTCATAACAGAAATCAGTCATTGCGCACCTCCCCGACCATGCGTCCATCTTCTATGTCGATGATCCGGTCCATGCGTTCGTGCAAATGATGATCATGGCTGACGGCGATCAGCGTCTTCTTTTCCTGCCGGACAAGAGCAACCAGATCATCAATCAGCTGATCTGCAACCTTGCGATCAAGGCTCGCGGTTGGCTCATCAGCCAGAATGACAGCCGGATCATGGGCCAGCGCTCTGGCAATAGCGACCCGCTGACGCTCACCGCCAGAAAAGCTGGCAATTGTCCGCTGCGTCAGGTCCTTGACATTGAGTTTCTGAAGCGTGCTCTGCGCCCGCTCCAGAAGTGCAGCATGTCTGGAACCATGCAGATAACCGGTAGCAATGGCTGCATTAGAAACGGCATCGAGTTCTTCAAACAGCAGGAAATCCTGAAACACCATACCAACGCTAGAGCGGCGAAATCGGGCCCGAGCCTCTTCGCCCATGGTGGAAAGCTCGGCGTCTCCCCAGCGCACCTGTCCCTGCGCCACATTGGCCAGCCCGGCCAGTGCATAAAGCATGGTTGACTTGCCTGCTCCGGATGGCCCTCTGATCCCAACGGTCTCTCCGGGATGGACCACCAGTTGCTCAACAGTCAATAGCGTGCGCCCGCGCTCGCCCGAGACCAGCAAATCCTGTACAGACAATTCCAGCGAATTCATGCCCTTATACCCGCCGATATTGCGCGTTTTCCAGCCGCACCATGCTGTAGAAGCCGGTTTCCGGATCGGAATAGCCACCCAAATGAAGCCGCCCGTCGACCACGATGCGCTTGTTGAAAGGAATGACATCAACAATCCGGCGCGCATAGATCGCCAGAATATCGTCGGGCCAGTCCGCTTCGGGCTCACAGAAGGGACATACGGCCATTGGCATTTTCGTCAGAACAAAGAATTTTGATTCCGCCTTCAGGGGCGGAGCCATGAAGCCATTTACAGAAATAACCTGCCCTTCATGCTCCTTTGCAAAATCGGAGAATGACAAATCCTTGTTGTACAGCTCACGCATTTTGATGGATTTTGGGGCCGCTAGCGCAGACGGCATCAGCGACAGCCCCAGCAGGCCACCGCCAGCAACAACTGCGGACCCTTTAAGAAGCGCACGACGATCCAATGTAATATTCCTCTCTTTCAAACGACCTGTTGCAAGCCTCCGCCCAAGCAGGAAGCTTGGCATCTTGCCCCTCCCCGATGAGGGGCCAACAGAGCAAACAAAGAGGGGCAGATGCCCCTCTTCTTTTTTGTATGAAGGTACCAACCGGGCCTTATTCTGCCGTTGCAGCCTGAAGCATGACATGGAAGATTTCATTCTGCTCGATGGTTGAATCGAACAGGTGAGACCATGGGCCGCGACCATAAACAGCAACGTCTTCGCCAGAGTGGGATTCAGAAGACAGCGGGATCAGGGACTGCTGAACATAATCGATGTCCGTTGCCTGTTCCTGCGTAACCTCAGGGCGAGATCCGGAGCCGTCTTCACCCAGAATAGAGCCCGGGCCATTGAGGAAGCCAACAACGGTGTAAGGCTTGCCATCCTTGCCCATCAGCGGTTTATCGGAATGTTTGGTGCCAGCCGGATCGATATCGTAGCACAGGCCCAAAACATCAGACCCACGCCCGCAATAGCCGTTAAAGGCAATCGCATGTTCATGGTCAGCGGTGACAACAATCAGGGTTTCCTGCGGATCCGTCATTTCGACGGCCTTGGCAATCGCTTCAGCAAAGGCAACGCCATCCGTGACCGTACGCGCAGCGTTACCGGCATGGTTGGCATGGTCAACACGACCCGCTTCAATGGTCAGGAAATAGCCATTCTCCGAACCACCCAGAGCCTTGATGCTGGCTTCGGTCATTTCAGCCAGAGAAGGTTCGCCGGTGCGGTCTGCTTCATATTTCATGTGGGAGGATTCAAACAGGCCAAGAACCGGCTTGCTCCAATCGGCAGATGCGAAGGTCTTGTCATCCCAGATATACTGGATGCCTGCAGCTTTGGCTTCTTCAATCAGATTCTTGCCATCTGTGCGCTTGCCGCTTTTGCCCTCGTCACCCTTGGTCTCTTTGGTGATGAAGTTGCGACGACCACCGCCCATTGCAATATCGACAGCGCCGGATTTCATCACGTCGATGAGCTGGACGGCAATATCTTTCTGGCCACAGCCTTCCGGCAGATAGGAATCGGCTTCGAAGTTACGATCCGCAGAGTGCGCATAGGCAGAAGCAGGCGTTGCGTGGGTGAGGCGAGCGGTGGAGATGACACCGATCTGTTTACCCATGGCAGAGAAGGTTTCAACAGCGTTGGTAACCGTTGCGCCTTCAACTGCAGAGCAGTCGCCGCGCGCAAGCGTTTCGTCAACACCAAGCACACCGGCCTTGGTCTTTACGCCGGTATGGAAAGCGGTGCCTGTACCGGCAGAATCAGGGGTTTGGGCATTGGTGTTGTAGGTTTTAACCAGCGCAACATGCGGCAGGGCATCCTGCGGTAGAACATGTTCACTGCCCAGCTTGCCAGCCTGCTGACCGGCATAAAGGCGGGTCGCATAGTTGGAGCCGACACCGTTGCCATCTGCAATCAACAGAATGATGTTTTTGGCTTTATTGGTGATGGGCTGAACGGCCATGCGGGCCTTGATGGATGCCTGCGCATCCTTGAACCACTGATTGTCAGCCTGTTTGAAATCAGCCGCAAATGCGACAGACGATGTAAGCAGCAGGGATGCCGCTACAAGGATTGATTTTTTCATGATGAAAACTCCCGATCAAGGTAATGCCCGCAACCTAGGAGTGCTTGATGACACTTATGTAACAAAAGGAGACGAACTTGAACTAAATCAAAAGAAAAAAGAAAGTGCGGAAAATCCATCCGAAACAGTAGTCATCCAGGCAGGAACAGACCTCTTTTACTCCAAATTCAACAAAATTCATTCCTGGAGCGATATTACAATCAGCCCCTCAGAAAGTTATTTCCAGTTGCAAAATTTATGCTCCACCCTAAAAGGAAAATACTACCAACAACTTTAGTATTATGAATTTTATCCAATACAGAACACAACGAAGACCGATCTATTCTATTCAATTAATGTAATATTATATTTTGAATAATTAAATGAGAGGGAAACCATAAGAGACGGCGGCTCTCATAAAATACAACCAAGAACATAATAATATCTGAGGGACAAGTTAAATGTTTAACCACTTGAAATCATTGAGCGCAAAAATCGTCGCCACTGTTTTTACTCTGGTTGCTTTGACTTTCGTTGCAGATACTATTCTAACACAATCGATAAGCAGCCGTGTTTATGACAAGACGGAGCAACTGACAGACCAGATGCATGCAGTTGTCGACCAGAAAGACACCCAGATCGAGCAATTGCTTAGCGGGCTTCTGGATTCCAAAGAGCACACACAGGCTTTGAGCCACACCCTCGCCAAGAGCGAACTTTCAGCGCAAAACCAACAGAAGCATGCCTATCTGGAAGGTACCAGACAAGGCATATCGCTTTCCGTCGCCTCGCTTGTAAGCAACGCCATGATGGCCGGAGAAGCGTCCCTTGCAGAGGAGCGCATTGAAGCGATGCTGGAAGACAAGCAGATCGCGGCAATCAATCTCTGGCGCACCGACGGCAATCTTGCCTTCAGGGACAATGTGACCATTGAAGCGGTGAATAGCTATGTCGATGCAGATGTGTTTGAGTCCCGAAAACCGGACCCTGCGGTGTCGATTCCCGCAGAGCGCCGGGCAACCTTCGACAAGGCGCTGGAAACGCTCTCCAACAAGGAGAGTTTTGATTCCACTCTAGAGGATGACGACGGCAACGAGATTCCGGTCACCTATTCCTATTTCATCCTCAAAAACAGTGAAGACTGCCAGAGCTGCCATGATGCTGCCATTCCCAACCGAGGCGTCCTAGAGGTCGCGGTCGATAGCAGCGAACTCATCGCCCTGTTTGAAAAGTCCGATGCGCTCATCAAGGAGATGGATGCGCAAGCGGCTGAAGAAAAGACAGCACTCATCAAGGCAAGCGAGAGCGAAAAGGAAAAGGTCGCCCAGCAAACTGTACGCTACACCGCCGAACTCAGCGAATCCAAACAGGCAATCGAGGATACCCGCAAGGAAGCCTCCATGATGAGCATGGGCTCGAAGGTCTTCTTCTTTTTCGTCACGATTCTTCTGCTGATCCTTGCCTTGCGCAAACTGCTGACCACGCCTCTGCGCCGCCTGACCTCAGCAATGCTGCGCCTTGCCCAGAATGATCTCAGCGTAGAGGCAACCGATGCCCACCGCACCGACGAAATTGGCGCCATGAGCAAGGCCATCGGAACGTTCAAGGAAAATGCCATTGAGCGGCAGAAGCTGGAGCGGGAAGCGCAGAATCATATGCACGCTCAGAAAGAACGCCAGCATCAGATCGACGCCCTGTTCCACACATTCCGCACCCGCATTCAGGAGGCCCTGCACACCGTTTCCAACAGCGCCGAGCGCATGCAGCAATCTGCGGCGTCACTCAATCATATATCCTCGGCTACATCAGATCGCGCCCATTCGGTCAATCAGGCCTCAAGCCATTCCTCCGAGAATGTGCAGATGATGGCGGCTGCAAGCACCGAGATGACCTCTTCGATTGAGGAAATCGGGCAGCAGGTAATCCGCACCAACGACTTGGTGATGACCGCCTCTGATGAAGCCGCAGCGACAGACAGGAAAGTCGCAAGCCTCGCCTCAGCTGCCGAAGAGATTGGCGAAGTGGTTTCGCTGATCAAGGATATTTCCGAACAGACCAACCTGCTGGCCCTCAATGCAACCATCGAAGCCGCACGCGCGGGCGAGGCTGGGCGCGGCTTTGCAGTCGTTGCTGCAGAGGTCAAGGAACTGGCCTCCCAAACAGGCAAGGCCACCGAAGACATCGCCAACAGGGTTCAGACGATCCAGTCCTCAACCGGCGATTCTGTCGAGGCCATCCGCTCCATAGCCGCCAAAATGAGCGAGATCAGCCAATATACCACGGCCATCAGCGCCGCCGTGCAGGAGCAGAATGCCTCGACCAACGAGATTTCCCTGAACATCCAGCAGGCCGCTGAAGGAACCAAGGACATCGTGCAGAATATCTCCGAGGTCGCCTCTTCCACCGAAGAGACCAAAAGCTCTGCCGATGAAGTCCAAGCCGCATCAGCCACCGTTGCCAGTGTCGCCACCGACATGCGCGGCATCATTGACGATTTTCTCGAAAAGGTCGCAGCAGCCTAAGCCCTGACGGTCAAATCAGCAGACAAAGAAAAACCGTGCAAGCGATAATCCTGCACGGTTTTCCTGTTTTTCATCTTGCTTAACAGCCCCGAAAATCAGCACGCATCAAAGCGGGGTATCTGCACTCAGCTTTTCTTGAAGATATATTGTGTATGCTGGGAATAGCTCTCGCCCGGCTTCAGAACCGCAGACGGAAAGTCCGGATTATGGATAGCATCTGGCCAGATCTGCGGCTCAAGGCAGAAGCCGCCATGCTTGCCCATGGTGACGCCTTCAAGCCCCGGCATGCCGTCTTTCATATTCACGCCATCATAGGCCTGAACGCCCGGCTCCGTGGTCGTTACATCCATGCTGACACCGGATTTGGGGCTGGAAAGAGTCGCAACCCGACGCAGAGCTCCGCCAGCATCTGCGAGACAATAGTTATTGTCGATCGCGGCAATGCTGGTTGCTCCGCCCACCCGCTTGGTGGTGCGGAAATCAAGGCTTGTGCCTTCCACCGGCAAAAGCTTGCCCGTCGGGATCAGCTCGTCATTGACCTCCAGATACTGCTCGGCATCCACCTGCAGCATATGATCCATGACGGTTGGATCGCCATCAAGATTGAAATAGCTGTGATGAGCCAGATTGCAGAGCGTTGTGGCGTCCGTCGTCGCTGACATGGCCATATCCAGAACGCCCCCTTCCAGAAGGGAATAGACAATCTTGATGGTCAGATTGCCCGGAAAACCCATTTCTCCGTCTGGCAAGGTGGTGGACATATGCACGGCATTCTCTTCCACCTTATCGAAGGTCCAGACCTGAACACCCATACCCTTTTTGCCACCATGCAAGGTATGTTTGCCAAGGAAGTTGGTGTCCAGCTGATAGGTCTTGCCGTCCAGTTCCAGATGCCCATCGCGAATGCGGTTACCCACGCGACCGGCTGTTGCACCGAAATGCGACCCATAGGCGAGATAATCTTCCAACTTTTCAAAGCCACAGACCAGCGGCTTGTCATGCCCATCAAGACGCAGATCCTGAATGACCGTTCCATAAGACAGGATCTTGGCGGTCAGACCACCACCATGAATAGTCGCACGCTGCACCGGCGTACCATCCGGCATGACACCAAATTGTTCAACAGACATAAGTGAGTTCCTCTAACCAGTAAAAACGGCGCAACAACTGTTGGCAAGCACCAGACAGCGCGCCTTTTGAAAATTTAGCGAAAGCCTATCAGACTTCGCGTTTGGAAAATTGCGTCAGAGCAAAGACCGGTAAAATTGCATCCCGCATCCCCACCACTTTAAGCCGCCATATCAATCAAGATGACGCAAGCCCTCTCCGGGCTAGTGACATTTCACCCCTTTGATCTCTTCCACTCGCCTTTGCACCGAAGCCAGATCGACCTTGCCGGTTGCCAGAACCGGCACCTCATCAATAATCAGCTCGGCTGGTACCAAAATGTCTGCCGCCCCATTGGCCTTCGCATGACGGGAGAATTCAAACAGATCTGCATCAGGTTTATTGGTCACCAGAATGATCTTTTCGCCCTTCTTGGCATCGGGCAAGCGCGCCGCCGCCGACAGATAGTCCGGCCAGAGGTCAAAGGCCAACACTTCAACAGCGGCCAGCGACACCTTCTCTCCGGCAATATCGGCAAAGCGTTTGGCCCGCCCGATAATCTTGATATAGCCCTCTTCATCGATGGTGACGATATCGCCGGTATCATGCCATCCATCCGGCGGCGGGATCACCTCTCCGGGTTTATCGGCACTCAAATAACCAACCATGACATTGTCACCCTTGATGAGCAGCCTCCCGCCTTCCTTAAGGCCCGGCACCGGACTGAGCTTGGTCTGAATGCCGGGCAATGCCTTGCCCACGGTACCGACCTTGTTGAAAATCGGCGTATTGACGGCAATCACCGGCGCGGTTTCTGTCACACCATAGCCTTCCAGCAGCCGCACACCAAAGCGCTGCATGAACAGCTCCCGCGTTGGCGCCTTGACCGCTTCTGCGCCTGAAATGCAATAGCGTACGCTGCGGAAGTCAAACGGATGAGCGGTGCGTGCATAGCCATTAAGGAACGTATCCGTGCCGAAGAACAACGTCGCATTGGTGCCATAAACCAACTCGGGAATGATCCGATAATGCAGCGGCGAGGGATAGAGATAAACTGGTATCGCATGAATGAGCGGCAAAATCGTACCGACCGTCAAGCCAAAGCAATGGAACATCGGCAACACGTTAAAGGCCACATCTCCCATATTGAAGTCGATGGCAGCGGCCGCTTGCGCAATATTGGCCAAGAGATTCCGATGGGTCAGAATAACGCCCTTGGGCAAGCCTTCCGAGCCGGAAGTAAACAGAATGAAGGCCGGATCATCGGCCTTGCGCGCAACCAGAGGCTTGGAACGATGCAGCAGGCCTGCCAATTTATCCTTGGTGCCCGTCTTGTCCTTGAGATCATCCACCCAGACAATCTCTACATGCTCACCCAACTTGGCGATCATGTCCTCCATCTTGCCCTGCTCGACAAATGTGCGTGATGTGAGCACAGATTTGAGCTGAGCCGTTTGACAAGACGAGATCATGTTGGCAACGCCCGTCGAGAAATTGAGCATCGCAGGAATCTTGCCTGCCGACATCAGACCAAGGATCACAGCCGCCGTTCCCGTTGCGTTGGGCAGCAGCACCCCAACCCTTTCCTCATCTGCAAAATCGCGCTGGAAATGGGTTCCCAACACGCGAGCAGCCGTCAAAAGGCGCCCATAAGTCATCTGGCCCGCAAACGGATCTTCCAGCGTCACACGCCGCATCCCCACGCCGTGTGCCACCTTGATGACATTTTCAAGCACCGTCATATCCACGTCGGTGGTGCGCAACACAAGTTCAGACATCACCCGCTGCAGCGAAGCACCCGCCGCCATGCGACGTCTGCGCCCCTTGAAACTGGGTGGCACCTGCAGCTTTACCGGTTCAAGGATCGTCACCTTAACCTTGGGGAAGAATTGGCGACGCACATTGCCCGGCTCGATGGCTGTTGAATAGCTGCGCTCCAACCCTTCAATGCGAATAGGCACAACCTTGGAGCCCGTCATCTCTGCGGCCATGGCAGCCACGTCATAAACCTTCATCAAGCCGCCGGTCGCCGAAACGCGCCCTTCAGGAAAGATCACAAGGGAATTGCCACTCTGCAAGGCATCAACCACGGCTTCTGTCGCAACGGGCTGGGAAGGTTCCAGCACAAGATATTTGAAGAAGCGCATGAAGGGATGCATCCACCAGGTCTTTGCCGTTTTTGCATCGATGGCAAAGATCGGCTCTTCCTCGGTGATGGCCATGGCCAGCGGTCCATCCAGAAAGCTCACATGATTGAAGGCAAGAATAGGCGACTTGCCTGCTTTCTCCAGATTTTCGCGCCCCTCCACTTCAAGACGCGAGAATGTGCGAAACAGGATATTGACCAGATCCCACAAGGGGTTGGTCGGCATGTAGCGCACCATCAGCCACGCGACAACGATATTGGCAACGGCCAGAGTGGTAAAGACATGCGACGCGCTAAGCCCCACCGCCTGAAACGCAGCAACAGCAGCACCAGAAAAGACAATGAAACCGGCATTGAGAATATTGGCTCCAGCCACGACCCGCGCCCTATGATCGCGCCGCGCCCAGCTTTGCAAGGCAGTGAAGCTTGGCACCACAAGCAAAGCACCGGAAACCGCAAGCCCGCCTAGATCGATCGCCACGCGGATGGCTGCGGTATGGGTAAAGAAATCGAGCACGCTATCGGCAACAAGGGGTTCGCTGATCTGCGAAAGATTCCACGCCAGCTGCATACAGAAAAAAGCCAGCAGCGCCGCACCAAATGGCGCTGGCAGTAGAACCACGCGCCCGGCACAAAGCCAGGCGGCAATGGCCGACCCGATGGCGACAGATACAGCAAAGACCACCGAATAGATGGTCACCACCAGCGGGCTACCGCCCATGACCTGATCAACGAAACTGGGAACAAGAGCGGTCAGCACAGCGCCCATCATCCAGAACCACGAGATGAATAACGCGGTCGTCCAGAGCCGCTTGTCTTCATGCAATTCCCTGACAAGACGCACCGTGGAGCCCAGAATATTGGCGGACACATGCAAATCGGGGTTGCTGAAGCCCGTCTTTGGAATATGTCGGCTGATCAGCCAGCAGACGAGCGCCAGGATCAGCATCACCGGCGCAAAAACCCTGGAGTCGAGCCCGTCATCGGCCACGAAACCGGCCGCAATAGTGCCCCCTAATATAGCAATAAAGGTTGCCCCTTCCACCCATGCGTTCGCTCCGGGCAAATCCCGCCGTCCCATCAGATCAGGCAAGATGCCATATTTGATGGGCCCGAACAGGGCCGAAATCACCCCGAAAAGAAACAGCGCCAGCATGGACACGGGCACCGAGGCCATGATGATCCCGGCAACGGCCACAAAGGCAGCACCAATCTCGAACAGCTTCAGCCGCTCGGCAAGCCACCCCTTGTCATATTTATCTGCCAGCTCCCCTCCAAGCGCTGACAAGATCAGGAAAGGCAGCATGAAAATGGCACTCGCCAGCGTAATCAGAGAAGCGGCTTCGTCCCCCTGCAACTGCACAAGAATAAGAAAGACAAGGGAATAGCGCAGAAAGTTGTCATTGAACGCAGAGAGAAATTGCGTCCAGAACAGAGGCGCAAACCGTTTCGATATCATCAGATGGCGACGCATACAGGCGAGCTTTCTTTTATATTTTTGCCAAGCGAACAAATTGTCATCAGGGCCTGTTTCCACCAACAGGCTTTAAAGACAATCAGGATGAAAAGGGTAGCCCAAACTTTAGGCTAAGCAAACCGGCTCAAGGGAGTGCAAGTGCTCAGCTTGCACAAATCCACATCACAATATGGAGAAAATCCGGATTTGCAAAACAGTAATTGCACAATGCGCAAGCATAACAAGCATGCCGCGCAATCTCGCGCCAACAATCTCGCGCAAACAATCTCCAGCGCTTTGCCTGAAATGCGCGCGTCATCCATAGCCGTGAAATATTGCATACTGAGTCCAAAGGTCAGTTTTCCACTACATTTCTGGATATCCCGCATAATTATGCATAGAACGGATATCACCTCGGGGCACGCCAGAGTATTCTTTACCCCAAGGCAAAGAAGAAACACCGATAGAAAGCAAGCCGTCATAGCACCAACCATTTAATTTGGACTTCAAATTTAAATGACTTATGATGGCTCACAAAGATCCGTTCAAGCGCTGCTTTTGGCATTTTCAAAAAGAGACCAAGGCCAAAAAGCAACCGCCCAAGCAAAACCAGCAAAGTAATCCGCAATGAGAAATTCCATCAAAAAAACGTCACAGATCACTGAGCAGAGGAGTCAGGGGCGGAATCTGGTTTTTTCTCATATACGCAATAACTTTCAGGTTGCCCGCATCGACATCGCCAACGCCACAGGCATGAGTCCGGCCACCGTCACTTCCATCACAGCAGAGCTTATCGCAGCAGGCCTGATTGAAGAGGTGCAAAGAGAGGTCGAACCGGGCCAATCCAAGCGTGGACGCCCCAGAGTGGACCTCAAGCTGCGTGGAGAATCCCACATCGTAGCCGGCATGAAGCTGACCGGCCGCAGCATCAGCGCCGTGGTGCTCGATCTGGAAGGCAAGCAACTGGGCAAGGCCAAAGTTCCCATGCCACGCCCACCCATTGATCGCGCGGCCTTGTGCAAGCTTATTCCGCAAGTGGTGGAAACCGTTTCCGCCTCTGCGGGCGTCAAGCCCGAAGATCTTTCCGCAGTCGGCATCGGCCTGCCGGGCACCATTCAAGCCACAGAAGGCTTTGTCGACTGGTGCCCGCTGTTTCAGGAACAGGAATTCAACCTCAAGCAATTGATGGAAGAGATCATGCCCATGCCGGTGTTCGTGGAAAACGACGCCAACGCAGTGGCCATCGCCGAACTCTGGTTCGGATTTGGTCGGGATGTGCCCGATTTTCTGGTCGTCACGATCGAACAGGGGGTCGGACTGGGCATCGTGCTAGACGGAGAGATTTTCCGCGGCACACAAGGCTTCGGCGCAGAATTCGGCCATACCAAAGTGCAGTCGGAAGGAGCACTTTGCCGGTGCGGCCAACGTGGCTGTCTGGAAGCCTATGTCGCCGATTATGCCCTCTTGCGTGAGGCCAATCTCTTCAAGCATTGGGAAGAAGGCACCAGCGAAGAAGACCGTCTCGTCCAACTGTTCGCCGCCGCCAAGGAAGGCGACAGGATGGCCAAGTCCATCTTTGACCGCGCCAGCCGCATGTTCTCCATGGGCCTTGCCAATCTGGTCAATCTGTTTGATCCGGCCATGGTAATCCTCTCCGGTGAACAGATGCAGTTTGACTATCTCTACGCCCAGCAAGTGTTCGACATGGTCCGCTCTTCCACCATTCTCAAAGGGCATCACGAACCGGAAATTCGCATCCACAAGTGGGGCGACATGATGTGGGCAAAAGGCGCGGCAGCCTTTGCTCTGGAGGAGGTTGTCCGCATTTCTCTGGATCAGTTGGGAAGCGCCGAAACAAGCGCCTGAGCGCCAGAAACCACCGCCTAATCTAGATCGCGTTACCGGTAATGATATCATTACCAGTGGATTTGGACGCGCTCATCTTGATTTATTTTACATACTAAAATAATATCTCTCCCAACGAGCAACCCCTCAGATCCAGTCGTATGATCATAAATACGCGTCTCAAGGCGGGAGGAAAAAATGTATTTGGGAATTGACCTGGGCACGTCCGGGGTCAAGGTGGTGATCATGTCTGAAAGTCAGCAGATCATCGCTTCGACAAACCAATCTCTTTCGGTGTCACGCCCTTCTTCAGGCTGGAGTGAACAGGACCCGCAAAGCTGGATTCTGGCTACCGCTGCTGCCTTTGATGATCTGGTTGCATCTCATCCGGAAGCCATCAAGCAGGTACGCGCCATAGGCCTTTCTGGCCAGATGCACGGGGCTACCATGCTGGATTCAACGGACACGCCGATCGCACCATGCATTCTGTGGAATGACACCCGCAGCCACGAAGAAGCTGCAAGGCTTGATGCGACCCCCGGCTTTCGCGAGCTGACAGGCAACATCGTCTTCCCCGGTTTCACCGCGCCGAAACTGGCGTGGATGCAGGCCAACAAGCCCGAGCTTTTCGACCAGATCAAGAAGGTGCTGCTTCCCAAGGATTATCTGCGCCTCTGGCTGACCGGCGACTATGTCTCTGACTATTCCGACAGCGCTGGCACCTCATGGATGGATGTGGGCAAACGGGAATGGTCTTCCGATCTGCTGGCTGCCACCGGTCTGGACAAGTCTCACATGCCAGCCCTTGCAGAAAGCACCGAAAGCACCGGCACCATCCGCAAGGAACTCGTCGAGCGCTGGGGTTTTTCTGCCGAGACTATCGTGGCTGGCGGCGCTGGCGATAATGCAGCCTCCGCGATCGCCACCGGTATTGTCGGCGAAGGTGATGCCTTTATCTCGCTGGGTACCAGTGGCGTAATCTATGCCGCCATTGACAGCTATCGGCCACTGCCTGAAAGCGCCGTGCACACCTTCTGCCATTCCACCGCCAATCACTGGTGTCATATGGCGGTCATTCTGGCCGCAACCGACGCGCTCAACTGGTATGCCAAGCTGGTTGGTTCAGGCGCAGCGGAGCTCACCAGGGCCCTCGGCGACGAGGTGACCGCACCCGGATCAGCATTGTTCTTCCCCTATCTTGGTGGAGAGCGCACGCCTCACAATGACGCCAACATTCGTGGCGGCTTCATCGGCCTGTCCCATCCGGATGACCAGGTTGCCCTCACCCGTGCTGTTCTTGAAGGCATCTCTTACGCATTCAAGGATGGCATCAAGGCACTGGAAGCGGCTGGCACCAGCCTGAGCCGACTCATAGCCGTGGGTGGCGGATCATCTTCCGACTATTGGCTGTCACTGCTGGCAACCATTCTGGACAAACAGATCGACCGGCCAACCGCCGGAGATTTTGGCGGAGCCTTCGGCGCCGCTCGCATGGGCCTCGTAGCAGACCAGAAGGGTGATCCTTCGGTTCTGTGTACAATGCCCACTATTGAAAAAAGCTTCTATCCAAACAAGGCCCTGCAGGACAGCTTTGAAAATGTCTATGCCCGTTACGCAGCCGCCTATTCATCCCTGAAGGATCTCTGATCATGACAGACTTTTTCGGTTCCCTGTCCAAAATCAAATATGAAGGCCCTGAAAGCGACAATCCGCTTGCCTTCCACCATTACAATCCCGACGAGATCGTGATGGGCAAAAGCCTCAAAGAGCATCTGCGTTTTGCAATTGCTTACTGGCACAGCTTCGCTTGGGAAGGCGGCGACCCGTTTGGTGGACGTACCTTTGATCGCCCCTGGTTCGGCGATGAAATGTCCAAGGCCAAACTGAAAGCCGACGTGGCATTCGAATTGTTCGATCTTCTGGGCGCTCCTTATTTCTGCTTCCACGATGTGGACGTTCGCCCTGAAGGTAAAAATTTCGCTGAAAGCCTCTCCAACCTCAACGAAATCGTCGACTATTTCGAAGAGAAGATGGAAAGCTCCGAAACCAAGCTGCTTTGGGGCACGGCCAACATGTTCTCCAACCGCCGCTTCATGTCTGGCGCATCCACCAACCCTGATCCGGATGTCTTCGCCTATGCCGCAGCAACAGTCAAAAGCTGCATGGATGCAACCCATCGTCTGGGTGGCCAGAACTATGTGCTCTGGGGCGGCCGTGAAGGCTACGAAACCCTGCTGAACACCGACATCGGCCAGGAACTGGACCATATGGGCCGTTTCCTCAACATGGTCGTGGACTACAAGCACAAGATCGGCTTCAAGGGCACCATTCTGGTGGAACCAAAACCACAGGAACCAAGCAAGCACCAGTATGACTTTGATGCTGCTACCTGCATTGGCTTCTTGCGCAAATATGGTCTGGAAGGCGAGGTCAAACTGAACCTCGAACAGGGCCATGCCATTCTTGCCGGCCACAGCTTTGAACATGAAATCGCCGTTGCCACTGCTGACAACATGCTCGGTTCCATCGACATGAACCGCAACGACTATCAGTCCGGCTGGGATACCGATCAGTTCCCGAACAACACCCCTGAAGTGGCTCTGGCTTACTACCACATCCTCAAATCAGGTGGCTTCACGACCGGCGGCACCAACTTTGACGCCAAACTGCGCCGTCAGTCGCTTGATGCAGAAGATCTGGTTGCCGGTCACATCGGCGGCATGGATATCTGTGCACGTGGCCTCAAAGCTGCTGCAGCCATGCTCGAAGATGGCGGTCTGGAAGCGGCTCTCAAAGAGCGTTATGCCGACTGGGACAAAGACGTCAACAAGGACATGCTGGCAAACGGAACGCTGGAAAGCATTTCCGAGCGCGTTCTCAAAGACGACATCAATCCAGAGCCACGCTCCGGTAAACAAGAAAAACTGGAAAATCTGGTCAACCGGTTCGTTTGATAGAAATCCAGTCCTCCTCCCGAAAACTGAAAACGGAGCGGCCATGCCGCCCCGTTTTTTTCTTGCCCCGTTTGCTCATCTGGCAGTGCGCGCTTTTCAGCTCTTCAACCCTGTCGTTTCAAAAGGGAAAAAAGACCGGAATGCGCAACATTGCAACACCCGCAAACAGCAGAGTGCCCCCCATCATTGGCGCGGCAAAGCCAAGCCTGCCTCATCAAAGAAATGCAGCTTGTCGGGATTGAAAATCAGACCAACCTCATCGCCCGGTTCCACAGCGGCATCACCATCAAGACGCACGCCAATAGCACCGAGCCCGCCACAATCGACCAGCAGATGGGTATCCGAGCCGAGATATTCAACAATATCAACCACGCCGTCGCACTGACCCTCGCCCTTCTCGCCTATCGAAATGGCTTCTGGTCGCACACCGATATGGCTGGCCACGCCGGGCTGGGTTTGCACGCCACCGCGCGCACCTTCCAGCAGGTAATTATCTCCTTGGGTCGTGCAAGGCATGATATTCATCTTCGGTGAGCCGATAAACTGGGCCACAAACAGGTTCCCCGGCCGTTCATAGAGCGTACGGGGTGAGCCGACCTGCTCGATAATACCATCGCGCAACACCACGATACGGTCGGCCAATGTCATGGCTTCCACCTGATCGTGGGTTACATAAATCATCGTCGCCTTCAGCTCCCGATGCAGCTTGGCCAGCTCGTAACGCATTTCCACCCGCAGCGCAGCATCAAGGTTCGATAGGGGTTCGTCAAACATGAAGGCCGTCGGATTGCGCACGATGGACCGGCCGATGGCAACGCGCTGGCGTTGACCGCCGGAAAGCTCTTTGGGCTTGCGGTCCAGATAAGTCTCCAGCTTCAATGCCCGCGCCGCTTCATTGACCTTTTCCTCGATCTCGGCCTTGGGCGTTCCCGCCGTTTTCAGGCCGAAGCCCATATTGTCGCGCACATTCATATGCGGATAAAGCGCATAGGACTGGAACACCATGGCCAACCCGCGAGAGGCTGGTGGGTCGGCGGTGACATTGCGCCCCTCAATCAGAATCTCACCGCGAGAGCACTCCTCCAGTCCCGCGATGGTTCTGAGCAAGGTGGATTTGCCACAGCCCGATGGTCCGACAAAAATGATGAACTCCCCCTCCTCGATGGCCAGATCAACGCCTTTGATGACTTGCAGTTCACCAAACCATTTCTCTACCGCCTTGAGTTCAATCGATGCCATGCTAGAACCTCCCCTTTGCATGCGGGCCCGCCCAGGTCAGCCAGATCGAAGCTGTCCAGGTGAATTTGTCACCGCCCGCCGGTGTCCCGTCGACAGGACTGAAATATTCGTAGAAACCATGCTCGGTAATCAGGTCGCGCGTATCCTTGCGCAAGCGGCCCGCCAGTTGCGTCAAGCCACGTTCATTGAGCCCAATGCCGATCAACGCATTGATGATGCCCCAGACCGGCCCGCGCCAATAGCGCAGATGCTCGAACTTCTCATCGCGCGGATCATAGGATGGCACCCCGAAGGTCACCTTTTGCAGAATGTCCTCCAGATGGGCCTTCATTGTCTCGTTGTCGATGCCCGCATACCAGCAAAGGAATGAGGCCGAGCTGAGCGATCCGGTGAATTCGCCACTCCTGAGGTCAATGCTGTCATAGTAGCCAGCCGGGTTCCAGTGATTGCGCACCCCTTCTTCCAGCTCCGCGATCCAGCCTTCGATCTCCGGTGTCAGATGGTCAAGATCCATCGCGATCTGCAACAGATCTCGGCAGGCCCTCAGGAAGATGAACGTCATTCCCACATCGGCGACACGGAAAGGCGATCCTTCACGGATCTTCTCCTCATCCCAGCCGCTTTCGCGACCGTAATAGAGCATCTTGAGATAACGGTCGTAGTCTTCCTTCTTGGGACGCATGGAAGGATCAACGTGGCTGGTGTCCCGACGGGTATACTCCCCCACCCCTTCGGTGGAAACGGCTGCCATGGCGCTATCCCAATCAACCGCATTGTCGCGGCCGCTTTCCCACGGATGGGTGATGGCCACCATGCCCCGCTCGACCCGGCTTTTCATGAACCAGCGATGCCAACTGACAAGACGCCCGTAAATAAGCTCCATATGCACCCGCCCGTAGCGCTTATCCTGCTCATAAATTGAGCGAATGAGCGTTGCGGCAACAGGAGGCTGCGTAATACCTGACGTATGCGGCACCCGATCCACGCCCCAGACATCCGGTCCGGGGAAGTAGCCATCGGCCCTCTTGTGGAAGATAATGTGCGGCACCATGCCCGTATCCCACTGCCCGGTGAAGAGCGTGTGGATCTCGAACCAGGCCCTTTTGACATCAAAAGAAGAGAAGCCCCATGCAGCAAAGCAGGAATCCCAGTTCCATTGATAAGGATACAGCCCCGCTGTGGGCACCGTGTATCCCCCGCGATCGTTTTGTCGCAGGATCCGGCGCGCTTGCCGGTCCAGTTTGTCGTCTGAGATAGCCATTAATCAAATCATCCTTTAACAGAGCCTGCGGTCAGGCCTTTGGTCATGAAGCGCTCAAGCCCAAGAAACAGCACGAGAATCGGCAATGTAGCAATCACTGCCCCGGCCATCAGATGCTGTCGTGGCACCTCGGAAGAATTGAGCATTGTAACGCCGCGCGTTAGCGTGAATTTGCTCGGATCATCAAGCAGCATGAAGGCGAGCAGGAACTCGTTCCACGCAATCATAAATACATAAAGCGAAACTGATGCCAGAGCGGGAAGCGATAACGGTAATGTGATCTTCCAGATCACACCAAGCCGGGAAAGGCCATCCATCAATCCAGCTTCCTCGATTTCAGCAGGAAGGCCGCGGAAATAGCCCTGCAGCATATAAAGCGAGACCGGAATGGTTGTCACCGGATAGATCAGCAGCAGGCCAAACAGCGAGTTTCGCAACCCGAACATGGAGAAACCCACATAGATCGGCAGTGCCAGAACGATCATCGGCACCATATAGATGAGCAGGATCGAGCGGGACATGACAGCTTGCCCCTTGAAGCGCAACCGCGCCACCGCATAGGCGCCCGGCACGCTGAAGAGCAAAGTCACCGCGACAGTGGCCACAGAAACAAGGAAGGAGGTCAACAAGTAGCTTCCAAAATTATATTGGGTGAATAGCTCCTGATAGGACCGGAAAAGATCCCACCCCTTATCCCATTCAATCGAGAAATCCAGCGGATTGAGCAACAAGGCCTGCTGCCCCTTCACCGACGTCATCAACATTACATAAAAGGGCACGACAACGATGGCGGTGAAGAAGACATAGCCAAAGCCGGTCAGAAACCGCACGATCCCTTCTTCAAACTGGTGCCGCGTGAGCGTGCCCGCAGGCATTCCCTTCGTCATGATGCTCAGCGGAACAGAGAGCCCAAAAACCAGAACCAGCACACCAACGCCCTGCGCAAAGCTTTTTTCAGAGAGGCTTATGCCGAAGGGTTGCATGAAACTGACCCCAAGCACCAACGCAAAGCTGATGAGAATGCCGAGCAAACGACTGGGCACATATAGCGCCACCAGCCCCACGGCAGCCCCTTGCACGATGGCTGCAAGCCAGACCGGATGCACCGGAAGGCCGGTTGAAAAGGCCATAACGATGGTCAGGCACACGATGATGGTAAGGCTCCATAACACACCAACCACGGCGGCGAGCAGATATCCATTTTTCATAGCCCTTCCTCCCTTGAAATGAACCGGAAGAAGAAGAATGAGAAGGCCAGAAGGCACCCGAAGATGACCACAGCAACCGCAGCCCCCGCGCCGATATTGGAAATGGCAAAGGCCTGCTCATACACATTCACGGTTAGCGTACGCGTTCCCGCATTGCCGCCCGTCATCAGGAAGATGTCGTCGAACTTGTTGAACGTCCAGATGAAGCGCAACAGGAACAGCACCGACAGAATGCCCATCAATTGCGGCAAGGAGAGATAGTAGAATTTCTGGAAAGGCGATGCCCCATCCATATCAGCTGCCTCATAGATGTCATGATCAATCGACTGCATCCGCGCCAGAATGAACAGGAAGGACAGCGGAAAATAGCGCCAGATTTCAAACGCCGTCACGGTAAACAAAGCCAGAGGCCGCTGCCCGAAAAAGTTGATCGGCGTCTCTATCAGTCCCATTTGCACCAGCAGCGCATTGAATGAGCCCGAGAATGGATCCAGCAACGTCACCCATGTGAAGGCAACCGCGATAACCGGCGCCACATAGGGGAAGAGAAACAGCCCGCGCAAAATGCCTTGTCCGGTAAAACTCTTGTTGAGCATCAGAGCGGCGAGCATACCAACCACAAGTGCCCCGATGGTGCCAACCACGGTGTAGAAGAGCGTCACCCAAAGCACTTCGAGAAATTCACCACTGTCGAAGACAGAGCGGAAATTGTCCCAAGTGAAGGTCAGGTTGAACAGATCAGAACTCGCATCGCCCGTCATGACCGGCTCGGTGTCACGCACATTCACATCGCTATTGATGAAGGGCTCCTGAGCAACCACCTCAATGAGCAGTCTTTCCCGATGACCAGCCTCCCAATCGCCCAGATTGCAAGAGAGCTGCCCTGCGGCGAGCGTGCAGCGCTCATCCAGAGACACCGGTTCAAGGCCAGCAGGCCAGACATCGGACATGGTGACATTGGCAATCGGCTTCTCACGCGAAGAATTTGTCAGACGATATTCAATCGTCACCCTATCCCCCGCAGCGGACACCTTGCCGCGCATCCGCTCATAGACATCGGGCGTCGTGGGTCTGAGGTCGCTCAAACCGATCGGTTTGGCACTGATCCAGAAGATCGCCAACAAGGGGAGAATGATGACCAGAGCCACGCTCAAAAGCGTCGGCGTCAGCAACCCCCAGGCAAGGCGCGCTTCTCTCTTGGCCAGAGGTCCGGATCGTGGAGGGGCGAGCGCAGTGGGCTGGTGCCCTGCTCCCGCAGAACTGTTTGGATAGTCAGTGGTCGACATGAGAAGAGGCTCCGCTTATCACACCGGGCAACGACAAGCCGCCCGGCGCAAACAGTTTCAAGTCAATACCTTATTGGATTTTCGACAGTTCCTCGTTCAACGAGGCAACAGCTTCTTCCGCCCCGATGACACCATCGGTGTATTTGCGGACAATCTGGTTAAAGACCTGGGAGTTGATCATTTTCGAAGCCAGAGCCAGTTGCCCTTCCTTGACGCCCCAACGCTGGGCGACATCCAGACCGGCAACGATCTCGCCGATCATCTCGGATGGATAAAGGTCGGCAAGCGGCTTCTTGCGATCAACACCAACCGGCAGCTTGGACCATGCATCAATGAATTTGGTCGGGTTATCCGCATCCCCACGACGAACCGGAAATTTGCCTTCCGGAGCAATGGCAAGGGTCTGTGTGTAGCCCGCATTCATGGAATATTCGACGAACTTTTCAGCCGCTTCGATATCTGCATCAGATGTGATGCCGAAATAGCGGATGTCGCCCCATGCAGCGCCGCCCGGGTTGGATGGTCCGGCGAAATTGGTGACGATACCGGTTTTGGAAGCCAGTTCAGGGCTGGTCGGATCGTCATTGATGGTCGGCGGAGCGGAGTCCCTGAGACCTGCCAGTTCGTCAAGAATGAACGGCGACCAGATGATCATCGCAGCCTTGCCAGCAAAATAGAGTTCACGAGACTGTTTCCAATAGAGTTCCCCCGGAGGAGAAGCCTTGACGATAGCCTTGTAGAAGTCGAGCACTTCCGTTGTCTTTTTAACGTCCAGAGGCTTGAAGCCATCTTTGTCGACAGGAGACACGCCATTGGCCAGGAATACATGCTCGAGAACCTGGCTCATGAAGTTTTCGTCCACCTTTGTAGCGGCCACAAAGCCATACATTTCAGGCGGATTATGCAGGGCCTTGATAGCGGCTTCCACATCAGCATAGGTGTTGGGCGCTTTCAGGCCCTTGGCGTCGAACAGATCCTTGCGATAGACGATCATCTGGGTCCAGCCGTCCACCGGCACAGAGGCATAGCCATCTTCGGTTGCCGCCATGGCCAGCGCACCGGGGGCATAGGTGTCTTTGCCCAGATTGTCGATTACGTCTGTTGCAGCATAGGCATCAAGAATGCCCGCTTCTACCCAAGGCAGCGCATATTGAAGCGGATGATAGATGACATCCGGCAGATCGCCAGCAGCATAGGCTGCTGTGGCGCGCGTGCCGAGATCCTTCTCGGTCACCGGGATCACCTCAACCGAAATGCCGGTTTCAGCTTCGAAGTCCTTGGCCATTTCCTGCTGACGTGCCAGACGCGGCGTTTGTTCTTCGGTCGTCCAGAAACGGATGCCTTCGGCCGAAGCCGTCACCATGGTGCATCCAAGAGCAAGCGCTGTCCCCACCATGAGACCGGTCAAGCGTTTGCTGCCTAAAGATAATGTCATTGTCAAACCTCCCAAATTGCAACACTGAAAATAAGTTCAAGCGGATCGAATGACCGGCGGGCCATCCGATGCCCGCGCAATCAAATGCGCCTCCCCCAATTGGCGAAGCGATTCAGGCGCGTCCCCCTGGATACGCCTGATGAGCAGATCGGCGAGGCGTTCCCCCGCTTCCCTGTTGTCGACGAAAAAGCTGGTAAGTGGCGGGGATGCATATTCCCCCTCAGCTATACCGTCGTAAGAAATGATCGACAGATCACTGCCAATCATCAGCTGCCTGTCATGGGCAGCCCGATAAACACCCAGCGCGGCGAGATCGACCGCGCAGATAATCGCCGTTGGCCTTTCAGGCAGATCCAGCAGGATCGCCCCCTCCCGAGCACCATCCCTGCGGGTCACAGCATCATGGCGCACCAGACAGTCCTCATAGGGGAGCCCTGCCTTTTTCAAACCTTCGCAATAGCCCTCATAGCGCACCTTGGCATACATGTAGCGCTCCAGCCCGTTGATGAAACCAATGCGCACATGCCCCATGCCAACCAGCCGCAACACCGCCTCCTGCATGGCCTTGGCGGCATCGATGTCATACCAGCCGCACTCCGTATCATCGCCGGTACGCCCGAACATGATGAAGGGAACATGCGCCTTGACCAGATAATGCACCCGAGGATCCTCAATGCGTGTCCGCGGCAGGATAAAGCCATCCACCGTATGCTCGTCGCTCAGGCGCTTGATTGTCGTCAGCACACCCAGCGCGTGGCTCGCGGTAGCCACGGTCAGGGTCCAACTGTCCTGACTGGCCCGCCGGGAAATCCCGTCAATAAAGTCGGCAAGAAACGGCCGGTGCCCGTCATGGCTATCCGCATTGAGCACCATGCCGAGCGAGCGCACCAGACCGGTGCGAATGGCCTGCGCGTGAATCATGGGCTTGTAGCCAAGTTCCTGCGCCGTGCGCTGGACTTTCAGACGCGTATGTTCCGCGATATCCGAATAGCCATTCAGCGCCCTGGAAACAGTGCTCTTGGAAATACCCAAGGCATAGGCCACTTCCTTGATGGTCACGCGTGATTTTTTGCTCTGACGCCCCTTGCCGTCATGTTCTTCAGACTTGTGCACGGCATCCTCCCGCGCCAAGTCTGCTTTCCGAAACCGGTTTCGGCAACCTCCAGTATATTCACCTTTTGGCTAACCACCCAAATCGGGCATCTCATTGAAAGAAAAGGACCGAAATCGATTTCACGAAAAGGTTCCGACGCTGCGCCTGCGCAATCCGATTTTGCCAGTTTGCTCAAAAAATTAGCAATTGCCTACGAATTCCCCACCAGCTTTCTTTCGCACCTGCGAAAGGCTCCGGCGCAATCTATCCACCTCTGGGGAAAACAGACTTTTGACCTGCCAAAACCGATATCCGGCACGCATCCGCACACGAAATCCGCTAGTGAAAATCACGGCTCGGGAATAGTTTCTTGGCCTGCTCGCGGGGGTGTCGGGCCCGCGATGGTACGCGCTCTAGCCCCTTGGCCGGACGCCCCCGTGGCGCCTCATCTGCCTGCGGATTGGTGATGCCGACAGCATCATCAAGCGGATGTCCCAACTCGGAGAGCCGGTGCGACAGATCTTCCACCCGCTCGGCAATCAGATGCACCACAATGCCCTCCTTCTGCAGCGTACCATGCACCCTGAGCAATCGCCCCGTAATCACCGCCCGCCGGAATGCCTTGTAGATCTTGGGCCAAACAACGACGTTGGCAACGCCGGTCTCATCTTCCAGTGTCACGAAAATGACCCCCGACGCAGTACCGGGGCGCTGCCGGGTGATGACCAGACCACAGACGGTCACTCTCTTGAGCGAAGTGACCATCAGATCGCCATGGGTGGTCAGATCCGGCATGGAGGGGCGCAGCAGTTCCATCGGGTGCGCCCGCAGGGACAGGCGCATGGAAACATAATCCTCTACCACCTCTTCCCCCAGATGCATCTGCGGCAAGGAGACCGAGGGCTCATTGATGCACTCGCCATCAATCGGATCGTTGAACAGCGGCAACGGCTTGAGGCCAGACAGGGCCTTGACCTGCCAGAGCGCCTCGCGTCGCCCCATCTCCATGCTGACAAAGGCATCCGCCTCGGCCAGTCGCTCCATCGCCCCGCCTTTAAGGCCTGCCCGCTGCCAGACGCTTTGCGGATCGGGGTAGCCGTTGCCTCTTGCTGCCACGATCCAGTCGGCATCCTCGGCGGAAAAGCCCTTGATCTGGCGAAAGCCGAGCCGGATGGCCAGCGCCCCATCCAGCCGCCGCTCGAGCATATTGTCCCAAGCGCTGTTATTGACGCAGATGGGCCGAATCTCGATGCCATGCTCGCGTGCATCCCGCACAATCTGTGCCGGCGCATAAAATCCCATCGGCTGGGAGTTGAGCAGGGCACAAGCAAAAACCGCAGGGTGATGGCATTTGAGCCATGCCGACACATAGGCCAGCATGGCAAAAGCCGCCGCGTGGCTCTCGGGGAAGCCATATTCACCAAAACCCTCGATCTGCGAAAAGCAGCGCTCGGCGAAATCCTTGTCATAGCCTCGCTCCAGCATGCCGCCCACGAACCTCTCCTTGAAGCTGTGAATGGTGCCCATCCGCCGGAAGGTGGCAAGCGAGCGCCGCAGCCGGTCGGCTTCCTCGGGGCTAAAGCCAGCGGCCACCACGGCAATCTGCATCGCCTGTTCCTGAAACAAAGGCACCCCGAGCGTCTTGCCCAGCACCTCTTCCAGCGCCTTGGAAGGGAACCAGACCTTCTCCCGCCCCTGTCGCCGGTTGATATAGGGATGTACCATCCCCCCCTGAATGGGGCCGGGCCGCACGATGGCCACCTCGACCACCAGATCATAAAAGGTGCGCGGGCGCATGCGGGGCAGAAAGTTCATCTGCGCCCGACTCTCTACCTGAAATACCCCCACCGCATCGGCCACGCACAGCATGTCATAAGTTGCCCCGTCCTCCTGCGGCACCGAGCCGATGCTATGCACAAGCCCCTCATGATCCTTGAGCAGATCGAAGCTCTTGCGGATGCAGGTCAGCATGCCGAGGCTCAGAATATCCACCTTGAGGATGCCCAGCGCATCAATATCATCCTTGTCCCACTCGATGATGGTACGGTCTTCCATCGCAGCATTCTCGATCGGGCAAAGCTCATCCAGCCGCCCACGCGTAATGATGAAACCGCCCACATGCTGAGAGAGGTGACGCGGGAAACCGATGATCTCGGCAATCAGGGCAATGGTCTGCATCAGCCGCCGGTCGCTCGGATCAAGCCCCAGCTCGCGCATCCGCTTCATGTCCACCCCATCGGTCGACCAGCCCCAGATCTGGCCGGAAAGTGCCGCCGTCACATCCTGCGACAGGCCCATCACCTTGCCCACCTCGCGAATGGCCGAGCGTGTACGGAAATGAATCACCGTGGCGCAAAGGCCAGCGCGGTGGCGGCCATAGCGCTCATAGATATGCTGGATCACCTCTTCGCGCCGCTCATGCTCGAAATCCACATCGATATCAGGCGGCTCGCCACGATGCTCAGAGACAAAGCGCTCGAACACCATGGTGATGGTTTCCGGCGCCACATCGGTAATCCCGAGGGCAAAACAGAGGATCGAGTTGGCCGCAGAGCCGCGCCCCTGACAAAGGATATCCTTGCTGCGCGCAAAAGCCACGATGTCATGCACGGTGAGGAAATAGGCAGCGAACCCGAGCTTACCGACAAGCGCCAGTTCCTTATCGGCCAAAGAACGGGATTTCTCCGGCACCCCTTGTGGATAGCGCCGGGCAAGCCCCTCATTGGTCAGCCGCTCAAGCCGCGCCTGCGGACTTTCCTCACCCGCCACCTCATCGGGATATTGATAGCTCAACTCATCAAGGGTGAAGCTACAGCGCATGGCAATCTCAGTGGCGCGCCGGATCGCCGCCGGATGGCGCCGATAAAGCCGCACCATATCCGCCGCTCCCTTGAGCCTCCGCTCAGCATTGGGCAGAGCGCGGGAGCCGATATCATCAATGGTGATATGTTCGCGCAAGCAGGTCAGCACATCGGCCAACTGCCGCCGCCGCCCGTGATGCATAAGCACATCCCCCACCGCCACCATGGGAGCAGCCAACTTGTAGGCAAGGGCAGAACAGGCATCAAACCAGGCCTGATCCGACCCATTATAGGCAGGCGCGGCCCCCAGAAAAACACGTCCGGGGAACTGGGCCACCGCCCGCCTGATCTGCGGCTCGACATCGGGGTATTCCAGCCCTGCCTGCGGCAGAGCAATCAGCATCATCCCCGATCCGGCTTCCAGCAGGTCGGCAAAATGAAGAAGGCATTCCCCCTTCTCGGCCCGCCGCTTGCCAAGGGTCAACAGCCGCGTCAGCCGCTGATAGGCAGCCCGATCTGTGGGCAGCGCCACCCAATCAAGGGAGCTGTCGGTAAGCACCAGACGCGCCCCGGTAATAAGGCGCGGCAGCTTGACCACCCCAGCAGCCGATAGCTCAGCAGTTCCCTCGGCGTCCAGTGGTTGACGGCTGGACGGATCGATCCGCTGGCTAGAGCGCAGCTTGATCGCCTCCAACTGCTTGTCGGCTTGCTCCTCGATCTGGCGTTTCAACTCCTTGAGTGCGGAAAAAGCCCGCACCACACCAGCCAGAGAATTCCGGTCTGTGATGGCAATCGCCTCCAACCCAAGCTCGGCTGCGCGAATGACCAACTCTTCAGGATGAGACGCCCCCATAAGGAAGGTAAAATTGGACGCGACACACAGTTCCGCATAAGCGGTCGGCCGCATCGTGGCCAACTGCTCGGGCGACACGGCACCGGAATTCGGCGTCGGCCCCTTTGCAGGTGGCGTGGCCGCGCCTTGTGCGCGGGTGGGATTACTCGTCATGCAAATTCACCCTGCACGAACCAACTGGAAAGATGGGTCAAACGGTTTTGTGGCGTATGGAACAGCCAGAGACGCCAACCCTGCCGCGTCTCCACCCACCAATAGTCCCGAATGCCAGACCGCCATGCAGGATCCTCCCACCACCATTCCGGCGCAATCCGTTCCGGCCCGCGCGCATAGGCCACGGACAGCTGCATCCGTCGCCAACGAAAATGTGCTGGCGGCTCACGGCGCACAGGATCAGGCTCCGAGGATAAAGGCAGCACGATGGGCTCAGGCGGAAACAGCCGCACAGGGCGCGGTGAGCGGGGACCGCTGGCCTCTTCGTTCTGCGTCCCCTCTTTGCGGGCGTCCCGATCAGCCCCCTTTTTTCCTCCAAGCCCCGGCCAGGCGGCAACCGCTTTGGTCCATGCAGCAGGTTGCAAAGAAAAACTACGCTCTGGAATATGGCTGTCGGCAGGAACAAAGCGCAGGATATTCTCTAGCCCTATGCGACTACCAAGCCGGGAGACCAGATCATCCAGCGCGTGATCTTCGCCCCTTGATGCGGCTTCCCTGTCCGCCTCACGGCCCCCATTGCTCAACACCACGCTCGTCATCTGGTCATCGGCCATGGGTTCTACAACAGTGGCTTCCAGCCGCATCATGTCGATCCCGAAACCGGCATCCACCTCGCCCACGCTGCGTTCGAACAGAGGCAGAATCCGCGCCGCTTCCCGCATCGGACGCGCCAGCCGCAATTCCACCTGACTGGCCTCCATATCCATGCGCCGCATGGTCAGTTGCAACACCCGCGCTCCGGCGCCCTGCCGGTCCAGCTTGTTGCAAAGCCGGTCCAGCAGTTTGGCCGCCACCGCCATGACATCATCGGCCAGCCCGATCGGTTCGGGCAGGCTCATCCGCACCCCGTAATGAGGCGCCTCGGATAGAGGAGAGATGGCTTCCTCCCTGTGCCCCAACGCCTGATCCAACCGCATCAAGGGCTCCAACCCGAAGCGGCGGGTCACCGTCGCCCGTGGCAAGGCATAAAGCGCCTCGATGGTGCGCACACCGAGCCGCATCAGCCCCGTGCAGACCTTTTCTTCCAGCCGCAAGGCAGCAACCGGCAAATGCCCGATAGCAGCAAGTGCCTTGCCCGAAAGAGCCAGCCGCACCGCAAGGCCGGAAGATCTTTTCTCATGCGCCGCCGTGCTGGCCTCCGTCTCAACATGTCCAGAACCGGAAGCATCCCCCCGGGCCTCATCGGGCATCCAGCCGCCATAATGGGCCAGCGCCCAAGCCGCACCGCGCGTATCCGCAAGCCCCTGCTGCACGGAAATTCCGCCTCGCGCCAAACGCTCCTCGATGACCTCCAGCAGCGCCAGTTCGCCACCAAACAGATGAGTGGAGCCCGTCACATCCAGCAACAGGCCGTCGTCGCCATCCAACCCAACCCAGGGGCAGAAGCGTCCGGCCCAACGCGCCAGCAATTGCAGGAAATGCGCGTCCGCCTCACGATCTGCCGGCATGGTCTGCAAGGACGGGCACAGGGCCCGGGCATCTGCCAGCCCCATACCGCGCTGAAGCCCTTCCCGCTCGGCGCTCTCATTCAGGCAATAAAGCCGCTCGGCATTACTCTGCTGCAACGTGAGGGCAAAAGGAGTCGTCCCCACCGCGCGCCGCAGAATGCGGTCGCTCGCCAGCCTCGGAAACCACAATGACACGACGCGTCTCTGCATCCCAAACAAGATCCCAACACCCTAATGTTCCTGATTTGTTCTTTATAAGCTGCCAACGCTGAAGAGTCGAGTCGGGAGTCTGAAGCGACTGCATAGCCACCTGATTTTGCCGGAATTTCGGGGAGAAGAGCGGTGTACAATGCCAGCGACTTTCCGCCGCATTATTGCCCATCCCCTCGCCGATCATCAAAATGCCCGTAGCCTTGCCTTCCTCTGCGGCCAATTGCAGGCGTCGCCCCGCCGTGAAGGTGAGATCACGCGGCACCTCAGCCACCACTGTCGAAACAGCGCCAGACCGCAAAGCTTCTTCGGCAGCGGCCAACATGGCTTTTTGATCAGACACCCGCACCAGCAGCACATGGCGCGGATCACAAAACAGCGCCAATCCATCCGGATTGAGCCCCTCCGCCCGCCACTCTTCAACCAGCCACATGGCTGGCCGCTTATCCATTCGCACCCCAACCCCGCAAGCAATCGCGGCAAAGACAGCGGCGCCCTGTCCGGTCACCTCATGCGCTCGTCCCCCTCTTAGAGGAAAGGCTTCATCAAACCGCTCATACATGTCTCACTCCGAAAAAGAACATAATAGGAACATATCACGTTTTTTGTCCCTTGTCAGCGCCCTTCGACATCACATATTTGCATCATCAAATTTGAAGATATGCATATGGTGCATAAATGAGTCGCAAACTTGTCTCTTCAAAATCTGCAGAAAACCGCCAAAATATGCATCAAGACGCCGTACGATACGAACCACACATGATGACGAGAAAGTGGAACCCATGTCCGAAAAAAGCCTCAACCCCTTTTCCCTCGCCCTGAAGATTTTCCAGAATCTTGGATCCTCAGAGCCGCGCGTTCATCCAAACCCGCGCGAATGGGACGCCATGACCTTCTACGACCACAGAGACAACTAAAATACGTAAAAATATCTAAGAAAATCCGCAATTTAGGGCCTAGTCATGCAGTCCCATCAAGGCTGGTAGGCGATAAAACCTCTTTTGCGCATAAGACGAAAGTCTTAAACTGTCCCTTGTAAGTGAGCCAACGAAGCCTCTGCAAAGAGGCGAGGTCATTTGCGACGGGGACCCCCTCTAGTCTCATGCTGCCTCCTCCCCGATTTTGCATGAGATTCGACCCCCGCCCAAGTGGCAATCATGCCCTGTCCCTGACTCGTCTGGGACAGGGCATCTTTTTTGTGCCAACGCTCCTTTCGCCTTCCCTGAGACAAGCAACAAGACAGTCCCGAAAGCCGAACCCAAAAAGAATGGGCAAGTTTTTTCACAAGCCCTCTGCTTGCATGCCCTCAACAAGGAGACATGACTGGTCCTTTTCCCGCCGCACCACTATAGTCAAGTCAAACGAACGCGGGAGGCGATGGTGACAGACACCGGAAATGAAATCGAACAATTGCGCGATCTGGCTGCAGCCCTGTTTGAGGCAGGCGTTGCGGCGGCGGATCCACGTCTGGCTCTGGAAAAGACATTCGAACAAACCCCACTGACCCCTCTGCAAGAGGGACGCTATCTGGTCATTGCCCTTGGCAAAGCCTCTGGCGCCATGGCACAGACCTGTCTGAAGGCCCTGCCGGAAGGCACCGACTTTGAATGTCTTGTCATCACCAACTATGAAAATGACGCCCCCATTGAGGGAGCAACCTGCTTTGCCGCAGGCCATCCGGTGCCGGATGAAAACGGACTGAAGGCTGGCAAAGCCATCATGGATCTGTTGGCAACAACCACCCCTGAGGATCGCGTTATCGTGTTGATCAGCGGCGGCGGCTCGGCTCTTGTGCCAGCGCCCCTCTCCGGCCTCAGTCTAGATGACAAGATTGCCGTCAACAAGCTGCTGCTGGCCCATGGTTACGCAATTCAGGAAATGAATCTGGTGCGCCAGAGCTTGTCCCAGCTCAAGGGAGGCGGGCTCAGCCAACTGGCAGCGCCGGCGCCTGTCCAGAGCTATATTCTCTCCGACGTGGTTGGTGATGATCTCAGCGTCATCGCCTCGGGCCCGACCAATCCGCCCCTTGGCAGCAAGAAAGATGCTCTGGCCTTGTTTGAAGCCAAAGGGCTGGTGGATCAGTTGCCCCCATCGGTCAAAGCCGCACTGGAGACAGACGATGGAGAGACGGAGATCGATTTCTCCAATACGACCAACCTGCTCATAGGGTCCAACCGGCTCAGTCTTGATGCCATATTGGAGTCCCTGCCCATGGGCTGGCGTGGCCTCATTCTGGACGACCTGCTCGAAGGCGACGTGGAAGAGATCGCCCCCCAGTTGCTCGAAGCCGCCAGAAACGCGCCCGAAGAGCAGAAGACTGTCTATATCTGGGGCGGCGAAACCACTGTCACCCTGAAGGGCGATGGCAAGGGCGGACGCAATCAGGAACTGGCCCTGCGCTTTGCAGCCGCCAATGAAGCCAACCCGATTGAAGGGGACTGGGTGTTCTTGTCCGGCGGCACCGATGGACGCGATGGACCAACAGACAGCGCCGGAGGGCTGGTGGATGCCGAAACCCTCCACCGCATTCGCCAGACCGGCGAAAGACCACAGGCGCTTCTGGCCAACAATGACAGCTACAAGGCCCTTGAACTTGCCGGAGATCACCTGATGATCGGCGCCACGGGCACCAACGTCGCAGATATTCAGATCTGTCTGGTGGACAAAGACAAATGAGTGAAGAACAATCGGAGCAAGCAACCTCCCGACCGGTCGAAATTCTGGTCGACGCCGATGCTTGCCCCGTCAAGGAAGAGGTCTACAAGGTAGCCGAGCGCCATGGCGTTCCGGTTACGCTTGTGGCCAACCAGTTCATGCGCCTGCCGCGCAAAGACGAATGGGCGGTGCCCATCTCTTTCGTCAAGGTGGAGGATGGACCGGATGTGGCCGACGACCATATCGCCGACATTGCCCACCCGAAGGCGGTGGTGGTTACAGCCGACATTCTGCTCGCCCAACGCTGCATAACAAAGGGCGCCAGCGTCATCGGCACCACCGGCAAGCCGTTCACCGAGAATTCCATCGGCTCGGCAGTCGCCATGCGCAACCTGATGGCGGATTTACGTGAGACAAGCGACATCGGCGGCGGTCCGCCCCCCTTCTCCAAGGCCGATCGCTCACGCTTTCTTTCAAGCCTGCACGAAACGCTGGAACAACTGAAACGGCGACGCGCCTGAATGCCCCAAACCGCTTGGCTATACGACCCGACCGTCCAGACTTAACAGACGACTTGGCTAGCCAAACGGACAGGGGCTGATGAAATCCATCCATTCCCCCTTATCCGGATGAATGAAGCGTAGCGTTTCGGCATGCAGCATCAGCCTGTCTGCAGCGTGCAGAGCCTCGCCTTGCGCATAGAAGCGATCCCCCATGATGACATGCCCCAGACTGAGCATATGAACGCGCAGCTGATGGGAACGCCCCGTGTGGGGGAATAGCCGCACCAGCGTGCTGACAGCATCGCGGCCGATCACCTGCCAGTCGGTCACCGCCTTCTTGCCATGCTCGAAGGACACCATCTGCTTGGGCCGGTTCGGCCAATCGCAGATCAACGGGAGATCGACCGTGCCCCGATCCTCGGCCATTGCGCCCCAGACCCGCGCCACATAGCTCTTCTCGACCTTGCGCTTTTCAAATTGCCGTCCCAGATTGCGATGGCAGTCATCAGTGCGCGCCAGCACCATGATACCTGAGGTATCCATATCCAGCCGGTGAACGATTCGCGTGTCGCCAAAATGCTGTCGCGCGCGGTGATCCAGACAATCCCAATGCTCTTCAGCCTTGCCCGGCACACTCAACAGGCCCGATGGCTTGTTGATGATCACAAAATGCGCGTCCTCATAGAGCACTTCGAGATAGGGCTCAGTGGGCGGGCTGTAATTGACCAGAGGCGGGGTCAGGCTGGGCGGATGTGACATGGCTCTCATATGCATGAGCGCGGCGGCAAGGTCAATCACCTAACGGCTCGCCCCCCTTTCAAGAGCCCGACAACCGCATTTGAAAAGACTGGATTTCCCGCCCAAAACCGGCCCGAAGCACACCAAACAACGACCGATACCGCAGTGCAACAAAGCCCGCTCACGCGGCTTCGCGCATGCAAAATAAAGCTTCAAAATTAGACTTTCCTACAAATAAAACTAAAGTAAAAAGACCAGTCAAAGCCATCCATCAGATCCAACACTTCAGTATAAATCCTTTTTACACATCAAGAGACTAAAGGATAAAGGAATTATACGAAACATCAATTGAATTACCCCACCCTCTCATTTTAGATCACAGCAAGGATAGATGCCTATATTCAGGTTATCTGTGTCTTACAACTCACAGGGTCTTGTCATAAGTCGGAATAAAAAATGTCGCGGTGCAGCTGAGGAACTCTGCCGAAACAGACATAGCCGTCCAAAACAGACCTTTCAGAATGGAACATGAGCCGCAGAGCGGTTCAGCACCATGGGGGGAAATATGACCGAGAATACTGACTCCGGACATGCCTATTGGAAAGCCAACCTGAATCTGATCGCGATCTGCCTTGTCATTTGGTTCGTCGCATCCTTCGGGTTTGGTCTGCTTCTTCGTCCTGCCCTATCCGGCATCGCTGTCGGTGGATCCGACCTGGGATTCTGGTTCGCCCAGCAGGGCTCTATTTGGGTCTTTTTGGGACTCATCTTCTTCTATGCGATCCGCATGAACGCGATCGACAAGAAATTCGGCGTTGAAGAATAAGGAACGCGAGAGGCTAGACTATGGATCTTCAAACTCTTACCTACATCGTTGTGGGCGCGTCCTTTGCGCTTTACATCGGGATTGCCTTCTGGGCACGCGCCGGATCGACCGGTGAATTCTATGCCGCCGGTCGCGGCGTCCATCCGGTTGCCAACGGCATGGCAACGGCGGCTGACTGGATGTCGGCTGCATCCTTCATCTCCATGGCGGGTCTGATTGCCTTCAACGGCTATGGCGCATCGGTGTTCCTGATGGGCTGGACCGGCGGTTATGTGCTTCTCGCCATGCTTCTGGCGCCTTACCTGCGCAAATTCGGCAAATTCACCGTTCCGGAATTCATTGGTGACCGCTTCTATTCTTCCACCGCACGCATCGTGGCCGTGGCCTGCCTCATCATCTGCTCGATCACCTATGTTATCGGCCAGATGAAGGGCGTTGGCGTTGCTTTCTCCCGCTTCCTCGAAGTGGATGCATCCACCGGCTTGCTGATCGGTACCGCAATCGTGTTTCTTTATGCGGTTCAGGGCGGCATGAAGGGCATCACCTACACCCAGATCGCCCAATATTGCGTTCTGATCCTTGCCTACACCATTCCGGCAATCTTCATCTCCATGGAACTAACCGGCAGCTTCCTGCCGCAGGTTGGCCTGTTCTCCGACCATGTTTCCGGCACCCCGCTGCTCACCAAGCTTGATCAGGTGGTGACCGACCTCGGATTTGGCGAATATACCGCCTTTACATCCAACCCGCTCAACATGTTCATGTATACCATGTCCCTGATGATCGGGACCGCAGGCCTGCCCCACGTGATCATCCGCTTCTTCACCGTGCCGAAGGTCTCCGACGCACGCTGGACCGCAGGCTGGTCTCTGGTCTTCATCGCGATCCTCTACACCACCGCTCCTGGCGTTGGCGCCATGGCTCGCCTCAATCTGATGGACACCATCCAGACCGGCACCATTGGTGCGGAAGACGGCAACCTGCAATATGAAAACCGTCCAGACTGGTTCAAGAATTGGGAAACCACCGGTCTTCTGAAATTCGAAGACAAGAACGGCGACGGCCGCATCCAGTATTACAATGACAAATCCGCAGACTTCCAAGCGAAAGCTGACGAATTTGGCTGGAAAGGCAACGAGTTGTTCGTAGACCGTGACATCATGGTTCTGGCCAACCCGGAAATCGCCAAACTGCCAAACTGGGTGATTGCACTGGTCGCAGCCGGTGGTCTTGCCGCCGCGCTCTCCACTGCTGCCGGTCTGTTGATGGCCATTTCGTCAGCCGTTTCCCATGACCTGATGAAGGGCACCTTCACACCAAACATCACCGAGAAGCAGGAACTGCTCTATGCCCGTGTCGCCATGGCCGTTGCAATCGTGATTGCCGCCTATCTCGGCCTCAATCCTCCGGGCTTCGCCGCTCAGGTTGTGGCTCTGGCCTTCGGTCTGGCAGCCTCCTCGATCTTCCCGGCTCTGATGATGGGGATTTTCTCCAAACGGGTAAACTCCAAGGGCGCCATCTTCGGCATGCTGGCCGGCATCCTGTCGACCCTGCTCTACATCTTCATGTATAAGGGCTGGTTCTTCATTCCGGGCACCAACATGCTGGCGAACACCACGGAGAATCATTTCCTTGGCATCGCACCAGAAGCGTTCGGCACCATTGGAGCGATCATCAACTTCGCAGTTGCTTATGTGGTCTCCTCCATGTCCGCTGAACCTCCCAAGGAGATTCAGGAACTGGTCGAAAGCATCCGCGTGCCAAAAGGTGCAGGCGCTGCGATTGATCACTAAAGGCTCTGGCTGCGAGAATCTCTTGAGGGGCCTCGCGACCTGAAACAAGACAATTCGAGAGATCCCGCCGCACATCGCGGCGGGATTTTTGTCCGCAAATCAGCCGGAGACAGGAAACATGAGCCTACCGGATTTTGCAGAATTCGCCAGCCACAGGCATCCGTTTGACCTCATCGAGATGAGCCGTCTTGCAGTGCTTGCCCGAAACACTCTCAAAATCGAGGTTGCCAAGGGGGAGACCATTTTGTCCGTTGGCCAGAAGGTGGAAGGGCTCTATCTCATCCAGTCTGGCGAAGTGGATCTCATCACGCCTGAGGACACACTGCTTCTGCATCTCACGGTGGGCAACTGCTTTGGCGAGCGCGCCATGCTGAGCGATGGCCATGCCCCTAACCGCGCCGTTGCCAATCAGGATTGCACCCTGTTTCTCATCCCCAAATCTGAATTTCTCGACCTGACGGAGACCCTGCCTTCTTTTCACGCCTTTTTCGATAGCTCCCTCATCAAACGCGCAGCAGCCGCAGGACAGAGCGATTCGACCACCGATCTCATCTCGATCACCATCGGCGCGTTGATGACCCCCGATCCGATCACCATCGGTCCGGACATGCCGGTCACGGAAGCTGCACAGTTGATGCGAGCCAAGAATATCTCCTGTCTGCTGATCACCCAAGAGGATCGCCTGATCGGCATCCTGACCACAGGCGACATGGCTCATCGGGTCGTTGCCGCTGGCCTTGGGCTCGACACACCCGTGCGCGCCGTCATGACAGCCGATCCCTTTACGCTGGGGCCTGACGCTCTGGGCTTTGACGCCCTCCTCTCCATGATGGAACGCACCCACACCCATCTGCCCGTTGTGGCAGACGGCAAGCTGGTCGGCATCCTGACCAACACCAATCTGGTGCACCGTCAGGCTGTCTCCGCGCCCTTCCTCATTCGCGACCTGCAACGGCAGAATGATTTTGAAAGCCTTGCGACCATCGTCGCCAAGGTGCCGCAAATGCTGGCCCAGCTCGTAGGCTCCGGCGTAGATGCCCATAATATCGGCCGCATCGTCACCAATGTTACCGACAGTCTGACCCGGCGTCTCGTGCAATTGGCTGAAGAAAAATTCGGCCCCGCTCCCGTGCCCTATCTCTGGCTGGCCTGTGGCTCGCAAGGACGACAGGAGCAGACCGGCGTCTCCGATCAGGACAATTGCCTCATTCTGGATGAGGGCTTTATCGAGGCCGAACATGGTGCCTATTTTGAACAGTTTGCCCGCTTCGTCTCCGATGGGCTTGATGCGGCAGGTTTCTACTATTGCCCCGGCGAGATGATGGCCACCAATCACCGCTGGCGGCAGCCCGTCTCCGTCTGGCGCGGTTATTTCGACAAATGGATCGACCGCCCCGACCCCATGGCCCAGATGCTGGCCAGTGTCATGTTTGATTTACGTCCCATCACGGGCAATGAAAGCCTCTTTGCTGGCCTTTATCAGGAAACGCTGGAGAAGGCGAAGAAGAACAGCATATTCAGGGCGCACATGATCTCCAATTCGCTGGGACATACCCCTCCGCTCAGCTTCTTTCGTGGCTTTGCGCTGATCCGCAAGGGCGAGCATAAGGACACCGTTGACCTCAAGCTCAATGGCGTCGTGCCGATTGTAGACCTCGCCCGCGCCTATGCCCTGCAAGGAGCGATCACGGCAGCCAACACCCGCGAGCGTCTCATTCAGGCAAGAGATCAGGGCACCATCAGCCAGGAAGGCGCACTGGGACTGATCGATGCCTATGACCTGATCGCCACCATACGGCTGGAACATCAGGCCCGTCAGATCCGCGAGGGCAAGACACCGGACAATTTCCTCGCTCCCGCGAGCCTCAGTGAACTGGAACGCAACCATCTCAAGGATGCTTTCATCATAATCAAGACCCAGCAATCCGCCCTTGGTCACGCGCAGGGTGCCAACATCTAGCCTGCCCCATACCGGCGTCTAAGCCATTGGGTGGCCTACGAAATGCTGCCTTATCACAGGGCTGTATTCCGTGTCACAAGAAAGCATGGACAGGAATGCCCGCCGCCCTGACGTCAGCGACGCAGCCCCCTTCAAGTTCAACCCGCAAGGAGCCCTTCTGTATGTTGTTCATTTTGCTTGGAACCTTCATAGCTGGCATCGGCGCAGCGGGGGCAGCCGTCGTCGTCTATAAATTCATCCTGCGCCGCCCGCGCCCCAAGGGGGCTATTCCCATTTCCGCTGGTGTCGCCATGATCCTTCTGCAGATCGTGCTCGACTATGGCTGGTATTCCCGCGCAACTGCGGATTTCGGCGATGATGTCGTGGTGCTGCGAACCGCCGAGGGCACAAGTCTGCTGCAGCCTCTCTCCTACATCATCCCCCGCACGGACCGCTTCCTTGCCTTGAACAAGGCCAGCATGAGAAGCAACGACAATCTGCCCGGTATCAAGCTGGCGGAATTGTTTCAGGCAGAAAAGGATGGCCCGACAACCTCTATCTGGCAGTTGATCGATTGTCCGGGCAAGCGCCGCGCCGATTGGACCCACACCATGCCACCAACCATGCAAGACCTCGAGGGGCAAGCCAAATGGTACGAGCTTGAAGAGAGTGATCCGCTGTTTGACGCCGCCTGTGAGAACTAGGACAGAAACACCATAAAGGAGGGATCTGGGAGGAGCATCATGACGAAATCGATATTGGTGGTGGATGATGAACCAACCATGGCCTTTGCGCTTGAGCAGCTCATGAAGGCTGAAGGCTATCAGGTGACAACCGCCAGCAGCGGCCAAAGCGCTCTGGACTGTGCCCGCAAGGACCACCCGAACCTCATCCTGCTCGATAGCTCCCTGCCAGACAGGGATGGTTATGACATCTGCCAGACCATCCGCAAGGATGGAGCGAACGAAGATGTCACCATCATCATGATGAACACATCCAGCCGACCAATCGAGCTGGAAAAGGGGCGGGCCTGCGGCGCGAACGGTGCCCTGACCAAACCTTTCTCGCTCGCCACGGCGGCAAAGACCATCAAAGACTATCTGACATAGGCAAGAAACCGGCAACCATGGCACCACCGACAAACAAATTGGAACGACTGAGCCTGAGGCTTCGCATCTTCTTGTTTTTCGCGCTGATTGCCGCAAGCGCCTTAGTCATCATCGCAGCCAGTCTCTATTTTGCTCTTCAGCGCATAGGCCCGGAGGCCACGCCACATCTGGTTCTGTTTGGAGGCATTGCTGCCTTTGCGATCCTCTTTGTCACCGGTTGGGTTTGGCAGAAATTCGATCTCAATGTCGCCCAGCCCATCGAGCATATCTCCAAGGATGTACGCTCCCTCGTCCATGCTGGCGCCTCTCGTGGGATGGATCAGGAAACCGGCAAATATCTCGGCCTGCTCAATCCGGCCATCAGAGAAATCACCAACGCGCTGACCGAGGCCCGAGACGAGACAGAAAAGCAGATCGCAGACGCCACAGAGGAAACCCACAAGCAGACAGCACGGCTTGAAAGCGTCATCAGCAATCTTGAGCAGGGTGTGCTGATCTGCTCGCTGGATCACAAGATCACGCTCTATAACAAGCGCGCCCTGAAAATCCTGCATGTATCAGGCGAAATCGGCCTAGGGCGCTCGTTATTTTCCATTGTCTCGGCGGCCCCTTTTCGCCATGCTCTGGAACGGCTGCGCCACCGCTTGCAAGAAGGCCGCCACAAGCATCACAGGGAAGGGCTCAGCCAGCTTGTCATCTGCGCTACGGCCGATGGCAAACACACGCTGCAAGGCCGTATCACGCTGTTACTTGACGATGCACAACAAAGCCCCACCGGCTTCATTGTGACCTTTGATGACATGACCCGCCAGCTTGCAGACAATGTCGAGCGCGACAGCCTTTTACAATCAGCCCTCAGCGATTTGCGTCATCCGGCCGCCAACCTTCTGGCCTCAGCCGAGATACTGGCCGGTGACTATGCGCTTGCGCCGGAAGCACGTCACACCCTTGAAAAAATGCTGGCAGAAGAAGCCAATAGCCTCTCAACGCGCCTTGAGCAATATGACAAGCGCTCCCATGACATGCTGACCAGCGCGTGGCCCATGAGTGATGTCTATTCCTCATCCCTGTTCAACTCGGTCCTGCGACGCAACAGTTCGGAGGACCTGCACCTGACTTGCGAGTTCATCGGCGATCCTGTCTGGCTGCATTGTGATTCCATCACCATTGTCGAACTCATCGAATATGCCCTGCGCAAGGTGGCCGAGATCACCGGACAAAGAGCCTTCCTGCTGCGGGCCAGCGAACAGGATCACAAGATCTATATCGATCTGCATTGGCATGGAGCACCGCTCAGCGTTGCCGCTATCAATGGCTGGCTCGATGATCCGCTTGATCCCGATCTGGGGGGCATCACCAGCCGCGACGTGCTCCAACGCCACAAATCCGATTTCTGGAGTGCACCGGCTCCCGATGGCACGGCCCATCTGCGCCTGCCGCTCAGTCTTCCCCGCGACCATCACACGAACCAGCCACAGGACGAGCAGATGCTTCTGCTGCCTGAGCGGTTGGAATTTTATGATTTTGAGCTGATGGAGCGCAAATATCTCGGCGCCCTCGAAGACCGCCCCTTGCGGGAGCTGGATTTCGTGGTCTTCGACACCGAGACAACCGGCCTTGATCCATCCGGTGGCGATGAGATCATTTCCATTGCGGGCGTACGCATCGTCAACGGGCGCATCATGCATGGCGAGATTTTTGACCAGTATGTTCATCCGGGCCGAAGCATTCCGCCCGCCTCAACCAAAATCCACCATATCAGCAACGAGATGGTGGCCGATGCATCACCAATTCAAACCATACTGCCTCGCTTTCATTCCTTTGTCAGCGATGCCGTACTCGTGGCGCATAATGCCGCCTTTGACATGAAGTTCCTGTCGCTGAAACAGGATGAAACCGGCATCCGCTTCACCAATCCGGTTCTGGATACCGTGCTGCTCGCCGCCCATCTCCAAGGCCAGACAAGCAGCCTGACGCTGGATGCGCTGGCCGAGCAATTCGACATCGAGATCCCTGCCCAAATGCGCCATACGGCGCTGGGCGACTCGCTGGCAACGGCCCAGCTCCTGCTCCGCCTGATCGATCTGTTGGAAGCATCCGGTGTCCAAACCCTGCGCGATGCAGTAGCTGCGGAGAAAAAAGCCGAGGCTATCCGCCGCCAACAGGCCCGCTATTAACTCAGTTTGGCCCGATCGCACGAAACTCTATTGATCTGGAGCGCCGAATCTGAAAAGTTCGCCGCCGATCTTTCTTTTTCCTCACAGGATAATTGTATCACGATGACCGTCAGCATTGATCTGGGGACCATGAAACTGGGCCAGCCGGCCCAAATGGATCTGGAAGAACTGCTGGCCACCCGCCTTCTGGTGCAGGGCAACTCCGGATCGGGTAAATCCCATCTGTTGCGCCGCATCCTCGAGCAGAGCGCCAAATGGGTTCAGCAGATCATCATTGACCCGGAAGGGGATTTCGTCACGCTGGCCGAGAAATACGGCCATGCGGTGGTGGATGCTGTCGGCACAGAAGCCGACCTGACCATGATCGCCGCCCGCGTGCGCCAACATCGCATTTCCGCCGTGCTCAATCTGGAAGGCCTTGATGCCGACCGCCAGATGCGCGCCGCTTCGGCCTTCCTCAATGGCCTGTTCGATATCGACCGGCAATATTGGTATCCGGCCATTGTCATCGTCGATGAAGCCCAGCTTTTTGCCCCCGCAGCTGGCGGTGAAGTCAGCGAAGAGGCCCGCCGGTCCTCTCTTGGTGCCATGACCAACCTCATGTGCCGTGGCCGAAAACGCGGTCTTGCCGGTATCATCGCCACGCAGCGTCTTGCCAAGCTGGCAAAGAACGTCGCCGCCGAAGCCTCCAACTTCCTGATGGGTCGAACCTTCCTTGATATCGACATGGCCCGCGCAGCCGATCTGCTTGGCCTTGAGCGCCGTCAGGCTGAGACCTTCCGCAATTTGGATCGCGGTCAATTCGTTGCCTTGGGCCCTGCGCTTTACCGCCGCTCGGAAACGGTCACCATCGGCGCAGTGGAAACCTCGGCACGCTCCTCAAGCCCCAAGCTAATGCCGCTGCCCGATGTGCCGCATGACAATATCGATGAGCTCCTATTCAAGCCCGGTTCAGATGAAGACCCAAGACCCGCCATGGCTCCTCCGCCCCCGACCACGGCAGAGGTCATGCAGCAATTGGCCAATCTGAGGCTGGATCGCGAATTCGGTGGCGAAACCGAGCCGCAGCTTGATCTCGACCCGGGCCTTAGTGCCGAAGAGCGCGAAGCGATTCTGCATAAGATTCTCGCTGATCTTCTGGATGATCCGGATGCCGCCTATCAGCCGGTATCCGTGCTCTATCAGGATTTTCAGGTGCGCTGCCGCATCGAAAAGACCCTCAAGACAACGCCAGACCTGCAGGAATTCCGCCAGCTTCTGGCCGTTGCCCGCGCTGGCGTTGACGCAAAGGAAGAGACACTCGACGAAGATCAGTGGAAACAGGCCGGCGTCATAGCCGACCAGTTGCCCGAAGACATGCGCGGGGTGTATCTGCTGCTCGCCAAGGCTGCCCTTGGCAAGAAGCCCTGCCCCACCAATCTGGAACTGGCAACTGCCTATGGAACCCGCTCTCCCTCTCGCGCCCGCTTCCTGCTGACCTATATGGAAGAACGCGGCTATCTGGTCTGCGCCAACGATCTGCGCGGCAACCGTATCGTTACGCTCAAGGATCTGGGCGTCCAGACCGAGCCGGGAAATCCGGACTGATCTCTCCGGTTCCGTGGCACCGGGCACGGGACGCTCAAGGCTAGAGGATCACACCGGCCGTCTTCAAGCGCCCGATCTCGGTAGCCACCACCTCCGCAAAGGCCAGCCCGATGCCGCTCAAGGGGCGATCCTTGGGCACGAATTGTGCGATATCCCAACGGATGGATGGCAGCAACGGACAATCAACGACCTTGTCCTCATCAAGCAGCAGACAGGCAACAGGGTCAACAATGGCCAACCCCACCCCCATCTCCACCAAACGCACGACCCCGTGCAAGGTGCGCGTTTCGGCAACAATCGCCCGCTCCACTTCGATGGACTGCATCATATAGTCGATACGCGTGCGCAGTGGGCTGCCAGGCGCCAGATCCACAAAGGTTTCCCTTTTCAGATTCTGCAGGGACACTTCCGACAGATGCTGCAGCTTGTGCCCCTTGGGCATGAGACAGCGCGCTTCACAGATCGCCAGCGATGTCACATCAGCACCATAGGGGTCGGCATCCAGCGTGATTCCGAGAGCGAAATCGCAGCTGCGCTCAGCCACCATGCGCATGATTTCGCTCATGCCGGTATCACGCAGTCTGACGCTCACATGTGGATGTGTCTTCTGAAACTCGGCAATGGCATCAATGAGAAATGTGTCACAGAAAATGGGCTGCGCGGCGATGACCAGATGCCCGCGCTGGTTGTTGGCGATGGCGCTGGCTTCTTCGGAAAGGGCACTGATGCTTTCCAGCCCCCGAACCACCGTCTGATGAAACTGGAAAGCCTCCGGCGTAGGGATCAACTTGTTCCGCTTGCGCAAAAACAGGGCAAATCCCACCCGCGTTTCAAGCGCCATCAACAACCGGCTGATCATCGGCTGGCTCAACCCTAGCTCGTCTGCAGCACTGCGCATGCCGCCCAGTCGGATATAAGCATCAAACGCCTGCAATTCGCGGATTTTCATCATTTTGATCTGCCTCAGTATTACAAATATGCATACTGTCTTATTTTCTTGCAAAAAAGGGAATACTGTGAAAGAAAGTTTTTGTGGATTATCCAACACCTTCCAAAGGTCTTTTTCGGACCGCAGTCTAAGAGGTTCATTAAAACATGAAAAAAATTGTTTCCGCCCTCGCGATGGCGACCGCTCTTTTCACTGGCGCAGCTATGGCCGAAGACAGCTACCCGACCCAGGCTGTTACCCTCACCATTCCTTATGGCCCGGGTGGCGCATCCGACCTTGCCGGTCGCGCTCTTGCTGAAACCGCCAAAACCTATCTCGGACAGCCGATCACCGTGGTCAACAAACCCGGCGCAGGCGGCATGAACGGGGCCCGTTCTGTTTCAGAAGCAGAGCCAGATGGCTACACCCTGCTGCTGGCTCGCGTTGGCATGGCACTGACCCCAGCTGTCAACCCGCAGGCTTCTGTCAACTGGGACGCCTACACCTTCCTTGGTGTGCTTGAAGCAACCCCGATGATTCTCGCAGTGAAGGGCGATTCCCCTTACAACAGCGTTGAAGAGCTTCTCAAAGCCGTCAAAGACAGCAATGGTGCGATGACCTATGCCGCTTCCGGCGCGACGGCTATCGACGGTTTCACCTCTCAGGCCCTGTTGTCTGATGCTGGTATGGACCCACTGACCGCAGCCACTCTGGTGCCTTACAAAGGTGGCGGCGCACTGGCAACCGCCCTGCTCGGTGGCCATGTTGACTTCCTTGCCGTTTCTGCCGGGTCCCTCATCCCGCATATCGAAAGCGGCGACATGAAAGCCCTGATGGTCTTTGCTCCGGAGCGCATGGCAAAACTGCCAGATACTCCGACTGCAGCAGAGCTGGGCTATGAGCAGGCTGGTCAGGTTACCGGCTGGAGTGCTCTTTATGCGCCGAAGGGTCTGCCAGAAAACGTCATCGCCAAATGGGACGAAGTTCTTGGCAAAGTGGCTACCGATGAAACCTGGTTGAAGCTGGCTGGCCGTCGTGGCTCCATCTCCACCGTGGGCAAAATTGACATGACCAAATATGCCAAAGAACAGTATGACCTGTTCCATGGCCTTGCCAAGAAATTCGGCTACCTGCCGGAATAAGAAACGCTCTATCTGCTGAACAAGAAGAGTAAAAACTCTACATCATCTGACAGCAAGCGTGGCCCTTTCCATTAGGGCCACGCCCTTTGTTGGGGACTTCCCGCCATGCACACTTCCTTTCTTCGTAGCCCATGGTTCTGCGGGCTGCTGATTGCGGCCTTCTTCGCCTTTGTCATTTTTGCCCTCATCCCGGTGTACGTACCGCGCCCGGCCTTCATTCCAGGCTTTGCGCCACCGCCGGATATGTGGCCCCGCACCGTCTCCATAATCGGCTGTGCCCTTGGTCTGCTTCTCTTCGTTCTGGCTCTTCTCGGGCGTGCGGTAGAGAGCGAGGCACTTGAAACCGACCATGCCCCGAAAAGCGTTCTGATCACCCGCTTCATTGGCGCAATGGTCGTCTTTATCGCCTATGTTCTGCTGTTGCCCTATGTCGGTTTCCTGATTGCCTCGATGGCCCTGACCGGTGCGATGATCCTTCTGACCGGCGAAAAGAACTATCGCTATTGGGCCATTGGCCTGACGCTACTGGGGCCGATTGTGCTTCAGTTGGTGTTCCACTCGGCGCTCGGCACACAATTCCCTGTTGGCATTCTGACCAAACAATTTGGCTTCTGATCGGAGACACTCATGGCACACGACATTCTCTATGCCTTGCAGGCTGTAGCTACCTGGCAGAATCTCCTGATCATGGCCGCAGGCATCTGGGGCGGCGTGATCATTGGCGCCATTCCAGGCATGACCGGCACAATGGCAGTTACTCTCGCCTTGCCCTTTACCTTCTATATGGAACCGGTTCCCTCCATCCTGCTGCTGGTCGCCCTCTACAAGGGTTCGACCTATGGCGGCTCGGTATCCGCTATCCTGATCAAGACCCCCGGCACCGCTTCAGCTGCCTGCACCGCCCTTGATGGCTATCCCCTTGCCCGTCAGGGCAAGGCGGGCAAGGCGCTCAATATGGCGCTCTATTCCTCGGTTATCGGCGACTTCATCTCCAACCTGTCGCTGATCTTTCTGGCAGCCCCACTGGCCATTCTGGCTCTGCGCGTCGGACCGCCGGAATATTTCATGCTGATGCTGTTTGCCCTCACCACAGTTGCTGGCGTTTCGGGCAATTCTCTGCTGCTCGGCCTCATCTCGGCAACCTTCGGCCTGTTGCTCGCAACCGCAGGCGAAGACCTTTATGGCTCCTTCCGCTTTGCCTTCACGGATGACATGCAGGCTGGCCTCTCGGTTGCACCGGTTCTGATCGGCCTGTTTGCCCTGCCAGAACTGCTCAAACTCATCGTCTTCCGCGCCGCGCACAAGAATGAGGCCGCCAAGCTGGGCGACCAGAAAGTGAGCCGGAGCGAGTTCATCGGCTCGGTCAAATCCATTTTGCGCGGCTCCGTCATCGGTGCTGTGCTGGGCGCAATCCCCGGCATCGGGCCTTCAGCTGCGGCTTTCTTCTCCTACGGCGAAGCGCAGCGTACCTCCAAGAATGGTGACAATTTCGGCAAGGGCGAGCTGGAAGGCATCGCCGCCTCCGAATCCGCCAACAATGGGGCTTGCGGTGCAACCATGATCCCGCTGCTTGCCTTGGGTGTGCCCGGCGATGTCATCACCGGCGTCATGCTCGGCGCCTTCATGATCCAGGGCCTCACTCCCGGGCCGCTGCTGTTCCAGACCAACATCCACGAAGTCTATATGCTGTTCATCGGCATGCTCTTCTCCTCGGTACTGTTGTTCTTTGCCGGGAAGGTCATCATGCGCGGCTTCTCCCATGTTGCCCGCGTTCCACAATCCCTGCTGGCTCCGGTGGTCCTGCTGCTCTGCCTGTTTGGCATCTACTCCATCGCCTCCAGCATGTTCGATGTTGCCATTCTGCTCATCATGGGCGTAACCGGCTTCATCATGTTCCTATTGAACATCCCTGCAGCACCCTTCCTCATCGCCTTCATCATCGGGCCGATGATCGAGGAAAACCTGCGCCGTGCACTGGCAATTTCCCGTGGAGATCCATCTGTCCTGATTTCCTCTCCGATCACGATGATTTTCGCCGCACTGATTATCCTCGTCGTCGGGCTCACTGTCCGACGTGAATTCCTTAAATCCCGAAATAGAAAGGCTTGAGACCAATGAGCCTCACCATCGAAGCCCCCGCGCTCCAGCATCCTGCCCTTGAACAGGCCAAGGCGCATCTGGGGGCTTTGATTGGATATGATTCCGTATCCAGTCGTTCAAACAGAGCGCTTATCGACTACGCAGCCGAAACTCTCGAGAAATTGGGCGCAGAGGTTACGATCCTGCCCAATGAAGAAGGAACCAAGGCCAATCTGGTTGCCCGTTTTGGCCCGGCCGATGTGCCCGGTGTGGTGCTGTCAGGCCATACAGATGTGGTTCCGGCCACAGAAGACAGCTGGGTGACCCCCCCCTTCTCAGCCGATGAGAGAGAAGGTCGCATCTATGGACGCGGCGCCTGCGACATGAAAGGCTTTGGCGCTTGCGTGTTGGCGGCAGCGGCTTCCTTTGCCACGGCTGACCTCAAACGCCCGATCTATATCTGCTTCTCCTATGATGAAGAAGTAGGGTGTCTGGGAGCCCCTGCCATCGCGCGCTGGTTGGCCGATCTGGATGTGCCTCCCGAGCTAGCCATCATCGGTGAGCCATCCGAAATGAAGCTCATCACCGGCCAGAAAGGCAAAATCGCCATGCGCGCCCATGTGAAGGGCACGTCGGGGCATTCTTCTTTCGCACCAGAACATGTGAATGCGGTGGAATATGCCTCACGTATGATCAGCACCATCGCAGAACGCGCAGACCGCTATCAGGTCGAAGGTCCGTTTGACAAGGATTTCACAGTGCCTCATGCCACCATGTTGACCACCATGATCACGGGGGGCGTGGCAACCAACGTGACGCCGAGCGACTGTAGCTTCACCTTCGAGCTGCGTTCGATCAGTGGTATGGATGCTGAAGGCGACATGAAGGCGCTGCTTGATGGCATTGAAGCCGACATCGCGACCAAGATGACCTCCAAAGCGGCCAATAGCGGCGTGACGTGGGAAAGGATCTTTGCCTATCCCGCCATGGGCGATGCACGAGGCACCGATGCCTTTGAACGCCACGCTCATCTTATGCCCGAATGGGGCGGCAAGGTGTCGTATGGCTCCGAAGGCGGTGTGTTCGAGACCATTGGCAAGATCCCGTCGGTCATCGTTGGTCCAGGCTCCATCAAGCAGGCCCACAAGCCGAATGAATTCGTTGATATCGATCAGCTGGATCTCTGCCTCGGCTTTCTTGATGAGCTGACACACGAGCTTGAAAAGCCTCATAAAGGCTGATCAACACAGTGTGACACGACAAAAAGGCCGGTTTCCCGGCCTTTTTCTTTGGTCTGCTCCGATACCATTGATCGGTTTGACAGACGGGCAACGCATTGGTCTATCCTCCACGCTGCCCATCCAACTCATGGCGACCATCTCTTGCCGAATAGAGCTATGTGAAGAAGCTCCTCATCATGGCTGTCCAGCAGCCGGATACCGGCTTCATTTATAAGACGCCGCTGCCTCTGGTCCATGATCAGGGACTGTTCAAACAGCGCAAGGATCAACTCACAGCAATCATCAGCCGCTATGCGGTTGATATTCACCGTGCCACAGCCGGTGCACAGGTGAACGATCATGATATCGCCTCCCCGCTCCCGGCCATATTTGTCAAAGCCATTATGCTTGCAGGTCAAGCCAACCGGTTCCATGCGTGCCCGACATAAGGAGGCACGGTTGCCCGGTTTGGTGTCGACATGCAGGGAATGCAAACAATGGGGGCAATGGTTGCGATGAACCGTGCCCATGTCAGAGGTCAGAAAAACCATCTGCTTGCAGTGCGCGCATCGAAATTCCCTGTCCGAGTTCTGCCACCGTTTGGTCTTGTGTTGTCTTTTCTTGCGATAGGGGGTGTCATCGGTGCGGAAGCTGCTCCGCCCGTGGTTTTTTTTGTCGTAAAACATGAGGTCTTGCCAAACATCTTGGAATAGATGATTGGGCAGGACAAAATCTCGACCGAATGTTTGGAAGTTGGAGATTTTGCTGCCAGCCAGATCGACCTGGTATGACAGCAGCAAGCTTTAGGAGCGGCTGATCAACGCACAGGACGACCGTTCCGCATCTGCTTGATGAAAGCCGATGCGGCGCTGGTTACATTCTCTGATGCGGAATAGCGCGACAAAAAACACCCCTTTTTGGTTGGTTTCGCGGCTTCATACAGCCGGAGAGAGAAAAGAGCAACCATCCGCACTACCATGCATGCCAGATCTTGTGGCTTGTTGCAAAAAAGGCGCATGCGAAATACCTCTATCAACACCCTACCCTCAGTGGACGCCTCATGGCAGGATGGCTCGCCGCGAAAACAGAACGCCCATCAGACCACCTATTGAAACCGGCCATACAGTGAATACCTTATGGAAGAAGTAAGGTTTCCCGTTGCCCTTTTCCTCCCGCAACGCCTTTCAAACCCCACAGACAGTTATGATACGATGACAGATATTGATACAAGCAGCCTGTTTCGCCCCTTCTCTATGGGCTCCCTCAATCTCAAAAACCGCATCGTCATGGCCCCCATGACCCGCAATTTTGCCCCAGAGGGCGTCCCCAACGAGAAGAATGCGGAATATTATCGCCGCCGAGCTGAAGGAGAAGTGGGCCTCATCCTTTCCGAAGGCACCGTGATCGACCGCCCGGCCTCTCGCAATCAGCCTCATATTCCTTTTTTCCACGGCAAAGACGCCCTGGCCGGTTGGCAGAAGGTGATAGACGCTGTTCATGATGCTGGCGGCGCGATGGGCCCGCAGATCTGGCACACGGGCTCTACCCGCAGTGGTGATTGGGATCCCGGTGCACCGGTGGAAAGCCCTTCAGGGCTGGTTGGCCCGGGAGATCCGCGCGGCAACACCATGAGCGATGCCGATATCGCCGACACCATTGCCGCTTATGCTGCCTCAGCCAAAAGTGCCAAGGATCTTGGCTTCGACGTGGCAGAGCTACACGGCGCCCACGGCTATCTCATTGACCAGTTCTTCTGGGAAGGCACCAACAAGCGCACCGATGCATGGGGTGGCGATAGCCTCTTGGATCGCTCCCGCTTCGCGCTAGAAGTCGTCAAAGCTTGTCGCGCGGCGATTGGCCCTGCTTTCCCGCTGATACTGCGTATCAGCCAGTGGAAGCAACAGGATTATACAGCCAAGCTGGCCAAAAGTCCGGCAGAGATGGAAAGCTGGCTGACCGCTTTGGCTGACGCTGGTGTCGACATATTCCATTGCTCTCAGCGCCGTTTCTGGGAACCGGAATTCCCCGATGCGGATGGCGAAGACGGTCTCAACTTTGCTGGCTGGGCCAAGAAGCTTACCGGAAAGCCAACCATCAGCGTCGGCTCAGTCGGCCTCAGCACTGACTTCCTGTCGTCCTTTGGCGGGGAAGATGCCACCATGACGGGCCTTGAAAAGCTGATCGGGCGCATGGAACGCGACGAATTCGACCTCATTGCCGTTGGACGGGCGCTCATCAGCGATGCCGCTTGGGCGGCGAAAGTGCGCACCAATCGCATCGACGCAATCAGCTCCTTCGAGCGCGCCCATCTGGCAACGTTGGCCTGAGGCAGGCACATTCCAAAGCAAGCAAACAAAAAGGCCGGTCCCATCAGGACCGGCCTTTTTTGATTTCAGATACCCAAAGCCCTACTCGGCGGCAGAAACGCCAATCGTTTCAGGAATGGCCAGCTCGGTTACGGTGCGATCAATCCAGCCGCCGCCCCAAAGCTGAGCTTCCTTGGCAAGGCCTTCATAGAAGACGCATGCCTGCCCCGGCGCAACCCCTTCTTCGCCATCGAGCAGTTCAACTTCGAACTCACCGTTGGGCAGAGCATAGAGCAAAGCTTCCTTGGGCGGACGGGTTGAGCGCACCTTGGCATAGATTTCAAGCCCGCTTTCGGGGAATTCGGCAAAGGTCTGTAGACCGAGCCAGTTGACATCGCGCAGCTTCAGCCGACGGGTAACCAGCGCTTCGCGCGGTCCGACAAGCACATGCTTCTGCTCCGGATCAAGCTTGACCACATAGAGCGGTCCGCCCCCATAGGAAACCCCAAGGCCGCGACGCTGACCGACGGTGTAATGAATGATCCCCTTGTGATCACCCAGCACCGTGCCATCGATATGCACGATCTTGCCTGGCTCGGCCGCCCCCGGATGCAGGCGTTCGATAATGTCGGTATATTTGCCCGTTGGCACGAAACAGATATCCTGACTGTCCTTCTTGTCCGCAACCACAAGCCCCAGCTCATGAGCGAGCTGGCGGGCTTCCGGCTTGGACATGCCGCCCAGCGGAAAGCGCAGGAAGTCGATCTGTTCCTGAGTGGTGGCAAACAGGAAATAGGTCTGGTCACGATCCTCATCGGAAGGGCGGAACAGCACCCGGCGGTTGCCCACCATCTTGGACGAAATATAGTGGCCGGTCGCCATGCAGTCGGCCCCGAACTCTTTGGCTGCTTCCAGAAGATCCTCGAATTTGACCGTCTGGTTGCAGGTCACGCACGGAACAGGCGTTTCGCCCGCCAGATAGCTTTCTGCAAAGCGATCAATCACCGCTTCCTTGAAGCGGCTTTCATAATCGAGCACATAATGGGGAATACCCAGATGTTCAGCCACGCGGCGCGCGTCCTGAATATCGGTTCCAGCGCAGCAGGCGCCAACACGGTGCATGGCCTTGCCATGATCATATAGCTGCATGGTCACGCCGATGACATCATAGCCCTGATGTTTCAAGAGCGCTGCAGTGACGGACGAGTCAACGCCGCCAGACATGGCAACAACAACACGGGTGTCTTCGGGGCGACCAGGCAAATCGAGACTGTTTAGCATCAATCGATCTTTCTCTTTTCCATTCGGCAGCAAGCTCTGGTCCTGCTTGTTGAGCTGCCGACACTAGTTTTAGCCCTTATATAGCGTCTTTTGGTCTGTTGAAAAGTATAAACTGGAAAAGACTGCAGATGCCACCCGGCATTTTTTGCCATAACCCGGCAAGTTTAGCCCCGATCTGTTGGGACACCCCCATCCAAAAAACCTTTCAGAATCGCACAAACAAGCCATTTTGGGCTCATTTCACCCCAGAAACAATTTGGCACAATTCTTGAATACATAGTTTCGTCAGTGTGTAGTGAGGTTGGTAATGGCTTCCCAGTATTCTTCAATTATGAACATGATTCCCGCTCCCAACGCCAAAAGTGCGTTCGGATCGCAAAGCAATTCGGGAAGCAAATCCAGCAGCACCTCAATCAGCTCTTCGGATGGCCTGTCTTCTTTTCAGAAACAGTTGAACGCAGAAAGAGCCAGAGGCGAGACCAGTACCCGACAAACGAACGATGCAGGCCAGAATGCCGCCTCCAAGGCTCCCGCCGCGACCGAGGCTCAAAACAAATCCAGTCAAAAAGCCGCTGCCAAGGCAGCTGCTGAAGAGAGCGCGGTTGCCAGCGCACAGCAAAAAGCCAACGGCAAGACAGCCAGCGATGATCGCACAGCTGCTGTAGATGAAACAGCCAGTGGCGGCAAAAGCTCAGACAAAAAGCCCGAAGCATCAGGCGATAGCAGCGCCGCTGCAAACTATGAGGTTCAATCTCCGCAGGACATCCTGCTGGCTGCCTCGGGCGCCCCTGCCGCAGCAGCTGGCGTGAGCAGCTCTGCTTCTGGGAATAGCACGGATGGAGTGGATGCCCTATCACGCCCCGCCGGTCCTTCAGCCACCCCGATGACGGGCGAAGCAGCTTCTGCCCAGCAGAATGTCGCGCAATCTGGCGGCCAAACGGCAAGCCAGTCGACAGGTCAGATGGCAGGTCAGATAGCCGGTCAGATGGCAGGTCAGGCAGCCGTATCAAATCAGACGCAAGGCGTAGCGGGATTGGCAGCAACCCCTGAAGCAGCAGGAACGACCGGACAGACGGCCGCGTCTGTGGCTGGCGAGACAGCATCGACAAGCAACAGCGCGGTCTCCAATAGAACACAAGCCGCTCGGACACCGTTGCTTGAGGGTGTGGAAGCAGGCGCGGCAAAGCCTGTAGATGGCCATGGCGCAAGCCCTGCAACGCAAACCACTTCCGGCTATGAAAGGGCCGTGAATGGCAATGGGCAGGTAGCCCAAACCAACTCTCAGTCTCAGGCAAATGCTCAAGCAGGACAGACCAACGCCGAGGCCAGTGCTGCGCAACAGGCCAGCGCTACAGCCTCTCAAGCTTCAGTGGCAGGAGGCATCCAAGGCTCTAACGCAGAAGATGCCGCCCAAAAGCCTGTATCACCCCAGCCTTCCGCTCAGTCCCAATCGACTGAAGCGCCAGATTCCGCTCGTCCAAATGCAAGTACCGGTCGCTCTGACGCAGCGACGCTGTCAGCACAGACAGTGAGCGGTAACGCCGCCGAAAGCCAGGCTGTGGCGAACAACGATAATCTTGCAACCTCAGGCGCAGCCAAAGACGCAGCCAACCAGTCAGCGAGCACCGCAGCAAATTCGGTAGCCGCCAAAGCCGATGGCACAAACGCAGCCAATCAGGCAGTGATCGATGGTACCCGAAGCAGCCAAGCCGCCGCATCGTCCCCTCAAACGGATGCCGAGCAGACATTGCCCGAGGTCGCTACGGCGATAAAGTCAGCGGATGGCAAGATCGTCACGGAAAAAGCCTCGCAAGGCTCCCAGACAGCCCAGAATGCTTCTGGAGTACCCACCGAGACATTCAATGCTGATGGTAAAGACGCAAAAGCCGTCAACGCCCAATCTGCCGATCAGACCAAGGCAACCGCCAAGACTGCAGAAGCCGCAGCCCTTGCTGCAGCAGCCAAGTCCGATGATGGGGCGCAGGACACGCAACAGAGCGCAAAACAAGCCGTTGCCGATCCGGCCAACACTCAGCAGCCCCAGATGGCAGCCACCTCTGAAGCTGGCCAGCAGGTCAACAAGGTTCAGGGCCGCGTTGAAGGAGCTCCACAACCAGCCAACGCCAATGCTGCTGCACCTGCCGCCAACCAGCCCAACAGTGTGGCAAGCACAGCCGACGCTCAGAACCAGACGGCCAATCAGGATGGCAACACATCTGAGGCCGATGCCAGCGCATCAAAATCCGAAGAGTCCAAGAATGCAGCCCGCAACGCGCCAAAGGGTGATGCCTTCTCAAAGATGATGGCTATGGCGGATGACAACTCCGTGCTGGCCAGCAACACGACCAACTCGTCAGATGTGGCCGGTTCATCAATCGCCGCAGCCAGTGCTTCGGTGCGCCTTACCGGCATGCACGGCATGATGACGGCAGGTCACACGCCGCAACAGATGAGCCTCGCCAACGCCAATGCGCTTGCCGTGGAAATCTCCAAATTCGTCAAGAAGGGAGAGACCCGCTTTGAAATCCGCCTCGATCCGGCAGATCTGGGCAAGATCGATGTGCGCATGACAATCGGCAATGATGGCAAAACCCATGCCCATCTGATCGTCGAACGGCCTGAGACACTGGACATGCTGTCCCGCGACCAGCGCTTTCTGGAACGCAGCCTGCAACAGAGCGGCCTGAACCTTCAGGATAAGGGTGGTCTGGAATATTCCCTGATGGATCAGGGCAATCAGGGGCAACAGGGCGGCCAGATGGCCGGGCAGGACCAGTCGGGGCAGGAGCCGAACTACTATTCCGACAGAGCCTCCTCGTCCGACCCTGTAGCGGACGGCGCTGCCTCTTCGCTTCAACAAGCCCAGCAACGCGCCGCACAGAATTATGCCGCGACGAGCGGCCTCAATTTGGTAATCTGACCCCGGTTTTGGAGTTTAGACGATGACCTCGATTGGATCGATCACATCGCAAGCCGTCACAAGCGCATCAGCGGACAGCTCGAGTCTCATTCAGAATTATGAGACTTTCCTGACTGTCCTGACGACGCAAATACAGCATCAAGACCCCATGGATCCGATGGATTCCAGCCAGTTCACCCAGCAGCTCGTGCAGTTTTCCGGCGTGGAACAGCAGATCAAGTCCAACGAACAGTTGGAAAATCTCGCCTCCATGATGACGTCGTCCAATGCGCTTGGTGTGCTCAATTTCGTCGGCACCACAGTCAAGGTCGATGGCTCCCAGAGCTATCTCAATGATTTTGGCAGCACGAGCTACAGCTTCAGCTCGGATGCAGCCGGAACGGCAGACATTTCCATCCGTACATTGGATGGCAACACCGTTTATACTACCAATGATGTGAACATTACCGAGGGCGAGCAAACCTTCACCTGGAACGGCACCGACAATTCCGGAAACCGCCTACCCAAGGGCACTTATGTCATCCACTTCGATACCGCCAACGAAGACGGTGACACCGAAGTGACGATTGATACGGATACGGTGGGCGTCGTCTCAGATGTCGATCTCTCATCCAGTGTGCCCATGTTGATGGTCAATGGACAGGCCATTCAGACATCGCAGATCAAGTCCGTTGGCATTGATCCCGACGCTTAAAAGACGCCAGACGAGCGCAATCTCCCCCTGTTTGACATGATTGCAATGTGCACGAAGCCGGGCCTTGGGCCCGGCGCGTTAACCATATTGCAACAAACTCGAATTCCGCAAAACATCGTCCAAAAGCCAGCGATCCCTGTCGTTTTGCAAGGACTGCTTCATATTGATAAAAACTATTACTAAAATCTATCCAGTGGCTTAGCTCTTTTTTAAAGGCATTGTCCTATTCTCAACTTCGATGAGGTCAGGTTGAGTGTGAGAGTACAATGACCGATCAAATACGTGCTAGAGTAAAATACGTCATCGGCCCTGATGGGAGTCCTTTGACTGTGGCTGATCTTCCTCCTGCCAATACCAGGCGTTGGGTTATCAGGCGCAAAGCGGAAGTTGTTGCTGCCGTTCGCGGTGGCCTGCTAAGCCTCGAAGAGGCTTGCCAGAAATATACCCTGACAGTTGAGGAATTCCTCAGTTGGCAGAGTTCCATCGATCAGCATGGACTGGCAGGTTTGAGAGCGACGCGGGTTCAACAGTATCGCTAGACATTTGCAGAGAGGGCTTCCTCTCTGTAGTGCATAAGAAAAGGTCGAGGGCTTTGTCCTCGGCCTTTTTTCTTTATTCTGCATCCTCGCCGCTTGACCAGGCTGCATTTGCCTTGAAATTCTAATCAGCACAATCACTTACAAGCACGACGCAAGCTGCTGCAACAGACGGCATCTATCAACATCCCACAGAAAATTCAGACATATACAGACAATTTCTCAGGAAATTTCCGTTAATTAACCCTTGCATAATGGGCCGTTAACCATTCGTTAACCAAACCCTTAACATGTTGTTAACTATCTCCTAGGAAAATATTGCCTAGTGATTTGGTACATCTCTGGAACGACAAGGCAACTGGTGTGAACGGTCTATTCGAATTTTTCAAAACGCTTGGCCCTGCCCGTCTGGCCGCTATGGGCGTGGTGACGGCTGTCTTGATCGGATTTTTCGCATTCATCATGATGCGGGTGACCGAACCTACGCTTTCCCCGCTTTATACAGACCTGTCCTTTGATGACTCCATTCAGATCACCAAACTGCTCGAAGCTCAAAATATCAAACATGAAATCCGCGACGAAGGCGCTGTCATCCTAGCACCAAAGGAAGACATCCTGAAGCTGCGCATGCAGTTGGCTGAGAGCGGTCTGCCAACGGGCGGCAATGTCGGCTATGAGATCTTTGACAAAAGCGAAACTCTGGGCACCACGAGTTTTGTGCAGAATGTCAACCATCTTCGGGCTCTTGAGGGCGAGCTTTCCCGCTCCATTCGGACCATTCGCAACGTTCGTCAAGCGCGTGTTCATCTGGTCATTCCCAAAGACCAGCTTTTCAAACGCGACCAGAAGGAACCGACCGCATCCATCGCCGTCAAGCTGCAAGGCAATCTGAACACAGTACAGATTCAGGCCATCCAACATCTGGTTGGCTCGGCCGTTGAAGGTTTGAATCCGGAGAACGTGACCATCGTTGACGAGCGCGGCCGCCTTTTGGCATCCGGTCGCGGCAATGACGAAGGTTATCTTGCCGCTCATATGGAAGAACGTCAGGTGCAGATGGAAAGCCGTCTGCGCGATCAGGTGGATGACATCGTCTCCTCCGTCGTCGGCCAGGGCCGCGCCCGCATTGAAGTCTCCGCAGAGATGAACTTCAACAAGGTGACCGAAACCTCCGACATGTATGATCCGGACGGACAGGTCGTACGCTCCACCCAGACCCGCACAGAGAATGCCAATAGCCAGGATCGTGAAGTTGGTGGCGTGACAGTCGGCAATGAATTGCCAGATGCGAATGCCGATGAAAATCCCGCTGGCACACAAGAAAATTCAGCCACCACAGAAGAGCTGATCAACTACGAGATTTCGCGCAAGACGACCACTGAAGTCGTACAGGGCGGACGCATCGAACGCCTGTCGGTCGCAGTGCTCGTGGACGGCACATACGAGAGAAACGAGAATGGTGAACTGGTCTATTCTCCAAGGAGCCCAGAACAGCTTGAACAGATCGCAACCCTCGTTCGTTCTGCCGTTGGCTATGACCAGACACGTGGTGACCGGGTTGAGGTGATCAACCTGCAATTCGCCGAAGGACCGCAAACGATCTTCGACGATACAGGCGATGAACTCTTTGCGTTTACCAAAGATGATTACATGCGCTTTACGGAACTCGGAGTCATGTTCATTATGACTCTACTCGTACTGCTCATGGTCGTCCGTCCGCTGATGAAACGCATGTTCGAAAAAGCAGACGAACAGAAAGACGACCTGGACGTCATCATCGGCCCGGATGGGGTAGCGATGATCCGAAGTGAAACAGGGGAATTGATCCCCGCGCCACTAAGAGAAGATGATCCGAAGCATCCGACCATGGAAGCCATCGAGCTGGCTCAGCTCCAGGGCGCTTTGCAGTCCGACACACTGGTCAAAGTTGGTGACCTCGTAAAAGAAAACCCAGAAGAAGCTGCCAAGATTATCCGTCTTTGGCTGCAAGACGCAGCGTGAGGTAAGCAATGCCGGCAACAGCCCTAACAAACATGGCAAACGCAAATGCGTCCGTGTCAACAGAACACGAAGAACGCGAGCTGAATGGCGCGGAAAAGGCTTCTATCATTCTGCTTGCGCTCGGAGATGAGCACGGCGGGCCAATCTGGAGTCGTCTTGATGATATCGAAATCAAACAGGTGTCCATTTCCATGTCGAAGCTGGGCGGCATTACGCCCAACATGCTAGACAATCTGATCATTGAATTCGTCTCGCGCCTATCCTCCAAGGGGGCCGTTACGGGCAACTTCGATTCAACCGAACGCCTGCTTGCGTCCTTCCTGCCTGAAGAGCGCGTGAACGCCATCATGGAAGAAATTCGCGGTCCAGCCGGTCGCAACATGTGGGAGAAATTGTCCAACGTTCAGGAGAATGTGCTCGCAAACTATCTCAAGAACGAATATCCGCAGACCGTCGCGGTGGTGCTGTCCAAAATCAAGTCCGATCATGCCGCAAAAGTGCTTTCCATCATGCCGGAAGATTTCGGCCTGGAAGTCATCAACCGCATGCTGTCAATGGAAGCTGTGCAGAAGGAAGTGCTGGAGAAAGTCGAACAGACCCTGCGCGTGGAATTCATGTCGAACCTGTCGACCACCCAACGCCGCGATGCACACGAGGTAATGGCCGACATCTTCAACAATTTCGACCGCCAGACCGAAGCACGCCTGTTGGCTGCTCTGGAAGAAGAAAACCGCGAGTCGGCGGAAAAGATCAAGCAGCTGATGTTCACCTTCGAAGATCTCAGCAAGCTGGATTCCACCGGCGTTCAGTCGCTGCTGCAGAATATCGAGAAGGACATTCTGGCCCTTGCCCTCAAGGGTGCCAACGAAACCATCAGAACCCTGTTCATGGACAACATGTCCCAGCGCGCTGGTGCCATGTTGCAGGAAGACATGGAAGGTATGGGTCCTGTTCGTCTGCGCGACGTCGACGAAGCGCAAGGCGCAATGGTCAACATGGCCAAGGATCTGGCCGCGCGCGGCGAAATCATGATCGCCAAAGGCAATGGTGAAGACGAGTTGGTCTACTAGGCCGCCCTTCTCGCTTAAAATAAAGCAAACCGGATCGGCATGGCGCCCCGCTTTGCAGAGAGACAACCGAAACCGCCGACAAACAGAAACGGCAAATTGGAACCAAAGAATGGCACAGGCAGCTCGTTATCTCTTCGATCTGGATTTTTCGGCCCCGCCGGAACCGGAAGTAGAGGAACAGATCGAGGAAATTCCGCCCGAACCGATGATCACGGTTGCCGAGCATGAGCGCCTGCTTGCCGAAGCGAAAGCCCAGGCCTTTGCCGAAGGGGAAGCCAAGGCCCGCGAAGATCGCGAGCAACTGGCAAGCGAGCAGAATTTGGCACTGGAAAAGCAGATCATCGAAGAAATTTCGATGGTCTACACCGAGGTCGGCCTGTTGATGCAACGTCTGGAGCGCGATGCGAGCAATCTGGCTTTCGCCTTCGCCTCCCGCTTTGCCGAACGGCTTGTTGCGCAGGAACCCAAAGGGGAAATCATGGGGCTTTTGAACCAGATTCTAGCCCCCTTGCGCAAAACGCCGCACATCTCGATCCGGCTTAATGATGCTGTTGCCGACGACATCAAGGTGGCGGTTGATGAGCAGATGGCCGAACTCGGCTTCACCGGCAAGCTGACCATTCTGCCCGATCCGGTTGTCATGCCCGGTGACTGCGAAGTTGAATGGGTCGATGGTGGCATTGGCAGAAACCTGCGTGCCGCCGTGCGTCAGGTCGAGCAACTGCTCGAAGACCATTTCTCTCATGTGCCCGAAGACCCGGAGCAGGATGAGGACGAAGACGACACGCCCGCAGAGGACGCCACGGCAAGCGACACTGAAGAGGCTGAAGAGAAGAACGAAGCATCGGCAGATGCAGAAGACCAAGAGACTGCGACAGCGGCGAACCCGACAGACAGCGAACAATCAGGCGCCCCTGTCAGCGAACTGGACCCGAATAGCCAGGAGTTGACACAACCCGCCGACGCCATGTCGGGTTCGCCAGCTGAAAGCACAGAGGCTGCACTCGATCAAGAGGTCATCAACATTGACACTGACACCGATGCAGCTCCCCCCACCGCAAAGGGAGAAAATGAATGAGCGATAATGAAGAAAATGAAGGCCTCACTTTGCAGGAACAAAACGCCAAGGCAATCGCCGATGCTGGCGCTGCAGAGGATGCAAACCAAAAGAACGCAGCCGATCTGGAAGCGGTCTTCGATGTTCCCGTGCAGGTTTCCGCCATTCTGGGGCGCGCCAAGATGCCCGTGAGCGACCTGCTCGAACTCGATGTCGGCAATGTGCTTGAGCTCGACCGCAAGGTCGGTGAAGCCGTCGATATCTATGTCAATTCACGCCTCGTTGCCCGTGGCGAAGTCGTACTCGTCGAGGAGAAGCTCGGCGTGACCATGACTGAAATCATCAAATCTGAAAAATAGGTTGGAAGAAAACGATGCGCCTGCTTATTACCGGTACCCTGAATGGCCAGCTTTCCCAGGCAACCAAAATTGCTCTGGACCGTGGAGCTCAGGTTTCCCACGCTGAAACCGCGCAAATGGCCGTAAGCCACCTGCGCGCTGGACGCGGTGCGGATTTGATGATGATCGACGTGAAACTCGACATCGCCAGCCTGATCCGGTCTCTGGAAGAGGAGCATATTACCATTCCGGTGATTGCCTGCGGCGTTGAAAATGATGCCCGCGCGGCAGTCAGCGCCATTCGGGCCGGTGCAAAGGAATATATTCCTCTTCCACCAGATCCGGAAATCATCGCTGCTGTTCTGGAAGCTGTTTCCAAGGATCAGGGCGATCTGATCCATCGTGATCCGGCCATGAACAATGTGGTACAGCTGGCCAACCAGATTGCCCCAAGCGACGCATCGGTCCTCATCACTGGTGAGAGCGGCACAGGTAAGGAAGTTCTTGCCCGCCACCTGCACCAGCATTCCCGCCGGGCAACAAAACCTTTTGTCTCTGTCAACTGTGCGGCCATTCCGGACAACCTCCTGGAATCCGAACTGTTCGGCCATGAAAAGGGCGCTTTCACCGGCGCAGTTGCCCGTCGTATCGGTAAGTTTGAAGAAGCAAATGGCGGCACCCTGCTGCTGGACGAGATTTCAGAAATGGATATCCGCCTGCAGGCAAAATTGCTGCGTGCCATTCAGGAACGTGTCATTGACCGGGTCGGCGGCACCAAGCCTGTACCGGTGGACATCCGCATTCTGGCGACCTCGAACCGCAATCTGTCAGACGAAGTACGTGCGGGCACCTTCCGCGAAGACCTTCTCTTCCGCCTCAACGTGATCAATCTGCAGATCCCGCCGCTGCGCGAACGCCCGCAGGATATCGATCTGCTGGCCGCTCATTTCGCGGACAAATATGCGCAAGCCAACGGCCTGCCCCAGCGCAAGCTGAGCACCGAATGCCACCGCCATTTGCACGCCAACAATTGGCCGGGCAACGTGCGTGAGCTGGAAAACACCATCCATCGCGCCGTGCTTCTGGCAACGGGCGTGGAAATCGGAGCCGAAGCCCTACGCATGCCGGACGGCAGCCGCATGGATGACACCATCATCGGCATGGCCAGCGGACCGGCGGCACAAGCCGTTATCGCAGCCGAAGGTGTGACCCGCACGCTTGTTGGCCGCACCGTTGCTGAAGTGGAGCAGGACCTCATTCTGGATACGCTGGATCATTGCCTTGGCAACCGCACCCATGCGGCCAACATTTTGGGCATCTCCATCCGCACCCTGCGCAACAAGCTCAAGCAATATTCCGACGAGGGTGTCGACATCCCTCAGCCGGGCGAAGCCAGACAAGCGGGATAAGTGTCAAACTCCCGTTTGGAATTGCCGAGAATCAAGAGATAAATGCATAGACTATCCTTCGTGTGATGGACCCTCAAAATGAGTGATGCAGACGCAACAATGACGGCGGAACCAGCGAGCGCCACAGAAGCTCCGGCAGCCGACGGCCCTCGGGGACCGTCTCCGCTCGACCAGTTGGGCAATGTCATTACCTTCCTCAGGCAAGGTGATCTAGGGCTCGCCATCGGCGTCATGACCATTCTCGTGGTCATGATCCTGCCGTTGCCGTCTGCCTTCATGGATATGTTTCTGGCAATCTCCATCATCTTTTCCGTGCTCATTCTAATGACCTCGCTGTTCATCCGGGCCCCGCTGGAATTCTCGTCTTTCCCGACGATCCTGCTGGTCTCCACGATGTTGCGACTGGCGCTGAACCTTGCGTCCACCCGCCTCATTCTGGCCTATGGCCATGAAGGCCCCGGCGCGGCGGGCAATGTCATTCAGGCCTTCGGCAGTTTCGTGACCCGCGGCAACTTTGTCATCGGTGTCATCGTCTTTGCCATTCTGGTGACGGTGAACTTCGTGGTTATCACCAAGGGTTCTGGCCGTATCGCAGAGGTCGCCGCCCGTTTCACCCTCGATGCCATGCCCGGCAAGCAGATGGCCATTGATGCGGACCTTTCCGCAGGGCTCATCAATGAGGAAGAAGCCAAGACGCGCCGTAAGGACCTGTCTGACGAAAGCACCTTCTTCGGCGCCATGGACGGTGCCAGCAAGTTCGTGCGTGGTGACGCCATCGCCGGTCTCATCATCACCTTCATCAACGTGCTCGGCGGCATCATCATCGGCGTTGCTCAGATGGACATGGCCTTCACCGATGCGGCCCAGTCCTACACCCTGCTGACCATCGGCGACGGACTGGTTTCCCAGATTCCGGCGCTGATTGTCTCCACTGCTGCCGGTATTCTAGTCTCCAAGGCCGGTGTAAGTGGGTCTGCAGACAAGGCACTGGTCAATCAGCTTTCGGGCTATCCCAAAGCGCTGGGCATGTCATCGGCAGTGATGGTCGTCATGGCCTTCCTGCCCGGCATGCCGATCATCCCCTTCCTCACCCTTGGCGTTGGTGCAGGCTACCTTTCCTACAAGGCCAGCCAGAAGCACAAGCAACAGGCCCTCAAGGAAGTGATCGAGAAGAAGCAGCAAGAACTGAAGGAAGCCGAGCCTCCAAAGGAAGAGCCGATCAGTGAAGTGCTGAAAATGGACGAATTACGCCTCGAGCTCGGCTATGGCCTGATCAGCATGGCCAATGGCAATGCGTCTCAGGCACTCACTGACCAGATCAAAGCCCTGCGTCGACAGCTGGCCTCCGAAATGGGCTTCATCATGCCTGCGGTACGCATCATGGACAATGTCCAGCTGCAGGCCAATGATTATGTCCTCAAGGTCAAGGAAGTCGAAGTCGGGCGCGGCGTCGTCTATCCGAACCAGTTCATGACCATGGACCCGACCGGTGCCGATATCTCCCTGCCGGGCATCAAGACGCAGGAACCGACCTTCGGCCTGCCTGCAGTCTGGATTGACGGCTCCTTGCGTGAAGAGGCTGCGATTCTCGGCTTGACGGTTGTCGATCCGGCCACGGTCATTTCCACCCATCTGACAGAGATCATCAAGGCCAACATGGGCGAGCTGCTCTCCTATGCGGTCGTACAAGGTCTGCTGGACGAATTGCCTGCCGAGCAGAAAAAGCTTATCGACGACATCGTTCCCGGTCAGATCACCATCTCCGGCATTCAGCGCGTGCTTCAGTCCCTGCTGGCCGAGCGGATTTCCATCCGCGATCTGTCGGCAATTCTGGAAGGCGTCGCCGATGCCTCGGGCTTCACCCGCTCTATCCAGACCATGACCGAACATGTGCGTCGCCGTTTGTCTTTGCAGATTTGCGCTGCCAACCAAGCCCCCGGAGGCTATTTGCCCATCCTGACCCTTTCCCCCAAATGGGAACGGGAATTCAGCAACGCGCTCATTGGTGAAGGCGATGAGAAGCAGCTGGCAATGGCGCCTAGCAAATTGCAAGAGTTCGTAGGCCTCGTGCGCGATGGCTATGAAGATGCAGCACAGGTAGGGGAAATTCCGGTGCTGTTAACCTCTCCAGCCATCCGGCCCTATGTCCGCTCCATCATCGAACGCTTCCGGGCTCACACCACGGTTCTGAGCCAGAATGAGGTCCATACGCGGGTCCGTCTTAAGACTGTTGGGTCAATTTGACACAGCGGGCTAAAATGGATAATCAAGGCTGCGGCTTTTTGCGAAAGGGCCACTTAACAAAAGGCCGCAAAAAGTAACCATTGGGGCCTTTTGACGGCTATTTCCGGACCATCACAGAGGCGATCACAGAGGCCAGCGTGGCCGCACCATAGAACCAGATTCCGGGCATCGCCGAGGCCGTTGCAAGGCCACTGGTCTTGGCTGAAAAGATGACTAGGGCCACGAGCAGCACGTCCATCATGGACCATTTGCTCACCACGGAAAGCACGGCCAGCGAACGGGATCTTTTGCCCCTGTAAACGGCAACATGCAGCAGCAAGATCTTGGTTGCGGGCAGAAGCACCGAAAAGGCCAGAATCACCAGTGCCAGAATCCGCTCGTCCTGCTCCCAGAGCCCTGCAATGATGGTTCTGAGCGATGGGGTTTCTGTAAAGAAAAGCAGCTTGTCGAGAGAAACCAGCGGCAATGTGAGGCCCAAGCCGAAAGAAAAGGCAGCGATCGCCAGCAGGATTGGCAGAAGGAAAGATCTCACAAACAGGCTCCCGACATCAAGAAACTGAACACATGAAGCTTTAAACGCGCGAAATGCACCCGAGGCTCCTGCACTCAAATTCCCTTATACAAGCTGGGAGATCTCTTCGGCCAGCTCTTTTACCTGATCCCAGTCTGTAAACTCGACCGTCACGCTCGGATCGGTCGGCCCCTTGGTGATCCGCATAATCAGCTGGATCATGAAGCGATCAAAAAAGCGATAGCTGGGATAATCAAGTTTTCCGGCGATGGCCCGCACGATTCGCGGTTCAAGCGGATGGCGCTTGAGCCATTTCTGCAAATAGACGCTATGCTCGATGGTCCGCTTATGTGGTTTGCGGGCCGTAAGATTGACCGACAGCATGACAAGCGGTTTCTTGCACAGCTTATCCCCATATGTCGAAAGAAAGCGCTCCGCAGGCTTGAGATGGAAGCCATAACGGATTGCTGCAAGCACAATCACCAGATCAGCCTCCTCGATATCAGAGGCTGACACAGCAGTGTCCCTGAGATCAAACAGAGTGACCCGATGGGCTGAACTGGTAAGATGACTGGAAAGCGTGTGGGCGATTTTGTTCGTCTGGCCATCCTGGCTAACGAAGAAAAGAGCGATTTTTGCCATTAGAAAACTGCTGCTTATGTGATCAATGCAGCAACAGCTTTACCCGATATCCCGGCAAGAGACCACCGCTCGAAAGGCCCATATGTGACAAAGTCACAAATAGGGTTCGGATTTGCCAATGGATGGTGGCAAATCCGAAAAGGAGTATACAAGAGCGCACGAGCCCGACAGAAAGCGGGCCCAAAGCTCCTGAAACCAGATTCGTCAGGACTAGTGCCCGCGGCGATGGCCAATCATCGCAAAATCATCAAGTTCATCCTGCTCGGCCTGATCTCTGGCGGCCTGCTCACGATGATGATCGCGCTCTTCAAGCATTTCGACCTTTTTCATCTCAGCGACAGCTTCACGCAGTTGGTCCTGCGCCCGTTCCAGCTGTTCGTTGAGGTCATCGATCGAAACCTGAAGGTTTTCCTTGCGTTGAATAGCAGCTTTCGCAAAGGTTGGATAAGCAAAGTGAGCGATATCACTGATGCCGGCCTTTTCCTCCTCGAACGCAATTTGCGCATCAAGATCACGGATCATGCCTTCGAACTCAGTGACCATCAGTTCAATCTGCCCGACCTGACGACGTTTCTCATCGACTTGAAACCGTTTCAGGCGAATAAGACTTTCACGCGACTTCATTACTCAATACTCCTTAAAGCCCCGAATTACCCGTTGCGGTCTGCGTTCCCAAAATGGACTGTAACGCTTGGTATCCCTCTTCGATGCTGGTGGCCTCCCCCTTATTTTGCGTCAGGAAGGTTTCCAGTGGTTCATGAAGAGCGATAGCCAAATCCACATTTGGATCGCTTCCCTGTTTATAGGCTCCCAACCGGATCAACTCTTCCATATCCGAATAGGTCGCCATAAATTGCCGAGCCTTGAGCACATCAGGCCAGAAGGCCGGATCGGCAGCCTTGGGGAGAGTACGCGAAACAGATTTCAAAATGTTTATCGCCGGGTACCTTCCCCTCTCAGCAATGGCCCTTTCCATAACGATATGTCCATCCAGAATACCACGAACAGCATCCGCTACGGGCTCATTGTGATTATCACCTTCCACCAAAACAGTAAAAAGACCTGTAACGGCACCCTCATTTTTTTCGCCAGGCCCCGCTCTTTCCAACAATTTGGGCAATTCTGCAAAAACTGTGGGGGTATATCCCTTGGAAGTCGGGGGTTCACCGGCCGCCAGACCGATTTCGCGCTGTGCCTGGGCAAAGCGTGTCACCGAATCCATCATGCAGAGAACCTGTTTGCCCTGTTTGCGGAAAAACTCGGAAAGAGCCAGCGTCAGATAGGCCGCTTGTCTGCGCATCAACGCCATTTCATCTGACGTGGCAACCACAACGATCGAGCGTTTGAGGCCCTCTTCGCCCAGATCATCCTCGACAAATTCCTGCACCTCACGTCCACGTTCACCGATCAGGCCGATAATATTGACCTCGGAACTGGCATTGCGTGCCAACATCGAGAGCAAAACCGACTTACCAACACCCGAGCCGGCAAAGATACCCATGCGCTGGCCCTCACAAAGCGTGACAAAGGTGTTGAGTGCCCGCACCCCAAGATCCATAGGGCCACCTACGCGCATGCGCTTGTGCGCAGCTGGAGGCTTTCCGCGCAGGGATACGGTGTCATGCCCGCGCCCCAAAGGCCCCTTGCCATCAATCGGCTCGCCAAAGGCATTGATCATGCGCCCCAGCCAGTCTTTCGTCGGACGCACGACCGCTGGCCCATGCAACTCTGCCCGGCTACCCAGGCGAATCCCATCCAACTCCGAATAGGGCAGACAGAGAGCCCGATCTGAGGAAAACCCCACCACTTCACATTTGATCGGCTCGCGTCCATCCACATGGATATGCAACATGGAGCCCACGCTCATTTCGAAGAGCGGCCCCACCACTTCCACCAGATGGCCCTGAATCGACGCAACCCGGCCAAAGGAATGCCGCGGGTTTATGTCCTCCAGTTTACTGATCAGTTCCTGTACCATTGCCAAGCCTTTAATAATTCTTTTCCATGGTAATGATTCGTTTACCCGATTGGTTAATTATTATCTCTAGTGGGTTTGCTAGGGAAATTCTTCCTAGTAGGTCAAAACCGACAACGCCAGATACAGAGTATCACTTAATAATTTTTCTTAATGTGAAACTTTACGTCTGGTACTGGGAACAATTTTCCTAGGATTCAATGGGATATCACTTTTCTTTGTGAAGTTCCAACGTCAGGCTTGCGCAGTGGAATCAGTATTTGTTAACCATTATGTACTAGCCTCGGAATCTGGGTTAAAAATTTGGTTCTTGTCGGCTGCGACCCTGCAGATTGCTCCGAGCCCAGAATAGGCAAACAAAGAGGATTGGCATGCGCGTTTTGCTAATTGAAGACGACGGCGCCACAGCACAGAGCATCGAGTTGATGCTTAAGTCTGAAAGCTTCAATGTCTACACAACCGATCTCGGTGAAGAAGGCATTGACCTTGGTAAGCTGTACGACTACGACATTATTCTACTGGACTTGAACCTGCCGGATATGAGCGGTTACGAGGTACTTCGTACTCTGCGCGTTTCCAAGGTGAAAACTCCGATTCTTATCCTTTCCGGTCTGGCCGGCATTGAGGACAAGGTTCGTGGGCTAGGCTTCGGTGCAGATGACTATATGACCAAGCCATTCCACAAGGATGAGCTGGTAGCCCGTATTCATGCGATCGTAAGACGCTCGAAGGGCCATGCACAGTCTGTTATCACGACTGGCGAGTTGACCGTAAACCTCGACACCAAGACTGTCGAAGTGGAAGGCCAGCGCGTTCATCTGACAGGCAAAGAATACCAGATGCTTGAGCTTCTCAGCTTGCGCAAGGGAACGACCCTCACCAAAGAGATGTTCCTGAACCATCTATATGGTGGCATGGATGAACCAGAGTTGAAAATTATTGACGTGTTCATCTGTAAACTGCGCAAAAAGCTCGCAACAGCGACCGGCGGGCGCAACTATATCGAAACCGTATGGGGCCGTGGCTATGTGCTGCGCGAACCTGACGAAGAGGGTATGAGAGAAAGCGCCTGAAAAGACACTGATGACTGATTAGGCCCGGCCGCCAAATGCCGGATTATCGATCAGTATTGCAATCCACATCCTCTTTAGAAAAAGCCGCCTCTTACGGGCGGCTTTTTCTTTGGCACAATCGTCCCTATTCACTTTGGTTCTTTTCCGGTTTCTTTGGCTTAAGCTAGGGGCCCCTGCCAATAAAGCCAGGAAGCCACTTGTATCACACAAAGAAAAACCGCCCTGATGCCTATCAGAGCGGTTTCTTTTTCTATAGCGAAGGGAATTTTCCGCTGCGTCTGGTTATTTGCGTCCACCGGGAATGCTGGACAGTCTCGAGGACGAAAACACGGATGGCTTCGCAACGGTTTGCCCCGCTCCCAAGGCACGAGACCCAAAATTGCTTTGGGCACTCTGTCCAACGGCAATCTTTGGTTGCGTCGGGCTGGCGGTTTTCCCTGCTGCACCACGAGCGTTGCAATAGAGCCCTCGTTTGCCGGGCACTGCCTGAAAGGCGTCTGTCAGGCCAACTACGGTTTCGGCAGCCCCCAGAAGCAAGTAGCCATCATCAGGCATTTGCTTGGCCAGCCGCTGCATGATGTCTGTCTTTGTTGCCTGATCAAAATAGATCAGCACATTTCGGCAAAAGATGACATCGAATTGCCCCATGGCGGAGAAACTCTCCAGCAAATTGAAAGGCTTGTACGTAACCATAGACCGGATTTCCGGTGCAATCTGCCACATTTCCCCATGCTGTGTGAAATATTTCAACAGCAGCTGTACAGGCAGACCGCGTTGCACTTCAAACTGGCTGTAAAATCCGGCCTTCGCCTTTTCCAACACCTCGTGAGAAATGTCGGTTGCGATGATTTCAAAGCTCAGCCCACCCAATTTCGACGCATTTTCCTTGAGGCTCATGGCCAGAGAATAGGGTTCCTGCCCTGTGGAAGCGGCAGCACACCAAATGCGCACACGGCCCCGTTTACGGGTTTCAACCAGATGCGGAACAATCGTATCAACGAAATGCTCGAAGGGTGTTTTATCACGAAAGAAGAAGGACTCATTGGTGGTCATCGCTTCGACGACAGCCGTCTGCAATGTGCGATCGCCAAACCCTTTCAGCTTGCCAATCAGTTCGCTGATGGTTTGCAATCCGGCCTTGCGTGCGATCGGCATCAAGCGGCTCTCAATGAGATACTGCTTGTCATTCGAGAGCACCAACCCTGATTTTTCCTTCAAGAAGCCCTGCAAGAAAGAATATTCCTGTGGCGTCATGTCCGCTCCCCCCTAAATACACGCATTACTTTGGAGCCAATCTGATTGAGCGGTATGACGGCAGCGCAGACACCAGCCTGTGCGGCGGCTCCTGGCATGCCCCAAACAACACTGCTTGCTTCATCTTGAGCTAATATACTGCCACCGGCATCAACAATGTGGCGAGCGCCTGCAGCGCCATCATGGCCCATACCGGTCAGAATGACACCGAGAGCGGCTGCACCATAGACCTGAGCAGCACTTTCGAAAAATGGATCAACTGCTGGCTTGCAGAAATTCACCGGCGGCCCATCGGTGAGCCTGATAACAGCCTGGCCGGCCTGTTTGGTCAATTCCATATGCTTGCCACCAGGGGCAACATAGATATGCCCGTTCTGCACCACCTCTCCATCCTGCGCTTCCGCTGAAGGCATTCCGGAAGCCCGGGCCAAATGATCGGCTAGAATGGCCGTAAAGGTCGCCGGCATGTGCTGGGTGATCAGAATTGGCGCCGAACGCATTTGTGGCCCGATTTCCTGAAGCAGCTTTTCAAGAGCCTGTGGCCCACCAGTAGAGCTGCCAATCAACAACGCACGAGGGCGAGCAGACCCCATCTTGCGCAGCATGATCCCGTTTGGACCCGCAACAGTCCCTACTGGAGCCGAAGCAGCCGTTGCAGTCGCAGGCTTGCGTCCAGCGGCAGTATCGGCAGCAAGGGCCTGTCGGCTTTGCTGTGCGCGTGCGGTCGGTGCTGCGCCTAGACGGCCAGCCGTAGCACGCGATGCACGAAACTGCGCAGGGCCATCCTCAACAGCGCCGCCAATAGCCTTGATCTTGGCCAGCAGCTCTGTGCGGAATTCACGGGATGTGGTGATCTGGCTGTTCGATTCCGGCTTGGGCACGTAATCGGTAGCGCCCAGCGAAAGCGCACGCAAACTGATTTCGGCGTTACGACGGGTTAGCGTCGAAGCCATCAGAATTCTCGCTTTTGAGTAGTTTTTCAAAAGCAGAGGCAGCGCAGTGAGCCCGTCCATGTCGGGCATTTCGATGTCCAGAACAACGATATCAGGTTTTGACTTGGCGATATCCTCAACAGCCAAACGGCCATTGCGATGCGATCCAACCAGTTCAAGCGCCGGATCCTCGCTGACCCACCGACTAATCAAACCACGAATGACAACAGAGTCATCGACTACCATCACTTTCACTTGTCGTGAAGGAGATTTCGCAACAGTAGCCTCAGCGGACATCAGACCCATATTAAAAACTCACACAAGAGGAAAACTGACTTAAATCAGACCGACTTCTTGAAGCTTGGCTTCCACGATGTCGCGGTCAAACGGTTTCATAATATACTCGTTTGCCCCAGCACGGATCGCCTTTGCTATGTGCGCAACATCATTTTCAGTGGTACAGAAGATAACCTTCGGATTTGCTCCGCCTTCCAGTTTGCGAAGCTCCATAAGAAAATCCAGACCGTCCATGACAGGCATATTCCAGTCAAGCAGCACGGCATCAGGCATTTGAGCCGCACAGCTCTCAAGAGCTTCCTTGCCATCTTCCGCCTCGAAAATCTCGAAGTCGAGATCTTCAAGAATGCGACGAGCAACTTTTCTGATCACACTGGAGTCATCAACTACCAGACACGTTTTCATATTCTTTGTCTCCAAAGGTACCGCCGAGCGGGATCAACTAGGCAGCAACGCCCGTTGTAACCATATCGCCCAGAACACGATCAACATCGAGAATAACCATGAGTTCCCTGTCCAAGCGATGCACGCCAGCTGCAATGTCAGCCCAGCGGGAATCAAGATTGCTTGGCACGGCCTCACGGCTCGTCTCGCTCAAATCCAGAACCTCCCCAACGCTATCGATAATCAGGCCGTAGGATTCCTCCTTGAACTCGATTCCGATAGCCATCATGCTTCCCTCATGTTCATGAGGGGGCAGACCAAGACGCTTGCGCATATCAATTGCCGTCACGATCCGTCCACGGAGGTTCAGCACACCGGCAATTTCCACCTGAGACAGAGGAACGCGGGTAACAGATTCGGGAACGAAAACGTCGTGAACGCGGTTGATTGGCAAGCCAAACAGCTGGCCGGAGATGAAGATCGTCACATACTGGATAGTTTCATTGACGCTGTCATCTTCCAGCTCTGGTGTCATATGATGGTTGCTCATGCTGCAACTCCCAATTCAATGCGTTGTTCCTTCAGAGAGGCAATGAGGCCAGGACGGTCAAACTTGGCAACATAGTCATTGAAGCCAGCCTGACGACCGCGCTCGATAGCAGCCGGCGTGCACAGCGATGACAGGGCGATAATTGGAATATCGCGGGTCGCTGGCTGACGGCGGATTGCCTCGCAAAGCTCGAAGCCGTTCATTTCGGGCATTTCGATATCCGATACGACGATCTCGTAGCTCGGGTCTCTCTCAAGAACAGACAGAGCCTCTGAACCGGACGAACAAATCGTCACTTCATAACCGGCCGCTTTCAACACTGGGCCGAGCATGTTACGGAAGAAGCTGGAGTCATCAACAAACAGCAGTTTCTTGGTCAGAAGATCCTCGTCACTCATTTCCTTGCGATGGAACCAGTCCTCGAAAGCCTGTGGCAAGAAGTGCCCCACATCGATGATCTCGGTTGCCTTGCCCTTGATCACTGCCGTACCAAGAATGCCCGGAACTTCTGAGGACACCTCGATATTGAGCTGTTCGTCGACAATATCGACGATTTCATCTACCACCAGACCCATGGAGCGCCCTGCATCAGAGAAGACCAGCATCGGCTGGGATCCTTCGGTGCGACGCTGCACGAAGTCGTTGACCTGAACCAGCGGCATCAGGCTGCCTCGATACTGAACCATGTCGCGACCATTGGAGAATTCGATCTGTTCGATTTCGAATTCTTCCAGACGCGTGACCAGTGAAAGCGGCACAGCTTTCGGTTCTGGCGAACCGGCGCGGAAGATGAGCAGCGAAACAGTATTCTGTTCCTCTGGCAGCGCTTCTTTTTCTGCAGCTTCAGTGCTGGCTTCCACATCGGTGCCAACATGGCTACCGAAGGCCTGAGCCACACCATTGGGATCAAGGATCATGATCACGGAACCATCACCCAGAATGGTGTTACCGGAGAACATGGTCAGGTGGCGCAGCATGGTCGCCATAGGTTTGACCACGATTTCCTCAGTATGGAAGACAGCATCGACAACAACGCCGAAGGTCTGGGCACCAACCTGCATGACGACAATAAAGCCATTGTCATCCAGTTCGATATCGTTGGTCTCGCCCTTGTTATCAATGCCAAGCAGGTTGCTCAAATGGATGAGCGGCAGCAGCTTGTTGCGCAAGCGCAGCACCGGCGTATCCTTGATCCGTTCGATCTTGTGCTCGGAATTATTCTGGACACGAACCAGCTCTACAACGGAGAGCTGCGGGATCGCAAAACGATCACCCGATGCCTCGACCAGCAATGTGGAAACTATGGCCAGCGTCAGTGGGATCTTGATGGAGAAGGTCGACCCCTTGCCCGGAATGGACTTCAGATCAACGGACCCACCGATCAGTTCGATGTTGTTGCGAACAACGTCCATGCCGACACCGCGACCGGACACGTTGGTCACTTTCTCGGCAGTAGAGAAGCCAGCCGCAAAGATGAACTTGTTGATCTGCTGTTCGGACATTTTGTCCAGCTCAGCTTCAGTCGCAAGCTCATTCTTGAGGATCTTTTCCTTGACCTTCTCGGTGTTGATACCGCGCCCGTCATCGGAAATGTCGATGATGATATGCCCGCCTTCATGATAAGCGGAAAGGGTCACAGTGCCCTTGGCCGGCTTGCCCATGGCAACACGTTCTTCACCATTCTCCAGACCATGGTCGGCAGAGTTGCGGACCATGTGGGTCAGGGGATCTTTGATCAGTTCTAGAACCTGGCGGTCAAGTTCAGTATCCTGACCGATCATGACCAGATCGATTTCCTTGTGCAGGTCGTTGGCCAGATCGCGAACGATACGTGGCAGTTTCTGCCAGGCGTTACCGATTGGCTGCATACGGGTCTTCATGACCCCTTCCTGCAGTTCAACGGTGACGTTGGAGAGACGCTGCAACGGAACCTTGAATTCGGAATCTTCATGACGGCGCACGATTTCGAGCAACTGGTTGCGGGTCAGCACCAGCTCGGAAACCATGGTCATGAGATGTTCGAGCGTTTCGACATTCACGCGGATGGACTGATGTGCCCCGCCGCCCGATTTCTGCTCTTTCTCGGCTTTGGGCTCTTCTTTTTTCTTTTTGGCCACAGGCGCCTTTTCGGCAGGAGCCTTGGTCGTTGGCACCTTGCCTAGACGTTTCTGCGCAGCAGCATCGGCAACGGCAGCTTCGGCAGCTTCCTTTGCGCTCTGGGCTACGTCGAAATCTTCTGGACCGTCGGCCTCGCGGAAAGCGCGTTCCAACTCATCCAGAGAAACCTCACCGGCCTTGAGCTCACGCTCCAGAACCTGATAAACTTCGTGAGCGGGTTCGCCTTCGGATGGCGCTTCTGCTGCCGGGGTTTCTTCAGCAACGTCTGCTGCGGGCGCTTCAGCGCCGCCGCCACTGGCCTGATCCACCACAGAGGTTCCCTGCCCGGCCCACTTTCCTACGCCAGACAAACGATCCAACTGATCAATGAGATCATCATCAGAGCCTTCTGGTTCCGCCTCATTCGCCTCCAGCTCTCCGACGATCTCCTTAATTCGATCAAGCGAGACAAGAATGATGGAAACAGCTTCTCCTGTCACAGGAGCCCCGTCTCGGAACTTGCCCATCAAGGTCTCGGCGGCATGCGCAAGGCTTTCTAGTCTTGGAAGCCCCAAGAAACCGCAAGTCCCTTTGATAGTATGTACGAGACGAAAGATGTTATCGAGGATCTGAGCATTATTTGGCTCTTGCTCAAATTTGACAAGCTCAACGTCTACAACGTCAAGGCTTTCATTCGTTTCCTCGATAAATTCACGTAAAAGATCATCCATGGCCTAAAACCCTGATTCTTGGCGGAAACCGGTCCGAATAGACAGTTATTCCGCTTCAGTCTCGGGCCAAAGCGTTAATTTAAGCTGAAGCAAAGCACACAAACATTCAAACTTGATGCAATTCTCGGGGCATCTGTTTATAAAAGTTTCGCGACTTTGGTATGAATGACTATACTTGATTAATGTAGAATAAATTCAATAGTCTGGATACAGTTCTGTCCAGAATATTATCCGTTTACGATAAGTAACTCTACGGATCACCTCAAGCTTCGGAAGGCTCCTCGCACGGGATCGCCTGACCGATCATTTCATCGGCACTTGGAATGTGAACCGGCTTGGCCTGAATGGTGATGGTGTCATCAACCCAATCAAACGCGAGGTCCATTTTGGCTTCCCGCGCAAGCAGGCCGGTATAATAAGGCTGGATTGAGTTGGCAGTGAATCCCTGTTCGTCAGCCGGACGACCGCGCAGCAGCCGATCAAGGCTTGCCGGGATGCGGGCATTCTTGCCTTCGGAAACCAGTTTGAAGGTCGGATATTTGGGATCGCCCTCATGAGATACCTTGATGGTCCCCCCGCGAGGAATGGTTGAAATGCTGATCATGATCAGGTTGAGCAGCAGCTTGACCAGATTTTTCGGCATCAATACGCGGGTGCCTTCCCACTCTATTTCAGCCTTCTCGGAGTTCATATAGCCACGCGCAACACTTTCTGCATCCCCGGTATCGATCTCCGCCCCGGCAGAGCCTGCTGCACCGAATGCGAGGCGTGCGAACTGAAGTTTGGCAGATGCCGTGCTGGCGCTCTTGGTAATAAGCTCCATGGCGAAGGTCTGCATCTCCTCGCCATTATCTTCTTCAAGAACTTCCAGACCGTTGATGACGGCCCCGACAGGACTGATGATATCGTGACAAACACGGCTGCAAAGCAGCGCGGCCAAATCCATCGAAGACAGTGTATCAATACCAGACATTGCACCCTCTAAAAGCAGCGGCATAGCTTTGGGCTCGGTTCAACACCAGCTCTGGTTCCTGATACTCAACGGACCCCAAAGGTTAGCAGATTTATTAGAATACGAATCAACCTTTCGCACAATTGGAAGCATTACCTTTTAGCCCCCCCGCTGCCAAGGCCAGAAGCCGCACAATCGACCTGTTTCACAGACGCTTGCGCATTTTCACGCAGCCAGCAACGCAGATTGAAAAGATTAGACACGCTTTTACACAATTCAGCGCGACAAGGTGCCCTCGATCGCGGGCCATTCGCCATCGGCACGTTCCACATGCAGGTCAACCGCCTCGGCCCAGGCCGCACGCGCAGTATAGGAATAGAAAAGAAACAGCCGGTTCCTGTAAATCGCCCAGACATTGGGGTTGCTGTCCGATGCATAGCCCCGGGCCATCGCCAACGCACCGTGCCCGCCATATTGAGGCGCGTAAACATCCGGGTTCTGCATGAATACGGCTTTGTTGGCTCTGGAAGAGAAGATCCACGAGACCCCGTTCCAGACATATTCATGCTCTCTGAGGCCTAAGACTGCCGAATGCTCCGTGAAATAGGCAACCGGGTCATACCCGTAGATGGCATAGCCCGAACGGGAATCGGTCACAATCCTGCGTGACTGCGCTGTCGCCTCTGCAGTCGAGCTCATGCCCGTTGCTGAAAAGACAAGAGCAAGCAGAATAAGGAGAAGACGCATACAGAGAAATCCTTGTCGACCAACCATGGAGCGCCCGCATCGCATTACTCGTTTCTGAAGCAATGCATCCGCCTTTTTATCACAAAAAAGGGGCAACAGTGGATGAGATGCAATGGCAATCACTTTTTTGCTCTTATTTCGGGTTAAAATCAGATTGTGAGTCTTTCCGTTAAATAAAAGTGTCATCCAACGATCAATGTAAACAAAAGCTTTTCATTTTCACTTGCAAGTGAGGCCACTCCTGTAAAAAATGGCAAGCAGAATGAAGGAAGATCGGTGGAAAAGCTGCCACAGCATTACAAGGATATTCATGATGGCAAATCTGGCCTGGTCAAACGAACTGAGAAACAAAGGCAAGGAATTGCTTTTGCTTGCGTTCACCATCGCGGCCCTGACGGTCTTCGCATCAACGGCACGCGCACAGACAAACCAGCATTACACGACGAACGAAATCGTGGCCACTGGCCACAAATTCTTTGGAACTGTCACCGGCGGCCTGGCATCTGCGGTTGAAAAAGCCGTCTCGAAATATGGCCTGCCAAACGGCTACATTCTTGGTCAGGAAGGTAGCGGAGCTTTCGTTGCCGGCGCACGTTATGGCGAAGGCGATCTCTACACCAAGAATATGGGTACACACAAAGTCTTCTGGCAGGGGCCTTCGATCGGCTGGGATTTTGGCGGTGATGGCAACCGCACCATGATGCTGGTCTATCATCTACCCAGCGTTGACTATCTCTATCGCCGCTGGGTCGGGGTCAATGGCTCAGCATATCTGGTTGGCGGCTTCGGTGTTACCGTTCTGAGCCTTGACCAGCAATATTACATTGTTCCCATTCGCTCCGGCGTAGGCGCAAGGCTGGGCGTGAATATCGGCTATTTGAAATTCACACGCAAAGCCACCTGGAACCCGTTTTGATTGTGATTGCATAGACACTGTATAGACACTGCTCTTTCCAACCGGCATTTCCGGTCAGAAAGCGCAGTGTCACGCTATTTTTTAATTCCGCTAAGCAAGATTGGCTGCTATCTAGGCGATAACAGCCTTTCTTTTCATGAAAGGCAGATTGTCTGCCTATATGAGATTATGTTTGAATGTCGAGGTTTCGGCTGCACACCGTTTGGCCGGTCTGTATCTGGAAAGCTGACAAGACCATCTGATGGGCGCATAGATTTCAAGTTTGCCAAGGCACGCCAGCAAGGAAGAAAAACACCGTGATCGCAATCATCATGTACATATTGCTCGGGGTATTTGTCACTCTGCTGCTGATGCTGCTTGTGGTTCCGATGATCTGGCGCCGGGCCGTCCGCTTGACCCAAAAAAGGCTCGTGGCGGAAATTCCCATAAGCTACAACGAGCTTCAGGCCGAGAAGGACCATATCCGCGCGGAAATGGCTGTCGACATGCGCCGACTAGAGGTCATATCCAACCGCCGGCAAGATGAACTAGCCAATCAGACCATCAAGATCGACCGCCTCAACGCCACCCTTGAGAAGCGGGACAGCACGATCGAGCAGCATGAAGAGGAATTAGAATCCCTCAAGAGCACGCTGTCCGATCAAAAGGCAGAAACCGACCAGATCTCTGACCTACTGCAGGACACGAAAGCCCTGCTGGCTGAAGCCCGTCAGGCGATCGCAAATCTGGAAACGGACAAGGTCGACCTCAACAAGGAAATCTATTATCTGGAGACCAATGTCGACGAACAAAAGGTCGAGTTGGCCGCCCAGATGGCCCGCATAGAAAATCTCAGGGACGAGATTTCCAGCCTCTCCAGCCAGCTCACCGCACAGACCAATGAGCGCAGTAAGGCAGAATCCCTGCTTGGCCAGCGCACCAATGAACTGGAGCGCACCAAGGAGCGCCTCACGGCTCTACAGGACAAAGTCGATGGCTTGCAAGCCGACCTTGCCGACAGAGACAGCAAAATCGACACGCTGTCCATTCAGCTTGATCGCGCCAATCAGCAGTCGGCAGAAAGCGGCAGCGACAGCGATACCCTTCTGGCAGAAGCAGAAACCCGTCGTATGGAAGCAGAAGCCAAGATCGCCAATCTGGCCATGCAGCTGGAAACCCAACAGAAACTGCAAGACGGAGAAAATCTGTCTAACGTCATCAATGGCCTCGAAAAGGAAAAGCAGGTGCTACAGGACGAACTGGATAAAGCGCTCGCCAACAACGAGGATCTTGCAACACGTCTTGATGCTCTCGAAAAACAGCTCCAAGACAACAAGGGAGAGGAAATACCCAGTGGCCCTCTCACCACGCGTGAGCAGATACTTCGTGACGAAATCAAACAGATCGCAAGCCGCCTGTCCGAGTTCACCACTCCCAAGGCAGACGCCAACGATGACAGTGAAGATACCGCCTCGGTAAAGGCCGAAGCGATCAAGGCAACAGTGATCCGGGCATCCCAGATCAGCGAAAGGGTCGAGAGAACGGCAGCCAACCTGCAGAATGCGTCTGAGGCGTCAAATTCTGAAGCCTCAAACACCGACGACGACAGCTCCGACGAAAATTCGGATGATGCGTCTGACCAACGCCCGGACCCCAAAAGCGCAAAACAGGACCCGTGGTCGCAAGTTTTCTCTCTTGCTGATCAGGTGCGGGAGCTGGAAAAAAGCTCCAACTAGCACCTCATTGACCGGATGAAAGGCAAGCGCGCAATCCACCGTGGGCCTTGCCAACAGCTTCGGCTTTGTTTAAAGCCAAGGACGAGCAATCGCTTGACTATTCCTGCAAGCTTTCCAACTCATTTTCGGACAGACTTTTCATGGCACCACCGCTCCTTCACCTTCAGGATATTCATCTGGCAATTGGCGGACAGGCTCTTCTGGCTGGCGCCGAACTGGCCGTGCATGAAGGGGATTCCATCGCGTTGGTCGGCCGGAACGGGTCTGGCAAATCCACGCTTCTGAAAATCGCAGCAGCTATAGTCGAACCCGATGGAGGGGACCGCTTCTTCCAGCCGGGCACCACATTGCGCTACCTGCCGCAGGAGCCGGATCTTACCGCCTTTGATACGGTGCTGGATTATGTCGAGGAAGGCCTCGCCCCCGGCGACGCCCACTATCGGGCGCAATATCTGCTCGAAGAGCTGGGCCTTACTGGCAAGGAAAACCCAAGTGACATCTCCGGCGGCGAAGCCCGCAGGGCCGCTATCGCCCGTGTTCTGGCACCGGAACCTGATATCCTGCTGCTGGATGAGCCAACGAACCATCTCGATCTACCCGCCATCGAATGGCTGGAAAGCGAACTCAAGCTGATCCGCTCGGCCAAGGTGATCATCAGCCATGACCGTCGCTTCCTGGAGAATCTCACACGCAACGTGGTCTGGATCGATCGCGGCACTGCACGCAGGTCCAACCGAGGCTTCGCGAATTTCGAAGCCTGGCGCGATGAAGTTTTCGAGCAGGAGCAGATTGAAGAGCAAAAGCTCAAGCAGAAGATTCTGGCCGAAGAGGACTGGATTCGCTATGGCGTCACTGCCCGACGCAAACGCAACGTGCGCCGCCTTGGCGAGCTGGGTGCCCTGCGCGAGAAGAAGCAGCATATGGCCCAGAACCGCCCGCAGGGCGATGTGAAGATGAGCGCGACAGAAGGGGAAAATTCCGGCAAGTCGGTCATCAAGGCCAGAAATATTTCCAAGAGCTTTGACGGGCGCACCATCGTCAAGGATTTCTCCATGGAGATCCTGCGCGGTGATCGCATTGGCATTGTTGGCCCCAATGGCGCAGGCAAATCGACCCTCATCAACCTGCTCACCGATGGCCTTGAGCCTGATAGCGGCTCGGTCAAGCTGGGTACGAACCTGCAGATGGTGACCCTCGACCAGAAGCGCGAAAGCCTCAATCCCGATTGGACGCTGAAGGAAGCCCTCACCACCCATGACGGTGACATGGTACAGGTGGGCGACAGCTCCCGCCACGTGGTCGGCTATATGAAGGACTTCCTCTTCCGCCCTGAACAGGCCCGAAGCCCGATATCAGTGCTTTCCGGCGGCGAACGCGGTCGGCTGATGCTGGCCCGCGCCCTTGCCAAGCCGTCCAACTTCCTTGTCTTGGACGAACCGACCAACGACCTCGATCTGGAGACGCTTGATCTGTTGCAGGAAGTCATCGACGACTATTCAGGCACAGTGCTGCTCGTCAGTCATGATCGTGATTTCCTTGACCGTCTGTGTACCACCACCCTCTATGCGGAAGGCGATGGCCGCTGGACCGAATATGCTGGTGGCTACACCGACATGATTGCCCAGCGTGGCTCGGGCGTCACCGCACGCAAAGCCGCCAAGAAGGAAAAGGCATCAAAAGCCCAATCCACCTCCACGGAGGAGACATCGGCGCCCAGACAGCAAAAGGGCCTCACCTTCAAGGACAAGCATCTGCTCGAGACGCTGCCGGCCAAGATGGACGATATTCAAGGCAAAATCGATCGCCTGCGCGCCCGTCTGGAAGACCCCGACCTGTTCAGCAAGGATCCCGAGACCTTCAACAAGGCCGCCAAGGCACTGGAAGCGCAGGAAGAACTGCTGGCAAAAGCCGAAGAAAAATGGCTAGAGCTGGAAATCCTGCAGGAAGAACTGGGCGAAAGCTGATCTGGCTGAGCCCGGTTACAAACAGAGACCATCTGCGCCCATCTGCCTTGCATCATTCTTCCAGCTTGTGGCTATCAGCTGCGGTCAGCTCAAGCCCGTAGGCTTTGCGTATGGTCTCGATGAAGTCCAGCGTCTCGGGACTGAAGGGCGCCTTGCCTTCAAAACTGTGTAGCACAATCCCCTCGATCAGGTCTCCCAGACCGATTTCCAGATGCGCCGCCAGAGCCTTCATTACCTTCAGGACATTCTTTTCCAGACGAACGCCAGTCTGCACACGCTCAATTTTTTTCGCCACGGCCGCGCCTCTCTTCCATCATTCTGATTCGCATTCAAGATGCCACTCTCTCACCACCTGTGACAACAAGGCACTTTACTTATCTGTATTTTGGTACCATGGTACCATTTCTCTTAAAATGCGGATAAATTGTCATGACCAGCAATCAAAAAGCCGTCCTCCTCGCTTTATGTTCAACTGCCCTGATGACGGCAACAGCAAGCTTGGCGAAGCTGGCCGCACATGACTATCACGTGCTCCAGATCCTGTTCTTCCGACAGATCGTCATTCTTCTTTCAACCCTGCCGCTCCTCGTCAAAGATTTCCCAAACGCGCTCAAGACCAGCCATCCGGGGCTTCACTCCTTACGCCTTTCCGGCGCTTTCGCTGCCTTGTCTCTTGGCATTCTGGCTGTGAGCGGTCTGCCATTGACCACCGCAACCACCCTTGGCTTTGCCAATATCTTCTTTGTTTCTTTGCTCGCGCACCAGTTTCTTGGCGAAAGGCTTGGCCCATTCCGTCTGGTCGCCATTGTTTCAGGGTTTATCGGCGTCTTTATCGCCATCAAACCGACGCCAGAAAGCTTTCTGGACGGCTTCAGCCTGATTGCCCTTGCAGCTGCCTTTGGCGCCTCTCTGGCAGCGCTTTCGGTAAGAAAGCTGTCCCAGACCGAATCCACCACCACCCTGCTCTCCTATCAGGCTCTTTTCATTGGCCTTTTATCGGGCATTCCCATGATCTGGCTCTGGCGGCAACCAGACCTGACAGACCTCATCCTTCTTCTGGGTATGGGGTGCTTATCGGCAGCGGGCAACTGGATCGGCATTCGAGCATTGCGACTTGGTGAAGCGGGGCTGGTCAAGAGCGTCGACTATATCTCGCTGATCTATGCTGCCCTGTTCGGCTATTTCATTTTCGGCGAATATCCCGATAGCAGCACTCTTTTGGGGGCCGGCATCATCATTCTGGCGGCCTTTGCCATCGTGCAGCAACGCCCTATTGAGAAGCTGCTTTTCTCAGCCAACCGCAAAATGCGCCGCACTGATCGCTGCTATAAAGGTTGACAGCTTTTTCTATGGAAATTTTCCCTTGTATCCCCTATGGTCCGGCCCAAATCGGATCCCTTGTTTATGGTAGATCGCGCCTGCCCTGATGCATACGCGCTGAGCACCGAATAAAAAGCAGCCAGAGCACTGGCCAGAAAGACAAGATATCAATGCCATCATCTCATGAAACCCGCCGCACCTTCGCGATCATCTCGCACCCTGATGCCGGTAAGACCACTCTCACTGAAAAGCTTCTCTATTTTGGCGGCGCCATCCGCATGGCCGGTCAGGTCAAGGCGCGTGGCGAGAAACGTCGCGCCAAATCGGACTGGATGAAGATCGAGCAGGAGCGCGGCATCTCGGTCACTTCATCGGTGATGACCTTCGAGCATAAGGATCTGATCTTCAACCTGCTCGACACCCCGGGCCATGAAGACTTTTCCGAAGATACCTACCGCACGCTGACCGCCGTCGACAGCGCCATCATGGTCATCGATGCCTCCAAGGGTATCGAGGCCCAGACGCTGAAACTATTCGAGGTTTGTCGCCTGCGCGACATTCCCATCATTACGCTGGTCAACAAATGCGACCGTGAGGCCAAAGACCCGTTCGAGCTGATGGATGAAATTCAGGAGACGCTCGCCTTGGATGTCTCCCCCATGGTTCTGCCCATCGGCTCCGGCTCCACCTTCCATGGTTGCTATAACGTGACCAATGGCGACTATTACACCGCCAAGACCAAAGGGGATGCCTTCGACACGATCGTTGAAACCTCCGGCATCGATGATGCCAAGCTCGATGATCTGGTCGACAGCCAGTTGCTGGAAGAAAGCCGTGAGATGATCGAATTGGCGTCTGTTGGCTATTCCGATTTCGATCTGGAAAGCTATCGCGAGGGCCATCTCTCGCCGGTCATCTTCGGTTCGGCGCTGAAAGATTTTGGACCAACCGCCCTGCTTGATCTCATCGCGGATATCGCGCCCATGCCACGCCCGTCCCCGACAACCGAACGCACGGTCTCACCAGAAGAGAAAAAGGTTTCCGGCTTCGTCTTCAAAGTGCAGGCCAATATGGATTCCCACCATCGCGACCGCGTGGCCTTCATGCGTATCTGCTCGGGCGACTTCAAACGCGGCATGAAGCTACGTCAGGTCCGCACCGGCAAGGACATCATGGTGCACAGCCCCATCATGTTCTTCGCACAGGATCGCGAGATCGCGCAGGAAGCCGGCCCCGGCGACGTGATCGGCATTCCCAACCATGGCACCATTCGCGTTGGCGATACCTTCACGGAAGGCGAGCAAATGCAGTTCACCGGCCTACCCGCTTTTGCGCCGGAAGTGTTGCGCCGTGTGCGCCTGCCCGATGGCACCAAGGTTAAACAGCTGCGTCGTGCCCTTGAAGACTTGGCTGAAGAGGGCCTCACACAGGTCTTCAAACCAAACATCGGTTCCAACTGGATCATTGGTCTGGTGGGTATCCTGCAGCTCGACGTGCTCAAGTCCCGCGCTAAAGCGGAATATGGCGTCGAAATCGACTTCGAGCCCATCACCTACAATATGGCGGTTTGGGTCAAATGCGATGACGAGGCCAAGATGAAGACCTTCCTTTCGGCCAACGTCAACAATATCGTGCATGACCGCGAAGGCAGCCCGGTCTTTCTGGCAAAGAGCCAGTGGGAAATCGACTTCACCAAGGAACGACACCCGGACATCACCTTCATGAAAACGCGAGAACTGGTGCAGACCGAAGCCTGAGCGGGACAATCCGCGCATAGCAACAAAGCAAAGAAAAACCCGGAGCCAAACCAGCTCCGGGTTTTCTTTTAGCTATTGCGACAGCTCAAGGCCTGATCAATCAGAACTTCAAAGCACTATTGACCTTGTCGATATTCTTTTGTCCAAATCTGGCAACTTCATTGTCCAAGTAACTGCCATCAAACAGAATGACTCTCACCCGATACTGCTCGCCGTCGTGATTAACATTGAGCTTGTAGAAGCTGTGGCAAACCTCGAGAGATTTCTCGAGCCATTCATTTACCGACTTCTCTTGTTGACGAAGCTGGTCCAAAGCATTCACGAAGCCATCAATATTGTTCAGATCACTCATATAGGCTGCGCACTCAGCACTGTTGCTTAGAATATGATGGGGAGCAGCAGCTATTTCTGGATAGGCTTCAGCGATTTTTGCATCAATGACAGACTGGTCAACATCAACCTTCAATAGGGTCGTTCTGTCCATTAGGTAAACAGGAACATCAGCCTGCTCCAATCCGCGTGCGATACGTATGGTTTCAGTCACGCCTGTTTTCTGAGCAGAGCAGGTAATGAATTCTTCCTGCCCAGCGCAATTCTGATATCCATTTTCTTCCAGTTTACTCAAACCGCTCTTGAAGGATTCGCCCAATTCAATTCCAAGAATAGATGGTTGTCCTGAAGCAAAACTCAGATCGGTATTGGCAGTACTGACGGCAGCCCCATCATCAAGCGCAGCCTCGTTCATGTTTGAGACAGCAGGCATGCCAGTCACAGCAGCCGCAGTTCCAGTTCCCGCCGCTGCGCCGGCCATCGGCTTTCCAAAGGAAGCCGCCGGCGTACCAAAACTTGGCATCGCATTGTCAAACTGCCCCCCAGAGGGCGTGCCAATCTGCATCTGATTGACATTGCCGCCACCGATGTCAGGGAAAGCGGGACCATTGAGTGTACCGCCATTGTTCATACCGTTATTGATAGATGGGAAAGCGGGACCGGCGGCCCCAGGGATGGCAGGAGCCTGCATGCCCATGCCACCATTCATCCCCATAGCCTGCCCCTCGGACAGTTGATAAAGCAAGGCGGTCTGCTCATTGGATAGTTTACCCGTAGGCGGCAAACCATTGTCTCGCTGAAAAGCGGAAATCGCGGCCTTTGACCTACGCCCCAAGACCCCATCAGGCGTGCCGGCATCATAGCCTAGCTCGTTCAATCGGCGTTGCAAATCCCGGTTATTTTCCCGTTGCGTAGGGTCGATCCTAGACCGTGAGGACGTGCCCTTATGGCTGCGATTACTCTTTGCCCTTGCCTTATTGGCACCTCCGGCAATAAGACCAACAGCACCACCAACAAGCGCACCAGCAAAAAAGTCACCACTCCCCGCATAGACAGGTGCGGTCATTTGTGTACTTCCGAGTGTGTAGGCAATGGCAAGCACCATAAGTTTCTTCATAAAACGCTCCTATCAAAACTCTTGGTTAGCGCTGCTGCTGGAAAGTCAGAAGCCACTGGGCTGTTTCAACATCCCCTTTGGCAGCAAACTCGGAAACCATCGTTTCCAGATGAGGATGGCTCCGCGCCAACGCTGAAACCAACTGTACGCAAGCATTAGGAAATGCCCTGAAGTAAATTCGACTATGAGGATCTGGCTGCGCTCTCAAGTTCTCTGCGCGAAATGATTGACGCATATCCATCAAGTAACGAAGATAGTCAAAGCTTGGAGCAAACTTTTGCGCAGAATGTGAGATGAACGAACACATGAGTTCGTCCCGCCGACTAAGCTGTAGCTCACTCATGCCAAACCGGTTATAAACACCCTGATGCTGTTCATCTACGTTACCCAGAGAAATGGTGAGCATATCCATGAAATGGAATGAGGTCACGGCTCCTGTATCAAGAGGCAGCACGACCCGATTCAAACCTGGATCCTGCATCAGGCTAGGGTCATAGAGTTCATCACCAAAGACCATTCCCATAGCAGTAAGCTGGTTGATATTGGCAAGGCTGTAATAATTCGTCCCCAATCGGTTTATAATTAGGAACGGCGCCGGAATCGCGTCCGCGAACACAGCATTGAGATTGAGACCACGCTCCGCATAGAATTGAAATTTGTCGACCGATTGTCCTCGAGCGAGCAGATTCACCATGTAGCAGGGCTTCTCGTATTTATTGCTTCCGGAAGACTTGCAAAGAAACTGCCGATTGAGATCAATCGTCTTAAGTGCGTTCAGATAGTGATAGACCTGCGGCAGAACCTCAACATCACTTTCATCATGTGCGACTGCAATGCGAAAATAGATTTGCGATGTATCCAGGTCCTCTTGCTTCAGATATCCCTGCCGCAAATAGAAGTTTGCCTGCGTAAAATTCTTCGTTTTCACGAAATTCACAAATGCTGCCAAATGTTGAGAAGACGCATTCGCCGTAAAAGACAGGCAGAACAATCCTACAAAAACAAGCAAGCCAAAACTAAAACGTTGAGGTCGATGCATTCGAACACTCCGGACCAATAAATAAAAGGAAAGAACTAAAACCCATTTATACCAAGAAATATGAAGAAAGCACCAAAAAAAATCCGGAAGCATTGCTTCCGGATTTCGGGATTGATTAGATCAACAAATATAGAAGTTATTGATGACTAATCATCAAAGCGTCTTAATCCTGTCAGGTCCCGCACGGCGCCTTTGTCAGCAGATGTTGCCATCAGGGCATAGGCCTGAAGGGAGCGGGAAACAATGCGTTCACGCTTTTCAGCCGGTTGCCAGGCATCAGCCCCCTTGGCATCCATGGCCGCACGGCGCTCAGCCAGAACGGCATCGGAAACAGCGACATTCATCGAACGGTTCGGGATATCGATCTCGATGGCATCCCCTTCTTCGATGAGGCCAATGGCGCCACCGGCGGCAGCTTCCGGAGACGCATGACCGATGGAAAGCCCCGAGGTACCGCCCGAGAAACGACCATCGGTGATCAACGCACATTCCTTGCCCAGCCCCATGGATTTGAGGTAGGAGGTCGGATAGAGCATTTCCTGCATGCCCGGACCACCGCGTGGCCCTTCATAGCGAATGATGACCACGTCACCAGACTGGATCTTGCCACCGATGATGCCTTTCACAGCAGCTTCCTGACTTTCGAAGATGCGAGCCGGACCGGAGAATTTGAGGATACTTTCATCCACGCCGGCGGTTTTCACGATGCAGCCATCCAGCGCGATATTGCCAAACAGCACCGCAAGACCACCATCCTGACTATAGGCGTGCTCCTTGGCGCGGATGCAGCCTTCTGCGCGGTCCTTATCCAGTTCCTTGTAACGACTTGCCTGAGAGAAAGCCTCGGTGGTGCGCACCCCACCCGGAGCGGCTTTGTAGAGATTTTCCACCTCTGCGCTCGGCGCGCCCATGATATCATAGGTATCGATCGCTTCCCCGAGGGTCTTGCAATGCACGGTGCCGCAATCACGATGGATAAGACCGGCACGATCCAGCTCGGCCAGAATACCGAAGATGCCACCGGCGCGGTTGCAATCCTCAACATGATATTTCTGGGTCATCGGTGCCAGTTTGCAAACGTTTGGAACGATGCGCGACAAGCGGTCAATATCACCCATGGTGAAGTCCACTTCGCCTTCCTGCGCAATTGCCAGCAGATGCAGCACCGTGTTGGTGGAGCCGCCCATGGCGATATCAAGCGTCATGGCATTCTCGAACGCTTTGAAGTTGGCGATGTTACGCGGCAGAACGCTTTCGTCTTCTTCTTTGTAATAGCGTTTGCACAGTTCCACCGCCTTGCGGCCTGCTGCAAGGAACAGCTCTTTGCGATCAGCATGGGTTGCCACGATGGTCCCGTTGCCCGGCAAGGCAAAGCCCAGAGATTCAGCCAGACAGTTCATGGAGTTGGCCGTAAACATGCCCGAGCAAGAGCCACAAGTCGGGCAGGCGAATTCTTCCACTTTCTGCACCTGCTCATCGGAGACCTGAGGGTCAGCGCCCATGATCATGGCATCGATGAGGTCGAGCTTGTGATCGACGCCTTCCGCCTTGCCAGCTTCCATAGGGCCACCAGAGACAAAGACAGCAGGAATATTGAGGCGCATGGCCGCCATCATCATGCCCGGGGTGATCTTGTCGCAGTTGGAAATACAAACCATGGCGTCAACGCAATGGGCATTGACCATATATTCGACGCTGTCTGCGATGATCTCGCGAGAGGGCAGCGAATAGAGCATGCCGTCATGGCCCATAGCGATGCCATCATCCACAGCAATGGTGTTCATTTCCTTGGCGATGCCACCGGCAGCCTCGATCTCGCGTGCCACCATCTGCCCCAGATCCTTCAGATGAACATGCCCCGGCACGAACTGGGTGAAGGAGTTGACCACCGCGATGATCGGCTTGCCAAAATCTCCATTTTCAACGCCGGTCGCACGCCAAAGCGCGCGGGCACCAGCCATATTGCGGCCATGGGTCGAAGTCTTGGAACGATAGTCAGGCATTATAAAGTCCTTCAGAGGAAAGGGTGACACTCGTCAGTCAAGCGAGAGTTGTCAGAATGTGCAGATCCTTGCGTCGCGCAATATCGGACGCAATCAGTTGCCCCCTGTTTAAACCAAACCAGAAAGGGCTGACAATAGCATTTCTTTCAAAAACTGTATCATTTGCGCACAATTCGAAAAGAAAATGAGACGAATTTCGACAATCTATAGAGATCGCCGGAATTCAATTTCTGGATCAAAGGATTGATCCTAAAGCGAGAAGTCTTCGCCAAAGCCGAAATTCTCGGTCACATAGTCAATGTCCTTGTCGCCACGACCGGACAGGTTGACCAGAATGCTTTCTCCCGGATGCGCCGGAGCCATCTTCATGGCATAAGCCACCGCATGAGAGCTCTCCAGCGCCGGAATGATGCCTTCATATTTGCTGAGCGCATAGAAGGCCTTCAAGGTCTCTTCATCGCTGGCAGAGCCGTAATTCACCTTGCCAATAGTGTGCAGATAGGAATGCTCCGGTCCGACACCGGGATAGTCAAGGCCAGAAGCAATGGAGTGCACCGGCGCCGGTTCGCCCTTGTCATCGGTCAGCACCAAACATTTGAAACCGTGGATCTCGCCCGGATGCCCATAGGTGATCGTCGCGGCATGCTGGCCGAGTTCGGAGCCCTTGCCATGCGGCTCAACACCATAGAGCTTTACATCTTCATTGTCGAGAAAGCCGGAAAACAGCCCCATGGCATTGGAGCCACCACCGACGCACGCCACCACATGATCCGGGTCCAGCCCCGTCATGGCCTGGAACTGGTCTCTGGCCTCGAAGCCGACCACAGACTGGAAGTCGCGCACCATCTTCGGGAAAGGATGAGGCCCGACAACAGATCCGATGGCATAGATGGCCTCGTCAGCTTGCTCAAGATAGGCCATAAAAGCACTGTCGACCGCTTCCTTGAGGGTCTTGCCACCAAAGGACACCGGCACAACCTCAGCCCCGAGTAATTTCATGCGGATCACGTTGGGGTGTTCCTTGGCGATATCCACTTCGCCCATATGAATCTCGCATTCCATGCCGAAATAGGCCGCGGCCGTAGCAAGCGCCACACCATGCTGTCCAGCACCGGTTTCGGCGATCAGCTTCTTCTTGCCCATGAATTTGGCCAGAAGCGCTTCACCCATGCAGTGATTGAGCTTGTGCGCTCCGGAATGGTTCAGATCTTCCCTCTTGAGATAGATCTGCGCTCCCCCCATCTTTTCCGACAGATTCTTGGCATGCTGGACAGGCGTCGGGCGGCCTTGAAAATGCTCGCGAATATAGCGAAGCTCCGCTATGAAGGAGCTGTCCACGGCAATGCGTTCATAGGCTTCGCCGATTTCCTTGAAATGGGGCACCAGCTGTGGCGGCAGAAAAGCGCCACCGAAATCACCAAAATAGCCTTCCTTATTTGGAAATTGCTTCAAATATCCCATAATTCTTCTCCGACTGTTTTATGGTATTTGCTTTTTTGTACACCCACACTAGCCAAACAATTGCGCCCTGAACAGCACCAACCCGCAAGGGATTGCCAACAAATAGGCCCCCTGTACACGGGCAGCGAATATGATATGTGTTATACGCGAATTATCGCTTGCACTGGTCATGGCTTTCAGCCATATGCAGGCCAACGCAAGCACATGTTGACGCAATAGAAACAGAAGCCCGGTAACGGGCTGTTTTTTCATCAAGAGGACGGGCGATTGAGCACTACGGAACAGGAGGCTCCCTGCGCAATCTATGGCATTGAGCGCTGGGGCAATGATCGGTTCGAAGTTCTGGACAATGGCAACATTGGCCTCATCACAGATCACGCAGAAGGGCCCGTCACAACGGACCTGACTTCTATCTTGCATTCACTGGAAGAGCGCGGCATCGCCTCCCCCATTTTGTTGCGCGTGGCCAACAGCCTGAAAAACCAGATTGATCGCATCAATATGAGTTTCGCCAACGCGATGAAAGAGCTTGACTATAAAGCCAGCTATCGCGGCGTGTTCCCCATCAAGGTCAACCAGCAGGCCCATGTGATCGAAAAGATCGTCGAATATGGTGCGCCGCATAATTTTGGACTTGAAGTCGGTTCAAAACCGGAATTGATCATTGCTCTGGGCCAGCGCCTTTCCAAAGATGCGCTGCTCATCTGCAATGGCATCAAGGATAGTGAGTTCATCAATCTGGCCCTGCTCTCCAGCAAACTCGGCTTCAACACGATCATCGTGCTGGAAAGCAAGGCTGAGCTGGATCTGGTGCTTGAAGAATCCAAGAAGCTCAACATCCGCCCGCAACTTGGCATCCGCATCAAGCTGAACAACCGCATCACCGGCAACTGGGCTTCCTCCTCGGGGGATCGGTCAGCCTTTGGCCTGTCGTCACCGGACGTGCTGTATGTGATCGACCGTCTGCGCGATGAAGGCTATCTGGATTGCCTGCAACTGCAGCATTTTCATCTGGGCAGCCAGGTCCCGGATATCATTGACGTACGCCGTTCGGCGGCTGAGGCCTGTCGCTTCTTTGTTGAACTGCGCAAGGAAGGGGCTCCGCTCAACTATATCGATCTGGGCGGCGGTCTGGGTATTGACTATACAGGCGAGCACAAATCCACCGAGAACTCCATCAACTATTCCACCGACGAATACTGCTATTCCATCGTCGAGGCCGTGAAAAACACGATGGACGATGCGGAGCAGAAACACCCCACCATCGTGACCGAAAGCGGGCGCGCAACAGTGGCCTACAGCTCCATGCTGCTGTTCAACATCATCAATGTGACCCATTATGAAGAAGACAATATTGTCGAGGTCTCCGAGGATGATGATCGTTCCATTCGCGATATGCGCGATGTCGAGACTTACCTGACGCCGAGCCGCTTGCAGGAATGCCTTAACGACGTCACCTTCTACCGCGATGAAGTGCGCCGCAACTTCGGACGCGGCGAAGTGGGCTTGCGCGATCTCGCCAAGGCCGAGAAACTCTATCTCAACCTGATCGCCAAGATGCGCAAGGCAACAGAGGCCGATGAATGGGTCTCCGATGACGTGCTAAGCGCCCTTGAATCGGCGGCTGACATCTATCACGCCAACTTCTCGCTGTTCCAGTCTCTGCCCGATGTCTGGGCCATTGACCAGTTGCATCCGATCATCCCGATCCAGCGTCTGAATGAAACGCCAACCCGACGCGCGATCCTGTCCGACATCACCTGCGACAGTGATGGCAAGGTGGATCAGTTCGTGCTCGCCGATGGCATTTCCTCGTCTCTTCCAGTGCATGCTCTGGAAGAAGATGAGCATTATTGCATGGCCGTCTTCTTTGTCGGCGCGTATCAGGAAACGCTGGGCGATTTGCATAATCTGTTTGGCGACACCAACGTGGCAACCATCGAGATCAAGCCGAACGGCGACTTCAACCTCATCCACGAAGTGGAAGGGGATACCATTGCCGAAGTGCTCAGCTACGTGGAATATAACACGACAGCATTGTCCAACAACTTTAAGCAGATGGTTGAAGAAGCGGTCTCCAATAAAAAGCTGACCGTGAAGGAACGCAAGGCCATGATGAATGCTTTCAAGGAAAGCATGAACGGCTATACTTATTTCGAGCATTAAGCAACCGCCATCAAGAGCGATCCCTTATAACATAAACATCACGCTCCCAATCGACAAAGGTGCCATGGTTTCGGCATCTTTGCCGGTGCAGTATGGGAGACAGGCAGGTCTGTCAGGCTGGCAGATATCCCTCTGAAAAGAAGGACATTGATATGAACAAAGTTCTGGTCATCGGCGCAGGTGGCGTCGGCTCCGTCGTCATTCATAAAATGGTGCAGCTTTCCGATATCTTCGCAGACATCACGCTGGCCTCGCGCCGCATTTTCAAATGCGACGAGATTGCCGCTTCCGTGAAAGAGCGCACCGGCGTAACCATCAAGACCGCAGAAGTGGATGCCGATGATGTGGAAGCCCTTTCGGCTCTCATCGACAAGCTTGGTGTGTCTCTGGTGGTCAACGTGGCCCTGCCATATCAGGACCTCAACATCATGGATGCCTGCCTGAAGTCCGGCGTCAACTATCTCGACACAGCCAACTATGAGCCGCGGGATGTGGCCAAGTTCGAATATAGCTGGCAGTGGGCCTATCAGCAGCGCTTCGAAGAAGCAGGCCTGATGGCGCTACTCGGCTCTGGCTTCGACCCGGGCGTTACCAACATCTACACCGCTTATGCCAAGAAGCATCTGCTCGACCGTATCGACACACTCGACATTCTCGATTGCAACGGCGGCGACCATGGCCAGCATTTTGCCACCAACTTCAACCCGGAAATCAACATCCGCGAAGTGACCGCACCCGTGCATCACTGGGAGAAAGGCGAATGGGTCACCACCCCGGCCATGTCCAACAAGCAGCCGTTTGACTTCCCCGCCGTGGGTGAGAAAAACATGTATCAGATGTATCACGAAGAGCTGGAAAGCCTTGTGAAGCATCTGCCGGAAATCAAGCGCGCCCGCTTCTGGATGACCTTCGGTGATGCTTATATCAAGCATCTGGAAGTACTGCAGAATGTCGGCATGACCCGCATCGATCCTGTCATGTATGAGGGTAAGGAAATCATCCCGCTGCAGTTCCTCAAGGCCGTGCTGCCAAACCCGGGTGATCTGGGCAAGACAACCAAGGGCAAGACCTGTATCGGCAACATCATGACCGGCGAGAAAGATGGCAAGGAAAAGACCGTCTATGTCTACAATATCTGCGATCATGAAGAATGCTTTGCAGAGGTTGGCTCTCAGGCCGTGTCCTACACCACTGGTGTGCCCGCCATGATCGGCGCAGCCCTGATGCTCACCGGTCAATGGTCTGGCAAGGGCGTGTTCAACATGGAACAGCTCGACCCGGATCCTTTCATGGACATGCTCAACAAGCATGGCCTGCCATGGGAAGCGCATGAGCTGGACAAACCGCTGGATTTCTAATCCGGTTTGAATGAAGGAGCCCGGCCCCGCCGGGCTCCCTTGCCTCTATTCCCTTTGGCCAAGTGAAGTGGCCACCAGTTCTTTTTGGAGAAACCGACATGACCGATGCGCCAGTAATGGAAACGCAGGCAGGCGATGCCGGAGCCTTTGCGACCTTCGATCTCGCGCGTGTGCCTTCGCCCTGCTTTGTTATCGACAAGGCTGCCATTCGGCGCAACCTGCGCATTCTCTCTCAAGTCGGAGAAGCGGCCGACGTCAAGGTTCTGCTGGCGCTCAAGGCCTTTTCCTGCTGGGCGCTGGGCGACCTCATCGGCAACTATCTTGACGGCACCTGCGCTTCCGGCCTCTGGGAAGCCAAGCTGGCCAAGGAGCAATTTTCCGGCGAACTGGCCACCTATTCCGCAGGCTTCAAGGCCGAGGAAATACCTGAAATTCTGGAGCTGTCCGATCACCTGATCTTTAACAGCCCGGCACAATTCCACCGCTTCACGCCGCAGATCAACGCCGCGCGCAAATGGGGCTATGCGCCCGACTTCGGCCTCCGGATCAATCCCGAACACTCAGAAGGGCATATCGCCAAATATGACCCCTGCGCCATTGGTTCACGCCTTGGCACCCCCATCAGCCAATTGAGCGACGAAGATCTCGCCCCCTTCTCCGGCATCCATATGCATACCCTGTGCGAACAGGATTTCACGCCCCTCAAACGCACCTTCGAAGCCGTAGAAGAACGCCTTGCGCCATGGCTGCATAAGCTTAAATGGCTCAATTTCGGTGGTGGCCACCATATCACCCGCGACGATTATCAGCGCGATGAACTGGTCTCCTTCCTCAAGACCATCAAGGCCAAATATGATGTCGAAATCTACCTTGAGCCCGGCGAAGCCGTAGCGCTGGATGCTGGCATTCTGGTGGGCGAAGTGCTGGATGTGACGCGCAATGGCGACGTCAACATCGCCATCATGGATATCTCGGCCACATGCCACATGCCCGACGTGATCGAAGCCCCCTATCGCCCTGCTCTTCTGGGCGAGCAGAAGGGCGGCACATCCTATCGTCTGGGGGGACCGTCCTGTCTTGCGGGCGACGTCATCGGCGACTATGCCTTTTCCTCGGATATGGAGCTCGGCCAACGAATCGCCTTTCTCGATCAGGCTCATTACTCGATGGTCAAGACAAACACCTTCAACGGCGTGCGCCTGCCATCCATCGCCATCTGGGATTCAGAAACAGACCAGCTCGACGTCATCCGCGAGTTCACCTATGCTGAATTCCGCGACCGCCTGTCGTAAGTCGGACAACACGGGACAACCATCATGCTTGATTTGACCTATCCTGCTTTTCTGGCTTCGGAACTCTCCGACGCTGAAAGCGACCCGCAAACAGCCCTGTTTGAAGTCATTCCTTGCCCGCTGGAAAAGACGGTTTCCTATGGCGCAGGCACTGCTGCCGGACCGCTGGCGCTGCTGGAGGCAAGTCAGGAACTGGAGCGTTTTGACGGCAAGGGCTTCCCAATCAAAAAGGGCATCATCACCTCTGACGTGATCAATTGCGATCAACCGATCGAGCAGGTCATGAAGGATCTACGCGCCCGCACGGCAGCCAGCGTGGAAGCCGGACGCATTCCCGTCACTCTTGGCGGAGAGCATAGCCTCTCCTATGGTGCCATCATGGGCGTCGTGGACGCGCTGGATGAGCCGGTTGGCATCATACAGATCGACGCGCATGCAGACTTGCGCAACGCCTATCAGGGCCACAAGCATTCCCACGCCTCGGTCATGCATCTGTGCGCCGTGGAACGCCGCCTGCCTCTCATGCAGTTCGGCATCCGCGCTCTTTGCAGCGAGGAGCAGGATTCACGCATGAATGAGGCGCATATTCAGTTTGTTGATGCGGAAAAGCTTGTCACGGAAGGGATTTCTGCAGTTGACCTGCCTGAGGACTTCCCCGAACAGGTCTATATCACCTTTGACGTCGACGGGCTGGACCCATCCATCATGCCAGCAACAGGAACGCCTGTGCCGGGGGGCCTCAGCTACTATCAAAGCCTCCAGCTCATTGCCCATGCCCTCAAGGGCCGCAAATGCGTTGGTCTGGATGTGGTGGAACTGGCGCCCATCGAAGGGCAATGGGCCTGGGACTTCACCGCAGCCAACCTCACCTACCGTCTGATGGGACTGGTCGGCGGCCACTAGGCAACAACCCGATAATGAGGCCACTAGGCAGCCGCAAGCCTGCTGCCTGTGATAGGCTGGCGTAAAACAAGTGAGCGCCAACCGGTTTCGACAGCTTCACCAGTCGGTAATCTGGTCGATCATCTTTTCGCTCTTTTTCACAAGCCGCGAGAAATAGCCCCCCTCTTCAGGGCTGCGCCTCGCAGTGCCCGTCCCTTCAGGAGCATCCAGAGGAGTAAGCGGCGCACGTTCCACGGCACCCTCTTTGGCAGCTTCCTGCTTGCCCATCGTTGCACCATCGGAACTGGTGGACGCGCCGGCCAGAGGCAGAGCTTTTGGCGAAGCAGCATCCTTTGTTGACGCCTCCGGAGCGGGATCATCTGACAAGGAAACAACACCAGCCCCACTATCCAGATTCTCCGGCAAGCTTTTTGGCACCTTGTGCGCTCCGAGTACATATCCAGCATCGGCCAGCTGCGCCTGCATGCCATCAAGGCGCTTGGTCAGACGGTCAATTTTTGCAGCCAGACTGGCATTTTCCTTGCGCTGCTCGTCCAGTTGGGTTGCCAAACGGGTTAATTCGCTGAGCAAAGCCTTGGTGCTGACCTCATTGTGCCAGTCTTCATCCATCGGAGCCTGTTCGACTTGCGGAACGGCTTTGTCATTGGAAGATTGCGCCAGTGAAAGCTGACCGGACGACATCAGAAACAGCGACGCGAATAACACACGGCACGAAAACAGGCGCTTCATTCCCAAATCACTTTGACTAACCATTCTCTATGCCCCCTTGCGACACATTCTGTTCGAGCCGTCCAAAGCGGCCAACATGCCTTCAACAACACCGGATCTGTGGCAACATTATGGGCATAGTGATCAGTTTCACCCGCACGGGCTTTCCCAAACCGCATGCTTGTCATAAAAATCAGACAAAGACATCCGGAGACAATTCTGCAAATCGGCAGATATTTGAAGCACATGAAAAGGGTCGACTTATGGATCAGCCTAACTATCGCATCGAGCCCCAAACCCCGCCTCTGGAAGATTTTCTACGTTTGAGAAAGATCACCGGCCTCACAGTCTATTCAGAGGAAGCAGCCAAAGAAGGCCTCAAGGGCACGATTGCCGCCGCCACCGTTTATTATGGCGAACAGGTGGTCGGCATCGGTCGCCTTGTTGGCGACGGCGGTTGCGTTTTTGTCATTTGCGATATCGCCGTTGACCCCGCCCATCAAGGCAACGGGCTGGGCAAGGCCATCATGGCCAGCCTAATGGACTATGTGCAGAATAATTTGAATTCAAAGGCTTATGTAACGATCATCGCCGACCTGCCTGCCGACAAGCTCTATGAGCAATTCGGTTTTGAAGCAACAGCGCCGGACTCCATCGGCATGGCCTATAGAGTGCCCTGACGCCCTTGAGGGCAAGTCACCGCACCAGATCGGCAACCACGCAGCGCATAAAATCCACCAGCGCTTTGGGAGCAACCTTGATCTGCAATCCTCTTTGCCCGCCGTTAATGTGAATGAGCGTCTTGTCCATGGCGCTGATATCAAGGGCCGTCGGCACGCGCTTGCGCTGGCCAAGCGGGCTGATACCGCCAACCTTGTAGCCCGTCATCCGCTCGGCATCAGCAGGTTGCATCATGGCCGCACGCTTGCCACCAAGGGCCTTGGCAAGCTTCTTCATGTTGACTTCGCAATCAGAGGGCACCACGGCACAAACCGGCTTGCCATCAAGTTCCACCATCAATGACTTGAAGACCTCTGCCGGATCTGCCCCGATGGCTTCCGCCGCTTGCAGCCCGACCCGATCCGCCTCATGATCATACTCATAATGCAACAGGGAAAAGTCGACTTTCCCCTTCTTGAGGGCCTGAGTTGCGGGCGTACTATCGGACATGGGAGTACCTGGGGAACAATCTTGTAAAAATAAAAGACAAGCCGAATGGCTCGCCCTTTTCTATGCCCCCGGACGAAGGGAAGCAAGAGGTGAAAGCTGGGCAAACATCAGCTCAGGCAAAGTCACCTAGTAAGGCCCCGCCCCTCAGCCGATAACCTTATATTCGATACCGCAATCCTTGAAAATTTCTTCACTGCGCGTGGTATCGAACCGGCCTTGAATGCCCTCATTATGGCGCCAGACCACTTTACCCACCTGATGAGCAGCCAGAAACTTCGTGCATTCCTTGCAAGGCGGATGGGTTACATAGACGATGCAGCCCTTGGCTGGTTCTTTCATCGCAGCCAGCGCATTCATCTCCGCATGGATCACACGATCATATTTTTCCTCGCGTGTCTCATACCATTCCGGCCTATCTTCCATGGAGCGTGGGAAGCCATTATAGCCAACCGCAGCAAAGCTCTTGTCAGGCCGAACAATGACACATCCCACCTTGGTGGACGGATCTCGACTCCGTTTGGCAACAGCATCGGCGCAATCAAGCACCCATTCATCAAATCCGGGCCTGCTGGTCATTTGCCCCCTCACAAAAAACACCTACGGAAAACAACGAAACTGGCCAAAATTTGCGATGCTCATCTAAAAATTGCAAGAGAAATTAGAAACCTAAGGGGCTAAAAGGCAACAAATGCGCCCAAAAGAGTACCATGCTTGGCCAAGCATGCAGAGCAACAGCAGGTTTGATAGAAAGTTTGGCACGCCCTACGGGGTTCGAACCCGTGTTGCCGCCGTGAGAGGGCGGCGTCCTAGACCACTAGACGAAGGGCGCTTGGTATGAGCAAAGCGAGATCACAGAAAGTGACCGCCAACCTCACTTCGGTGCACACTAGACCTCTCCCCTCTTGGTTTCAAACAAAAAAAGCAAGAAGGTCCAGATAATTAAACGCAAAATAGCAAAGCGCGGCGTAAAAAAGCACTTGCACCGGCCGGGGTAAGACGCGCAGCGCAGCTCCAAACAAAAAACCGCCGCGGCAGCTGCAATCATGGATGCAGCGCCGCGACGGACATGAACTGACTTTATGAAGATCAAAAGCGCGAGAAAGCCAATTTGACTGGATTAGGCTTAGCTGTTGCTTTGAATTGCTTCGCAGGTATAGCCCACGAGGCTGGCATCAGAGTTGGCTGTCGGAATATATGCAGGCTGTGCATCGCTTCCAACGCCGCAATAAGAACCGTTGGCAACATAGCGGTCAAACTGGTTTGCACCGGTAGAAATCAGAACGCTGCCTTGTTCCTGAACAAGCTGCCTTGCCTGGCTGGCGGTCAGGTCACGGCTATCAACCTGAGCTGCAGCAAATACGGAAGACGTGGAAGCAATTGCCGCAATGGCAAGAACGGAAAGAGCAGTAGCTGGTTTTTTCATCGATTTATTCCTTTTCTTTGTTATCGATGCGACACCTTTTTTCCTGCGACACTCATGAGATAGAAATCGGAATGCCGTTGTTCAAGACACCGACAAAACTTTCATCAGTCAACAAAAAGTGACTGAAATAAACGATAAAAATCATAGAGTTATCCTTAAACACCCACGTCTGGTTACATACATAAAAAAGGATTACATCCTTTAAAAACGGCCTTTATAAAGTACGCCATTATCGTTATCTGTTGCCTATGGCTTACCAATTTAGGCTCGACGCCTACCACCCCATGAGTACGCCAACGACAGAAGCTTAATGTTTGCCCCTTCAGCCCCCCAATAAGCCCTGAAGCGCAGATGCAGCCGAGGCAACAGGGGGCCTGTCGACGACTTAATACGAAAAACTGCGAATGAAGGCTGGTGACATTGCCGATATTCGGCAATAGTGTCCCTTTAAAGATTCACATAGCAGACATTTTTTCTAGCAGGGCGCCATAGTGTCAAACGAACCAAGCATTGCAAATTATTCTGGCGAAGATTTCCGCCCTCCCTTTCCCACCCGAGATCCGGGAAGAGTCAAAGTGCTTCGCCTGTTAAAGCAGGCGAGAAAGAATTATCTGGCGATTTGGTCCCTGAAAGATTTTGACACGCGGCTCATCGATTTCAAAATCCTGAACCGTCAATTGATGGTCTGCAACGCACCGGACGTGGTGAAAGAAGCCTTCCAGACCAACCATGAAGCCTTGCAGCGCAAAACGCCGCAAATGCGCAACGCCCTCAGTCCTCTCATCGGCGATGGCTTGTTCATCAGTGATGGCGATATCTGGGCGGCTCGGCGCAAAATGGTCGCACCCATCATTCACGGCTCCAGAGTGCCCGGTTTTGCGCCCATCATGATCGAGACCATCGAAGAGAAGAAAAAGGAATGGCTGGATCTTCCCGAGGGAGGTGAGATTGACGCCTTGGCGGAGATGGCCCACCTGACGGCAGAAATCATCTGCCGCACGATTTTCGGTCAAGATTTGGGGCGCCAGTTCGCCACAGAAGTGGTGGAAGCCTTTTCCGATTATCAACGCCAGATCGACCAGATCGACCTTGTGTCTCTTTTGGGGCTGCCCGAATGGCTGCCACGCTTCGTCAAACCGTCTATCAGAAAGTCTGTTAAACGCATCCACACCGTTCTCGACCAGATCATCGATCAGTATGCGGTCTCCAAATCCAAGAGCAATGTCTCCGTGCTTGGCGGCCTGCTGGAAGCGTGTGATGAAGATGGCGTTCCGCTGAGCCGCGAGGCAATCCGCAATGAAGCGGCGGTGATTTTCATGGCCGGACATGAAACCACGGCTAATACGCTTGCATGGGCATGGTATCTTCTGTCCCAATCCCCTCAGGTATCCAGCCGATTGACCCAAGAGATCGATCACATTCTGGGAGATAGAAGTCCGACTTTTGCCGATGTCAGAAATCTGCCCTATACAAAGGCCGTGGTGGAAGAAACCCTGCGCTTGTACCCGCCAGTGCCCATTCTGGGCCGTGAAGCAATAGAGGCCACGAGCATTGATGGCCGTCCCGTCGGCAAGGGAACCCTGCTGCTGGTGGTGCCATGGCTCTTGCAGCGCAATTCCAAGCTATGGAATGATCCGCATATCTTCCGGCCTGAGCGCCATGTGGAAGCTGATGGCGACAAGCGCTCCAAATACAGCTATGTCCCCTTCAGCATTGGCCCGCGCATTTGCCCCGGTCTCGCCTTCGGCATGACGGAATCCGTATTGAGCCTTGCTATTTTGGCCCGCGATGTGGAGCTTCGCTTGAAACAGGGCGAAGATGTACAGCCGATCTGTCGCTTGACTGTCCGTCCAGGAGATCATCTGCCGATGACGGTCCATCGCCGTCAGAGAACAGCACAAGCTTAGGCGATTTGACCCGATGCGCCTGCACGACATCCCGTTTGAAGAAACGAAATCCCCTGAACCTGAAGGCCCACCCCTTTCTTGGGCCTTTTCAGCCGACAGCAAGAAGCGGTCTGACTGGCGCCTTTTCTGGCTGCTCGAACCGACCATGGGCGCGCTAAACTATTTCACTCACCATGCCCTGCGCCCCTTGCCGCTTTCAGCCTGTTCCCGCTTCGGTGCCCTGATTGCGCCTTTGGCGCAGGCGCGGTTCGCGAAAGCCAAGTTCGCGCAACGCCTGTTAAAAAACATCAGATTACTACGCCCTGACCGAGCAGATTCCGAACAGGGAGCAAACGAACTGCTCTCTGGTTGGTGGACCAATACCGGTCGTGTCTTCGCAGAATTTTCCAAGACAAGCCGCCATCATCCGGATGGAAAAATCGAACTGGTCGGAGCGGAGCATTTCCATACAGTCCAAGCGCAAGGCAAACGGGTCATCTTCCTATCGGTTCATGTGGGACACTGGGAGGCTCAAGTATCCGCCTTGCACCAGACACTGGATATCGAGGTTACAGGCCCTTTCCAACCAGAACCGAGCCGCTTCACAAATCGCTTGATCCACAATCTGCGCAAACGGCGGGGGCAATATCTATTTCCACCCGGCAGGAAGTCCGGAATAAGGCTGCACCGGATTCTTGCGGCCAATGAGGCTTGCGGCTTGTTCTATGTCGATGATGTCAGGGAAAACCAGATCCACCTGCCTCTCTTCGGCCGCCCTACGCCAACCAAAGGCAATGCCGTTGCTGCCATCAAGCTGGCAAAGGCAACGGGCGCCACGCTCATCCCGGTTTTCATGATCCGGACACAGGGAGCCAACTATCAATTGACGTTTCTCCCCCCGATCGAGCAGGCCAATAGCGGCGATCGCGCGGCCGACATAGAGACAACCATCAAGAGGATCAACGGTGCGATAGAGCCCATTATACTGGAACATATCGATCAGTGGTACATGCTGGCAGAACTAAGATTATAATCTCGGGATTTCGAGAGACCCCTCTGGGTACCACACTCGCTTGCCACCCAATTGTGCACATATCCAAAGATTTCATCACCTGACCAAAAAACAGTCAAAAGAGCACAATTTGCCAAATTTTTCGCCACTCAACGCAACCACTGCTTTTCTAGTCAGAATGATTAATCGCTATTAGAAGGCCTTACCGGCGATCTTTCAATTCTATCAAATGAAAGATGATGCCAAAATAAACGGCACATTTAAGAACAGACAATCATCGTGCCTGTCGTTTTCGCATGAGTTCTTGACTTTGTATTTGCGAACATATTGAGTTCATTCATACTCATTTCCATAAGCAAGAAGAAATAGCTTTTCTAACACCCCCCAAAAAATCCAAGATATTTTTCTTTCTGATCAGGCACTTATGAAACATACCGCCTCAGAAACGAAGTAGCAACTAACACAATAAAAACGCAGATTTTTCATGACATATACTACCAGCCCAATCATTTTCGACGGTCACAACGACTTTTTGCTACGGTTTTATCGGAAAAGCTTGACAATCACTGACGCACTTAAAGGTACAGACACAGGTCAAATGGATCTTCCAAGGGCGAAAGCCGGTGGCTTTGGCGGAGGATTCTATGCCCTTTATGTTCCCAGCGACTTAGGGACCGCATCCCGCGCCAGCTACGAAGACAAGATGAATGAGCCCAGCTACGACCTACCGCTGCCCGAAGAGGTCAAGTGGAATGACGCCATCAAGGTGGTCCTGTCAGAGGTTGCCACCTTCAAAAAGCTGGAAAAGGCAGGATTCCTCAAAGGCTGTACCTCCACCCGAGACATCCTCACCGCCTTCGAAAATGACACAATCGCTGGCGTCCTTCATATGGAAGGGGCCGAAGCCATTGATGAAGAATTCGAAACTCTGGAAGTGCTGTATGCCGCCGGTCTACGATCCATCGGGCCGGTCTGGAGCCGCCCGACCAAATTCGGCCACGGCGTTCCCTTCCGTTATCCGTCAACGGGCGACACAGGACCGGGCTTGACCGATCTTGGCAAGAAACTTGTCACCGAGTGCAACCGCCTCGGCATCATGCTTGACGTATCGCACCTCAACGAGAAGGGATTTGACGATCTGGCGGCTATGACAGACGCCCCGATTGTCGCAACCCACTCCAATGCCTACGCCATCTGCCCCCATGCCCGCAACTTGACCGACCGTCAACTAGCGGTCATCGCTGAAAGCGACGGCATGGTTGGACTGAACTTCGCCGTGGCCTTCCTGCGTCCAGATGGTCAGCAGAATGTGGACACGGACATCGAGCTCATGCTGCGCCATCTCGACTATTTGATGGAGAAGCTCGGTGAAGACCGTGTCGGGCTCGGGTCCGACTTTGACGGTGCAGATATCCCCCAGAACATCAAAGATCTTTCCGGCTTGACCCGATTGCGCGAAGCCATGCGGGAGCATGGATATGGCGAGGAGTTGATGGCCAAACTATGCCACAGCAACTGGATGCGCGCACTCCAGAAAACCTGGAAAGAACAATAAAGAAATCAATCACCTAAGGAAGGTCTCAAGCAAGAGGCATAAGCCCGCGAGACCGGATAAATTGCATACCAAAACCATTAACACGGGATCAATCCAGAGGAACAGAGCTATGAAACATTTCAAGATTTCTCTTTTGGCTGCAGCAGCAGTCGTCACGGTCACGGCGATGCCGACGCTCGCCGAAACACCAAAGAGCATGCTTGTTGTCGCAGAACGCATCGACGATATCATTTCACTTGACCCGGCACAGTCTTTTGAATTCACCGGCAACGAAATCGACAGAAACCTCTATTCTTTCCTGATCAACACCAATCCATTGGATCTGGATGCAGGCTACGGTCCGGATCTCGCCTCCAGCTGGGAAGTGTCCGAAGATGGCAAGACCATCACCTTCAAAATCGCTGAAGGCCGCACATTCGCATCCGGCAACCCGATTACCGCTCAGGATGCCGCCTTTTCCCTGCAGCGCGTGATTCTGCTCAACAAGACACCAAGCTTCATTCTCAGCCAGTTTGGCTTCACCCCTGAGAATGTGAAGGAAAAGATTGTCGCAACGGATGACTATACCCTGTCCATCACCACCGACAAACCATATGCCGTTTCCTTCGTGCTCAACTGCCTGACGGCAAACGTCGCCGCCATCGTTGACAGCAAATTGACCATGGAAAATGAAGTCGATGGCGATATGGGCAATGCATGGCTGCGCAACCATAGCGCTGGTTCTGGTGCCTACACGCTGAAGAGCCTGAAGCCGAACGAAAGCGTTGTTCTGGTCGCCAACCCGAAATGGTGGGGCGAAACGCCTGCCATGAAGCAGATCTTCATCCGTCAAGTTGCAGAAAGCGCCTCCCAGCGCCTGCTGCTAGAAAAGGGCGATGTTGACGTTGCACGCAACCTCTCCACTGAAGACGTGGCCGCGGTGAGCGAAAGCGACGACATCACTATCCACTCCGAGCTGCGTGGCCGTATCATGTATTGGGCGGCAAACCAGAAGAACGAGATCCTGACCAATCCGAAGGTCCTGGAAGCGCTAAAATATCTCACTGACTATAAGGGCATGGCAGACAGCTTCCTCAAGGGTCAGTATTCGGTGCACCAGTCCTTCCTGCCGCTGACCTATCTTGGCGCACTGGAAGATACCCCCTATTCCCTCGACGTTGAAAAGGGCAAGGCTCTGCTTGCAGAAGCCGGATATCCAGATGGCTTTGAAATCAATGCCATTGTGCGCGAAGCCCAAGAGCGCATCGACATCGCCCAGTCGCTTCAGAACACCTGGGGCCAGGCAGGCGTCAAGCTGAACATCACCGTCGGTACCGGCGCCCAGACACTGGACAAATACCGTGCCCGCGAACATGACATCTATGTTGGCGCATGGGGTCCGGATTATCCCGATCCGAACACCAACGCAGGCACCTTCGCCCTCAACCCGGGCAATGCCGATGATGCAGGCAACACCGGTTATCTCGCATGGCGTAACGCCTGGGATATTCCTGAATATTCCGAACGAACCCTTGCTGCAGTCGTTGAAAACGACGTTGAAAAGCGTAAGCAGATGTATATCGATCTGCAGAAGGAGTTCCAGAAGTCCAGTCCATTCGGCATCATGTTCCAGAAGACCGAACAGGCTGCTCTCCGCTCCAACGTAGCCAACTTCTCACTCGGCGGGGCCATAACAACCACGTCTTACTGGCAGGTCACCAAAGACTAAGTTCGAGTTGGAACAATTATCATGAAAAATCTGGATGGACAGCGTAAGTGGCTGTCCATTCCGCCCATCGTGCGCAAGCCGATCTCGACCCTGTCGACGATCGTCGTTACTATGGTCGGATTGCTGTTTATCACCTTTATCATCGGGCGCGTCATGCCGGTTGATCCGGTATTGGCCATTGTCGGGGAACGCGCCTCCCAGGAACAATATGATGCGACCTACATCGCGCTTGGACTGGATAGACCGCTGCTGGTGCAGTTCTTCTACTATCTCGTCGATGTATTCCACGGCAATCTTGGCGTTTCCATTCGCACGGGCCTGCCTGTGTTCGAGGACATCAAGCGCTTCTTTCCAGCAACCATGGAACTGGCAACCATTGGGACCATTATCGGCATCATTGTCGGCATTCCATTGGGGGTCTTGGCGGCCGTCAAGCGCGGCACATGGATCGATCAGATTGCCCGTTTCATCGCACTAATCGGCTATTCCATTCCCGTATTCTGGATCGGACTTGTTGGCCTTCTCATCTTCTATGGCATTCTGGGCTGGGTCGGCGGCCCGGGCCGTCTCGACATCTTTTATGAAGACCTCGTCCCGCAGGTAACAGGGATGATCCTGATCGACAGCCTGCTGGCCGGTGATCTTGATGTATTCTCGAACGCCTTCTCCCATATCGTGCTGCCTGCGAGCATTCTGGGTTATTATTCGTTGGCCTATATCAGCCGCATGACGCGTTCCTTCATGCTTGAGCAGCTGAATTCGGAATATATTACAGCCGCTCGCGTCAAGGGCCTCTCGGAAGCCCGCGTTATCTGGAAACACGCCTTCCGCAACATCGGTGTTCAGCTGATCACCGTGGTCGCTCTTTCCTATGCCGGGCTGCTGGAAGGGTCAGTGCTGACAGAAATCATTTTCTCGTGGCCAGGCATTGGCAGCTACATCACAACCTCGTTGCTTTCTGCCGATATGGCTGCCGTTCTTGGCGGCACCGTGGTTGTCGGGCTGGTCTTTGTCTGCCTGAACGTCCTGTCCGATATTCTTTATCGTTTACTCGACCCTCGCGCCAAACAGTAGAGACCATGTGATGAGCTTAGTAAAAGAAACAGAAAAGCAAAGCTTGCGTGCCTGGTTGCTGGCCGAGGTACCAACGTCACGCAACCATGCGCGCATGGCAGCCTGGTATCAGAACTGGCTGGCCCTCAAACGCAACACTCTCGCAATGGCGGGACTGGGTATTCTTGTTGCCGTCGTCTTCATCGCGGTCTTCGCCCCCCTGCTCGCACCACACGATCCGTTCAGTCAGGATCTAGCCAATCGCCTTCAGCCGCTCGGCTTTGAGGGGCACCCACTGGGAACGGATTCGCTGGGGCGCGATATTCTTAGCCGCCTGCTCTATGGCTCCCGCATCACGCTCTATATCGTGACGCTGGTGGCCATCATCGCCCCCATCATGGGCCTCATCGTCGGAACCATCTCCGGTTATGCCGGCGGCTGGGTGGACGTTGTGCTCATGCGGATCACCGACATCTTCCTTGCCTTTCCAAAGCTCGTGCTTGCTTTGGCCTTTGTGGCCGCATTGGGCGCCGGCATTGAAAATGCGGTTCTGGCCATCTCGCTAACAGCCTGGCCGCCTTATGCCCGCATCGCCCGGGCAGAGACGCTGACAATCCGCAAATCCGATTTCATTCAGGCGGTCAAACTGCAGGGTGCCGGTCCCATCAGGATCATCACCAAACATATCTGGCCGCTTTGCATCTCCTCGCTGGTTATCCGTGTCACGCTCGATATGGCAGGCGTCATTCTCACGGCAGCCGGGCTTGGCTTCCTTGGCCTCGGCGCTCAGCCTCCTTCACCCGAATGGGGCGCCATGATCTCTGAAGGGCGCAAGTTCATTCTGGACCACTGGTGGGTCGCCACAATGCCCGGCCTTGCCATCTTCATGGTAAGTCTTGCCTTCAACCTGTTGGGTGATGGCTTGCGCGATGTTCTGGACCCCAAGGAGAATGGCCGATGAGCAATCTGGTTGATGTAGAAAATCTCTGGGTCCGGTTCCCCACCCGCACGGGCCTGTTTGATGCGGTGCGCGGCGTCAGCTTTTCCTTGGGAAAGGAACGGCTCGGCATCGTTGGAGAGAGCGGGTCTGGCAAATCCATGACCGGACGGGCTCTTCTGCGCCTCATCCGAAAACCCGGTATCGTCGAAGCAGACCGTATGCAAATCCTCGGGCATGACGTGATGTCTCTGCCTGAAAAAGAGATGCGCAAATTGCGTGGCCGAGATATTTCCATGGTCATGCAGGACCCGAAATATTCGCTCAATCCGGTCATGCGCGTTGGTGAGCAGATCGTCGAAACCCTATCGATTCACGAGAAGGTCGACAAAAAGCTTGCGCGCCAAAAGGCGCTGGAAATGCTCGAGGCCGTGGTTATCCGTGATCCGGAAAGGGTCTATGACGCCTACCCACACGAACTTTCCGGCGGCATGGGACAGAGGGTCATGATCGCCATGATGCTGATCGCCAACCCGAAAATCCTGATCGCCGACGAGCCAACCTCTGCCCTTGACGTATCCGTTCAGATTCAGGTGTTGGAAATCATGGACAAACTTGTCCGCGAGCGTGGCATGGGGCTGATCTTCATCAGCCACGATTTGCGTCTGGTGTCCAATTTCTGCGACCGAATCCTGATCATGTATGGCGGGCGCATTGTCGAGATCTGCGAATCCGGCAAACTGGATCAAGCCACCCACCCCTATACCCGAGGCCTGCTGAATTCCATGCCTCAGCTTGATCATAAGAATGAAAGACTGGAAGTGCTGAACCGTGATCCGGCATGGCGTGACCAAGAAAGTGTAAGTGGGCTGCTATGAAAAAAGCGCTGGAAATTCTCAATCTCAATGTCTGGTTCGGTGAAGAGCCCAATCGTGTCGACGCCGTCAAATCCGTCTCCTTTGCCATCAAGCAGGGAGACAGTTTCGGCTTGGTGGGAGAAAGCGGATCAGGCAAGTCAACAGTGCTGCGCGCGATCACCGGTTTGGTGCCAAACTGGAGTGGTGACATTCTCGTCGACCAGAAACAGCTCGGCGCCAAACGGGATAGAGCCTTCTACAAGACGGTGCAGATGGTCTTTCAGGACCCCTATGCCTCTCTCCACCCGCGCCACACGGTCGATCGGGTTTTAAGCGAAACCCTGCAGCTTCACGGCTTTGGCGATATCGATACCAAAATTCCGAAGCTGCTGGATGACGTCGGGCTCAGTGCCGCCTTTCGCTTCCGTTACCCCCATCAGCTCTCGGGTGGCCAGCGCCAGAGGGTGGCCATTGCCCGCGCACTGGCGCCAGAACCGGAAATTCTTTTGCTGGACGAACCTACCTCGGCGCTGGATGTCTCGGTTCAGGCGGAAATTCTCAATCTGCTGTGTGATCTGCGCGCCGAGCATAATCTCACCTATGTCATGGTCTCCCATGATCTGGCCGTGGTGGGACATATGTGCGACGAGGTCGCCGTGATGCAGCATGGCGCTGTGGTTGAAATGATGACCGTCGACAAAATGCGCCAGCAGCAAGCCGACCACCCATATTCAAAGCATTTGCTGGAAAGCAGCGCCCGCTACAGAGCTTAGCTTGTTGGGAAGCCTCGTTGCCGCAGGGGCGGCTGAACAGCACCATCTATCGCGACATTGACGCGCTCTCTGCTGCCGGCATTCCGGTCTATAGCGAACGAGGCCCCGAGGGTGGATACAAATTGCTGGAAGGATATCGCGTTCGCCTGAATGGCATGTCATCCAGAAAAGCCGAAGCGCTGGTCTTCTCCGGAATGTCTGGCCCTGCGGCCATCCTTGGGCTCGGGTCCCTGTTGGCCTCCGCGCAAAACAAGCTCATGGTGACCCTCCAGATCAGGCTGTTCACGAGTTCTTGCACCTTGGTCATGAAATCGAGGTATTGGAGCCCGCCCGATTGCAGAAAGCGATGGCGGATCTCGCACAAATCATGGCGGCACTTTATGAAAAGTGACGACAGAGCGCTCTCATAACCACCACAGATTTCTGCCATTTTGCCCAGCATTCGCCTTCAGTTTCTACTTTTTTATAACAATAGCCTTGCACTCAGGCTGAATATATGCAAATAAATTTGCATAATAAAATTGCACGCAAATTTCTGTGCCTAAAAATTCAGCATCACCAAATCAACCATGTGGGAACCAATATGAAATCTCTCCTCAATCTGGCTTGCGCTGCAGCCATTGCCCTCACGGGTGCCCTTTTCACCGGCTCGGCCAATGCCCAAGACCTTATCATTGCGACCGACACCGCATTCGTGCCATTCGAATTTAAGGATGGCGACAAATATACAGGCTTTGATATCGACATGTGGGAAGCGATCGCCAAGGATCTAGACCTCTCTTACGAACTGCGCCCGATGGATTTCTCCGGCATCATTCCTGCCTTGCAGACCGGTCAGGTGGATGTTGCTCTGGCTGGCATCACCATCAAACCGTCCCGCGAAGAGGTTATCGATTTTTCCGACGGCTACTATGAGAGCGGCTTTTTGCTGATGGTATCCTCTGACAGTGACATCAAGGGCGCAGAAGATCTCAAGGGCAAGACCCTTGCCGTGAAGACCGGCACCTCCGCTTCTGACTATGCGACCGAGAATTTCGAAGGCACCGAGCTGCGCAAGTTCCCCAATATCGACAACGCCTATCTCGAGCTGCGTACCGGCCGTGTGGATGCCGCCATGCATGACACGCCAAACGTGCTTTACTACATCAAAAAGGCTGGCAACGGTCAGGTAAAAACCGTTGGCAAGCAGATGATGGCCCAGCAATATGGCATCGGCTTCCCCAAAGGCAGCGATCTGGTCAGCAAAGTCAACACGGTTTTGGCCGCGATGAAAGAAGACGGCCGCTATAACGCTATTTATAAAAAATGGTTCGGCACCGTTCCTGCCAAATAAGCGCCTTCATGCTTTCAGGCCGGGCCAAACGCGCTCGGCCTTTCTTTTTCTCAAAAATTGAGACTTCCCATGGAAATCGACTGGTCAGTCGTCATCACCTACATGCCGCAATTGCTGCAGGGTGCAAAAACGACAATATACATAACCATTCTAGGCCTCGTCGGGGGGCTGGTGCTGGGCTCTATAGCCGGTCTCATGCGCGCCTATGGTGGCCGTATCCTCAATGCTATTGCCTTCGTCTATATCGAGCTGATCCGTGGCACGCCAATCGTGGTTCAGGTCATGTTTCTCTATTTCGCGCTGCCGGTGCTCGCCGATATCCGGATTGATCCGATGGGGGCCGCCGTTCTGTCAATCGTGGTCAATGCCGGGGCCTATATCGCCGAGATCGTGCGCGGCGCTTTCCTTTCGATTGGCAAAGGGTTGAGCGAAGCCGGGCTGGCTCTGGGATTGCCGCGCTGGAAAGTGCTGGTCTATATCGTTGGCCCGCTCGCCTTCCGTCGCCTCATTCCGCCGCTTGGCAACCAGTTCATCGTTTCGCTTAAGGATACATCGCTGTTTATCGTCATTGGCGTGGCTGAGCTGACCCGGACAGGGCAAGAGATCATGGCCTCCAACTTCCGGGCTGTAGAAATCTGGACCGCTGTTGCCGTTCTCTATCTGATCATGACCGGGGCTCTGACCCTACTCCTGCGGGTCGTTGAAAAGAGGATGAAGATCCTATGAGCATCATCGAATTTCATAAAACGTCAAAGGCGTTCGGCCCTCTAACGGTGTTGGACGAAGTGGACCTCAGCATTGATGCTGGTGAAGTGGTCGTGCTTGTCGGGCCTTCCGGATCGGGCAAATCGACCCTACTGCGCTGCATCAATGCGTTGGAGACGATTACCGGCGGCGACCTGATCGTTGACGGATTGAGCGTCAAGGGCAATGCGCGGCAATTGCGCGAAATCCGGCAAGAGGCCGGCATGGTGTTCCAGCAGTTCAATCTGTTCCCACAATTGACAGCTCTCAAGAATGTTGCCTTCGGGCCAAGGCAAGTGCGCCATCTTTCCCAGTCAGAGGCGGAAAGCGTTGCCAGAGATCTGCTCAAGAAGGTCGGGCTGGAAGACAAGGCCGACCATTTGCCATCGGAGCTGTCTGGTGGCCAGCAGCAGCGCGTAGCCATTGCCCGCGCCCTGGCGGTCAAACCCAAGGTCATGCTGTTTGACGAGCCGACCTCTGCGCTTGATCCCGAACTCAAGCATGAAGTGCTCAGTGTAATGCAACAATTGGCTGAAGAAGGCATGACCATGGTTGTCGTAACCCATGAAATGGCCTTTGCGAAAAAGGTCGGGTCGCGCCTCATCTTCATGGAGCATGGCAAGATTGCCGTCGATGGTAATCCGCGCGACGTGATTGACAACCCGCCTAATGATCGCATGAAGGACTTCTTGCACCATGTCGAATAAGCCCCGCGATCTGGGCAGGATAGAAGCCGCAGGAACACCATTTCAGATTGGATATCGCCTTGGAAAAGAAGGGTGTAAGAGTGTTCACGAACACCTGCTCCCAAGCGAGATCTGGCAACAGGTAACGGAAAAAGCCGAGGCTGGAAAAATTCAACAGATGAGCCGGATGGTTCAAGAGCAATTTCCTCGCATCTGGGAAGAACTGAAAGGCTTGGCCGAGGGGCTGGAATTGCCGCTTGATCAGGTTGTGGCGTGGAATTGTCGCGGCGACCTGCTTGCCTCAGCGCCCGATGGATGCACCACGGTCGCTTTGCCCGGAGATAATCCCGTCGTGGCACACAATGAAGACGGCTTGCCCTTCTTCCGCGGGGCCTGTTTTCTGGCTGATATCAGACCTGACGCAGGCCCGGCCTTTACTTCATTCTGCTATCCGGGCTCAATTCCCGGCCACACATTTGCGATCACCGAGACAGGGATGGTTCAGACCGTCAACAATTTGCGTCTGGAGGAAGCCCCGTTTGGCATGCCGCGTATGGTGATCGGGCGCGCCATGCTGGCCTGTTCGAGCTTGGAAGGCGTGTTAAAAATGCTGCATAGCATTCCGACCAGCGGAGGATTTCACGTTCTGCTGGGACAACGCAGCCAAGAGGCCAATATGCGCCTTGTTTCCATCGAATTTGGAGCTGGCACGCTGGCAACGAAGGAAATATCCACTCCCTTTGCTCATGCGAATCATGCTCTCCTCATTGCCAAACGACAGATCGTGACTGAGTCATCACGCGACAGACAAAAGCGCGCTCAGGACCTTCTAACAGAGAAAGATGCGTTGCCATTGGCTATATTGCGCGATATCGACGGGCAAGGCCTGCCCATAAGGCGGGACCAGCCAGACGACCCCGACAATGAGAATACGTTGGCGACCGGCCTATTTGAGTTTTGTAAAGACAAGGTGAAGTGGACAATTTATGACACCCTCTCAGACGACAGCTTCTACACCAACAGGTGAGAATGGCCTGCCGCCTTCGACCATCGAGGGGCTGCGGGACTTGATGATCAAGGTTGGCCGAGGCCAGAGTGATATTCACCTCGGCCCCAAGGCGCTGGCAGCCTTGGGCAAAATCCTCAATCTGCAGGGTGACCCTGCACTATTCTCCATCACCACCCTTGCAGATCGTCTCGAGGTCAATGCCTCAACCATAACCCGGCTGGCGCGCAATCTTGGCTATCCCGGCTTTGGCGCCTTTCAAGAGGTTTTGATCAAGGCCTCGATATCCTCACCGGGAGAGTTTTATTCCAAGAAGGCACAACAAACCCTGCAAAGCGGTGATAAGCCGAGCCTCTCCAAGGTTTCCCAGCTGTGCCATGAGAGCCAAGCCAACACCGATCGCCTGATTGAGAGCTTCGATACCGCTGCATTCGATCATGCTGTGTCCATGATCACCAACGCACCGCGCATTGGCCTCTACGGAATTCGGCAGTTTCATGCTTTTGCGAGTTTTCTCACCTATGGCTTGAGGATGATCCGCGCGGATGTGAATTTGTTGGACAGCAACGCCTTGGGACTGGCTGAAGGAATGGCCCAATATTCATCCGAAGACTTGTTGATAGCCGGCAGCTGCGCGCCCTACTCCGTTCAAACCGTCAAGGCGGTTGAAGCGGCCCATGAGTGTGGCATACAAACACTGGTCATCACGGATTCGCCCGCATCCCCCCTTGTAAAATTCTCTGACGAAGCACTCTTTTCACCTCATCAGACGAGCTTTATTTCCAACTCCATCTCAACCTTCATGCTTCTTGCCGAATGCATCATCAATGGCTGTGCCGCAGCCACTCCGGACGCAACTCAAAAAGCACTTGAGGACAGGGACCGACTGATAAAGCTGATGCAGATCGAAATGTAGGGGTTGGGCTACCTGCGGGGTAACATTTATAGTCCCGAGGCTCAGCTCTGCTAAGAGAATGGAAATTGTCCCCGAAATGACAAAAGCCCTCGCAATTAAGAAAATTGCGAGGGCTTTTAGCAAACGATTGGTACGCCCTACGGGAGTGCAACAATTGTTGTTTTTCAATGCGCTAGCATTGTCCAACCAACAAATAGGCACCATTCATTTCATTAGGCTTTTCTGCAAAATGTCCAACCGATTTTACAGCGATTTGGGCTTCGCTCTCGCCTTATTCAATTCCAGACATTGATCAATGGTGCAGCAAACTTGGAAATCAGATGCCAACAATGCGGACAAAGCGGGCATTGGGTGCAACGCCGAAATTTCATGCGCCGGTGTGCGCTTCTGGCAAATGGGCGGAAAGCCATCATTCGATGCTGGTGAGAGATCTCGGATACCGCCAGCCGAAGCGGACAGTTATGAGGCTTCTCGAGATGAAAGCGTGCAGCCATCGGTTGTCTATGATAAAATCAGCTCAACCAGTCGGCTGATCTGGTTGCGATTTCTTTCAGCCCCCATCGATTTCAAGCTGAAGGAACACAGATATGCGAATGCACTTTGGGTGCCGATTTTCTTTTTCCCTTCCTGCCCCCACGCCTATGATCCTGTTGCTCAATGTGCACTATTCAAGAGCCAGCGATCTCGAACGCCCAGACCTTCTTGTTGTTGATCCTGCCACTCCGATCGACGCATTCAGGGACCCTTTTGGAAACTGGGGCAACCGGATATTGGCACCAGCAGGTTCGGTTACGGTTTCCTCTGACGGCGTCATCAGAGATTCGGGCTCTCCGGATCCCATCAATGAAAACGCTCTTCAGATGCCGGTTGAGCAATTACCGAGCGAGGTGCTGACCTATCTTCTGCCCAGCCGATATTGCGAATCTGACCTGCTTTCCGATTTCGCATGGCAGAGATTTGGCCACACTCCTTTGGGATGGCAGCGTGTTCAGGCCGTTTGCGATTATGTTCATAATCAAATTCTCTTTGGCTACGAGCATTCGAGGCCAACCCGGACAGCCCTGGAAACGCATCAAGAGAGAGTTGGTGTGTGTCGCGACTTTACCCATCTGGCAATAGCCTTTTGCCGCTGCCTCAATATTCCCGCACGTTACTGCACGGGCTACATTAGCGATGTGGGTCAGGGAGTGGTGGATGCGCCTATGGACTTTGCTGCCTGGATGGAGGTTTTCCTCGGAGGACGCTGGTGGGTATTCGATCCGCGCAACAACGACCTCCGCTTCGGTCGCGTTCTTATTGCGCGCGGTCGTGATGCGGCTGATGTGCCCATGGCTCACAGTTTCGGACAACACGAGCTCACGGGTTTCTCGGTCTGGATAGATAAAGTGTGAGAAAGTAGTTTCTCCATACTAAGACTATATAAATCTGCAATTTCCCATTCGCATAAAAATATTATTTTTGCATGAAGTTGAAGATTTATTGTATTTATAAAGTTGATTCTAAATTTTATGATTAGGATTGGTCGATATTTTATAAACTTGCAAAATAAATATTTGTCTCTATATATAGTATATACGCGAAGACAACGCGAAAATTCTTTCTGCCTTCCAGTCAAAATTTCCAGATTTTGAAAGCCTGCTTCCCGAGGTCTACTTGGTTTTGTATGTTTCTCAGAGCGGGTCTGAGGCTGGACATGTTCGAAGAGGCATCAATCATGACAATTGGTACAGTAAAATACTACAATGCAACGACAGGCTTTGGCGCTATTGCACCGAACAACGGCAGCAAAGAGGCTTTCGTTCATATCTCAGATATCGAGCGGGCAGGACTGACCAGCCTTATCGACGGCTTGCAGCTTTCCTATGACCTGCATAAAAACACTTGCGGCAAACGGCAGGCCATCAATCTCCAACTCGTTGATTAAAAATATCGTTGACTGCGCATGGGCGCAATCTTCTCACATAAGGAGTAGTGAATGATCAGTATTGCCAGATCCAAGGCAGAAGCACGGCTCGCCGCTGTTCAAAAGTCTCAAAAGGAGGCTATAAGCGAACAGGAAGAGCGGGCCTTTAAAACCCGCGAAAATATCTCTCGGCTTAGAGCGTTACGGCTCGCCAAAGAAAGCGAAGACCAAACCCGAAATGTGACAAAAAGCCCAGTACGAAGACGCCAGAAGACTCGATAAAAGGCGCCGAATTGAAACCTTGAGTTGGCCTGCTTTCAACTGTTATTACAATGATGTAAAATTTGCGAAAATACTATCAGGGAAAATGATATTTTTCGAAATTTAAAAATAACGCTAGCTATTTCCGAACAGACAGTCTAAGTAAAGAATGCTATTTAATTTCGTAATTCTGTTCCTTTCGGCCCAGCATTCGACGTTGAGGCTGCCAATTCGCCGCATTTCGCGGGCGTTATATTTAAAAGGAACTCAGTAATATGACTACTGGTACAGTTAAGTTTTTCAATTCCACCAAAGGTTTCGGTTTCATTGCTCCTGATGACGGCGGCAAAGATGCTTTCGTTCACATCTCAGCGGTCGAACGCTCTGATATCTTCTCCCTTACAGAAGGCCAGAAGGTCTCCTACGAGTTGGAAGCCGGTCGCGATGGAAAAAGCTCTGCAGTCAATCTGCAAGCCGCTGACTAATAAGCTATCAAGCCGGCATGCATCATGTCGGCTTGATGTTTTTGTCAGAACAAAACATAAACAAAGTGTTTCTTTAGAAGGTGCTGTGGCCACCTAACTTCCTCCTCAAACAAGCTAGGGCCACCAGATAAAAAGTTCTGTTTGTTTTACCTTCGGAGTGCCCCACCCTTCCAAAATGCTGCAGCTCGCTCGAATGACAGCAATGGGAAAGCCTCGTTGAAACAAGCGTTGACTAGCGAATATCGGGAATGGACCGCGGTTTCCGGGCGCCCCTTTCGAGCATGCGAACGTGCCACCCTTTTCAATGTCGCGTTTGGGCTCGGAGCGGACTGGTGCAACGCAAAAACATCTAGCTTTCAGTATTCAATCGTACTGGAAATCGCGGCCCATGGACGAAGCCGCTCGCGCGGCAATGGTGCTCTGGGGAGGCTCCGTTAACCCTCTGAGATAAGTCTGTTTTGCGATCACCGCCGTCTGTCTGACGATTGAGGCGTTCTCAATTATCAGACAGGAGGTTTCCATGACGGAGGAGAGAACCACACCCTTACGCCAACGAATGATCGAAGATATGCGCATACGCGGAATGGGCGACAAAGCGCAAAAGGCCCATATCAGAGCGATCAAGGATTTTGCAGCTTTTCTTGGTCATTCCCCGGACGACGCCACAGCGGAAGAATTACGTGCCTACCAACTTCACATGACAGATGCCGGCATAACACCGACAACCTTCAATGCCCGTATCGTGGCGCTCCGCTTCTTTTTCACCATGACCTGTGGTCGCGAGGAGATGAAGCGGTATATGCAGTTCCGCAGAGAGCCGCGCAAGCTGCCAGTGGTTCTGAGCATTGAAGAGGTTTCAGATCTGCTGATGGCCGCACCAGGACCGGGGCTGAAGTATCGAGCCGCACTCAGCATCGCCTATGGGGCCGGGCTGCGGGCATCCGAGGTTTGCAATCTCAAGGTTTGTGACATCGACAGTGACAGGATGCTGATCCATGTCGAACAGGGCAAAGGAAGCAAGGACCGCAAGGTCATGCTGTCTCCGGGCTTGCTGCATCTATTGCGAACCTATTGGCGCGAGGCTCGCCCGGGAGGTTGGCTGTTCCCGGGCAAGCCGACGATCAACCCGATTTCACCACGACAATTGAGCCGTGCCTTTGGGTCGGCAAAGAATATGGCCGGGATCCGGAAGACCGCGACCCTGCATACATTGCGGCACAGCTTTGCCACTCATCTGCTCGAAGCCAACACGGATGTGCGGGTGATACAGGTCTTGCTCGGCCATGCCAAGCTGTCTACGACGGCGCAATATACCCATGTTGCCACCAAGACAATCCGGGACACCGTCAGCCCCTTTGAGATGCTGGCCAGCTTGCAGGATCAAACCGTGAAGCGAAGCCTGGAATAAGCGGCCCTTGTGGTGCCGCGTGCAAAGCTGGAGATAGCCGATATCTTTCGACGATACGGCCCAGCCTGGCGCCAAGCCAACCAAGGACATATAAGCCTTGACCAACTCAAGGTGATGTCAGCAATAGAGACCTGCCGAACGGAGGCGCTTGGCGGGCATGTGGCAGGCTGTGCCAAGTGTGGCCACCATCACATTGCCTATAATTCCTGCAAGAACCGCCACTGTCCGAAGTGTCAGGGTCCAGCTGCCCGTGACTGGATGGAGGCACGCGCCGAGGACTTGTTGCCGGTCGAGTATTTCCACCTCGTCTTCACCCTCCCTGCGGAGATTGCCCAGATTACCTACTGGAACAAGCGAGCACTCTATGGGCTGTTGTTCAGGGCATCTGCACAAACGGTGATGACCATCGCTGCCGATCCCAAACGCATGGGTGCCAGGCTGGGTATGACCTCTGTGCTGCACACATGGGGATCGGCCCTCATGCATCATCCCCACATCCATATGATCGTGCCCGGCGGAGGCCTGTCACCAGATGGCACAAGGTGGGTGGGATCCAAGCCCGGCTTCTTCCTTCATGTGCGGGTGCTATCCCGGCTGTTCCGACGGCTGTTTCTGGAAGGACTGTTGGATCTGCATCAGTCTGACAAGCTCGCCTTCTTCGGAGATTTGGCAGGACTGTCGGAACCGAAGGCGTTTGCCGCTTGGCTCCAACCATTCCGCAGGACCGAATGGGTGGTCTATGCCAAGCCTCCCTTTGGCGGTCCTGAAGCTGTGTTGGCCTATCTCAGTCGATACACCCATCGGGTGGCAATCTCGAATAACCGGCTGATCAGTGCGAATGCCAGCACTGTGACTTTCCGCTGGAAGGATTACCGTATCAAATCGGGAGATCGACAAAAGATCATGCAGTTGGCAACGCCCGAGTTCATCCGTCGCTTTCTGCTCCATGTCCTGCCTGCCGGCTTCCATCGGATCCGGCATTACGGGTTCTTGGCCAGCGCCAATCGCAAAGCCAACATTGCGAGGATCCGCACAATCCTTGGAGTAGAGCAACTGCAGGAAGATAACAAACAGGAACCGGCTGCAGAGGTCAGCCCGCCAACCCTGCGAGAACCCTGTCCCTGTTGCGGTGGCCCCATGCGGATTATCGAGATCTTCCGGCGAGGTCAGAAACCTCTATCCCGGGCACCTCCAAGGGAACAGGCTGCATGAAAGATATCTTGCACATCTGGTCCAAACAGAACCGGCTGCTTCAGTTATGCCGGACAGGATCGCCTGCGGCCAAATTCGGAAATCTGGTCTCAAGCGGCTTGTCACGACAGAAAACAACATCAAGCTCGATGTTTTGGCCAGCTTCAGACGCCTGGGTAACGATGAGCCTGCCTCCTGATCATCTGCCGTGCTGCACCATCGCACCAACCTTCGAAACACTTTCCCCATAGACTGAGCGCAGTCCCCGCAGGCTTCTTCCTTGGGAGGATTTCCAACGCGGGTCGAAATTCCATCCAGCCGAAAAATCGCGCCGCGACCCGCATCGAAAATCCTTCACCAAAGACGACATTCGTGAGATGTTGGGTTAATGCCTGCTTCTGCGGGCATTCCGGTCGCTTCGGCTGATATCGTGATCGTTCACTCGGTGCCCTTCACAAAACTATTGTCGCTTCTCACTACGCGTTATAATTGTGGACATTGGAGTTCTAGCGCTTGATTCCCAAATGCGGACCTCTTGTCGGCTAAAATTCTGTAATTTCCAGACCAGATAAATATTTACCGCCTGGAATTTTGATTGTTAGGTACTTATGAGCAAACGCATTGAAGCACTCACAAACTGGTTGGCGGTACGGCTCATTGGTTTGGCGAACGTTTTGAAACGTATGGGCAGCTCGGCGGCTAGGCCATCCAAGTTCGTAAATCTCGCGCCAACAGACCAAGCTGATAAGGACGGTGTATATTTCGAAGCTCTAGACTTCGCTACGACTGACCCGAAGGTATACAATATCGCGCTGACAGGTCCCTATGGGTCGGGAAAAAGCAGCATTGTCCAATCCTTCCTCAAAAAATATCAGAGACCTACGCTTCACATATCTCTCGCGGCGTTTGCTCACGAAGCGGATGCAGTTAGTGGAGAAGGAAGACGTCAAAAAATTGAAAGAAGCATACTGGAGCAGATGCTCTACGGCGCCGACGCCAACAAACTCCCATTGTCGCGCTTTAAGCGAATTCAGTCGCCCGGCGGAGCTATTGTCAATTCTGGTGTTTGAAGCTTTTCAAGCAGCGGCCTTTTGTTGGTTTGACGGCTTGATGCCGTTGACGAAGTCGACGCCTTCAATGACGTCAGCGAGATGAGCGAAGCCACGAAGCTTTCGCCAGTTTTTCTCGGCGCATTGGCCGAGTTTGAACATCATATGCAGCATACCTTCTCTGCTCAGGCTTCCCTTTGTTCGCTTGGTGCGATGGCGGATGGTGGCAAAAGCGCTCTCAATCGGATTTGATGTGCGGATACTCTGCCAATGCTGAGCGGGAAAGTCGAAGAATGTCAGGAGTTCTGAGCGATCCTTGATCAAGCATTCAACTGCCCTGGGGTATTTGGCCTCATAGCTTTCGATGAACAGGTCAAAAGAGAGATTGGCATCCTCACGGGTCTCTGCCTGCCAAATATCATGCAGCATTTTCTTGGCCTTGGGCTGGGATCGCTTGGGCAGATAATTGAGCACGTTTGCCGTTTTATGGACCCAACAGCGTTGCTGACGGGTGGATGGAAATATCTCTTCCAGCGCCGCCCAGAATCCCATGGCTCCGTCGCCGATGGCCAATTTCGGTGCCTTGAGGCCATGCTTTTGAAGGCCCAGCAGAACCTCTCGCCAGCTCTGGGTGGATTCGCGGACGCCATCGTCGATAGCCAGAAAATGCTTTTCACCTCGCGAGTTCACCCCGATCACCACCAGGGCACAGAGCCGGTCATCAGTGCCACGCAGGCCGCTGTAAATGCCGTCCGCCCAGATGTAGACCCATTCATCACGGCTGATGTCAGCTTTGCGCCAATCCTCATACTCTGCCGCCCATTGTTTCTTCAGCCGAGATATTGTCTTGGCAGAGAACCCGGTCGCGTCCGGCCCGAGAAGTGCCTTCAGAGCGTCCTCCATCTCACCGGTCGATATGCCCTTGAGATACAGCCAGGGCAAGGCTGCCTCGATAGACTTGGACTTGCGGACATATGGCGGAACAAGGGCTGACCGGAAGGTGACCGGTTTGCCGACCTTGGAGCGGACTTTGGGGATTTTCACCGTGACAGGACCAATTCCGGTCTGAACAGCACGTTCGGGGTGATGGCCATTGCGGACAACTCCGGCCAATCCATCAGGTGTCTTCTGTTCCTTGAACTCCTGTAGGAAAGCTTCCAATTCCGCCTCGACAGCCGTTTGCAGAAGTTGCCGCGCACCCTTGCGCAGCAATTCTGTCAATGGGTCAGCAACGGTATCTCGACCGCGCAATTCGACGATGGTATTCTCATCCATGGTGGTGCGTCCTCGAAGATTGGTGGATTCGCGTAGCAACGACGATCCAATCAGATGCACCGCCAACTTTCAAATCCTCCAAACACCAGATTCACCTATAGCTCCGCCCGGCGTTCTGTCGATACTTAAATCGCTGTACATCACTATCGGGCTGGGTTCGCTTTGTTACGTCTTTGCAAAGCGCGAAGTCATTCTAGACGGCAGTTTCTTCCGTCCATTCGCAATGAGCAATTGGCTTAATCTAGCAGGCTTCGCCTTCGCAGCGTTATTTCTCTGGGCAATGCTGCATTACTTTTACGTGGCCAGCTTTGGACTATCGCTGAAGAGTTTCTCATTGAAAGACATTGAGATAAGGCCGGCATCGGATAATCAGGATTCCATCCTCAACCGGCACCTAGATGAAATTATCTACTTCTTCCAATCGACAGAATATGATCTCGTCATCATTGAGGACCTAGACCGCTTCAAAGACCCCGAAATCTTCGTGACATTGCGTGAAATCAACAGCTTGGTGAACGAGAACGCAGGCGTCAAGCGAACCATCAGGTTTCTTTATGCCTTACGCGATGACGTTTTTGTGAACACTGATCGAACCAAATTCTTCGAATTTATAATACCAGTCATTCCGATCATTAACACCTCAAACTCGATCGATATGGTTTTGAAGCAAGGAAAGAGGCTGGCGCTCGACGGGCGTCTTGATCGTCAGTTCCTCCGAGAGGTATCCAGGTATCTAAATGACTTGAGACTGATTCAAAACATTTTCAATGAATATGCCATCTACGCCGCCAATCTGGAAATAGACAACGAAAATAATCTCGACGCCAACAAACTGCTTGCTATACTGATCTATAAGAACGCTTACCCCGACGATTTCGAAAAACTGCACCGGGGAAAAGGCAATCTCGCAGGACTTTTGAGCCGCCGCGATGAATTTGTTTCACGGGGCGAGGCTGCGGGTAGAGCCGAGATAGCGGAGCTCGAACAAAAGATTGAAAATGCCGAACGGCAGACACCTTCAGACGTGAAAGAATTGCGTCAAATCTACGCAATGGCGCTCGTCGAGACGCTTCCTGCGAACGTTACTAGCATCAGCCTAGACGGGCACTCTTGGATCGGACTTCCCGAACTTTCTGGGCACGACGAGTTTGAACGGATAATTGCAGCTCCGCAAATTGTCCACCGAGACGCCAATAATTACAGACAGCGGACTAATATCTCCACCTTTCAAAAAGAGGTAAATAGTCAAAAAACCTACTTGGAGCGCAAGGAGGAAGTCGAAAACAAAACTGAGGCCTTCAAGAACGAAAGCCTGCGACGGATTCGTGAGCTTAGAGAGAAAATCGCACCTCTTCGGGCAAGCAAGTTCAATGAACTTGTGCGTTTAGGCGCCCAGCAGACAACCGATCTTTTCAACGGCTTCGGAGAGAGGGGAGAACTGGCGCGATTCCTTGTTTTAGAAGGTCATCTTGATGACACTTACTACCAGTATACATCGCTCTTCCATTCTGGACGACTGTCGCCCAACGACAATAAGTACCTCATTCAGATTCGAGCGTTTGCTACACCCGATCCAGCCTTTCCAATCGACAACCCCAAAGAGGTCATCGCAGCGATGCGCGCTGAGGACTTCGGTCAAAGTTATGTCCTCAACGTCAAACTGGTTGATAGCCTTCTTAGCGAGACAAGCCGGTATAGCGACCAAACTCGGAGGCTCATGGAATATATAGCGTCCAATTTTGATGGCTGCGAAGCTTTCTTCGGGACTTACTACGACACGGGACAAGAAGTTGCCAAGTTGCTTTCCTGCCTGATCAAAAAGTGGAGGCGGTTCGTTCCAACGGCTATCGCAAGTAAGCGTAGTCTGTACCATGTCGCGCAATTGTTGACGAACCTTCCTGAAGATGTGCTCTCAAAAGTGGCCGCGGATTACGACGATTTCCCTGAGTTCGTCGCGACGAACCTACCTGAAATTCTGGCACTCGCATCTGACTTGGCTCCCGAACGCCTAGAGTGTATTGGCGTCGAAGTCCACGATCTTCCAGCAATAGGTATGTATCACGGCACCGTACGCTTCATGGTAAAGAAAGGGTTATTTGAACTCTCGATAGCCAATTTTGAACATGTCTATCGAGAGGTTATGGGGGAAACCAATCTCACGGCATTTCGCCAGTGCAACTACACAACAATACGCTCATTCTCGGATCCGACACTGATGACGAGGGTTGAACGCGATTTCGGGCTCTATCTTAGCGATGTGCTTCTCAAGCTTGGCGACAATTCCGAAGAGAATGTCGCGGCCATAATTGATGTCCTATCCCGTAAGGAAATTGATGAAGATAATCTGCGCATGTTTCTCGGACGTCAAACGGCTCTTCTGCCAACGCTAGATGGAGTTCCAGAAAGGTTCCACGCCATGGTGTTTGAGCTGCGACGTATCGAGCCGACATGGGAGAATTGTATCACATTCTTGGGAAGCAGTGGATATGCGGCAGAGATCTTGTTGGCTTATCTTAATCGAGGAGATGTGCGCGCGGTGATCCTGAAGCACCCTATGCCGAGCGATACGGAGACACTGCCGCTACGCCAAACCATTGTTGACGCGAATGCACTTAGCGACGAAAGCTATCGGGAATATGTCCGAGCATTGCCCAACCCGTTCAAGAAATTTCCCAAGGAGCTTGCTTCTTCGAAGCTCGCCATACTTATCAAAGAGCATAAGATCACTTTTTCAAAGGAAAACCTCGACTTGCTTGACGTCGAGACGGACTTGCCCGTGCTTTTCGTAGCAGAAAACATCGAATCTTATCTCGAGAGTCCTGACGAGTTTGCGCTTGACGACGACTTCCGGGCGTCGCTCCTTCGGATGGCAATAAGTGATAGCGTTAAGCGCGCGATCGTTGACCTTATGGATATGAACGCGCTCACCGAGTTTCCGGATCGAGCAGCACTGATCGGTCCGATTCTTGATCGCACCGATATACAATTGCCTCAACTAGACTCACTGTCAGCACGATCTCTGATCCTGAACACTGAACCTGTTGAGACGCAGCTCTCTCTCTTTTGCAAGTTACATTCAACGATGACTGTAGAGGAAGTTCGCCAAGTCCTCGCATCGCTTCCGAAACCTTTTTCTGAGATCACGATTGGATACCATATACCAAGATTGTCGAACTCAGATGAGAATCGTGGCTTGGTAGAATGGCTCGATAATCGAGGTATTATCTCTTCATGGAGCGAGGGAGGCGGTTGGTTCTCAGGTGATGACATACGTGTGAATCTCAAAAGGAAGTAACGAAACGGTTGGAAAAATGGTCCGTTCAGCGGTGGAAGGTTGCAATGAGACGCCATTCCCCGTTGGAACTACTATCGGCAGCCGCCTATTTAGTCTGGCGCACCAGAAGGCAGTTCTTCCGTTTCTGCTATAGAAAGCTGATCGTCCAGAAACGGTTCCCTTGCAGTCATTCGTGCAGACCGCAGCAAACATCCACTTACCGCCCTATTTACTCGGAAGTGCATTGCAACACATGCGACATACCTACGCCTCCACAATAACAGCATATTAGCGTTGATCACTATCCTTATTATTCGTCTTTCCTGATCTCTGGAGTATATTAGACACTTCAACGGAGAGACCTGTAAACATCTTCTTGAACTCAGGCAGTCTATGAGGTTTCACAAATTTTTCTGCCTGTTTCACAGTTTGGGCTATGCTTTCAAACGCCTTGCTGAGCATTGCTTCCAGTTTGTCGACTTTTGCCGCAGCCTTCTTTATTGCTGCTTGCGTGGCCGTTTTCATCGAAGAGAACAAGCTATTCAAGGTGGCCGATGAAGCCTCAGGATCTTTTTGTACTTGGCCCCAAAGATGATTGGACACTTCAGGGTTTTTGTCTTGCACAGCCACAAAATGATCCTGGTTGCGGTCTAAATCGAATTCAAGAAAACCTTCTTCGACCAATTTCACTGAAGCAAATTGTGCTTCAATATGCTCCTCTTTGACACGCACCACATTCAATGCAGCGGTTATGCTGTCTACGGCTTTCTTAGCAGCAACGGGATTGCTTTTGATCCTTTTGAGATAAGGCTCTGCTAACTCAGTGTCCACATCTTCCTTGACCTTGCACCCCAGAGGCTTATCAGGGTCGGGGTCAAGATAACCTGCGGCAAAGCCTTCAATGAATCCCAAAGAAGCATCTATCTGTTTTCGGGCTTCTGCAACCTCATCTTTAGCTTTCTTGCTTGCAGCTTTTTCAAGCAACTTTTGCCATGCAACTAATTCTGCGCGCGTCTCTTCGACCGTTTCAGGGTACTTCTGCTTCATTTTATCGAGTTTCGCAGCAACGTCTCTTTTGACGCTCTTGTCGACAAGCCCCTGATAGAGCCGACCGACTTGCAAACCATCAGGTGTATCCTCAACTCCTTGGCACGCGAATTCTCGCTGCAAGTATTTCTTCACCTCGAATTCCGATTTCTGCCTCTCAACCTTTTCAGCCTCGCGTTCTAAATGAGCAATTATTTTCTCCGGATTTGAAACAATCTCGTCTACTGTTCCGAAAGCCCCTTCATGCTGCTGCAAAAGAGCTTTTCTAAGCTTGCGTGTCCGAGCCTTTTCTTGTTCCTCATGCCGAACAATCCCCCCGGCTTCCAACAATTGAATCGCGAGCTTTTGACGTTCATCCAACCGCATTTTACCTTGCTCAGCACTCAGACTTGCCCTTTCCTTAATGGCGTAAATCATTTGCGCAGCTTTTGAACCTGAGGGGATTGGACTTTTACGAGGCTGCCGATCTTGATAGAAAACAAGGTCTGATAAATCCATTGCCTCGACATATTCGATAGCCTGCTTTCCAAGCTCATAGGCTTCCCGCTTTGCTTCCGCTCTTTTTTCTCCTCGCACAATATCCATGTCCAATCTGCATGGTTGTTGGAACCAATCGCCGACAGCATCCTGAGCCAATTCATAACCAGTCTTGCCGGTTTGTTTATCTTTAGTCCCAGACAACAATTTATGGTGTGAGCAACGAAAAAGACTGCGACCCTTTGCATACCGAGCAGAAGGAGGCAACTCCTCAATATCAAAGATGAGACCCTGAAGATGGATCGCTTGCTCATCCATATCGACCCGGCAGTATTGAAGCATATCTTGGAAATTCTCTTGCAAAAACCCAATGGCCTCTTCAACAAACTTGTCACAAATGTTCGTATCAAATTGCGCAACACAGCCGTCATCATCCAGAAACTTGAGCATCCGATCTGGGGGACAATCGTCACCAGCCCGAAAGTAATCTCGATGCAAACTCATGAGTACTTCTCTTAGTGGTCCCCCGGATTTCTGATTTTCATGCCAGGGGTTTTTGGCTCCTTTCTCGACCGCTTTTAAAAACGCGTCATGACCGCGAGACTTTTTTGTCCCTTCAATAAGGGATATGTGATTGAGACCCTTTAATACCTTTTCGAGCTCCATCACTTCATCAGCAATCTCGTCGCTGCCTACGAGAATTCGGTTCAGAGGTTGTCGGGAAGGATCACAATGCGAATGATCGCCGATTGTTCGCTTAGCATGCGCAATCATGCTTTTGACATCTTTCGGATATATCGATTTGAAGCGCAAAACTATCGGATAGAGACCATCAGCTCTTAGCAATTCCGAATAGCCATTTTGTGTTCCGCCATGCTTAGCCATAACATTCTCCTATGTTTAACATGGAGATGGGGGCGTTCTAAAAAGCTGCAGACATTTTTTTCAAAACCCATCTCATGGGTGTCGAAAGCGGTCATATTTTCAAACATCCATATAAATTGAATCTCAAGACATTGTACTCACTAGAGACGTGCGAAAATGGCTATGGCAATTTCGCACGTCTCTGCTCGGTCAGGTTATGGCAAAGCCCTTCCCGACACCCAACACCTATAAGGGAAAAGGCGCCCTACCCTCTTCCCTTAACCCAACTCCAAGCCGCTCCACGGTGGCCGAAAGGGGGCTATCGCGCCCACCTCTTGGATCACCCCTCTCTTGTTTGCGACCAGTCGTCCTGACCAAATATAAATGATCATCGATTCTGTGCTTCTTTACTAAAACAAGCCCAGCTCCGATCGTCTCTTTGGACTGAAATAGGCTCGCTCTTAGCGGTCTGAACGATCATTTTTCTCTGACACTTCGCATCCTGAAACTTGCCAACTCGACCACAAAAGCGAAAGCAACTTCGTCGGCAGATCGTTCAGGCATGCCGTTTGTTTTCCAACAAATGTTGAGCAGAAAAATGCCAATCGATTGAAGAGCGCCAGGTCCTTTGACGGCGCACTTCATCCGATTTTGCCAATTAAAAAATCAATGAAGCAGTCGTCAGATTTTCACCCAAAACGGAGAAATCCATGACAACTGCAATCAAGTCCATCCATACGCAGACCAATAACTGGCAAACAACCATTCACTGGGGTGATATTGTTGCCTTCGATCTTCCATCTCGTCGCCATGACATCGGACAACAGGCTCTCTATGACCATCCATGGCTTGTCGTCGACGTGAATGACTTCGTTGGTATGCGATACATGACGCTTGCACCGGGCAAGATCGTTGGCCAATTGCCTCATCGCTCACACGAAATCCTTGTGGCTCGATCAGAGGCACTAAAATCCGCGGGCCTGAAGCGTCCCATGATTTTCAACTGTCGCGGGCTTGTTATCGTCTCGGTGATGCACGAAGGCTTCATTTCAAATTCAAACGGCACACCAATCATCGGAAAGCTTATCGGCGAAGAACGCCATCACCTCAATAGCGTAAGAGCTCGCCTTCAGGCCTTTACAGATATGAAGGCCAAATGCCATTCGGATCGCAAACATAAGCGTCAATCAGCAAACCACACCGATGTTTCTGTTGGTTCAGGCCCGGCCGTTCTTGCGCCTTTGTCTTTTGACCGCAGCCTTGGCCGATAAACGAAACCGCCCTGCAACACCTATCCGGTCCTTACAGATTGAGGACCGGACATTGTTGAAAGCTCCCAATCCCCGATCACTATAGATTTAGGAATAAACAATGCTCCACGCACCCATCAGCATGTCCAGTGACAAGACATATCACCTCGTTCATTTCTTCAAGAGAGAACCCGGTGAAATGGAAAGCCTTCATGAAAGGCTGGCCAATGCAATTGATGCAGCCAGAACAGCTTTAAATGCCATTTATGCCTTACCGTCAGAGGCTCTAAACATTGATGACACGGCATTAGAATTGCTCGAAACTTTGGCGGACAATAAAGACCTGCTCAATGAACAATTCTACCAATCTGCCCGGATTGTTCTTAAACAACTCTCTTCCCTTCAGATCGATCAGCAATACGAGGATACCTTGAGAAACGCCAGGCACTATTTGGATCTCTCGATGAACGGTTCTCTCCGTGTCGCCGATCTGATTGCAGCTGAGAATAAAATCAAGGCCTTTCGCGGCAGCTTGAAGTCCGGCACGAAATCCAAGTGAGCTTTTTCAGAGCCTGACCAGAAGATAGCACCAGCCTGAACAAAGATAGCAGTCGCCAACCATCCGCTCGATTTAGTGGCGCTGGCGGCTGCCATCAGCACAGCAATACGGTAAGTCGATCAATGCCTCGCAAATATCCCCCATCGTCGAATAGAATCTTAGAAAGGACAACCATGACACCCTTTATTGACGTTCTTGATGACGCCGTTGCTTTCTATCCCATGCGGATTATCTCCAAAGAAAATTTGTCTAAGATAAAAACAAGCAACGATGCGGCAACAAAGAACCTACGTGCTGCGCTTTCCTTGATGGAGGCGGTTGCCCCAAGCGATCGTCTATCTTTCGCCGAGGAGATCTCTATTTTGGAGGAGGCCATCTGTGAAGCCGGACTATGCAACGGGCAATATTGCCGATCAATCGAATTGATACAACAAGCCATACAGCATGATGAGCGCCTTGCGCCGTTGGAAGTAAGGCTGCAGATCTCTACACATCTACGGTACGCGATCATCTATTCAAAGCAGATCGATGCCAGTCTGAGCCCTATGAATAACAGCGAATGCCTTTACAGCCCCGACACAGGCCTTTGGCTTGATGACATCCTGAAACTGATATGACCGCCACCAAGGCGCTACAAATCAAGATAACAACATTATATCAGTGACTTATAAGAATTCTCAAATAGAGCCATCTATCAGAACATCTTCGATGGAGATGTTTTTATGGCCAATTCTGTAAAAGACCCCATATCCTTGTTTTGCGGTTTTTTGCCAATAATCTGGGCAACCAATTCGGCGACTTTGACGATAATACAAGAATTTATTTCTGTTTCGCTCCCAAAGTTCCTATATCTATTGCCCCCGATTTTTTGAGCCCCAGGCGTTATTTTTGCGATTTCGGCCATCAGAAGCCGCCTGCCGCCATAGAAACGGTCTCAAGCGGAGCCTTTTTGTTGGCCATTGGGAATGTCTATCTCCCATAGCTCTGCCTACGAAAGTTTGCCCATCAGTGTTTTTGTCAAAAAATATGACGTCATATCAGTAACTTATAAGATTTTCTGAGATTCTTCCCCCAAAACCGAAGATGTCCCTATCTCCCCTTTATCCAGGCGGGTTCCTCGAGCCTGCCACCAACCCCGATATGCGGAGAGAAGGAAAATGAAGAAGACAGTATTATTCACCCAGGCAAGCATCAAACGGGCGATCAAAGGAGCCAAGGATGCAGGAACAGTTGTAACAGCAATGCAGATCACTGCCCGCGGAGAGATCAAATTCACGCTGAAGGATTCAGACAGCACAGATACCGCGCCCCCAGATGAGTGGGATGAGATCCTTTGATGAGAAGAAAGAACCCCTATCCGGGCGTCACAAGGGTCAAAGACAGGCATGGCAAGATTCGTTGGCGCTTCAGAAAGAAGGGCTGCACGGAATGCTATATCAAGGGCGCATATGGTTCGAAGGAATTTGAGGCTTCCTATGAAGCCGCAATGAACGACAAACCATATGTTCTCCCTAAATCAAGGGCGAAACCGGGAACCTTTGACTGGCTGATTGAACAATATATGAAAACAAAGACCTTCAAAGACATTGGTCCGGTCTACAAGCGTTACCTCTCGCTTGAAATGGAACGCTTTCGGAAAGATCACGGGCAGCGCAGCGTCACGGGCATCAAGAAAAGACATGTTGAGGCACTGATGGACGCCAAGCGCAAAACCCCGGCAGCGGCTAACAAGCTCAAGAAGCTTATCGGACGCCTATGTCGCTATGCAATCAATGATCTCGGCTATGCGATGACGGACCCCACACAGGGCGTCAAGCCCTTAGCAACCAATGACGAAGGCTATCATACATGGACAGACGCAGAAATCTCTCAATTCATGAATCATCATGGTGATGGGTCTCTTCCCGCTGTCGTCCTAAACCTTATCCTTTATACAGGAGCAGCCCGTCAAGACGTCAACAGAATGGGCTGGCACAGCATTTACAACAACAGGATCTTTTACAATCGTGGCAAAACGGGCGAATTGGTGGACCTTCCTCTTCATGCCAACCTAGAAAAGTTTCTGATCAACATTCCAAGCCATCAGAAAACCTTCATCACTCAAACCAAATCTGCTGATGAAAGCTATACCACCGAATCGTTCGGCAATTGGTTTGGTGAGAAATGCAAGGAAGCCGGCGTTCGTGGGCGGGCGCATGGATTGCGCAAAGCCGGCGCTACAAAACTTGCAGAGGCCGGAGGCTCCGAGTATGAGGTCATGACCTTCTTGGGACACAAAACGCCGCAGGAAGCACGGAAATATGTAAAGGCAGCGAACAGGAAGAAGATGGCTGATAATGCCATGGCGAGGCTTAAATGATGTCCAACCTTTACCCTCAGGTTGGACAAAAGCCCTCGCAACTATCTGAGCTGCAAGGGCTTTTAGTCGAAAGTGGTACGCCCTACGGGATAAAGATGGGCACTGGAATATAACGATAAATTACGCCCGGTAGGCCGAAGTTACCCGGATTTGGTAACACATCGCCTTTATATCGACTGTTTGGGGCAACGCATCTTCCATTGCGTCGCAGCATCGGCTACAGGCGAACTTCTGGTGTGCGGACAGTGCGGACTTCGCTAACAGACAAAGGAAACGGAAGTTCGGTATGTTTCTGCCCGCAAATGCGAGTGGCAGCCACCCATACAGACGAGATCTGCTAATTGCAGGGAAACATCTCCATTAGAGACACTATGATCATCAAGTCAGCAGAGCTCCTTTGCATGGAAGGATTCTGCTGAAGGTGCTTGATAACATCAGATTGTGCCTCTTTGGGGTTGAATGCTGCTCCGTGACAAACTTGCAGAGCTTCCCAAATCGCGCGGCTACGTTCTTTCTCGTCTTCTATGCGTGCGTGAGTTTGCACGTAAACAACTCCACCACCCATCTTGTAACTTTGGATGACCGCGGAAAAGTAGTCATTGCAGGCTCTCTGTTGAAGCGGATCATCGCTAAGGCACGCCCCTAGAAATTTCTCGCCTGTAAAACCTTTTGGTTCAAAGGCTATTGCTGGCTCTCCTTGAAAAAGCCAGAACAGTAAAGCAACTGCATATAACATTCGCAACTCCTGATGAAAGCCAAGTCAGAATACAACATTTCCACCTCTCTTGTTCAAGACTGGCGGAGAGGATTGTGATTGTTTGGTTGGCAAGAAAGCGGATGAAGGCAACTTAAACCCATGGACTCTCCCTAAAGCTGGTAGAGACTTGGGTCGCAGGTCACATGCTGGATCAGATCGACCACGCTATGAAGGAAAAGTAGTTTGTCTAGTCTAAAACTGGTTGTTAGAATGTGAGCACCAGCCTGTTCTGCAAGATAAACTTATGTAAATAGCTTACTGTTTTTTGTTGAGGGGAAAAATGGGACCAATAACCTATAGTCTTTGTAAAAGCCAAGGCATTAGCTTATTGATGCTTGTAACCGGTCTTTGCGCTTTTCCTCCAGTTATCGATTCAACTCCAGTCTCACTAGCAGAAAAGGGCCCCCTAATTAATCAGAAAATAGAAATTCCCGTCAATACGGACTATGAACTTCAGCTAAGGTTTCACTTTAACGACACCAACAAAGATGATGTTAGGGCATTGGTTGGCAATGGAGCTCGGAAGAAATACTGCCGAAGCAACAATTATAGGAGTACTAATTTCGAAACAGAAAGAGATATTGCAGGAGTCCCAATCCATTTTCAAGTTTTTCTAACGCCGTTGGAGGGAGAATTAGCTCCCATTAAAAAGGAATTTAATTCACTTTGCAGAAACGCCACTTCGTCTACTTATATGATGAGAAACGTCGGGGAATTGAGTATAAAAAGAGGTAGTTATATTATAGAAATATTTAATACGACTAATCATCCAGAGCTTCAAAGCATTAATGTTGATTTCTTACTTCAAAGTTCAGATAGGTTCTGACGGCTCTGTTGCAAAAAATTAGATCATCTGCTTCAGACTGATTGACTTGCGCCTCAGCCGCGCACTTTCAATATATGGTCGTGTTATGTTGGGACGGGGGCGCCACGAGGAGCTTGCGCGTGTGTTGCCCGATTTATTGGCACGAGCAAAGGCGATTGGTCACCGGACTGAAGTCTTCGCATTGCAGCGGCTCGTCGCAGAACTAGATGCAATGCGGACCTTTCGGTCATTCGCCGCACGAGCAAGAGAAACGCTGCGTCCGACAGCAAGGCAACGGGGCCGCCGCTCACATACGTGACTGATGCCGCAAATGAATGAGGGGATAAGGCCTTCCCTGCCCATCATGGGAAGACGTTCCCGTGCGGACGAAACCGACATGCTCATAGAACGCGAGCGCCTCTGGGTTTTGCTCATTCACATCGGTTGACAGCTCAGGATGGGCCGCGATAGCTCGCGATATGAAGGCTTTGCCGATACCCTTTCCATGTTGATCCGGGTCGATAAACAGTGCCCCCAGATGACCGTCATGCAGAAACATGAAACCCTGTGGTATGTCTGCGGCATCGACTGCAAGTTGCAGACACACCTGTGGGAAGAACTCCATAAGCTCGGCCTCAATGGCCGACTTGTCGACGGGCGCAAGGAAGTGATGAGTGGCGTCGACCGCCCGACGCCATATCTCCATGACGCGCGGCAAGTCCTGAACTGTTGAAGGTCTGAAAGTAAACATGGTGCTTGTTAACATAACCTTCCCACTGTCCGCAAAGGGCTCCAAGCGGCCTAGCGCAGCGCATCATCACCCGAAATTGCTCATCTGGGTCGTGAGTTGCAATCGCGGCCCATAGGCGACTTTCGGGTTTTGATTTCGGCTTTCTGGAAGCTGCCACTCGTGCAAACCGCAGCATTTTCAGATACCGGGTGACAGGTGAGCGGACTTTGCGGACAAAGAAGACATGAAATGATAAGACAGTGGTGTTCTATGTTTCACAATCAGTGCTGTCTGGGTTTGATAAAATGAGCGAAGAATGCGTGTTCTGCAGGATTGCCAAATCCGAAATTAAAGTGCACGAGGTATATCGGGATGAAGATTTGGTCGCATTTTTGGATATAGGGCCGATCAGGCCCGGGCATATCCAGATCATTCCAATCCAGCACTACGATTACTTTGACGATTTGCCATCTGGTATTGCCCATAAAATTATAGATTTGGGTCAGAAAATTGCTCGCCGACAGAAATCTCTTTTCAGCGTCAAGAGGGTCGCTCTTCTTTTCACCGGCGGCGATATTGCCCACGCACACTGTCATCTTGTACCAGTGGTTGAGGAGACCGATATCACTTCTGCTCGATATATAGTCGAAAAGAATCTGACCTATAAATCCCTTCCCCATCCCGGCGATGCAGAATTGGCAAAAATTGCTACAAGTTTGTCGAAGGAGTTCGAAGTTGTCCTAGGTGGAGCGTCAATGGAATAGTGTGATCCCAGCTCCTAATCTTCGATAGCGGCCCAAGGACGAAGCCGCTCGCGCGGCAATGGTGCTCTGGGGAGGCTCCGTTAACCCTCTGAGATAAGTCTGTTTTGCGATCACCGCCGTCTGTCTGACGATTGAGGCGTTCTCAATTATCAGACAGGAGGTTTCCATGACGGAGGAGAGAACCACACCCTTACGCCAACGAATGATCGAAGATATGCGCATACGCGGAATGGGCGACAAAGCGCAAAAGGCCCATATCAGAGCGATCAAGGATTTTGCAGCTTTTCTTGGTCATTCCCCGGACGACGCCACAGCGGAAGAATTACGTGCCTACCAACTTCACATGACAGATGCCGGCATAACACCGACAACCTTCAATGCCCGTATCGTGGCGCTCCGCTTCTTTTTCACCATGACCTGTGGTCGCGAGGAGATGAAGCGGTATATGCAGTTCCGCAGAGAGCCGCGCAAGCTGCCAGTGGTTCTGAGCATTGAAGAGGTTTCAGATCTGCTGATGGCCGCACCAGGACCGGGGCTGAAGTATCGAGCCGCACTCAGCATCGCCTATGGGGCCGGGCTGCGGGCATCCGAGGTTTGCAATCTCAAGGTTTGTGACATCGACAGTGACAGGATGCTGATCCATGTCGAACAGGGCAAAGGAAGCAAGGACCGCAAGGTCATGCTGTCTCCGGGCTTGCTGCATCTATTGCGAACCTATTGGCGCGAGGCTCGCCCGGGAGGTTGGCTGTTCCCGGGCAAGCCGACGATCAACCCGATTTCACCACGACAATTGAGCCGTGCCTTTGGGTCGGCAAAGAATATGGCCGGGATCCGGAAGACCGCGACCCTGCATACATTGCGGCACAGCTTTGCCACTCATCTGCTCGAAGCCAACACGGATGTGCGGGTGATACAGGTCTTGCTCGGCCATGCCAAGCTGTCTACGACGGCGCAATATACCCATGTTGCCACCAAGACAATCCGGGACACCGTCAGCCCCTTTGAGATGCTGGCCAGCTTGCAGGATCAAACCGTGAAGCGAAGCCTGGAATAAGCGGCCCTTGTGGTGCCGCGTGCAAAGCTGGAGATAGCCGATATCTTTCGACGATACGGCCCAGCCTGGCGCCAAGCCAACCAAGGACATATAAGCCTTGACCAACTCAAGGTGATGTCAGCAATAGAGACCTGCCGAACGGAGGCGCTTGGCGGGCATGTGGCAGGCTGTGCCAAGTGTGGCCACCATCACATTGCCTATAATTCCTGCAAGAACCGCCACTGTCCGAAGTGTCAGGGTCCAGCTGCCCGTGACTGGATGGAGGCACGCGCCGAGGACTTGTTGCCGGTCGAGTATTTCCACCTCGTCTTCACCCTCCCTGCGGAGATTGCCCAGATTACCTACTGGAACAAGCGAGCACTCTATGGGCTGTTGTTCAGGGCATCTGCACAAACGGTGATGACCATCGCTGCCGATCCCAAACGCATGGGTGCCAGGCTGGGTATGACCTCTGTGCTGCACACATGGGGATCGGCCCTCATGCATCATCCCCACATCCATATGATCGTGCCCGGCGGAGGCCTGTCACCAGATGGCACAAGGTGGGTGGGATCCAAGCCCGGCTTCTTCCTTCATGTGCGGGTGCTATCCCGGCTGTTCCGACGGCTGTTTCTGGAAGGACTGTTGGATCTGCATCAGTCTGACAAGCTCGCCTTCTTCGGAGATTTGGCAGGACTGTCGGAACCGAAGGCGTTTGCCGCTTGGCTCCAACCATTCCGCAGGACCGAATGGGTGGTCTATGCCAAGCCTCCCTTTGGCGGTCCTGAAGCTGTGTTGGCCTATCTCAGTCGATACACCCATCGGGTGGCAATCTCGAATAACCGGCTGATCAGTGCGAATGCCAGCACTGTGACTTTCCGCTGGAAGGATTACCGTATCAAATCGGGAGATCGACAAAAGATCATGCAGTTGGCAACGCCCGAGTTCATCCGTCGCTTTCTGCTCCATGTCCTGCCTGCCGGCTTCCATCGGATCCGGCATTACGGGTTCTTGGCCAGCGCCAATCGCAAAGCCAACATTGCGAGGATCCGCACAATCCTTGGAGTAGAGCAACTGCAGGAAGATAACAAACAGGAACCGGCTGCAGAGGTCAGCCCGCCAACCCTGCGAGAACCCTGTCCCTGTTGCGGTGGCCCCATGCGGATTATCGAGATCTTCCGGCGAGGTCAGAAACCTCTATCCCGGGCACCTCCAAGGGAACAGGCTGCATGAAAGATATCTTGCACATCTGGTCCAAACAGAACCGGCTGCTTCAGTTATGCCGGACAGGATCGCCTGCGGCCAAATTCGGAAATCTGGTCTCAAGCGGCTTGTCACGACAGAAAACAACATCAAGCTCGATGTTTTGGCCAGCTTCAGACGCCTGGGTAACGATGAGCCTGCCTCCTGATCATCTGCCGTGCTGCACCATCGCACCAACCTTCGAAACACTTTCCCCATAGACTGAGCGCAGTCCCCGCAGGCTTCTTCCTTGGGAGGATTTCCAACGCGGGTCGAAATTCCATCCAGCCGAAAAATCGCGCCGCGACCCGCATCGAAAATCCTTCACCAATCCCGACATTCGATCCTTAAAGGATTCCGCGTCGCAATATCCCATTACCTGCCGTTCGTTGGTCGGTATATGCTGCAAGACGACCTCCCCCTTGCCGCCATTGGAGCGAGGTGCAGCATTCTTGGTGGGCAGATGACTGGACGGCAAACAGTTGAGATGTTTTCCGCAGATATGAAATGTCGGATCCCAAATGGAAAAGCGGACATTGATGGAAGCACCTAGGGTGTCAATGCCGCTACAGCACTTCCAGATCAAAGCCAATCTACTACGGTCCCAATGTTTCAAGGTAAACGTTACCATCGAGCGTGGGGGTGATTGCTATTTCTCAGTTTCAAGGTCCACTCGTCAGCATCAAGCTTCTAGAAAAGTTCCACGCGGCAAGGTGAGTAATTGATTGCAGTTTATAGATAGCGCAAGCTAAGGTGTAAAATATATATGGAGGACAACATGACCCCTTACGAAGATTCTGACCACGATTCTGGCGTGGCTGCGTATGAAATTGGTTCATCCTATATAGATGTTCAGTTTAAAAGTGGCGCGGCTTATCGCTACAGCTCACGCTCTGTGGGCGCAGCCAATCTCAATCAGATGATCCAACTTGCCAGAGCGGGAGAGGGCTTGAATTCTTTTATTAATCGAGTCGTCCCTAACAGCTACGAAGCGAGGTTGAGGTAAATTCTCGATGGGTTTCGGAATGGCTCTTTGTCAACTTGATTTCCAATTTGCATGAGGGTTTGTTATGAGGATCAACGACACCTCAATTCATTTGAGTGCTACCGATCTTGTCGGCCATCTGAACTGTAAACACCTGACGGCGCTCGATATCGGAGTAGCTGAAGGCTCCCTTCCCAAACCAAAACGATGGGACCCGTTGTTGGAAATCCTTCAAGAGCGGGGCCGTCGGCATGAGAAGGGATTTGTTGACCACCTCAAAGCCGAAGGGGTCTCGATCGCAACAATCGACGGCGTTGACATCACGCCTGCCAGTGTAAGTGCGACACAAGCGGCAATGGCTTCGGGTACGGAAATCATCATTCAAGGGGCGTTGCAGCATGGACGGTGGTCGGGCCGAACCGATGTGCTGCGGCGCGTGGAAACTCCAAGCAACCTCGGAGCCTGGTCCTATGAGATCATTGACACCAAGCTTGCACGCGAGACCAAGGGTGGAACGGTATTGCAGCTTTGTCTCTATGCCGACCTTCTGGAGGACGCGCAAGGCATAGCCCCGGAATATGTCTACGTTGTTGCGCCTTGGTCGAACTATGAACCGCAGCAATTCCGCTTCGCAGACTACGTGGCCTACTTCCGCAAGGCGAAGGCCGCGATAGAAGCAGCAACATCTGCCGAAACACCGCCGGACGCCTATCCCGATCCCAAAGAGCACTGTGATATTTGCCGGTGGCGGGATCAGTGCGACAAGAGCCGCCGCGATGATGACCATTTGTGTCTGGTGGCTGGCCTGAGCACCAACCAGATTGCCGAGCTAAAGACTCAAGGGATCAACACCACAACCGCGCTCGCGGAAATGCCGACCCCGCTGACCTGGAAGCCCGTGCGGGGAGCTGCCCAATCCTATGAAAGAGTGAGAGAGCAAGCCCGCATCCAGATCGAAAGCCGCGAAGCTGGTGCCTTGCGCTTCGAACTTTTGCCTCCAGTTCCTGAGACAGGGTTGTGCCTTTTGCCGGTACCCTCCGAGGGCGATATCTTCTTTGACATCGAAGGTGATCCTCATGTCGGGGAACATGGGTTCGAATATCTCTTCGGCTATCGCTATCGCGATGAGAACGGAGAATGGACCTATACCGGCGACTGGGCATTCGACCGCGAGAACGAGAAGGCCATCTTCGAGCGCTTCGTAGATCTAGTCACTGAACGCCGCAAAACCTATTCGGATTTGCATGTATATCACTACGCACCATACGAGCCCGGCACGCTGAAACGGCTCATGGGTCGCTATGCCTCGCGCGAGGACGAGATCGACAATTTCCTGCGCGGAAAACTCCTCGTCGACCTCTACAGCGTTGTTCGCAATGGCCTTCGCGCCGGTGTTGAGAGTTACTCGATCAAGAAGCTTGAGCCGCTCTATGGCTTTGAACGCTCAACCGCACTGCCCGACGCCAATGTCGCGCTGGCGAGCCTGCAAGCGGGGCTCGAACTTGCGGACGTTGCTTCAATCAGCGTCGAGGATCGCCAAACGGTGCAAGGCTACAACGAAGATGACTGCGCATCGACGCAGTTCCTTCGCGACTGGCTGGAAAAGTGCCGCACCGAATTGGTCACAGGCGGAACCGACGTTCCTCGCCCGGCCCCTGGACAGGAAGGACCGAGCGAAGAGCTCAGCGAACGCCAACAGAAAATTGCAGACCTGATCGAACGCTTGACGGTCGATATTCCGGTGGACCCAGAAGAACGTACGAGTGAACAGCAGGCTCGATGGGTTCTGGCTTACCTTCTTGACTGGCACCGCCGCGAAGAAAAGGCCGTCTGGTGGGAGTATTTCCGGCTGGCAGGTCTGATGGCACATGAGCTCGTTGATGAACGCGCCGCGCTCGCAAACCTCACGCTTGTTGGCGAAGTCGATCAAACGAAGACGGGAATTCCAACGCACCGCTACCGCTTCACCCTGCAAGACACGGATTTGCGCGGTGATGAAGATCTCAGAGCAATGGGCGGCGACAAGATCGGCAAGGCTGTGGCCGTTGATACCGAGAACCGAACTATCGACATAAAGAAGACGGGCGCAACCGCCAACAACCACCCTGATGCAGTTTTTGCGCACAAGCTCATCCCTGGCATAGAACAGGCAGGCTCGCTGTTCCGTCTGGGCGCCTATGTTGCCGAGCACGGGATCGAAGGCGTCGGCGATTTCCGCGCCGCCCGCGCCCTGCTCCTGAATGAGCCTCCTCAAATCGGAACCCAGCCGATCAGAGCCGCTGGCGAAGAGGCGCTAGATTCAGCAAAACGCGTGGCATCAGCACTTGAGGGCGGCGTCTTCCCGATTCAAGGACCACCCGGCACGGGCAAGTCCTTCACCGGCGCGCGGATGATCTGCCGCCTTGTTCAGGAAGGCAAAAAGGTCGGCATCACTGCCAACAGTCATAAGGTCATTCGGAACCTTCTGGATAAGGTGATCGAAGCCGCAGAAGAGATGAATATCGATCTCCGCTGCATCCAGAAGCCCAAAGAAATGGAGCCCAATCAGGACAGGCTGATCTTTGCGAAGAGCAATAGTGATCTGTTCAAGGCGCTCGCCTCTGGTAGCGCCCAGATCGCCGGGGCAACGCATTTCTTGTGGGCGCGCGAGGATGCGACAAATGCCTTGGACGTTCTGGTTGTCGATGAAGCCGCTCAGATGTCGCTGGCCAATGTGACTGCGGTAGCGCCAGCCGCGCAAACGCTTATTCTGCTTGGCGATCCACAACAGCTTGATCAACCGACGCAGGGCAGCCATCCGGACGGAACTGAAGTTTCCTCGCTCGAACATGTGCTGGACGGCGATCATACGATTGCGCCGGATCGTGGCCTATTTCTCGAGGCGACATACCGCCTTCACCCGGACATCTGCGCGTTCCATTCCGAGCTGTTCTATGACGGCAAGCTTGCCGCCAAGGGAGGCTGCGAGAACCAAACCATCAAATCTACCGGCCCGATATCAGGAAGCGGCCTTCGTTACCTTCCGGTGACGCATACCGGTAACAAGAGCGCATCTATCGAGGAAGCAGAAGTCATCGCACGCCTTGTTCAAGACATTCTTGCAAGCAAGACAAGCTGGGTTGACCGCACGGGCAATGAGAAACCGCTGACGCTAGGCGACATCGTCATCATTACACCCTACAACGCCCAAGTCTTTGAAATTCAGGAGCGCTTGCCCGGTGCTTTCGTCGGAACCGTGGACAAGTTTCAAGGGCAGGAAGCACCCATCGCTATCTACTCCATGGCAACATCAAGCCATGCTGATGCCCCACGCGGCATGGAATTCCTCTATAGCGCCAATCGCTTCAATGTTGCGATATCCCGAGCGCAATGCATGGCTATTTTGGTAGCTTGCCCGGAAGTGTTCGAAGCGGACTGTAAAACGCCAAGTCACATTCAACTAGTCAATGCATTTTGCCGCTTTCTTGAAATGGCTGACCCTGTCGCTTTCTGATTTGAGAAACCTTTTGTCAATACAGCCCTAAATGCGGCGTTTGGGACCGATCTTCGCGTTTTTGAACGCCTCAGTGGCTCGTTTTATTGGTCTAGTGGCATAAATGGACAGTGATGTCCGAGTGTGTTTTGAGCACATGCGAAAGGGCCCGGCATTTTCAAGGGCCAATCTGGGCTCGAACTGGACATGAACCGGGCATTTTCATATGAAGGCGCTCATCTAGCCTCGTGAATAGCGGTCGCAGCCCAAAGCTGAAGTTCGCCCCCGTCCCATCCAATGGCCACTTCGCACTATAACCTCGGTCGTTGACGCTCAGCCACAGATGCTCGAACGGGTGGGAGGACGTTCTTGCGGTGATCACCAATGTCAGTCATTCCTTCGGCAACTACGGACACGAAGTCGATCATACAAGAAAGAGGTTCACCTCCATTCCCTGAAAGAATTTGAAAAGGGCTGGAGGGCGTCCTAGGATAAGGCTTATCAAATGGAAGCAGCTTGTGCTTTTCGTATCCGGCTATTTCGTATCCGGCTATAATGTATTTTTCGGCTGAAGGGATGGAGCGGCCGCTATGTATCTTTCTAGAATTAAAATCCAAAATTTCCGTAACTTTCAAGACCTCGATGTCGCTTTAGATGGCAATGCCGTCATCGTCGGTGAGAACCGAGTCGGAAAAAGCAATCTGCTTTTTGGTCTGCGCCTTATCTTTGACTCTTCGCTACCAGATAGCAGCCGCCAGCTCGGTCTTGCTGATTACTGGGACGGGTTGGCCACAGTAGATGCCGAAACAACCATCACCATCTCCGTCGAGATCAAGGATTTTGAGGACGACCCGGACGTCCTTGCTGTGCTCAGCGACTTCCGCCTCGACGACGATCCCCACACAATCCGTTTGACCTACCAGTTGTGTGCCCAACCCGGTCTGGAGCACCCTCCTGCGAGCGACGACGATTTCTCCTTCGTCTGCTTCGGTGGTGAAAGTACGGCAAAGCGTTTCGGACACGATTTGCGCCGCCGTATTACCATGGACCTGTTGCCGGCACTGCGCGATGCTGAAGGTGATCTTGCTGCATGGCGCCGCTCACCGCTCAGGCCACTGATTGAGGAAGCTTTTGTTGCAATTGACGCGGCGGCACTCCAGGAGATCGGTGAGAAGATCGCAGAAGCCAGCAAGGCAGCAATCGAGTTCGACGAAGTAAAAGCGCTGGAGACCAAGGTCGCCAAACTATTTATCGCGATGGCAGGACCCAAGCAGGATGTTCAACCTACACTGGGATTTTCAGCAACTGATGCAACCCGTATCAACCGTCAGATTCGGCTTCTGATCGATGAAGGCCGACGCGGTGTAGCCGATGCCAGTCTTGGGTCCGCCAATCTCATATTTCTTACCCTGAAGCTGCTTGATCTCCAGCGCCTGATCGAAAACAACAAACGCGATCATTCACTGCTCGCGATTGAGGAACCGGAGTCGCATCTCCACCCACATCTCCAGCGCTTGGTCTATAAACATCTGTTCGAGACGATCATTGATCGTGATGTCGACGACAACGAGAAGGAAGACAGCAGCGTTGCCGAACCCTTGTCAGTAATTCTCACTACACACTCACCGCATATCGCCAGCGTAGCACCGCTGGAATCGCTGCTCCTTTTGCGAAGTCAGGACGGCCAAGGTACTAAAGGTTATTCCACGGCATCGATAGATTTCGGCGAAGCTGAGACCGAGGACTTATCCCGTTATCTAGATGTCACTCGCGCCGAGATGGTGTTCGCCCGCGGCGTTCTTCTGGTTGAGGGTGATGCCGAACGCTTCCTCATTCCGGCCTTCGCCGACGAGATGGACATCTCACTCGACGAGCATGGGGTGTCAGTCTGCTCAGTAGCTGGAACCAACTTTGGGCCCTACGTGAAGCTGCTCTGTGCATTGGGTATCCCGTTCGCCGTAATCACCGACGGCGATTGGATCAACAATAAGCCGCGCGCCTACAACCGGGCGCTCAAACTCGTCGACATCATCGATCGTTTGCGAGGTGGCGCTGACACCAAAGCGCTGATTGAGGGCATCAAAGACTTGGACACTTATCAGAAGTCCTTCGAGGAATGCGAGACTTTCGGCATTTTCGTGAATTCGGGCACGCTCGAGACCGAGCTTTTCGAAGGCGATTATGCAAAAGAGATGATCGAAACGTTGCGAGAGTATAAATTCAGCAAGAAACGAAGGGACCTACTCGACACATGGGAAGCTGATCCAAAAGCCTATGATGCCGTAGAGATGCTCAATATGATTGAGCAGATGGGCAAGGGACGATATGCCCAGCGGCTCGCCACTCGCTTACCTGGCAGGCGTGTTCCCGGCTATATCGCAGATGCCATCAACTATGTGATCAACCATGTCTGACCGCGCACTCTATCTGCAAGCGGCAAAAGATCTGCGGCCAAACGATAAACAGTGGCAGGCTTACGAATCAGTAGGTCACTGCGTGCTGCTTGCCGGACCAGGCAGTGGCAAGACCAAGACCCTAACCGTCAAACTCGCGCGGATGATTAGCGAGGATGTAGAGGATCCGCGTGGCATCGCCTGTATTACCTATAACAACGAATGCGCGCGCGAGCTGGAAGCGCGGCTCGATGCTCTTGGGATCGCGCAAGGCGGTCGTGTATTTATTGGTACCGTCCATAGTTTTTCACTAACCCAGATTCTGCTTCCCTATGCGAAGGTGGCGGGGCTGGGACTGCCCGATGATTTTGCAGTGGCGACCCGACATCAGACGCGCGCTGCTCTTGAAAACGCGCATGCCAAGGTCATAAAGGGTGCGGAGAACCCGCAGACCTGGGAATTTCGACTTGGTAGGCACAGACGCCGCTTCCTTAATCGAAACGTTGATGCGTGGCAAACGCAAAACCCAGAATTGTCACATCTCGTCGAGGCTTATGAAGCTGAGTTGCGCAAGATGGGAGTGATCGACTTCGACGACATGCCACTGCTCGCTCTTCGCGCGCTTGCAGAGCAAACCTGGCTCCGGAGAGCGATTGCCGCTAAGTTTCCGATCCTTGCCGTCGATGAATATCAGGACCTCGGGCGCGCTTTGCACGCCATGGTAATGGGGCTTTGTTTCAGAGCGGGCATTCGCCTGTTCGCGGTCGGGGATGTCGATCAGTCGATCTATGGTTTCACCGGTGCCAATCCAGAGTTGCTGCGTAAGCTATCCGAGCGAGACGAAGTCGAAACCATCCGGCTAGGCCTAAACTATCGCTGCGGGTCACATATCGTCACCGCTTCGGAATATGCACTGGGCGAAGAGCGCGGTTATCGCGCACCGGACGGCGCTCATGCAGGCACGATCTATTTCCACCCACGCCCCGGTGATTATGCTGAGCGGGCATGCTATCTTTTCAAGAAGTTGATCCCCGAAATCTGCGCGCGGCGCCCGGACCAAAATCTCGGTGAGATAGCGGTGCTCTACCCGGCCGCTTTCATCGGAGACGAAGTGGCCTCGGCGGCGGCGGACAATGGCTATGCTGTCGTCCGATCCGACGGCAACGCGCTCTATCCTCGCGGCAGCCGCCTAATGCGCTGGTTGGAACAGTGCGCGGTGTGGTGCTGTGGTGGTTGGCGATCGGGTCAGCCGCGGATCACTCGGGTCATTGCCGAGGGGGCACGGCTCTTCCATGAGGTTCTTGGCGGCGAGGAGGATAGACTCGAATTCCAAAGTACGTTGATCGATGCGCTTTGGGGGCGTCGCGACGACACAATCAGTTTGCACGATTGGCTCGTTGCCCTGCGCGATGAGATCATTCGACCGTGCATGGGACAGGCGCGATCCTTGGCCGATGAGCTGGAAATCTTGAACACCTTCATCGGTCGGTTGGGCCCTGAAGGAGATGTTGATGATTTCTCAGTCGGTGAGTTCGCTGGCATCGGCTCCGGGATCGACCGCATCAATTTGTCGACGCTGCACAGCGCTAAAGGACGCGAGTTCGATGTCGTCATCCTGTTCGGGATTGAAGAAGGGCGGCTGCCGAGAAACAACGCCAACGAAGCAGATGTCCGAGAAGCGCGCCGGCTATTCTATGTCGGCTTCACCCGCGCACGGCACGAAATTCACCTGCTGTATCAGCAAGCAAACCCATCGCGCTTCGTGACCGAGGTTAAAAATCGCCTGGAGGAAATGGTTTGAGCTGCAGAAGGACCGCTATTCAAACGATTGCTGACACTGCCATTTGCTCGTCCGCGTATCATCATCTATCGTTTGTATATTTTTGAGCTGGCAGTCCTATATCGGACACGAAGCCGCCGTCTATCGACTCTGCAGCGAGAGGCCTCTTTCCGCCCGAACAGGCGGCCTAAGCCTGAATGCGCCTCAAGGTCTCTTGAATAGCTGCTTCAGCCTGCGGTGTCGAAGATTTCGCACCCGCAAGAAATGACCGTAATCCGCCCACATTGACGTTCCCCATGAACTTTCTGCGTCTGCGCCAGAGGACAACCAGTCCACGGGTTCTAGAAGTCTATGCTTCTAGTTATCTAGACCTATAGGAATCTATGAACCTAGACCCCTAGAAATCTAGACTTCTATGGCCGTCCAATGCGTAATTCGCTGTCCCTGCAGGGCCGATCCAAAAAATTTAATAAAAATCGCATTTCCGTTTTTCTTTCGGCGATATCGAACCCACTTCCCTTCCATTTGATTATTTCAACCGAATGGAAGGAAAGCCAATGCCCTATATTATTTCTGTTGTCTCCCAGAAGGGAGGGGTCGGCAAAAGCACGATTGCCCGCATGATCGCAGTCGAATTTGCACGGATGGAGGGTGGCAGCTGGCAAGTTCTGATCGCCGATCTGGATCCATCGCAGGCAACTGCCTATAGATGGTCCCAATGGCGCAAGGAAAACGCCATGAAGCCAGATATCGATACCAGACCATATGCAAGCCCCGAACAGGTGATGGCGGATGCAGGGAAATATCACATCGTTATCGTCGATGGTGCCCCCAATGCATCCCGCGACACGCTACGCGTTGCTCAGGCTGCAGATGTTGTCATCATCCCAACCGGCACATCACGCGACGACCTCATCCCGACTGTGCAATTGGCCAATGAGCTCGAGAGAAATGGCATATCGCGCCGAACCATCGTCTTAGGCCTGAACCGCGTCGGCACCAGCGAGCTGGAAAACTCAGAAGCCCGACACTATCTCGAACAGACTAGCTATCGCGTGGCATCAGGTGAACTGCGCGACATGGTGACCTACCGCCGGGCAAGCGATCTTGGTCGGGCTGTGACAGAAACATGGCTCGGAGAGCTCAACAATCGCGCCCGTGTATTTTTCCGATCACTAATGAAGGAGCTGTCTGACGCCAATCAGGAACAACCAGGAGAACGGTGATGTCACTGAAAAAGCCCAGCATCGACAATCAAAACCGCAAAGGCAGCCCTGAAGCCGACCTGCAGGTGGCAACGACAAACAATCTGGCCAAGCCCCCAAGGGGCATGAAGAGACAGCTCAATATGCTTGTTTCTGAGGAGACCTTGCGGGATTTCAAGATGACCTGCGTGGCACGAGGCATTCCGATGGGACAGCTATGGCAGCTGGTTTGGGAAGAATGGCGAGCAAGAAATCCCTAACCCCACACCCGAATTGGGCGCGGTTTCAAGTTCAGGATGATGGAACATCCTTGGCATTGATCAATGCGACTGGATAGTTCGAGAATTGACCGTCACAACTGACTATGGTCAATCCTTCCGTTTGCGCCTGCGCAATAATCATGCGATCGAAAGGATCCATATGATGAAGCGGCAGATTGGCGGCCATTTTCGCATGGTAAGGAGAAATGGGAAGCGGTTTGGCACCGAAGGCAAATATCGCTTCCTCAAGATCAAGGGGGATCGACCATTTCCCCAATGCCGAGTTGATACCAGCCTCCCAGACGCTTGCCGCACTAACATAAATTTCGTTTCCAGCATCGGCCAGGAGCGACCTTGCAAACGTTCCCAGCTCCGGGTCATCCGTCAGAGCCCAAATGAAGGTGTGCGTGTCAAGAAGCAGTCGTTTCATCAATCTTCCATCCCGAACATGGTCGCGATCTCGGCGTCACCATCATGGATGCCTTTGCGCATTGATAAACCGGCATTTTTGTAGAGTCCCAATTCGCGGGGAGTGGGATCCGCTTCGTATTTGACAAGTCGAGCAAGCGGCTTCCCCGCCTTTGCGATGATCACCTCTTCACCCGAGCGGCATTTTTCGACTAGGGCCGAAAGTTTGGCTTTTGCTTCGTGTAAGTTGACTTGCATGCAGGACCTCCTGGTTGCCTTCACAATTTCTCACTGTACACGAGCCCATGATGGGTTCACTAGGTTCAACCAACTGCTGAAGGCTTTTGGATCCCACATGAAAGTCCGAAGAGCCATTAAATTTTAAATTCAATTTTTGTTTTCCGAAAACGGACTCACTTCCCCTGCTGAGAGACGCTCTGATCGTCTGATCCAGCAGTCCGGATTCATAGTGTCGGTATCCCGTCTCTCTTCAAACGTGATTTGATCAGGAGACGATACATGCATTTCTGCTCTCGAAACCATAGGAACCAAGTCGGCCAAAATGACTCCGACAGATGGTGGCCATGTGGAATCCGCCCCCGCATTATCTGCAAGTTCGGCAAGGATAGTGCCGGGCAGCTCGGTCAAAAGCGATCCCAACCGGATTGCCGAAACCATCATCTGGCCGTAACGGCAGCCTACCCGCACCGCGAAAATCATATCCATCTGATCCACCAACCACACACAAGAGTGGGGGCAGATGTATGAGTGAAGAGAAGACAGCAAGGATACCCGTGTATGACACGGAGCCTTGCGAGGGGAGGACACCATCCCCTTCGAACCCCACCGAGGGCGCATGTGTAAACCACCTTACCAAGGTGATTACAATACGCTGCACAGCCGCGGAGAAAGAGAAGCTTGTTGCCTCGGCCAAGGCCAAGCGCAAATCGACTTCTGAGCTGTTGCGCGATGCGTTGGGGCTCATCGAAAGCCCCAGACGCACACGCCGTCCACCTCCGAAAGTCGACCAGAAGCTTCTCGTTGCAATCCATGCCATTGGAACCAATTGCAACCAGATTGCCCGCGGCATAAATGCGGCGCGTCGCCATGGCGATATGCGCCAACTCGACGCGATCGACATCCTCACCACCCTTGTCTCTCTTGATCGACAACTAGCATCCATCCGCCTGTCTCACTCCAAACAGGAGGTCGGCAATGATCATTGATGTGTTCGGCAAGGGTCAGGGTGGCGGCGCTGCTCCGGTCAATTATCTCATAGCCCTCGATGTGCCGGCCTATGACAAAATTCGCAACATTCTCCGCGATGAGAATGGTGACGTGATCATCAAACGCCGTGATCCGCCGCCAGACATTATGCGTGGCGATCCTCATATCACGCGCGACCTGATCAACAGCTCCCCATTCAAATGGGCATATGTGTCAGGCGTTGTTGCCTTTGAGTTGGAAGACAATCCGACTGAAAAGCAACAACAGGAAGTGATGGACGCCATTGAAGGCTTGGCGTTCGCCGGCCTGCAGCCAGAGCAATATAATATTCTCTGGGTCCGGCATACGCATGAAGGAAGCGTTGAGCTGCATTTCTGTCTGCCTCGCCTCGAGCTGATATCGGGCAAATCGTTCAATCCGTTCCCGCCACGTTTTGAAAAAGCATTCAACAGCGCGCGCGACGTGCTGAACAAGCGCTATGGCTGGGCGGATCCTGAAGACCCTTCCCGCGCCAGAGAGCGCAAAAATGTCAAAGAAAGTCAAAGCCGGGCCGAAATGCGGGATGAGATCCAGAACTGGATTGAGAGCCAGATAGTAGCCGGAACCATCAACGATCGATCAGAGATGATCGAAGCCCTGCAGAAATTCGGCTTAGAGGTTCCACTTGCCCGCAAAAATTACATCACTGTGAAAGATCCACAAAACAAGGCCAGATGGCGCATGAAAGGAGTAATTTTCCATGAAGGATGGACCAGAGACGAAACCATTGCGCGAGAGATTGCGAGAGAACGAGCAAGACATGGAAAACAGCCGAAAAGACTTGATGGCATCAGCCTCGCAGAGCTTGAAGAACGACTTGGACACCATATTGAACGACGCACGAAATACAATCAAAGCCGGTATCCAAGACCTCAAGAGCGAAGTCGAGACGGAATTGAACCAGGAACGGTCCGAGAAGCAACAGCATCTAGCCCGATACGAGAAACTCCAAAAGAACCTGTCGGATATCCTGACGAAGATCTTCAAGGAACAAACGACAACTGCGACAGCTTTGGAACAATTGGAAGCGCAGATGAAGAGACAAAAGATGATGGCGGCAGCGGCGATCCTCTCAATGCCGGTGATTTTCTGGCTTCTGGTGCCGACCCAGCAGGACCATCTGCAGCAAGGCAAACCAATGTCCCTCCAGCTGCCAGGCCGATATCTGATCATGGACATCAAAACCGGCGAGATGGCCAACTGTTTGATGCTGCCGACCGGTCGACAGCCTCAATGCTCGAAAGTGGAGTTTTGACCGATGCCACAAAACCATCAAGATACCAGTCAGCCCACCTTGCTGACGCCACTCGAGCGCGAGTTGATGTCATCCATCGAAGAATTGGTGACACAATTGAACGGACCCAACGAAGAGCAAAACGAAGCACTGCTCGATACCGTCAACTTGCTGATGCAACGGCAGGACGCGCTCGAAGCCTCATTCAAGGCCTTTCAAACATGTCAGATGGCCTACAACGTTGCCTTGATTGGTTGGGCGGCCGCGCCGAACGACCAGAAAAGTCGGGCCCGCTTGTCTCAAGCGTTCAAGGCTCTGGAAAGTCTCGAGCGAGCCGCTTCGTCGAAATAATCATGAAAATTTACGAGCTTCGACAACAGCGACAGCGTGAGCAGGAAGAACGAGCGAAAAGGGAGCGAGACATCGAAAGGGCCAAAGCTCGGCCCGCAACATCACCAAGGCCAATGGAACAAGCCCGCTCCTTTGACCACCTCGATGCGGCCGAATTCGAACGCCTTATTAATCTGGAGACAGGTGAGATCATTGACGGTGACGATTATGTTGCTGACGCCAGCATCCACGACAATCGCCCAACGGTGGACCGAAAAGCAGGGAACAATAGCGGTCACACGAACTCCGCCGCGCCTGCGCCTCGTCGCGAGCCCCACGGTCGGATGACGGAGCAAATGGCACGGAATGAGGAAACTCGACCGCCACGACCTGCCGCCCCGATCTCGCAACCAACGAATGACAAACGGCAGGCTCAGCCTGTCACATCATCGAGCGCTCAGGCCCAGAGCAAACCCAACGGCGGTGAAATTTCCCCTAAAAAGCGCCGCCGCGACAGAGGATATGAGCGGTGATACCGCACGAAGAGAAAGAGGGAGAAGTCGACCAATCTGCTTTCATGTGGCGATCCGGGTGACGCCACATTCAACCCGATTGGTCTGCAAAACTGATGGGAGGAATGGATAGGCGGAGAACCACATAGGAACAGAAAATCCATGACCACCGCCAATAATTTATCCACGAAGCACGCCAGCAACTGGCAAGACTCTGTCAGCTGTGGCGACATTGTTGCCTTCGAGATGCCTTCAGAGCATTTCGACAATCCTCCACAACCACCCAAGAAGGCATTGCCATGGCTCATCGTTGACGAGGCAATCTATGTCGGCACCCGTTATCTGACTCTCGCACGGGGACATGACATCGGGACAACTTTTAACCACGGCCCCCAAATCCGCGTCGAGCATTCTGCCGCCTTTAGTGCTGCAGGTCTCACGCAGCCGACAGTCTACAATCTGCGTGGCCTTGTGATTGTCTCTGTCAACCATGAAGGCTTTGCACTCAACAAGGGTGGAACACCAGTCCTTGGTCGGTTGGTTGGTGACGAGCTCGTTCAGTTGGAACGCCTTAGAGCTCTTATCCATGCCACCAACGTTGAGCGCGCAGAAGGACGAGCCGATATGCTCAAACGACAAGCCCTGCTTGCCAAGAGATCTGGCCACCAAATGTCCGGAATGATTATCCCAGCGCCGATTGCCATCCCAAAACCCGATCCCCAGCAGTAGCCACAGTGTGGTCTGAGATTTGTCCGACCAGCCACGGTGTCGGCCGGACAAATCACCAACCCATTCATTTTGAAAAGGATGACTATATGCCCCTTATACCTGAAACCTATCGCCACAATATTTCGCTTCTTGTCGATAAGCACACGACCGATGCCAGCCGCATCGTCGATATCGGAGCCGATGCAATCCACGCGGCTCGACAGGCGTCTTCCTCTTTGCCCGATATTGCACTCGGCGATATTTTCGACGACATCAGGCCAATGCATGCCCTGATCGATGCTGTCATCAATCGCCGTGTTCTTGATCCGCAATTTGAACAGATCGTCGACGATTTACTGGAGGAGATAGCCGAACTGGATGCGGACAATCCTTTGGCTCCAGCCATGGCCAGTCTACGGGCTGATCTGCAAGAGGCTCAGTATTTTGCCAATCGATTTCTGGATCTCATTCACGCTGAGAAGCAACGGGCTCAATCACGCAGCGCGCATTGAACGCAAACATCGGCATCCATTCGACCCCGCCCATCCTGTGGGCGGGGTTCGAAACGGCCAAAAGCCCAATAGCCTCACAGGCCCAATACCAACAACCGCCTATAGTCAGGCATGCCTTCAGGAGACAATTGATCATGAAAGACCTTTTCATCAGCATGGGATCATTCATTTGCGTACAGAATTTCGTCGCAGGACCGTTGCAGTGCAAAACACTCCAACCTGACGAAATCGCCAGCGTCATCGCGACCACAAGAGCAGAGGGGGGCGAGATCACGGGCTATTTCAATTTCAGCTCGGAATTGTCAGATGAGGAAGATCGGCGCCTCTATCAGCTCCTCGTCGAGTTTGAAGCAGCAACGGGAACCAGGCTCAGCAAAGATGCTTTCTTCTACGACTGTGACGAAGACGGCGATCAGTTCCCGAGAATAAACTATGTTCCAACCGTAACCGAGACCTGCAGCATGTTGGTGGTCGAATATCTCATCGAGTATAGGCCTGACGAGGACATTAAAGAATCTGGATTGAGTGACCGGTACGCAGTTTCGGCGGATGGCATGTCTTTCTGCCTCTTCGAAACACCACGTAAGCCAGCATCAAGTCAGGTGGTTTCCTGAGCACATCTGGTCCCTCGGCCGGCTCGAATAACTGCAATAGCCAGAGCAACGCAGCCAAAAAACATGGATTTTGAAAACTCATGTTTTTTCTCGGGACGATCTCACGCCCAGAAGGCTGGACGTGTCTGCGATTGCAGCAAACGGTCATGAGCTTTTATGAGGGGCCCACTTTCTGAAAATGTGCCAGAAAGAAAAATTACTAAAATATTTCAGCAGCTTGTGCAGTGGTGGAAGAATGTGTTTTGGTTCCCAGCCAAACGAACCCATGTCATGGGATTCACCCATTTTTTACCAAAAGCCAAAATCTGCCCAAAAAATCGACCTCTACAGCAAAAGCAGCGGTCTGCCTCGATAACAGGATCCTGATTAGTGGAATCTCTGGCTCAACATGCGGCCGGCATAAAACTCAACCGCTTCGAATCCAGCGCAAGTGGAATGAATGGCGCACTTTATTCAAACAATTCAACAGTTTGAATAAAAGTCGAAGAAAATATTTTTAAATTTTTCAAACGGACTCACTTCGTTGATGCCCAGTCGGCGCCTAGAAATCGCCGCCGACTAAACATCAAACTCAGTTTGTCCCCCAATGCCATCAAGTCCGAAACCAGAAAATATGGATTTTTCACATCAGCCGACAACCACGGCAGATGCGAAAAATGTATTGAACTCGGCCGGTCACAGAGGGCAGCCAAAGAATAACAGCCTGACCGTCACCAGTGACTGGGCAGCATCTTTCGAAGTGACCGAAGAAGAAATTCAGTTGATTTTGAACCACCTCGATCGCGACCTTCAACGGATCATGGGAGAATGAAGATGACAGATACAAAGATCAGGAACTGCGCTTTATACTGTCGAGTGTCGACCAGTCGTCAGGCGGAAAAAGACCTTTCCATCCCTGATCAAGTTCGTCAAGCGAAGCAGTATTGCGAGCAGAGAGACTGGGAATTGGTAAGAGAATTTATCGAACCCGGGGCGTCGGCAACAAATGACAATCGCCGGGTTTTTCAGGAACTCATCGCTTTTGCCTGTGGCCCTGACAAACCCATTGATGCAGTGCTCGTGCATTCATTCAGCCGTTTCTTTCGGGACGATTATGAGTTCGAAACTTATCGCCGTCGTTTGAAAAGGCATAAAGTTACCTTGATCTCTATGACGCAAGAAATTGCCGATGATCCGCAAGGTAATCTCATTCGCAGCGTGCTTACCGGATTTGATGCTTACCATTCCGCAGAGACCGCAAAACACACAACCCGTACGATGTTGGAAAATGCCCGCCAAGGCTATTGGAATGGCGGGAAACCACCATTCGGATATTGCACAGTAGAGGCGGAGAAAAGGGGAGACCGGGTCAAGAAAAGACTCGCCATTGACGAGGACGAAGCCACATTGGTGTGTAGGATCTATGACCTCTACATAAATGGAGATGGCGTCAGTGGGCCACTGGGCGTGAAAGCCATTGTCGATCACCTCAATGATAGAGGCATCAAGCGTCGAGGAAAGATGTTCTACGTGAGCCACGTTCACGACATCCTGCAACGAACAATCTACACCGGTACCCACTACTTCAACCGCCTGGACAGCAAGACACGGGAAATCAAACCGCGTGAGGAATGGATTCCCGTTGATGTGCCCCCAATCATCGAACAGGTTGTGTTCGATAAGGTGCAGAGGACATTGGAAGCCAAGCGTCCCCAAAACACACCGCCACGGGTGGTCAGCGGGCCAACTTTGCTTTCGGGTCTCCTGAAATGCGACACATGTGGGGGCAGCATGGTTTTGAGGACCGGAAAAAGCGGTCAATATCGCTATTATGCCTGTTCTACATGCGCCAGGAAGGGGAAAACAGCTTGCCCGGGCAGAAGCATTCGCATGGACTTCATGGATGACATGATCCTGCAAGAACTGGCCCAAAAGCTTTTTAACCCGGAACGGCTCTACCTAACTCTTCAGGAAATCATGGATCGTTCGAAGGGTGGCAAAGAAGCTCTGAAACAGAAGCTGGCACACCTCAAGAAAGAGCATTCTGCAAAAGCGGCTGCGCTTTCAAACCTGTATGCAGCGATCGAAGAAGGTCTCATTGACCTTAATGATCCGCAGCTCAAGGAACGCATCACCAAAACAAAAGCATACCGAGACGAGTTGGAAGAGCAGGTAGAGCTTTTGGCGCGACAGATCAGCGATGACGATCTCGCCATCACGCCCGAGAAGTTGGAAGCTTTTGCCAAACTCATGCGCGAAAAATTTTTCGGCGGAAATCCGAGCATGCAAAAAGCATATTTGAACCTGTTCATAGAACAGATCATGCTGAATGATAATGAAGTGAGGATCACCGGGTCAAAACATGCTCTGACGCACGCTATATGCACCCCCGAAAAACTAAACACGTCTAAGGTGCCCAGTTTTGTTCGGGAATGGTACGCCCTACGGGACTCGAACCCGTGTTACCGCCGTGAAAGGGCGGCGTCCTAACCGCTAGACGAAGGGCGCTCATCAATCGGTGAGGCGGTTTATAGGGAGCTTTGTGTCAAAGCGCAAGAGACGATTTTGACGAATCTGTGAATATTCATTGCCCCTGTGGAATAAACTCGATCCGGCGGCTCACAGAGCCGGATTTCTTGTCGACCGTCATCAGGGATGTCCGATCTTCTCCATCCACCAGAAGATAGATCGTGCCATTCTCGACAATCATCGAGCGCACGCTCTCACCGGCCTTCAATTGATTACCCACAATGACCGGATCACCTTGACCATTCTCTGCACTTTCATTATTGGCTACGCTCTTGTAGATAATAACACCAAGAATGGAAAAGATACCAAGCCCCATGATCAGGATTGAAGAGACAACCATCATGCGGATCTTGCGTTGAACATCCAGCATTTCCGGGCTCTGAAAGGACTCATCGCCGGGCATTTGTTCGTCGGGAGTTTGTTGCACCATGTCTGACTCTTGTTTTGATAGTGAAAATGAAATCCTGTCTTTCCTCATCGAAGAGGACGAGGCCGGCAAGCGCCTTGATGCCGTCATCGCCACCAAGGATACGCGCCACTCCCGCTCCCGCTTCAAGAGCCTGATCAAGAAAGGCCATGTTGTCCTTGCTCGCCCCGATCAGGCAGAGCGGACGATACTGGAGCCCAACCAGCGGGTCAATGTGGGTGATCGTATAACGGTCACTCTGCCTGCCCCCGAAGATCCGACCCCACAGGGTGAAGATATTCCGCTCGACGTGGTCTTTGAGGATGATGACCTGATCGTCATCAATAAACCGGCCGGGCTGGTCGTGCATCCCGCAGCGGGCAACTGGACAGGGACACTGGTCAATGCGCTCATCCACCACTGCGGCGACAGTCTATCGGGCATTGGGGGCGTCAAGCGCCCTGGCATCGTGCACAGGCTAGATAAAGAGACCTCTGGCCTGTTGGTCGTCGCCAAAACAGATGCGGCCCACAAGGGGCTCAGTGAGCAATTTGCAGACCATGGACGGTCTGGCCCTCTTGTCAGGGCCTATCAGGCATTGGTATGGGGGCAGCTCAAAAACAAGAAGGGAACGATCGACACCCAGATCGGGCGCTCGCAGCATAACCGTCTCAAGCAGAAAGTGCTGAAGCAGGGTGGCAGGCAAGCCATCACTCATTACCGCCTTTTGGAAGAATTTGCCTCAGAAGGGGACATTCTGGCGTCATTGGTCGAATGTAAGCTCGAAACCGGCCGCACGCACCAGATCCGCGTGCATATGGCCCATATCGGCCACCCCCTTGTGGGTGACCCGGAATACGGGCAGGGCTTCAAATCCAAGCTCAATAAACTCCCCAGAGACTTGGCCGAGGATATAGAAAACCGCAAGCGACAAGCGCTCCACGCAGGATTGCTGGGCTTTGCGCATCCGATAACCGGCGAAGAAATGGTTTTTCAAAGCGAAATGCCGGAAGATTTACAAAATGTAATGAATGCATTGAAGAAAATGTCAATTTAATTGGGTCAAGGCCCTGTAATTGTCGCATTTCTGCCTATATTTGTTATGTCCGCAGGCTACGGCTGCGCAACTCGTCCTGCCATTTTGGGGGATAAGAGGAGTAATATGAATGGCAAAAGATTCTACTGGCAATATTCCAGCGCTCTCTTCCGAAGGAGGATTGAGCAGCTATCTCAATGAAATCCGACGTTTTCCAATGCTTGAGCCGCAAGAAGAATATATGCTGGCCAAGCGTTACACTGACTATGGTGACAGCAAGGCGGCCCACAAATTGGTGACAAGCCATCTGCGCCTCGTTGCCAAAATTGCGATGGGCTATCGCGGCTATGGTTTGCCCGTGAGCGAAGTCGTCTCCGAAGGCAATGTCGGCCTCATGCAGGCCGTCAAGCGCTTTGATGCAGACAAGGGCTTCCGTCTGGCCACCTACGCAATGTGGTGGATTCGCGCCAGCATTCAGGAATATATCCTGCGTTCTTGGTCCCTAGTCAAAATGGGCACCACAGCAAACCAGAAGCGTCTCTTCTTCAACCTGCGCAAGGTGAAGGGTCAGATTCAGGCTCTGGAAGACGGCGATCTGAAGCCCGATCAGGTTGATTATATCGCCGAGAAACTTGGTGTCAGCAACGAAGAAGTCATTTCGATGAACCGCCGCCTTTCCGGCGACGCATCCCTCAATGCGCCTCTCAAATCAGATGGCGAGAGCGGACAGTGGCAGGATTGGCTGGTGGATGACAGCGAAAGTCAGGAAACCGTTCTGGCCGACAAAGAAGAGTTCAATCATCGCATGGACCTTCTGAGCAACGCCATGGGCATTCTGAATGATCGCGAGCGCCGTATTTTTGAAGCGCGTCGACTGGCCGAAAAACCGGCAACGCTGGAAGAGCTTTCCGAAGAATTCTCCGTCAGCCGCGAGCGCATTCGTCAGATCGAAGTGCGCGCCTTTGAAAAGGTGCAAAAAGAGGTTCAGACAGCTGCAGCCAAGGCACTGGAAACAGAATCTGCCTGAGCCGCCAGCCTCACCATAAAATCTGGCGCTTGGCGACACAGACAAGCGCATGCTGAGAAAACAAAAGACTGCTCGGACACCCGTCCGGCAGTCTTTTTTATGCCTATCGATTGAGACGCGCCTAAACGCAAACCGTGCGTCTCACGCGCTGGCTTCAGATCTTCAAAAGCCCGAGAACGTGCAGGAAGACTCCGCTCTAGCGACTGGACCAGGCTTGAATGGCCTTTGTAATCACCTGATCCCCAGCCTCGCCTTTTTCAAGCGTGAGGATCGCACGACGACCGGTCTCATACTGGATCGGAATATCAATCCAACCGCGCAAATGCAGCAGTTCCAGATTATAGCGTTCTTCCCGGTCTCCCGAGGTAAGCGCAACCCAGTGCAGGTCATCAGCGATGCGAATAGCAGCCCCGACAAGCCCTTCCCCTCGGCTCTGCTCGGTTGGTTTGAGAATAAGTCCAGGAATCTTGACAATCGCCTTGGCCGGATCTGCGTCAGCATGGGTGGCTGAAATCTCGATCAGATGAGAAGCAGGAAGTTCCGCATCCAGATTCTTCTTCATCGTGATGTTGAAGGACATCTTCTTGTCCGGAATGGTTGCGTCGATCACAACAACCGCATTGTCTCCTTCTCCATCAAGAGACCAGAGAACTTCGCCAGCACTTGCAGACCCCGGTTCGCCCTCGCCCCCCGGTTCCTCATAAAGGATCGAGCGCTGGGCAACAGACAGATCAGCCGGACCACTGCTTGCACCATTATTTGCATCTTCAACCGCCGGAGCGGTGGCATCAGCCGTCGTTGTACCGGCTTGAGCGGTTGCATCGTCGTCTTGCGCTGCGCCATCTTCTTCCGATGGAGGCGTAACGGTAATCGTGCGGACGGACTTGGCCGCCATATCGGATGAATTGCTGGAGGAGCCAGTATCGCCCGGTTGCGTTTTCCCAACAGACTGGGCGGAGCCATTGGCAGCCTGCTCGGTGTCAGTCGTATCGGAAAGAAGGAAGGCATCCCTGTTGGCATACAGCAGATAACCACTGCCAATCAGCACAACAACAATCAGCATGGCGATGGCAATCAACCCAAAGCGCGATTTGGAGCCATCATCATCTGCGGAATCATCAGAAGCATAGCTGGGGCGATCGGAGACGCCCTCTTCGATGCTAGGCCGTTTATAGGTCTTGGATTGAGAAACAACCGCGTCGCCAAGCGTTGGTTCGATGCGGGCCGCCTCCCCGCTGTCGCGTTCCTCGCCCACAGCATCGGCAGCATCCTGAGCATGCTTGACAGCCTTGTTGGTCGCCTGCCCGAGCGCATTGGCATCCCTGACTGCATTTTTCAGGACATCCTGTCCAGCGCGACGCACAACCTTATCAGAAGGAGACTTCTTTTCGAGAATCTCCTGCTTGGGTCTTTCCTTGGTATCAGGCCGCTCGCCCTGATGAGGTTTTTGAGGCTTAGCGCGCTCATCGCTAGCCTCGCCTGCGTCCCGCTCATCATCATTCGGCCGGTCGCTTTTGGGCTTGTGCGAAGCCCCAACCTTTGGCGCCTCATGAGGATGTTGATCGGCCCGAACATGTGCCTCATCATCAGTATCATGATGAGCGGGAGCAAGAGACATGCCGCTTCCGCTTAAATCGCGCTCAACAGCCCTTACGGCTTCTTCGAGCGCCATGCGTTGCTTGGATATATCGGCAGGAGTTAATGGCGGATCCATATTCTGAAGCTTCGCCAAAAGCGCCTTGCGCGCCTTGTCGTAGATCGTCTGCCTCTGTTCCCTAGTCTGGGTAGGCACAGCCTCTACGGCCCGCTTCAAAATTGCGTAATAGTCCGCCATTTCCTATTCCATTCACTTGTCCGCCGGAGCCACCTGAGCACAAAAGATCGCACCAACCAAGACAATAGGCAACCCCAACCTAATCTTCGTAAGGGTCCTGCACGAGAATCGTGTCTTCCCTCTCAGGGCTGGTAGACAAAAGAGCAACCGGAGCGCCAATCAGCTCTTCCACATGGCGAACATATTTCACAGCCTGTGCTGGCAATTCTTTCCAGGTACGGGCTCCTGCAGTCGTTTCAGACCAGCCTTCCATAGTTTCATAAATCGGCTCCACACGAGCCTGTGCCCCTTGCGAAGCAGGAAGGTAATCGATTCGTTCGCCATCCAGCATATACCCGACGCATATCTTGATTTCTTCAAGGCCGTCAAGTACATCGAGTTTGGTCAGCGCAATGCCGGTGATGCCGGAGGTGCAAACAGTCTGGCGCACCAGAACCGCATCGAACCAGCCACAACGGCGCTTACGACCGGTGACAACGCCGAATTCATGGCCTTTTTCACCCAAAAACTGCCCTACTTCATCGAACAGCTCGGTCGGGAAAGGCCCCTCACCCACGCGGGTGGTGTAGGCTTTGGTAATCCCCAACACATAGTTGAGCGCTGATGGCCCGATGCCTGACCCGGCAGCAGCCTGACCGGCAGAGGTGTGGGAAGAGGTCACAAACGGATAAGTGCCGTGATCAACGTCGAGCAGGGCGCCCTGCGCACCTTCGAACAGGATGCGCTTGCCAGCCTTGCGGGCCTGATCCAGCAGACGCCAGCTCTGGTCCATGAAAGGCAGAACCTGATCAGCAACGCTCATCAGCTCTTCATAGATGTCATCCGCTTTGATTTCTTCAACACCCAAGCCGCGACGCAGCGGATTGTGGTGAGCCAACAGGCGATCAATCTTGGCAGGCAGGGTTTCCGGATTGGACAGATCCATCACGCGGATTGCGCGACGACCAACCTTATCTTCATAAGCTGGACCAATGCCGCGCTTGGTGGTGCCAATCTTGGTGCCGGCAGATGCGGCTTCCTCACGCATCGCATCAAGTTCACGATGCAGCGACAGGATCAGAGAGGCATTCTCGGCAATGCGCAGATTATCGCGAGACACAGCCACGCCCTGTTCGCCAAGACGGCCGATTTCAGCGACCAGCGCGTGCGGATCAACGACAACGCCGTTACCGATGACACCCATGGTGCCTGGACGCACAACACCAGATGGCAGCAGGCTGAGCTTGTAGCTTACACCATCGATGACCAGCGTATGGCCTGCATTATGGCCGCCCTGAAAGCGTACCACGATATCGGCTCGCTCCGACAGCCAGTCTACGATCTTGCCTTTTCCCTCGTCGCCCCATTGCGACCCGACGACCACAACATTTGCCATCGATGCGAGCTCCTTTAATAACGTTAAATCTGAAAGGGATCGGCCCGATTGCTTGTTAAAAGCAAATTAGGAAATGACGGGAAATTCAGCCGACGCGGTTGCATCAACCAACCCAATCCCATGGAAACGCGCCTTGCACAGGCAAGACACACCCTTTGATGACAGACCTCGCCGTCCAACGGCAAAACCACCTCATCAAGCGAGCAGGACTATAGACAATTCTTTAGTGTGAAGCGAGTGCGAAACCGACTTTTCAAAGGCTAGACCACTGCTGATCATGCATATTTGCCCCGTGAATGCTGCATTTGCACAGTGATTGGCAGCCTTTGGCACAAGATATGCCCTCCCACCCTGCAAACCACACAGGAAACGGCAGCAAAAAGACTCAGAAGGCCACAACAAAAAGGCGTTTCGCAATCGTCACTGATCGCGAAACGCCCTCTCATTTTCATACGCCAGAACGATGGCTCCAGCCCGGTCTAATCAGACGGAAAATTTCAGCGCCTTGGCCTGAACAACGCCCTCCAGCGCCTCGATCTCAGCAATCACCGCATCGCTGATCGAACCATCAATTTCGATGAGCGCAATGGCATCATCGCCAGCTTGCTTACGGCCAAGATTGAAGGTTGCAATGTTCAATTCGGACGTGCCCAGCAAGGTGCCCAGACGACCGATGAAGCCAGGCTTATCCTTGTTGGTGATATAGAGCATGTTCTCACCCAGCTCGGCTTCCATATTAATACCTTTGATCTGGATGATGCGTGGCTTGGCATCACCGAACACGGTACCGGCAACAGAGCGTTCCTGACGCTCGGTCACCAGAGTGAGGCGAATATAGTTTTCGTAGTTGCCCTGCTGTTCACGCCGGGTTTCTTCGATAGTGATACCACGTTCTTTGGCCATCGCCGGAGCTGAGACCATATTCACGGTCTGCAACAGTGGCTTGAGCACACCGGCCAGAACAACGGACGTCAGGGCCCGCGTATTCATCTCGGCCACATCGCCTTCATATTCGATGCGAATGCCCTTGAGGCCACTTTCGGTCAACTGACCGGCAAACGAGCCGAGCTGATCGGCCAGCTTGACAAATGGCGTCAGGCGCGGTGCTTCCTCTGCGGTAATCGAAGGCATGTTGAGTGCGTTGGAAACAGCCCCATTGACCAGATAGTCGGCCATCTGCTCGGCAACCTGAATGGCCACATTTTCCTGCGCTTCAGAGGTCGACGCACCAAGATGCGGCGTACAGACAACATTCGGCAAGCCGAACAGCACATTTTCCTTGGCCGGTTCGTTTGTAAACACGTCAAAGGCAGCGCCTGCGACCTTGCCGGATTTGATGGCCGCAGCCAGCGCATCTTCATCCACCAGACCGCCGCGGGCACAGTTGATGATGCGCACACCGTCTTTCATGGTCGCGATGGCATCAGCAGAAACAATATTGCGGGTCTTGTCAGTCAGCGGGGTATGCAGAGAAATGAAATCGGCCCGTTTGAACAGATCGGCCAGTTCGACCTTTTCAACGCCCAGCTCGACAGCACGCTCCGGCGACAGGAACGGGTCAAACGCGATGACCTTCATTTTGAGACCAACAGCACGGGTTGCGACGATACCACCGATATTGCCGCAGCCGATGATGCCGAGGGTCTTGGACGTGATCTCGACACCCATGAACTTGGATTTTTCCCACTTGCCAGCCTGCGTGGATGCATCAGCAGCCGGAATCTGGCGTGCAACGGCAAACATCATGGCGATGGCATGCTCAGCGGTGGTGATCGAGTTGCCGAACGGCGTGTTCATCACGATGATACCGCGCTGGGTGGCTTTCTCGATGTCCACATTGTCCACGCCGATACCAGCGCGGCCAATCACCTTGAGATTGTCAGCCGCAGCGATGACCTTTTCGGTTGCCTTGGTCGCAGAGCGAATGGCCAGACCATCATACTGGCCGATCACTTCGATCAGCTTGTCCTTGTCCTTGCCAAGGTCTGGCAGGTAATCAACCTCTACGCCCTTGTCCTTGAAGACCTGAACGGCGGTTGGCGACAGTTTGTCGGAAATCAGAACTTTAGCCATGGGAATATCCTCACTGGTTTGCAACGCGCGCCAACTCTCCCCGGCGCAGCAAGTCGCATGAAACGAAAATGGTGTCTTGAGGTCTTGCGACGGCCCTGCCCTGCAGAGCCGTCTGATTGGCAACATGCGCCAGAGCTAGAGCGCGGCCTTTTCCTGAGCAAAGGCCCAATCGAGCCACTTGGTCAGAGCTTCCAGATCGGACGCCTCAATGGTGGCACCGGCCCAGATGCGCAGCCCCGTCGGAGCATCACGATAGGCCCCGATGTCATAAGCAACGCCTTCTTTGTCCAACCGCGCAACCAGCGCCTTGGCAAATTTGGCCTGAGCAGCAGCATCAAGTGCGGCCACATCTTCGTCTACAATGGTAAAGCACACGGATGTGTTGGAGCGGATCGCCTTGTCCTTGGCCAGGAAATCAACCCAAGGCGTCTTGTCCGCCCAGGCTTCCAACGTGGCAAGATTCTCATTGGCCCGTTTCATCAGGGCATCAAGACCACCAATATCTTTGGACCATTTGAGTGCATCAAGATAGTCTTCCACGCAAAGCATGGAAGGGGTGTTGATCGTGGCGCCTTCAAAGATGCCTTCGATCAATTTGCCACCCTTGGTCATGCGGAAGATTTTCGGCATCGGCCATGCTGGTACATAGCTTTCCAACCGTTCTACAGCACGTGGGCTGAGGATCAGCATGCCGTGAGCGGCTTCACCGCCCAGCACTTTCTGCCAGCTGTAGGTCACAACGTCGAGCTTGTCCCATGCAAGATCCTGCGCAAAAGCAGCAGAGGTGGCGTCGCAAATGGTCAGACCTTCGCGGTCTGCCGGGATCCAGTCGCCATTGGGAACACGAACGCCAGAAGTGGTGCCGTTCCATGTAAAGACAACGTCGCGGGAGAAATCAACTGCGCCGAGATCCGGGATCTGGCCATAGTCGGCCTTCATCACACGGGTATCATCCAGCTTGAGCTGCTTGACAACATCGGTTGCCCAACCAGCACCAAAGCTTTCCCAAACGAGAATATCGGTTCCCCGCGCACCAAGCAGAGACCACAGAGCCATTTCCACGGCACCCGTATCGGATGCAGGCACAACCCCGATGCGATAGTCGGCAGGCACGCCGAGAATTTCGCGGGTCAGGTCAATCGCTTCTTTCAGCTTGGATTTGCCAAGTTTAGCGCGGTGAGAACGGCCCAGCGGCGCGTCTGCAAGGCTGTCGAAAGACCAGCCAGGACGCTTGGAGCAAGGACCAGAAGAGAAATGGGGATTGTTCGGCCGTACGGCCGGTAGTGTAATATCTGTCATAAAGCTACCCTCACAGATAGTTGCCTCTCGTTGGGGAGAGGTGTCCCACAAATCGGGTTACTCTTCTTTACGACATGCGTCAAACGGATTCTTGCAGTTGATCACCGTATAGCAACAACAGTTGCACGATTATCGCACAGCTATCGCCTATCCCCGCTCGGGAAATAGCATGGAGCTGGCATGGGAAACAAAATCACCACGTCGAAGAAGGCGATCATCGCTCTTGGATAATCGCCTTCTTCGAGAGGAGCAATAAAGATCTGTCTCCGTCAGCCAATATTCATGACCACATCCGCCACACTTCCATGAAAGCAAAATAGCAGGATAGGTCCGCGCCGATAACGCAAGACAGCATCGCTCGATCTAGTTCAAGTCGTAGCGCAGGCCGAGACGGAACTCGTGCGCATACAGATCGCTGAATTTAACCGGATTTGGCTGGGCTGCATTGGAAGAATGTCCAGTGCGGGCCTTACCGAAATTCATCAGACGATAGTTGGCATCAAGCTTGAGACGATCGCTGATGTCGAATGCAGCACCGGCCATCACGTTCCAGGCAAAATTCACCCGGCTATTGTTGCCAAATACCTGACCAGAGGTCGTGGTATAATCCGTTGCGCGCAGATAGGCCATACCGGCACCAGCACCAACGTAAGGCGTGATCGAATTCCAGGTACCAATATCGTAATAGCCGTTCAGCATCAGAGTCCAGGCGCTGAATTTCAGCGTTTCTTTCGTCGTGCATGGCGCAGCCGCGCATGGTGCATCTGCCTTGAACTTTGCTTTTCCATGATAGTCCAGCGTCACATCGCCGCGGAGCTTTTCATTGAAATAGTAACCGGCACCGATGCCAGCCAACCAGCCGTTCTCGATATCTTCGTTAGCAAAATGCCATTTGGTTCCAGTGGAATCCACCCACGTGGCGCCAGCACCGGTATAAGCGGCAACCCCGAGGTCTCCGCGCAAGTACCAGCCGGAGCCAATTTCTACAGGAACTTCAGGTTCGTATTCGATGATCGGCGGCGCAGGCAAATCCGCTGCAAAAGCAACAGAAGCTGTCATAGCGGCCCCGAACACACTCAAAAACAAATTTCTTTTGAGGCTGCTCATCTCTTTTCCTCTCGACATAAAGATTTGAACTTGAATTAGAGATATACACTCAAGAGAAAAGATCACAGAATTTTCTTAATACTGGATTAACTACGAATATTAAACATAAATACATCAAAGAATAGTCAAACAATCAATTATGCATAGATAAATTCGTGCAAATTGCAAATTTTATTCTTAACAAACCGTTACCAATCCTTAAGCGACGCCCCTCCCGCCTGGACAGGCCCCAGACAAATGGTGCATTACCCATTCTTTCGTTCGGAGGCTCTTGCGCTGGTGGGCCAATTACCGATATAGCCAGACCTACCCGCCACCCTCACCGGACTTTCTAGATAATCATGCAGACTCATGCCCTCCGTCATTGGCTCATTCTGGCTTTTCTCGTCCTGTGTTGGGCCTCGGCCATTATTCTTACGCGCGTGATTGCCGCAGAAATGACCCCCATCTGGCTTACAGCAGGCAGGGTCAGTTCCGGAGCGATCGCCTTGATCCTCTACAGGGTATTTATCGTGCGCAAACCATGGTCGCTCGGCAGGCACCATATTCCGTGGGTTATCTGGCTGGCCCTGATCAGCTCGGCTGTACCGTTCATTTTTCTGGCATGGGGGATGCAATATACCAGCTCTGCAATTGCAGGCATTCTGATTGGAACCGTGCCGCTTTCCGTTCTGGGGTTGGCTCACTTCCTGCTGCCCGATGAAAAGATGACCCGCAACAAGGCGATCGGCTTTCTCATCGGCTTTGCCGGACTTGTACTCATTATCAAGCCCGATTCAGGCCCCGCCTCACCCGAGCACAATCTTGAACTCTTGGGCGAATTGGCCATTTTCTTCTGCAGCCTGTGCTACGCGATGAACACGGTCTCTTCGCGCCTCATCCCGCCAGCCGACAATCTGGACAAGGCAACAGCGGTGGTAACCACAAGCGCATGCCTGTTGCTCTTGGCAGCATTCTTCTTCGAGCCTGCGGATGCCCTTCTCAATGCGGACATGAGGCAGTGGCTCATCCTCATTTATCTGGGTATTGTCCCGACGGCACTGGCCACCCTAATGGTCTTCGTTCTCCTTTCCCAGACCACGGCGACCTTCCTAGCCATGAGCAACTATCTGATCCCCGTGGCCACGGCTCTTGGCGGGATTATCTTCCTCAATGAAAGCCTTACATGGGGCGTATGGTTCGGCTTTGCGATCATTCTTGCAGGGGTTGCCATTAGCAGCCGCCAGGGTCGTCTTCCGGTCTAGACAGACAACAAAAAAAGCCGCTCTGATTTAGAGCGACTTTTTTCATTCTATGCAAAGGATCGATGAGCCTTTAGCCACTGACTTTGCGCACCTCGTCGCAAATATCGCCAACGACCTTCTCCACCAGATCAGAATCATCCCCTTCCGCCATAACGCGAATAAGCGGTTCTGTGCCGGATTTACGGATGACCAGACGTCCATTGTCGCCAAGCGCGGCTTCCCCCGCCGTAATAGCCTTTTTAACGGCATCCGCTTCCAGAGGGGCTCCGTCGGAATAGCGCACATTCATCAAGAGCTGCGGCACCGGCTCAAACCGGTTGCACACTTCGCTGACCGGTTTGCCCATTTTCACCACAACGGCCAGAATCTGAAGTGCGGCGATCAACCCGTCGCCCGTGGTACAATAGTCGCTCAGCACGATATGACCAGACTGCTCTCCGCCCACATTATAGTGATGTTTGCGCATATGCTCGACAACATGGCGGTCACCAACCTTCGTACGCACCAGAGAGAGTTTGAGGCTATTGAGATAGCGCTCCAGCCCCAGATTAGACATGACGGTGGCAACAATACCCGGCGCAGTCAGCAAACCTTCACGGAACCAGCTCTCGGCAACCACAGCCATCAACTGATCCCCATCGACCACAGAGCCTGTTTCATCGACGATAATCACCCGGTCTGCGTCTCCATCCAGCGCAATGCCGATATCGGCCCGCACTTCGCGCACCTTGGAAACAAGAGCCCCGACGGATGTCGAGCCGCAATTGTCATTGATGTTGAAACCATTCGGATCAACACCGATCTTGATGACCTCGGCGCCCAATTCCCACAAGGCATCCGGAGCAACCCGGTAAGCAGCCCCGTTGGCACAATCGATGACAACACGCAGGCCTTCCAGCGAAAGATCCTTGGGCATGGTCCGCTTGGCAAATTCGATATAGCGGTCATAAACGCTCTCGATTCGCTTGGTCCGCCCCAAACCTTCCGGAGCCACCAGACTGTTGACCATGTCGGTTTCGATCAGTTCTTCGATCTCCGCTTCGATCTCGTCAGACAGCTTGTATCCATCCGGTCCGAAAAGCTTGATGCCGTTGTCCTCATAAGGGTTGTGCGAGGCAGAAATCATCACGCCGAGATCGGCGCGCAGAGACCGCGTTAACATCGCAACCCCCGGTGTCGGCACCGGCCCCAGAAGGAACACATCCATCCCCATGGCCGTCAGCCCTGCGGTCAGGGCCGGCTCCAGCATATAACCGGAAAGGCGGGTATCCTTGCCGATCACCACCCGATGGCGAAAGTCACCACGGCGGAAGATCTTGCCGGTCGCCATGCCAACCTTCATTGCAATTTCTGGCGTCATTGGAAAACGATTGGCGCACCCTCGAATACCGTCTGTTCCGAAATATTTAGCCATCAGTCTCAACCAACCTTTCAAGCGGAAAATTATCAAGTCCAACCGCGCCCATGTCAGCCAAAAAGCAAACCGGCGCAGCCAGCAAAAACACAAGTGCCAATAGATACAGGACACTAGAGCGGGACTCGCTAAGGCCCCGTAAATGCATTGCCATTCCTACGCTTTTTATACGTTAAATTGAGAAAGAATTCAGGATCATCCAGTCAAACTTTGTTTCCTGTTGTTACAGGCTGTCGTCTGCCCGTTCGCATACGATTCAATCGCCAACCGTCCAATGCAATGACAGCCAACAAAAAAGCGCCCTCTGTAGGGCGCTTTCTTTATCTTAATCTCACAATCGACTGGAAGAACCGATCAGGCTTCCGGCTGAGGCTCGGCCCCGCCACCATCGGTCTCACCACCCTTTTTGATCGCGCCGGTCGAAGGCACTGCAGAGCCTTTCGGAGTGGTCGGCTCGTCATCCGTTTCGCGGATCGGCGGCGTCCCACCAAGCAAATCGCGAATTTCCTGACCGGAGAGGGTTTCATATTCCAGAAGCCCCTGAGCGATGGTTTCAAGCTCATCCTGATGCTCGGTCAGGATTTCCTTTGCCTTCTGGTAGCCTTCATCAACAAAGCGTTTGATTTCGGCATCCACCAGCTTCTGCGTGTCATCAGACACATTCTGCTGCTTGGCAACGGAATGACCAAGGAAGACTTCTTCCTCATTCTCAGCATAGAGCAAAGGCCCTAGGCTATCGGACATGCCGAACTGGGTCGCCATGGCCTTGGAAAGCCGCGTAGCCATCTGGATATCACCCGAAGCACCGGAGGTAACCTTGTCATAGCCGAAGATCAGCTCTTCAGCCACACGACCACCCATGGCAACCGCAAGGTCGGCGTAGCATTTGGCGCGGGTCAGAGACACCTGATCCTTTTCCGGCAAACGCATCACCATACCCAACGCACGACCGCGCGGAATGATCGTTGCCTTGTGGATCGGGTCAGACGCAGGCATATGCAGAGCAACCAGAGCATGGCCAGCCTCGTGATAGGCGGTCAGTTTCTTCTCTTCCTCGCTCATCACCAGCGTACGACGCTCGGCCCCCATCATCACCTTATCCTTGGCATCTTCGAACTCGGCCATGGACACCAGACGGCGATCACGACGCGCTGCCAGAAGGGCAGCCTCGTTTACAAGGTTCATCAGGTCAGCACCCGAGAAGCCCGGAGTACCGCGTGCAAGGGTCTTCAGATCAACATCGGGAGCCAGAGGCACATTGCGCATATGCACCTTGAGGATCTTTTCACGGCCCGTGATATCCGGGTTTGGCACAACGATCTGACGGTCAAAACGGCCTGGGCGCATCAGCGCCGGGTCAAGCACGTCAGGACGGTTGGTCGCAGCCACAAGGATGACACCCTCATTGGCTTCAAAGCCGTCCATCTCGACCAGCAACTGGTTGAGCGTTTGTTCGCGTTCATCGTTACCACCGCCAAGACCGGCACCACGATGGCGTCCTACCGCGTCGATCTCGTCAATGAAGATGATGCAAGGCGCATTCTTTTTGGCCTGTTCGAACATGTCGCGCACACGAGAGGCACCGACACCAACAAACATTTCCACGAAGTCAGAACCGGAAATCGAGAAGAAAGGCACATTAGCCTCGCCAGCGATTGCCTTACCCAACAGGGTTTTACCGGTGCCCGGAGGGCCAACCAGCAGCACGCCGCGTGGAATACGACCACCAAGACGCTGGAATTTCTGCGGATCACGCAAAAACTCGACAATCTCCTGAAGGTCTTCCTTGGCTTCATCAACACCCGCGACATCTTCAAACACCACGCGCCCTTGCGCTTCGGTGAGCAGCTTCGCCTTGGACTTTCCAAAGCCCATAGCCTTGCCGCCACCCTGCATCTGACGCATGAAGAAAATCCACACGGCGAGGATAAGAATCATCGGGAACCAGGAAATCAGCGCATTGAGCAGCGAGAAGCTCTCGGTCTGTGGCTTGGCTGTGATGGAAACGCCATTTTCTTGCAGCAGAGGGATAAGCGTCGTGTCATTCTGCGGTATATAGGTCTGGAAACCGCTACTGTCCGACATTTGTCCCGTGACCTGCTGACCTACGATCGTGACAGATTTGACACGACCCTGTTCCGCATCAGTCACAAACTGCGAAAATGGAATCTCCTGTGTATTGGCTTGTTGCGCCGGGCTTTGAAACAGCTGGAACAATGCTACCAGCAAAAGGCCGATAATGACCCACAAAGCCAGACTGCGGAAATTCGCGTTCATATGTTATCCCTTGGTTCCTCAGATATCGGGATCGTTCTGTTCCGAAAAACGACCCGTCTCTCTCTTCTGACTGACTTGTTGCAAGCGCAAGGGTGTGATCACACGCCCTTTACAGCAGGCCAGAATTTGCGGCGGCCATAAAAATCGGAAGATTTCTTCGGCGCCTATGTTCATTCTCGATGAATTTAGGGTCTCGATGGGTCCTTGCCAAGGCAAGTGCCCCCCTTTTCTGCATTATTATAGTAATAAGATTTACTCTAACGTTTCATTTGCGTCGAAATTCGAATGTTTTTCCTCAAATTCAACGTGAAAATCCTCAACCACCTCAACTTTTGGCCAATCAACCACAAACTGGGGGCGTCCATCACACCAGACAGAGGGAAGCGCCTCAAGGATCCCCTTGGGACCAGATTCGCCGCTCCATCCTTGCTCAGGGAAAGAAAGCCCTTCCTTACTCAACAATGTTCGACCGTCCTCGCCCAATGGTCGCAGCAGAATATCCGATCGCTCTCCGCCCATGACATCGCCCGCAAAAGCGCCTGAAATCTTTACGCTATAGAGCCCCTGCCAGTTCACCTCACACGGGCCCTCAAGCGCAATTTCCTGCCGATTGCGCCCCGGTTCACGATAGACCCAGAGGCGCTTGGCCGAAACTTCAAAGCAACAGCCTGCCACAGTCCGCTTTATCCGCTTCTCAAAGAGCCCCTCCCCACCAAGAGCGGCATCAAGCGTCAACAGCTTTTCTTCCCTTGGCGGATAGGCCGAGGCGACCACATGAGCGATCATCATGCGCAGCAGACGAAGACGGATCTCCTCACTCTGTTCTTGCAGCGAGATAAGGGAAACCGACAGAGACCGTCCTGGCTCCGAGGCGATATGTCGCAGATAAAATCCATAGGCAATTTCATCCAGAGCCTGATCTGCCCGCTGCAATCGCCGGGCCGTTGCGGCCAAGCGGGCAGAATCGCATCCTTCTTGCGCAAAGACCGGAAGCAGGGAGCGCACACGCACGCGCATATAGTTCGGGCTCTGGTTGCTCGGATCCTCGAACCAGTCGATTGACCGCGCTTTAAGGCTTGCCTTCAACCGCGCCTTGGGAAACGCCATCAGGGGCCGCAGAAGAGTAACCGCTCCGCAGGCCTGTTGTGGCCGCATCGCCGCCAATCCCGTCACGCCACTGCCGCGAATGAGCCGCATTAACAGGGTTTCGGCTTGATCATCCTGATGATGTGCAATCACAATATGGGCGCATCCCAAACTATGGGCATGCTCTGACAAAAGCCGGTAGCGGGCTTCACGCGCCTCCCCCTGAAGATTGGAATGGGATTTCTCTTCATCCCAGACTAGTGTCGCATGGTCCATCCCACGCACCTGCGCAAGTTTGCCCACATAGGCGCATTCATCCGCAGCCTCTGGCCGCAAGCGATGATCCACACTGGCAATAAAAAGGGAAATAGGGAGCTTGTTGCGCTCGACCCACTCATGGCACAGCACCATCAGACTGACCGAATCCGCACCACCAGAAACCGCCAGCAAAAGCGGCAAGCGGGCCTGCGCCACGCCTTTGTTCGCAGCCTCGGATCGGGAGGAATGTGTCATCTTCAGAGCATCAAGCATAAAAGAAAAGGCCGCGTCCAATTCTGCATCGGACAGCGGCTGAGCTTTAGACGGATCGTCTTCAGCGGTCGTTACATTAGCATTTTGCACTTTGAATCTCTGCCCGCACGCGCTGACGGATGGCGGATGATGCATTGGGGAATTTCTGCAGCAATTCCTCATAGGTCGCGCAAGCCGCGTCACGTTCGTTGATCTGGCGCAGAGACATGCCCGTTCTCAGCAGCATGTCAGGGGCTTTCTGCGCGCTTGGATATTTGGAATAGGCATCCAGAAAGACCTGAATGGCGTCGCGATATTTGCCCTGCTGGAATTTGGCTTCGCCCAGCCAGTAATAACCATCAGGAAGGCGGCGATCCTGACTATAGGCCCCGACAAATTGCTGAAAGGCCCGCTCCGCAGCTACATAATCGCTCTGGAGCATATAGCCATAAGCTACATCATAATCCGAATTCGGGTCACCGGTCAGACCACCTGCAGAGCTGGCGCCAAAAGATCCGTTATTCGCAGGCTGACTGACCCCGCCGCCACCGCCCAGCATGGATGACAGATCAATCGGGGCAGACCCATTGCCACTCGGCGCTTGTCCGATCAGGTTTGAGCTGCCGAAATCATTATTCTGGGGAGCAGGATCTTGCGAAAGGCTGCCCAGACTTTGTGGTGGGCTGCCAAGCTGGTCAAATTGCTGCGGGGCCGGATTGCTTGGTTGTGGACGATTGTTTGAGGACCGGCGCGGACGCTTGCCGCCTTCCAGATCCTGAAAGCGGAATTCGGTATCTTCCTGAAAGCGCTGCAACTGCTCCTGCAACTGGCGCACACGGAAATTGAGTTCTTCGATCTGGCCGTTATACTGCCGCATCTGCTCTTCAAGACGATCCACCCGCACCGCAAGGCTGGCAGCCGACTGGGCAACCTGCATGCGCTTGGGCTGTGGTGCTATCGGCATGGGCGGCATCGGCACGCCATGTTCGACCACCTGAGTTTCAAGCGCCCCGATCCGGCTGGCCAATTCATCCTGAGAGGCTTGACTGGAGGCTAGAGCCGTTCCACTGCCACCAACGACCAACGCCACCATGGCTACCAAAAATCTATTCATGAAAATCCCCATTAAATCAATCGCGCAACCATGGCATGCCGTCAAGTATGGCCCAAGTCCAACAACAGGCCATAGCATATGCCCGACATACTGACATGGCCCTGACGATACCCCTATCAAAGCCCCTGACAATTGCCCGACATTGAAACCAACGCTTACAGCAAATGGTATCGTACATAGTTTGAACGCAAATATAGGAAAATGTGTGGCGCCATGCAACGAAACAAAAAGGACCGGTATAAACCGGCCCTTTTCATAAACTCTTCGTCGCTTTTTGCTCCGGCATCCTCTAGGCGCGCCCTTCAGCATACCGAACGACGCCTTGTGGGATCAGTTTGCCAGCGCCGTAACGGCACGACGGTTCTGAGACCAGCAGGAAATGTCGTTGCAGACCGCAACAGGACGTTCCTTGCCATAGGATTTGGTCGTCAGGCGGCCAGACTGAATGCCTTTGGAGACGAGATAGTTGCGCACCGAGTTGGCACGGCGTGCGCCCAGAGCGATGTTATATTCGCGGGTGCCTCGTTCATCGGCATGCCCTTCAATCGCGATGCGATAGTTGGGATATTGCTGCAGCCATGTGGCCTGTTTGTCCAGAGTGGCCTGAGCCGAATAGTTCAGATCGGAACTATCGGTTTCAAAGAAAACGCGGTCGCCAACATTGACCACGAAATCCTGTGCCGTACCCGGAGTTGCCGAGTTCAGGCCAGCACCACTCAATTTATCAGGCGTCGAAGAACAGGCTGCCAACGCAGTCAGCAGAGCGACGCCGAATACAACACGAATGGAAGATTTTGCACGATTTGACATCTGATTGTCCTTCGAAAGTTTATTGAGATCAGGATTTGTCGATCGGAATAATAGAAAATTTAGGTTAACCGCCCGTTCGCAAACATGGTTACCAAACCATTAAAAACCGCTTTTCGGGTTTATCTTGTGAGGGCCATGCCTCTGTCCTTCTGTTTGAATCAAAAGATGGCCACACTGAGGCGCAGCCCCCTTTACGCCCCTAAAAGTGAGGCAAACCCGGCATCCACACCAATTCACCGCCAGATTCGACGGCCCCATCGTGCCATATTCTGACGTCCACTCAGAAGGGTACAAACAAAAATCCCCGGGCTGATAACACAATCAACCCGGAGACTAGAACAGGATAGCTTTCTAAATTGATCCCAACCGGATCAATCGATCAGAGGCGACCAAGCCGGGTCCGACGCAAAGGCCGGAGTCGGGACCATATATTTGTTGCGGCCGGTGAGATCGATGGAATAGAGCTTCGGCCCACCATTGGGTCCCTGACTTTCAGAGAAGAACATCAGCACACGCCCATTGGGAGCCCAAGTTGGCCCCTCATTGTGGAAACCGCTGACAAGAATGCGCTCACGAGATCCATCCGTCTTCATAACCCCAATCTGAAACTCGCCCTTATAGCGCTTGGTAAAGGCAATAAGATCGCCCCTTGGTGACCAGACCGGTGTTGAATAGCTGCCTTCGCCAAAGCTGATGCGCTGCACATTGGAGCCATCGACGCCCATGACATAAATCTGCTGCCTGCCGCCACGGTCACTTTCAAAAGTGATCTGGCGACCATCGGGCGAAAAGCTCGGGCTGGTATCAATGGAGGCCGAATTGGTCAGGCGGGTGATCTTGCCGTTGCGCAGATCCATACGGTAGATGTTGGCGTCGCCACCCTGCTGTAGGCTGAGCGCAATGCTCTGGCCATCAGGCGAGAAACGGGAAGAGAAGCTCATGCCCGGGAATTGCCCAACAACCGACCGGCGACCGGATTCAATGTTAAGCAGATAGGCGCGCGGCTCCCCATCTTCCAGAGCCATATAGGTGACTTCCTGCTTGGTCGGCGAGAAGCGTGGGGTCAACACCAGATTACGACCATCCGTCAGATAGCGCACATTGGCACCGTCCTGATCCATAATGGCCAACCGCTTGACGCGTCCATCCTTCGGCCCGCTTTCATCGACAAAGACGATACGGGTATCAAAATAGCCCTTTTCACCGGTCAGGCGCTCATAAATGGCATCCGAGATGATGTGCGCGACACGGCGCCAGTTTTCCGGCGTGGTGAAAAATTGCTGGCCGGTCATCTGTTTGCCCGCATAAACGTCCCAGAGACGGAACTCGGCCTTGAGGCGTCCATCGGCTTCGCGGGTCACGGTACCCGTCACCAGAGCCTGGGCATTGATGACGGTCCAGTTTGGAAAAGACGGCACCGTAGAAGATGACAGGTCCTTCTGCAGGAAGGAGTTCCGATTGATCGGCGCAAAAAGGCCCGAGCGCTGCAAATCCGCCTCGATCACCTTGGAAATCTCCACACCCTGTCCCACGCCGCTGAAATCGGTAATGGCAATCGGCATTGGCTGGATATTACCGCGCGTGATGTCAATTTCGATCAGGGCATAGCTGGGGCGAACCATGGCCATGCTGGACAGAATGGCAAAGGCCACAAGAGGCAGCAAGACGGCTTTCATGGTCACAAAGGCATTGAGGAGCCGGATGGGCATTGCATGTCGAAGCTGTTTCATCACAATTATTGTCCTGTCCTATCCAGACCGCGAGCGGCCCGCTTGATGAATGAACATCCTGATAATCTATACCGAAGAGCCCTGTGGGCTCCTCATACATTGGGTCTAGAACATGTCACTTGGATCAAAATTGATCCGGACACGGCGCCACGCTTCATATTTATCAGCTGGCAGCGAATATGGCGCACAGCGGCGCACCGCACGCATGGCGCTTTCAACGGCAGCAACACCGAACTGGTTGGCCGGATACTGGATCGGCTGAGGCCCAAAATTCACATTGCCCTGCCGGTCGAGTCCGAACTCGATCTTTACAGCCAATTGTGACGCATCCGCGGCACCAACCGGTGGCGACCAACAACGGGAGATCTGCGCCCGCAAGGCATCCAGCTCGCTCTGCGTCATCGCGGCCGCTTCGGAGCCGTTCCTGGAGCCGAAGGACGCGGATTGATCCTCGGCCCCACTCTGAGTGGGAGCGCCCGTCTCGGCCTCATTGGCAAGGGCCTTCAATGCATTGACATCAAACGAACGCTTGGGCTCTTCCTGACGGGCAGGTTGGCGCGGAATGCGAGGCTTGATCTTGGGCAAGGCTGCAATCGGTTTTGGCGCCACTTCCGCCGGCTTTTCAGGTTCCGGCTCGGGCGTAGGTTCTGGCTCAGGAGCCACCTCGGGTTCTGGCTGTGGTGTCGGCTCTGGCTCCGGTTCAGGGGCTGGCTCGGGTTCCGGCGTCGGAACCGGATCGGGCTCAACGACGGGAGGTTGCGGTTCGGCCTGCTCCTGCGGTGCAGCCTCTTTCGGTTTGGGTGCAACCTTGGGCGCGGGCTCTGGAATTTCCTCTATCGGTTCAGGCGTTTTCTTTGTGGCTTCCTTGACCTCTTCCTGCACCTCTGCTGTGGCCTCTCCCTTGACCACATCGGTCACATCGGAGACAGACACCAGCTCAATCGGCAGGATTTCAAGATCGCTCACGTCATTAGCGCTCGGTGACGGAAGACTAATCAAAGCCCAGCCCATCAGCGCTGCATGACCAACACTTGAAACAATAAGACCGACATTCTTCAAGGTTATTGAAGCTCCTCGGTGCTAACCAGCCCGATTTTCTTGAAACCGGCGCGGTTCATCGCGCCCATCACCTTCATGATGGAGCCATAGTCCACATCCTTGTCACCACGCACAAAGATCCGTTCTTCATAGCCATTCTCAGCAACGCCGAGCAGGGTATCGACCAGAGCATCAAACTCCACCTGCTGATCCTGCAGATAGATGCTGCCATCCTTGCGAATGGAGAGCGTCAGCGGTTCGGTCTGGCTGGAAAGCGGCTTGGCCGTGCTTTCTGGCAAATCGAGAGGAACACCCACCGTCATCATCGGTGCCGACACCATGAAGATGATGAGCAGCACAAGCATGACATCGACCATTGGCGTCACGTTGATTTCGGCAACAGGCCTGTGGCGCATTGCACGGCGCGCACCGCGCCTGCGTGACGTTCCCGGAGATCCCATCGAGCCCATACCCATAGATTAACCCCTTTCGTCCATCAGACGCGACAGAATCGCGGAGAACTCGTCGGCAAAACCTTCAAGGCGCATGGCATGCTGGGAGGCGATGGACGCCAGTTTGTTATAGGCTATAACCGCAGGAATAGCGGCAACCAGCCCGATTGCCGTCGCAAACAGGGCTTCTGCAATACCGGGCGCAACCACAGCAAGGGACGTATTCTTAGATGCAGCGATACCCTGAAACGCGCTCATGATGCCCCAAACCGTACCAAACAGGCCAACAAAGGGCGCAGCCGAGCCAACGGTTGCCAGAAACAGCAAGCGTTTTTCCAGTCGATCCACCTCGCGAGACAAGGTCACATCAAGCACCTTCTCAAGGCGCGCGGGCAAACCGGCAACAGAACGGGCCTGTCCCTCGAAACTGCGTTTCCATTCGCGCATCGCGGCAACGAACAGCGCCGCCATGGCGTGATTGGGACGCCCCGAGAGCGTCTGATAAAGATCTTCAAGAGATTGCCCGGACCAGAAGACCTTTTCAAACCGGTCCATCTGACGCTTGGTACGCGTGTAAAGCAAACTCTTGTCGATGATGATCGCCCAAGACCAGACCGACGCAGCCATCAAACCAATCATCACGAGCTTGACCACAATATGAGCCTGCATGAACAGGGTCATCAGCGATACATCGGCAGTGGCATTGGCAAGGGCTGTTTGCACAACCTCATTGGGCATGAAACTTAGTCCTTTCTAGCGCATGCCCTCATCTCGCCCCATCTGGCAAGAAAAGGGCCAGGAGTGAAACCATGCATAAAAACCGGGATTGCGGAGATATTCGGCAAATCAGCTTGCCACAATCCATACCGCAACCATTCTCAAACAGGCACAAACAACCGGCCCCGGTTTGACCTTCCAGCGACAGCATTTGTCATCAGAATTTGTCAAAACTAGGGTCGGCGCGTGCACACAACCATATCGAACGCACCCTTTGACAAGGCACGATTATGGTTAATGAAAGTTTAAGTAAAGTGAACAGAACCGAAAGGAAAGGCTCTGATGCGGAGAAATTCAACCCTCAGGGGATCAAAATTTTTCTCATCTTTTCAGGCAAACGACGGGGTTTTCCCTCACGAGTAATGGCAACAACGGTCACTTGTGCAGTAAACAACACCTCTTCGCCACGCAAGATCTGCTGATCGAGGATCATGCGCGCCCCCTTGATGGTGTTGATGCGCGTTTCGACCTTCAGAATATCATCAATATGGGCAGACCGCAGATAGTTGATATCCATATGTCGCACGGCCAAAGCCAGCCTCTCGCCATTCTCGCCACTATCAAGTGCGCTATGCTGCACCCCCAGCAGGCGGATATAGTCAGAGCGCCCGCGTTCAATGAAACGCAGGTAGGAAGCATGATAGACAATACCGGAAAAGTCTGTGTCTTCGTAATAAATCCGGATCATCTGCTGATGTCCGTAGTCAGTCAATCGACCGGCAAGATCTGGCCAGTCGCCTTCATTGCGATGCTCAGGCATCATCAATTCCTTCAGCAAACAGACCCATTTGTGGAGGAGTGTCTTTCTGAGGCACAGCCAACCCAAGATGGGCAAAAGCCTTGGGCGCCAACAGGCGTCCGCGCGGCGTGCGCTGGATGAAACCCTGCTGGATCAAATAAGGCTCTATTATCTCTTCAATAGCGTCCCGAGGTTCCGAGAGCGCCGCGGCTATGGTCTCTACACCAACCGGACCGCCGCCAAAGGAGGTGGCGATCAAGGTCAGGTACCGTCTGTCTAGGGCGTCGAGCCCCTCATTGTCAACTTCGAGCATCTGCAGGGCGCGGTCAGCCAATTCACGACTGATTTCACCACCGGCCTGAACGATGGCGACATCTCGCACGCGCCGCAGAAGTCTGCCAGCAATACGGGGGGTGCCGCGCGAACGGCGGGCAATTTCAGTTGCTCCGTCCCGGGTGATGGATACCCCCATCAAACGGGCCCCACGTGTGACAATATACTCCAGTTCTTCCACAGTATAAAAATTGAGCCGCACCGGAATCCCGAAGCGATCCCGCAAAGGTGTGGTCAAAAGCCCCAGCCGCGTTGTCGCCGCAACAAGGGTGAATTTGGCAAGATCGATCTTCACCGAGCGCGCCGCCGGCCCCTCTCCAATGATCAGATCGAGCTGAAAGTCTTCCATTGCCGGATAGAGAATTTCTTCCACCGCAGGATTGAGCCTGTGGATTTCATCGATAAAGAGAACATCATTCTCTTCCAGATTGGTCAGCAGAGCAGCCAGATCCCCCGCCTTGGCGATAACCGGACCGGACGTGGATTTGAAATTCACGCCCAGCTCGTGGGAAACAATCTGCGCCAGCGTCGTCTTGCCCAGCCCCGGAGGGCCAACAAACAGAACATGGTCAAGCGCTTCCTTGCGCGTGCGGGCCGCCTCAATGAAAATGGAGAGATTGGCGCGGGCCTGTGCCTGCCCGACAAAATCATCCAGCATCTGCGGCCGCAAGGCCCGATCCGTTTCTTCCTCGCGTGTGCCCGCAGCAACGAGGCGCTCTTCCTCTTCGATCATTGGCTAAGCTCCTTGAGCGCATGACGAATGAGAGCGGCGGTCCCCAGCCCCTCCCCTTCCCGCTTGATGATGGTGGCGACCGCTGCACCTGCTTGAACCTGAGAATACCCCAGATTGGAGAGCGCCGAAACCGCCTCCGCCATGGCTTTGGGCGCGCCAACGGCATCGATCTCGGCCTGTAGATTGGCAACGGCCCCATCGGTTGCAGCAAGGCTTGGTGTCTTGTCCTTCAATTCCGAAACAATCCGCTGGGCCACCTTGGGGCCAACACCTGGAGAGCGAGCAACCATGGTTTTGTCCTGCAGCGCAATGGCCGAGGTCAGTTCGGAAATCTTGAGGGTCGAGAGAATAGCCAAAGCCACCTTCTGCCCCACCCCCTGCACAGTTGTTAAAAGCCGGAACCAGTCCCTCTCAAGCGCTGTTGCAAAGCCGAAAAGCTTGATCTGGTCTTCCCGCACATGGGTTTCGATCAGAACCGTCGCCGCCTCCCCGACCGATGGCAAGGATTGCAAGGTCTGGTTCGAGCAATAAACCTCATAGCCAACGCCACCGACATCAATGATGACATAGCTATCAGCATATTCATCGATCAATCCCTTGAGCTTGCCAATCATCGGGCACTGTCCTCATTCTCAACTAAGCAATCTTATAGGTCTTCTGCCCGCGCTGATGCGCATGGCAAATGGCGATGGCAAGCGCATCAGCCGCATCCTCGCTATCGAAATAGGCCTTTGGCAGCAGCATCTTGACCATGGTCTGCACTTGCTTCTTGTCAGCATGCCCCACCCCGACAACGGTTTTCTTGACCGCGTTGGGGGCATATTCAGACACAGGCAGCCCGAGCTGCGCCGGAGCCAGCAGCGAAATGGCCCTTGCATGCCCCAGCTTCAATGTTGCCGTGGCGTCCTTGTTCACAAAGGTTTGCTCAACGGCCACTTCCTGAGGCTCATATTTCTGCAACACGCTCATGACCCCGTTGTGCAATTGAAGCAGGCGGGTTGCAAGGTCGCTCTTGCCCTCGGACGTAATCAGCCCCGAGCCAACAAAGATCAGCCGGTTGTTGATCACGTCAATGGCGCCCCATCCGGTTTTACGCAATCCGGGGTCGAAGCCAACGATTCTGGTAGGATGCTCTCTCATGCTTCATGCATAGCCGAAGAATATGAACAATACCAGAACAAACTAAGGGTTCAAACAGGATTTGACATTTTCTCAAGCCATGAGACTATAGCTTTTTTTCTTACCCTTGATGCCATTTTAAGGCGATGCCGGAGAAGCTCTCAGAATGACCGATATAAACCTTCCTCTGATTTTAGGCGCAGCTCTGATCGCCATGGCCAGCCCCGGCCCGGCAACCCTCGCCATAGCGGGCAACTCCATGACAAATGGGCGCAAGCATGGGCTTGTTCTTGCGTCAGGCATTACGAGCGGCTCTCTGATCTGGTCAACGGCCGCAGCCCTTGGCATGGGAACCGTGATGCTTGCCAACAGCTGGCTTTTCGAAACTCTGAAATATGCCGGCGCTGCTTATCTTTTCTATCTGGCAGGCAAATCTGCACGCTCAGCCATACGCCCCTCTGCTGCAGAGCCGCTGTCAGCAGAAAAGCAACCGCTCGGCCTTGGCCGCACCTATCTCAAGGGTCTTGCAATACACCTGACCAACCCGAAGGCGATCTTCTTCTTGGGCTCAATATATGCACTGGGCCTTCCCAGTGACGCGCGTCCCATGGATCTGGCCACAGTTGTCCTGGCGCTCGGCTGCCAAAGTGCCCTAATCTGCCACCTTTATGCGCTGATCTTTGCCAGCAAGCCCATCGTTGCAGGCTACAGAAAATCACGGCGCGCTCTTGATGGACTATTTGCCATGCTGTTTGGCGCAGCCAGCATCAAGATTCTGACGACTTCCATCAGTCAATAACGCGTTGGCACCACCATTTGAGCGAACAAAAACCCCGCAGCGGCAATCCACTGCAGGGTCAAAATCTGTTTTGCATCCAGAATAGAAAGCGTCAACCTTCCAGAGATGCAGCCACTTCATCGCTCATGGTGAAGTTTGAATAGACATTCTGTACGTCGTCATCATCTTCCAGAACGTTGATCAGCTTCATGATCTTTTCGGCTTTTTCAGCGTCAACATCGATCTCGTTCTGTGGTTTCCAGATCGCTTTTTGGGATTCAGCTTCCTTGCCGAATGCCTCTTCCAAAGCCTTGCCCACATCATTCATATCTTCAAACGTGGTGTAGATCGTGTGGCCCTCTTCGTCGCTGACCACGTCATCAGCGCCAGCTTCGATGGCAGCTTCCAGTACGGTATCCGCATCGCCGACTTCTGCCGGATAATAAATTTCACCGACACGATCAAACATGAAGGCAACCGAGCCGGTTTCTCCCAAAGACCCGCCGCTCTTGGTAAAGGCTGCGCGCACGTTGGATGCGGTGCGGTTGCGGTTATCGGTCAGGGCCTCAACAACAACTGCAGTGCCTGCAGGGCCATAGCCTTCATACCGGACTTCATCGAAGTTGCCTTCATCACCGGCTTCGGCCTTCTTGATGGCGCGGTCGATATTGTCCTTGGGCATGGACTGGCCACGCGCGTTCTGAATAGCCAGACGCAAACGAGCGTTCGAATCCGGATCGCCGCCACCCATTTTCGCGGCAACGGTAATTTCCTTGGAAAGTTTGGAGAACAGCTTGGACCGCTTGGCATCCTGTGCGCCCTTGCGATACATGATGTTCTTGAATTTTGAATGGCCTGCCATATCCTACATTCCGTATAATCTTTGGTCGTCGCGCGTCCTACGCAGTATTTGCTGCCGGTCATGCCACACTATGGCGGCAAAGATCAAGTGACCTTGGCGCACGAGACTGGTTAGTTTGGTTCAATTCCCGCTCTTTTCCCAGAAACTCGGGATATGGCGGGACAATTGGCCACCGATCCGCACAGGTTCGGCTGCCAGCGCCAGTCCGGTGCGATCATCTGTATCAACTGCAAAACCACAAAGGGTTGCCGCCCCAAGAGCTGGCGTGTAGCGCGAAGAAGAAACCTTGCGCAGAAAACGCTGAATGGGCTCTTCCTTGTCCATGCCGAGCACGGAATCATAATCACCGCACATGCCAGCATCGGTCAGATAGGCCGTGCCAGTTGGCAAAATCCGATGATCAGAGGTTGGGGTATGGGTATGGGTGCCCACCACCATACTGACGCGGCCATCGCAAAAATAGCCCATAGCCTGTTTCTCGGACGTCGCTTCAGCATGAAAATCAAGGATGATCGCGTCAGCAAATTCGCCCATAGGGCAATCGGCAAGCGCCTTGTCCACTGCATGAAACGGGCAATCGAGCGCATCCATATAGACCCGGCCCATGGCATTCATGACCAGCACAGAAGCGCCATTGCGGGCATGGTAGAGATTGGCGCCCTTGCCCGGAACGCCTTTGGGAAAGTTGATCGGACGCAGAAAGGCCGGCTGGCGCTCGCAATAGACCATGGCATCGCGCTGGTCCCAGACATGGTTGCCTGTGGTGATGACATCAGCGCCCGCATCAACCAGATTTTGCACAATTGTTTCGGTGATGCCGAAGCCACCTGCTGCATTCTCGCCGTTGATCACGACGAAATCGAGACCATATTGCTCGATCAGCCCCGGAAGTTTTTCTTCAACAATAGCCCGCCCGGACCGTCCAACAATGTCTCCAATAAACAGCAGTCGCATGAATTCCCGCTCAATCTAACCGGCTCTGTCTCTCAATCAGGCCGGAACAACAATTTCTTTTTCAGTCAAAATAGCATCTAGCGGAAGGTCATACTCTCCAACGGGTATCTTGTCCAGTTGCTGCAAGGCAAAAGCCAGCCCCACCAGATAAGGTCGGGAATTCTGGATGATGCGTTCGGAAATATAGCGATCATAATGACCCGCACCATATCCCAAGCGGTTGCATTGGGCATCAAAGGCCAAGAGGGGCATCAGGAGACAGTCCGGAAAAACCTCCGGCGCATCAACCTTTGGCCCAACTGTGCCGTAGCCTGCATCAACCAGTTCCGCCCCATCATCCCAGCGCCGGAAGATCATGCCCGTCGCCCCGACAGTCACTGGTAGTGCAAGCTTTAATCCTTTGTCACGCAAGGGCTGCTGGAGCAAAGAGACATCGACCTCTGACTGAACCGGCCAGAACAGGCCGACACAGCCATTATCAGGCACCTTACCCCAATCCAGATAATTGATGAGATTGTTACAGATCTGCTTGCTTGCGACAGCATGCTGTTCGGCGGGAATAGCATTTCTGAATGCGCGCATCTGGCGCCTTGCTTCCCGCTTGCGGTCTCTTGTTGCTACGTCGTCCATCGGTCGATTACCAACTTATTGTAAAAGAGCGGCAAGTCCAAAAAAGGACCGCCGCTCCAAAACTGAAGCCGCAACGACCGTCGACGCTTTCATGATCCTGGGACACCTGAATTACAGGTGGGTGCCAGTTGAAACGGACCACGGTCCAGATCAGCGCCAGCTCCCGTTCGGATCTTTAAGGCCCCGAGGAAAAGTTGCATCTAACGCGAAGTGCAGCAAGCTTTCCATATATAGAGGAATTGCTATCGAATTTCCAGTGCGATTGTTATCTCATTAGCTTTCAAGCAGAACTTTCGACAATTTCTCCAACTGTTCGGACGCCTTGTCGATTCTTTCCGCCAGAGCTTCCTGATCCCCTTCGGATTTTTCCATCACCGCTGAGCGTGCATCCCGCAAGGCCGAAATCTCTTCATTGAGGGCCTTGACCTTGCCATCCGCTTCAGCAAGCAAGTCCATCGCCATAATTCCGGCCATAACAGTCAGGCGTTGATCACCAATTTCACCAAAGCTTTCCTTCAACTGCTCGATCATGGCGTCAAAACGCCGCGACAATGCCAGCAGGTGCTCTTCCTGCCCATCTTCACAGGCCATCCGGTAGGCACGCCCGTTAATGCTGACACTGACTTGAACCATCTTTTACTCCAGCCGACCTTTGTGGCTGACCACGCATGTCATCCACCATGCCGGTCCAAAACGGCCCGGACTGATTCCATTGCTGCACCGAGCCGACGGGACACTTCTTCACTAGCCCCTTCCAGCTTCTCGGTACGCTTCTTCTGCTTCTCCAGCGAGCCTGTCAGCTCCGATCGCTCTTGCGTCAAGCGTTGCAGATCATCCTGCAGGGCCTTGACCGACAGCTCTCTGGTCTGTCTCTTGTCAACCGATTGCGACAGTGTCTCAATCGCCCTGTCGAGTCTGCCCAAAGCCGCCTCTACCCGCGCATTCTCACTCATATAGCCCCCAAACTCACACGAAACGGCCCGTTTTCCTTGTCTTCCAGCCTTGCTACCGGCTGCGGCCAGAAGAGATATCAAAACCGGATAGTCTCTCCCCCAGCTGCGCCAGACGCTACAAAACCGGCTTACAGATAACCGGAAACTTTGTTTTTACCAAGTCGAAGATGCTTCCAGCGTCGTTTCCCCCAAGCGGAACCATCAAGCATTAAGCAACCGGGCATTGGATTTGCGAGGAGAAAACAGTCATAGATGAACAGAATCAGACTGGCAAACCACGCAAGAATCCTTATATGATTTAAATCTAGGAGACATAATCTAACTTCGTCAATGGCCCCAACTCTTCAACAGTCCAAGTCCACAGACGAATAAAACTAGCCCGTATATCATGCATATTCTGCTGTTTTGGCGGATTGCCCTTTCGGGCGCATTGACTCTCATCCCCTTGATGTTAAATGTCAGGGCGTTTGTAAAACGCCTCTGTCTGCCGGGCTTGCTAAGTGGCAAGGCAGTTCCTGTTTAACCAGATTGCGTTCGATTGTAGACACGACGATGGACAATTCTATTTTATTTCCAAGTCGTAGGCATTGAACAACATCCAGAAGCAGAGTTCATGAACAACATGGATAAACAGACTCGCATGGCGCATGCGATCCGCTTTCTTTCAATGGATGCCGTTGAGAAAGCAAACTCCGGACACCCTGGCCTTCCAATGGGTGCAGCGGACGTTGCTACCGTTCTTTTCACCAAATTCATGAGATTTGATCCTACCAGCCCCAAATGGGCTGACCGTGATCGTTTCGTGATGTCTGGCGGCCACGGTTCGATGCTGCTTTATTCCCTGCTGCATTTGCTGGGATATGAAGACATGTCCATTGAGGATTTGGCCAACTTCCGTCAGTTGGGTGCCAAAACGGCAGGCCATCCTGAATATGGTCATGCTGCAGGCATCGAAACGACAACCGGCCCGCTGGGTCAGGGCATCGCCAATGCCGTCGGCATGGCGATCACGGAAAGACTTTTGTCAGCCAAATTCGGTGACGACCTTGTCAACCACCGGACCTATGTCATGGCTGGTGACGGGTGCCTTATGGAAGGCATCTCTCAGGAAGCCATCGCATTGGCAGGTCATCTCAAGCTCAACAAGCTTGTGCTGCTGTGGGACGACAACAACATCACCATCGATGGCAATGTCAGCGTCTCCGACTCGACCGACCAGCATGCACGCTTCAAGGCCAGCAACTGGAACACCATCAGCGTTGATGGTCATGACCAGGCGGCCATCGCCGAGGCCATTGAGGAAGCTCAGAAGAGCGACAAGCCGACCATGATCGACTGTAAGACAGTGATCGGATTTGGCTCTCCCAACAAGGCTGGCACCAACAAGGTGCACGGGGCTCCCTTGGGCGCAGATGAAATCGCGGCCACCCGCGAAGCGCTCGGCTGGGATTGTGCACCGTTTGAGCTGCCTGCTGACATTCGTGATGCATGGCGCATTGCCGGCCTCAATGCCGCGCAGGCCCACAAAGAATGGCAAAAGCGACTGGAAGCTGCAGATTCTGAAGTCCGAGCAGAGTTCGAACGCCGCATGCGTGGCGATCTGCCATCCGGCTTCGAAGATGCCATGGCAGCTTACAAGAAGTCTCTGGCTGAAGAACCAAAGAATGTGGCAACCCGCAAAGCTTCCGAAATGGCACTCAACGTCATCACCGAAGCCGTGCCGGAAACCATTGGCGGCTCTGCCGACCTCACCGGTTCCAACAACACCAAGACCCCGTCGACCGAATCGGTCACGCCTGACGATTTCTCCGGTCGCTACATGAACTGGGGTATTCGTGAGCATTGCATGGCCTCTGCCATGAACGGCATGGCTCTGCATGGCGGTGTCATTCCTTATAGCGGGACCTTCCTGGTCTTTGCCGACTATATGCGTGGTGCGATGCGTCTGTCAGCTCTGATGGAACAGCGGGTCATCTATGTGTTGACCCATGATTCCATCGGTCTTGGCGAAGATGGTCCAACCCATCAGCCGGTTGAAACCCTTGCTTCCCTGCGCGCCATCCCGAATATGCAGGTCTTCCGTCCTGCAGACGCGATGGAAACAGCAGAATGCTGGGAACTGGCGATCAAGTCAGACAAGAACCCAAGCTCTCTGGCACTGACCCGCCAGGGTCTGACACCATATCGCACCGAATATTCCGAAGAAAATCTCTGCGGACGCGGTGCCTATGTTCTGTCTGACTGCGATGGCGACGCTGACGTATCTATCTTTGCTTCCGGCTCTGAAGTTGAAATCGCCATGGCTGCACAAGCAGCATTGGCAGAGCAGGATATTCTGGCCCGCGTGGTCTCTGTACCATGCTTTGAGCTTTTCGAAGCGCAGTCAGAAGAGTATAAGAAAGATATTCTGGGCGAAGCCAAGGTCAAAGTTGGCATTGAAGCTGCCCTTCGCATGGGATGGGATCGCTTTATCGGCTCGGACGGCATCTTTGTTGGTATGGACAGCTTCGGCGCTTCCGGCCCTTATAAAGAGCTGTACGAAAAATTCGGCATCACCTCCGACAATGTTGTCGCAAAGGTTGTCGAACGCCTAAAATAAGCGTAAATACTCATAAAGCGCACCTGATTGGCAGGAAAAAAATGATTTTTTCTGCCAATTCGCTTAACAGCGATGTTGAATTGTCATACGACAAAAGTATATTGTCCACCTAATATGAGATCGATCAAGGCGCGGACATAAACCCTCTTATATCACGCGTTCATCAAGTTGATCTAAGTGCAAGACCGGCTCGATAAGAAAAAGTGCCGGCTAAATCAGGAGAAAGTCATGACTGTAAAAGTGGCGATCAATGGTTTCGGTCGTATTGGCCGTAACGTGCTTCGTGCTATCATCGAATCCGGCCGTACCGATATCGAAGTTGTTGCTATCAACGACCTTGGCCCGGTTGAAACCAACGCTCACCTCGTACGTTTCGACTCTGTACATGGCAAATTCCCTGGCACCGTTACCGTTGACGGCGACACCATTGACGTAGGCCGTGGCCCGATCAAGGTAACCGCCATCCGCAACCCTGAAGAACTGCCTTGGGGCGAACTGGGTGTTGACGTTGCAATGGAATGCACCGGTATCTTCACCGCCAAGGAAAAAGCTTCCATGCACCTGACCGCTGGTGCAAAACGCGTTCTGGTTTCTGCTCCTGCAGCAGGCGCTGACAAAACCATCGTCTTCGGCGTCAACCACGACTCCCTGACTGCAGATGACCTGGTTGTTTCCAACGCATCCTGCACCACCAACTGCCTGTCTCCAGTTGCTTACGCACTGAACGAAGCTGTTGGCATCGAAAAAGGCTTCATGACCACCATTCACTCCTACACTGGTGACCAGCCTACCCTCGACACCATGCACAAAGATCTGTATCGCGCACGCGCTGCTGCTCTGTCCATGATCCCAACCTCTACCGGTGCTGCTAAAGCTGTTGGTCTGGTTCTGCCAGAACTGGCTGGCAAACTGGACGGCGTTGCAATCCGCGTTCCTACCCCGAACGTATCTGTTGTCGACCTGGTATTCGAAGCCAAAAAAGACACCACTGTTGAAGAAGTCAACGCAGCAATCAAGGCTGCTGCCGACGGCAAACTGGCTGGCGTTCTGGGTTACACCGATCTGCCAAACGTTTCTTCCGACTTCAACCATGACAGCCACTCTTCCATCTTCCACATGGATCAGACCAAAGTCATGGACGGCCGCATGGTTCGTATCCTGAGCTGGTACGACAACGAATGGGGCTTCTCCAACCGCATGGGCGACACTGCAGTCGCAATGGCTAAACTCATCAAGTAATTGATGACAGCCTTTTCTGCCGGAGCAATCCGGCAGAATGTGAAATTTTCAAAGGCGCTGTTTTAGAGACAAAACCGGACTAGCGGTTTTTAGTCCGGGAACAGCGCCTTTTCTACTTCATGAGCGGCAGACATGCCGCGCCTGCAACAGGCACCATGGGTAGGGCACCGACCTGAAGCCTTTTCCGGCCTAAAAAGGACCGAGAGGCTTTTATCAGACACACAGCCGACATGGCTCGGCCAGACTGTAGGATCATCCAATGGCGAATTTCAAAACCCTTGATGATGTAGAACTGAGCGGCAAGCGCGTGCTCGTTCGCGTTGACCTGAACGTCCCGATGAAAGATGGCGAAGTCACCGATACCACCCGTATCGACCGCATCGTACCGACCCTTTCCGAAATTTCCGAAAAAGGCGGCAAGGTCATCATCCTTGCTCACTTTGGTCGTCCCAAGGGCGAAAAGGTTCCGGAAATGAGCCTCAAGCAGGTTGTTCCGGCGCTGTCCAAAGCCCTCAAGATGCCTGTTGGCTTTGCAGAAGACTGCATCGGCGATGTTGCCAAGGCTGCCATCGACAACATGGCCAACGGCGACGTTCTCGTTCTGGAAAACACCCGCTACTACAAAGGCGAAGAAAAGAACGATCCTGAATTTGCTGCACAGCTGGGTGCCAATGGCGACCTACTCGTAGCAGACGCATTCTCCGTTTCCCACCGTGCGCACGTTTCCACCGAAGGCCTGTGCCACCATATGCCAGCAGTTGCCGGTCGCACCATGCAGCAGGAACTCGAAGCTCTTGATGCCGCTCTGGGCACGCCAAACCGTCCGGTTCTGGCTGTAGTCGGCGGAGCAAAGGTTTCCACCAAGATCGACCTGCTCGAAAACCTCGTCAGCAAAGTTGACGGTCTGGTTATCGGCGGCGGCATGGCCAACACCTTCCTGGCAGCCCAGGGCAAAGACGTTGGCAAATCCCTTTGCGAACATGATCTGGCCGAAACCGCAAAACGCATTCTCGTCGCAGCTGAAAAAGCTGGCTGTGAAATCGTCCTGCCAACCGACGCTCTGGTCGCCAAGGAATTCGCTGCCAACGCTCCGCACGAAGTGCTCGACGTGGACAGCATCCCGGCTGACGGCATGATGCTCGACGTTGGTCCTAAGTCTGTTGAAGCCGTTGTTGCATGGATCAAGAAAGCCAACACCGTTGTCTGGAATGGCCCGCTCGGCGCGTTCGAAATCGAACCATTCGACACCGCAACCGTTGCTGCCGCACAGGCAGCCGCTGAAGAAACCAAAGCAGGCAAGCTGACCTCTGTTGCCGGCGGTGGTGACACGGTTTCCGCGCTCAACCATGCTGGCGTTTATGATGACTTCTCCTACATCTCCACCGCTGGTGGGGCATTCCTCGAATGGATGGAAGGTAAGGCTCTTCCGGGTGTTGAAGTTCTCAAAGCCTGATTAATGGGGTATTTGCCCCGTTCCCAATGATCAAAAAGGTGCGCCGATCTCGCGATTGGCGCATTTTTTATTTCTCAAAGCTTTCGCGCCCTTGCAACAGACCCACTTTTGCGAGATATGAAAGCGAAGCGCATAAACCGTCCAACCATCGATAGGTCACATCATGGAGCCCACCCAGATTTATCTCGTTACCCCAAGGCACATTGATCTGGAGACATTCCCGGCCCAATTGCAAGCCGCCATGGATGGGGGCGACATCGCAGCCTTGTTGATCGATTGCGAAACGAATAACGACAACGAACTGCAGAAAATCACCCAGACCATCGCACCGATGGCACAAAAGCATGACATCGCCGTGGTCTTGCGCGGCGATTCCCGCGTCGCTGGCCGCACCAAATGTGACGGCCTGCATATTGACGGTGATCTTACCGATATTCAGAATGGTGCGGAAGACTATGCCAATCGCTTCATGCTCGGTGCAGAAGGCGGCAACAAGCGCCACACCGCCATGGAAATTGGCGAAAGCGGTATCGACTATATCATGTTTGGCCGCCTGGACGCGCCAACCATGGAGACGATTCATGAAAAGTCGCTGGATATGGCCGACTGGTGGTCCACCCTGTTCGAGGTGCCCGCGGTGATTATCGGCGGCTCTGATCTTTCCGAATGCGCAAAGGTCTCGGCCATGGGCATTGAGTTCATCGCCCTGCGCGAAGCCATCTGGGACCATGAAGCCGGTCCGCAGGTTGCAGTAAACGAAGCATGTACCCTGCTTGCAGAAGGCGCCAAGGAACAATCCTGAGTCAACCTCTCATCCCGCAAAGATGAGAGCGACACAGAATGGCCGAATTTGGTTGCCAAACAAAAGCCTAACGGGCACACGGATAGCCCACAGCAAACGACGTCAGATTACATGGTCATGCTTTCCAAACTGAATGCTGCGCCAAGCGCAAGCCGATTGACTATCCGCGCTTTCTCGCGCAAATGTCTGAATGCATCGCTTGCATCAGCCCTGACGCTGTGTATGACCCCCGCATGGGCGTCAGACCCTTCCCCGGAGCTCTTCTCTCCAGCTGCAGCCGGCGAGCAACTGACAACGCCAATCGGGGCCGCACCGAAAGACGGCTCGAAAGTGCCTTATGTGTTTGATGGCTCTGCATCGATTACCGATCCGAGCAATCCGTTCGATGTGCCCCGCTTTGTGCTGAAGAAAACGTCGGCCTATTCGGCCTACCAGCGTGGTTTCTATCTCACAGCTTTTGCGCTTGCCACAAAGCTGGCCGGTATGGATGACATGCACGCCCAGACATTGCTCGGAGAGCTATATCTGAAAGGGACCGGCGTCGAGCAGGATCTGAAGGAAGCCGCAAACTGGTTTGAACTTGCCGCCGACCGAGGCGACAGGGAAGCCCAGTTCAACATCGGTCTGCTCTATGCGCAGGGACAGGGCGTTGAGAAAAATCTCGACAAGGCTCTCACCTACTTCCGGAAGGCAGCCGAGCAAAACCAGAAAAATGCCCAGTTCAATCTGGGGCTACTTTATCTGCGCGGCCAGCTGGTTGAGAGAGACATCACAAAGGCGATGGATCTGCTGACAAAGGCTGCCCAGCAAGGTGTCGCAGCTGCACAATATACATTGGCCAATCTTTATCAGTCCGATTTCTTCCCTGCACCCAACCTTGATCAGGCCGCCTATTGGATGCAGCGCGCCGCACAGGGCGGGTTTCTGGATGCACAACTGGAATTTGGCCTGATGCTGTTTCAGGGCAAGGGCGTTCGCCAAGATTTTTCCGCCGCCCGAGCATGGCTCAAACAGGCTGCCGATGCAGGCAGCATTCTTGCGCAGAACCGCCTTGCTCGCATTCTGGCGCGTGGCTATGGCCAGCCGGCAGATCCGATCGATGCGGCAAAATACTATCTTTTGTCCAAGCGAGCTGGCAAAAGCGATGATTGGCTCGAGAAGTTTTTCCAAGAGCTGCCCGATAAGGAAAAGCAATTGGCAATAAATGCCCTCAAGACGCATACCCTTTGGTAGCCATTCTCGCTTCCGGCATCAAATATGAGAGCAAATTTACCAAAATTGAAAGACTTAAGGTAGTTTTTAGCCGGAAACTCTGCCAAAAGCCTTGCAAATACCCCCTGAATATGGTCCTACAGGGCCACCTGCCCCGAAGATCATTCTCGATTTGATCCGTACGGGGCCTTTTCACCCTATGGCATTTTTACAGGATCGCTGCAGCCGTTCACGTCTCGCGTCCTGTCAGCAAGATGGTTTGTTATGAAGATCAATGGCAACGAAATCCGTCCTGGCAACGTAATCGAACATCAGAGCACGATCTGGGTCGCGGTGAAAGTGAATGCAGTCAAGCCAGGCAAAGGCGGTGCATTCGCTCAGGTTGAGCTGAAAAACCTTCTCGACGGCCGCAAACTCAACGAACGGTTCCGCGCCAGTGAAACCGTTGAACGCGTGCGTCTTGAGCAAAAGGATTTCACATTCCTCTATGAAGAAGGTGACAATCTGGTATTCATGGATACCGTTTCCTACGAACAGCTCGAATTGAACAAGGATTTTGTCGGCGAACGCGCCGCATTCCTACAGGACGGCATGCCTGTTGTTGTGGAACTGTATGAAGAAAAGCCGATCGGCATCGACCTGCCTGATCAGGTAACTCTGGAAGTGACCGAAACCGAGCCGACCATCAAGGGCCAGACCCAGTCGTCTTCCTACAAGCCAGCAATGCTCGAAAATGGCGTTCGCTGCATGGTTCCTCCGTTCGTCACCACCGGTGAAAAGATCGTCGTGGATACCAACGAAATTGAATATGTGAAGCGCGCTGACTAAGCTCGCTTGTCAAGCTGGCCGATCATGATTGGCCTTTGCAATCCTTACGGCGCGTCGCTTGAGTAAAATCGTCGACGCGCCTTGTTTTACATGGTGCATACCCGCTTCGCTGCCAAACGGGCAGGAAGGATTATTCACCAGCCGCTTATCTGGGAACTTAAAGACAATGGCACGCTCTGCTCTTCTCAATGTTATGGTTCAAGCCGCCCTCAAGGCAGGCCGCCGACTGGCTCGAGATTTCGGCGAACTGGAAAATCTTCAGGTCTCCCGCAAGGGGCCGGGCGATTTCGTCTCGAATGCCGACCTTCAGTCGGAAAAAATTATTACCGATGAATTGAGAAAAGCCCGCCCGAATTTCGGCTTCCTCAGAGAGGAAAGCGGCGAGGAAGAAGGCATCGACAAGAGCCATCGCTGGATCATCGATCCGCTGGATGGCACTACGAACTTCCTGCATGGCATTCCTTTGTTCGCAATTTCCATTGCGTTGGAACATGAAGGCCGCATCATCGCCGGAGTTATCTACAATCCGGCGACCGATGATCTTTACACCGCAGAGCGCGGCCGTGGCGCCTTCTACAATGACCGTCGCATGCGCGTTGCGGCCCGTGACGACTTCCATGACTGCGTCATCGGCACCGGCGTTCCGCATCTGGGCCGTGGCAAGCACAAGCCTTATCTGGAACAGCTGGAAAAGGTTATGGCAGACGTCTCCGGCATCCGTCGTCTCGGCGCAGCATCCCTGGATCTGGCCTATGTGGCATCTGGCCGCTTTGATGGCTATTGGGAAGAGGCACTCAACGCCTGGGACATCGCAGCAGGCATCATCATGGTGCGCGAAGCCGGTGGCTTTGTAACGGACATTAACGGCGGCGACAAAATGCTGGAAAATGGCTCTGTCATTGCAGGCAATGAGCTCATCCGCACGCGCCTTGAAAAGACCCTGAAGAAATAGTCCAGCACGGACGCATTTCGAAGCTCACTTTTAAGAATTCAGAAGAGACCGCCTTATCGGCGGTCTTTTTTTGTGCCCACCCTCAGACAAAGAAGCGCTTTGCTCGACACCCAAGGGTGGTCAAGGATGGAAATCCATCCTCCTTCATAGCGTGACAAAGAGAAAGGCATGCCACCAAACCGGTCCTCAATATACTAATATTCGAAATCCACGAAATAATCATGGAAACGCTCGATAATTTGACTTAAGTCGAATATAAGAAAGTATAAAAGAAGTATGGTAATGCCAATCTGCTTCGCTTCCCCCTTCCCCTCGTGGAGTAAATCAAGTGACTGAATTCACCCCTCTGGTCTCCTTTGCAGGCGGCACACTGATCGGGCTTGCCGCGGTTCTGCTCATGCTCTCATGGGGCCGCATCGCGGGCATGACGGGCATTTTGGCGGGTATCCTGCCACCGTTTGGCAGGGACATGCGCTGGAAAGCAAGTTTTCTGACGGGTGCCGTTCTCGCACCTCTCTTATATGAGGTAACCATCAGCGACATCGCCTATCAAATGCCTGTTTCCCTTGAGGCCCTGATCATTGGCGGGGTTATTACCGGCATCGGCGTAACTTTTGGCTCCGGCTGCACCTCCGGCCATGGCGTCTGCGGCCTTGCGCGCTTCTCGCGCCGCTCAGCCGTGGCTGTCATCATGTTCATGAGCTTTGCTTTCCTGACGGTCTTCCTCACACGTCATATCTTTTAAAGGACATCCCCATGCGATATCTGGTAGCCGGCTTGATCGGGGCCATCTTTGGTCTCGGCATCATCACCTCGGGCATGGCAAACCCTGCCAAAGTGCTTAACTTTTTTGATCTTGCAGGCAGTTTCGACCCAAGCCTTGCTTTTGTCATGGCGGGTGCCCTCACCATAGCGGTGCCCGGTTACGCGCTCATTTTTCGCAAACTGCGCAAGCCTGTCTTTACGCCGAATTTCAATGTCCCAAACAATCGCACAATCGACCGCAAACTGGTGATCGGCTCATCTATCTTCGGCATCGGCTGGGGGATCGGCGGATTTTGCCCGGGCGCATCCCTGCCAGCCCTTGGTTTGGGCCACCCGACCAGCTTCCTGTTCGTGCTCGCTCTGATCGCGGGAATCATGCTCGCGCAACTGATTCAGAAGGCCCGGCTCTTCGAGCATTCCGCCTCATCTGCAACCCCGGCATCCTTTACCAGCGGCACGGAAAAGATTCAGGATCGCGCATAAGCCCTTGTTTGCGTCATCTTTCTGCCTCTGATTGCGTGTATAGTCCACAAGACCCCTTTTACTATTGGACGAAATTGGGCAAAGTTCTTGAGCTTGGCGTTAACCCTTCGTCAAGCTCTTGACCAGCTTTTCGCGTAACCGGAATCGGATGATGTCTAGCGAACTCGATCCTTACAAGCTTTCAAGCCCACAACGCTACTTGTGGCGCATGCTCATCTTCATTGGCGCAGCCGCCTTTGTTCCCATCATCCTGTATCGCCAGATCCTTGAAGCTTTCTGGAGCAACCCGCTTCTGAATGCGATGATCTTTTTCGTTCTGATCGTCGGTATCTTCCTTGCACTGCGTCAGGTTGTGCGCCTGTTTCGCGAAGTCAAATGGGTCAACAATTTCCGTCTTGGCGATCCGGGGCTGGAAGTGGACAGACCACCGATCCTTCTGGCTCCCATGGCCACCCTGCTGGGGGACCGTGTAGGCCGCATGGCGATCAACACCTCGACCATGCGATCCATTCTGGAATCGGTTGGCATGCGCCTTGATGAAGCGCGCGACATGTCGCGTTACTTTACCGGTCTTCTGGTGTTTCTCGGCCTTCTGGGCACCTTCTGGGGCCTGTTGCAAACGGTGAGTTCCGTGGGCGACGTCATCAGCTCTCTGTCGGTCGCTTCCAGCGATGTGGGCGTTATCTTCGAAGATCTCAAACAGGGGCTTGAAGCGCCATTGCAAGGCATGGGCACCGCCTTTTCATCCTCGCTCTTTGGTCTTTCCGGCTCACTCGTGCTTGGTTTCCTTGATCTGCAGGCAAGTCAGGCACAGACCCGCTTCTTTACCAATCTGGAAGACTGGCTCTCAACCGTTACCGACATCAATTTCGAAGATCTCGACAACAGCTATGGCGAAGCACTGGGCAATGGCGACAATGAGCAGCTCGTTGCCGTGCTCGAACAACTCTCTCGCAAGATTGATCAGGCCGGTGAAGAGGCCAAAACCGGCGGCGGGCGCAATGCAACATCGGCCATGGCCAATCTTGCCGAAGGCATTCAGGGGCTTGTGCAACATTTGCGCACCGAACAGCAGTTGATGCGCGAATGGGCCGACCAACAGGCAAGCCAGCAGGAAGAAGTCAAGGATGTGCTGGTCAAGCTCAATGACGTTCTGTCAAAAGCCAGCTCCAACAGGCAAAACTAGGCAACAGGGGCTCCCTTCACACCGTGAAGCACCGAGCCCATGATTGATGTGTGAGGAAGTAAGATGGGCCTGTCCCGTAATCGTCGCAGTGAACAAAGAGCCGACTATTGGCCCGGCTTTGTCGATGCCATGGCGACCTTGTTGCTCGTGCTCATCTTTCTGCTCACCGTTTTCATGGTAGCCCAGTTCTTCCTAAGCCAGGAAATCTCCGGCAAGGACACGGCGCTCAATGAACTGAACAGCCAGATTGCCGAACTGACCGAATTGCTCGCGCTGGAACGCGCCAGCGGGCAGGATATGGAAAGCTCTATAGCGACCCTTCAGGCCAGCCTTTCCAGCGCCGAAGCCGCGCGTGATCGCTTTGCCATACAGCTTGAAACCCAGAAGGGGGATCAGGATAGTGCAGGCGGGCAGATTGCGACCCTGACCAATCAGCTGGAAAGTGAAAAAGCCATTTCCCAGCGCGCTCTGGCTCAGGTGGAGCTGCTCAACCAGCAGATCTCTGCCCTGCGCCGCCAGATCGCCGCTCTGGAAGACGCTCTGGAAGCCTCTGAGACCCGCGACAGGGAAAGTCAGACCAAGATTGCCAGCCTTGGCAAACGCCTCAACATCGCGCTGGCCCAACGCGTGCAGGAGCTGTCGCGCTATCGCTCAGACTTCTTTGGCCGCTTGCGGGAAATCCTTTCCCAACGTTCAGACATCCGCGTCGTCGGCGACCGCTTTGTTTTCCAGTCAGAAGTGCTCTTCTCCTCTGGTGAAGATCGCATGAAAGCGGAAGGCGAGCAGGAACTCGACCATGTGGCAGAGGCCCTCCTGGAACTGATTCAGGATATTCCGGAAGAGATCGACTGGGTGTTGCGTGTCGACGGCCATACGGATAACCGCCCCATCAACAGCGCCCGCTTCCCTTCCAACTGGGAACTGTCATCGGCCCGCGCCATTTCGGTTGTCAAATATCTGATTTCCAAGGGCGTGCCGCCCGAGCGCCTCGTAGCCGCAGGCTTTGGCGAGTTCCAACCGCTTGAAAAAGGCGAATCGGACGAAGCCCTGCGCAAGAACCGCCGCATCGAATTCAAGCTAACCCAGCGATAACAGGCAAAGATGCCCCATTATGGGGCATCCAGATCATGTCCTAGATCATCCATGCCAAATTGCAACTGTGCCAGACGGGCATAAAGCCCGCCTGCGGCCACAAGACTGTCATGGGTGCCCTGCTCCACCAGCGCTCCGCCTTCAAGCACTAGAATACGATCAGCCTTCTTTACCGTTGCCAGACGGTGGGCAATGACAATCGTCGTGCGCCCTTTCATCAGGTCGGCAAGGGCCAACTGCACATAGCGCTCGCTTTCCGCGTCCAGAGCGCTTGTGGCCTCATCCAGCAGCAAAATAGGCGCATCCTTGAGGATCGCCCGTGCGATGGCCAAACGCTGTCTCTGACCGCCCGAGAGCGTCACCCCGCGTTCCCCGACCATGGTGTCATAGCCCTCGGGCAATTGGGCAATGAAGTCATGGGCATGCGCTGCTCTGGCTGCCTCGATAATGGCTTCGCGCTCGGCCCCTTCCCGCCCCATGGCAATATTATCGGCAATCGACATGGCGAAAATCACAGGCTCCTGCGGCACCAGCGCGATGGCGCTGCGCAGAGCGTTGAGATCCAGCCCTCCGATGGGTTGTCCACCAAGCAAAATGCGCCCTCTCTCAGGATCATAAAAGCGCATCAGCAGCTGGAAGACCGTGGTCTTGCCCGCACCTGACGGCCCGACGATAGCCACTGTTTCCCCGCCAGCAATGGCAAAGGAGAGCGCCGAGAGAACTGTCCGCTCTTCTGATGAGGGATAGTGAAAATCCACCCCCTCGAATGCGACCGACAGGTTGGATGCCGTGACCAGAGGGCTCACCACTTGGGCATTTTTCACCAGCACCGGCTCGTCCAGCAACTCAAACAGCCGCTCGGCAGAACCGGACGCCTGCGATATCTCACCCCAGACCTCGCTCATGCCGCCAAGGCCAGCAGCAGCCATGGTGGAATAGATAACGAACTGGCTAAGCGCGCCAGCAGAAAGCCGCCCGGCTGTCACATCATGGGCCGCATACCAGAGCACCGCCACGATCGAGGTAAAGATGACAAAAAAGGCAAAAGCCGTCAGCACGGCCCTTGCTCGGACAGAAGCCCGCGCCGCGCCGAAGGCGGCTTCAATATTACTGCTGAAAACGGATTTGGCCCGTTCCTCCTGTGTGAATGACTGCAAGATACGCATGGACCCGATAGCCTCCGTGGCAAAGGCCGAGCTGTCAGCCAACCGATCCTGCGCAAAGCGCTGTCGCCTGCGCACCCAACGCCCCAACAGCACCAGCGGAATGACAATGAAGGGAATCGCCCCCAGCACCAGCAGAGACATGCGCGGACTTGTGACCACCATCATCACAGCCGCTCCGGCAAACAACAAGAAATTCCGCAGGGCCATGGAGGCAGAGGCCCCGACGGCTGAGCGAATCTGGGTGGCGTCTGCCGTCAGGCGCGAGACAATCTCGCCGCTGCGCACCCGATCATAGAATGCCGGCGAGAGCAGCGTCAGCTTGGCGAAAACAGCCGTGCGCAGATCATTGACCACGCGCTCCCCCAGAATGATCACGAAATAATAGCGACTGGCGGACATGAGCGCGAGCACGACCACAGCCAGAACAAGCAACGCGGTGTAATGATTCACGTCGGCGATGTTATTCTCGGAGATGCCCCGATCAACAAATCCCCGCACGAGAATCGGCAGGGACAACGTCGCCAGAGAGGCAACAACAAGCGAAGCAAGAGCGGCCAAAACGAGCCCTTTATATTTCCAGGCAAATGGCGCCAGCCGCCGTAAAGGCTGGAATCGAACCCTGGATTGGGAATTGGACTCGGTCATAAAGGCGCTCCCATAAAAGAAATGCTCGCAACAAGCAGGAAATCGAAGAAGGAATAAGCTTTTTTCACCCTCAAAGTAGGGAACAGGCTTGTATAACTCAACGCACTGCGGTATACGAACGCAAATTATTTTGATGGCTGTGTGGCGAGCCCGCCCGCAGCCTAGCTTTTTGGTTCCGCTTGATCGCTTAGCCCACGTGGTCGCATCATACCGGAACCATAGAATATGGTGGCCGGTTTCAGCCAGGCATATTCCGAACCTCAATTCAGATTGGCCGCAGGCAAAAGGATGTATCCTGTTGCAGGCCGGTTGACCCTAAGGACGTCCTGACGATGAAAAAAGATATCCATCCTGAATACCACACGATCAAAGTTGTCATGACCGATGGCACCGAATTCATGACTCGCTCCACCTATGGTTCCGAAGGGGATACCCTGAACCTGGACATTGATCCAACCTCCCATCCTGCATGGACTGGTTCTACCAACCAGCTGCTCGACCGTGGTGGCCGCGTTTCCCGCTTCAAAGACAAATTCGCAGGCTTCCTGGGCGCCTAAGCCAGTCAGCCGCATTTGTTGTGCATTTGAAAACCCGATGTCATCCGGCATCGGGTTTTCTTTTTGTCTGAAAGACAGGATAAGGCTGGGCCCATCAGCAACAGGCAAAGAGCAGTGTTTCAAGGCAAAACAAAAGGGGCGCCAATTTGACACCCCTTTTTGATTTACTATTGATTTTGTAACAGCGGCCTATTCGGCAGCTCTAGCAGCAAAGGCATTCGCGATCATACCGATCTGGTCGCCAACCGGATTGGCCTGTACAATGTCTTCTCTCGTCTCTTCCGCATCACGCTTGGAGTAGATGACCTCGTCAAGATGCCGGATGCGTTTCTGCATGTGCATGGACTGTTCGATCAGATCGCGCAGACGCGGCGGCAGTTCATCCCACCCCGGGCTGTCCTTGGAAGAAGAAAGCCCATGCAGACGAACCTTGTTCTTTTCCTGCCCGGCCTGCTCCAGCGTCATTTCGCCTTCATTGACGGCGCGCTGCAGAAGCAACCAGGATGCCATCTGCATCAGGCGCGTTGTCAGCCGCATGGATTCGGTAGCATAGGCAAGAGAAGCGACCCTCGGCAGGCTCTTTGCCTCAGCGCGCCCTTCCCCGTCCAGATAATCGGCGGCTTCTTCTACCAGCGCCATACCATCGCGAAACAGGGTTTTAAAACTATCGGAATCTGCAAGCTTTGCTCCAAAGGAAACCGGAGCCGTTATATTCGTTTGCTTACGCTTGTCGTTCATGTGACCTCCAAATGCCTGGTCATGCCTACCATGTCCGATGTGTCAAATTCAAACAGACATTACACCAAATTGTCATTTCGCAGAATAACAAGCACAAACCATGCCATCGACATTTTGCAATCTTGACAGATGCCCAGACCGCTAGAAACAAGCCAATTTGGTCAGGTAACGTGCTGACTTTAGCAGAAACGATCTCACGGAGCCAATGATTCCCGCCGATCGCATAAAACCAAACGGCCTGACCGGTCACACCAAGCCATCACCAAAACAAGACACAAACAGCTCCATAATGAGACAGTCGTGATTTTACACGATTCCAGCAAAAACAGGCGGTGAGAAAATAAAAGCTAATTCAATTGGTTAACAATTCACTAACGCATCAGTTGCGGGGCCTGAAAGAAAAGGAAAGGACACCCCATGCATTACCTGAATACCGGTTGATAAAATTCGACACACAAAAAAAGAGCCGCAAGAGCGGCTCTCAGGAGTTAACAGGGAGGCGTCAAACAGAGTGACAGGAGCCACTCGAAATCCATAAATCATGGATACTATACTTTACACATATAATGATTAATTTTTTGTTAATTTAAAATTTTTCCTTCCCACAACCAAATAGAGAACAAATTTAATCACAACCAAACAAAATTATTTTCAATAAAACCTTATAAATACATCGATTTCAAAATTTTATACTTTAAAACTTCAACTTCCGATCCAGCCTACCCCTTAGGCCGACCCTGCAGCTTCAAGCCTTTAAGCCATTGAGCGCATTCCCTAGATAGAGAATATCCGCTAGAAATGACACAATGTCACAAAACTCCAGTCAGACAGGAATGATCATGCAGGACGCAACGGAAATGAAAGCCATCATAGCCTCTGAGCCGGGAGGACCGGAAAAACTCCAAGTCATCACCCGCCCCGTTCCCACCCCCGCAGACGACCAGATACTGATCAAGGTCAAGGCAGCCGGAGTGAACCGTCCTGACTGCATCCAGAGGGCGGGCAACTATCCACCCCCTCCGGGCGCATCCGACATTCTGGGACTGGAAGTCGCCGGCGAAATCGTAAAAGTAGGCGCCAATGTCACGGACTGGAAAGAGGGTGATAGTGCTGCGGCTCTGGTCTCGGGCGGAGGTTATGCAGAATATTGCCTCGCTCATGCAGGCAGTGCCCTGGAAATTCCCAAGGGCTGGAGCTTCACCGAAGCGGCCAGCATGCCAGAGAATATTTTCACCGTCTGGCACAATGTATTCCAGCGTGGCAAGCTGCGCGCCGAAGAAACCCTGCTGGTCCATGGCGGCTCTTCAGGCATCGGCCTCACGGCCATTCAGCTAGGCAAGGCCTTTGGCGCCAAAGTCGCAGTTACGGCTGGCAGCGATGAGAAATGTCAGGCCTGTCTCGATGCGGGGGCAGATCTCGCAATCAACTACAAGACTCAGGATTTCGTCACCGAAATCAAGAATTGGACAAACCGCAAGGGCGTGAATGTCATTCTTGACATGGTTGGCGGCGATTACATCTCTAAAAACTACATCGTCGCAGCGGAAGAAGGACGCATCGTCCAGATTGCCTTCCTCAATGGCGGGGTCGTCGAAGCTGATTTCCGCCGATTGATGATGAAGCGCCTCATCCACACAGGCTCCACGCTTCGAGCCCGGTCCGATGCGGTCAAGGCTGACATTGCCAAGGAACTCCGCATGGAGGTTTGGCAGCTGCTCCGGTGTGGTCTGGTCAAACCTCAGATCTACAAATGCTTCCCCTTCGAAGAAGCCGTAAAAGCGCATGAATTGATGGAAAGCTCCAGCCATATCGGCAAGATCATGCTGGAATTGTAACGGCTCAATTCCGCCCTTTGCCTGCACCAATCATGCCCTCATCGCTGCCATCTGGCGATGGGGGCAAGCTATTTTAAGCCTTTGTTAACGCCAATCGAAAGAAGACGCCGCCGCACCATCTATTGCGATCAATTTGCAATGAATTGGTAAGGCCTGTCCGGTTTAGTAGGAAGCGATTTTCCCCATAGGGCATCGGGGAGTGCCCAAACAGGATAGGCCATGCATACTTTTGCGCGCATCGTTTCTCGCTGCCATCTCGACACGCTGTTTTCTGCCACCTCTTCCTCCAGCCCGAGGCAAGAAGAACAGAAAGGCAAACGCTCTTTCAGTCGTGACCAGAGCGGCGCGATTGCTATCATCTTCGTCCTTTCGCTTCTCCCCATCATCATGATGCTGGGCGCCGCTATCGACTATGCACGTGCAGCCTTGGCTCGCTCAGAAGCCCAAGATGCCCTGGATGCGGCAACCCTCGCAGCGGTCAAGCAAATCGGTGCGCTGGATGAAAAAGACATCTCCGACCTGATCTCGGCCTATGTGTCTGCCAACGGCCCCAAAGACAGCAATATCAAAATCGACAAGATCGATATTCAGGATAACCCGACTTCCCTGCAAGTCTGGGCATCTGGCTCGACACAAATGACCCTGATGCAGTTCGCCAATATCGACAATATCGATTTCACGGTCACGTCGAAAACGGTCGCGGGCAACAAAACACTAGAAGTCGTCATGGTACTGGACAACTCGGGTTCCATGGCTAGCAGTGCGGGATCAAAGACCAGAATTGAGGCTCTGAAAGATGCTTCAAAAGAACTGATCGAAATTCTGGATGAGAAGAAACAGGATGAAGAATCCCTGAGCTTCGGATTGGTCCCCTTTACGCAGATGGTGCGCCTCACAGCTGGCCTTGACGGCAAGGACTGGAAGCAAGTCCAATGGATCGACCAGAATGGCGTCTCCTCCATCAACGGCAAAAACCATCCACCCAACTCCAACCGCCTTTCTCTGTTCGCCACCCTCAAGGACCCCTACACGCACCAACAGATCAAATGGGCAGGCTGTGTGGAAGCGCGCCCGCATCCGCTGGATATCAGGGATTCAACACCGAACGCGAATGAGCCAGATAGTTATTTCGTGCCATTTTTCCACCCGGATCGTCGCGAAAAATATAACAGCAGGCGCTCCACTTGGAGCAACGATTATTACTTGCCGCGCGACGATTGGGCGAACGGACAGACCTATGCAGAAAAACTAGCCTACGGCTACTATTTCAATCAGACGATCAGAAAAAGTAATTACGGCCCCAACTACTGGTGCGACATGCCGCGCATCATGCCGCTAACCCATGACACGGCCGCTGTTGAGAGCCACATCTCCACCATGCGGGCCAACGGTGCAACCAACATCCATATGGGCACCATCTGGGGGCTGCGCCTACTCTCGCCTCAAGCTCCTTATACGCAAGGGCGCGCCTATGATGATGAAGAAAATATCAAGGCTCTCATCATCATGACGGATGGCAACAACACCTATTACAACAACTATTATCATGCCTATGGCTGGTATAGTGACGGTCGCATTTCCGGCTCATCCTCAATTGTCGCCGAAATGAACAAGCGCACCACCGAGGCTTGCCAAGCGGCCAAGGATGCCATTTCGGACAAGGCCAGAAAGATAAAGATCTTCACAATCTACTTCGGCTCCCCCTCCGTCTCGACAGCAAACATGCTCAAGGGCTGCGCCAGCAAGGCTGAATGGTACAAAAGCGTAAGCAATGCCTCGGACTTAACCAAGGTATTCCAGAATATCGCATCCGAGTTGAGCAATCTCAGACTCGTCGAATAACCGCGAGAATTGAGGGTAAAAAACAACCCAAAACGTCCCTAAACTACAATTAGGGACGTTTTCTTGTTTGCGCATTGACCCCAATGCAAGTATAGTCCCATCATTCCCTGTCAATTCTAACGAATCTTGAGAGGCTGATCTGGAAGGATATTCCCGGTCAAGCTACAATGAGGATGTACCATGTCGAATGCACCATTGATGCCGAAAGCAACCGCAGTTTGGCTGGTCGATAACACGGCGTTGTCTTTCGACCAGATTGCTGCTTTCTGCAAATTGCATCCACTGGAAGTCAAAGCGATCGCAGATGGAGAGGCCGCCCAGGGTATCAAGGGCATGGACCCCATCATGACTGGTCAGTTGACCCGTGAAGAAATTGAGAAAGCCCAGAATGAGCCAAGATATCGGTTGAAACTGGCACCACCGAAAGTTACCGTGCCCGAGCCCAAGCGTCGTGGCCCGCGCTATACGCCGGTATCCAAGCGTCAGGACCGCCCCAATGCGATTCTCTGGCTGGTGCGCAATCATCCGGAACTGAAAGATCAGCAGATCGTGCGTCTGGTCGGCACCACAAAGCCGACCATTGAAGCCATCCGCAACCGGACCCATTGGAACTCCGGCCAGCTGACACCGATGGACCCGGTTACTCTGGGCATCTGTAAACAGCTTGACCTCGATCTGGAAGTGAAGAAATCTGCAGCCGATGCCCCTGCCCAGCAGGAATATCAGCAGGATCCGACCCTGTTGTCGCCTGAAGAATCTCTGGCGCCTGCAGCTGATCCGTTCGGCAACTTCAAACCAACTCAGAAGCCTGCTGAAGACGAAGAAGCGATCCCGGATGCCGCTTCGGTCTTTGCCAACTTCCAGCCATCATCCAAAGATGAGGACGACGAAGAATAAGAGCGACAGCTCTGCTTCTCAGGCACATCGCTTCAATCCAGAAGCCATTATTCAAAAGGCCGGGTTTAATAACCCGGCCTTTTTCTTGGTCTTTAAAAGACGGAATGCGACACATCAGATCCCGTGCTCCCGCAACGCATCCTCAATTTCGGAGAGAATGGTCGGATCATCAATTGTTGCCGGCATCTTGTATTCCTCATGGTCGGCAATCGCACGCATCGTACCTCGCAGGATCTTGCCTGAACGGGTTTTCGGCAAGCGATCCACGGTCACGGCGATCTTGAAAGCAGCCACCGGCCCAATCTTCTCGCGCACCAGCTTGATGAGCTCTTTCTCGATATCCATCGGCGTGCGATCCACACCGGATTTCAGAACAACGAAACCAGCTGGCAACTGCCCCTTGAGCTTATCGGCAATCCCGATCACGGCGCATTCAGCAACATCGGGGTGAGCCGCCAGAACCTCTTCCATGGCTCCGGTCGAGAGGCGGTGGCCCGCAACATTGATGATGTCATCGGTACGCGACATGATATAGAGATAGCCATTCTCATCCATATAGCCCGCATCACCAGTCTGGTAATAGCCGGGGAATTCATCAAGATAGCTGGACTTGAAGCGTTCATCATTGTGCCACAAGCCCGGCAGGTTGCCCGGCGCCAATGGCAGCTTGATGACGATATTGCCCATCTCGTTGGCAGGCACCGGATGCCCATCGGCACCCACGATCTGAACATCATATCCCGGCATGGCAACCGTCGGCGAGCCATGCACAATCGGCATCAGCTCGATCCCGACCGGATTGGCAGCAATTGCCCAGCCGGTTTCTGTCTGCCACCAATGGTCGATCACCGGCACCTTGAGCATATCCTCGGCCCATTGCACCGTATCAGGGTCGGCCCGCTCACCCGCAAGAAACAGGGTGCGCAACATCGAGAGGTCATATTTCTTGATGAACTCCCCGTTCGGGTCTTCCTTCTTGATGGCACGAAAAGCCGTTGGTGCGGTGAACAGCGCAACTACGTTATGTTCGTTGATCACTCGCCAGAAGGTTCCCGCATCAGGCGTGCCCACCGGCTTGCCTTCGAACACCACCGTGGTCGCCCCATAGATCAGCGGCGCATAAACGATGTAGGAGTGACCAACCACCCAGCCCACATCAGACGCCGCCCAGAAGACCTCTCCGGGCTTGATGCCATAGAGATATTCCATGCTCCACTGCAAGGCGACCATATGCCCGCCATTATCGCGCACAACGCCTTTAGGCTGGCCAGTGGTGCCTGAGGTATAAAGAATATAGAGCGGGTCCGTAGCCATGACAGGCACACAGTCAACCACACGATGACGCTCGATTTCATCAACGATGGCAGCATGATAATTGATATCACGCCCCTCCTTGAGATCGCAGACCAGTTCCTTGCGCTGGAAGACGATGCATTTTTCAGGCTTGTGCGTGGCCAGCTCGATGGCTTCATCCAACAATGGTTTGTAGGCAACAATCCGGTTCGGCTCCACACCGCAGGATGCCGAGATAATCGCCTTGGGCTTGGCATCATTGAGGCGCGTGGCCAGCTCATTGGCAGCAAATCCGCCAAACACCACCGAATGCACAGCGCCAATGCGCGCACAGGCGAGCATGGCGATCACTGCCTGAGGGATCATCGGCATGTAGATGATCACCCGGTCGCCCTTCTCCACACCACTATCCAGCAACACCGCAGCCAGTGCCTGTGTCTGCATCTTCAGGTCATTATAGGTGTAGGTTTCCTTGTGACCGGTAATCGGACTGTCATAAATGATCGCATCCCTCTGGCCATGGCCCGCATTGACATGGCGATCCACCGCATTATAGCAGGTGTTGCATTCGGCCCCGGCAAACCAGCGACCATAGGTACCGGCATTCGCGTCGAATATTTTGTCAGCCGGTTTGTGCCAGCTGATCTTCTTGGCCGCATTCGCCCAGAATTCTTCCGGATTCTGCTTCCATCCCTCATAGACTTCCTTGTAAGCTGCCATTCACGCCTCCCAGCGGTTAATCCATTTCGCTTATGATTACCTGCGCCTTTAAAATTGGTCTATTCGGCGAAAGAAGGGTTTAGTCTTTAATTTCATTCGACTTTTTGATGTATCTGCATTACAACGGTACAGTTGCATCACATAGCAAACCAAGAATCGCCATGATTACCGATCTTTCATTCTACATCGCCGCAATTCCGGCCATCATTCTGGTGGGCGTTGCCAAGGGCGGTTTCTGCACTCCCGTAGCCATGCTCGGCGTGCCCATTTTATCCTTGATTATCTCTCCTGTTCAGGCTGCAGCCATTCTGCTTCCTATCTTGATCTGCATGGATTTTGTCGGTTTGATAGCCTATCGTGGCAACGCGAACTGGGCCGTCCTGAAAGCCATGCTCCCCTTTGCTTTGTTCGGCATAGCCCTTGGCTGGCTAATGGCGGGCTATCTGGATGAGCACATCATCAAATTCATGGTTGGCCTGACGGCCCTTGCCTTCGTTGCCGACTATGCCTGGCGTACGCTACGCAAGAAGACCATCGCCACGCGCGGCCCTGTTTCTGCGGCGGTCTGGGGCAGTGTCACGGGCCTTACAAGCTTCATCGCCCATGCCGGAGGCCCTCCCTACCAGATCCATACCCTACCTTTGGGCATGAAGCCTTTGGTGTTCGCGGCGACATCGGTCTATTTCTTCACCACGATGAACACGGTCAAGCTGATCCCCTATTTTGCCCTCGGACAGTTCTCGACGCAGAATCTCTGGACCACGCTGGTGCTTATCCCCTTTGCACCGATTGGCACCATGATTGGCATATTCCTTGTCAAGCGGATCAGCCAGGATGGTTTCTATCGCATCTCCTATGCAGCCATGTTCCTGATCGCCATTAAGCTGTGCTTTGACAGCGTCTCCCAACTTCTCTAGCCACGGCCAGGATCAGTCACCAAAATCCTCCCCCACATTACAGCCCGCTCCAGCGGGCTTTTTTTTGCAGGTAGTGGTAATCCGTTCCACGCGGGCAAGATCAAGAACCGGTCAAAAAGAGCCGAATGGCCAATTGAATCAAACCCGTTCCTCAGTTTTGATGGAGAGTAGGAAAAAAGCATAAGAAACCAGCAAGAGGAGGAATAAGGACATGACTGGCAAACGCTTTTCAACGCATCTTGATCAGAACCCAGCCAACTATGTACCTCTTTCTCCGGTTTCATTTCTGGAGAGAGCGGCAACGATCTACCCTGAGCATACAGCCTGGGTGCACGGAGCACAGCGCACAAGCTACAAGGATTTCTTCAGACGGTGCAGACAGTTGGCCGCAGCCCTTAGCGCAAGAGGTATAGCTCAGGGCGATGTTGTCTCTGTCATGCTGCCCAACGTCCCGCCCATGCTGGAAGCGCACTATGGTGTGCCCATGATCGGCGCTGTGCTGCATACCATCAACACGCGGCTCGATGCCGCCCTGATCGCCTTCCAGCTGGAGCATGCCGCCTCCAAGGTTATCATCGTCGACAGTGAATTTGCCGCAGTCATGCGCGCCGCCATTGATCTGGTCGACATCGACCCGATCATTATTCAATATCAGGATTCCGAGTTTCAAGAAGAAGCGCCCTTCATCGCTGAGCTGAGCTATGAGAATCTGGTTGCAGAGGGCAATCCCGATTTCATCTGGCCGGGTGTCGAGGATGAATGGGACGCTATTTCCCTCAACTATACCTCAGGCACGGCCGGAGACCCCAAAGGCGTGGTCTATCACCACCGAGGCACCTATCTGATGGGCTATTCCAATCTGATCACCGCAGAGCTAGGCAAGCATCCAGTCTATTTGTGGACGCTCCCCATGTTCCACTGCAACGGCTGGTCTTTCCCATGGACGCTCTCTCTGGTTGGCGGCACGCATATCTGTCTCAGGCAAGTGCGGGCAGCACAGATCTTCGAAGCCATAGAGACCGAACAGGTAACCCACCTTTGCGGTGCGCCAATTGTCATGTCCATTCTGCTTGCCGCCAAAGAAGTGGAAAAGCGTCCGCTCGAACAAGAGGTCCATTTCATTACCTCCGCTGCGCCTCCGCCTGAAGACGTCATGACAGGCATGCAGGCGCTCGGCTTCCGCCTCACTCATGTCTATGGCCTGACGGAAACTTACGGACCTTCCGTCATCAACGAATGGAACGAGAGCTGGGATAGCCTGACAAGCGAAGAACGAGCGGCCATGATGAAGCGACAGGGCATACGCTACCCTGCCCTTGAAGGCCTATCGGTTATGCTCCCCCACACAATGCAGCCCGTGCCAGCGGATGGCGAAACTCCCGGCGAAGTGATGTTCCGGGGTAACACACTCATGAAGGGCTATCTGAAAAACGAAGGCGCCACCCATCAGGCCTTCTATGACGGCTGGTTCCATTCAGGCGATCTGGCGGTTGTGCACCCTGATGGCTATCTGGAATTGCGTGATAGATCCAAGGAAATCATCATTTCCGGCGGCGAGAATATCTCTTCAACCGAGGTTGAGGATGCCCTCTACAAGCACCCTGCCGTAGAAGAAGCCGCGGTTGTTTCCATGCCCGATGCAAAATGGGGAGAACGCCCCTGCGCCTTTGTCGAATTGACCGAGGGACATGACGCGAGCGAAGACAATCTCATCACCTGGTGCCGCGATCATCTGGCCCATTACAAGGTACCAGAACGCATCATTTTCGGAGAATTACCCAAGACGCCGACCGGAAAAATCAAGAAATATGTCTTGCGCAAGAGAGCAAGAAGTCAATAGCGTGACAATAGGTCACGGTCAAGCAACGCGCCTTTGCGCGATGTATTCCCCCTTCTGGCAAGATGGCTATCTTTACCAGCACTTAACCTTTTCAAGTTCAACAACTTTATCGGTAAGTATCAGAAAAACTGGACAACAAAAAAGCCGCGGAAGCAAACCGCGGCTTGATCAATCAAGATGAATATCTGGATCAGCTGGCAGTCCTAAGCTGCGCGATCTCATCTTTCATACTTAATTTTCGTCGTTTCATCTCCGCTATCTCAAGGTCATCGACAGAAGGGTGGGCGATGGCTTCCTCAATTTCCTTATCCAATTCATCATGCTTACGCTGCAATTCTTGGATACGAGAATCTAACGACATGAACACCTCCATAGGTTCGGTTGAGACACTTTAATTGTGTCATACATATTACATACTGTCGACTCTCTATTTTTTAAACAGATAGGCCAAAATAAATTTTTACCTTTGATTTCATCTTTCGATGTAGCATATCGTCGCTCTTGCATTGTCATATCATATAATTTATTGAAATAATTGAAGATTATCAACTCGGCACAAAACGATGACACCAGAAAAAGAAGCTCAAATTCGCAACAAGCTCACGCATCTGAGAACAGAGCATGGCGACCTCGATCTGGCCATTCAGGCCCTTGAATCCCGCCCTGGTGGAAACGCTTTGCCGATACAGCGCATGAAGAAGAAAAAACTCCTTTTGAAGGACGAAATCGAGCGTCTGGAGAATGAACTTTTTCCAGATATCATCGCCTAAAATAGCGCACCCCATCTTCGTCAAATTGCTCCCCGATCAGCAGCATTTCGCACATCTTTGTACACATATTTCGCCTTGTGCCTGATATGAACTTGACTATACTGCGCGACTTCCGCACCACGGGGGCAAATCCGAGGGAAATGCTCCGGTTCCGGAATAGACAAACGTCCTAAATGACACAGACCATGACTTGGCACATTCTTGGGAACCCTGACTGCCCTTGAGGTGTTACAGTCTTAACAGCATATTTCCCGGGAGGCCCCGTTCATGGCACATTCTGACTGTCCAGTAGCGATCATCATGGGGAGCCAATCCGATTGGCCAACGATGAAAAATGCCGCAGACATTCTCGACACTTTGGGTGTCGGCTATGAGGCGAAAATCATTTCCGCCCATCGTACGCCTGATCGCATGGCAGACTTTGCCAAGGCCGCCCGTGCGGATGGTTTCAAGGTCATTATTGCTGGCGCCGGTGGTGCTGCGCACCTGCCAGGCATGACAGCCGCCATGACCTCCCTACCGGTTTTGGGGGTTCCGGTCCAATCCCGCGCCCTTAGCGGACAGGATTCCCTTCTCTCCATCGTTCAGATGCCTGCGGGCATTCCGGTGGGCACGTTGGCCATCGGTCGCGCAGGCGCGGTCAATGCAGGCCTCATGGCCGCAGCCATTCTGGCTACTCATGACGACGATCTGGCGACCCGACTGGACGCATGGCGCAAGGCACAGTCCGATTCCATCGCACTGGCCCCGGTCGACGAAGAGGCTTAACCGTTCAACAAAAAGGCACATATGACATGCTTAATCCCGGCGATACAATCGGCATCCTTGGTGGCGGCCAGCTGGGCCGTATGATGGCTTTGGCAGCCAGCCAACTCGGGCTCAAGACCCATATCTATTGCCCGGACCCGGATAGCCCGGCCTTCGATGTCACTGCTTATCACACCTGTGCGGACTATGAAGACGAAGAGGCTCTGGAAGCCTTCGCCCAGTCCGTCCAGCGCGTTACCTACGAATTCGAGAATATCCCCGCCCCGACGGTGGAATTTCTCAAGAAACGTTTGCCCGTACTGCCTGACGACAATGTCCTCAAGACATCGCAGGACCGCCTGACAGAAAAGAATTTCTTCCAGTCCATCGATGTCAAGACCGCCAACTTCCGCGACATAACTTCTCAGGAGAGTTTGCAAGAAGCCGTGGAAGCCATGGGGCTCCCTGCCATGCTGAAAACTCGTCGCTTTGGCTATGACGGCAAGGGGCAGGTCTTTCTCAAGAAAATTGAAGATGTTGAAGGAGCCTTTGACGCCATCGGGGCGCAACCGGCGATTCTGGAATCCTTTGTACCATTCGAACGCGAAATCTCGGTTATCGCGGCGCGCAATGAAAAGGGACAGGTTGTCTCTTATGATATTTCCGAGAATGTGCATAAGAACCAGATTCTCGACACCACAACCGTACCAGCGGATATCAGCGAAGGGGTCGCTGCAGAGGCCCGCAAGATCGGCGAGAAGGTGGCCGAGGCGCTTGATTATATCGGCGTATTGGCGGTAGAGCTTTTCCTCTTGCCAGAGACATTCGAACGGCGCCTTATCGCCAACGAAATGGCGCCAAGGGTGCATAATTCCGGCCACTGGACCGAAAGCGCCTGTCTGGTTTCCCAGTTCGAACAGCATATCCGCGCTGTCGCAGGTTGGCCACTGGGTGATACCACACGCCACAGCGATGTTGTCATGACGAATCTGATCGGCGATGACATCGAGCGGCGCGAGGAGCTACTGACCAATCCGGCAACCTCTTTCCATTCTTATGGCAAGGCAGAAACAAGAGACGGTCGAAAAATGGGACATAGCAACCATATCAAACCGATAAAGAGCAGCTAATCTCCGACTTTTCGGTGTTTTTTCCTCAAAACAGACCACTTACTATGGACAAGCATCCATCGGTCTGGTAGAACGCCGATCAAAGTTCGGGCGCTGCCGAGGCGGTGACCGATTTTTTTTAGAAAATCCACACATCACGAACTTAGGGATTGACGCGTGCAGGTACTCGTCCGCGATAACAATGTTGATCAAGCCTTGAAGGCGCTGAAGAAGAAACTCCAGCGTGAAGGCGTATTCCGCGAAATGAAAATGCGGAATTTCTATGAAAAACCTTCCGAGAAGAAGGCCCGCGAAAAAGCTGAAGCCGTGCGTCGTGCACGCAAGCTGGCTCGCAAGCGCCTTCAGCGCGAAGGTCTGCTTCCGTCCAAAGGCCGTGGTCATTAATATCCTTGCGCGGAGCCCTCTCTGCGCAATGCGATAGACACAGTCTTCATCGGATTTGGCGTCCCAAATCTTGGAACGCCTGCAGAGCTGTCTCAACCTGTCTTGTAATATATTACGAGCGCGCAGGTGCGATGAATCGAAATCAGGTCCCCGACGGGGCCTGATCTCGTTTTATTGGCTTGACTAGCCGACATAAGCAAGGCTTGATGAGAAAGCGATGCCATTCCGGCTCCACTCCCTTGCAAGCATTTTTATGCTGAATTTTGTAGAAGAAACATATTTCAGTGAAGTCTGCCCCAATTTGGACAGACTGGGCTGCAAGTTTCGGACCGGATATTAGAAGCTTCTGATTTGCGAAAACCGAACGAGGTCTCATAATGCTTTGCAAGCAACATATCAAATCGTTCCTTGCCGTTACGAGCCTATGTGTTGCGCTGGCCGCATGCCAAACCACCGGCATGGAAAACAGCGCAGATTTCGATCGCAATGCAGGCACGGCAGACAATATTGAATCACTCAACCGGGTGATCGCCGGCAGCCCCAACGACCCGAATGCCTATAACATTCGCGGTACAGCCTATGGGCGTTCCGGACAATATGATCTTGCCTTGCAAGACTATACCCGCGCCATTCAGCTGAACCCGAACTTCCATCAGGCCTATGCAAACCGGGCTCTGATTCACAAGAAGATGGGCAACATGCAGGCTGCCATGGCTGATTACAATCAGGCCATTGCGCTCGACCCGACTTATGACGTTGCCCTTATTGGTCGCGGCGATATTTTCCGGGTTGAAAATCAGCTGAGCCGCGCCGTATCTGACTATAATCAGGCCATCATTGCCAAGACGCGCGACCCGCGCGCCTATTACCACAGGGGCCTGATTTTCCAGCAGCAACGCAATCACGCACAGGCGATCGAAGATTTCACCTTTGCGCTCAGCTTGGACGCCTCCAATCCGGATGCCTTCAACTCGCGCGGCGTTAGCTACCTCGCACAAGGCGACATGCGCGGGGCTCTTGGCGATTTCTCCAACGCTGTCCGCATGGATCGGGACAATTATCGCGCTTGGACCAACCAAGGCATAGCATTGGAAAAAGCGGGCAATTATGAGAAGGCGTATGATTCCTATTCACGCGCCAAAGTCATTAATCCGAACTACTCCCCCGCAGTCAACGGCATGAACCGGACTCGCAAGCTGCGTTTTGCCAAGAAATAGAGCTTTCAGCTCAACTATTTGAGAAGCAAGGCTGGTCAACCCTGTCAGTGCAACGGGCCGACATAGAAAAAGCGCGCCTGCCATAAAGCAGCCGCACCGCGTCTTCCAGATCTGACTATATCGCTATATTGCACTTCTGCCCTACAAAAGCGTAATCGCCATCAGCAAAACAACCCCAACGCTGAGTATTGTGCCATATTTGACTAATCCGATAAATCGATCATAGGTGCGATAATGCTCGGGATAGTCCATGATCTTGTTCGTCTGGTCGCTCATTCCAATTCCTCCTCAAGAAGCCTGTTGCGACAAATTAGCACACCCGAAATCCCATGCAAAGCCAACCTATCGAAGGGGGCTGCAACAAAAAACGGGATCTCGTGAGACCCCGTTGCCATTCTCATTTCCTGCATACTGCAAGAGCGTTGCCTATCAGCTCTCTGGCCCGAAAGAAGGATCAAGATTGTTGGGAGATGCTGGCAAATGGCGCCGTGCATTGCTCACCCGCTCTTCGGTGAAATCCTCGATTTGCTCATTGAACAGCTTATAGAAATTAAGCTCCGCCCCCAGATGCAGGAACACGCCACCGAGCCCGATGGCAGCCCTATCCATGAACACGAACTCCCGCGGCACGGTAATCGGACCCAGCCGCCTGAATTCCTGATGCACCTTGAAAGCCTGCTTACGGCCATATTCAGCCGGACTGACACCATCGGCAATCGAGCGCACGCGATCATCCAGCATCGGCCCATAGATGAAACGAGCCCATAGATTGAGCGCATCAATCAATTCATCACTGAGATTGGAAAAGCCCCAACATTCATAGGCATGCACGATCTGATCGCGATCATCCTTTTCTAGCCCGTGATAAAGATCGACAACCCCTTTGACGAAGCGCGGGGTAAAGATGCGGATACAGCCATAATCGAACAGATTGAGCCCACCAACCTCCCCTGCCTCTTCAAAGGCGGAATAGTTGCCCAAATGCGGATCACCATGGATCACCCCATAATGGGCAAAAGGATACCACCAGGCATGAAACAGCCGCTCGGTGATGAAATTGCGCACTTCCTGACTATGCTGCTTGTAATCAAGCAGTTTGCGCCCGTTAAGCCAGCTCATGCTCAGAAGACGCGGCGTTGATAGGTCAGAGTAGAGTTTGGGAACACGGATACTGTCTTCATTTTTGAAGATCTCGGCATAAAGGCTCATGTGCCAGGCTTCGCGCACATAATCCAGCTCTTCGCGCACGCGCTCAGCAATTTCTGCGCTCATCTCCCGCGTGTCCACGGCAGACTGCATGGAGCGATGCAGGGCAAAAACCATGTTGAGCTGCTTGAGGTCGGCCTCAACCGCACTTTCCATATCCGGATATTGCAGTTTGCAGGCCAGCACCGTTCCATCTTCATGCAACGCCTTATGCACCTGCCCCAGAGACGCAGCGGCAGAGGGTTCATGATCGAACTCGGCAAATTTCGAGCGCCAGCCAGCCCCGAGCTCGGATCGCATCCGCCGCTTGGTAAAGGCCCACCCCATCGGCGGCGCATCGGACTGAAGCTGCGCCAGCTCGGCAGCATATTCAGGCGGCACCACATCGGGTACGGTGGCAATCATTTGTGCCACCTTCATCAGCGGTCCCTTGAGCGTACCCAGCACCCGCGCCAGATCAGCCGCCTCGCGCTCGATATCGCTGGAGCTGCCACCGAACAGGCGAGACCCTGCGGCCCGCGCCACAAAGCCTCCCATGCCTGCATTCACGCGCGCATAGCGCTTCAAACGGCGACCAAAACGATTCTGGTCGTCGTAAGATGCACCATCTTCATTCGGGTCAAGAAGGGTCTCATCAACCATTTGTCACAAGCACTCCAACTCCGGCCCCAACGTTCCTTATGCGTTTTCCAGCGCTTCCAGTTCGTCGATCAGGCCTTCAACTACAGCCAAGCCTTTGGACCAGAAATCCGGATTCCGCGCATCCAGCCCAAACGGCGCCAGCAATTCGGAATGATGCTTGGTGCCGCCCGCCTTGAGCATGTCGAAATATTTATCGACAAAGCCCTCATTGCTGTCCTGATAGACAGAATAAAGCGAGTTCACCAGACAATCACCGAATGCATAGGCATACACATAGAATGGGGAATGGATGAAATGCGGAATATAGGCCCAATAGGTCTCATAGCCCTCACCCAGCCGAATGGACGGCCCCAGACTGTCTGCTTGTACGCTCATCCAGATGTCGCAGATCTCATCGGAGGTCAATTCTCCTTCCTTGCGCGCAATATGCAGCTTGCGTTCATAGAGATAGAAGGCAATCTGGCGCACCACCGTGTTGAGCATATCCTCAACCTTGCTGGCGAGCATGGAACGGCGCTCTTCTGTCGTCTTGGTCTTGGCAAGCAATGAGCGGAAGGTCAGCATTTCACCAAACACACTGGCCGTTTCTGCCAATGTCAGCGGCGTTGGTGCCATCAGGGCGCCCTGCTTGCCAGCCAGAACCTGGTGCACACCGTGGCCCAGCTCATGGGCAAGGGTCATCACGTCGCGTGGCTTGCCCATATAGTTCAGCAGCACATAAGGGTGAGCGCTTGGAACGGTCGGATGCGCAAAAGCACCCGGCGACTTGCCATCACGAATGGCAGCATCAATCCAGCCCTTGTCAAAGAACTGCTCGGAAATCTCGGCCATCTCGGGCGCAAAGCCTGCATAGGCTTCCTGAACAATGGTTTTGGCTTCAGGCCAGTTGATCGTGCGCATCGGCACCTTAGGCAGAGGGGCATTGCGATCCCAATGATCCAACACGTCCTTGCCGAACCACTTGGCTTTGAGCGCATAATAACGATGGGAAAGACGCGGATAGGCATCTTGCACAGCAGCCACCAGCGCATCCACCACTTCGCGCTCGACACGGTTTGCCAAATGGCGGCTGTCTGCCACATCTTGAAAGCCGCGCCAGCTGTCAGAAATGGCCTTGTCTTTGGAAAGAGTGTTGGTAATCAGTGCGAAGGTAGAAATATTTTTCTTGAAGGTCACGGCCAGCGCTTCAGCGGCAGCCTTGCGCTTGGCTTCATCACTGTCAGACATCAGGTTCAATGTCTGCTCAATGGCCAGCTCCTTGCTCTCACCGTCAGTCTCAACAGTGAAGCGCAAGCCGGCCATGGTTTCATTGAACAATCGGTTCCAGGCCATGCCGCCGGTCACGGACTTCTCATAGAAGAGTTTTTCCAGTTCGTCAGAGAGCTGATATGGCTTTTCCATGCGCAGATCATCAAGCCACGGCTTGTAATGGGCAAGCGCTGCGCTTGAGGCAATGGCTTTGTCCAGTACGGCATCCTCAACGCGGTTGAGCTCCAGCTCGAAGAAAAGCAGCAAGGTGGAAATCGTTGTCAGGCGCTCCTGCGCATCGCCGTAGAATTTGGCAATTTTCGGATCGGTGGTGTTGCCGTTATACATCAAGCCAGCATAGGAAATCAGCCTGCCCATGCGCTCTTGCATCGCTTCGTAGCGTTTGAGCGCTTCAGCAAGCTGCTCACCACCCTCGGCCAGTCCATCCGCCAGCTTGCCCTGATAATCGGCAGCAAACGCTTCGGCTTCGCTTTGCGCCAGCTTGTAGTCTTCCTCGATCGCCGGATCGTCGAGCCCCTTATAGAGATCATCCAGAGACCATTCCGGCAGGACTTCTCCTGTCTTGTCAGCAGCGGCTGCGTCGGAAGTGGCGAGATGGGCGTCAAGCGAAGATCGAAATAAGCGTTCAGAGATCATAAGGGCATCCAGCAATAAAGTGAAAGTGTCTGAAACCGGATCAAGCTCCGGCAGTCGAAGAACCGACTTCTCTAAGATAGGAATTCCTACCTCAAGGTCAAACATCTAAATCATAAGAAATCAGGATAAAGGCGTATAACCCGCATTCACTCCCAGATACAGGCCAGATATAGGTCCGAATGTCGGCGCAGAGGCCGCGCAATCAATCATTTAATCAAATATGAACATATCTCTCCCTCCGTCTTCGCATTAACGCGCTATTAACCGATTGCGCTCATCGTGGTTCAAAATGAAACAGATCGCATTCATGATGCGAGAATCGCCACTGCCAGATAGCGCAGTCGGGGCCCATGCATTATCGCCCCCAAAAGAGCAAGGCGATCAGACAGAAATCAGCCATCGAGGGCAAGATGAACGAACGCATCCTGATTGTTGACGATGACCCGGTACAAAGACGCCTGCTTGAAGCTGTGGTCGAGAAGAGCGGCTTTGAGACGACCTGTGCTGAAAATGGAGAGCAAGCGCTTGCCATTCTGCAAGAAAATCCCTCCACCCATTTCGATCTGATCATTCTGGATCTGGTCATGCCGAATCTCGATGGCATGGGGGTGCTTCAGGCTCTGCAAAAGACAGACATCAAGGCACCGATCATCGTACAAACAGCCCATGCAGGAATCGACACTGCGGTGAATGCCATGCGCGCAGGGGCCTTTGACTTTGTCATCAAGCCGGTTGCCCCCGAGCGCCTGCAAGTTGCCATGCGCAATGCCCTCAAGGTCAATGCCCTTGAGGATGAAATCACCCGCATCCGCTCCAAGCGCGACGGCAATCTCAGCTTCAAGAGCATCATCTCTTCAAGCGATACGATGGGGCGCGTCATCAATCTTGGCCAGCGCGCGGCAAAATCCCATATCCCCATTCTCATCGAAGGGGAATCCGGCGTCGGCAAGGAACTGATAGCCAAGGCAATCCAGCATGCCTCTGATCGTTCCAGCAAACCTTTTGTCACGGTCAACTGCGGCGCCATTCCCGACAATCTGGTCGAAAGCATTCTTTTTGGCCATGAGAAGGGGGCCTTTACCGGCGCCAACGACAAGCATATCGGCAAGTTCGTCGAAGCCAATGGCGGCACGCTGTTTCTGGATGAAGTGGGGGAATTGCCACTCGACACGCAGGTCAAGCTTTTGCGGGCTTTGCAAGAAGGCGAGATCGACCCGGTCGGTGCCGCCAAGCCGGTGAAGGTCGATTTTCGCCTGATCTCGGCGACCAACAAAGATCTCATCCAGTTGGTCAAGGATGGCAAATTCCGCGAAGACCTGTATTACCGGCTCAATGTCTTCCCCATCCGGGTGCCGCCTCTGCGCGACCGTAAGGATGACATCCCCGCCCTCACCCGCAATTTCCTTGCGCGCTTTGCCGCCGAGGAAGGCCGCAAGAATCTGACGCATGTGACGCCCGAGGCCCTCTCCCTGCTGCAAAGCTATGACTGGCCCGGCAACATCCGCCAGTTGGAAAACACGGTCTTCCGTGCCGTCGTGTTGTGTGACAGCAATCAACTGACTGTGGATGAATTCCCGCAGATCGCCAGTCAGGTCAGTGCCTTCAGTGCGTCCATCGTCAAGGCCCGTTCGCCCAACCCTTCCGAACTGGCCTATGTGGAGCAGACAGAGCCTCAATCAGCCCCGTCAATGCCCGCATCACCGGCCTCCCAGCCGGAGGCGGGCGGCCATGAAACCATACTGACCAGACCTATCGACCCCACGGCACCAGATCCGCGCCACGCCGCGCCCTCTCCAGCACCATCAGCCCAGCAGCAAGACCCATGGGGCTTTCTCAGATTGCTCGATGAACAAGGGAACATACGCCCTTTGGCCGAGCTGGAAGCGGAGATCATCAAACGAGCGCTCGAACACCACGACTACCGCATGTCCGATGTTGCGCGCCGCCTGGCAATCGGCCGTTCTACGCTCTATCGCAAGCTCAAGGAATATGGGCTGGATCAGGCTGATGATAACGCTGCCGCGTCCTGACCGGTCATCGGGATCGTTGCAGGAAGGCTACACACGTCAACGCGATCATGTTCATGTCGCAAATGTGATGAGAAAAAGATTGCATCAAACGTATATTGGACTCAATAACCTTGCTTAGCTTGATTCACTTACGTGCGGGATAATGATGATGAAACCGACTCTTGCAGCTCTTCTGGCATGTGCCATTTGCCCGACGAGCGCAGCTCTGGCAACGCCAACAGCCAATGAACCCACGGCCCAGCCGGTGGTTCTGTTTGGAGAAGAACCTGCCGATCCCGTTGCCACGCAGATCCAGGATCAGATCAGAATCCAAAGCGTCATTGATAATATGCACCGCGTCACACTGGGCGCGATTGATCAGCAGGCCGATCAGGATCTGGCCGATGCGATCTCCGCCGCCATCGACACCATGCCTCAGGCGCCGGACTTTCTGACAAAGAGAGACAATGCTGCCCTTGTCGCCTTCTATGAAGAGCGCGCCTTCGCGCCTGCGTGGTTCAACAATGGCGAATGGACAGCCAAAGCCCGCAAGCTGATTTTCAATCTCGCCCGGGCAGAACGCGATGGTCTTGATCCGTCCGACTATAAAACGCCTTCGTTAGCAACCTCGCGCAAAAGGGGCACCAGCCCTGACGTCATCGCCAAGGCTGATCTTGCCCTCTCTCTGGCTCTGACGCGCTATACGCGCCACGCTTATGCGGGCCGGGTTGATCCGCGTATCTTCTCCAAAAAAGAAGTGACGATCAAACCGCATTATCCTGATTCCATTGATGCCCTGAACCAGATTGTCAAAGCCGACAATCCGGTGGCAAAAATGCGCAGCTATAACCCCCAGCACAAGGGCTTCCTTGCCCTACGCGCGGAATATAATCACCTCAGGGCACAGGGCAGCGAAGATGACACGCCGCCGATTGCCTCCGGCAAGAGCCTGCGGGTTGGCATGCGCGATGATCGCGTGCCCCTGTTGCGCCGCAAGCTGGGCCTTGCTGCCGCTAAAGATGAATCGTCAAACACGCTCTACAGCAAGGAGCTGGCCAAGGCCGTCGAAACCTATCAGTCCGACAACGGCCTCATTGCAGACGGCATCGTAGGCAACGCAACCCTTAGCGTGCTCAACAACAATCGCAGGGATCTGATTGCCGACATCATTGCGAACATGGAGCGCTGGCGCTGGCTGCCCCGCGATCTGGGCGACTTCCATGTCATGGTGAACATCCCCACCTACAACCTTGAAGTGGTCAAGAATGGCAAAACCATTCATGAAACCCGCGTTGTCGTTGGCAAGAAGGCGCATAAGACACCGGTTTTCTCCGATGAGATGGAATATGTGGTCGTCAATCCATACTGGAACGTGCCACGCTCTATCGCGTCCAAGGAACTGCTTCCCAAGATCAAGGCAAATCCGGCAGCCTTTTTCTCCAACCAGAATTATCAGGTTCTGGCCAGCGTCAAAGGCCGCACTCAGGTCATCGATCCTTCCAAACTGGACTGGGATCGCGTGGAAGCCGATATGGTGCGCCTGCGCCAGACTCCGGGAACACGCAACGCTCTGGGGAACATCAAGTTCATGTTCCCCAACCAGCATGCGGTCTATCTGCATGACACCCCATCCAAAAGCCTGTTCAATCGCGATTATCGTGCCTTCAGCCACGGCTGCGTCCGAGTGAACAAGCCATTTGAATTTGCAGATGTGATTCTGTCCCAGACTTCAAAATGGGATGCCTCCCGCATCAAGGCGATGCTGGGCTCCAATGAACGGCGGGTTAATCTGACTAAGAAGATACCGGTGCATCTGGCCTATTTCACCACATGGATGTCTCATGAAGGCACCCTGCAGCTGCGCTCGGATATCTATGGGCACAATGCAAAAGTCAAAGCAGCTCTGGGCCTGTAAGCCTTTAAATCTTTGTTAATCATGACCAGTAAGGCGCGCTTTTCAGTGCGCCTATGCTTTGTTTTGCCGCATTTCAACAACATACTGGCGAAAACACCATCAAGACATCAGCATTTCACATCAATATTCGCTTCCATTTCGGTTTCATTTACCAATTGCTAAGCATAATATTGTCGAAGTAGAGCTGATTTTCTGCTAAACCTGTTTGGGTGTTGGCAGAAGCAAGACGCGTTCACGTTCCGGGGCAGCTGATGAAAAGCAGCTCTTGTGGGGTGAGCGCATTTTGACATGGAAGGGACCGCAAGGCCCGGTGATTGAGCCGGTTGATGCTCCTTCCTGTTGACCAGATATTGGATGTCCAGTGGCCAGACAAGCATCATTCCTAACAAGAAGCCAGCCTGCAACCGAGGCCAGCCATTCAGCCAAGAGCCCGTTCAGCCTCCTTTCAGGCCATGCCCTGACAGGCCTGTTTGTGCTGCTCAGTGTGCTTATGCTGATGATGGCGTCACAAGCCAACGCCTCTTCGCGCAGTCTACGCCTGTCCAACGCCCACACCAAGGAAACAGCCACTATCACCTATAAGCGCAATGGCAAGTTTGATGCTGATGGCCTGCGCAAGCTCAACCAGTTTCTGCGCGACTGGCGCCGTAACGAGAAAACCGAAATGGATCCGGCCCTCTTTGATCTGATCTGGGAGGTCTACAAGAAAACCGGAGCCAAGCAGCCGATCACCGTTTTCTCGGGCTACCGTTCACCCGCGACAAACGGCATGTTGCGCTCGCGCAGCAAAGGCGTAGCCAAAAACAGCCGCCACACCATGGGGCAGGCAATGGACTTCTACCTGCCCGGCGTACCACTGGCGACCATCCGCCGCGTTGGCCTGCAAATGCAGGCTGGTGGCGTTGGGTATTACCCCGGCTCCCGCTTTATCCATATCGATACTGGCAATGTGCGCCACTGGCCCCGCATGACGCGCAAACAGTTGGCCAAGGTCTTCCCGGACGGGGTAACCGTGCATGTGCCTACCGATGGCAAGCCCTTCTCTGGCTATAAACAAGCTAAGATACAGGTGGATAAGCGCAAGGCGGAAATGGCCCGTTCGACGCGTTCGGTCCGGCGCTTTACGCAATATGCCTCGGCAGCCCCTGCGGCACCGAAAAAAAACCTGACCCGCACGCAAGTGGCCTCACTGGCGCGCAAGGAAGAGGAAAGCAAAGGCGGCCTCTTGCAAACGCTTCTTCGGCAAACACCCAAGGAGCCGCCAAAGCCACAATTCTCTAACGATGAACCTTTGAGCGATTCCGATCCGGAAGCCGTGGCTGACGAATTGCTTGAGGAATCCCCATCGGCGCAGGCCCTGCTCCTGCCGCAAAGCCTCGCCACCCTGCCAAGAGTGCGCCTTGTTGAAAGCACAACCATCAATCTGGCCCAAGCAGAACCAACAGCTGAAGCCAATGCAGACGCGGCGATTGATCAAACATCGGCCGAGAGTGACCAGACGCCAGACAGTGCGCCAATCCAGTTTGCGTCCCTGCCGCGCACCAGACCGGACACCCTTTTCGGCGTCCGCTATCAGCTTGCCAGCGCAGAAACAGCGCCGCTACCAGCTGAGCAACAGATGGATGCGCAGCAAACAGACAACACCGTCAGCACCAACGCGCCGAGTGGGATTGTGACCGAGGAGCCAGCACAGGAAAGCGGGTCCTCACCGGCTGAAGCGCCTGAACAGGTTCAGATGGCTTCGCTCCCGCGGGCACGCACCCAGCTCTCACCGCAGCCGCAAGCCGACGCAACACGCGTCGCAGCCCTGCCCCAACAACAGGCACAGACACAAAATTCAAAAGCAGTACTTGCCCAAATGGTTGGCAGCAAGGAAGAGCCTACGCCAAACCGCTTTGCATACGCTTCAGCTGGCAACACATTCCTCTCCACACTGCCATCGGACAGCCCAAGAGAAAATACTAACAAATCCGGTCCGGCCCAAGCGATTGAACAGCAACAGGCAAGCCTTGCCAGCGCGCTTGATGCAGCGCCTCTGCCAGAGCCGCGCGCACAGGTTTCCCACTCTGATACCAACCCGTCAGACGATGAATCCGATCAGCTGGCACGCCTAACCTTTGCTTATGGCCCGTCGGGCATGGCTCACTTTGCCCATATCAAGCAGCCAACCAGCACGGCGACATTTGCCCGCCTTTCGCGTCCGACGCCAAACAATCTGCGCGCGCTGGTCTACAAGCCGCACAGCATGATCAATCAGGGCTTTGGACATCAACTGGCCCACAGACTTGATGACATGCATTTTGAAGGCCCGGCCATCGCCCGCCTCGCTGTGCGTCGCTTCAATTGATACGGAAAGAAAGAATGTCTTCTCAGCGCTGAAGCTTGAGGCCAACGCGAACAGTGTTGGTCTCGGTGTCTTCGCCCACCCAGTTGCTTTCGCGTTGGGAGCGCTCAATACTGGCGATGAGCTGGAGATTGCGATTGAAGGAGTAGGTCGCATTGAGCGTAGCGTCAAACACCCAGTCACGCCGACTTAACCCGTTATAGCTCTCACGGCTGATGTCACCGCTTGCGGTAAAGGTCAGGTTACGCAAAACAGCATATTCGGCAGAAGCGCTCACCCGATGAGTGGCAACGCTGCGGGCTGCTGTTGCCGTAGAGGTCAGCTCTGTCTCCAACCCACCACGAATGGTCCATAGCCCGTTGGGTGACCAGACCAGACTGGCGTCGGCAAACAGGGTTGTATCGCCGGACTGGCCAGCCTGTTCGGGATCCCAAGCGACAAGTCCGGCAGAAATCTCGCCCGAGAGCTTCTCGCGATTGACAACCTCGATACCGATGGCACCGCGTAGGCTATTCCCATTCTGACGATTATTTGTATCGCTATATTGGCGGCGAGAGATCTCTGCATCGATAAAGGGCTTTACCTGATCGGTAACGGGCACACCGATGCGCGCGCCCAGACGATAGGTGTCATAGTCACGGCTGGATTCCCCTTCATAGCGCAAGGCCCCCACAGATCCGCGCAATTGCAGATCCAGCTGCCCCAGCCGCTGATCAAGGGTCGCACCAGCGGAAAGACTGGTTTCATAGGTCGCCGTCTGTCCGGTGGCGTTCAACTCCACACTGCTGTCTTCCTGCAGACGGGAAAATGAACCATCCAGTGTCAGTTCGGTTTCAGAAGCCAGCTCAAGCCCCAGTGCGGCGCTCAACGACTGATCACTCTCCGGCTTCCTCTGAGGGGTGTCATAGGCGGTCATGCCAGCTCGGCCGGAAAGCGAGAGGGAATGCCGCATCCAGTCGGATTCAACCCGCAATTCGAACTCGGGATTGACCGTCCGTCCTTCCTGCCCGACAGCAGAAGCATCGACATTATCGGTCAGCTCCCCCCAAAGGGTGAGAGATGGATAAAACAGGAATTGCCCGACACGCACACCAAGAGGGTCATAAGGCCCCACAGTCTGACTGGTGGGGCCTGTGCGCCCCTGCTCTCTCTGAACCGGACGGTTGACACGTTGAGAGGGCTCAGGCACAGCCTCCTTGCCCGTGGCATCTTCACCTGACAGAAAACCGGCTCCTTCAGCGTCGACAGCCCCATTGTCCTCATAGCCGGTGCGGAGCGCTGCATTGGACACAGAATCAGAGAGGCTCTGCCCCACAGCCGGAGACAAAGGCAAACAGGCCGAAACCAACAAGCCGGAGATGAGTATTTGCCGCATGCCTGAGCGCCCTGCTACCTGTGTGCCGAGTTACTGGACCTGCCACCGAAGCCGCAGTCACATGCTTTTCACGGTCCTTTTCAGGCAGGCACCAAACGCCTGAAAAGAGTTTTCAAACCTTTCCAGATCGTAAAGAAATTTGGTTAACAACTCCTTGCCAACAAGGTTGCCTTAAAAGCACCCAATTCTGGTAAAAAGGATACCGCGAACAAACCTTAGACTCCCTTTTCTTCAGCATCTCGATGGTATAGAACACGACCCATACTCAGCTGAACCATCAGGACAATCCATGTTTACCCAGTCGCAAGGCGAGACGATTTCGCCAATCAATTCGGCCCATAACACCATCAACAACGAAATCGAAGGATTGAGCGCCCTGCGCGATGCTCTGAATGGCCCTCTGAAGGCGCCCTTTCAGGAAGCGATCTCCATTATTCAGGCAGCCAGAGGACGCGTCATCGTCACCGGCATGGGAAAGAGCGGGCATATTGCACGCAAGATTTCCGCCACGATGGCCTCAACCGGCACCCCATCCTTTTTCGTTCATCCAAGCGAGGCCAGCCACGGTGATTTGGGTATGATCCGCGACATGGATGTTGTTCTGGCCATGTCCTGGTCCGGCGAAACAGCCGAATTGGCGAGCATCATTTCCTACACCCGCCGCTTCAAGGTTCCACTGATCGGCATGTCGGCCAATCCGAACAGCACGCTGGGCACACAGTCCGATATCCATCTTTGCCTGCCCAAGGTAGAAGAGGCCTGCCCCCATGGTCTGGCGCCGACCACCTCCTGCATTCTGCAGCTCGCCTTGGGCGATACACTCTCCATTGCCCTTCTGGAAAGCCACGGCTTCACGGCCCATGATTTCAAGATTTTCCACCCCGGTGGCAGCCTTGGTGCGAGCCTGCAATATGTTCGCGACATCATGCATACCGGTGACGCCTTGCCTCTGATTGCAGCGGATACCCGTATGAGCGAAGTCATTCTGATCATGTCGCAAAAAGGCTTTGGCTGTGTGGGTGTGCTGGACGACAACGGGCATTTGCAAGGCATGGTCACAGATGGTGACTTGCGTCGTAATCTTAGAGACGATCTGTTGACGCGCCCGGTTTGCGACGTCATGACCAAAGATCCCAAAACCCTGACGCCAGACATTCTGGTGCCCACCGCAATCGAAATGCTGCACAGCGCGGCCATCATGTCTATCTTCGTGGTTGAAGACAACCGACCTGTCGGTCTTGTGCATATGCACGATTTCTTGCGTGCAGGCGTCGCCTGACCTGTGGATTTCTCGCAGCGACGCTACGGCCAAACCACTGCATAAATGGATGAATCCGGAGCGTCTGCAACCGTGTTATCTCTTTGGTAACCCTAATAGAAATTAATCATTAAACTCGCGTTTTTCAGCAATCCATTAGCAATCCATTAGAGCTGTTTCCATAGACTGCCAGATAAGAAAAATGGCAGTGGACCCAAGGTCCTCAAATTAGTCAGGAAACAGCAATGGATATTGCAACGCTTATCGGTATGGTTGCGGCATGTGGCGTCGTTGTAACCGCTATCCTTCTGGGCGGCACACTCGGGCAGTTCATTGATATTCCATCCGTCCTCATCGTGGTTGGGGGCGGATTGGCTGCGACTCTCATCCGTTTTACACTCGGCGGCATCGGCGGAGCAATCATGACCGGCGGCAAGGTTGCCTTCAGCGGCAAATCTGCCAATCCCCGTGAGATGATTGAAAAAATCACCGAGCTCGCTGACGTTGCCCGCAAAAGCGGCCCTCTTGGCTTGGAAGGTGTCGACGTTGACGACCCCGTGCTGGCCAAGGGCGTGCAGTTCATCGCCGACGGATACGAACCGAACTTCATCCGTGAAAGCATGGAACGGGAGCGCGATCTCTACATCGAACGCCTGCAGGAAGGCAAACGCTTCTACAAACAGTTGGGCGACGCCGCACCAGCCTTTGGCATGATCGGCACCCTAGTCGGTCTGGTGCAGATGCTCGCCGCCATGGATGACCCGTCGGCCATTGGCCCGGCCATGGCGATTGCCTTGTTGACGACCCTGTATGGCTCCCTGATTTCCAACATCATCTGCATTCCCATTACCGACAAGCTCGACGCCAAGCTGGACGGGGAAGACCTCAATCAGACGCTGATCATTGATGGCGTCATGCAGATCCGAGAAAACAAGAGCCCGAACCTCATCCGCGAAATGCTACTGGCCTATCTGCCAGAAAAAGCACGCAACGAACTTCTGGACGAGGCCGCTTAAGGCAGCCCGTCCCTAAAGACCGCATAACGAAGCGAACCGAGACGAGAAAAGAGCAAGGCGATGGCAAAGAAAAAACCACAAGGCGGAGGCGGTGCTCCCGATTGGTTGGTGACTTTCTCCGACCTCATGTCTCTGCTCGTCTGCTTTTTCGTGCTCATCATTTCCTTTTCCATTCAGGACAATGAAAAGCTGCAGGTCGTTGCCGGCTCCATGAAAGACGCGTTCGGCGTGAAGCCTGTCATGCGGAAAGCCGGCATGATCGAGATCGAAGGCATGCCGGTGCGCCAATATATCAAGGAAGTGGCCGCCGTCCCGCAGGAGAATGACTCCGACTATTCCCAGGAACGCCATGATCAGCGCACCAAGCAGGGACCGGAAGCCAACACCCACGATATCGAAAAGACCGAAATTGAAAAGCCTCGCATGTTTGCCACGGCCGCAGCCTCCTTGCGGCAGGCATGGCAGGAGCTGCCGGAAATCTCCGAGCTTTCCAAGCATATCATCATCGAAGAGCAGGAAGATGGCCTGAACATCCAGCTGGTGGATCAGGATGGCCGTTCCATGTTCGCCGAAGGGTCTAAGTTCCCGTATGACTTCACCCGTCGACTGATCGTAGCCATGGCGCCCGTTTTGGCCAACATGCCAAACCGGATCAAGATCACCGGCCACACGACCGCCTCCAACGTACCGGTTAACACCGGCTATACCGGTTGGGAGCTTTCCGCGGATCGGGCCAATGCTGTGCGCTCCATTCTGATGGAACACGGGCTTCCGGCAGATCAGATCTTCGGCGTGGTCGGCAAGGCCGACTCCGAGCCTCTCTTCCCCAATGATCCCTATCTGGCAGCCAACCGTCGCATCTCCATTCTGTTGATGAGCGAGGCCCCTCCTCTGCCGCCAACGCACCAGCCCTAAGCGTTAGACCAGATTTGCAATAATCTTGACTATTAGGTACAAATATACTCTGACATTGATACCTTTTTGCGATCCGGGCCATGCATATTCATCACCTGAACCAATGGAAGCACAATCACGTCTTTCTGAACGCCAAAGCCAGCGCGGCCAACGAAAAACGCGTATTGTATGTTGTCCTTCTGACGTTCGTCATGATGCTGATCGAGATATCGGCAGGCATCATCTTCAATTCCATGGCTCTTCTGGCAGATGGCTGGCATATGGCCACCCACGCGGGAGCGCTGGGCCTGACGATCTTTGCTTATCGCTATGCCAGAAACCACGCCCAGGACGTGCGGTTCACCTTCGGGGTCGGCAAGGTGGAAATTCTTGGGGGCTACACGAACGCTATTCTGCTCGGCATCGTAGCTTTGTTTGTGGCCTATGAATCCATCGATCACATGATCAACCCACGCGCTATTGCCTTCAACGAAGCCATGCTGGTGGCCTTCGTCGGCTTGCTGGTTAACGTTGCGAGCGTCTGGTTATTGGGTGACAATCATCATCACGGGCATAGTCATGGTCATTCGCATGATCATAGCCATGATCATGATCATGATCACCACCACCACCATCATAATACGCATGATGATCACGACGATCACCACCATAGCCACGACAGCCATGCGGCTGCCCATCACAGCCACGATGAACACGCCCACGACAAAAACCATGATCGCAATCTCAAGGGCGCCTATCTTCATGTGCTGGCAGACGCGCTGACCTCTGTTCTGGCGATTGCGGCGCTGCTCATGGGCAAGCTTTTTGGCTGGACATGGACCGACGCTCTCATGGGATTGGTTGGCGCGGCTCTCATCGGCCGCTGGTCCTTCCTGCTGATAAAGGAAACCGGCGGCATCCTGCTGGATCGCGTCAGCAAAATGGATCTTGCCGACAGGATCAAAGCAGAGATTGAAAACAGAGCCGACAACCGTGTTGTTGACCTCCATGTCTGGTATGTCGGCGCCAACAAATATGCCGCGATCGTGGCACTGGTCACTCACTATCCAAGAGCGGTGGAGCATTATAAAGAAATGCTGGCCACCATTCCCGAACTCGCACACATCACGGTGGAAATACACCAGTGCGAAGGGGTATCTTGCATTGAGGTGAGCCCGCAAGATCGCAAAGCCTGACCCTGCGCACACAGCCAAAGAAAGAAAGCCCCCGAAAAGACCATGCTCTTCGGGGGCTTTCTTTATTCAACGACCTTGTCTGACTTAACGAGCTTCTCTGACTTATCAGCTTTGACTGTCTGGTTCGACAAGGACGACCTCGAGTTCTGTCCCCTCTCCGCCGATCACCTTGACGCGGCTCCCTGCGGAACAATCAGGGCCGGAAATACGCCAATAGCTGTCGCGTACCTTGACCCGCCCATGGCCATTCACAATCGGTTCGTCCAGTTGATAGACATCACCGACCAGCGCTTGGGCCCGATCATTGAGCAGGGGCTTGTCCGTGCCGCTCTTGGCCGTCTTGCTCAGAATGAAACGCCCCACGATGACAGAAAGCAGCGACAGGACTGCAAACAGAATGAGCGCGCTTTGCCACCCGAAATCGATCACGAATGACAAGCCGCCCACGAGCAGTGCCGCCACGCCAAACCAGAGAAACATGGTCCCCGGCGCCAATATTTCCAGCACCAGCAATATCACGCCCACAACAACCCAGAACCATGGCCCTAGCACCACCATCCAATGTGCAATCATTGATCCATCCTTCAATTGCCGAGCCCGTAAAGCCCTGATGCAGCCATCCGATCAGTCTTCCTTGACCGTGGGCACACGTCCAGCGCGGGCAGGCGGTGTGCCATCCTTGCCAAACACCTGTTTGCTCAATTCACCTATGCCACCAAGAGCGCCCAGAATGGATGTCGCCTCAAGCGGCAGCATGACGACCTTTTGGTTCGGAGCCTTGACCACTTCGCCCAAAGTATCGACATATTTGCTGGCAACAAAATAGTTGATGGCCTGAATGTCCCCCTCGGCAATAGCCTTGCTGACCACTTCAGTCGCCTTGGCATCCGCCTCGGCAACACGTTCTCTGGCTTCAGCAGCCAGAAACTGTGCTTGTCGCTCGCCTTCAGCCTGCAGGATCTTGCCCTGTTTTTCCCCTTCAGCTCTCAGAATGGCAGACTGTCTATCCCCTTCAGCTTCAAGAATGGATGCGCGCTTTTCGCGCTCTGCCTTCATCTGACGTCCCATGGCTTCCACAAGGTCTGTAGGCGGGTTGATGTCCTTGATCTCGATGCGGGAAATCTTGACGCCCCATGGAGCTGCCGCTTCATCAACGACATGCAACAGACGGGAATTGATCTCATCGCGATTGGAGAGCAATTCATCCAGATCCATCGAGCCCATCACGGTTCTGATGTTGGTCATGGTCAGGTTGAGCAGAGCCTGTTCGAGATTATTAACCTCGTAGGCGGCATCAGCGGCATTCATCACCTGATAAAAGGCCACGCCATCCGAGGTGATGCTGGCATTATCGCGCGTGATAACCTCTTGGCTGGGCACATCAAGCACCTGCTCCATCATATTCATCCGGGCACCAATCCGGTCTATAAACGGCACGATCAGCGACAGCCCCGGTTTCAACGTCCGCTTATAGGCGCCAAACCGCTCGATGGTAAAATTATATCCCTGAGGTACGGTCTTCACCCCTGCAAGCAGGATGAGAATGAACAACACCACCAGGACGATAACAAAAATATCAAATCCCGTAATATCCACTGAACGATCTCCGATGTGAGAGGAAGACAAAAGATGCGACCATTATGAAGATTGTATCTTACGCCTGAATTACAAGCGACGCACTTGCCAATTCCGAGTGTTGTAGCAGGTTGACAAAGCAATGGCTTTGAAAAAATGCCCTTCCCTGTTTAACGAGCTCCAATGCCTGAACAAGCCCCATTGGTTCCAATTGTTTGGCAGAACCATACCAACAAAAGAAAAAGCCTCGGCTCTCTGACCTTCAGGTTTACTGAAACCAACAAATCATTCAAAAATTCCGATATTAGAAACAATCTTGATGACACATCAAATAATTTACCGATTTTTAGTTGTCATTGTAAATTATGACAAGAGAGCAGATGGGGGTCTGCTCACAAACAGAAAGTGGGGACGACTGATGCCGACTGCTGTTCAACATGGCTCTGCCGTGATTGTCGATGGCAACACGTTTCAGCGCAAGCTGCTGCGCTCGGTCTTGCGTACTTCGGGGTTCATTCGTGTTGCGGAATTCGACAAACTCGAATTCGGCCTTGATGAAGCCAAACGTACGTTTCCGAATTTTCTCTTTCTTGACTACAACACAGCTTCCAGTTCCGAATTACTCAGAGGGCGGCCGGATATCAGCAAAACCTATTTAGGAGAAGCGACCTACCTGATTTTTATCATGGAGAATCCAACCCGCTATCGTGTCACCAGCGCTATCGCCCATGGCGCGCACTGGATCATTTCTCGCCCCTTCTCGACGAATGCCCTCAATGCCAGAATCAGAGCAGTGATGAATCCGGACCATCTGGATACCAACGCCCCAGTGGCCAGATCGCTCAAAGACAATCAGGCACAACAGGCAGCCCGCATTGCCAATCGCGATCTTGATCCTGTTTCTCTCTCCAGCATAACCTCATCATCGCGCCCTATCCAGCAGGATGACTTTTTCGAAAATGACATGTTCGATGATTATGACGAAATCTTTCAAAGACGAACCGCTAGTGGCCAGTCTGAGAAAGAAAAAACCAAAGCCGAAGCAGATGCATTCCTGATCTAGCTCCCCTCGTTTCATCAGTTTTCCAGACACCAAGCGGATGCAAGCAACAAATCATTATGTCGCCCACACCGATAGACCCGGTCATTCTTGACAGATTAAATTATATCAAATATTCATGAAATATGGATACTAATGAAGCAACGATTGCATTTTCGGCTCTAAGCCAGCCCACAAGGCTCGACGTTTTCCGCCTGCTCATCAAGGCGGGTGTTGACGGCCTTTTGTCCGGAGAGATGGGACAGATGCTTGACGTCAAGCAGAACACCATGTCGACAAATCTCAACATTCTGCTCAGGGCGGGCCTGATCCGCAACGAGCGGGAGGGACGATCCGTGCGCTATTTTGCTGACATGGAAGGCATTGGCGCGCTCGTCAGCTTCTTGCTTGAAGACTGCTGCGGAGGCAATGCCGAACAATGCGCACCGATTATTGAAGCAACCTGTAGCCTCGGCTGCACCCCAATTCCATCTAGAACCAGTGAATTGAGCGAACCATTTTGATGAGCATCACCATTTATCACAATCCTGCCTGCGGCACATCACGCAACACCCTTGAGATGATCCGCAAAGCCGGTATCGAGCCGACCATCATTGAATATCTCAAAACGCCACCGACACGCGACGAATTGGTTGCGCTGCTCGATGCCATGCCCATCACGGCCAGAGACCTTTTGCGCCAGAAGGGTACTCCCTATGATGAACTGGGGCTGGCTGATCCAGAGCTCACTGACGATGATCTGATTGATGCCATGATGGACCATCCGATCCTCATCAACAGACCAATCGTCATCAGCGATAAGGGAGTCAATCTGTGCCGCCCGTCAGAAAAGGTCATGGAGCTTCTTCCCACTGATATCGGCAGCTTCACCAAGGAAGATGGTGAAGTGGTAACGTCCGATAAGAGCTAGACGAACCGTCATGGATATCACGACAGACAAGCCCTTCGGCATCGCACTTGATGCACAGGATCACCTTGCCGATCCTGCGCTTTTGCATGCCATAGACCACAGCTATCTGGCCAGCCCGAGTGACGATGGCCACCCGCCTCGCATTCTGCTACTCTATGGCTCCCTGCGCAAACGCTCCTTCTCGCGTCTCGTTGCCTATGAGGCAGCCCGACTGCTCACGGCACTTGGCGCGGAATGCCGCCTGTTTGACCCCTCAGGGCTCCCCCTGCCCGATGATGCCGATGCAAGCCACCCCAAGGTGCAGGAATTGCGAGACCTCTCATCCTGGGCCGAAGGTATGGTCTGGGTTTCACCAGAGCGCCACGGTGCCATGACAGGCATCATGAAGGCGCAGATCGACTGGATTCCCCTATCGCTGGGTGCCGTGCGCCCGACACAGGGCAAGACCCTTGCACTGATGCAGGTGGAAGGCGGCTCCCAAAGCTTCAATGCCGTCAACCAGATGCGGCTTCTAGGGCGCTGGATGCGAATGATCACCATCCCGAACCAATCCTCCATAGCCAAGGCCTTTACCGAATTTGGCGAGGATGATCGCATCAAGCCATCGCCCTACTACAACCGCATCATCGATGTCTGCGAAGAGCTGATGAAATTCACATGGATGACCCGCAGTCGTTCCGACTATCTGGTTGACCGATATTCAGAACGGGTCGAAACCGGCCAACAGCTGATCGACCGGGTCAATATGAAGAAGATTTGATCTGACGAACGCATAAACAGCCCAATGCGCAGCAACATATAGTCATGTCCATGAAAAAGGCCCGCCGGATTCATCCAGCGGGCCTTTTTATGCATTCTCGTCAGTGACGTCCGATCATCGATAGATCAGATGCGGCAACCATGTAGTCAATTCCGGGAAGTACCACAGGATCAACAGGGCGAACGCCTGAATGAAGACGAACGGAATGATACCGCGATAAATCTGGCCCGTGCGCACGGAGGCAGGCGCCACACCGCGCAAATAGAACAGCGCAAAGCCGAATGGTGGCGTCAGGAAGGAGGTCTGCAAGTTGACCGCCATCATGATACCCAACCAGATCGGGCTCATGGTATCGCCATTTGGCATTTCCATCTGCAGCAACACAGGCGCAACCATCGGCACAACCACAAACACGATTTCAAGAAAATCGAGGAAGAAGCCGAGGAAGAACATCAGCAGCATAACCGCAATCATAGCCCCCACAGCGCCTCCCGGCATGCTGGCCAGGGCTTCCTGAATCATCTCTTCGCCGCCAAGTCCTCGGAACACCAGCGAGAAGAGCGAAGCACCGATCAGAATGAGAAACACCATGGTTGTCACCTCAGTGGTGCCTTCCATGACGGTTCTCAGAACACCGTTCTTATAGGTCCGGATCAGCGCGGTCAGCATACCCCAGCCCAAAAGCAATACGCAGATCGCTGCCACGATGATGGCCGCCAGATCCATTGGCTCGATATGATCCCGTGCAATGCGCAGATCCATGAATTCTGACAGGAACAGAGCAACAACAAGGCCAACTGCGGCAGCAATGATGCTCTTGCCGCGTTTTTCATCCAAACGGTAGCCAGCGAGCAAAATGGCACCCACGGCACCAACAGCGGCCGCTTCGGTTGGCGTGGCAACACCACCCAAAATGGAGCCGAGAACAGCAAGAATCAGGATGAGTGGTGGCAGCAGCGCGTGGAAAACTTCCGTTACAGTCACTTTCTCACGTTCTTCTTTCGGGATAGAAGGCGCAACACTCGGCTTCACCGTCGCAATGACGATCTGATAGATGATATAGAAACCAACCAGCATCAAGCCCGGTATCAATGCACCAGCAAAAAGGTCGCCCACCGAAATCGGATCCGGCGAGAAAATACCCATATCCAGCTGCGCTTTCTGATAGGCGTTGGAGAGCTGGTCGCCCAGAATGACGAGCACGATAGATGGCGGAATGATCTGCCCCAAGGTACCGGCAGCGGCGATCGAGCCACAGGCCAGTTCAGCAGAATAACCACGCTTGAGCATGCTCGGCAGAGACAAGAGCCCCATGGTGACAACCGTCGCACCGACAATACCGGTAGACGCTGCCAGCAGGGCCCCCACGATGGACACGGCAATACCGAGACCACCATTGACCGACCCGAGCATGCGCCCCATCGTATCGAGCAATTCTTCAGCAACCTTCGAGCGTTCCAGAACAACGCCCATAAAGACGAACAGAGGAACAGCCACGAGGGTCTCGTTGGTCATGGTGCCGAAAATACGCTGCGGCAGGGCCGACAGGAACGACATTTCAAAGGCACCAAAGCCCCAACCGATCAGAGCAAAGATAAGAGCAACGCCAGCAAGGCTAAAAGCCACCGGAAAGCCGAGCATGAGCACGACACAAGCCGCAGCGAACATCATCAGGTCAAGAGAATGCGCAATCGCTTCCATCAGCCTTCTCCCATCTGCTGCAAGCGCTGCAATTCAATCTCATCACCCTGAAGGGCACACCATGATCTCATGAACATCACAAAGCCCTGCAGGGCCATCTGTATAGCGAACACGATGATGGCACTCTTAAGCAGGAAGCGCGCCTGAATACCGGATGTTTCGGCACTGCCTTCCAGAATCGCCCAACTATTATAGACATAATCCCAGGAGACAAAGACGAGCAGAACACAGACAGGAACAAGCAGAACAACTGCGCCAAACATATTGATCTTGGCCTTCGTGCGCGGATGCGCTTCACGATAGAAGATATCCACGCGCACATGGCCGTCTCTGGAAAGAGTGAAGGCCGAAGCCTGCATGAAAAGAAAAGCGTGTACGTATACAATCAGTTCCTGGGCCCAGATGGAGCCAACACCAAAGATGTAGCGCATCAACACGACAACAAACTGTATTAGAACAACGATAAGAGCGAACCAGGCAAGTCCTTTGCCCGTCGCTACATTGACCCGATCAATCAGGTCTGCCAGAGCGCGCATCGTTTAACTCCTGTCCACGACCGAAAACAAACAATAAGACAAAAGCAAACAAACCCATTTTGTTCGCTCAAAGGGAGGTCGGAACTTTTGTTGTTTGGCATACACAACCCGGTCGAGCGCTTCAACCCGGATGTGAAGGTCTTATGTGTGAGAACCTGAAAATGTTGAAATAAACCAGAACAAATTTCAGGCATAAAGATGCTCCCCCCAAATCTGGGGAGAGCGGAGCAAGCATTTCAGAAGCTTTAGCCAAGAACGCGGTCACGACCATCCAAGAACGGACGCTCGGTAATACGCATCCAGTCGCCAACATTCTTGCGGGCAGCCAGATAGCTTTCATAAATACGACCGGACAATTCGTCCTGAGCGCCGAATTCAGCAACCACTTCTTCGCAAACCTTACCGATGGCGTCAAAAACGTCATCCGGGAACTTCTTGAGTACGACGCCATGCTTGTTGACCAACTGCTCCAGAGCTGCACCGTTATGAGCGTTGTATTCAGAAGACAGCAGGTTGTTTTCTGCGATGCAGGCAGTTCTCAACATGGCCTGATCAGCTTTCGAGAAGTCGTTGAAGACATCCAGGTTCACACCAACGGAGATACCGCCACTTGGCTCATGGAAGCCAGGATAGTAGTAGAATTTGGTGGTCTTGTAGAAGCCCAGAGCCAGATCGTTCCAAGGGCCGACAAATTCGGTCGCATCGATTGCGCCGGACTGCAGAGCCTGGAAGATTTCGCCACCCGGCAAGGAAACAGCGGATGCACCCAGACGGCGAAGCACTTCACCCCCCATGCCCGGCATACGCATTTTCAGGCCCTTGATATCGTCAAGAGACTTGATTTCCTTGTTGAACCAGCCACCCATCTGAGCGCCGGTGTTGCCAGCAGGGAAGGATTTGACATTGAATGATGCTGCCAGTTCGTCCCAGAGTTCTTGACCGCCCTGATGGTGAATCCATGCGTCAAACTCGGTTGCCGTCATGCCCATTGGCACGGTGGTAAAGAAAGCCAGAGACTTGCTTTTGCCCACGAAGTTATATTCGGATGCGTGATACATGTCGGCGGTGCCGGTCATCACGGCATCATAGGCTTCAAAAGCAGGAACCAATTCGCCAGCACTATAGACTTTCACGGTCAGGCGGCCATCGGTCATGGCGGTGATGTTGTCAGCCAAACGCTGAGCACCGGTGCCAAGGCCGGGGAAGTTTTTCGGCCAGCTCGTGACCATTTTCAAAGTGCGCTTACCCTGAGCGTAAGCTGGAGCTGCGAGCGTGCTTGCAGCGGCGCCGCCAGACACGAGGCTGGCTTTTTTCAAGAAATCGCGACGATCCATTTAGGATTCCTCCTTGAGCTGTTTTCTAATTTTCAGACTGCCTTAGCCAATTTTGTTCGAATATGTAAAAAACGAAAAGCTGCGATGATAGCATCAGAAAGCCAGATACTGTATCACTATGCAAGACAACAGTCCGGGGTCGGAACATGAGCAAGAAACAACCACAAAACTGCCCGAATGCCAACGGAAAATTAGCATTTAAGCTCAAAATTTTGCTGATTGCTATCTTGCCTATCATTTTGGTGTCAGGACTGACAGGATGGATGATCCACACTGAGGCAAATCGCCTCATCTCAAAAGAAGTCGAGTTGGTTGAGAACCGAATCCTTGAGGTTCGTCGGCAGGAGCTGAAAAACTATACCTCACTCGCCCTGACCGCCATTCGCCATGAATATGCAAACAACGGCGAGGAGACGCCACAAGCCCGAGAGGCCGTACGCCAGATATTGCACAATCTCAATTACGGACAAGACGGCTACTTTTTCGCCTATGACCGTGCCGGCACCAATCTGGTCAATGCCCCCAACCCGGATCTTCTGGGTCAAAATCTCTGGTACAAGCGCGACGATCAAGGACGTTTTTTTCTTCAGGAACTGATGAAAAGAGCCGTCGATGGTGGCGGCTACTACACTTTCAAATGGCCCAAACCATCAACGGGAATGGACACCCTCAAGCTGGGCTACGCAACTTTTCTGCCGGACTGGGGCTGGATGATCGGAACCGGGTCCTACCTTGACGACATCAAGCAGGAAATATCGGTTTTGAACAAAGATATGCGCGCGACGGCACGCCATACGGAAATCACGTTCCTGATCATGTCCTTGCTGATTATAGGCATCACAGCCCTTTCCATCGCCGCACTGCATTTCAACGAACACAAACTAGCAGATGAAAAGCTCAAGGCATTAACGCAACGCATCATCGATGTGCAGGAAGAGGAACGCAAGCGCGTATCAAATGACCTGCATGATGGTCTCAACCAGCTCTTGGTCAGCATCCGACACAGGCTTGAGCTGGCCGTGGAGCAGATATCAAAACCTGCAGTGGCTCAACCACTCATGGAAAAGAGTCTGGCAATTCTGGATACGTCGATTGCCGATGTGCGCCGCATCTCAAAAGCACTGCACCCTTCGGCTCTGGCCAATATCGGCCTAAGCGAAGCAATCAGGGAATTGGGACAGGATTTTGAAGACAGCACGCTGATCAAGACAAATGTCATAGCAACCCGCGTTGATTATCTGCTGCCTGAAGCGGCCAAGATAGCCTTGTTCAGAATAACCCAGGAAGCTCTCACCAATGTTGTCCGTCACACGGATGCCAAGCGGTTACAAATCTTCCTCTGCATTGAAGAAAGAACAAAAGGAAAAAAGACCATCACACTGTCGATTGAAGACGATGGTACGAGCTTCACGGACCCCAGTTCACTGACCACAGATTCCGGCCTTGGCCTGCGCAACATGGTCGAGAGGGTTGAAAGTCATGGTGGTGCCCTTACATTTGCAAAAGGAGAGTTGGGTGGATTAAAAATCACAATCAAGATACCACAAGCTTAAGAACCATACCTTAAATGACTCATTAAGTACAAATCAGAACATTGTGTGCTTTCAATTGCCACAATGTGACTATATCCTAACGGAGAAACAAGCCAAGGCTGGAATCACTCCCGTTTTACAAAGCATCTCCCAACAGCGTTCGAAAAATGAAAGAAAAAATTCGTATAGTCATCGCCGATGACCATGCTCTGGTTAGAGACGGCATTCGCGCACGTCTAGAGCTTGAAGAGACTATCGAAATCGTCGCTGAGGCCGAAGATGGTTTTCAGGCGATCGAGAAAGCACGGGATTTCCAACCAGACATCCTGATGCTCGACATCTCCATGCCCAACTGCAACGGCTTGGAAGCGGCGGAGCAGATCCATATCGTATCGCCAGACAGTCGCATTCTGTTCCTGTCGATGCATGACAATCCCGAATATGTGCGCGCCGCTGTCAAATCAGGCGCCTCGGGTTTCCTGCTCAAGGATATTGGCGCCAGCGACATGGTGAAAGCGATCGAGACCATTTCGCAAGGGGACTATTATTTTTCCAAGAATATCTCCGTTGACGCCCTCAAGCCTGCGAAAGAAAAGCCCGAGAACCCCTTCAACCTGACAGAGAGAGAAATTGAGGTACTCAGGGGCATCGCCTTGGGCAAGGCCAACAAGGAGATCGCCGGTGACCTTGGCATCGGCGTCAGAACCGTCGAAAGCCACAGACAGCGCATGCGTGAAAAGCTCGGCGGAGGCAATGCGGCTCAATTGACGCACATGGCCATGGAACTTGGCTTGGTCGACAAATCAACATCAAGCACACTTGCACCCTGACTGTTCGCCCCCCCCCAAACCGGGGCGATAGGTTTGACGCCTCTATGTCACTAAAGCAGATTGGCAAGCAGCAGAATGCCACCAAACATCGACACGATGACACCGGCGAGAAACAGAATGATCACGCCGAACCAGTCCAGAGCTTTGCTGGGAAGCCCCCTGTTGGCGAGCGCCTGCGAAAATGATCTCGCATAAACCGCGATCAGAGCCAGTGCAGCCACCGTCAATCCCGTGCCAAGCCCCATCGCGTAAGCAGAGAGCACCCCGGCCCAGAAAACTTTCTGCGACAAGGCAAAGACCAGAACGATCAACGCGCCTGAGCAAGGGCGCAGCCCCATGGAAATGACTGCCAGCGCCATGCCGCGCACACCTTTGGCCTGCTCTATCACCTCCAGCGGAGCCGCATGACTGTGGCCACAGCCACATGCCTCATCATGATGATGGTCATGGTGGTGGTGGTGGTCATGGTCATGGCCATGATGATCAACATGATGCGCAACGGCAGGCTCATTACCTTTCAAACGCCCCCATTCATGACTCGCCGAACGCATCGCCCGCAGGATAAGCCAGCCTCCCAATATGACGAACATGGCGTAAGAGGCCAATTCAAGCAATTGGGCTGTCTGGGTGATCACGATGGAGGTGAGATTGAGCAGAACCGCAGCGATGCCGATCAACAGAACAGCGACGCTGGCCTGCACCATTGCCGCCACCAAAGCCAGAATGGCCCCCTTGCGCGCCGAGGCTCCGCTGGCAAACAAATAGGTTGTCAGAACCACCTTGCCATGTCCCGGACCAGCAGCATGAAAAAGCCCATAGGCCATGGAAAGCCCGAGCAGCAAAAACAAGGCGGGCCAACTCGTGCGCACCAGCTTCACCGCATCCTTAAGTGCCATATAGAAATCAGACTGCCGCGCCAAAATCCAGCGCTGGATATCGGCCCATAAGCCAGAGGTTGCCATAGGACCAGTCGTATCCGGCAAGGCCACTCCGAATGGCGACGGCGTTGCATGAGCAGCGAGGGGCATTGCCACCCACAGAAAGGCCGCGCTCAGCATAACAAGGGCAAAGCCAGCAAACAGCGTGCCGACAGAAGGCCTGAACGGCCCGAGACTTAATCGCATTTCAAATATACCTGATTGGCCATGGCGACCGTAAACTGCATCAGATCGGAAGGAATAGCGCGCTGATCAGCTGGGATCGCCGCCAGCTGGCTGGCCACATCATCATCCAGCCCCTTGGGGCGCTCGACACGGGCATGACAATTGGCGGGAGCATTCAAAAGTTTGGCAGGGCTTTTGTCGGCAAAGGTAAAGTCGACGAAGAAACTGGGATCATAGACGTCGAGAACGGCTTCCTGATGGGTGTCGACATCTGCAACCACCGGCAATGTGAAGTGCAACACAAGCTGATCACCGGAAACAGACAACCAATAATCATAAGGGTCACCGAAGGCCGTCTCGCCGGTATCAGGAGCCCCCTTTTGGTACAGCTCTGAGAAATAGCCATACTCGGACAAGGATTCCACATTCACTTGTGCCAACGGCTGCAGCTCTTCACGCGAAAGCACACCATCATCATTTTCATCCAGCCCCTGGCTCGCAAAGGCGCTGAAGGCTTCATCAAAGGTCCAGCGGTGATTGATCGCCGTGATCTTTTGCCCGTCCATAACCAGCTCACTCTGAACAGAGACCCAAACATGGGGATGCGCCTGAGCAGTAGTATAAAGGCCACATGACACCACAAGAGCGGCTGGGAGAAACCAAAGGCGGAAAGGCATGAAAGACATCCTCAGTGATCACGGGTTGGGTGGTCCAGAGCAGGTATCTGTACCGCAGAAATGATTCAGCATTGAGGGTATTAAATCGCGACTAAGACAGGAAGATGGCAAATTGACCATAGCCAGTCAGATCTACTCGATCACAAAGGCAACAAAATACCAAAAAAGCAGTCCTTTTCAGAACTGCTTTTTTGTTTCCAGAATCCCTACCCTTCAGATCACGCTTTCCAGCGCCTTAGCAACAGGGCGTTGGAGACCACCGACACCGAGCTGAAGGCCATGGCAGCACCCGCAATCGCCGGATTGAGCAACCCCAAGGCGGCCAGCGGAATACCGATGACGTTATAGACAAAGGCCCAGAACAGATTCTGCCAGATCTTGCGATAGGTATGGCGCGCGATTTCGAAGGCAGCGCCAACCAGTCCGACATCCACGCGCATTAGCGTAATGGCCGCCGCGCCGATGGCCACATCTGTGCCCGACCCCATAGCGATGCCAACATCAGCCTGAGCCAGTGCCGGAGCATCGTTAAGACCATCCCCGACCATGGCAACCACATGCCCCTCTTGTTGCAGGTCAGTCAGATAATCAAGCTTCTGCTTGGGCGTTACGCCGCCTTTGACATCATCAAGGCCAAGCGCCTCACCTACCCGACGCACCGTTTCGGGTGCATCGCCAGAGAGTAGAACCGTTTTCAGACCACGAGCCTTCAGCGCCTCTATCGCCCCTCTTGATTCAGCGCGCACCTCATCGCGGAACCCGAGCAGAGCAACCAGTGCTCCATCCATGGCGACCGCCGAGACCGATAGCCCCTCCTGTTCCATCCCGGCAAATGCATCTTCGGAGGCGGCAAGATCAACGCCATTCCGGTCCAGAAAGGCGCGCGTTCCGATCAGAACGGTTTTCCCGTCAATTGTTCCTTCAACGCCTTCACCCACATGGGCCGTCACACCTCTTGCCTGCGGCATACGGGCGCCTCTTTCCTTGGCGGCATCAACGGAGGCCTTGGCCAACGGATGCTCACTGCCCGATTGCACGGCTGCAACAGCCCCCACAAGCTCGGCTTCATCCCTGGATGCACCAAGCATATTGATGCCCACCAGACTTGGCTTGCCCTCAGTCAGCGTTCCGGTTTTGTCAAACACCACATGGGTCACCTTGCCGGCCACTTCGAGCACATCGATATCGCGGATCAACACACCGCTTTTGGCGGCCGCTCCCGTTCCGGCGACCAGCGCCGTAGGTGTCGCCAGACCAAGCGCACAGGGGCAGGCGATCACGAGAACAGATACAGCAGCCACAACCGCCGCCTCGAAGCCACCGCCCATGGCAAGCCAGACGATGAAGGTGAGCAGCGCCAGCCCGATCACAACCGGAACGAACACGGCCGAAATCCGGTCCGCCAGATTCTGCATCTTGGCCTTGCCGGTCTGGGCCTGATCGACCAGACGAATGATGCGCGCGAGCACCGTATCATCGCCAAGCGCGACCACATCCAGCACCACTGCCCCCTCACCATTCACCGCGCCGGAGATCACCTTCTCGCCCTCTTCGCGCAACACCGGCTCGCTTTCGCCAGAAAGCAGGGCTTCGTCAAATTCACTACGGCCCTCAAGGATCAGCCCATCAACGGGAACCACCTCACCGGGCAACACACGCACGTGATCCCCTGTTTTGACCTGTTCAATCGGCACCATCTGATCACCGGCTCCGTCAACAGACACCAGACGCGCTTCGCGCGGACGCAACCCCATGAGCGCACGCAGAGCATCGGCAGCGCTGCGCCGGGCTCGCCCTTCAAGCCATTTGCCAAAAACGATCAGCGTCAGGATAGCCGCCGAGGCTTCAAAATAGAGATGCCCGACCGCGTTTTCACCAAGCGCAAAAATCTGATAAAGCGAGAAGAGAAAGGCCGAACTGGTGCCCATGGCGACCAGCACATCCATATTGGCAGCACCGCTGGAAAGCGCGCTGGCCGCACCACGATAAAAGCGCGCCCCGACAACCACCTGCACGACAGCCGCCAACACAAGCTGCACAAATGGCGGCATGTGCCAGGCTGCGCCAAACCAGTGAGCAACCATGGGTGCGACGAGCGGCAACGTGAGAAGGGCGGAGAAAAGGAAAAGATAGAAAGAGTGCCGTTCTTCCCGTTCGCGCCCTTCATCCACCTGTTCGGCCTGAGCCTGCCGTTCAGACAGGCTGCCTTGGCGGAGGCTGGCCCCGAAGCCGGTTTTCTCGATCATCGCCTTGATGTCATCGGCGCTCTGGCCTCCACTCACAGAGACATCGGCGCGTTCCAGCGCCAGATTCACATGCGCCTCAATGCCGGGCTTGGCGTTCAACACCCGCTCGACACGGGCCGAACAGGCAGCACAATGCATGCCGCTAACATCAAAAACAAGCGTATCGGACGCCGCTTGCGCAGCATCCCTTGGGGAAGAAAGAACCGTTTCAGACATGAGTATCAAGACCAGCTTTTAACAGGAATTTTAAAGTCAAGAATACATATAGGGGTTCCAGTAACAGGAAGGTCAAGAGCTGAAAGGCGCCACTTTCACAACCTCTCTGGCATAGGAAACAAACTGCCCTGCAATATACTCTATGAGTTTTCTGCCCTTCTCAGCGTTTGCCCGAGCAGCATCACCCACAACGCCGGCTTCGTTCAGATCCGTCACCATCCAGCCCAACTGCTTGCGCCCATAAAAACGCAGATGCTCGTTGCCTTCTGCCATCTCTTGCTGGCGCGATGGAAACACCCCGGCCTCATCAAGGCAAACCAGATCAGGCCGCAAGGCCAGCATCATGGAGGTTTCCACATCGCCACCATGAATGCCATAGGCGATCTCGTCCGGCTCGAACAGCCCTTCCGGATAGCCCAGCCGCAGCCAGTTGGTAGCCGAAGCCACCATGCCATGATGCACGCGCAGATCCTGAATGAGAATATCCATCAAAGGCACATTGCCGCCGTGGCTGCTGATGATGATGAGCCGCTTGACACCGGCCCTTTTCACGGAAAGGCAAATGTCCGTCCAGAGCGGGAGCAGATGCTTCCAGTTCGACGTCAGGGTACCAGCCCCATCCAGATGCTCCTCGGACCAGCCTACCTGTTGCACGGGCAGGAATATGATCGGCAGATCATCAGGCTTTTCCGCAAGAACCGCTTCGATATAGCCCTCAGCCAAAATAGCATCCGTACCGGTAGGCAAATGCGGACCATGCTGTTCAATCGCCGCAATGGGAAGCACGGCCACCGCATCAGCCAGCGCAGGATCGGCGAAATCATCGCGCCCCATCTCACTCCACAAAGCTTTGATCATGGTTGGCTCCCTTAATCGTCAAACTGATTTGGTCCTGCCCAAGTTAGCGGCTTGCTTGCGCAAAGACCAGTATCTCAACAGACTTTACGCGCCTTTGCCCAGCCCCTATCCTGTTGCCAACCATAAAGCAATTCAGCCTCGGAGAGAGACCCAATGCTCCACCCCGTCGACAATTTCCTCAATCTCGGTGACGAAAATGCCTTTGCCGTGCTCGCTCGCGCCAATCAGTTGGCAGCCGAGGGCAAAGACATCATCAATCTCGGCATCGGGCAACCGGATTTCAAAACCCCCGACCATATTGTCGAAGCCGCCATTGAGGCGTTGAGGGCCGGAGAGCACGGCTATACCCCCGCCGTTGGCATTCCACGCCTCAGAGAGGTGGTGGCAGGAGATCTTAAGGCCCACCATGGCGCTAATATTTCGCCAGACCGCATCATGATCATGCCCGGCGGCAAGGTCACCATGTATATGGCCATCACGCTATTCGGAAAACCCGGCGTTGATATTCTCTATCCCGATCCGGGCTTTCCCATCTATCGCTCGATGATCGAATTCACCGGCGCCCGGCCCATTCCAGTACCGTTGCGCGAGGAAAACGGCTTTGCTTTCTCGGCCGATGAGTTGCTGTCTCTGATCACCAAGGATACCCGCCTCATCATCGTCAACAGCCCGTCCAACCCGACGGGCGGCGTTACGCCAAAAGGCGAGATCGACAAACTGGTCAAGGGCCTCGCCGATTGGCCGGAGGTGGCCATCATGTCCGATGAAATCTATTCACGCATGACCTTTGACGGCCTCGAACACCAGAGCCTCTCCTCCTATCCTGAACTGGAAGACAGGCTGATCCTGCTCAATGGCTGGTCCAAGACCTATGCCATGACAGGGTGGCGGTTGGGCTTCTCGGTCTGGCCTGAAAGCCTTTATGATCATGTCCGCAAGCTGGCAGTGAATTCCTATTCCTGCGTCAACTCCGCCGCCCAGTTCGCAGGCATCGCCGCCATAACCGGCCCTCAGGACGCAGCCGACGCGATGATGGTTGAGTTCGACACGCGCCGCAAAGCCGTGGTCGCAGCGCTCAATGAGCTGCCCAATGTCTCCTGCGTCATGCCCAAAGGAGCCTTTTATGCCTTCCCGAATGTGACGCAAACAGGCTTCAAGGCAAAGGAGCTGTCTTCGCGTCTACTCGAAGAAGCAGGTGTCGCCACCATTGGCGGGCCGGACTTTGGCGTTTATGGCGAAGGCTATATCCGGCTTTCCTATGCCAACAGCCTTGAAAATATTCTCAAGGCCGTGGAGCGCATGGGCGCCTTTCTGGAAAAGAACCGCCCCTGAATTGCTGTGAGAAAACAAAAATCTGGCCAAACCGACGCTCCGTGAGCAGGCGGTTTGGCCAGATTTTTTTCAACGTCAGCAATCAACGCAGGAGCGACAAAACCCGCGTTTAAAAATAGAGCCCCTTGATCAAATCGCGCATAGCGTCGCAATCGGGAAGCTGATCCGCCTTTGGTCGCCGCTTCGCCGCGCGGGCCTTGCCAAACCAATCAATGCCGAATTTCGTGCCAATCCAGACAAGCATGAAGACCTCCTGTATCTGTTGGACCCTCTTCCTTTTACGCCCTTGCCAATCAAAAATAATCCAATAATATCCTATCTTGTTATTCATTTTTGAATAGCGAGGAGCAAGCAATATGGATTTTGACTGGAACGCCATCCGAAGCTTTTTGCGTGTTGCGAAAGCGGGAACCCTCAGCGCAGCCGCCGCCGATCTGGGGCTCTCGCAGCCAACGGTGGGGAGGCATATCTCTCGCCTTGAGGACAATTTGGGCCTCCGCCTGTTCGACCATAATCAGCAGGGTTTTGAATTGACCCAGGCCGGCGAGCAATTGCTCGAAGCTGCCAACAATATGGCCCTGTCTGCGGCAGACCTGCAGCGCCGCGCCAGTGCAGCCAATCCGGCCCGGGAATCCGTTCGCCTGACGATCGAGGTGCGGCCATGGTCCCTGCGGCTAGCATCAAGACATATCGAGCGCCTGACACCGTCCATGCTTCAGGCGGAAGACACGCCGCCCGTCAATTTCACCTTTCTGTCTCAGGATGAATATCTCAGCATATCGCGCCTTGAAGCAGACCTTGCCATTCGAAACAAGGTGCCCAAACAGGGCAATCTCATCTCGATCAAGCTGGGCTATCTCACCTATCGTATTTTCGGCTCGCAGGACTATTGCAAGACCCATCCCGACGCCTTCGATCCCGACAGCTGGCAACAACAGAATTGGGTCGGCTTTGGCCACACCCGCCCACATTCCAGTTCAAACAAGGCAATTGCCTCAATCCTTGAAGGGAAATCTCCGCGCTTTATCGCCAACCAGCAGGAAGGCCTCATCGACATGATCAAGAAGGGCAATGCCATGGGTATCCTTCCAGCCTGGATTGGCCATGAGGAAGGCTTTGTTCAAGTGAGCGATACGATTTATCACCCGCAGGAAGCCTGGCTTGTCTACCATCCGGACCTTAAGGCCCACCCGGTCAAGCGCCATGTAAAAGACCGGCTTCAGGCCTTGGTTTCAGAAACCTTGGCCCGCTTTTATAACGAAACCGACAAGGCAAACCATGTGGGATGCTGACAAGCAAAAAGGCCGCATCGTCCGACGCGGCCTTTTGTGTTCGTTTTAGAGCAAGGGGAGCGGGCCCCTTTTATTCAGCCGCTTCAACCTTGGCTTCTTCAGATCTCTGCTTTGGCAGGATCAGGTTGAGTAGAATGGCCACGATGGCACAAAGGCCAATGCCCTTGATCGCGAAATCGCCGATACCAACTTCCAGTCCGCCGATACCGATCACCAGAACAACAGAAGCAATGATCAGGTTGCGGGCTTCGGTTAGCTCATCCCCGACCTTGAGAAGCGTCGAAACGCCAACCACGGCGATGGCACCAAACAGGATCACCTCAATGCCGCCCATGACAGGCACCGGAATGGTCGCCAGAACAGCGCCAAGCGTCCCGGAGAAAGACAGCACAACAGCCCAGATCGCAGCGAATGTCATGATGGCTGGATTGAAAGCCTTGGTCAGGGCAACAGCGCCGGTCACTTCCGAATAGGTGGTGTTCGGCGGTCCACCAAACAAGGCAGCCAGACTGGTGGCCAGACCATCACCAAGCAACGTGTTCTTGAGGCCAGGTTTGGTGAAGAAGTCTTTCTTGGCGACACCGGAAATTGCCGCAATATCGCCGATATGCTCAATCGCCGGAGCGATGGCAACAGGCAGAATGAACAGAATGGCTTCCAGATTGAACTCCGGGAAGACGAACGGCGGAACGGCCACGACAGGAGCGGCAGAAATGGCAGAAAAGTCCACCACGCCGAACATTACGCTAACCGCATAGCCAGACAGGATACCAGACAGGATCGGCACCAGCTTGAACATGCCTTTGCCCAGCAGAGTGATAAGCACCGTTACACTTACCGATACCAGCGCGATGATGACAGACTGATCAAAGGGCACCAACTGTACCGACCCATCGCTTGTCTTGCCCTGCGCCATATTAAGCGCAATAGGAGCAAGCGAAAGCCCGATGACCATAATGACCGGACCAATAACGATGGGCGGCAACACCCTGTCAATGATCTTTTGCCCCTTCCAGCGCACGAGGAAAGACAGCGCCACATACACCAAGCCGGCTGCAAACAGGCCCGACATCGTAGCTGGAACGCCCCATTGCTCGGTGCCGTAAATAATCGGCGCGATGAAGGCAAAGGACGAAGCCAGAAAGACCGGTACAGAACGCTTTGTGACAAGTTGGAAAACCAGCGTGCCAGCCCCTGCAGTAAACAGTGCAACCGACGAACTCAGACCGGTTAGGAGTGGAACCAGAACCAACGACCCAAATGCCACGAACAGCATTTGCGCACCCAACAGCACTTGGCGACCAAGACCCTCTTGGGCCTGATTGCCAACCGAAGTAGACTCTTCGGACATTATTATCTCCCTCGGAGCCTTTTCAAATAGCCTTGCGACAAATGAACGGCTCGTTCTACCCATATGCCCCAAAAGCAAAGGCCTCACACCTCGCAGCATACGGTCGACCAGCCGCAGATGATCCAGCCCATGATGACAGCTGGTCCATGTTGAAATCAGGATATATGGATCGAGAATCACATGTGCCTGATTCTGATCGTCAAAGGGGAGAAAAAAATTAGCAATTCGTTAGGAATCTGCTCCCGCTTGAGGATAACCCGCAAAATGTGCGTAGTTCCCCTCAGGCGGGCAGTCTCAGCATCGCGTCAGGATTGCAACAACGACGAGCGCACTCGGCCCGGATCACTCGAGGCGCTTCGCGTGCCATTCGATATGATCGGCCATGAAACTGGCGATGAAATGATAATAATGATCATAGCCACCATGAAGCCGCATGGTCAGATCGACATTTGCCAGGCGGCAGGCTTTTTCAAAAGCCCATGGCTTCAGTTGGTCTTCCAGATATTCATCGGCCAGCCCTTGATCGATGAGGATCTGCCCTTCCCAGCCTAGTTTGGCGATCAGCGCGCAGGCATCGTGATCGTCCCAATGGGCTTCTTCATCGCCCAAATAAGCCTCAAGGGCTTTGCGTCCCCAAAGGCAGGAAACCGGATTGGAGATCGGTGCCAGCGCAGAAACCGAGTGAAACAGTGTCGGATGACGCAAGGCCAGCGTCAAGGCGCCGTGTCCGCCCATGGAATGGCCGGTTATGCCCATTGCATCTTCATCCACCGGCAAGGCCCCCATTAGAAGCTTGGGCAATTCAGATGTCAGATAGGTCTCCATCTTGAAATGGTCCGACCAAGGCTCTTCTGTTGCATCAAGATAGAAGCTGGCAGATTGTCCCAGATCATAGGCATCATCATCAGCAACATTATCGCCCCGCGGACTGGTGTCCGGCGCAACAAAGATAAGCCCATGCTTGGCCGCATGCATTTGTGGCAAGCCTTGGGTTACCACTTCTTCCCAGCTACAGGTCAGCCCCGACAGATAGAAGAGAGTTGGACACACGAAACCCTCCAACGCTTCACGCGGCAGGAACACCGAGAATTCCATCTCGGTTCCAGTGACCTTGGACTGGTGCCGATAGAGCCGCTGCTCTCCACCAAATGCTTTGGCCTTTGAAATCAGTTTCATAACGGACCTTCCTTTGCACAGCAGATGAAAGCGGACATGCTAAATACTGCGGCTGTCGGTTTCATGACAGGCCAAGGCCCAGCAACCACTGACAGCGCAGAATTAGCAAAGGCGAGATTTCACTTATTTATGCGGCTTGCCAAGCAGCTTGAGACGTCCTGCTATCGCAGCATCACACCGACCATTGGTCCGACGCAAAACAACCTCTTGAGCGAAATTCACATGCTGCCCGATCGGGCCGCCTGCAAAGGATGCAGTACCGGTTGGCAAAACTTGCAAGACCGCATAATCGCCGCCTGCATCAGTAAAGAGCGCATAAGGCGCCCCATTCACAACCAGGCCAACCTGACCCGTACGGATGGGGCGCAGTTCAACGGCCTGCTTCTGACCATCAAAATTCAGCTCCGCTTCACTCAATTTAACCCGTTTTTTCTTATCGTTCGCTACAACCCAGTTTCCAAGCAGATCCTTCAACTCGGTATCAACGGCCAGACAGGAGTCATTGGCATTAGGTACACTTAGACGCGTGGCTTCGCCCTGCTCGATGATCGCCCCCTTGGCACTCACCCGATAGGTCATATGTGTATCATCGACACGGGCTACATCGACCAAGGCAGCCGAAACGCCATTGACGCCAACATTGCGCGCCAGAAAGCGATATTGCTGCCCAGGAACAGAACCCTTTGCCATATAGAGCCACGTGTTGGGCAATTTGCCGTCAAAGATAAGCCAGTCGCTCATGACCAAAGGCCGAACGGTCTTGCCGTCATTCAGCTCCCACACGCCGGTGAAAAAAGGCGTATCACTTGCCGCCAGAACGGGACCGGAGAAAACCGCAGGAACCAACAATGCAGCGGCACAAACCTGAGCCAGTTTGGCAGCCTTTTTTACGAAAAACAAACTCATAGCTTCTCCCTCTTCCCATCGAAGCGTTCAACAAACACGCAATGTAACAACTTAACCAAAAGTGTCTTCTGCTTTTGCTATTTTCGCAATGCTCCGTTTGGGTCCCGTTAAAAAATCATCTGCTTTATGGCAATACTACGCCAAAATCCACGAAAAATTGAGTCAGTTCTTCACCGCTCGCATAGATATCGGCCAGGATACGAGCAAAAGACACCTTATGGGAAAGCCTCTTCAGAATCAGCCAAAACTATAAAACAACCTAGAAGGGCTCCCGAAAACCAATTCGAGAGCCCTATCGATCGTATGTTGAGGGTGCTCTTCTATAAAATCATCGGCAACAAAATCAGTCCGATTGTGGATGTTATGAACCAGATAAACCAAATAAAGGCCATAAAGCCCCAAACCTTCTTCAGCTCGATATCAACCAGCGCCAATGCCGGAATGATGTAGAGCGGCTGAATGAGGTTGGTTGCTTCATCCCCCATCATGAAAGCCGTTACGATAGATGGCATATGTGCATCAAACGCCTGGGCAGCTTCAACCAGAATTGGCCCCTGCACAATCCACTGACCGCCCTGAGACGGTACGAACAGGTTCACAATCGAAGCGGAAACATAGGAGAACCAATAAATGGTGTGTTCACTGGCAAGAAAAATGAGGCCATTGGCGAGAACCCCCGTCAGGCCGGTCTTTGCCATGACCCCCATGATGCCACCATAAAAGGGGAACTGGATCATAACGTTAGCTGCCAGCACCATATTATGTTTGACGGCATCAACAAACTTTTTCGGTGTCTTATAGAGAATAAGATCGGCAATCAGGAAGATAAAGATGATGAAGTTAAGCGTCAGGCCATTGCCTGTCATGAAATGATAGATGAAATAGACGATTCCTATGAGCGAAAAGACACCCAGCACCAACCGGCTGTTATTCATTTTATCCGCGAAAGTTTCATTCGCTTCATCTTTTCCCTCTACCTGTAGGTTGATTTCACCATCAAAAGAAACAACCTCATCCTCCGGTGGAGTTGTCTTGATAGCAACCATCAAAGTCACCACAAACAGGATAGCAACCATGATCAAGCCAAGCGGGTTGAACGCGGTTTCACTCACAGGCATCACGCCCACCTGATCCACCATAAAGTGGTCAGGAGAAGCTAGCAGAGCTACAGCCGAAATGCTTGGACAAATCGGTTGAACCATGATCATGCAGGCATATCCAGCCGCGATCATCAGAGGGAAATGCACCTTCTTGATATTCTTGGACAGATACATCGCCAATACAGGCGATAGAATGGTTCCGAACGCCCAGTTGATCCAACTGGCGACCGTTGCAAATATAATCAAGATGACATAAGCGCTGGCAGCCGATTTCGGGGTACTGGCGATAGAAGAAAGAATCTTTTCCAACTGCGGCGATTTAGCCGCCATGCTGGTCAAAACGACCATGATCGTCATTTGAAAAGCAAACGAGATCATAGACCAGAGACCACCGTACCAGGCGTTTACGATCTTCATCGGACCGGAGTCAGTCAGGAAAAAGGCAAGTACGAAAACAATAGCAGTCAGGATAAGAGCGAAAACAAAGGATTCCGGGATCAACTTATCTGCTGCAAAATTGAATTTTTTCGAAAAGCGCCACAAAAAGGATCCGTGATCCGTACTTTTGGCGTGCTCCATAAATTTCCTCCCTTTATGATTAACCACAATGTGATGCACTTTGTAGATTTCAGTCCACAAGCGCGGTAAGATACTGATAATCTTACTCTTTATAGTCGCCTGATCTAAGAGGAGGTCATTAGAATGCCCACATTATAATGCATTTTAATCGCATTACGATACAAATAAATACTAGATATTATATTGCAGAACACAAGCAGGATCTTATGTAAATTTAATTTCACCAATTAAATCAATAATTTAACTATTCAAAACGAAGTTCCAATGTCCTTAGACACGCCATTTTACAAAGCACAACGCTGCCCACTTTCAGGCCCTAATTTGTCTAATATTGTCTTTATATATAATTTTAGAAATATATTCTGTTTCAAAAACCGCTAGTTTCATAATTCATTGAAATCAATTAGAACGATTTTTTGAAATTTAGGAAAATCGGAGAATTACGGACGTCGCACCACTTTAGTGCTAGCCTATATATATTGTCCATATACGCAAAAACCCCCCGGCTTATGGAGCACGGGGGGTTTTTGAATGTTTGTTATTAGCAGGCCCGGCAGCGACCTACTCTCCCACGTCTTAAGACGGAGTACCATTGGCGCAGAGGATATTAACGGCCGAGTTCGGGATGGGATCGGGTTTGGTGTCCTCGCCATAACCACCGGGCCGGCGAATAACAAACAGAGAAGCTGGAGTTGCTAACGGTGATTTTATCCAATCACCTAGCGCTTAGTTTTTTCGTGTTGCTAAAGAGCAACCCGCTTTGAATGAATATAGACAAATGAGAGTAATCAAGCCTATCGAGCTATTAGTATCAGTAAGCTTCGCACGTTACCGCGCTTCCACACCTGACCTATCAACGTGGTGGTCTTCCACGGCTCTCAGGGAGAACTCGTCTCAAGGTGGGCTTCCCGCTTAGATGCTTTCAGCGGTTATCCCTTCCGCACATAGCTACCCTGCAATGCGGCTGGCGCCACAACAGGTCCACCAGAGGTGCGTCCAACCCGGTCCTCTCGTACTAGGGTCAGCTCCTTTCAATTCTCCTGCGCCCACGGCAGATAGGGACCGAACTGTCTCACGACGTTCTGAACCCAGCTCACGTACCGCTTTAATTGGCGAACAGCCAAACCCTTGGGACCTGCTCCAGCCCCAGGATGCGATGAGCCGACATCGAGGTGCCAAACAATGCCGTCGATATGGACTCTTGGGCATCATCAGCCTGTTATCCCCGGAGTACCTTTTATCCGTTGAGCGATGGCCCTTCCACACGGGACCACCGGATCACTATGACCGACTTTCGTCTCTGCTCGACTTGTCAGTCTCGCAGTCAGGCTGGCTTATGCCATTGCACTCAACGACCGATTTCCGACCGGTCTGAGCCAACCATCGCGCGCCTCCGTTACTCTTTGGGAGGCGACCGCCCCAGTCAAACTACCCACCATGCGCTGTCCCGGATCCGGATAACGGACCGCGGTTAGACAGCCATGACAACAAGGGTGGTATTTCAAGGATGGCTCCATCTGAGCTGGCGCCCAAATTTCAAAGCCTACCACCTATCCTACACATGCCAACACAACTGTCAGCGCAAAGCTATAGTAAAGGTTCACGGGGTCTTTCCGTCTGACCGCAGGAACCCCGCATCTTCACGGGGAATTCAATTTCACTGAGTCTATGCTGGAGACAGCGGGGAAGTCGTTACGCCATTCGTGCAGGTCGGAACTTACCCGACAAGGAATTTCGCTACCTTAGGACCGTTATAGTTACGGCCGCCGTTTACCGGGGCTTCAATTCGATGCTCTCACATCTCCTCTTAACCTTCCGGCACCGGGCAGGCGTCAGACCCTATACGTCGCCTTGCGGCTTCGCAGAGCCCTGTGTTTTTGATAAACAGTCGCAACCCCCTGGTCTGTGCCACCCGCTAAAAGTTGCCTTCTAACGGGTCTCCCTTCTCGCGAACTTACGGGAGCAATTTGCCGAGTTCCTTCAGCATAGTTCTCTCAAGCGCCTTGGTATACTCTACCTGTCCACCTGTGTCGGTTTAGGGTACGGTCTAATGTGGGTGCTATTTCCTGGAACTCCTACGCTGCATCATCAATCCAATAAGACAATACAACTACCGGAATTCGTCACATCCCACTGGTTGAGGAATATTAACCTCATTCCCATCGACTACGCATTTCTGCCTCGCCTTAGGGGCCGACTAACCCTGCGCTGATTAGCATTGCACAGGAACCCTTGGACTTTCGGCGAGAGTGTCTCTCACACTCTTTATCGTTACTCATGTCAGCATTCGCACTTCTGATACTTCCAGGTGCCCTCACAGGTCACCCTTCATCAGCCTACAGAACGCTCCGCTACCGCGTAGCATAAGCTACACCCGCAGCTTCGGTGCATGGCTTTAGCCCCGTTACATTTTCGGCGCAAAGACCCTTATTTAGACCAGTGAGCTGTTACGCTTTCTTTAAATGATGGCTGCTTCTAAGCCAACATCCTGGTTGTTTTGGGATCCTCACATCCTTTCCCACTTAGCCATGACTTAGGGACCTTAACTGGCGGTCAGGGTTGTTGCCCTCTCCACGACGGACGTTAGCACCCGCCGTGTGTCTGCAGGATAGTACTCTTGGGTATTCGGAGTTTGGTTAGGTTTGGTAAGTCGGTGAGACCCCCTAGCCCATCCAGTGCTCTACCCCCCAAGGTATTCATCCCACGCTCTACCTAAATAGATTTCGCGGAGAACCAGCTATCTCCGGGTTTGATTGGCCTTTCACCCCTAGCAACAAGTCATCCCCGCCTTTTTCAACAGGCGTGGGTTCGGCCCTCCAGTGCGTGTTACCGCACCTTCAGCCTGCTCATAGCTAGATCACCCGGTTTCGGGTCTAATCCATCGAACTAACGCCCTATTAAGACTCGCTTTCGCTGCGCATACACCTAACGGCTTAAGCTTGCTCGATAAATTAAGTCGCTGACCCATTATACAAAAGGTACGCCGTCACCCTTGCGGGCTCCGACTGCTTGTAGGCGTTCGGTTTCAGGATCTCTTTCACCCCCCTCGTCGGGGTGCTTTTCACCTTTCCCTCACGGTACTTGTTCACTATCGGTCGACAAGGAGTACTTAGGCTTTGAGGGTGGTCCCCCAATGTTCAGACAAGGTTTCACGTGCCCCGCCCTACTCAAGTCTTCATATCTTTAACACCCCTACAGGACTGTCACCCTCTTCGGTTAGCCTTTCCAGACTATTCAGGTTAAAAAATATGAAGCACTGGCCTGGTCCGCGTTCGCTCGCCACTACTAACGGAGTCTCTGTTG
>NZ_OY762534.1:4117500-4542500 GCF_963665895.2 Cohaesibacter marisflavi | reverse complement strand
TCCAGCTCAGACACAGCCTTATCAAACGGCACCTTGAAGCCAGAGAAATCAAGCCGCCCTATCGCCTCGGGGATACTGGCCCGGAAAGCCTTGAGGGCCCGATCTGTATCAGCGCGTCTTTGCCCGATGGAATCGGCAAATTTCGCGCCTTTCGAGCCAATAAACCCGGCAGAGGTACCTCGCTCCTTCTGGAGCTCATGAACCAGCCCGGAAACAACGGGCGCCAAGGCCACCACATCGGCAACCGACTGGGCCACCCTCGCCTTTTCCCGTTCCTTGAGCAAATCGGAAATACCCACTCCGACAACAGCACAAAGCGGAATCAAGGCAAGAACAGCAATACGCGCAGAAAGCGAAAGATTATTAAATATGGACAGCATAATAATTCCCCGATCTATTCTCGAAGAAATATTACGCCATGCATAAGTTAATAATTATAATAAACAAACAGATCCAAAAATACGAAGTTTTTCTCGTCGCACAAAGATTATACGGCAAACAACTAGAAGAAATACTTGTTAAATAGCAAAAAGAAGCCTGACCCAGGTTCAAGCGGCAACTATCTCAAAGATCCTCACCGCTCCGGGCAAATTTACCAAGGATGTAGCCATTCAGCCCCATAATCAGCCCCAGAGACAGAGGAGAAAAAAGAGCCTCTTCCTGAAAGATGCCGTTGACGACAACCGTTATTGTTATGAAACAGGCCAACGAATGCAGATTGACCCGACTGACAAAGGAAACTTTATAGACTTGCAGGGCAATCCAGAAATACACCGCCAACAACCCGAATGTGGCAAAGCCCATTTGGTGCAACAAAACCCCGACGGCGCTTTCCATGGCCACAGGCGTTCGCCCCGCATGCTGAAAAGCAGACCAATCGAGCTTATCGAAGTTGGTCAGCAGGTTGCCCGCGTCTCCAATACCATTGCCAAAGGGATAATCAATGAAATTATAAACGCCCCCCATGAAACCAAGCACATGGAAATCGCCAATTTTTAATCCCGTTACAACGCCCAGCAGAATATAGACAACCAGCACGACGGCCAGCGACCCGATGGCGAACATGGCTCCGAAGAGCTTTCGGGCAACCAACGCACAGAATGCCAGCAGCCCCATGATAATGGCTCCCTTGGCGCTGGCAAACAGCACAAGGGGCGCCATCAGCAGCGCTAGATACCAGCGCTTATTGGTTAGCATGAGAATGCAAAGGAACATCAGTGCGTAGGAATAGCTGATTGCATGCCCGTTGGGGCCGTTCATCCGTAAGATGATCAGGCGAAAATCCCCAAGAAGTGGAGTATTGAACAGCTGCACCTTCATCAGGTCCAGAATGCCTGTAATATACTGGCCCGTGGTGCGCGCCGATTTGTCAGCAACCAGATTAAGCATGGCTTCCCGGTTGGAAAATTCCCAAAGTGTCCAGCCGTTGGTCAGGTCCAGCCATAGTCTGCGATCGATCATCTCGATATAGCCCATGACAATCACAATTACCGTCAGGATCGTGAAAAAGGGCACCATGGGAATCTGCCGCTTTAAAGTCGCCAAAAAGAAAATCTGTAAAACCAGCAAGGGCGTGATGATGTTGCGTAAATAGACAACCGCGCCTGCCGGGCTCTTGGTCAGCCCGAGTAGGAAATAGACTCCGATCAGACCAAAGCCAATCAGACAGACCACCATAAGCTTGTTGGTCATGCGGCTGAAGGAACGCCAGTTCAGCGCATAATGACCAAACAGCCATAGCCAGAAGACCACGGTGGTGAAGAAATTATACCCGCGCACGAAATTGTAATCGTCCTTGGTGACCAGAAAGCCAGACATCATCGAGATGAATAAATTCTGGAACAGCAAGGCAAACACAACGACAAGCGGCGCATAAGGGGTAAAGAAAAGCACCACGCATGACGCCAGAGCAAGCTGGGTAGCAATCGCCAGAAGCGGATTGACGAAATGCAGGACCAACGGCACCACGGTCAGCGTAAGACACAGCAGAAACACCAGCAGATGCTCAAACGCCCCCAAGGCCGTTTCTTCCCGGGAGGATTGGCTATCGGATTCAGGAAAATCAGGAGAAGCCGGCATCAAGGATGCCGGAGCGACAAATGATCTAATGTCCGCCTCCCCTTACTCAAGACCTATTGCGTCTGTTCCCACACATCTGCACCCGTCATCAGATACTGCCATGAAGAATACAAAGCTTCTATTAGGAAAGATTTAAGCCTGCCGGTGCGAGTGGCGAGCAGAACACGCCTTGAACCGCAGCACATGAAACCTTCTTCACACCCAAAAAAACAATCCTAGATCGGCATTGAGAATGCGTGCAATCGTCTTTATAAGCGGAATACTACCTAGTCCCTTAGAAAGATATCCTTTTGCTGGTTCCTGATCTAGATCTAGGCCCGCAAAAGAAAAACTTGCTAAGTAAGATGTAAAAGTTTCACAAACACAAAGACCGGAAGGTAATTGGGCCTCGTTTTAGCATGCAGATCAGATGTTTAATCGTTGATGATGAGAAGCCTGCAAGAGATGAGTTGAGTTATTTACTCTCCCGTCAGAGTGATATCGAGATTCTTGCGCAAGCCCCTTCTGCCGAAGAAGCAATAGACCTCAGCCTTAATCTACAGCCTGATCTGATCTTTCTCGATATTCAAATGGCTGGCAAAAATGGCTTTGATGTCATTCGCAATCTGGTGAGCAGCACAGAGCATCCCCCTATTTTCGTCTTTGTAACGGCTTATGATTCCTATGCCGTCGAGGCCTTCGAGGCCAGTGCCATGGACTATATCCTTAAGCCGGTCTCCGAGCAGCGCCTTGCCACAACACTGGATCGCGTGCGCAGGATGCATGACGAAACGCAAGATCCTCTGAAGCAAAAGCTGGAAACCCTGCTCTCTGAAGTGACAAGACAGAATGAAGCCTCCAGCAAGCCGGCACAGACTCACACGAAGATATCCGTCCTCATCAATGGTCGCATTCGCCTCATGGATCCGGATGACGTCATCTATTGCGAGTGCGAGGATAACAGGGTTTTCGCTCACACCTTTGATGGCACCCTGCCCGTTTATGGCATCGCCAGCATGGACCGGATGGAAGAGCATCTGGCCAATACCGGCTTTTTCCGCGCCCACCGTTCCACATTGGTCAATCTGGATGCAATTTCGGAATTCAGTCCGTGGTTCAATGGCAAATACAGCCTGACCATGAATGACCAGAAGAAAAGCGAGCTGACGGTCAGCCGGTCTCGCGTCAAGGATTTCAAGCTGCGCCTCGGTCTGTAGTCGGCCAAGGCAAACCGCGTTTGGATACATGACTTTACTTTGAGGGGAGTTGGAGTCTCATGTCGATTGTCGCTCTGATGGCCTTCCTGCTCAAGCAGGTTGCCCTGCTCGTGGCCGGAGCTTTTGTCTTGCTCACGGTATCGCCGGTGCAGGAAATCAACTTTCGGCAGGATTCGATTTTCAATCGTCTGTTTCTGATCCTCTTCTTCGGCTTTCTGGGCATTCTGGGCACCTATGGCGGCAACGAGATTTTCAACTCATTTGCTAATCTGCGCGCTATGGCAGTCATCACGGCAGGCCTGTTTGGTGGCCCCGTTGTTGGCCTGGGCGCGGGCCTCGTGGCCGGTGGACATCGCTTTTTGATCGACCCTTGGGGCTTTTCCGCCTTGGGCTGTGCGCTTGCCACGATAACGGAAGGGTTTCTGGCGGGCTGGCTACAGCGCCATCTCAAAGACAGGGCAATGGATTGGAGCGTAGCCTTTTTCCTGACCATCATCGGAGAAACCATGCATATGGGCATGGTGCTGTTGCTCTCCCGCCCCTTTGATGATGCACTGGCGCTTGTGCGCGTCATTATGCTGCCAATGCTGATCGGCAACTCTCTGGGCACCGTTCTATTCGTTCACATCCTCAATTCGATCAAGGGACTGCGCGAACGCAAAGCATCCGACCACACACAAAAAATCTTCGAAATTGCCAACAGCACGGTGTCACACTTGCGCTCTGGCCTTAATGGCGACAGTGCTCAGGCTTTGGCGCGCATCATTCTGGAAAAACTGCCGGTGGCAGCCGTGTCCGTCACCAATGCCAACACCGTCATCGGCCATGCGGGCGAAGGAGCAGATCATCACTTGCCCGGCGAGCCGTTTGTCACTAAGGCGACCTTCCGTGTCATCAAGACCGGCGAACCCATTTTCCTCAAGGACGCACACCTGATCGGCTGCAGCGACCCCCATTGCCCCTTCACATCGGCGATTATCGTGCCGCTCAAGAAAAATGACACGATCGTGGGTACTCTCAAATTCTACGGTTCAGCCCATCTCGAACTCAATTCGGTGTTGTTCGAACTCGCCAAGGGTCTGACCGACCTCTTCTCCATTCAGCTTGAACTGCAGGATATTCAGGTCAAGGACCGCCTGCTTGCCCATGCAGAAATCCGCCATCTTCAGGCACAGATCAACCCGCACTTCCTGTTCAACTCGCTCAACACCATCGCTTCTTTCTGCCGCACGGCCCCAGACAGGGCCCGCGACCTCATTCTCGATCTCTCGCTCTATATGCGCAAAAATCTGGATTCCAGCCGCGGCTTCATTCGCCTCTCGGACGAACTGGACCAGATCAACTCCTATCTGGCCATCGAAAAGGCACGCTTTGGCGAACGCATTCAGGTCAAGCTTGACATAGAGGATGGTTGTGAAAAGTGGCCCATCCCCTCTTTGATCATCCAGCCGCTGGTGGAAAATGCCGTCAAGCACGGCCTCAAGGAACGGGCGGGCGCCGGCATTGTTGGCCTCAAGATCTTCCAGAACCACAATCAGCTCCATATCACGGTCTATGATGACGGCGTTGGCATTCCGGACAATATCCTCGTCTCGCTTCTGGAAAAGCGCCAGATTGAATCGCACCATGAAGGGATTGGCCTGCGCAACTCCAATCTCCGCCTTGAGCATATCTATGGGCCAGAGCATGGCATGCAGATTTCAACCACCCCGAACAAGGGCACCCATATCAGCTTTTCGATTCCCAACAGGCAAGAGCTGCTCCCCAAGGCATCCTGACCCTTCTCATCTCAGACATGCATTCTGGATCTAAAAAGTGCCCTGCCATTCAACCTTGCGATTCGCACGTTCGCCACGAGCAGAGATGCATTCCAGCCCGGCATAGATGCATTTCACGCCAGCAAAGATGTCCCTCACGCGCTTTCCTTTGGCTCTTCAGACTTTATTAACTAGCCTCTCAGGCTGGGGAAGCATTTGTAGTTCCGCGTTGGAACTACCCCGGTTAAGGAGGAACGGTATGCTTTATTTCTTGTTATGCGTCGGGATTCTAGTCCTAGGCTATTTTACCTACGGCGTCTTTGTTGAGAAGATTTTCGGCATCCAGCCAGATAGAAAAACACCCTGCTGGACCAAGGAAGACGGTGTTGACTATATCAACATGCCAACCTGGAAGGTCTTCTTCATCCAGCTGCTCGATATTGCAGGTCTGGGCCCGATCTTTGGCCCCATTCTGGGCGCTCTTTATGGCCCGCAGGCCTTGCTCTGGATCGTGATCGGCTCCATTTTTGCCGGTGGCGTCCATGACTATTTCTCGGGCATGCTTTCGGTCCGCAGTGGTGGCAAGTCCATTCCGGAAGTGGTGGGCGACGAGATGGGCCAGTTTGCCCGTCAAACCCTGCGCGTCTTCTCGGTCATATTGCTTCTGCTGGTTGGTGTGGTCTTCATTCTTGGCCCGGCAAAACTGCTCAGCAGCATGACCGGCTTCAATGTCCAGCTTCTGGTCGCATTGATCTTTGTCTATTATTTCGTCGCCACGATCCTGCCAATCGACAAGATCATCGGTCGCCTTTATCCGATCTTCGGCGCTCTGTTGCTCTTCATGACCATCGGCATCACTTTCGGCCTGATCTATCATGGCTATGAATTCCTGCCGAACATGGACATCTCGACCAATGTGCATCCGGGCGATCTGCCACTCTTCCCGCTGCTCTTCATCACCTTGAGCTGTGGCGCTCTGAGTGGTTTCCATTCAACCCAGTCGCCTTTGATGGCTCGCTGCATGCGCAACGAGAAAAACGGCCGTGTCGTCTTTTATGGTGCCATGATCGCAGAAGGCATCATCGGTCTGGTATGGGCCACCGCAGGCATGTCCTTCTATGATAGCCCGGAAGCCCTCAATGCCGTGATTGCCGCCCAGTCTCCGGCCGGTGTCGTCAATCAGGTATCCACCGAGCTTCTCGGCGTCTTTGGCGGGTTCCTTGCTGTTCTCGGCGTGGTCATTCTGCCAATCACCAGCGGTGACACGGCTTTCCGTTCGACCCGCCTCATTCTGGCTGAAACCCTGAGACTGGACCAGACCAAGATCAACAAACGCCTTGTAATTGCCATTCCGCTCTTCGTCGTGGCTTTTGCAATCAGCCTTGTCGACTTCAATATCATCTGGCGCTATTTCGGTTGGTCTAATCAGACGCTCTCCATGCTCGTGCTTTGGAGCGCAGCCATCTGGCTTGGCCGCAAGGGCAAACTGCATTGGATCGCCACGGTGCCTGCCGTGTTCATGACTGCCGTGGATACCGCTTTCATCTTGCAAGCCAAAATCGGCTTCAACCTGCCAGCGGATATTTCCAATATCGTGGCCGTCATTGTCGCAGCGATCTCGTTGATCGCCTTCCTCATTCTGGTGCGCCCGACAGGGGACGTCAGTGAAGAGGCAGAACCGGCTGAATGATCAGGTTTGACAACAGGTCTTGTGGCTGCCCGCACAGCCACAAGGCAATTGGCCGCGTTGATCTCTGATCAACGTGGCTTTTTTGTTTGTGCCAGATCGCAAGAGGGCCTACGCAGCCCGGGTCAGATGCCTACACGATAAGATAGGCATAGATGAGAATCCAAACCGCCAATAAGCTGACAGCAACGAGAAAATAAGAACGGTTCCACACACGCCCGACATCAACAGTCGGGATACCACCAAAACGACCAATCATCATATTGGTTGCCGTGAAAGGAGATGTCAGCCCCGTAAGCGCCCAACCAGCCAGCATGGCAACGGCAAAGGTTGTCGGGTCCAGATCGAACAATGCCGCATCCGGCAAAAGCGGAGCAACCAGAGACAGGGTCAAAATCGGGTTTCCGCCCAATTGCCCCAGAACTGGCATGATCCACAGAAGGGCGATCAGCAGCAGCCAGGGTGGCAAGACCGTAAGATCGATCCCCGCGCGCGCCATCAGCGGCACCAGCACGGACGATCCGACCACGCCGATATAGCCGGCGCTCATCAGCAAAAGCAGATCCCCACGAAAGGCTGGCAGCTCCTTGTGCACATAATTGACCATCCGCGCGCGCACGACCGCCGCATCGCGAAACTGGATATAGAGCCAACCAACAGACAGCAAGGGCACCACCACCAGCACGATCCCCACAACGCGAATGCCCAGAAGCATTTCAAGTGCCAGCACTGGCAGCAGGATAACCACCAGCAACGCTGCCAGCGGCAAGAGTACCGTCCAGTGCAGATCGCTCTGCGCACGTTTGGGTGTGGCCGCGTTGGGTGAAAGCTTCGGCTTGAACACTGTATCCAGCGCCCAGCCGGTCCCAAGCAGGATCGCTGCCGTCCCAAGCCCTGGCAGCGCAATGCCCAGCCAGGTAATACCCGGAATGGTGGCTACAGCCATGGCTGTAGAAAAGGCCATCGGCGACCATGGCAAAGCTGAAATGAAGCCGCGCTGAATGGCCAGCAACATCCGTCTCGTGCGGATTTGCCGAATCTCCTCGTCAGGCTCATCCTTGCTACTGGCCAGCGCAAGCGTTCCCAACAGCTGGATCGAGCCGAAATTGAGCAAGAGTGCATAAATCTGCGTGCCGAAGGACAAAGATATATAACGGCGACCGGGAGGTTGAGCGGCAAGAAAGCCCCCCGCTTTACCCATGGCAGGAGAAGCCGACGCAGCCTCACGCAACACCGCAAGGGCACTGAAGAAAGAGGCCAGAAAACCAGTTTTGACAATAGCCGCCTGCAGCGCAGGCTGCCAGTCGTCATTCACAAGCACCATAGCCAGTGTAAGACCAGCACAAACAAACAGAAAGATCCGCCCGCCGCGCTTCGCGCTGATGGCCATCATCCCCACCATCAGAATGAGAGCGACCATCAAAGGCCACTGCACCCACTCCACTCCTGTCCACTCCAACAGAGCCTGCATCACGATAACGGAGACAACAACCCAGCCAAAGAAGGGATCAACCAAACGCGAAAAATTCATATAGGCCTGCTTTCGTAGGGAAAAAACAAGAAGACGAACGGCTGCACACCACCGAACTGCCGAACTGCCGAACTGCCGAACTGCCGAACATTATAACTGATAAAAAGGATAGGACCCCAAGCCAAAAACCGGTTTCAGCAATCACTTCGGGTGCAAACATGGATCATTCTGCCTAAAACGCATAAACCGAAACCATAAAATGGATCAAGTCCGACTTTGCAGAAATATGACCATCAGGAGAAAAAGAAGAAATGGTGACCCCGGCGCGATTCGAACGCACGACCTACCGCTTAGGAGGCGGTTGCTCTATCCTGCTGAGCTACGGGGCCTCGTTTTATTCGCCGAACAACCAAAAGGTGCAACATCAACAAACCCACAGCAAAAGTTTACTCCGGGTTCGCCAAGGCTTATCCATGCTTGAAGAATTTGCTAAACTTCAACTCAGCAACACCAAGCACGGATCGGCATTTCAAAAACGCTGACGCTCTGTATCATTTCAACAATCCCAGATCAACCAGCCACACTCGCAATTCAGCATAACCCTTTCGATTTATTCAATTTCATGGTGCAACAGCTTCGTGCATAGATCTTCGTCCGCCCTCGCCATAAGCCTTTTTCTACTGACTGGTCATGCCTTTGCAGAAGAAAAGCATGTCGCAGCGTCTCCCTGCACTGAATCAGAAAAGCCTGTCACGCCAGGTAGCCCTCTGTCCTATAGCGCTCCTGTGGCTATCAAGCCGCGTGGGCAAGGCGGCTTCACCCTTAAGGGCCTTGTGCCGGACCTTTTTGCCAACTCCGAGCTTGAAAGACAAAAGCAAAAGGAAATCAGCCGCTTTTTAAGGAAAGCGCCAATAGAGGCCTATGTGACTGGCCATAAGAAACCAGACCGCTATGGACGACATGAAGCTTTTCTGGCTCACCTCAAAGATGGTAACGAGATCCTGCTTCAGGACAGTCTCGTCGCAAAAGGTCTGGCGCGGGTCTTGACCGACAGCCTTGAGGATGACTGTGCAGACCATCTTCTTTCTATCGAAGCAACAGCCCGCAAAACACAGAAAGGCTTGTGGAAAGAGGCTGCTTACCGCTTAAAAAAAGCTGATGATCTCCACCTTTCTGCCATTGTGTCCACCTACCAGATTGTGTCGGGCATCGTCTTGTCCGTTCATCGCAAGGCAGATGGGACAAGCTATGTGAATTTTGGCGACAACTGGTATGAAGATTTCACAATCTCGCTAGGCAAGAAAGGCCTTCAAAGCTGGGAGGCCAAAAATAAATTTTTGGATGATTTACAAAACAAGCCCATATATGTTCGAGGCTGGGTAGAAGATCGTGGGGGGCCATTGATAGAGCTTCAGAATGCCAGCCAATTGACAGTGGCAGGCGAAACCAAAAGTCTAGGCGACACACGATAGCCAATCGGCGGTCTCTCCGACGAAAAAAATAGCATTATCCGCTTTGCGAACAGGGCCGGCAGGCAGGCAAGCGAGCATGGGAACAAAGAAGTGAGCAAGAAACGCATCGACAAGTTGAAGATGGCAGGAGCCCTTTGCCTTTCGCTCATGCTTCTTGCTGGCTGCAAAAGCCTGATGACTGGCTCGGAAGAACCGACCATTTCCGGCGTTGCGCCCGCTGGCCTTTCTCCCAATGATAGCGTTGAACGGGCCATCGGCGCCAAAGAACACCCCAAAATCGTCAAAGCCTATGGTGGTGCTTATGAGTATCGCAAGCTGGAGCAGATGGTCTCCAAGCTGGTCGGTCGCCTTGTGGGGTCTTCCAGCGAGCCAAGCCGTCCCTACCGCGTCACCATCCTCAATTCACCGACAGTCAATGCCTTCGCTTTGCCGGGGGGCTATCTCTATGTTACGCGCGGGCTCATTGCGCTAGCCAACGACAAGGCAGAGCTGGCAGCTGTACTGGCTCACGAGATGGCCCATGTCACCTCTCGCCACGCCATCGCAAGAGCCGCAGCCCGACAGAATTCTGAACTTGTATCCAAAGTCATGGACAAGATGGTCAGCGAACGGACGAAGGGGGCGACCATCAAGGCGCGCCACTTGGTCACACTCGCCAGCTTCAGCCAGGTGCAGGAGCTCGAGGCCGACAAGATCGGTATAGAAACCGCTTATCTTTCCGGTCTGGACCCATTCGCCGCAAGCCGCTTTTTGCAAACCATGGGCGATTATGCCGCCTATCTGACAGGACGCTCAGAGCAGGGCAACAAGGCCAACTTCCTATCCAGCCATCCCGCCACACCGGAGCGCATCAAGGCTGCAGTATTCGCAGCCCGTCGATATGGCGGCCCCGAAATTGGAACGCGCGAAAGAGATGCCTATCTAGACGCGATTGATGGCATTCTATTTGGCGATGCGCCAGATGAGGGGTTTGTGCGCGGCAATAGCTATATTCACCCGGCCTTGCGCATCCGTTTCAGCCCGCCAGAAGGCTATCGACTGGAAAACACGTCAAAAGCCGTGCTGGCAGTCGCTCCGGATGGCTCGGCCATGCGGTTTGACGGGGTCAATGTGAGCCCGGATGTTCCCCTGACCAACTATCTTACATCCGGCTGGGTAAGCGGCCTGATAACGGGTTCGATTCGCGAGCAGGTGATCAATGGCCATCCGGCTATTCTCGCGGCAGCTGAGGCCAAAGGCTGGACATTCCGCATTGCTCTTATTCGGGTAAAGTCAGCCACCTATCGTTTTGTCTTTGCGACCACCATGCCCAATGCTACCTTCGAAAGCGCGATTGCGGAAACAGTCAATAGTTTCCAAACCCTCACGCATGATCAGGCGGCAGCTTTTAAACCGTTGCAGATCACGATCGTCACAGCCGGTTACGGCGATACGGTCCAGAAAATGGCGGCCCGCATGGCAGGTGCAAATGATGGCGAAACACTCTTTCGAATCTTAAATGACATCAAGACAGGCGAGCACCTCAAACGGGGACAAAAGCTGAAGCTTGTCACCCCCATGCGATAGCGCGCAATCTGCTTGAGCCAATGGCAGGCAAAAGAAAATCCCGGAAGCAAGCTTCCGGGATTTTTCAAACAACAACTGCCATTGCAGCAACCAAAGCCTTAAGCGGCTTCATTAGGCTGCAACTTCCTCTTCGCTCTTGCCAGCACCACGACGGGGGCTTTTGGAGAGGTTTTTCTCAATCAGATGCACAGCTTCCGTGGTGGACAGCTTGCGAATAGCAGCCACTTCACGTGCCATCCGATCAATAGCAGCTTCATAAAGCTGACGTTCAGAATATGACTGCTCAGGCTGGGTGTCGGAGCGATAAAGATCGCGAACGACTTCTGCAATCGAGTGCAGATCGCCGGAGTTGATCTTTGCTTCATATTCCTGCGCGCGGCGACTCCACATGGTGCGCTTGATACGAGCGCGCCCTGTAACCGTCGTCAATGCTTTCTCAACAGACTCTTCATCCGAGAGTTTACGCATACCAACCGAAGCAATTTTGCCCGTTGGAACACGCAAGGTCATTTTGTCCTGCTCAAAATTGATAACGAACAATTCAAGAGCGAGGCCAGCAACTTCCTGTTCCTCGATATTGACAATTTGACCCACACCATGAGCCGGATAGACAATAAATTCGTTGATTTTAAAGCCCTGACGTTGGGTGGCTTTTTTGATTGCCATACGCTTGAAACTCCCGCGTCACATAATTTCCAAGCGGACACATTGCCCGCCTGATCTTCCAAAAACAAAAGAGGGAACTCCCTCTTTGTCGGCATCCTTAAAAGGTAAAACCGGTCTAAGGCCCGCCTACAACCGCAAGCCCATTCCGGTTTCACATTTTCGCATCAAAGTCAGATAGGCACACGCATGTGGATTGCGTACTTTCACATTGCATCTTGCTCGAAATACGCATAAAAAAACTCCTGAAGTAGGAGCTGTGTGAACCTTCCTTTATCAGCTGATTGAGGGAGAATATCACATTTTTGCACATTTTCCAAACTTTGATTGTGATCAAAAGTGCGCCCTACCACCCCCCTAGCCTGCCAGACTAGTTGTATAATGCAGTAGAACGCAGATTTCTGCCGATTTCGACAGATTGAACGATGCTTTTTTATGCAAATAAAAAGCCGGTCGCTCAATAAATAGCGCCCGGCTTCGTTATACTAAAATTGCATAACTCCCATTCTTAATCCCCTTCTCCGGGATTGGTTGAGAGATATTGCAGTTTGTTTTCAACGCCGTCCCACTTCTTTGCTTCGGCCATCGGCTCTTTCTGAACCGTGATATTAGGCCAGACTTCACAATATTTCGCGTTGATCTCGAGCCATTCTTCAAGCCCGGGCTCAGTATCCGGCTTGATCGCTTCTGCCGGACATTCCGGCTCACACACACCACAGTCGATGCACTCATCCGGATTGATTACCAGAAAGTTTTCGCCCTCATAGAAACAGTCAACCGGGCAAACTTCCACACAATCGGTGTATTTGCATTTGACGCAATTATCGGTCACGACGTAAGTCATCACAAACTCCGCATACGATGCAGCTTGGTCTCTGCAATCGCAAAATTGGTCTATTACGGGAGTGCCTCACGGCCACATCCCGCTCCTTGCCGATCAAATATGTCATTGATCAAAAAGCCGGAGCGGCAAACTCAACGTGACTGTATAAAGACCACTCCCATTCGAGTTATCTTCTAGCTATCGCTTTTGCGCCCGGCGTTCAAGCAATATCAAATCTCTTCGGCTCCAGCACTGAACTCTTTCAGGCCCGATTCCTAAAGCCTCAGGGGCAGTTCGCTTCAAGACGCCCAGTAAACCGGTAGCCTTAAACCGCGCCCCACTTTTGCAAATGAAAGATGCATTCACAAGTCCACATTTAGGGCAAATGCGCAATTCCAACCGCAATTAAGAAACAGAATTGGCTACCAACCAACTCTTTCCATTTGCCTCATTCAAAAGGCCCTTGCTTCAGCCGCATCAGCTGTCGGCGATCCCTTTTGGTAGGGCGCCCGGTATGAGCCTCATGGGCAATGCCGGTGTCCGTTTCATCCTGCTTCTTTTCAGGAGCTGGTGAATGATCGTTATAAAGAAGCTGAGCCTCCGGAGCCGGCCCTCTGCGAGTACCAAGAGCCACAACTTCAAGGATGCGGATATGCCCCGCCTTGGCAATTGTCAGCACATCTCCAGGCTTGATCTGCCGACTGGCAGCAGACACCTTTTCCTTGTTCACGCGCACATTGCCCGCGGTTACAAGCTTGGCCGCCAGGCTTCTGGTCTTGGCGACTCGGGCAAACCAGAGCCACTTGTCTATGCGCAGTTTGGCACTTTCTTCGCTCATCACTCACCCAATAAAAAGGCACGCCGGAAAGCCGCCCTGTAATGCGACCTTGCGGCATGCCGATTGATTGATCCCGAACCGGTTCCCGTGGGAACAGGCTTATTTCTTGTTGTCCAGATTGGCCTTCAAGGCAGCCAATGCTGCAAATGGCGAATCTGGATCTGCAACCTTCTCTGGCTTGCGAGAGGACTGATCACGCGGTTTGCCGCGGCCCTTATCGCCGCCACCAGAGCGATTGCCGCCCTTGAAACCGCCTTCAGAGCGAGGACCATTGCGCTTTCCACCCTTGCGGAAATCCTTTTGGCCATCTTTCTGCCCCTCATTACGCCCACCGGCGCGAACACCGGGCTTCTGACGCTGACCGGACCGATTCGGGCGGCGATCGCCACGACCACCCGGACGCCAGATTTCAAGCCACTGCTCTTCTTCCTCTACAGCCTCGGTCGCAGCATCTGAAGGGGCAGTTTCTGCTTCCGCAGAGCCCTCAGCTACAGGTGTACTATCCTGTGGAGAACTTGCCTCTGCAGCCGCTTCAGCCGGAGTTTCTTCCGCAGAAGGAGCAGATTCGGCAGTCTTTTCAGCGGCCGCATCCCCATTGGAATCATCTTTGGCAGCATCCGCTTCGGCCGGAGTCGGCTCGATCTTACGGCGCTCAACACGATATCCCAACGACTTCAGGATGGTGGAAAAGTCTTCTCCCGCACAACCCAGAAGAGACGTCATGGCAACCGTCACGGTGAAGCCACGATCCATTACCCCTTCAGGTGGTTCAGGTGATTCCTCGGTTGGACGCCAGCTCAGGAGCGGACGAATAAGGTCTGCCAGACGCTCGAGAATATCGATGCGAACAGCGCGCTTGCCATAGACACCAAAGCCCACGGTCTTGTAGAGCGCCGGAGAAACAGCCTCGTTGACCGGTATCGACGTACGCCCCGAAGCGGACAAGGATGGCACCTCAACGACGCCTTCCTGATCGATCCCGCCATTATGCAGAGCCCACATCATCACCAGCAAAGTGCTGGGGGCAGGCTTCAGCAGCGCCGGAATATAGATATGGTAGGCACCAAATCGAACTCCGAACTTGCGCAAGGAAGCACGGGCATCCTGATCCAGAGAACGGACGTCCTCCGCAACCGTCCTACGGTCCAGAATCCCAAGATTTTCAACCAGTTGGAAAGCCAAACCTTTGGCAATTCCATCCAATTCTTCCGTGCTGGACAGCTCAACCAGAGGCTGCAGCAGGAGATTGACATGGTTATTCAGCCAGAGGTTGATACGCGATTGGACATTTTCGAGTGCCGCACCGCTTAAACCTTCATCTGCCAGGATGGTCAGACGCGGTTTCAAAACCGTATCGCCAGCCACCATTTTGGCAATCGGGGCTCCCTGCCAACGCAGCATGCCGTCACCAGACAGCAAGAACTGATCATTGGCCGCTCCGGCTATTTTTTCCGATCTGTTTTCGAATTCGACAGACAGGACCTTCTGCGCAGCGGCATGAATGGCTTTGGCATCGTTGCCTTCGGCACTCACATCGGGCGCAAAGCGAAATCCATGCAATTGACCAACATGCTGGCCTTCTACCAGCACGTCACCGGCAGGAGTAATTTCCGCTTCGAGCATTGCTTTTTCTCTCAGACGTTTCATCAATACACTAGTGCGCCTATCTAGGAAGCGCTTGGTAAGTCGCTCATGCAGGGCGTCGGACAGACGATCCTCCACGGCTCTGGTTTTCTCTTGCCACAAAACAGGATCATCTAGCCACCCCTTTTTGTTAGCAACAAAGGTCCAAGTGCGGATATGTGCAATTCTATTGGCGAGTGTGTCAATATCGCCATCAATTCTATCCGCATATGAAATTTGTGCAGCAAGCCATTCCTGAGACAAAGTGCCCCGGTCCTCAAGCTGCTGGAACAGCATACCAATCAATTCGGCATGATTGGTAGGCGCAATCTTGCGATAATCGGGAACTTGACACACATCCCACAGTAATTTGAGCTGATCGGGCTCATGAACCCGCTGTCGGATATCCCTGTTCTTGTATAACAGCTCCAAAGCCTGCACATCGCTCGCAGGCAAAGATCGCGTCAGCCCCGGACGCCCCGGCGCTACTTCAAGCGACGCAATCAGATCGGTATAGCTGGAAAAGTCCAGCAGCCGGTTACGCCATTGCAGCATCTTGATGGGCTGGAAGACGTGCATCTCAAGCTGCTCGACCAGATCATCCTCAAATGGCGCCACCCGGCCCGTCACCCCAAAGGTGCCATCGCGTGTGTGCCGCCCGGCCCGGCCTGCGATCTGGGCCAGTTCCGGCGCGGTCAGGCGTCGATGTTGGAAACCGTCAAACTTCTTCTCTGCCGCAAAGGCAATGTGATCAAGATCCAGATTGAGCCCCATACCAATCGCATCTGTTGCAATCAGATGCTCAACGTCTCCGTTCTGAAAGAGTTCCACCTGCGCGTTCCGCGTGCGCGGGCTAAGACTGCCCATAACAACCGCCGCCCCACCTCGCTGACGCCGGACAAGCTCCGCGATGGCATAGACATCATTGACCGAGAAGGTGACAACCGCAGAGCGTCTTGGCAGGCGAGACAACTTTTTCTGCCCGATATAGGAAAGCTGTGAGAGCCTGGGACGGGAAATGATGGTCGCATGAGGTAGAAGCATCTCGATCATCGGCTTCATGGTCTCTGCGCCAAGCAGGAGCGTTTCTTCCCGTCCACGCAAATGCAGCAGCCGATCGGTAAAGACATGCCCGCGTTCGAAGTCAGACGCCAATTGCACCTCGTCAATCGCCACGAAGGCGACATCGGCCTGGGCGGGCATCGCTTCGACCGTGCAGACATGATAGCGCGCCCCATCGGGAACGATTCGCTCTTCGCCTGTATGCAAGGCCACGAGATCCTTGCCCACCTTGTCCACCAGCTTGCCATAGACTTCGCGGGCCAGAAGGCGCAAGGGAAGCCCGATAATTCCCGAGGAATGAGCCACCATGCGCTCGATGGCCATATAGGTCTTGCCGGTATTGGTTGGCCCCAAAACAGCCGTTACGCGTCCCTGCGCCCCTGGATTGGAAGCCTTGCCCCCGAATTCATCGGCCCAGCCGGGCGCCCTGATGCCGAGCATCTCAGCCTGATTGGTCTTGTTCCGCGCAGAAGGGGCTGGCGCAGGCCGCACCACAGGCCTTGCAGGCTTGGCGGGTCGCTCACCCTCAAGATCTTTCGCAAATGCATCGGCAAAGGAAGACGATCCCGTCGCATCGGACGTCGATGCCTTGGCCGTGTTTGCCTTCTTGGCTGCACTGGCCTTTGCCTTCTCTTCCATCTTGCGAAAGTCAACAGCATCGGGATCTTCGCTCTGCCCCTTTGCCATTTGAGCGCCCTGCGAACGGGCGTGGCGCATAAGCTCCGCTTCGATGCCGGAAAATCCGCCAGCCGGATCGGCTTTCAATGCACGCTTCTTTTCCGCTGCCCGGCGGGCCTTGTCGGCCTCGGCCTTCCTGTCGAGTTCGGTTTTCAGGGATTGTCCGAATTCAGCCAGCGAAGCAAAGGGAGAATCGCTATCGTGTTTTTTGCTCATGGGCCTGGCAATAGCCTATCTCTGAGCCAATCATCGTCAAATGTCGGCTCAGTCATTGTCTTAATCCAAGCGAGGTGGCAACGGCTTAAAGCATCGCCAACCCATTTCACGTCAGATAGTGGCCCAAACGCCTAAACGCAACAAGAAAGCGCCAAGTCACATCTGCTTGACCAATATCATGACAACAATTCACCCCATCCGCAACGGTCACGCGCATCTGCAGGCTTGACGAAGCCCTATTGGTAAAAACAATTACCCGCCGAGGCAAATTAATAATTAGAACGAGTCTGGAACGAATCATGGCCGAATCGGCGACTCCCGCAGATTCCTATTTTGTTCTCAACAGATCTGGATGACATTTTTACGTCAGCCACTAAATCTGGTGCCGCCCAAATTTCAGATGCGAACAGGGCTTGAAATTCCTTAACCCGAGCCTTCGGAATTTTTAATCAAGACGCTCCAATATGAAACAAACCCGCTTTTTCAATCCATTAAACAGACGGGCCCTCCACCATGGCTGCCGTTAACCATTTGAACGCAGCCTGAACAAAATCAGCACGAATCGGCTATGTGCACATGTTTTTGATTTGTTCTCACCAAATATACACAGAAAGAGAGATTGGTTACCATATCTAGTGATGCCCCCACAGCATCAAGACCATGAGATATGGACCTGCCGCAGCTTCGTTAAGACATTTTCCCGGAATGAGACACTTATGCAGGATTCCGCCAAAAGTCCGTTCGCAAATTGCAAACAGCCGGCTCCGGCCTTGTTGGCCACCAACAGCTTGATCATTGATCTTAGGCTTTGAACTCAGGCAATAAAAAAGGGGCCCCAAGGCCCCTTGCACTCAATTCATATTGAAGACCATTTATTTGATGGTCAACTCGCGCGCTGACAACACCATGCGTCCAACCATCGTGCCGATTTGCAGCCTGTAGACGGCGACCACAGGTTCATCACCAACAGGAACGAACCAAGCTTCCAGATCCTTGTTCTCTTCCATATATTTGGTGCTCTTCTTGTTCGGGCGATGCCCAGCCACAAATCGGATACGGGCACCACAGACCGTTGCCGGACCCGAATAGGCATTCTTTCGCGACGAGCGGATCTCTTTGGTTTCCTTGTAGAACAGCTCGATATTATAGCGCCAGCGGCCATCGAACATGCGTACCGTGCGATTGCAGACAGACTTTCCGACCCTGTGCTTGTTGGAGCGCACTGACATCAACAGGCCGCTCAGCGGATCGACAATACCGCGCGTATGCACACGCCGCAGCGGAATACGGTCCGAATGTTTAGAGAGCGGTGGAGAGGCGGAAAAATCACTCACATTGCCCGACCGCATCGCGATCTGAACAATATTGTGGATCTTGTCTTCCTTGGAATTGAGGGCATACATGGAGGGCAACATGCGATCGCCACGGAAAGAGCCCTCACTGACAGCCCGCCCCTTGCTATCGATAAACAGGCGCGAGATACCAGACGTCTTGGCAAAAGCATCGATGGAATAGCGGTGCCCTTTAACCGAGGCCTCCACCGAGCCGCTTCCCACAGGGATGCCCGCAATGGAAATGGCAAATTTCGCATCGATGTCCGTGGCTTGGGCCTGAGGCGCAAAGGCAGCAAAGCCCAGCGCAGCACCGGCAATAGCCACTGCGCGCAAGGGCACCGTCCATTTTGCGGCCCCAGCTGGAAAATTTTTGCCAAGTGAGGTCATGCGTTTTCGTTCAAGCATGGTTTTCCCCAAACACCCTAAAATCTACAGCCCGGTTGTCTTATTGAACAATTCGGCTTTGTTGACCAATTGGATTTGATGACAATCTGTCCCCAGCCCTGAGAAACAAAGCGGTGCCAATAGACCAATCACCAGATATCTCTGTCCCACTCTCACTGAATATGGTTAACAAATTACAATCACGCGTCCTACGCAAAGTTCGGTATAAGAAAAGTGACCGGGAACTGCGCTACTTATGCAACGCTACACACAAGTCTGCAGCGCATCCGCTCAACAAGAGCGTGCATAATGAAGCGCAATCGCCTATTGAAAACCGACAATGGCGCAGGGGTTATTCGCAAAATAAGTCAGAATCTTGAAAAGAACACGCGAAACCACCCAGAAATGCTTGACGAGCGGCGCAAGGATCACTATACCGAGGCAACTTTCCGCCGTCGAGCATCCTAGCAAAACGGCAGAACACAGAACAGAAAATGAGCGGGCGCCATTGGCGTCCTACTAATTTGTGAGGGATTTTCCATGGCACGTCGCTGTGAACTGACCGGCAAAGGCGTTCAGTCCGGTAACAATGTCAGCCACGCAAAAAACAGAACCCGCCGTCGCTTTCTGCCAAATCTGGTGAATGTGACTCTGCTGAGCGATACACTCGGCACAGGTTTCAAGATGCGCGTCAGCGCTCACGCTTTGCGTTCTGTTGAACATCGTGGCGGCCTTGACGCTTTCCTGGCCAAAGCCAAAGAAGCAGATCTGTCAGCCAATGCGCAGCTGATCAAAAAGAAAATTGAAAAAGCACAGGTTGCTGCATCTTAATGCAGTTTCGGATTAGTCCGAAAATCTGGCTTGATCGTTAAGAAGCAGCGCCTCTTTTGGCGCTGTTTTCATATCCAACGCTGCTTTGGGCTATTCTCCCATTCGCGGCTAACATCAAGGAGGGTGACATATGGTTGCTACTCGTAAAACCCTTGGCCTTTCCGTTCTGGCCATGGTGGGCGTCGTTGCTGCGTCCAACTATCTCGTTCAATTCCCGTTCAAACCGTTTGGCCTGCAGGATCTGTTGACCTGGGGCGCCTTCACCTATCCGATGGCGTTTCTGGTAACCGACCTGACCAACCGCAAATGCGGCTCCAGGAATGCACGCATAGTGGTCGCCGCCGGTTTTGCCATCGCGGTTCTGATCTCCATCTGGCTTGCCACCCCGCGCATTGCCATCGCATCCGGCTCAGCCTTTCTGGTCGCCCAACTGCTCGATATCACGGTCTTCAACCGCCTGCGCCGCAACAGCTGGTGGAAAGCCCCGCTGGCTTCTTCCTTCTTCGGTTCGGTTCTCGACACGGTGATCTTCTTCGGCTTCAGCTTTGCTGCGTCCTTTGCCTTTCTTGATACAAGCTTTGGCATGACACCGGATGTCTTCCCGACAGAAGCCTCTTCTCTGCTGAGCCTTGGCCTGATTGATGCGCCGCGCTGGGTCAGCTGGGCAATCGTCGATTATTCCTGCAAGATGTTTGTCGCGCTCCTGATGCTGGCGCCTTACAGATTGCTGCTCAGCCGTCAGGACGCTCTGCCAGCAACCGCTTGAAAGAAGCGGGAGTAAGAATAGAACCCCATCCATGCAAAAAGCCGGTCAATTCCAGACCGGCTTTTTCTATATCCCTTACCGTCATTGTCACCCGTTGTCAGCCATGTTTGCTTACATACGGGTTAGCGATTCGCAGGCAGACGAAACTGCAACAACAGTGTGCTCTGTAGAAAATTGAAATTATCATCAGACATGAGCGTAATCAGATTGTCTCCCGCCCCGCCCATCGGCTGAATATCCAGCGCTTCCATGTTATCCATACCATCGCCCAGATTGGCGCGGAACAGCAAATCGGTGTGAGCGATCGGTCCGGCCTGGAAGTCCTCTGCCCGCACCCGCCGCATTTGCACGACGAGCCCACCCAGAATGGAAAAATTCCGCTCAAGAATAACGAGGTCACCCTCTTGGGTGAAATCCGCATCCGCAGCCAGCAATTCCCCGGACTGAGGCAATGAGAAAGCCAGTGGAGCCCCTGCACCAACAATCCAGCCCAAGATGCGTCCATTCTTCGGTTTCTCGGAAAGAACCACAAAACCTCCGGCAAAAGGGTGTCCGTCGGGAATGGTCGCGATGGACTCCAGCCCCCGGTTGGCCTGATTGGCTTCATCGATCTCGCGCGACAAGGGAAGAAGTCCCTCAAGCCGCAGCAACTCGTTACCCTTAAGGCTATAGCGCGTCACCCGTGTCTCGCCCTCAAAGCTCACAAAAGCCTCACCGCCCTTGATCGCAAGTCCCTCGGAATCCCTGCGCCATCTTGGTAGCTCGACGCCGACACCGGGCAAGGGACGTATGGACGTATCCGCAAGCGTGATGGGGCGTTCCCCCTCACGGACAAGACGGGCAGACAGAACACTGCCCCTGTCACTGATCGCCAGAAAATGATCTGGATCCACGAAGGCAAGACCGGAAAAGCCACCAAAGGTCGGCTCATCGCTGGAAAGCGTGAGGCCACCAAGCCATTCCAACTGACCATAGGTTGTCCGCCCTGAAGAAAACCGCCCGAGACGGTCGATAATCTGGGCAGAAACATCAATGGCAATGCTGCTCGGCGCAGCCTTGGGCAACGCCTCCATGGGAGCGGCCTGCCCCTGCGAAGAAAAGCAGGCCGCAAGGATCACCAAAACAGAAAAGCAGACTGACAATCGCAGTCTGCTTTTCATAAACAAGCCGGTCTTTCTGGACAGCATGCCCTTACCGCCTCCTGAGGCGACGCGACGGCGCATGAGGCTCCTGAGACACATTCTCATCGAACAATTCCGCCAGCTTCTCGGTCATGGCGCCGCCAAGCTCTTCGGCATCGATGATCGTCAACGCACGCTTGTAATAGCGCGTCACATCATGGCCGATACCAATCGCCAAGAGGTTGACCGGAGAGCGCGTTTCGATCTCTTCGATCACTTCGCGCAGATGCTTCTCAAGATAGGTGCCTGCATTGACGGACAGCGTGGAATCATCAACCGGCGCCCCGTCCGAGATCATCATCAAAATCTTGCGCTGTTCGGGCCGCATCAGCAAACGCTTGTGCGCCCAATCCAGAGCCTCCCCGTCAATATTCTCCTTGAGCAGACCTTCGCGCATCATCAGGCCAAGATTGCGCCGCGACCGGCGCCATGGGCTATCGGCAGACTTATAGATGATGTGACGCAAATCATTCAGACGCCCCGGATTGGCAGGCTTGTCAGCCTTCAGCCACGCCTCGCGGGATTGACCGCCCTTCCAAGCCTTGGTCGTAAAGCCAAGGATCTCGACCTTCACATTGCACCGTTCCAGCGTGCGCGCCAGAATATCGGCACAGACAGCAGCAATGGAGATCGGACGCCCGCGCATAGAGCCCGAATTATCCAGCAGCAAGGTCACAACCGTGTCGCGGAATTCGGTCTCTTGCTCCCATTTGAAAGAGAGCGGCCGCATGGGATCGGTGACGACGCGGGTCAGCCTTGCGGTATCCAGCAGGCCTTCTTCCAGATCGAAATCCCAGCCACGATTCTGCTGAGCCAAAAGCCGGCGCTGCAAACGGTTGGCCAGACGGGCAACGACCTGATGCATATTCTGCAATTGCTTGTCCAGATGCCCGCGCAAGCGATCCAGCTCAGCCTGCTCGCACAATTCCTCGGCATGAATGACCTCATCAAAGGCACGGGTAAACACCTTGTAGCCCTTGTCCGGTTCATTCTTGCCATAGTCCGGTGGCATGACGGATTCGCCGGTATCATCGCCATCCAGCTCATCAAAGTCATCCATGTCCTGACTGAGCTGCTCATCAGCCTCGGACTGGCCACCTTCCAGATCGTCGGCACCGGCTTCTGCCTGTTGCTGTTCTTCCTGCTCACCGCCTTCGGCATCTTCGGAATTGTTGCTGCTATCAGCATTTTCTTCCGCGCCATTGTCGGTGTCGTCAGCATTCTCTTCGCTGTCTTCAGCTTCGCCGCCAAGATCATCGGCCACATCGAGATCCGCCAGAACCCGCCGCAGATGCCGTGCAAATTTGGTCTGGTCGAGCATATCCTCGCCGATAGTGTCCAGACTGTCGCCAGCAGTCTCTTCCACCCAGCCGCGCCATTGCTCCACCAGATGATGGGCAGAATCAGGAATTGGCGCGCCGGTCAACTTCTCGCGCACCAAGAGGGACAACACATGATCAAGCGGCGCTTCTTCCACACGGGAGGAATCGCCACTAACAAAGCGGCTGTAGCGGTCTTCGAGCATGGCAGAGACATTTTGCGCCAATCCCGCCATCTGTTGGGAGCCGATGGCTTCCACGCGCGCTTGCTCAACGGCGTCGAAAACACCGCGAGCCCTTGCCCCATCCGGAGCAAGCTTGGCATGCACCCGCGGATCATGGCAGGCCACACGCATGGCCAGACTGTCCGCCTGTCCACGCAGAATTGCCGCCTTTTCCTTGGTCAGCGCACGCGGCGGTTCAGGCAGGCGAGCCTGCCCGTTGATCAGCATCGGGCGGTCCGCCGAAAAATGCACATCCAACTCGACGGGCCCGGCAATCGCCTTGAGCGTACCGCCCACCGATTGCTTGAACCGTTCGTTTGGATCAACAGATCCGCCCAGTTTGGATGAAGACTTGCTCGACATGCCTTGTTATTCCTGCCTGTTCCCTCTTGATCGATGCAGTGACGACAAGCCTTAGCTTACGGCCACATTCAGGGATGATTCTGGCAATTCCTCACCGAAACACCGCTGATAGAATTCAGCCACCAAAGGCTGTTCTAGCTCATCGCATTTATTGAGGAACGTAACCCGGAAGGCAAAGCCAAGGTCGCCGAAGATATCGGCATTTTCAGCCCATGTGATCACCGAACGCGGGCTCATGACCGTCGACAGATCACCATTCATGAAGGCATTACGGGTCAAATCGGCTACACGCACCATCTTGTTGGCTGTGTCCTTGCCATCGTCACCGATAAGGGATTTGACCTTGGCCAGCACAATATTCACTTCGTTATCGTGCGGCAGATAGTTAAGCGTGGTCACGATAGACCAGCGGTCCATCTGGCCCTGGTTGATCTGCTGCGTACCATGATACAGCCCCGAAGTATCCCCAAGGCCAACCGTGTTGGCCGTTGCGAACAGGCGGAAAGCCGGATGCGGACGAATGACGCGATTCTGGTCAAGCAGGGTCAGGCGACCGGCCACTTCCAGCACGCGCTGAATAACGAACATCACGTCTGGACGACCGGCATCATATTCGTCGAACACCAGCGCCACATTATTCTGCAATGCCCATGGCAGAATACCATCGCGAAATTCGGTGATCTGCTTGCCATCCTTCAGGACAATCGCATCCTTGCCGATCAGATCGATTCGGGAGATGTGGCTATCGAGGTTGACGCGCACGCAAGGCCAGTTGAGGCGCGCTGCGACCTGTTCGATATGAGAGGACTTACCCGTGCCGTGATAACCGGAAATCATCACGCGGCGGTTGTGGGCAAAACCCGCAAGGATCGCCAGCGTGGTCTCCCTGTCAAACAGATAATCAGGATCAAAATCAGGCACATGATCGCTTTTTTCACTGAAGGCAGGAACCATCAGATCGATATCAAGGCCGAATACATCGCGCACAGACACCTCGGTATCCGGCAAATTGGAAATCTCGTTGCTCATATCATTCATAACACTGCTCTGGATGAGGCCGCTCTCGACTCGCATATACGTCACTGGAAAGGGTTGTGATCAACACCTGAAGATGGCCTTCTGGAAAAGCCTAGCTGTTCAGTTGGGCAACTTAAAGCAAACGCGACCGAAAAGGAAAGGAAAGATTATGTCTTTCTGCCTACAACGCGAAAAAAGGATACGAAGCGCGAAGCAGACTAGAAGCGTAAAAAGGCACCAGCTGGGCCTCGGGTGGTCTGGCCAATGAAGGCCAGACACCGGGCATAACTATCCAACATAGCCGCCTGCACGCAGGGTATTATAGGCTGCGATCACGTCTTGCAGACGTTCTTCGCAAGCCCGATCCCCTTTATTGAGGTCCGGATGGTTCTCTTTGAGCAGGCGCTTATAGGCGCGCTTCACATCATCTGCGGTAGCAGGCAGCGTCAAGCCGAGCGTTTCAAAAGCCTTGGCCTCCAATGGACGCAATTTGCGGGTTTGGTCCTGGTGACGGGAGCGACGTTTCATGCGCTCTGCGGCACGCTGGGCCCGACCATTGGAAAAGCCGGTTGTCTCCCAGCTCTTGCCCATGGTTTCACCCGCCTTGTCAGTCGCATTACCCCATGCGTTGACACCCATTTTCCAGGTTGGACGTTCGCCAGTGACCGTGCTTGCCTTGGCGGTATCGGCAGTGTCGTCATCCATACCGGTAAAATAGTTGTAGTTCTTGTTGAACTCACGGGCATGCGCCTCACAGAAATTGTGAAACTCGCGACCACCCGAGCCACGCTTTGGAGCCTTGCAGCCGCCCTTCTTTTCACACCCAGGCCACTCGCACGTTTCTTCTTGCTGTTTCTTTTTACGACGATCCGTATCAGGCTTGATGCGGATAGAGTCGAACAGTTTCGAGTCGAGGTTCATGAATCTAATCTTGTCTCCGGACGCCGGTTATCTCTCGTGTCGGTTTCTCTAGTGTATGATCATGGAGGCAAACTGCGCCGAAAACACAGCGCTGAAACACTCCAAGTTGCTCTTTTGGCAGCCATCTCGAAAAGAAAAGCCATCAAAGGCCCTTCCAAGATGCCGCCAAGGATGACAGGATCACAAATTGCAAATGAGCAATTCGAACTTGAACTCTATTGCAAAACGGGAAAATCGTTCCCATTTGCGTAAAGATAACAAAGAGACCCAAATCACCCCAAAATCAGGAAGTGCGACAGTTCACCATTCCCAGCCATGACCGTCAAGCAGAACATCGAGAAAAAATTGAACAATCAACTTCAGCCCACAATGTTAGAGGTGATTGATGAATCAGACCTTCACATAGGTCACGAGCACGCGCGCCCCGAAGGGGAATCCCACTTCAGAGTCCGCATAGCAAGCCCTCTCTTTGCAAACCTCTCTCGGGTCCAGGCCCACAGAATGGTGCATGATATTATCAAAGAAGAGCTAAAAGGTCCAATCCATGCGCTCGCGCTGGAAACCATAAAGCCCTGAAGGATAAGCGGCGAGAAAAGCCGCCCCCTATTGCACCGGCTGCACCGGCGTGATCCGCAAAGACGTAATCCTGTTTCTTTCCTTGCGCAACACACGGAAGCGGAAATTATAGAAAGTGAAGCCCTGCCCCGGCTCGGGGATCTGGCGGGCTTCATGGATGACAAGCCCGGCAATCGTCGTGGCTTCTTCATCGGGCAATTCCCAATCAAGCGCCCTGTTGAGGTCGCGGATCGGTACCGATCCATCCACCAATACAGAGCCGTCAGGCTCCTTGCGCACACCCTTGACGTCGATATCATGCTCGTCGGCAATGTCGCCGACAATTTCCTCGATGATGTCCTCAAGAGTGACCAGCCCCATCACCTCACCATATTCATCAACCACCAGCGCGAAGTGACTCTTGCGCTTCAGAAAGGCATTGAGCTGCGCCTTGAGGCTCGTCGTATCCGGCACATACCATGGCTCGGATGCCACAGCGACAATATCCAGATCCTTGGCTTCGCCCTTCACTTCGGATAGCGCCCGCAACACATCCTTGGCATGCAGAATACCAATGAAATTGTCTTGCTCACCCTGCCAGAGGGGAATGCGGGTATATTGGCTCTTCAGCACCTGCTCGACGATGGATTCCGGCCCGTCATCCAGATTGATGGACTTGACGCCCGTGCGGTGAACCATCACGTCAGATACATCCAGCTCGGCCAAATCCAGCAAACCGCCAAAGCGGTCCTTGTCGGCCTTGACCACACTGCCTTCCATATGCAGCAAATCAACCGCACCGCGCAATTCATCCTGCCCCGACTGGGCATGATTGTCTTTGGCCTCAATGCCCAGCATGGCGATAATGCGCGTCACGATCCATTCAACAGCCGCCATGGCAGGGCCAAAGACCTTGGTGATCACATTGACATAGGGTCCAACCCGCAAGGCAAAGCTGTCCGGATCCGAGATCGCCCATGTTTTCGGCAAAACCTCGGCAAAGACCAGCACAACAAGGGTCATGACCAACGTTGCATAAACAACGCCGGTTTGCCCGAACAGATTGATGAACAGGCTGGTGGCCAGCGCAGACGCGAGAATATTGACCAGATTGTTGCCCAACAGCAGCGACCCGATCATCCGCTCTTTGATCTGGAGCAGTTGGTTGACGGCCTGCGCGCCCGGTTCGCCATTTTTCTCCTTCTGGTGCATGCGAGCACGAGAAGCAGCGGTCAGCGCCGTTTCAGAGCCGGAAAAGAAGCCCGACATCACAATCAAGATCAGTATAGCCAGAGCAATCAGCCAAAGCCCGGTAGCCATCAACCCAGTTTCTCCTCAAGGAAAGCACGCACCGCAGCTGGCTCAACACCCTTCTCCACGAAGGATTGGCCAAGGCCACGCGTCAGAATGAAATTCAGATTTCCCCGGGACACTTTCTTGTCCTGAGCGATATAGTCCATCAAAAGGTCCACTTTCGGCAATTGTCCCGGAATGTCCCTTATATGGGTAGGCAACCCCACTGCTTGCAAGTGGGCAACCACACGATCTGTCACCGCCGCATCGCAAAGCCCTAGTCGGGACGAAAACTCATGGGCCAGAACCATGCCGATGGCCACGCCTTCTCCATGCACAATGCGCTCGGCATCATATTCGGCCATGCCTTCCAGGGCGTGCCCGAAGGTATGCCCCAGATTAAGCAAGGCACGCTGGTTGGCTTCTTTTTCATCGGCAGCCACCACATCGGCCTTTGCCTGACAGGAACACGCAATCGCTTCTTCCCGCTCCGGTCCCCCATCAAAAATGCCCTGCCAGTGACGTTCCAGCCACTCAAAGAAATCCGGATCATTGATCAGGCCATATTTGGCCACTTCCGCATATCCAGCCTTGAAATCGCGTGGCGTCAGGGTATCCAGAACAGCCGTATCAGCCAGCACCAGATGCGGCTGATTAAAAAGCCCGATCAGGTTTTTGCCATGACTGGTGTTGATCCCCGTCTTGCCACCGACTGACGAATCCACTTGTGACAGCAGCGTTGTGGGCACCTGAATGAAGCGCATACCACGCCGGACAATTCCGGCGACAAAGCCTGCCAGATCGCCGATGACACCGCCGCCGAGCGCAATGACGATATCGCCCCGCTCCAGCTTGCTATCCAGAACGGCATCTGCGGCCTTCATCAGGCCCTTGTAGCTCTTGCTCTTCTCTCCCGGCTCCATGACGATCACATAAGGATCGACACCAACCTCCCGCAAAGAGGCCTCGGCGGTATCCAGATGCAATCCGGCCACGTTGGAATCGGTAATGATGACGGCTTTGGATGAGGGAAACAGCGTCTTGAATGCCTCCCCTAGGCCGGAAAGGATCGACCGTCCGATCAGGATGTCATAACTGCGTTCACCAAGATCGACGCGCACCGTGCGCTTCACACCATCTATCATTTTATTCCCTCAATCCTCAAAAAAGCCCCAGAAAAGCAACTTCGCCCCCCAACTAACGGTCGATCAGACCGTCGCGACAGACTGCTACTGTCAGGCGCTCGCGCAGCGATCTCCAAAGATCTTTCATTCAGCACCATCATTTGCCAAGAGACCAAACGGCCTTCCGGTCACCCCTTGTCGGCAATACCGGTGTGGCTCTCCAGAGCCTCGATGACGGATGTTACAATACGATCATGGGGGGCCTCTTTCGAAAGCACCATAACATCGGCCGTTGCATAGACAGGATAGCGTTCATCCATCAGGCGGCGCATGACACCCTCGGGGTCGGGATCTTTAAGCAAAGGGCGATGGGATCTGCGCCGGACGCGCTCCATCAACACATCGAATTCGGCCTTCAGCCAAACGGAAACACCACGTTCGGCAACCAATGCCCGCGTTTCATCATTCATCCACGCGCCGCCCCCGGTGGCAATCACCTGATCGCCTTCATCAAGCAGGCGCGCAATCACGCGTTTTTCGCCATCGCGGAAATGAGCTTCCCCATGCTGCGCAAAAATTTCGGCAATGGTCATATTGGCAGCTGCTTCGATCTCATGGTCGGCATCGCGAAAAGGGATGGACAACCGTTTGGCCAGACGTCGTCCAATCGTTGTCTTGCCAGCGCCCATGAGCCCGACGAGCACGATCGGGCGCCCGCCAAGGGCTGCCACAACGCGTGCTTCCCGTTCTTTGTTACCAGCTGTCTTCGTATCCGCCATATGCGTCCCTGCGCCCGTACACCCTGTCCCGTTAACGATTGGCCCAGATTTGCGCTGGAAAGGTCAAATCTGTCAAGCAACCATTTCAAATTCAACGCTTTCAAAGCGCTACCGTCCCCAATTCAACCAAAAGGGATTGGAAAGGCTCGCCAAATAAATGACATTAACAAACTATTGATGCTAGGTTGGCACGATAATATCGCAAAAACCAAAATCAAGGATTGTTCAATGCCTAGTCTGATCAAAGCACTTGTGTTTCTTCTCGTTCTGGGCGGACTGGTCGCGGGGGGCATCTTTGCGCTGGCCAATTTTGTTGAGCCGACACAGCGCGAAATGGTCGTCCGCATCCCGTCCCGAACCATCAACTGATCCCTAGTCATTCTCTTGACCCGAGCAATTCTTGAACTCGACAAACACCCAATCTGATATCCCCCTTTAGCCGAGATACCGTCGTGACACTGGCAAACCATCAGGCCATTCATCTCTTTCTGGATTCCATGAGCGCGGAAAAAGGCGCCTCGGGCAACACGCTCGATGCTTACCAGCGCGATCTGGACGATCTGGACAGCACGTTATCAGCCAAGGGCATAAAATTCGAAAGCTGCGCCAGCGAGCATCTGCGTGACTATCTGGCGGATTTAGCCGATCGTGATCTGGCCGCCTCCAGCGTTGCCCGAAAAATCTCGTCCATTCGACAGCTCTTCCGCTTTCTTTATCGCGACGGCTTCCGCTCCGATGATCCTTCCACCATGCTCAAGGCTCCCAAACGGTCCCGACCATTGCCCAAGATTCTGACCGTGCAGGAAGTGGACCGCCTCATTGAAGCGGCCCGTTTCAATGCGTCGCTGGAAGGCCCTACTCCGAAACGGCAGATTCGTGCCATGCGGCTTTATGTGCTGCTGGAGCTGCTCTATGCCACGGGCTTACGCGTCTCCGAACTGGTAACGCTCCCCAGTTCTGCCGCCCATATGGACGGGCAGTTTCTCTCTATTGTCGGCAAGGGCAACAAGGAACGTCTGGTGCCTTTGTCAGAGCGGGCAAAGGAAGCCATGCGCGATTACCGTGCCATGCTCAAGGAAACTGGCGCCCCCAAAAGTGCCGGCGCACAGCCATGGCTTTTCCCCTCATCCGGCAAAGAAGGGCACTATACCCGGCAGGCCTTCGCCCGCGAGCTGAAGGCCTTGGCGGCCGATGTTGGCCTTGATGCGGGCTCCGTTTCTCCCCATGTTCTGCGCCATGCCTTTGCCAGCCATCTGCTGCAAAATGGTGCCAACCTGCGCGCCGTGCAAAAATTATTGGGCCACAGTGATATTTCAACAACCCAGATCTATACCCATATTCTGGATGAGAGACTGATTGAGCTGGTGGAGCACCACCACCCGCTGTCTGATCACTTCGAACCGAAAGCAGAATAAATCCGGCGCGACCTATTTCCGCCATTGTCTTAATCATAGTTGTTGTTAATGGCTCAAAGCTGAGGCCGAACCATGTCTGTTGCTTGACAGCCGGACCGAAAAAAGGCCAACGTGGCCGCGACATTTTATTCATGCCTCCTGATGGATCAGGACGGGCAAGAAAATGGCCCCGCTCTGCCGTTCAGCGTCTCGCCAAATGCGCATCTGCGCTGGGCAAGACAGCCAGAGCGCAAGGTGCCTTGGATACCAATAGGAAAGAAGTTGGATCAAACCCGCTATGCATAGTTATCTGGAATTCGAGAAACCCGTCGCCGATCTTGAAGGCAAAGTGCAAGAGCTGCTTGTCTTGCAGGAAACCGGGGAAGCCGTAGATGTGGGCGACGAGATCAAACGTTTGCAAACCAAAGCGGACAATGCCCTCAAGGACCTCTATGCCAATCTGACCCCCTGGCACAAAACCCAGATCGCCCGTCATCCGGACCGTCCGCATTTCAAGGAATATGTGTCCGGGCTGATTGAAGAGTTCACGCCTCTCGCCGGCGACCGCAAATTTGCCGAAGACGAAGCCATTCAGGCCGGTTTTGGCCGCTTTCGCGGTCGTCCTGTTGCCGTGATCGGGCAGGAAAAGGGCAGCGACACCGAAAGCCGCCTGCGCCATAATTTCGGCATGGCCCGCCCTGAAGGCTATCGCAAGGCCGTGCGCATCATGGAACTGGCGAACCGCTTCAACATGCCCCTCATCACCTTTGTGGATACCGCTGGTGCTTATCCCGGTATCGGCGCAGAAGAGCGCGGCCAGTCCGAAGCCATCGCCCGCTCCACCGACGCCTGCCTTGCCCTTGGAACGCCAAGCGTTGCCACCATCATTGGTGAAGGCGGCTCCGGCGGCGCCATCGCCATCGCCACGGCCAACCGTGTTTTGATGCTGGAGCATTCCATCTACAGCGTCATCTCGCCAGAAGGGGCCGCTTCCATTCTGTGGCGGGATTCCACCCGCGCTGAAGATGCAGCCACCAATATGAAGATCACCGCGCAGGACCTGATGGATTTCAAGATCATCGACCGGATCATTTCCGAGCCGGTTGGCGGTGCCCATCGCGACAAGGAAAAGGTCATCAAGCGCGCAGGCAACATGATCGCTGATTGCCTTGCCGAATTTGACGGCTTGAGCTCAGACGACATTCGCAAACAGCGCCGCGAAAAGTTTCTGACCATCGGAACAAAGCTGTAAGCGCGCTTAGACAATAGCAGACAGTCACAAGGCGGCAGAGCACTCTGCTGCCTTTTTGCGACCTGCGCCAGATTTGCACCAGATCTTTGCCTGACCTATTCCCCTGACATCTCACAAACTTGCGATCCTGCCTGCCACACTCTGGCCCGATTGCCCTTGCAAAAGTCGGTAACCATCTATCAATCTGTTTTGGTTAACGTTTGGTCAAAGACTATTGCCCGGAGAATGGCTCTTTGCCAGTCTTGAACCATCGGAACTGCTCCCGATTATGTGACCGGCTTCTCCTTGAATGAAACCGCACAGCATGGCAGAAGGGGAATAGTTGGAGCAAACAAACGTGAGTCAGGATTACTGCGTGAAAAAGCACCACCGGCATTGGGTCCGCAATATCGCTCTAGTGACAACGCTGATGGGCAGCCTTGCCTTGAGCGCTTGCAACCCTGAACTGATAGAAGATGGCAAGGCTTCGCAGCCACTGCCGATCAAGCTCAAACACGAAATCCAGAAAATCGGGTCCACCGAGGGCGCGCCGCTCTATATCCGCATCTTCAAGGAGGAAGCGGTGTTGGAGGCATGGAAGCAGACCAAGGATGGAACCTATGCGTTGCTGAAAAGCTATCCGATCTGCGCCTATTCCGGTAAAATCGGCCCCAAGAAGAAAGAGGGAGACCGACAGGCTCCCGAGGGCTTCTATACCATCACACCGGGCCAGATGAACCCGCATTCCAGCTATTATCTGTCCTTTAATATCGGCTACCCGAACAAGTTCGACCGTTCCTACGGGCGCACCGGCAAGCATCTCATGGTGCATGGGTCCTGCTCATCACGCGGCTGCTACGCCATGGAAGACGACCAGATTGCAGAAATCTATGCTCTTGGACGCGAATCCTTCGAGGGCGGACAACGCTCCTTTGCCGTACATGCCTTTCCGTTTCGCATGACGCCGGAAAATATGGCACGCGTGCGCAACAGCGACAACTTCGCCTTCTGGCAGAATCTGAAAAATGGTTATGACCATTTCCAGATCACCCATGTGCCGCCCAAGGTAGAAGTATGCAATCGCACCTATGTCTTCGACCCGCAAGGCGCCAACCATTTCAATGCCTCTGCCCCATGCCCTGATTATACGCTCGAGCCGACCCTTCTGGCCTCTTTGCAAAAGCTGCGCTCGCAAGAAAATGTCCGCTTCAGTCAGGCCGTGCAGAAACAGGATGCAGCCGACCAGAAGGCTGAAACCAAAGCCAACAACCAGATGCTTGAAGCACAGTTGGAGGTTTTGCAGCGCAAAGAACGCATTGCCGAAGGAAAAAATCCTGATGGCTTTCTGGCAGGCCTGCTAAAAGGCAATCCGGCTCCTGCCACAGCGCCCGCTCAGCCGGTTGCAACGCAATCAACTCAGACATCAACAGCTCAGGCAGAGACACCTCAGACGGTTACTGCTCAAACGCAGCCCAATGCCGGGGCACCCGCCTCCAACAGCTTTTTCTCAAAGCTGGGCTCGGCCATCAGCAAGCCTTTCAAACCCTTGACGGGAGACAGCAGCCAGAGCACAAGCAAGGAAACCGCGACCCTGACAACGCTACCACAGGCCCGCTAGCAAGAGTGCTTGCACCTTCTGCCCATCTAGACCGATAGAGATAGTGTCGAGTGGATTTCAAGCTGAGTAGTGGTCAGGAAGCTGAAAAGAAATCAAAAGAATAAAGGGGCTTTCGCCCCTTTATTTATATCCTCTGACAATATATCGCGCGCTAGGTCACCCGGTATCCCATGCGCAGCCCGCCCCAATGGCGCCCCTGCACATAGATCGGGGCAGAAACATCCTTCATCAAAACATAGCTGCCGCCGCCCATATCCCGACGATAGGTTTGCAGCAGGAAGGGCTCGGTATTCTGCCCGGCGGCCAGCCCAACCCGATCATCAAAGATGCGACGGTTGCGGCAATTGGCGGCATTCCAGACAGGATCATCGCCTTGCGACTTGGAAAAGGCCTTGTTGTGGGTCGGCAGATAGCCGTTTTTATCGACGGCCGCCACAAAGACCACATTGTCATTCTCAGCCACAATCGGCTCCTGAAACTGTGGCATGACGCGATCGGTCATTTCGGTGAAAGGCGTCATCACCTGCTCGGGGTTGGTTCCCGGAATCGGCGTGTAAGAGGAGTCAAACAGATCAGCAAGGGAAATGCGCCCTGCCTTGACCTCTTCTTCAAAGGCCTGCCCGATCTCTCCGGCCAAACGCTGAATAGATTGGATACAGAAGGTATTTTCCGTCTCCACGCCGTCAAGGGAGGTTTCCGCGATCATCTTGTCGGACTTGGCCACGGACTGCAAAAGCCGCTTGCTGGCCTTGTTGAGACCGGAATGGGTAAGATCAAAGGCCTTGTGCACTGCATCCACATCCCCCACAAGGCTCCCCAGAGAGCTGTTATTCTCGGAGACCTGCGTTTCAATGGAAGCCGACGCCTCACGGATTGTCGAGAAGGCCTGATCCAGATCCTGAATGACGTCTTGCATCGAGGCCGTGCTGCTTTCCACCTCTCCCATGAAGCTGGTCGCTTCATCGCTGAGAGAAATGAGCGCCTGGGCCTCGCTATCGAGATCGCTGAGGGTCGCCCCAATCGTCTCTGTTGCTTTACTGGTCTGGCTGGCCAGCGCTTTTACCTCGGTTGCCACCACGGCAAACCCCTTGCCCGCCTCGCCTGCTCGGGCAGCTTCGATGGTGGCATTAAGCGCCAGAAGGTTGGTCTGTCGCGCGATTGCATCGATCACACCGGCCACATCCCGCACGGACGAAAAGGCCGTCTGCAACCCTTGCAACTGCTCACTAATGCCGGTGATCGCCTGCATCAGTTCTCCCACCTTTTCAAGCGTCGTCTCAGACATCTGGCGACTACGCCCGACATCACTGGAGGTCTGTTCGGCAATGGCAAAGGACCGGCTGGCGGAATCCAGAATCTGATCGTTGGTCTTCTGCACTTCGCTCGAAGCCGAGACCAGTTGCGACAGGGACTGGAAACAGGCTTCTGTTTCCATATTGATCATCTCGACTTCCCCGGCCACATCGGCCATATCCTGCCCCAAACCATTGAGGTCTCCCATCAGCCTGACAAGGCCGACATTATCTTTTGAAGATGTGCCCACCGCCTTTTCCAAGCCGTCGGCATCACTACATTGGTCTACAGAAGCATTATTCGCGCGCGTCACCATATTTTGGTTGTCTTTCGTGACTATGTTGTTTTTAGCGAAATTAAACAATTCCCGCTCCTCCCGGTGCGCTCTTGACGTTTCACATTTTATTCAAATTGCGAAACCTCAACCCGAGGTAAACAATGCTGGTTAATAAAAATATTTATTTCAGGAATACTGCTTCTCTTAACATAAGAAAAAACGAATCTATATTGTCTCAATGTGTTTAAAACAATATGAAAACCAAAATTTTGCTTGGACCTATGAAGAAACTCTTTTTGGAGATGTGCCCTAGAGTGAATAAAATGACGCTTGACAGGATCAAAGCAAGCCTATAAATGAAACGTTATAACATATCAATTCACTAAATACTCATCGCACAAGACACCTGAAGGGCATCGTATCAAACCATGAAAAACAGAACCAGACGGACCATGCTCGCTGCCGCATCGGCCTTGTTTCTCTCGACAGTTGCCAACCATGCCGCACAAGCAGCCCCAAAGGTCGCCACATCCATCGCGCCGGTCTATTCGATCACAGCTGCGATCATGAAGGATGTTGGCACCCCGAGCCTGCTCATTGATCAGGCCACCTCTCCGCATGCTGCGAAACTCCGTCCTTCGGACGCAAAGGCACTGCAAGAGGCAGACCTTGTTATCTGGATTGGCGAGCATCTGTCCCCTAGTCTTGAAAAGCCAATCGAGACCCTGCCTGAAAATGCCCAGATCTTGACACTGGGCGAACTGGACGGCTTGACCGAGTTGGCGGTTAGAACCGGAGGCAACTGGGAAAAGCATGTTCACGATCACGATGATCATCATGACCATGACGCCCATGAAGAAGACCATGATGAGCATGAGGCCGATCATGGCGACCACGAACATGACGAGCATGAGCATGAGCATGAAGATCACGACCATGACGCTCACGACCATGGGGATCACGACCCGCATGTCTGGCTAGACCCGCAGAATGGCCTGACAATGGCAAAAGCCATTACAGCTGCACTCAGCAAGCTTGATGCTGAAAACGCGGACAAATACGCAGCCAATGAAAAGGCTTTCGAGGAGAAACTGACCAGCACGACGCAAAGCATCAAGGCCGAGCTGGCCGCGGTCAGGGACAAGCCCTATATCGTGTTCCATGACGCCTATCACTATTATGAAAATCGCTTCGGCATTTCAGCCGTTGGTTCCGTGATGCTACAGCCCGGTGTCGCCCCTGGCGTTGCGCGTGTCCGCGAAATTCGCTCAAAGCTCAAGGAACTTAATGTGGTCTGCATCATGGCTGAGCCACAATTCTCCGACAAGATCCTCTCAACCCTGATTGAAGGAACGGATACCAAAATCAGCCAACTTGACCCGCTTGGCACCAATCTCGATCTTGGCCCGAACCTGTATGTCGAGCTGATGCGCTATAACGCAGATAAGCTGACCGAATGCCTCCAGTGAGATATCCGACAGCGATCCCGATCAGATTGTTGGATAGTGCCGCAGTTTCCCGATCAAGTCACGAGCGGCAGAGACATTTGGAACGAGAAAAGCGGGTAGCAATACCCGCTTTTCTTATATCTGGCATATGTCCGCGCGCCCTCAATCGCCATCCTTGAGGAAGTCATAGCCAAAACCGAGAATTTTCGGATCGATCGGCTCAAGCAAGGATTGGTCCTTCTTTGGATAAGGCAACTCGTTGAGAAGATAGCGCATCATGTTGAGCCGGGCCCGACGCTTGTCATTGGCGCGAATGACGATCCATGGCGAATGATCCTTGTGCGTCTCCTTGAGCATCCGGTTGCGGGCAGCGGTATAATCGTCCCATTTTTCCAGCGCCTCCAGATCAATAGGCGACAGCTTCCAATGCTTTAGCGGACTATGGCGGCGATCATGGAACCGCTTCCACTGCATTTCCCGTCCGATATTGAGCCAGAACTTGAAAAGCCGGGTTCCGCTATCACGCACCATCTTTTCAAAGCGCGGCGCATCCACAAGAAATTTTTCCGTCTGCTCGGGTGTACTAAACCCCATCACCGGCTCAACACCCGCACGGTTATACCAGGAGCGATCGAACAAGACGATTTCACCACGTGTGGGCATTTGTGCTGCATAGCGCTGGAAATACCATTGCCCGCGCTCGACATCGCTGGGCTTGGAAAGCGCAACAGAACGTACATTTCTTGGGTTGGTATATTGGGTCAGCACCTTGATGCAGCCCCCCTTGCCCGCCGCATCACGACCCTCGAATACGCAGACGACCCGTTCCCCGGTTTCCTTAACCCACTCCTGAGCCTTCACCAGCTCGATTTGCAGAGCTTCAAGTTCCTTTTCATATTTCTTGCGTTTGAGCTTGCTCTTATAGGGGTACCCCCCGCTCTGCATGATTTCTTTTTCAATTTTTTCGGGAAATACCGGATCATCCAGATCAAATGATAGCGTCATCTTTTTGTCTCAACCTCTTTAATCAAGCATCTTGAAGGGAATCCTACTGCTGGGACAACCATGACACCAGTAGGGAAGTTCCAAAAAGACATATTTCCTTCATATTTGGCGTATGGTTTGATTGACCCATCGAAGCAATTGAGTTCACCTTCAATTTCCATTAGACAAAATATACACTTTGCTCAGCGGGCTCGGCCTGTTTCGTTTTTGCATGAGGATCACTGCGTGGCATATTTCAAACCTGTTCATCGCTTCCTGATCATTGCCAATCTGGCGATCTGTCTTTTTCTCGCGGCTTTCTCCTTTGCCAGCGCACAAGCCATACCAACCTCCGGAGCCAGCAGTACAGAGTCTCTCATTGCCCGGCTTGATCAGGTGGAAGCCACTCTGTCGCGCGCATCTTTATCCGATCAGACCTATGCCGAACTGAGGACAGAGCTCAACGCCATCAAGACCGAGGCAACCGCCCAGAAAGAACGTCTGGAGCCCCAACTGCAGGAAGCTCAGGCCCGGTTCGATGCGCTCAAACCGGCAGCGCCAGCGCAAGACGGAGAAGCCAAGAGCGACACGCAAGCCCCTTCTCTCACAGATCCCTTGCAATTGCAGCAATCCTCAGGCGATGAGCAGGACAATGCAGAGCCAACCACGGCAGCCGCACCGCCAGCCATCGCCGGTCCGAATAGCGAAACTGAAGAACTCGCCAAACGGCGCAATGAGCTTGAAGCCCATATCTCGGAGCTGGATGCCCAGCTGAAGCTGGTCACTTCCACGCTTGTGCGAGCCGAACAGCTGAGCAACCGCATTACGGTGGCCCGTCAGCAGCGTTTCACCAGCCAGTTGCTTGAGCGCAGCAACTCGATCCTCGATCCGACCCTCTGGGTGAAGGGGCTCGCTGGCCTTGCCACAACTTGGCGCGTCGCTGTGACCCTAATGACGGACTGGAGCCACTATATCTCCAACAAGGCCTCCGAACAGATCTGGCAAATACTCGCCACACTGACCTTCGTCTTCTTGTTGATCTTTGGCCCCTTGCGTATCCTGCTCTTTAGAGGCTTATCGCGCCTTGCAAGCCTTGAATCACCAACCGCCCTACAACGCAGCTATTTTGCTAGCTGGGCTATGCTGGTCTATACAATTTTCCCCATTTTCGTTTTCTGGGCGATCACACTCATCCTGATCAACGCGAATCTATTACCAGATCGCATTGAGCTATTGTTCAAGCATCTGTCCTTTGTGATCTTCGCTGGCTCGCTATCCTACGGCCTTGCGCGGGTGTTGCTGGCACCTGGACGACCAAGTTATCGCCCCCTCAATCTGGAAACAGGCGATGCGACCCGGCTCTTCAGCATTGCGTTGGCCCTGATCATCACCTTCATGGTGGAAACCCTATTTGATGAAGTGGACGAGCTGCTCTTCGCACCATTGGAAACCACCATTGTCATCAACGGTGTAACATCTTTCCTTGTTGCCCTGCTTGTTTCCCTCGGTTTGCGCATGCTGATTGCGGCACAGCCGGAGAATGATGGCACAACGGTACTGGAAGAAGAAAAACAGGGCGGCTTTTCCTTGCCGCGCTTCATCCGCTTTCTGCAACCGCTGATCTGGCTGATCTGCCTGATCACTGCCACGGCTCCTATTCTGGGCTATGTCTCGCTGGGGGCTTTCGTGGCCGAACAGCTGGGGCGCCTGTTCATCATTCTGGGCCTGTTGGGCATTTTCTCGGCCCTCATAGACAATTTCCTGCTCGAACACCTCAGCTCGGCGGAAGGCCCCCAAAAGCGCATCTCCAAGGCTATGGGCGTTTCTACCAGTGCAGTCAATCAGTTGGGCGTGCTGCTGAATGGTATCGTCCGGATCTTCCTTTATATCACAGCAGCCCTGTTGATCTTCACCCCGTGGGGCGTTGAATCAACCGATTTCATAACCTCTCTGCAAAACGCCATTTTCAGCGTCAAGCTGGGCGATTTGACCATCTCGCCGATCAATATCGTTGGCGCTCTTGTGGTCTTTATCATTGCCATCGTTCTGCTCAAGAGCGTTGAACGCTGGATAGAACAGCGCTGGTTGCCGGCCACCAATCTCGATTCAGGGCTCAAAAGCTCCATCCAGACCAGCCTTGGTTATCTGGGAGTGATCATCGCGGCTATGGTCTCCTTCTCCTATATGGGGCTGGATCTTTCCAACATCGCATTGGTAGCCGGTGCCCTGTCGGTTGGTATCGGTTTTGGCTTACAGAGCATCGTCAACAACTTTGTCTCCGGCCTCATCCTGTTGGTTGAACGCCCCATCAAGACCGGCGACTGGGTCGTTGTAGGTGCTGATCAGGGCTACATCAAAAAAATCTCGGTGCGCGCCACCAAGATCGAAACCTTCGATCGGGCGACGGTTGTGGTGCCAAACTCGGAGCTGATCTCCAACCGGGTCATGAACTGGATGCATAATGGCTCCATGGGCCGCATCATCGTGCCCATTGGCGTATCCTATGATGCCGATCCGGACCGCGTACGCGAAATCCTGCTCGCAGTGGCCGATGCCAATGACTATGTTACAAGCTATCCGGCCCCTGTCGTCTATTTCATGGATTTTGGCGCATCTTCGCTCGATTTCGATTTGCGCTGCTACGTGCAGGACGTCAACAACTCGCTGACAGCAAAGAGCGATTTGCGCTTTGAGATTTTCCGCGCCCTGAAAGAGGCAAATATCGAAATTCCATTCCCGCAGCGCGACGTTCATGTGCGTTCGGTCACCCTTCCTGAAGAATTAAAGGCCGCCGCATCACAGCAGGCGAAAAAGCCGCGCAAAAGACGCGCGCGCCCTAAAGCCGACGAAATTGATATCGATGATGCCCAGACCATAGACACAGCAGAAGGTGACGCCGATGCGGCCGATGACTAAGACCAAAATGATGGCCGCAGCAATGGCGACATTGCTTGTTGCAAACTGCTCGGGCGGCCCAGGGCCAAGCTCTCCGGCCATGTATGACAATCTTGGCCGAGGCGATGTGAGCGTCAATCCGCAAGAGGCGCTGAATATGCTCAACGCCTACCGCAAACGCCATGGCCTCTCCACCCTCACGTTGAGTGAGAAGCTTAACGCAGCCGCTCAGGAAGAGGCTGACGCCATGGCCAAGGCCGTAAAGGTCAGCCACGCGCTCACGCCGGATCTCACCCTCATCAAGCGCCTCAAGCGCGCGAACTATGATCCGGTTCTGGCCACAGAGAATATCGGTGCAGGATACTGGACCCTTGCGGAAGCCTTTTCCGGCTGGCGGGATTCGCGCAGCCACAACAAGAATATGCTCAAGGAAGGTGTAACCGAAATGGGCATCGCCACTCAGTTCAGGGGTGACGCAAAATACAAGGTTTTCTGGTCACTCATTCTGGCCAAGCCGGATGATGGCATCAACCGACGGCCGCTCAGTCAAACGCGCCCAAGCGCTCTCTTTGCCCAATAGCGGGCACTGTCTCTGGCGACATATGCCGTGCGCAGTCCGCGCGCGGCAAGCGTTCCGCGCCGGTTGAGCGGAACAAACAACAAGGCCATGGACCGCCGTCCCGCCCAAATATGCTCTGCAATGGGGTGGCCACTATCTGCCAGACTGTCGATATAATCGATGCCCGGATCGGCGATGGCCTGCCGGCTTGCCTCCAGGAGAATCTGCACGCCGGGGGAATAGCGCTTATAGACATCGTCCATTCCGGTCTTCCACGTAAAGAGACCGCGCCCCACCCTGAAACTCACCAGACCGCCAATACACCGACCGTCAAGCGATAGTAGATCAATCCGCGCACGATCTTTAGCCATCATTTCAGAAAAGACCTTATGCACAAAGGCATTCAACCGCTCATCGACAGCCAGAGCCGTGCCCTTGGACGCCTTCCAGCCAGATGCTTCGACATGCAGAAAGCTCTCAATGGCCTCTCCATAGTCCAACCCATCTTGCGTCGAGAGAACCTCAAGCTTGCCAAGATCTGAAAGCCTGCGCCATTGACGCCCGGTGGTCTTGCGCTTGTTTCGGCTTAAACTCATCCCGCCATCTTCCGCAGCAACATTATCGGATGCACAATTGAGATAGGCCCGCTTATGGCGCCGGGCCATGGGAATGACGTCGGATGCATCGGAACGACCCAAACGAGTTACCAGCCATTTTTCCAGCCAGCCATATTCCCGCGCTTCCAGCGGGAAAAAGGGCCAAAGTAAAACATCTGCCCGCGCTTCAGCGGTGAGTTGATCAAGGGCAGCATGGAATGCCGCTTCCTCACGAACATGTACCCCGTCAGGATTGAAAAAGGCCCCGCCGATAGGACTACTGCCATGAGCAAGAAACCGCACGATGGGTACCCCAAGCGAACTGGCATTCCGCACATGCTCAAAGGGCAGACGATATCCGCCTGACTGCACACAATCGAGCGCGCTCGCCGTGAAAAAGCCCTCACTGGCGCGCATAAATGTGTCATCGACAAACGGATTATCAAACTGATCGGTCAAACTGGCAATTTTCTGAATGAACCTCGTTTGCTGGAGCATCTGATCAACTTCCCCAAAAACGGCGGTCATACGTTTGGATAATGGCTTTGCGTAAATCGCCATACTTTCACAATTCCGTTTCCAAATGGCAAACATTAGAAAGCTTCTGACGAACTACGGCTGCGACCGCCTAAATCGCACCTTCCCCTATTTGGCGTCCAAACTATACGCAAAAACCCAGAGGCGAAAGAAAATCCTTAAATTTTAGTTAATTGTGAGCCAAACACTTTGCTCGCTATGCTAGCCAGAAAAACCGCCACTGGTGAGGAAAGCACGCTCAGTCTCTGTCGTTTCCCGCCCCAATGCGGCATTGCGGTGCGGAAAACGTCCGAACCGCTCGATAATGTCATAATGCTCCTGCGCAGCATTGATCGCCGCTTCTATGCCAATCTGCTTCATCCATGCCAGACAATTTTTCTGATCCTCCAGTGCCTCCGAATGCATCATCGGCATAACTGCGAATTGCTGCTCGGCTGCATTGAGATCGTCCCAATCGGGCATATCAACCATCTCATAGGCCAGCCTCAGGGCGACCTCATCATGGGAGAATGCCTCGGGAAGCCCCCGGAAGAGGTTGCGTGAAAATTGATCGAGCAGAATGATCAGCGCCTGCTTGCCCCGAAGCTCCTCTTCCCAATGCTGAAGGCGCCCCGCACGGGCATCGTCCAGCGCCAACCCGAACGACACACGGATGCACATGTCAAAGGCCGCATTCTTGCTGAACCAGAGCTTCGGATCAGCGGAAAACCAGAAATTCAATACATCATGTGGTTCGGTCATATCTTGTCTCGCAAAATTATGTAAAAACGCATATAGATTTCTTGCAGAGTTGAATGAAACAGTGAAGACAAAGCAAGGCCTTTCAGAAGCCTCGCCCGAACATGTCTTCGTGCCTCGTCACAGGCAGCCCCGCGCAAGAGGAATAGGAGCCGCAGATGAAAGATCTGGATCTTACAGGCCTCAAATGCCCCTTGCCTGTTCTGCATACCCAGAAAGCCCTCGGACAAATGCCTGCAGGCACTCAACTGCGTGTTGTCGCAACCGACCCCATGGCAGCGATCGACCTACCCCATTTCTGCAATCAGAAAGGCCACAAACTGCTGGAAAGCAGCAAGAAAAGCAACGCCCTGACCTTTCTCATTGAAAAGGGAACACAGGCGACAGAAAGCTGAGCTCAAGAAAAAATCATGGCTTGGCGCGCGGCAGCTGAGCCAGCTTGATCTGCGAGCCCTTCTGCTGCTTGAGCGGCAGCACAGACTTGTCCCTCGGAGCATACAAAGGCAACTGAGCCAGATTTTCCGGCAAGATCACCGGCCGTTCCACCGACCGCGCCCCCGCATAGACCCGCACCGGCTCCATGAGTTTGAAGCGCGGCGACAGATAGCTGGAGCTATATTTCACGGTCGGATTCCATTTCACCTGACCATTGGGACAGACCTCAGAGCGCATATTGCCAGCCGAGGCGATAGGCCCGAAGGCGGCTTCCTGCGTGATCGGCACACCAGCACCACTGCGCATATCCTGCCGCTGGAAGCCTTCGCTTAGCAGAAAAGCGGCCGTTTCAGCGCGGATTTGCGCGTTGGGAGCCCCCATGACCACAGCCAGCAACTGTCGCCCGCCACGGGTGGCCGAGGCAACGATATTATACCCTGACGCACAGACAAAGCCGGTCTTCATGCCGTTGGCACCGCGAAAATGTTCCAGCAAGGTATTGTAGGAGCGCAGCACCTTCTTGCCATGCCGGATGGCCGGTATCTGGAACAGGGTGCGATATTGTGGAAACTCAACGAGAATCTGCCGCGCCACCAGCGCCATGTCCCGCGCCGAAGACACATGCCCCGAAGCATAAAGCCCGTTGGCATTGACAAAATGAGACGCATGCATGCCGAGCCGCAGCGCCTCGGCATTCATACGCTTGGCAAAGGCAGGCTCGCTACCAGCAACCCGCTCGGCGAGAGCGGCGGCAATATCATTGGCCGATTTAACCAGCATCATGCGCAGCGCATTGCCAACAGTGAGCTTTGTGCCCACCGGGAAACCCATTTTGGAAGGCGGATAGGAGAGCGCATGCTTGGAAACGGTCAACACACTGTCTTCGGAAATCTCACCCGCCTCGATGGCTTTGAAAATGACATAGGCCGACATCAACTTGGTCAGAGAGGCAGGATACCATTTCTTGTTAGCATCTCGCTGATAAAGCACATTGCCCGTGGCCACATCCATCAGCAGCAGCGGATTGGGGGAAATCTCCAGATCCGGCAAAGTCCCCTGTCCATTGGCGGCAGCATTGGCCAACGCAAGATGGGCATGAAAGATGCCAGCCAGCATGAGAAAGGCCAGAACAACGGGTCGGTAGACCGCCCGTTTGATGGACAGACGCGGGCATCTGATGACAGAAAGGTCGATCATGAAGAAAGAGAACTCCCAAAAGCAGCGGGCAATGGCTTGGCAAATTATCCTGTCCCTTCTCTAACCCAAGATCATGGCACGAACAAGAGAGCAGCGCGCCAAAGATCCATTCTTTGGCCTCCCATGATGGAGGCAAGAAAGGGAGCGAAGAAGGTTCGATTTTACAACAAAAGCGCTTGCCCCCTCCTAGCCATATGACTAATCTGCTCTCAAATGCATGGAAAACCTCATCACCATGCAGTCTTATCCAGACATAAAAATCGCCGTAAATTGACGACGTGCGAGAAGCCTCCCGGAAAAGCAAAAGGTCACTTCAATGCCTATCATCAACCGAATTGCCGAGTTTCAGAATCAGATCAAGAAAGTACGTCAGGACCTTCACGAATATCCGGAACTGCAATATGACGTCCACAAGACAACAACCCGCGTCATCGCCGAGTTGAAATCCTATGGCATTACCAACATCACCTCCGGCGTTGGCCAGTCCGGTGTTGTTGCCGTCATTCAGGGCAAGAGCAACAAGTCCGGCCGCACCATCGGCCTGCGCGCCGATATGGACGCCCTGCCGCTGCATGAGGCGACCGGCAAACCTTACGCCTCCAAGGTTGAAGGCAAAATGCATGCCTGTGGCCATGATGGACACACATCCATGCTATTGGCGGCTGCCAAATATCTTCAGGAAACCCGCAACTTTGATGGCGAAGTGGTGCTCATCTTCCAGCCTGCTGAAGAAGGGGGCGGCGGTGCCCGTGCCATGGTGGAAGACGGTTTGATGGACCGCTGGAACATCGAACAGGTCTATGGCATGCACAACTGGCCCGGCGTGCCTGCCGGTACGTTCCAGATTCGTCCCGGCTCACTGATGGCATCGGCCGACCGCATTTATATCAATGTTGAAGGCAGTGGCGGGCATGCAGCCAAGCCGCATGAATGCATCGACACGGTGGTGGTCATTTCCGCCATCATTCAGGCCATTCAGACCATCGCCAGCCGCAATGTCGACCCGCAAGATTCCATCGTCATTTCCCTTTGCCATGTCGAAGCAGGTTTTACCGACAACGTCATCCCGCAAACCGGCCTCATTGAGGGGACTGTCCGCACACTAAATCCTGAAACTCGCGCCTTGGCTGAAAAGCGCCTGAAGGAAATAGTCGAAGGCACCGCAGCTATTTATGGCGCAAAGGCAAGCCTCAATTACAAGCGCGATTATCCAGTGACCGTGAACCATGAGGCCCAGACGGAAACTGCCGTCAAGGTGGCCAAGTCCATCGCGGGAGCGGATAAGGTGGTTGATGACGTGGTTGCCACCATGGGCGCCGAAGATTTTTCCTTCATGCTGCAAGAACGCCCCGGAGCCTTCATCTTTATCGGCAACGGCGACTCTGCTCCGCTTCATCACCCCAACTATGATTTCAATGATGAAGTCATTCCGGTTGGCGCTTCCTACTGGGCCAAACTGGTCGAAGAGCTGCTGCCAGCTTAACGCAAGCCATTTGAAAGAGCCGGCGTCACCCCCGGCTCTTTTTTTCAACGCGGCATAATCAAAATATCCAACGCAAAAGAGACAATCGCCTTTGCTGGAAACCTTGCCCCTCTTTGCCCATACCCAGCTTACCGAGGTGACGCTCTGGGGGCTCATCATCGCGAGCTTCTTCACATCTGCATTCACGGCCGCCTTTGGCATTGGCGGCGGCGTGACCCTTCTGGCGATTTTAGGCATGGTCATTCCTGTGACCACGCTCATTCCCGTGCATGGCACCGTGCAGATGGGGTCCAACGCCGGGCGCGCTTGGCATCTGCGCAATCACATCCATTGGCGCCTGATCGGCCTTATCGCGCTGGGCGCTATTGTCGGCACCCTTCTTGGGTCTCAGATCGTCGTCGCCCTACCCGATGCCCTTCTCAAGACCATTCTTGCCCTGTTTGTTCTGGCAATCACCTGGCTACCCACCCCAAGGCGAGTGAAAAGCGGAGATCGCACTGTTGGAGTTGGCGCTTTTATCGCTTCTCTGGCAGGCATGTTTGTGGGCGCCACCGGGCCGCTGCTTGCTGCCCTCATTTCCGGCCGGATCGACAACCGGCAAGGGGTCGTTGCCACTCATGCAGCAGCCATGACACTCTCCCATGCCTTGAAGATCATCGCCTTCGGTTTTATCGGCTTTGCCTATACCAACTGGCTGGGCCTTATCGGCGCCATGATCCTGTCTGGATATCTGGGCACCCGCACCGGCAGCAAACTTCTCCATGTCATGGATGAGGCGCTGTTTCGCAAGATTTTCAGAGTTATCATCACGGCGCTGGCGCTACTCATGCTTTTGGGCGCGGCCCGAAGCGTCCTGTGACATCCCCCATCAGAGCTTGTTCAATCTCATCGGCCAGCGCCAATTCCTGTTGCCGATTGCCCCAACCATGATTGACAAAACGGGTCACGATGCGAGCCGGCGCGGATGTCAGCAACAAAATGTCATCGGCCAGCGCCACAGCATGGCGGGCATCATGGGTCACCATCAACAGGCCCATTCCGTGTGCATCAACATGATGACACAACAGCGCCTGCATCTGTTGGACCAAACTGAAATCAAGCCCGTGGAATGGCTCGTCCAACAGCAGCATATCCGGCTCGACAACGAGCGCCCGCGCCAACGAGACCCGTTGACGCATACCGCCCGAAAGCTGATGGGGAAATTGCCGATAATGCTCCTCAGGCAGCTCCACAACCTCAAGTATTGCCGCCGCCTTTTCCTCCCGCTCACGACGAGCAGCAACCTGCCCCTTCAAGGCAAAAGCCACATTGTCGATGGCCGTCCGCCATGTCAACAAGAGTGGCTCTTGAAACATCACTGAAAGGCGCTGCGCTGCGCAGACAATCCGGCCAGCATCGGGCGTCAAAAGTCCAAGCATCAGAGACAACAAAGTTGTCTTGCCACATCCCGAAGGCCCCATAAGCGCCACCACTCCCTGTGCCGAACAGGTCAGCGATATATCCGCCAGCACCGGTTGGGAGCCATAGGCAAAATGGACATTCTCGATAGAGAGCAGATTATCCCCCATGCCTGCCCCCTTCTTCCTGCCTGCGCCAGACATGCATGCGCTCGCGCACAAGGCGCAGCAGCAGATGGTCAAGCACAATCAAAATAAAGACAACGACAACCACCCACGCCAGCAATTGGGCCGTATCCACCCGCGCCCGCGCCGCAGCGATGCCATCGCCTATGCCACCCGAGCCAGAGAGCAACTCGGCCATAATGGAAACTTTCCATGACATGGCCAGCGTTGTGGCCAGTGCCGGATAGAGATAGGCCAGCATATGAGGCCCATAGACATCGCTTACCATCGCCCGTGGTGGCGTATGGAAGGCGCGAGCCATCCGCGCCAGATCCCCATCAAGGCTGCGCACAGCTTGCAAGGCGGCAGCAAAGATCATCGGCGCGGTCGCCGCGGCAACCGTGAAGACCACCGCCCACCGGCCACCAAACCACAGGAGCGCCAACACGATCCACGCAATCGCCGGAATGCCAAGAAGGATGAGGGACACCGGCTGCAACACAAAACGCACATCTTTGAAGCGACCGGCCATACCTCCTGCCATCACACCCATCACGACACTGATGCACCAGCCTAAAAGCGCATTGAAGGTCGTGGTCTGAAGCGCAACCACCACCTCCCCTGCCCTGATCATCCTGCCAAGCATGACGAAGGTTTCGCCGACGCCGGGCAGCACGAGCGAGCCATAGGCAACATGGCCCGCCTGCCACAGCGCCAGCATTCCCCCAACGCCGACAGCAAACAGCAGCCACCGCTTCAGATATCCGGAGCTTTGTCGATCACGCTTGGCCACCCGTTACCCCCAGTAAAAATCCGGCGTCGGCTTCCTACCACCAACAATGCCCGGATCAAGGCTCATCAGATGCTCAAAATAAAGCTCGATATCCGCACGCGCCTCTTTGGCCGACTGCACATCCAGATGTACATAGGGCAGAGACCGGGCGATCACCGGCGCAGGCAGGGGAAGAGATTGCGCAGCCAGCTTACCCGCCTCATCCCAGTTGGCCTTTGTCCACTCGCCCGCCTCAACGCAGGCCTGATGCACGGCGGCAACGACCTCCGGCTTCTCTTCAAGAAAGGCAGGGTTGACCGCCAACCCCACCTGCGGAATGCGTGGCCCCCGCCCCGTGTGAACGCCGTAAACCTTAGTGATATCAATGGCGCGATAGAGAGGCAGCCCGGCTTTTTTGGCTTGAAACAGCGCCGCAGTCGATGCAGGTTCATGCAACACCGCCACATCGCCGCGCCCTGAGAGATAAAGCGGCACAGCTTCCCCCGGCGAGCCGACATAATCCAGCGTCACATCCTTGTCCGGGTCCAGTCCGGCCCACATAAGCACAAGACGAAACAGCAAATCGGGCGCTTCATTCTTGTTGGACAGCAAAACCCGCTTGCCCGCCAGATCCTCAATTCTGGTTATGCCCTCCTCACGCGCCATCACATAGAGCACACCCCATGTCACCACATTGAGCATCACTGTGCCTGCGCCGCGATTGAAGAAATTGGCAGCAGCATAGGTGGAGGTTGCAAACAGCTTGAAGTCGCCAGAGGCAATGCCCGCGCGCATCTGGTCGGTGCTTTTCCAAACATTAAACCGTAAATCCGGCGCAATCCCCTCCAAAGCACCAGAGGCCACGGCACGGGCAAAGACGGCAGAAGGAGAGGCAGGAATGCCCCACAAGGTCAGACTGCCACCAGAAGCAGCATTGGCCGACAGGCCGCCCAGAGAGAAAGGCGCCCCAGCAACAGCCAAGCCGGCCGCCCATTTGAGCAAAGAACGCCTTTCGAGCGGCATGTCCGACGGTAAAAACATCTCCCAACCTCCCTTTTTACCTTAAGCTGCCCCACCGACTAGAACACCACTAAAATCCAAAGAGAAAAACAGAATTCAAGGCAATTTCTGGCAAACCGATCCCAAAGGACCATATTCAACAAGTCTTTCACCCTTATAAGACGAAAGTATTGAATACATCGTACTTCCGCCAAAAACAAACAATTCTCAGTATTCTTACCGCGACAAAACAACATTCTGGAAAAATTTGAGAATTTACCATAACACCCTCAATCTAATCACATTTTCAAAACAATTGGATAGATAAAAAACAAACAGATAAATATTTCATACATTGAATTAAAAATATTTCTCTTCAGATCCGACGGGTTGCTTTGTAGCAGTTTGACTTACCGCAAGATTTTTACCCTTTTCTGACCGAACATAGGCCAAAACAAGAAAACGGCTTTGTCCAAAGGGTGGATCTACGACGAAGGCGCCAAATCAGCTACGGAAGATTTTGCTGTCATACTCCGCAACTGAGTCTGGATGCCTTCCTGTTTACGTTGGTTATTCTACGCGACGGGGGTCACTGTGGCACAAGTGGTGTATGGCGTTTGGGATGGGGTTGTTCATGATGCACGGCGCGATTTGCCCGGCAAGGACACGCCACTCGCAGCCTTGCGAAATTTCGACGAATTTGACGAAGGAAATGCAGTCCGTGCCTTTTTTGCGGATAGGGGCTTTTTCGTCTTTGATGAAAGCGTCAGTCTGGTCGACGGGCTTTTTCATTATATCAACAAAGCTGCAGAACAATCCTGTGGTGCCTGCACGCCCTGCCGCATGGGCACAGTGCTGATACGGGACGCGCTGGACAAGATGCGCCGCGGGCTGGATTCCCCGCTCGATTTCGATGATATCGAAATGCTGGCTGACCAAATGAAGGAAACCTCCCTTTGCGGCCTGGGACAGACCTGCTGCATCGCCCTGTTGGAGGTCATCCATCACTTCCGCGAGCAGATCGAGAAGGAAGTGGCCGATCATATGCCCATCCGCGCCCAGCATGGCATGGCCTATATGACAGCCCCCTGCATCGAGGCGTGCCCCTCCAAGGTCAATGTGCCGCGCTATATCGACTATATCCGCGATGGCAAACCGGAAAACTCACTGGGTGTGTTGCTACAGAAATACCCCATGGCCGCCACCTGTGGCCGTGTCTGTGTGCGCTATTGCGAGCAGGCCTGCCGACGCAAATTCGTGGACGAGGCGGTGGGCATCAAAACCCTCAAACGCTTTGTCGCAGACCAGCAGAAAGGGCCGCATGCCCTCAAATTCACCCGGGAAATGATCCAGAAGCCCCTCGCCGATGGCATGAAGGTCGCCGTCATTGGCGCCGGACCGGCGGGCATTTCCTGTGCCTATCATCTGCTGCTACACGGCTATCATGTGGATGTGTTTGAAAAGCAGGATAAAGCCGGCGGTATGGCCCAGATCGGCATTCCGAACTATCGCCTGCCCAAGGATACCCTCGCCATGGAAACCGACATCATCGTTGATCTGGGGGGACGTTTCCTGTTTGGCCAGCAATTGGGAGCCGACTTCACAATCGACGATCTGTTCCAGCGCGGCTACAAGGCGGTTTTCCTTGGCCTTGGCTGTCAGGAAGGCACCATGTTGGGCCTCAAGAATGAAGAACAGGTGCGCGAAGGCTATTTCACCGGCATCGATTTCCTGCTCAAGGTGCATGACCATGTGGATGGCATTAACACCTTCCAGCTCAAGGGCGATGTGGTGGTCGTCGGCGGCGGCAACGTTGCCATGGACTGCGTCCGCTCGGCGGTCCGTCTTGGTGCCGACAATGCTCACCTCATCTATCGCCGCACCCGCGATGCCATGCCCGCCGACACTGAAGAAGTGGAAGAGGCAGAGAAGGAAGATATCGACTTTCATACCCTTTGCACACCGACCCGCATTATCAGCGAAAATGGCAAGATTACCGGCATTGAACTGGTTGAGATGGAAGAAACGGAGCCGGACGAAAGCGGTCGCCGAAGCGTGCGCCCCATCCCCGGCACGGAGCATGTCATGGCCTGCTCAACGGTCATTGCCGCCATCGGCCAGCAGGTAGAAAGTCAGGAACGCATCGCAGAGGAAGGCATCGACTTCAACCATTGGAAATGCGTGGAAGCGGACAAGTCCCTGACCACCTCCCGACCTGGCGTCTTTGCCGGTGGGGACTGCGTTACCGGCCCCTCTACTCTCATCTACGCCATGTCGGCAGGGTTGAAGGCCGCACGCAGCATCGACGACTGGATCCAGTTCGGCACGCCGCGCTTCTTCAAGCGCTCTCGTATGCGCGAGCTGATCAACGAGAATGCCTTCCTCGCCAATGACGCCGTGGAAACGCCGGTGCGCAATGGCTATCGCGTGCATAATCCGGCGCTTGATCCGGATTTGCGCAAGAAAATGTTCGGCGAGGTGGAACAGACCATCAGTCTGGAAGACGCCTATACAGAGGCGCAACGCTGCATGCGCTGCTATCGCCTCTATTCCGTCATCACCAAGCATTCCATCCCCGAAGGAGCGGCCTGAGCCATGTGCACCACTGAGCCCATCAGCTATGCCGGACGCGATCCTGCCGAGGCAACCATCAAGCTTCAGATCAACAACAAACAATGCATGGCCTTTCCCAATGAGACCATCCTGTCCTGTGCGCGGCGCCACGATATCTATATCCCAACCCTGTGCGAGCTGGATGATATCGATCACACGCCGGGCACATGCCGCGTCTGCGTCGTGGAAATCACCCATTCAAAACACAATGGCGCGCAGATCGTCACCTCTTGCAACACTCCGGTGCGTGAAGGGATGACCGTCCAGACGCGCTCCAAAAAGGCGCGCGACATGCAGAAGCTCCAGGTCGAGCTGCTCATGGCGGACCATCTTCAGGACTGCGCCACCTGCATCCGCCATGGCGACTGCGAGTTGCAGGACGTGGCCCAATATGTAGGCCTGACGGAAAACCGATTTTTTGACCGGCTTTTGGCCGAGAGCCGCCCGGTGGACGAAGCCTCCACATCCATGATTCGAGACATGCGCCGCTGTATCCGCTGTCAGCGTTGCGTTGCCATTTGTCGCGATCATCAGGGCATTGATGCCCTCGTCATGGAAGGCACCGGCAATGACCGCGTCGTTGCCCTGCGCGATGGCGCCGATCCGATGAGCAATATCTGCGTCTCCTGCGGACAATGCGTTCTGGTCTGCCCCACCGGGGCGCTGGGCGAGAGAGACGAAATCGACAAGGCACTCGATTATATCTGTGATCCGGACATCACAACGGTGGTCCAGTTTGCGCCAGCCGTGCGCGTTGCCTTTGGCGAAGAATTCGGCATGCCAGCGGGCACCAATGTGGAAGGTCAGGTGATTTCTGCCTGCCGCAAGATCGGCGTCGATATCGTGCTCGACACAAATTTCGCCGCTGACGTTGTCATTATGGAAGAAGGCACCGAGCTGCTCGGCCGCCTCAAGGAAGGCCGCAAGCCAACCTTTACCTCTTGCTGCCCGGCATGGATCAATTTTGCCGAAACCCACTATCCCGATATCCTGCCCCTGCTGTCGTCAACCAAATCACCCCAACAGGTGCTTTCGACCATTGCCAAGGCTTACCTACCGGAAAAACAGGATATTGCCGCCGACAAGATCCGTGTCATCTCAATCATGCCCTGCATCGCCAAGAAAGACGAAGCAGCCCGCCCGCAATTGGGTGAAGCAGGCAAGCAGGATACGGATGTGGTGCTGACCACCCGAGAATTTGCCCGCCTTTTGCGGCGTGAAGGGATTGACCTCAAGACCATCAAGCCTTCCAGCTTCGACAACCCGTATATGAGCGAATATTCTGGCGCTGCCGCCATCTTCGGCACCACGGGCGGCGTCATGGAAGCAGCCGTGCGCACCATCTATTCTGTCGTCAACGGCAAGGAATTGGACAAAGTGGAGCTTACGCAGTTGCGCGGCTTTGAAGGGGTACGCGAAGCAACGGTTGATCTGGGTGGCCCGATCGGCGCGGTCAAGGTCGCCATGGTCCATGGGCTCGGTGACACGCGCAAGCTGGTGGAAATGGTCCGCTCTGGTGAAGCCGATTATGACTTTATCGAGGTCATGGCCTGTCCGGGGGGATGCGTCGATGGCGGAGGCTCCTTGCGTTCCAAGAAAGCCTATTTACCGCTGGCCATGGCGCGGCGGGAAACCATCTATAATGTCGACCGGAAAACCAACGTGCGCCAGTCGCACAAGAATATGCAGGTGCAGGCCCTTTACAGGGATTTTCTGCAAGCACCAAACTCGGAAAAAGCCCATCACCTGCTGCATACGCACTATGAGGATCGCCGCAAGGACCTTCGGCATACGGTGAAGGAAATCTGGGACAATCTGTCCATGAGCTCGGTTCTTTACTGAAAGAGTAAAATCAGATCATCAAAACCAGTCGGGCCTGCGCATCAGGACAGGCCCGATCCCCGCTCCTGCAACAGATCCGCATTGAGCGGAATCCGGCAGCTGATTTCAAGATTGCGGTTCGCGTAGCCAACCGTCCAGTCTCCTCCCAGAATCTGCAGGATATGTTCAGCCAGCAGAAGGCTGCCCGCCCGTTCGGTGCCAAACAGATAGGCCAGACTGATGGTGCCGGAAACATCAAATTGACGAATATCCTGCGCCTGATCCTCTGCGGTGCCAAACTCGGAGATAAAGATATCGAGCGTCTCGGAGCCGAGTTCATAACTCACGGCGACATCAGAGCTTTCGCTCGCATAGCGCACGGCTCCGCGCAGCAGAACAAACAGCAGTTCCCTGAGTAGCCCCTCGTCACTGAGAATGATCGAATCCGCCACATGCTCGCAAAAGCTCAGCGTCTTGCCAAATTGCTCGGCTTCAAAGCGACATTCCTCAACCACTTCGGTCAAGACGGTGCTGACGTCAAACGGCTTGAGTTTGAGGGCACTCTCCTTGTTCAGCATGGATATGCCCACGCCGACATAGGACACCTCATTCCGCAGCGCGGCAATCCGTTCGAGTGCATCGGAGATGAGGCCCTCGGCCTCCTGTCCGCGTCCAGCCTTAAGCGCATCAAGGGCCAGAACGGCGAATCCGTGAGACTGATCGAGCCCGCCATTGATATGCTTCAGCCAACCGCCAATCTTGTCCGCATCAAGCTGTTTCTGATGATAGTTCAAGCGGGTGTTCGATGCGATCTGGGCGATGTTGCGCAGCATCAGTTCAAGCGTCTTGGCTGAAAGCTCCTGTTTGGCCAGAAACATGTCCGCGCCGGAATTGAGGCTGACCTCCTGAAAAGACGTATCATCAAGCGACGACATGACAACGATCGTACCGGCAGTGTCGCCTCCCTCTCTCAGAGAGGAAACAAGGGAAACAGAGGAATCCTCCCCCATCCAGTAGTCGAAAAGATAGAGATCAAAATGATTGTCTGAGCAAAGTTTCTCAGCTTCTTTCAAACTGTCGGCAAAGGTCACGTCAAACCGAAACCCTGTCAGCTGTTGCAGCAACCAATGCACATAGCGCCTGTCAATCGGATCATCATCCAGCAGAAGACATGAAAGATGAATATCTTCTCCAGCGGCTTGAGATATCCGCTCGAGTTCGCTCGCCATTCCCTGAGAATAGCTCATCCAGGCCGCACACATCTGAAACCCCCGTGATCAGAATATCGGTCCAGAAGAGGATAGTTAAAAATCTGTAAATCACAAACAGATATTCACCCTGAGCACATCATCTCCGTTCTTCTCCATGTAAAGCGCCCAACCATGCCGGAGGCAAATCTCACTACACTCATGAAGACAAAGAAGTTCGAACAGATCTCCAGATTTATACTGCGCCAACTCGCTCAACTGGAGTTTCTCCGAAAAATCAATGCTGCAAGGCGAGAAATCGAGACGAATATGAGCGGCAGATGCCTCATCGTGACAAACGGAAAGAACCAGTTCTGCGGATTGCTCTTTGGCAACATCGAAGGGAATGCTTCTCAAGAGCCGCTGGATAAACTGCCGCAAAAACTGGGGATCGGCGGTCACCGAGATCGAATCTTCCCTTTTGAACAAAACTGTTTCAAATTGGAGTGATTCTATTTCCGTCGACAGAGCAGCCGCAAAATTGGCCTCCTGCAGTGCAAGAGGCTTGCACATGGCATCAGAATACGCACGCACGGCCTGTGTCATTTCGGACAACTGTCTGGTCTTGTCTTGCACCATCCCCAGAATGACCTGCGCATCCTCATCAAGCGAGTCAGCATGCTCTGCCTTAAAAATCTCGATCAACTGGGCAATCTGCCTGATGGGGGCCATGGTGTCATGGGCAATCCGGCGGCTAAGCTCATAGCGCGCTTTCATGCTCTGTTCGGAAGAGGATACGCCACCGTCCTCATTGGTCATCACAATAGCCCTCCCGATACCGTGAAAAATCAACAACCAAACAACTTTAAGATGTATAGACATATTTAACTATGGTTAATTTGATGTTAATCTTCCCTCTAAGTTTCGGATATGTCTAGATAAAACTGATCATTTATAGTGATTACAAAAGCCTTCGCTCAATGGATCATCAGCCGAGCGCAAGGCGACATTGCATCGAAAACCGTGTTTTTCATTCCTTGGGGGAGGATTGATCATGAGTAAAGATACTGATTCCGAACAGCTTTCGGCGACACCGGCCCAAGAAGCGCTCGACCAGAAAGTGCAGAACAGCTCAGCCCCTTCGGAAAACACCAAAGTGGATGCATCTGAACAGCTATCGCATCCGCCCGCAGAAGAAACAGCTCTGGACGATCCGCAAACAGAGCCCGGTCAACAAGGCAATACGATTCGCATCGTTGCGATCGGCGCCTCGGCCGGTGGTTTGGAGCCAATAGAGCAGTTTTTTGATGCCTTACCCACAGATCCCAATGTGGCATTTGTCATCATTCAGCATCTCTCCCCCAACTTCCAGTCGATGATGGATCAGTTGATCGCCCGCCACACACATATGCGCATTGTGCACGCGGAAGATCAGATGGCCATCGAGCCCAACGTCATCTATCTCAATCCGCCCCGAACCGAGCTCTCGGTCAAAGAGGGCAAACTCTCGGCAACCGCTTATCCCGACAATGATATGCTGAGCCTGCCCATCGATGCCTTTTTCACCTCTCTCGCCAAAGAAGAGGGGGAACACGCCATCGGGATTGTCCTGTCGGGAACAGGATCGGACGGCACCAGAGGCAGCTTGCAGATCGTGCAACATGGGGGTGTCGTCATTGCGCAAGAGCCATCCAAGGCCAAGTTCGACTCCATGCCCCGCAAAGTCATCGACACCATCAACACCGCCTATGTTGCCGACGTGACGGATATGCCGGAAATCCTCGCGGCGGTGATCAGCGGCTCAGAAGTACCCCGCCCAGAACCGGAAGCCATTGATACGGAGATAGGCAATCCTGAATCCCGTATTCTGGCCATTTTGCAAAAATCCTACGGCACGGATTTCACCTTCTACAAGAACGCGACCATCCATCGCAGAATCCAGCGCCGCGCCCTGCTCAAGCGCGAGGCCAGCCTCGACAAATATTGCGAGAGCCTACTGTTTGACAAGGAAGAAATGGACACCCTTTATTGTGACTTGCTGATTGGGGTCACCGAATTTTTCCGCGACAAGGAAGCCTTCGAGGCAATCAAGTCGAAGGTTCTGCCCGACCTTGTTGCAAATATGACTGAGGAGAGACAAATCCGGATCTGGGTGCCCGGCTGTGCAACCGGTGAGGAAGCCTATTCCATCGCCATACTGGTGAGCGAAATCGCCAAGCGCAACGGTATCACGCCCAACCTCAAAATATTCGCAACCGACATCCATTTCAGATCCCTCGAAATTGCGGCAGAAGGAAGCTACAACGCCGAGAGCGTGGCCCATATTCCAGAGACATTGCTCAAAACCTATTTTGATTTTGTCGACAACCGCTATCAGGTGAAGAAAAGCCTCAGGCGCAAGGTCGTCTTCTCGACGCAAAATCTGCTAAAAGATCCGCCCTTTACCAAAATAGACCTGGTTACCTGTCGCAATTTGTTGATTTACTTTAATGAATTGGCCCAGCGCAAGGTGTTGTCGCTGTTTCATTTTGCCCTCAAGGAGAAAGGACACCTCTTCCTGGGATCAAGCGAAACCGTGGGCAATCTGGATGAAGAATTTACCTCCATCGACAAGAGATGGCGCATCTTCCAGAAAAAACACAACAGCCAGATCCGCGATGCAGCCTTCTTGATGCCCGCCACGTCACGCTCACAAGAGGACACGGAAAATGGCCTTTCCCTAAGAGAAACGCGCTCTCACAATCTGGCAGCAGCCAAAAAGGAAAGCCTCACCCGCCAAGCCCTCTATGGCGCCTATGACAGGTTGCTAGAGCGGTATGCGCCGACAGGGTTCCTGATCAATGACCTTGGCGAATTGATGCATATCTTTGGCAATGCGGACAAATTCCTGCAAGTCCGCAAGGGGTTGTTCAGCAATCGCATCACAGATCTGGTGCAGACGGATCTCAAACTCGCGATCACGTCTGGCATCGAACGCGCCATGACGATCAACCACGAACCAGACTTCGAACGCTCCGTCCAGATCAAGGAATCCGAAGACAATCTGACCCGTCTGACCATCCGGGTCACCAAGATCCTGAATGTGGAAAGCCACAGTGTTTTCCTGCTGATCACACTGGAAGAGAGGAAATCCCCGCTTTCCGAGCGCACAATCAAGAACAGCAACGCCCCCATATTGGGCCATGAAGAGATCTATGTCAGCCGCATTGCCGAACTGGAAAATGAACTTCGCTCCACGGGTGAAAGCCTTCAGACAACCATCGAAGAGCTGGAAACGAGCAACGAGGAACTGCAGGCGACAAACGAAGAACTAACCGCCTCCAACGAGGAACTGCAAAGCACCAACGAAGAGCTGCATTCGGTCAACGAAGAGCTCTATACCGTCGGCGCCGAGCATCAGCGCAAGATTGTCGAACTGACCGAAATGACGGATGACATGGAGAATCTGCTGCGCAGCACGCAAATCGGAACCATCTTTCTTGATGAAGAGGCGAGAATCCGCCGCTTCACACCAGCCTCAACAAAAGCCTTCAACCTGATGCCTCATGACGTAGGCCGCCCCATCGGCCATGTCACCTGCCGTTTTGACAGCACCGATTTGCTGGCCCACACACTGGAAACCATCACCAGAGGCACCGAACATTCAAGAGAAGTCGAATGCGATGGCATCATCTATCTGCTGAATATTCTGCCCTATAAGACCGAGCTGGAAACCATCACCGGCGCCGTCATTACTGTGTTTGAAATTGATGAATTGAAGCGCGCGCAGGAGCGTGTGAAACAAGAACGCGAATTTTACAAAACCGTCGTCGATCTTCAGAGCGACCTCATCTGCCGCTTCAAGCCGGACACGACCATCACCTACGCCAACAGTGCCTTTCATGCCTTTTTCAACATCGATCCGGACGCCATAAAGGGCACCCTTTTCAAAAATCTTTTGAAAACCCCGCAAAAGGAAGATCTGGTCAATGCGATTGAAAATCTGGAGCAGGATGTCTCCATCGAATGGGAGTTCAAACAGGCAGACAAGTCCAGCAAATGGCTGCAATGCCGCTTCAACATCCTGCGAGACGAGCATGGAGCGATTTTCGAGATACAGGCGGTCTTGCACAATGTGACGGAAATTGTCGAACGGGAGAATTTGATTAGCGAGTTCAACCGCATAGCGGCCAGCACCAATCTTGATCTTAACGACAAGATCGAGCGTATTCTAACCCGCGTATCCGAGGTCTCAAGGCTACCTGCTGCGCTGAAAATAAGTTTCGAAAATCAGCAGATCGCAGTCGACACCATTATCGGGATGAAAAAGGGCAAGCTCTCGGTTGGGCAGACCTTCTCAACCCCGTGCGCTTCTTGCCAGCATGCTCTGACCTCTGACGAGGGCATACCCTATCGGGACTATTTCATCGCCTGCATTGTCAGGACCACAGACATATTCCATTCCAAAGGCTATCAAACAGTCATCGGCGCGCCGACCATAAGCAATGGCGAGGCCAACGGAGCCATTCTCCTTGCCTCGAAATTCCACATCAGCAAAAGCTATCTTGAAAATTACCAGCCAATAATCGACCGCATTGCCGACTGGATCGGCTATGAGCTGTTTCGCAGAGACCAGCAAGAGAAGCTGGAAATGCTCAATAACATGTTCATGGAAGAAGAAGAGCGCTTCCGCAAGCTCTATATGGAAACCCCGGTCATTATGCATTCCCTCGACAAGGATGGCATTATTGTTGAGGCCAATGAAGAATGGCTCACAACGCTGGGCTATGAACGCGAGGACGTCATCGGTCACCATTGGGAAGAATTCATGACGGAGGCCTCAACGCAATATGCCTATGAGGTGGTATTGCCCGAGACCACCAAGAACAAGCAAGCCGACAATGTGCCCTTCCAGATGGTTAAAAAGGACGGGGGCATCATAGATGTCGAAATGTCGACCATCATCGTTGCAGACGGAAAAGGCGTTGAGCAGACCCGCACCGTACTCGCCGATGTGTCCGACAGGGTGCGCGCTGAAAAGGAACTCGAAGCGCACAATCAGGAACTCAAGCTGATCAACGAGAATCTCAATCAGTTCACCCACATCATCAGCCACGATTTGGCTGGCCCGCTCCGCGCCATCCAGCATACCGCGACCTGGATCGAGGAAGATCTGGACGAAAACACCCAAAACGAAATCCAGGAGCATATCGACCGGCTAAAGGACCAGATTTCGCATCTGGGCAGCCTGATCGCAGATCTGTCAGATTATTCCAAAGCCGGTTCTAATGTTCAGGAAGCTGAAGAAATCCATCTGACAGTCAATCTGCAAAGCATCTTCGATATCGTGGACGGCAGCGACGCCATCCGCTTTGAGACCAGCTTGCCACAGGAGAGCATTCTTACCTACCGCGCGCCCCTGTTACTCGTGCTGCGTAACCTGATTGAAAACGCCATTAAATATCACGACAAAGACAATGGTATTGTGAAGGTCTGGCAGGAAGATCTGGGCGATGCATGGGCCTTTGCTGTCTGCGATGATGGGCCGGGCATCGACCCCAAACATCACGGCAAGATCCTGCTCCCCTTCAGGAAGCTGGAACGCAAGGACAAGGTTCCCGGAAACGGCATGGGACTGGCATTGGTCAAGAAAGCCATTGAGTCCGTAGGCGGAACGCTGACAATCCTCTCGGATCCATCCATAGAGCCGGGAACGACATTTCGTTTCACCTGGCCCAAACAAGGGAAATAGCCTGCCGCTAGCAACATTCAGGATGGCAAGCGGATGATCTCGCAAAAATCGAACAGCAGCTGCATGGAGCGCGCCATCTTGGCAGGCTCCATTTCCTTGACGATATAGCCGGACGCAAAATGCTGATAGGCAAGATTGACATCTTCGGCCAGATTTGAGCTGGAAATGACAAAGATGATGCTGTCTCTCAAAGCGGCATCTGCCCTGATTTCATCAAGGAATTCATAGCCCGACATACCCGGCATGTTGAGATCGGACAAGATGACGAACGGTCGCTCGATCTCTCCCCCACGCAACATCTCCAGCGCCTCCGCCCCGTCCCGGGCATTGACAAGCACGATGTTCCCACCATGCTTTGCCAGCGCACGCTTGACCAGAAACACATCCGCCTGATCGTCTTCAATCAGAAACAGGGTCGCCTTGCTGTCATTTTGTGAAGTCAATGGCCGGGTTTCTTTCACGCTCGCACGCGGCACAGACGCAGGGAAGCACAGGTTCCCTCACCCGGCGTACTCTCTATCAGAACCGCGCCACCGTGGCCGTCCATGATCTTCTCAACGATCGGCAGCCCGAGCCCTGTTCCCTCCTGTGTCAACTCGGCAGAGGGTAGCACACGTCCATAAGGCTTGCGTGCCAACTCGATCTCTTCGGGACTCATTCCCGGACCGTTATCCCTGACCGCAATGCAATAGCCATCCGATGTCGCGGCCAGTGACACATCAATCCGGCCATCTGCCGGGGTATATTTGATCGCATTAGACAGGAGGTTCACCAGCGCCTGGGTCATCAACGATCGGTGACAGTGCGCGCAGAGCCTTTCCTTGTGCAAATGCACAGCAAGCTCAATCCCCTTGTCTGAAGCAAAGAACTGGACCAGTTCGACCGCTCGGGCAATGACTTCATCAAGATAGACATCTTCAAGCTGTTGCTTGACCGTCTCAAGCGCATTGCCATTCTGCAGCATCAGATTGTTAATGACCTCAAGCAGATGCAGGCCGCCGGTATGAATTTTAGCGGCAAATTTTTGATATTCTTCTGGCACTTGCAGATTGAGACTGTTGCCCAAAATCATTTCCGAATAGCCCAGTATGGCATTCAGAGGCGTACGCAAATCATGCCCCATGGTGGCATAAAAGCGATCCTTGGCTTCATTGGCCTTCTTGAGATTGTCTATGGTTTGCTGCAGCTGCTGTTCCAATCGATGGGTATGGCGCGCGCTGCGAATGGTCGCCTCCAGCAACACAGGCGTCAGCTGGTTTTTGTTGATACAGTGCCTGGCCCCTGCCTTGAGCGCGATTTTCTGCACGTCTTCTCCGGGCATTCCCGTCAGCAAAATGACAACCGAATTGGAATTGATGTCCCCGATAGCATTGATCGCAGCCACGCCTGTTTCCATGCCAACCCAGAAATCCACCAGCACGACATCATAATGCGTCTTTCTGGCAGCAATCACCGCATCAGAAACAGACGTCACCCAGTCCAGATCCACCCTGTAGGAATCCAGATAGAGAAGCGCCTTCTTGGTGATCAGGAAGTCGGTTTCGTCATCTTCCAGTACCAACACGCGAAGCGTCTTTTCAAGCGGGAGCTGCTCCTCTGAGAATATATCGACAGAAGTAACCTCACTTAATGCCTCACTCGATGATAATCCCCCCAGATCCCATCCCTCCAAGTGCATGGCTAACCCCCTGTCAGCAACACTGCCTTATCACCGGAAACAACAAATAAAGCCAAGTTTAGAATCAATTCAGTTATTAACAAATAATTAACATATTTGTACTTTGGAATCAAACACCTATTGGATTTCAGGAAATTCCATTGCTCTAAAATAATAAACAACGCTGAACATAAACACTGTTTTCACCAAGGAAAAAACAGCCAGATAACATCAGACGATCCCAATAGCTTCATCTACACTTACGCATGGATAATCTACCTCTACACTCTGCTCGTTAGCACTTGGATTGAGGTCTTATCCCCTCCTCTTGCCTTTCCGCCAAGGCGCATACACAAACGCAAAAAACCACCCGACCATTGAAGGTCTGAGTGGTTTTGATGATCCATAAAATGGATGGTGCCCCTGGCCCGACTCGAACGGGCACTCCGGTGAAGGAAACGGATTTTGAATCCGTCGCGTCTACCAGTTCCGCCACAGGGGCTATTTGAGGGCCGAATATAGAAGCAAAATTTGTCCCGTCAACTCATAACCGTCATAAATTTCTTATAGTCAACACGAATTGACACTTGTTTGCACCTTCAGATATGAACGCGACTGGTATTAGCACGCGCAATTGCTTACTTATAACCAACACAACAAAAAGTCAGAGCCGATGAGAATGAGACCACGGGCGACTAAAAAAGTACCGTAGTGTCTTCACTTGACGCATGATATCAAGGATAAGAACGGGCATGCTTCGCAAACTATATGATTGGACGATGGGGCTGGCCAGCAGCCGACGAGCCACTTGGGCGCTCGCTGGCGTTTCCTTCGTTGAAAGCTCCGTTTTCCCCATTCCGCCCGACACACTGCTCGTGCCCATGGTCATTGCCAAGAAGGAAAAGGCATGGTTTTACGGAGCAATATGCACCGTTGCTTCGGTGATTGGCGGCCTGTTGGGCTACACCATCGGGGCGTTGCTCTTCACACAGGTGGCAGAGCCTATTCTAGCTTTCTATGGATATGCAGACAAATTCGCATCATTCACTGAGCGCTACAATGACTGGGGAGTCTGGATCGTGTTGATCGCAGGGCTCACACCCTTCCCCTACAAGGTAATCACCATTGCCTCAGGCGCAACCGGGCTTTCCCTGCCCGTCTTCATGGTCGCTTCCATCGTGGCGCGTGGTTTGCGCTTTTTCATTTTGGCCGCCCTGCTCTACTGGCTAGGCCCTCCAATCCGCGATTTCATCGAAAAGCGCCTCGGGCTTGTCTTCACCATTCTCATGCTTCTGCTCGTGGGCGGTTTCGCTGCCGTCAAGTATCTCTTGTGATCCACCCCCGCCCTTGAGACGAATTGCAGCAGCCATGGCCATTGACAAAATTTGGACACGGTTGCTCTTTAGCGACATATCGGAAGATATATTTCTGAAAGATAGTTTTATGAACCTGACCGCTCCAATTGGCAAATCCCAAGCGCTGGCTGGTACACTTCTCGTACTGGGCGCACTTTTCATGTCCGCCTGTTCTCTGGGCTTTGAGCATATCGGCGGCTATCAGCCCTGCCAACTATGTTATGTTCAACGCCATGTCCACTATGCTTTGATCCCGCTAACGCTGATCACCCTGCTCACGGTCTGGCGCAGTCTGCCGCCAATCGTCGTGCGCCTTGCCTTCATCATTTTGGCTGGAGTGCTGGTCTATGGAGCAGGCGTTGGCGTTTATCAGGCTGGCGCGGAATGGGAATTCTGGCTTGGCCCGAATGATTGCGCCAATACCATTCCTGTCACCAAAGACGCCTCTAATCTTCTGGCTCAGCTCAAGACAACCAAGCTGATCAGCTGCGATGTCGCCCAGTTGCGCATTCTTGGCCTCTCCTTTGGCGGTTGGAACGCGGTTCTGTCTTCCATCGAGGTCATCATAGCCCTGTGCGGCGCCTTCCTTTCCAAAGATGCTCTGGCGCCCTTGTTTGCGCGCCTGCCCTTCCTTGGCAACTGGATGCAGGCCATCGTCAAGAACCGTGCCTGATTGCCCCACTTACGGATAAATAATCAAGGGCGTGCGGGTTATAAAATACCCTCGCGCCCTTTCTTTATCTGCCGATAGAAGGCCCAGAAAAGATGAGCCGCCGCTCCACGCTCGGGCGCCCAAAGCGCTTCAGCCATAGCCGCAAGAGGTTTCTCACCGGGACGATCATCCAATCCCAGCGCCGAGGCCACGGAAACCTGCAAAGCCAGATCGCCAGCAGGGAATATATCAGCCTGCCCCAAACAGAAAAGCAAATAGACATCCGCCGTCCATGGCCCAACGCCGTGGAGAGATATAAGCGCACGCCGGATCTCCGATGGGTCCCGCTTTGCCAACGCATCAAGATCAAATTCGTCTCTGATGGCCTCAACGATCCGTTGCACCGTCTTGATCTTGGGACGCGAGAGCGTACAGGCCCGCAAGTCCTCTTCGCTAGCATCCGCTAACAGTTGGACATCGCACACCGGAAAACGCGTCGTGAATTTTTGCCAGATTGCGCGGGCGGACGCCACCGAAACCTGCTGGGCTAGAATGATCTGCAACAGCCCCTCCAGCCCTGCGGGCTGACGTCGCAAGGCAATCGGCTTACACTGCTCCAGAAGAGGCACAAGACGCGAATCAAGCGCAACCAACCGCGTAAGCGACGCATCAAGATCTGCCTGACAATGCAAATAGGACACCAAGCCCTCTCCTTTTCAAAGATGGATGCTGCCCTGATGCAGCCAATATGCTGGACGAACCCCACATCTAGAGGCTATCAATGCAGCACGCAACACCAGCCGGACCCCATTTCGCCTCATGCCTGCACTCTTCCGCTTTGCCCCCAGCCCGAACGGCGCCCTGCATCTGGGCCATGCCCTTTCGGCGCTACTGAATTTCGAGGCCGCAAAACAGACCGATGGCCGTTTCCTGTTGCGCATTGAAGACATCGACACCGTACGCTGCACTGAGGACAAGATCACGCAGATGCTTGATGATCTTGACTGGCTCGGCATCCGTTGGGAAGAACCGGTCATGCACCAATCCGAACGGTTTGCCTTTTATGAAGATCACCTGCAAGACCTTAAGGCGAAGGGGCTGCTTTATCCATCGCAGGCAAGCCGCAAGGACATTCAAAGGGCCGTAAAAGAATGGGAGACAACAGCCAAAAGCCCTTGGCCGCGAGATCCCGACGGCGCGGTTCACTATCCGCGCGCCCTTCTGTTTGAAAAAGAAAAGGATGGGGGCAATGCAGCTTGGCGGCTCAATATGGAAAAAGCGCAGGCCGCCTATAGCCACCCGCTATTCTGGCAAGAGACCGGCCCTCTTGCCCCCACCTATCCGCAAGCCACCCAAATCGCAGCATCCCCACAGGAGTGGGGCGACGTCATTCTGGCGCGCAAGGATTGCCCGACAAGCTATCATCTCTCGGTGGTGCTTGATGACGCCGCCCAAGGCATCACCCATGTGGTGCGCGGTCAGGATCTCTATGCCGCAACAAGTCTGCACAGGCTGTTGCAAAGCCTGCTCGATCTGCCCGCCCCGCTTTATCATCATCACCGGCTACTCACTGACATTGGGGGGCAGAAGCTGTCAAAATCGCGCCAGAGCCTCAGCCTCAGGGCATTACGCAAAGACGGCGTCACCCCTTCCCAGATCAAAAAGCTGATCCGTTGGAGCGACGCCGACCTTGAAGCCTTTACGGCTGTCTAGAGCCTAGCGATGGTCTAGAGAGTGGCGACGACCTAGTGGCCCATGATGGTATGCGCCACCGAAATCCAGAAAGGCAGCGTCACAAGACTGACCAGCACGGACAGGGAAATTGTGTTGGCTGACAATCTGTGGCCCACGCCGAAATGGTTCGCCAGAAGATAGGCATTGACCCCGGTCGGGCTGGCAGCCCCCAAAAGGATCACCGCGGTCCATGCATTGGGCAAAGGCAGAATGGTGGCCGTAACCAGATAGAACAGCGCAGGAAAAGCCACTGTCTTGATGATTGCCAGCGCAAGGCCGTTGAGGATATCCCCCTGCAAACCATATTCACGCATGCTCATGCCCATGGCCATCAGGGCCAAAGGCACAGTCACCGGCACAATTCGGTCAATCACGCCCGAGGCCAGCTCGGGGATCGGCAGCCCGATGAAGCCCCAGATACCACCGGCCAGAATGCCCAGAATGATGGCGTTGCGCATCAGCCCCTTGCCAACCTTGAGCAGAATGGCGCCAAAATGCAATGCTTGGCCGGGCTCACGCGCATAAACCTCAACCATGATGGAGCTGAGCAAGGTCATGATCGGCAGATGGATCGTCAGCAACATGACCAGCGGCACCAGTGAATCCTCCCCGAACACGGCCGAAATAACCGGAATCCCCAGCAACACCAGATTGGAAAAGCCGCTCGAGATACCAGCCACTGCCAACACGCTTCCTTCCCTCCCAAAAAGAAAGCGTGTGACAAGCATGCCCAGACCAAACATGGCAAAGACACAAAGAAAGAAGGCGCCCCAAAGGGACCATGGCGCCTGCTCGGACAGGTTGGCCGTGGCCAAAGAGCGGAACATGGTCAGGGGCAAGGGGACGGTGAAGACGAATTTCGACAAGGCAGCGCCTGCTTCCTTGGGAATAAGACCGCTGAAGATCAGCCCATAGCCAATGGCTATCAAGGCAAAAATCGGGAAGACAATATTAAAAATATCGAGCATATAAGAGCTCCGGAAGGAAGGGGTCGTTCGAGGGGCGTTGTTCCCGGGACATTAGCAAAAGAACCCACGACAAAGGACCATTGACCGAAAAGACAAGCGGTTCGAGGAAAATTGTGTTGGAACCTGCCGAAAATACAGGGCATCTTAGGATGCATGCCCGTACTCTAATGAAACAACAATGTGTGCCTATAGCATAGATTATGACAAGAAACAGCCTGAATACCGATACAAAAAGACAAAAAACGGACAGCTTTCGTCACGACTTGCGCACACATTTGAGCGCCATTGTGTCTCTGACTGACCTTATCCGCAAATCTGAAGATCAGGAGAAAATAGCCGCCCTTATCGAGGCTCTGCATTTTGCCGCCAGCAATGCCATGACCATGGTGGAAGGCGGGGCTGAACTATTCAAACAGCCCAAACAGGAGACGATCCTGCTCAGTTGCTGGCTAAAAGAATTCGAAGGTCTGGCGTCGCTGCTAGCCAATTCCCATGGCGCGCGGTTCCAACTGGCAATTTCTCCAGATCTCGAAGAGGGTGCCCCCCTGGCCCCTGCGCCGAGCTACCTGCACCGCACCCTGATGCTATTGCTCGACAATGCCCTCAAATATGCGCAGCAGGCGACGATCACGCTAACTGCCGCGCTCAAGTCGGACACCGAGATCCTGCTCACCTTGTGCGACGATGGCCCAGGCTTTCGGGAGGAAAATCCCGAATTGCTGTTTGAGCCCTATCATCGCGGCGAAGGCCAAGATGCCTCAGATGGCAAGGGCCTCGGCCTATGGAGCGCACGCCACATTCTCTCCGTCATGGGCGGCACCATCACGGCACAGGAAAACACGCCACACGGAGCCTGCTTTCTCATAACTCTGCCCTTGGAACAAGCCCGCCTTCCCGAGCCGGAAAAGTCGAAGCCATCCAGACCCAGCATCAAGCACGCCCTAACCGAGAAGCAAGGTAATGAAAAAGAGCGAGCAAAAATCCTCATCGTCGATGACAATAAAACCAATCTGCTTATTCTGGCAGAAATCCTGAAGGCGTTGGGCTTTAGCCCGATCACAGCACAATCAGGCAGCGAAGCGCTTGAATTATTGAAACACATCCAGCCGGATCTGGCGATCTTTGATATCCGCATGGATGGCATGAGCGGATGGGACCTGATCAAGCACATACAGCAAAAGAAAAATCACGCGGCTCTGCCCGTCATCGCCATTTCCGCAGACGACGCCCCTCAAACGATTGCGCCCTTCAAGGCGTGGCTCAGACGCCCGATTGAAGCGGATACGCTCTATGAGCTGCTGACTTCCTGCCTTGCAGACAGCACTCTCGCTCGGCCTAAAAGCCAGTAAAATAACGGGCCACTAAGCCAGCATCGGTAAAACACCATGAAAAAGGGTCCGTAATACGGGCCCTTTGTATGTGCCAGCATTTTCATATGCTGGGAGGCTTGTTTTAAAACAGGCTCAGGTCACCAGCTCGGCGATATTCTTCATGATTTCGTTGATCTGGAAATTCTTCGGCGTGTAAACGGCCGCAACTCCATAGCCCTTGAGGATCCCCTCATCTGCAGGTGGAATGATCCCCCCCACCACCACCGGCACATCATCGAGCTCGGCTTCCTTCATCAGTTTCATGACATCGCCCACCAGTGCCAGATGCGAACCGGACAGAATGGATAGACCAACCACATGAACACCCTCTTCAAGCGCGGTATTGACGATCTGCTCCGGCGTCAGGCGAATGCCCTGATAGACAACTTCCATGCCAGCGTCCCGCGCCCTCACGGCAATCTGCTCCGCACCGTTGGAATGACCATCAAGGCCCGGTTTGCCGACCAAAATCTTGAGGCGCCGCCCAAGCGTTTCAGAGGCCTTGTTGACCGCTTCGCGTACATCGGAAACATCGTCCCCCTCCATGCGAGCGGATTTGCCAACGCCGGTTGGCGCTCGATATTCCCCAAAAACATCTCGCAACACGGCGGCCCATTCGCCGGTTGTCACGCCTGCCTTGGCGCAAGAAATGGAAGGCTCCATGATGTTGGCCCCGGCCTCGGCCGCCTCGCGCAAAGCTGTCAGCGCATCTTCAACAGCAAGATCATCGCGCGCCTCGCGCCAAGCCTTGATCTTGTTAATGGCTTCCTCTTCAACAGCTGGATCAACGGTCAGGATGCCACTATCTTCGCCGGATGAGAGCGGGGAAGGCTCGCTTTCCTGATACTTGTTGACGCCGACAAGAACCTGCTCACCACTCTCGATCCCCTCAAGGCGCTTGGCGTTTGATTCAACGAGCTTCTGCTTCATATAGCTTGATTCAATGGCCGAAATCGCGCCGCCCATTTCTTCAATGCGGACCATTTCCTCGCGGGCCTCAGCCTTGAGAGCCCTGACCTTGGCATCAATCGCGGATGACCCGTCAAACAGATCCCCATATTCCAGAAGGTCTGTCTCAAAAGCCATGATCTGCTGCATCCTCAAAGACCATTGCTGATCCCACGGGCGGGGCAAGCCCAACGCTTCGTTCCAGGCGGGGAGCTGAACCGCGCGGGCGCGGGCATTCTTGGACAGCACCACCGCCAGCATCTCGATCAGAATACGGTAGACGTTATTTTCGGGCTGTTGTTCGGTAAGCCCCAACGAATTGACCTGCACCCCGTAGCGGAAGCGGCGATAGCGTTCCTCTTCCACCCCATAACGCTCGTGGCAGATCTCATCCCACAATTCCGCAAAGGCGCGCATCTTGCAGATTTCGGTCACAAAGCGCATGCCCGCATTGACGAAAAAGGAAATGCGCCCCACAGCCTTTGGGAAGTCCTCTTCGCTGAGCACATCGCTTGCCTTGACGGCATCCAGCACGGCGATCGCCGTTGACAGCGCATAGGCCAACTCTTGCACCGGTGTCGCGCCCGCTTCCTGCAAATGATAGGAGCATACATTCATCGGGTTGAACTTGGGCATATGGCTGTAGGTAAAGCCGATGATATCGGTTGTCAGCTTCAGAGATGGCTTGGGCGGGAAGACATAGGTCCCCCGCGAGAGATATTCCTTGATAAGATCATTCTGCGTGGTGCCTGCAAGCTTGGCTCTGTCAGCTCCCTGCTCGTCAGCCACGGCTATATAGAGCGCCAGCAGCCAGGCAGCCGTTGCATTAATCGTCATCGAGGTATTCATCTGATCGAGCGGTATCTGATCGAACAGCTCCCGCATATCGCCGATATTGGCAATAGGCACACCAACCTTGCCCACTTCACCACGCGCCAGCGGATGGTCCGGATCATAGCCCGTCTGGGTCGGCAGATCGAAGGCGACCGATAGGCCCGTCTGCCCCTTGGACAGATTGTTCCTGTAAAGCGCATTGGATGCCTTGGCGGTTGAATGCCCCGCATAGGTGCGAAAGATCCACGGGCGGTCCTTTTCCTGACCGGACACGGATTTTTTGGCACCGGCAACTTCCATACTTTTGTTTATAGCTTCTGCGCCACTCATTTTGCTCTCCTCCCGCAAAGGCCGCACGGGCTCCACCCCTATTCAGAGCCCTTCCCTGTCAGGCCGCTGCCAAACGCATCCGGACAGCTCAATTGAGACAAGGTCTTACGGCTTTTCCCCTCTACTCTCCCGTTCTTCATGCCCCTCAAGACAGCCACAGGAGAGATTGCCTCTCTTCAAGCTCCGAGTGTCTCTTCGCACACGCAAAATGCAAATTGGCAATAAGACTTATATCTTCTGGCCCAATAATTTTGGATAATTTCGCAATCGCACCATAAAATGGGACCAAGCTCACCCATTTTTGCTGCATCGCAACATAATCAGAATCGCAGACAGTTCGTAATGATCGGGAGGAGCACCAATGACCGAGGACTTGCTTGCCCAAGGCACAACCGGTGAGAAGAAGGATCTCTATGAAATCGGAGAAATTCCACCGCTGGGCCATGTGCCAAAAGAAATGTATGCCTGGGCCATCCGCCGCGAACGCCACGGGCCACCGGAAAAATCATTTCAGGTCGAAGTGGTGCCAACATGGGAACTGGACAGCCACGAAGTGCTGGTTCTGAATATGGCCGCCGGTGTCAACTATAATGGCATCTGGGCGGGCCTTGGCGAACCGGTCTCCGTGTTCGACGTGCACAAGCAGCCTTACCACATCGCAGGGTCTGACGCCTCCGGCATTGTCTGGGCGGTTGGCAGCAAGGTCCGCAACTGGAAAGTCGGCGACGAAGTTGTCATCCATTGCAATCAGGATGACGGCGACGACGAGGAATGCAATGGTGGCGACCCGATGTTCTCGCCCACACAGCGCATCTGGGGCTATGAGACGCCAGACGGCTCCTTTGCCCAATTCTCCAAGGTTCAGGCGCAGCAGCTGATGCCCCGCCCCAAGCATCTCACTTGGGAAGAAAGCGCATGCTACGTGCTGACCCTCGCCACCGCCTACCGAATGATGTTCGGCCATATGCCTCATGAGCTGAAGCCTGGTCAGAATGTGCTGATCTGGGGTGCTTCGGGTGGCTTGGGTGTCTTCGGCGTGCAGATTGCAGCCGCAGCAGGCGCCAATGCCATTGGCGTCATCTCCGATGAAAGCAAGCGCGATTTTGTCATGAACCTTGGAGCCAAGGGTGTCATCAATCGCAAGGATTTCCATTGTTGGGGCCAGCTACCCAAGGTGAACTCCCCCGAATATGCCGACTGGTTTGCCGAAGTGCGCAAATTCGGCAAGGCCATCTGGGAATATACCGGCAAGGGCAAGAATGTCGATCTGGTCTTCGAGCATCCCGGTGAAGCCACGATGCCGGTCTCCACATTCGTCGTCAAGCGCGGCGGCATGGTGGTCATTTGTGCGGGAACCTCAGGCTTCAACCTGACCATGGATGCCCGCTATGTCTGGATGCATCAAAAGCGCGTTCAGGGCTCCCACTTTGCCCACCTAAAACAGGCCATGGCCGCCAACCAGATGGTGATCGATCGCCATATCGATCCTTGCATGTCAGACGTCTTCACATGGGAGCAAATCCCCAAGGCACATGAATTGATGCTGAGCAACAAGCATCAGCCGGGCAACATGTCCTGCATGGTCAATGCGACCAGAACGGGCCTCAAGACTCTGGAAGAAACCATTCTAGCCAGCCGCAGCTCCTAACAGGCAAGGCCAATCTGGAAAGCAGACAGATAAAAGCCGGGATATCCCGGCTTTTTCTTTCCCGCAAATTGTTCAACATCACCCTATGAGCATATGCCCCCACACACGCCTGCTCGGGCCCTAATAGTCATTGGCCGGCTCTTCCGGCGGCGGCATGGCTGTCTTTTCATCAGGATCAGGATAGGGCTTGGCATGCTTGCTGCGCTCAATGCGGCGCCAGCGAATAATCCAGGCATTCACCTCGGCGCCATATAGAAAGATCATGGAGATGATCTGCAAAAAGATCAGCGTTGCCACAACACCGGCCAGGCCCGCATAGACACGTGCATATTGGGCAAAATGCGACAGATAGTAGGAATAGGCTTCGGCCGTGAACCACCATAAAACAAGCGTGGTCAAGGCTCCGGGCCAGAGATCGGCCCACTCGGTCGTACGCATGGGCAGCCAGCGATGGCTCGCCACCAGAAACAGAGTCAAAAGCGGAATGGCGATCCCCAACCGCACCACGTTGAAGGTGTACTGAAAATCCTCGATCCATGAAAAATGCGGCTTGAGCATATTCCATGCGATGGGCGCAAAGAACAGGGCCGAGGCAACAATGATCATCACACCCGTCGCCCCAAAGATGGCCAACAACCCCATCGCCCTGCGCGACAGGATCGACCGGCGTTCATAATAGCCATAAGCACGATTAAGCCCTTCGCGCAGGCTCTCTACCAGTGACGTCAGGGTAACGAGGAAGACGACCAGAGAAATGGACAGCAGGCTGCGGGTACGCTCGGCAATTACCGCATCCACATCGGGCTGCAAGATATCTGCGATCGCGTCCGGCAACAGTAAGCTCAGCATATCCTGCAAGACTTTGCCCAGCGCATCGCCACCGATCCAGACGGACACACCCGTAAGCAGCAGCAAAAAGGGAAAAATGGACAGCAGCATGGAAAAGGCAATGTTGCTGGCGAGCGCAAAACCGTGATTGTCTGAAAAGCGCCAGAAGATCCGGACCGGCACGACTATCCATTCCCAAAGACGCATCATTTCCAACTATCCGAATTCATTAGCCTTACGCAACAACAGGAAACCACAAACACCCCCCACTCCATGTGACAGCCAGAGTTTGACACCAGATAGGGAGCACAGCATGCTTGTTCGTTTTGCTATAAAGGTCCCGCCATGCGCGCAGCCTTTATAGGCTTCTGACCTGAAAAAGCAATCCGCTCCATCGCCCCAGAGAGACATCCGGAGCCCACATCATAATCAATGTTTACCGTGCCGGTCCGGTTCCCATTGGACTTTTCCGCCCTCAGCGGATAAAGCTGGAGCTTCTGTATTTTAAGCCTTTCTTTCGACCTGCCACTCAAGAAACACCATGACCTCCAGAACCGCAGGCATATTGCCGATCCTCGCCCCTCTTTTGTTTGTTGTCCTCTGGTCAACCGGCTTTGTCGGCTCGCGCATGGGTGCCCCCTATTCCGAGCCCATGACATTCCTGACCCTGCGGTTTGGCTCGGTGCTGCTGCTTCTGCTGTCTATTTCACTCATCCAGCGCGCCCGCTGGCCCAATCCGCGCCAAGGCTTTCATGCCTTTGTGTCCGGCTTCTTGATTCACGGCATCTATCTTTCGGGCGTCTTCTGGGCGATTGATGATGGCATGCCTGCGGGCCTGTTCGCCCTGATGACCGGATTGCAGCCCGTATTAACGGCCTTTTTCGCCCATCTTGTTCTGAAAGAGCAGATCACCAAAAACCACGCCCTTGGCTTTGTCCTCGGGCTTATCGGCATCTCCATGGAGCTGCTTCCGCGTCTCAGCGGCGGGGCTTTCTCTGTTACCCCGATACAGGTCCTCGTCTCCCTCGTGGCGGTCATCGCCATTTCCTTTGGAACGGTCTACCAGAAGCGCTTCGCTGCCAATCTGGACATCCGCACGGCCACTATCTTGCAATATATCGCGGCCGCGCTTTTCTGTGTAGGCCTCAGCCTGCTAACGGAAAGCCAGACCATCATCTGGTCAGGAGAATTCATCTTTGCGTTGGTTTGGCTCGTGCTGGTGCTTTCCATCGGCGCCATCTTCCTGCTGCTTTGGCTCATAGAGAAGGGGGCCGTCTCCAACACCGCATCGCTTTTTTATCTCGTACCCGCCGTGACCGCGACCATTTCCTTCCTGCTCTTTGGCGAGCCCATCACACCCATGCAGGTGGCTGGAATGATCGTCACCGCCCTCGGCGTCATTCTGGCCAGCCGCAGAAAAAGCTGACAGCAACGGCCCGTCCTCTACCTCAAAGACAGCGGAAAATTCTGCGACAAAAGTCGTGTGCACCGCAACATGTCAGACGAACGTCTTTGATGCCTTACCCCTTTGGCTTATTGCAAATATAGCCTTCGCCCTTCAATGTGCACTGCAACATAAAAGCAATTGATTGCACCCGTCACCCTGTCTCAAGCCGTCATCTGGCGGAGAAGTCCAACGGCAGGCCAGACATTGCATCAGGGGGGAGAAACCATGTCTTTGACCATCGAGACCCAGCCGATCGCCATTCCTGACACATTGATGTCCGACATGGACGCAGCGGTCGCGACCTGTGAAAGCCTGCTCAAGGGGCTGGTCGATATAGTCTATGAAAAGGTAGCCGAGGATGGCCGCGTCAAGTCTGGCAAAGTGGAAGCCGAACAGCGCCTCACTCACGGCCTTGCATGGTTTGCCACCTATGTGGAAGCGCTCAAGGAAATGCGCGGCTATAGCAAGACTATGAGCGATGAAGGTCGCTATGGCGAGATGGAATCGCTCGTCACCCGCCTTGCCTTTGCCGAATATCTGGCACAGATTTTTGGCGGCATTCCCATGACGCAGGGTGAAATCGTGCGCCTTGCTGATTTTGGCGTGTCTGCCGAGACCATCGCTGCCGCCCAGAGCCCGGAAGTGGCCCGCCTTATGGCCGAAGGCAACACCAAGGAAATCCGCACCCGCCTTGTCGCCCTCATGGAAGCGGCAGAAGGGGCGGCCTCCTTTGGCGATGCGGGCCTTGACGAAACCATGGAAGCCTTCCGCGATGAAATGAACCGCTTCGCCGAAAGCGAAGTCACCCCGCATGCCCATGAGTGGCATCTCAAAGATGCCTATATCCCGATGGAAATCATCGAGCAAATGGCCGAAATGGGTGTCTTTGGCCTGACCATTCCGGAAGACTATGGCGGATTGGGGCTTGGCAAGGAAAGCATGTGTGTGGTCTCCGAAGCCCTTTCGCGTGCCTTCATCGGTGTGGGGTCTCTCGGCACCCGTTCCGAGATTGCCGCTGAATTGATCCTGTGCGGTGGAACGGAAGAACAAAAGGAAAAATGGCTGCCGATGATCGCCTCCGGCGAGATCCTGCCAACCGCTGTTTTCACCGAACCGAACACCGGCTCCGACCTTGCCAGCCTGAAGACTCGCGCTACACTGGACGGTGACACCTATAAGGTGACCGGCAACAAGACATGGATCACTCACCCCGTGCGCGCTGACCTGATGACCCTGATGGTCCGCACCAATCCGGCCGAAGCCGGCTATAAGGGCCTGTCCATGCTGCTGGCAGAAAAACCACGCGGTGATGATGACAATCCCTTCCCTGCGCAAGGCATGGATGGCGGCGAAATCGAAGTGCTCGGCTATCGCGGCATGAAGGAATATGACATTGCCTTCGACAATTTCGAAGTCAGCAAGGATAATCTGTTGGGCGGAGAAGAAGGGCAAGGCTTCAAGCAATTGATGCAGACCTTTGAGGCAGCCCGCATCCAGACAGCTGCCCGCGCCATTGGCGTGGCCCAGAATGCTCTGGATCTTGGCCTTCGATATGCGCAAGAGCGGGTGCAGTTCGGCAAATCGCTGATCAACTTCCCGCGTGTCATCGACAAGCTGGCCATGATGGCCGCTGAAATCATGGTGGCCCGTCAGCTCACCTATTATTCAGCCCGTCAGAAGGACCACGACAAGCGCTGCGATCTGGAAGCAGGCATGGCCAAGCTGCTTGGCGCTCGCGTCGCTTGGGCCGCCGCTGACAATGCCTTGCAGATCCACGGCGGCAACGGCTTCGCGCTGGAATATGCCATCTCCCGCGTCTTGTGCGATGCCCGTGTGCTCAATATTTTCGAAGGAGCAGGCGAAATTCAGGCACAGGTGATCGCGCGCCGCCTTCTGGATACGCGCAGCTAGGCCAGCATTCCTGTGGAGCAACCGCCACAACCAGCATCACGAGGGGGAGGCCCACGCCTCCCCTTTGTGTATTTTGCCAATTGCCATCCCTTGCGAAATAAGGCTTTTTCACATCCCTGTAATGCCTCTGCCATCAATCAGGGAAAAGCTCTTGATCCGATGCGCTCAGGCGCGTTTAACTCCAATTGATCAAGAGGGAAGGAAAAGACAATGCGCTGGCGCGGAATCAATCATGTGGAATTTTCAGTCCTCGATTATGACAAATCGATTGCCTTTTACGATCTGATGTTTGGCTGGCTCGGCTATAAGAGTTTCTGGACGCTGGATGTGGGCTACCGCTCCACTTATTACATGGCCCGCTTTCCCATGCCGCACAGCTATATCGGCATTCAGCCCGCCAAGAGCGGAGAAAAATTCGATTTCCCGGCCCGCCCTGTCGGCGTGCATCACATTGCGCTCTGGGCCAAAAACAGCAAGGAAGTGGATGCCTTCCACAAAGAGTTTCTTATGCCCAACCACGTGCCGGTTACAGAAACACCCGCTGAATATCCGCTTTATGCGCCGGGCTATTATGCCACCTTCTTTAATGACCCAATCAATGGCATCCATTGGGAGCTGGCCCATATCCCGCGCTTGCCGTCCCTTAAGGCCATTCGCAACTGGCGAAAGGCCATGAAGGACGAAGAAACAAAACATCCCGAATGGAAGCACCCATTCTCGAAAGAATCCGAGCGTTCACTACCCCCACGCGATTGCTAAGCGCGCCGTCCTCCCCCAGGCCCTGAAGACATTACCCGAAAGACATCATGACCCAGCGTTCCATCCTCATCACCGGTTGTTCCTCAGGCATTGGTCGCCACTGTGCGCTTCAACTCCACAAAGAGGGCTGGCAGGTTTTTGCTACCGCCCGCAAGATCGAAGACATAGAGGCCCTCAAGAATGAAGGGGTTACGGCCATTTACATGGATTACACCGACCACCAGTCGATCAAGGCCTGTGTGGAAGCGGTTTTGAACCATACCGGTGGCCAGCTTGATGCCCTCTTCAACAATGGCGCCTATGGTCAGGCCGGTGCGGTGGAAGACCTCAAGACAGACATACTGCGCACCCAGTTCGAGGCCAACCTTTTTGGCTGGCACGAATTGACCTGCCAGATCATCCCCGTCATGCGGCGTCAGGGATATGGCCGGATCATCCATTGTTCTTCGGTTCTGGCGCTTACCGGCCTTGCTTTCCGCGGGGCCTATGTGGCCTCGAAATATGCCCTTGAAGGCCTGACGGACACCATGCGCATAGAAATGCACGGCAGCAACATCTCCATTTCGATGATCCAGCCGGGCCCGATCACCAGCCAGTTTCGTGAAAATGCCCGCCTGAATTTCATCTCAACGGTGGACACAGAAAATTCCGTCTATAGCGAGCGCTACAAGCATCGCCTCAAGGCCATGGAATCCGATGCGCCGGGCAAGTTCGAGTTGCCGCCCGAAGCGGTTTACAAGAAGCTGCACCACGCCCTTCATGCCCGCAACCCGAAACCGCGCTATATGGTAACCGTGCCAACCTACATCATGAATGTCTTGCGTCGCTTTCTGCCCACCAGAGCGCTTGATGCCTTTTTGCGTGCCTATGGGGATTGATCCCGCCCAACCAAAGTTCAGTAACGGACATCTTTCATGCGGTTATGCCCCCCTGCTAGACTGCGCCGACAAGCCCTAGTGAGTGCCCCTCTTTTCCAGAGAGATCAAAAGAGAAACCGCGATCAACGAAAAGGGCGACTTGGCAGCATCCAGCAAGAGTGAAGAAACGTGCATGTTGCTTAACCCCAGATCAGGAGTGCAGCATGTCTTCGATTCTTTCCGCTCTCATTCCCATCGCGCTGCTCGCTGTTGCGCTCATTCTGGTTGTTGGCCTCGTCAACATGATGCGTGGCAGCAACCCCAACCGGTCGCAAAGATTGATGCGCTGGCGCGTTCTTTTGCAGTTGTTGGCCATCGTCATCGTCATGGCGAGTTTGTATTTCCTGCAATAGGAGCAATAGGAGCCGAGAACGCGAGGGCTGGCCCTGTGACCAAAACAACACGCCGCCGTGAAGAAGCCTGCGAGCGAATAAAAATTTCCCGATTTCGGGTGGCATCCACCGCTTGCTTGGGCTAAAGATGGGGAAACAATAGCTTTGCCTTGGACGATTAGCATGAAACATGCCGCTCTTATTTCAGCACTAATGCTCACCTGTGCCGCTGGTGCAGCCAACGCAGCCGATTATACCGCACCCGGCGAAATGGGTTTTCTCAGCGAACTGCGCATGGGCGTCATGGCGCATGACGTGACCCGTCGCGAAGATGGTACGGTTGATCTGCAAGCCGAAGTTCTTTTCAATGCCTTTGGCACACCGGCAGAGAATGCCTCTGTCTGGGAACGTTTCCTGACACCGCGCCCCCATATCGGAGCTTCCCTCAACACGGATGGCAAGACATCTTACGGCTATGCCGGCTTTAGCTGGCTGTTCCCGGTCTACGGCCCTGTTTTCGTTGAAGGCAGCTTCGGCGGCATGGTTCATGATGGCAAACTGAGCAATACGGATCCTGACCGTGAGCCTCTGGGCACCCGTGCGCTGTTCCACGAGTCAGCTTCCATCGGTCTGGACTATGAACGTATCCGCGTAATGCTCACCGTTGAGCATAGCTCCAACGCTGGTCTTGGCAATTGGAACCACGGCCTGACCAACGTCGGCGCACGCGTCGGATACAAATTCTGATAAGCCAACGGCCTGACATAAAGGCCGCTTGAAGCAAGGGAATGACGATCCGTCATCTTGCGTCTGATCAGGAACCATTTAAAGTGCGTCTGACATTGCATCAGGCGCATTTTTTGTATGTGCCTACTCCTGCAATCTGGTGACCATATTTCATTCAAAGGCGCAGCTTGTGACAGCGCCGCAATCCCATAGCCAAAAACGGAAAGATCTTCGATGGTTCGTCTCAACAAAATCTACACGCGTACAGGTGACAAGGGAACAACCATGCTGGGCACAGGCGAGCGCCGCCCCAAGCACGATTTGCGCGTTGAAGCCTACGGAACAGTTGACGAAACAAACTCGATTGTTGGCCTCGCCCGGCTGGAAACCGCAGATAACCCGGAACTGGATCTGATGCTTTCCCAGATCCAGAACGATCTGTTTGATCTGGGGGCCGATCTGTGCACACCAGACAGCGGCGAAAAGCTCGATTATGAACCGTTGCGCATCATTGCCAGTCAGGTCGAGCGCCTTGAAAAGCAGATCGATCAATTGAATGCGGATCTGGAACCCTTGAAGAGCTTCATTCTGCCCGGCGGCGCCAGAGCATCGGCCTATCTGCATTATGCCCGCACGGTTTCACGCCGCGCCGAGCGTCTGGTAACGGCCCTTGCCGCAGAGGAAAACGAACCCGTATCCGCTGAGGCCATCCAGTATCTCAATCGTCTTTCTGACTTTTTCTTCGTTGCAGCCCGCTGGGCCAACAACAAAGGCACCGCAGATGTGCTCTGGGTTCCCGGCCAGAATCGTTAAGAACCCGTTAAGAGACCACAGCAAGGCCTGAGCGCGACACGACAAATCAGAAGGCCAACGGAGGCACGCAGAGCATGTTCATACCCTTGCATGACAGGAATGCCCTTCATTATGTCCGCTGGCAGTATGTCACACTCGGGCTCATCCTTGCCAATTGTCTTGTTTTCCTGATCAGCGGCGGCCCGGGTGACGGCCAAACCCTGCAAAATTTTGCAGTGTCCTACGGTCTCATTCCGAGCAGCCTGATTTGGCAATCTCCAGACTTGCTCGGGCCAACCTCTGGCATGCATTGGGGCACCTTCATCTCCTATGCGTTTCTGCATGGTGGCTGGATGCATCTCATCGGCAACATGGCCTTTCTCTGGGTCTTTGGCGACAATATCGAAGACGCGATGGGGCATGTCCGCTTTCTCGTCTTCTATTGCCTTTGCGCCGCAGGGGCGGCCCTGCTGCATGCGCTAGCCAACTGGGGCTCGCCCGTGCCGCTCATAGGAGCATCAGGCGCAACAGCGGGCATTATCGCCGCCTATCTCATGCTGCATCCCGATGTCCGCGTCTGGATCCTGATCCTTGGACGCATACCCCTTCCAATTCCCGCTATTTACTGCCTTGGTGCCTGGCTCGGGCTGCAACTTTTCAACTCCCTGACCAGCACAGAGGCCACTGTTGCATGGTGGGCGCATGTGGGAGGAGCGATCACGGGAGCCATTCTTATCCCCTTTATGAAGCGAAAAACAGTCCCCCTGTTCCAACGCGCTACGTGAAACTACCCAAAGGTTTAAGGGCCATGACAGAAACTCATGCGTCTCAGACTGACGGATTGTTGACAGGCCCAAAAGCTGCCATTACCGTCCTCCCCGATCAGGAACAAAACAATGAAGCCGCTGATATTGGATGGTCTTTTCCAAATGATGTCAGCCAAATAATATCTGTGATCATATTTCTGACCCCCAAGACATCAGAAATTGATCTCGTGGGCCTCAAACAGCAGGGACGGCACAGCGGAGCATAAAGACTCCAGGCGCTCGCAGCGAGCCAAAGCCAGTTCTCTTGCACAACGCTCAAGTCAATTGAGCCGGCCTAATGCCGGTTCACATGGGAGAATTAATCCATGAAGATCCTTGTACCCGTCAAGCGGGTTGTCGATTACAACGTCAAAATCCGCGTCAAGGCCGATGGCACTGGTGTCGATCTGGCCAATGTCAAAATGTCCATGAACCCGTTTGATGAAATTGCGGTAGAGGAAGCCGTGCGCCTGAAGGAAGCCGGCGTGGCCAGCGAGATCGTTGTTGTCTCCATTGGCGTTCAGCAGGCGCAGGAAACCCTGCGCACCGGTCTGGCCATGGGCGCCGACCGTGCCATCCTTATCAAGTCAGACGCCCCCGTCGAACCTCTGGGCGTTGCCAAGCTGCTCAAGGCCGTTGTTGAAGAAGAACAGCCCGGCATGGTCATCGTGGGCAAACAGGCCATTGACGATGATGCAAACCAGACCGGCCAGATGCTGTCCGCACTTCTTGGCTGGGGCCAGGGTGCTTTTGCTTCGGGCATCAAGGTTGAAGGCGATGTTGCCAGTGTAACGCGCGAAATCGATGGCGGCCTGCAGAATGTAACGATCAAGCTGCCTGCCGTGATGACCGCTGACTTGCGCCTCAACGAGCCGCGCTATGCCTCTCTGCCCAACATCATGAAGGCCAAGAAGAAGCCGCTCGACACCAAGGAAGCCGCAGACTATGGCGTTGACATTGCGCCGCGCCTCGAAGTGCTTTCCACCGCAGAACCGGAAGCCCGCAAGGCAGGCATCAAGGTTGAGAGCGTGGCCGAACTGGTCGACAAACTGAAAAACGAAGCCAGCGTGCTTTAAGGCAAAGCGAGGAGATAGATTATGACAACCCTTCTGATTGCCGAACATAACAACGCGGCTTTGAATGACGCCACCGCAAAAGCCCTGAGCGCAGCGCTCGAGCTGGGTGGTGACGTGGACATCCTGATTGCTGGCAAGGATTGCGCAGCTGCTGCTGAAGAAGCGGCCAAACTGAGCGGAGCGGCCAAAATTCTGGTTGCTGAAAGCGATGCCCTTGGCCACCATATCGCAGAAGCCCTGTCTGCTCAGGTCGTTGCCATGGCAGACGCATATGATGCAATCGTGGCTCCGGCCACTTCCGTGGGCAAGAACTTCATGCCGCGTGTCGCCGCTCTGCTCGACGTCATGCAGCTTTCCGAAGTCACCAAAATTGTCTCGGCCGACACCTTCGAGCGCCCGACCTATGCTGGCAATGCCATCCAGACCGTCAAAAGCGCCGACAGCAAGAAGGTCATGACGGTGCGCACCGCCAATTTTGCAGCCGCGGCATCCGAGGGCTCTGCCAGCATCGAAAATGTTGCGGCAGCTGACGCGCCCGACACCACAACCTTCGTCAGCGAAGAGCTTTCAACATCGGATCGTCCCGAGCTTGCAAGCGCCCGAGCCATCATCGCCGGGGGCCGAGGTTTGGCGTCCGAAGAACAGTTCAACGGTCTTCTGACCCCGATTGCCGACAAGCTGGGCGCAGCCATCGGCGCTTCGCGCGCAGCCGTTGATGCCGGCTACGCTCCGAACGACCTGCAGGTCGGCCAGACCGGCAAGGTGGTCGCTCCCGAGCTGTATATCGCAGCAGGCATCTCCGGTGCCATCCAGCATCTGGCAGGCATGAAGGATTCCAAGGTCATTGTTGCCATCAACAAGGATGAAGAAGCACCGATCTTCCAGGTTGCCGATTATGGCATCGTGGGTGATCTGTTCGACATTCTGCCAGAGCTTGAAAAAGCCCTCTGATCTTGCGCTGAGTGGCCGCACAGATCTGGCGAAGCCGGTCAGGTGACAAACACGAACGCGTCTTTCCAGTCATCCCGCGCTCCTCTTGGAGCGCGGGATTTTTCATATCCGGCCTCACGGTGCAAGCAAATTATCCCCATTGTTTCGCGTAACTATCAGACTTTGATCGTAGTTTTGTCGAGCAAAGGCGCTTAGCACTTGCTGCACACATTCCATGCATTCATTTGCATTTGCGAAGCATTGCACAATCTGCCAAACTTGCCCGACCATCTGGAGGCCATGCCCTGGGCATCTTCCAGCCGCCGGGACAACGAGCAGAGAACCATAGCAGAGCAATCCGTGAGCAGTGAAATGTCTGAAATCAAGAAAGTTGGGATCATTGGGGCCGGACAAATGGGCAGCGGCATTGCTCATGTCTGCGGTCTATCCGGTTATGATGTGCTCCTGAATGACATTAATCAGGAAAGACTCGATGAGGCCATTGTCGAAATTACCAGCAATCTCGAGCGGCAGGTCACCAAGGGGCGCATTTCCGATGGGCAGAAACTGGCAGCATTGGCCAAGATCACCACAACGCTGGATCTGCAGACCATGGCTGATGTGGATCTGGTCATTGAGGCGGTCACCGAGCATGAGGAAACAAAGCGCAAGGTTCTTGCCTCCATCACGCCATTCCTCAAACCCGAAGCCCTTATAGCCTCTAACAGCTCGTCCTATTCCATCACCCGCCTCGCGGCGGCCACCGACAGGGCCGAACAGTTCATCGGCATGCATTTCATGCGCCCCGTTCCGATCATGAAGCTGATCGAACTCGTGCGCGGCATAGCAACGGATGAGGCGACCTTCAGAACTTCGGAAAAATTCGTCGAGAGCTTGGGCAAGACCGTTGCCGTCTCGGAAGATTTCCCCGCCTTCATCGTCAATCGCATCCTGCTTCCCATGATCAATGAAGCCATCTACACCCTGTATGAAGGGGTCGGCACCGTGGATGCCATCGATACCGCCATGCGGCTGGGGGCCAATCACCCCATGGGGCCACTGGAATTGGCCGATTTTATTGGTCTGGATACCTGCCTGTCCGTCATGCAGGTGCTTTATGATGGATTGGCTGACAGCAAATATCGCCCCTGCCCGCTGCTGGTGAAATATGTCGAAGCCGGCTGGTTGGGGCGCAAAACGCAGCGCGGCTTCTATGACTATCGCAGCGAAATCCCCATCCCGACGCGCTAGACTTTGCCCGAGCGATCAGGCGATCCCCCATCAAACATCAAGCCAGCCCAGCATCCGGGCTGGCTTTTCTGTACAGAAATATAGAAAAACACAGAAAACTATTTAAACACACTTTAACACAGTCTTAAGAGAGCTACCGGACAATTGGGCCAAGGCAAACCATGAAACAGGAGTAACCCCAAAGGAGAATACTTGATGTCCAGCGTAGCTTCGTCCGGTGCGGCAATCGCCTACACCAACGCAGCCCAGTCAAGCATGGATCTGGGTTCGACCCTAATAAAGATGGCTCATAACGCCGATATGAATATGGCCAACACCCTTGATGCCCTCGTCCAGAAGGGTATGCAGAATAGCAACTCTGCCCCTGAAGGCATGGGCAAGGCAGTCAATATCAAGGCATAAGGTCGCTCACACGCGTCCTGACGGCAATACCGCGCAGCCCTTCAAAGGCCTGCGCGCTAAAACCTGCGCTCAGAACCGGGCGTGGGCTCGCTCTCGTGTGCGGCATCCCCCAGTCCCGGTCCCCTAGGTCCTCCCGCTCCTTCTATTCCGATTCCACAATCGCTTTAACGAGTTCCTGCGCTTCTGCTGATGCCCAGGCAGCAGGGCCTGCCATATGCGCCAACGAGCAGCCATCCTTGTTGATGATCAGCGTTGAGGGCATACCAAACGCCATGCCCTTTGAGCGCAGGGCCGGAAACATTGCCATCTTCTCATCATAATAGAGCGTCAGATACTTGATGCCGATTTCATCGAAAAAGGCACGGGGCTTGTCTGGCGATTTGCGATCAAGACTCACCGTGACCACTTCAAAGTCATCCCCCCCGAGCGCAGCCTGTAGCCCATCAAGATCGGGCATCTCGTGACGACAGGGCGCGCACCAGGTCGCCCACAAATTGAGAAGCACCGTCTTGCCTTTGAAATCGGCAAGAGAAACAGCGCTGCCATCCTCGCGCTTGAACGCAAGTCCTGAGAAATCCACCGGATGTCCGCTGGTCTGGAGCGCCGCAATCGGCCCCTTGATCATGGGATCAATGGCGCCAATCTGCTGCTTGGCAGCAGGGCAGCTTTCTTGCGCGGAAACGGAGGGAGCCGCAATGGCAACAGCGCCGGAAAGGGCCATCAGAAAAATTAGGCCAGCACGCAAGGGCCGGAATTTTTGAGCAAATGAAAGCATTTCTGTTTCCCCTTCTTCAATCAAGACCCCCGCCGAAGACGGGAAATCATCACAATGAGCCACAAGTGAACGATCTTTCCTCAGTATTGGCGCTGACAGTCCCATTTTGTTATGGCATAAAGCAACACGACTTACCGATCTGATCAATGGAATAAGCATCATGAGTAATAAAATGTGGGGCGGCCGCTTCTCCGAAGGTCCGGACGCCATTATGGAAGAAATCAATGCTTCCATCGATTTCGATAAAAAACTCTACTCCCAGGACATTGCCGGATCCAAAGCGCATGTGCGCATGTTGGCCAAGCAGGAAATCGTGCCTGCCGATGATGCCAAAGCCATTGAACAAGGTCTAGACACAATCGCTGGAGAAATTGAGGCAGGGGACTTCACTTTTTCGCGTGCGCTGGAAGACATTCACATGAATGTGGAAAGCCGGCTTTCAGATCTCATCGGCCCCAATGCCGGACGGCTCCATACAGCCCGCTCGCGCAATGATCAGGTAGCCACCGACTTCCGCCTTTGGGTACGCGACACCCTCGATACCCTTGATGGACAATTGCTTGAGCTCCAGAGCACTTTCGCAGGCAAGGCAGAAGAGTTCGCCAATGCCGTCATGCCAGGCTTCACCCATCTTCAAAGCGCCCAGCCGGTAACCTTCGGCCACCATATGATGGCCTATGTAGAAATGCTCTCCCGTGACCGGGGCCGTGTGCAGGATGCGCGCAAGCGCATGAATGAATGCCCTCTGGGCTCTGCGGCACTGGCAGGCACTTCCTTCCCGATCGACCGTCACATGACGGCAGAAGCCCTTGGCTTTGACCGCCCGACGGCCAACTCGCTGGACGGGGTTTCCGATCGCGATTTTGCTCTTGAAGCGCTGTCTGCCGCCTCCATCTGCGCCATGCATCTTTCGCGCTTTGCTGAAGAGCTGGTCATCTGGTCATCCGCCCAGTTCCGCTTCGTGAAGCTTTCGGACAAATTCTCCACCGGCTCTTCCATCATGCCGCAAAAGCGCAATCCGGACGCAGCTGAATTGGTCCGCGCCAAATCCGGCCGCATCATCGGTGCGCTCAATGCCCTGTTGATCGTCATGAAGGGCCTGCCGCTTGCCTATTCCAAGGACATGCAGGAAGACAAGGAGCAGGTCTTCGACGCCTTGCAGAATCTGTCCTTGTGCGTTGCAGCCATGACCGGCATGGTCGCCGATCTGGAACCCAATGTGAAAGAGCTGAAAAAGGCCGCTGGCTCTGGCTATTCCACCGCCACGGATCTAGCAGACTGGCTCGTGCGGACACTGGGCATGCCCTTCCGCAACGCCCATCATGTCACCGGCAGCCTTGTTGCCATGGCCGCCGAGCGCAATATCGAGCTGCACAAGCTTACTCTTGAAGACATGCAGACGGTCGAGCCGACCATCACCGAAGATGTTTTCTCGGTGCTCTCGGTCGACAAATCCGTCCGAAGCCGCGTCTCTTTTGGTGGCACCGCTCCTGCCAATGTTAAAAAACAGGCAAAAAGCTGGCTGAAAAAGCTTGAAAAAGAAAAAGCAGCCAAGCAATAGTCAACAAGAACAAACAGGCCGGAGCCAACAAAGCCCGGCCTCGTTCATGGTGCGCTACCTCCGCCACCATCCAGACCATGCGAAGAAAAAGGGATATCAAGCGATGGCTCATGGCATTTTTTCAAAGTCCGTCGTCAAAACCGCCGCAACCGGCCTCATCGCATTGGGCATGGTGGCCAGCCTAGCTGCCTGCGGCGTGCGTGGACCACTGCAGGCCCCGTCAGCCAACACCAATGCACAAAGCACCATCAAGGATCCGGTGGCAAGCGAGGGAGCCGTTGACGAGCAAGAGCCTCAGGCCACCCCGACGAAGACGGCCAACGACGACTTCTTCCTCGACCCTCTGCTCTAGGAACAGCCTTACGTTACGGCCCCCCGGCGCCCGGAATCGAAACCATGCCCGCTCATCTGCCACGCAAAAGCGCGTGCTTGCGACTGAAGAGCCCAAAGAAAAGAGATAGCCATGCACCATTTCGATTATATCGACGGCGTCATGCATGCCGAAGGCGTTTCCATTCCGGACATCGCCAAGCAAGTCGGCACCCCTTTCTATGTCTATTCCACCGCCACGCTCGAACGCCATTACAAGGTGTTTTCCGAGGCTTTTGGTGATGTGGACTCCATGCTTTGCTACGCCATGAAGGCCAACTCCAATCAGGCTGTACTGAAGGTGCTCGCACGCCTTGGCGCTGGTGCAGACGTTGTCTCTGAAGGAGAAATGCGTCGCGCTCTGGCCGCAGGTATTCCCGCTTCAAAAATCCTCTTCTCCGGCGTAGGCAAAACTCGCCGCGAGCTGACCTTTGCGCTGGAACAGGACATTCTCTGCTTCAATGTCGAATCCGAGCCCGAGCTTGAGCATTTGAGCAGGATCGCTGCAGAGCTTGGCAAAGAGGCTCGCATTTCCTTGCGGATCAATCCGGATGTGGATGCAAAGACCCATGCCAAGATCGCGACTGGAAAATCGGAAAACAAATTCGGCATTCCCTGGAAGCGCGCCCGCAAGGTATATCAACGCGCCAACAGCCTGCCCGGCATCAAGGTCACCGGCATCGACATGCATATCGGCAGCCAGATAACCCATCTGGAACCCTTTGATTCTGCATTCGAGCGCCTTGAAGATTTGGTCAAACAATTGCGCAGCGATGGCATCGAGATCGATCATGTGGATCTGGGGGGCGGCCTGGGTATTCCCTACCAGAACACCCAGTCGCCACCGCCTCTGCCGCGCGACTATGCCGAAACGGTCAAGAAGCATGTCAAGCATCTCGACTGCAAGGTCTATTTCGAGCCTGGCCGCCTCATCGCAGGCAACGCGGGCGTGCTGATCACCGAGGTCATCTATCGCAAGGAAGGAGAAGGCAAAACCTTCGTCATTGTAGATGGTGCCATGAATGATCTCATCCGGCCCACGCTCTATGAAGCATGGCACGAGGCCAAACCCGTAACCGAACCATCCTACGACACCCCCGTCTCGAATGTGGACATTGTAGGCCCCGTTTGTGAAACAGGAGATTTCCTAGCGCAGGATCGTCCCCTACCGCATATGGATTCAGGCGATCTGGTGGCTATCATGTCAGCGGGAGCTTATGGCGCGGTGCAGGCCTGCACCTATAATAGCCGCCTGTTGGTGCCCGAAGTGCTGGTCAGTGGCGACAAGTGGCATGTCATCCGAGAACGCAAGAGCTATGACGCGTTGCTCGCGCTGGACAGCGTGCCAGACTGGCTGGAAGAATAGTCCGACCGATAGCTGAATGTAAAAAGGGATGGCAAATGCCATCCCTTTTTTTAAACGCTTGTCATAAGCTCCAGCCGGAAACCAACTTATCCATACATCGCACGCGACATGGAAACCGGACCAAGAGACGCCTCTCCAGACAGGGCCTCTCTTACGGCACGGCGAATTTCTGCCAGAGAAAAGGGTTTTGACACCACATCATGCACAATAGCAGCGAGGCTATCACAGCGCTCGCGCTGATCGGCAAATCCGGTCATCATCAGGATTGTCATTTCCGGCCAGCTGGTTGCGGCAGACTTGGCCAGTTCAATGCCATCCATTTCGGGCATCTTGATATCAGTCAGAAGCAGGTCAAAAGACCCTCCATGCTCTGCAAGAAGGTCCATAGCATCTGTTCCGTCTTCAGCGGTTTTGACGTCATGCCCGTCCATCATCAATGCCCGCTGCACAAACATGCGAACCCCGTCGTCATCTTCGGTAAGAAGAATTCGGGCCATAACCTTACCCCCAAAATACTCTTTTTAGTCACACCAAGATCTTTTGCCGATCTTGCTCGCCTATTTGACAGCCAAAAGGTTTACCAAAAGCGAAAACGGGACGGAAAAATTGAAGCACCGGCATGTTTACACATAAAGAAAAGCGCAGATCCAACCCTTCGGTTCGACCTGCGCCCTTACCCATAAATCACATTCAATTATCTGATTTTATTGATCGTTTTCTTCCAGATAGCCAACAAAAGGCACTTCCCGGTATGAGTGTGCCTTATCCATTCCATAACCGACAACAAATTTGTCAGGGCATTCAAAACCGACATATTCCGCATCAAGATCGGCGACCCTTTTGCCCGGCTTATCGAGCAAAACGGCAATGTCTGCGCGATTGGCGCCACGTTCCTGCAACAGATTCTTGGCATAGGCCAGAGTGCGCCCGGATTCCAGAATATCGTCGATCAGTAGCACATCGCGATCCTTCACGATCACCTCGATGTCCCGCACAACCTTCACATTGCCTGAAGATTTGGTGCCAGAGCCGTAGCTGGAGAGCGACATGAATTCCACTTCCAGCGGAACACCGGCGCGATACAGAGAGCGTAGCAGATCAGCTGCAAATACAAAGCTTCCCTTGAGGACCGCAATAACGAGCAGATTTTTATAACCAGCCTCTGCGATGGCGTTTGCCAGTTCCTGATTTCGGCTGGCGAGTGTCGCCTCGTCATAGAGGACTTCAATGGTATCTGTCATGAATTTTTCCGGCTTCCCTTCAGACTCAGACTCTGTCAGATGGCCTGGCCTATGATGATCTATTCGTTGAACACGCGCATCGAGAGATATCTTGCTTGCGCGGGCGCAGCAATCGACGTCTCGATCAGTTTGCGCTCACCCGGCCCGAGGCCCACATGGTCCGGTCCGATGGTCCATGAATAAAGCTCAAGACGCTCCTTGCCAAGGACGGAAAACTCCACAGAGGGAAGAATCACAGGTTCAGTGCCCGGATTGACCAGTTCGGTCTCGATGGCGAGCACTGGTGACCCGCTTTTCTGCTCAAGACGCACGTCAACCATCTCGATATCGACACCGACCACATTCACATCCATTCCAAACATGGAATAAAGGGAAGCGAGGTCCGGAATGCGTTTCACCCAGAATTGAGGCGCCATAAACAGAGCCCCCAGCAAAATCACCGTGGCGGCAAGAGCAGCGCTACCCATCACCCACTCTTTTTTCACTGAACGGCCGGCGCCGCCTCCCCCCTTTTGCTTTTTGGCTCGCGCCTTGCGCCGCCGACTGCGCGCCCGGGCTTCTGTTCCGCCGCGCGCGACTTTCTTTTGCGCTTCAAAAGCAGCGGCATCCAGAAGATCGACCACAGGAGGCTGGAAATCATCCCCGCCGTCTCCCTTCACGACAAAGGGCTTGGAATCCTCATCATCGGCCGCAGCATCATCTGCCCCGTCCTCAGACTCTCCTGCGGGCAAAGCCTCTGCTTTCTGGGGCTTCTTGGGTTTTTCAGCTTTTTCCGCCTTGCCAGCAGGCTCATCAAACAGGGAATCAATATCGTCCTGGCTCTGCTCCTCGCCTCTTGAGGGGCTGTCAAACAGAGCGTCAATATCATCCTGGCTTTGTTCTTCACTGCCGGAAGGGCTGTCAAACAGCGCATCGATATCATCCTGACTTTGCTCTTCGCCACCAGACGGGCTGTCAAACAACGCGTCAATATCATCCTGACTTTGCTCTTCACCGCCAGACGGACTATCGAACAGAGCGTCGATATCGTCCTGACTTTGTTCCTTGCCACCAGATGGGCTGTCAAACAGAGCATCGATATCGTCCTGACTTTGCTCTTCACCACCGGAGGGGCTGTCAAACAACGCGTCAATATCATCCTGACTTTGCTCTTCACCACCGGAGGGGCTGTCGAACAACGCGTCAATATCATCCTGACTTTGTTCCTTTCCCTCAGCAGGTTGCACCTCGGGTTCTTTTGCCGCTGGCTTTGGGGCAGGTTTGGGGTCAGGTGCCTTTTCAGGCTTCGGTTCAGGGGTCTGTTCCGCATGCCAGGTTTCCCCGCAACTGGAACAACGCACGGACCGCCCTTCAGCGCCGATATAATCATCGGGGACCTGATAGCTTGTCGCACAATTTGGGCAGGTTATCTTCATCGGTGCTTCAACGCTGCAAAGGAATGGGTATAAGCGGCTCCCCGCCTTTTGACGCCCACATTCTAGACAAAGCATTGAAAGGAGGCGAATCATCCACAACATAGGATATCAGCCATTAAGGCTTTGCCAAGCCCCGCTCAAAGATCAATGATTGTGTATAGTTATCGGGTGAATCGGGACACCAAATCATGCAAGCTGCCATCAAACGACCAGAAGGAAGATCATATTGATTCGCTTTGAGAATGTTGGCCTGCGCTACGGAATGGGACAGGAAGTGCTGCGCGATGTGTCTTTTCACATCCCACAGAACTCCTTTCAGTTTCTTTCCGGCCCCTCGGGGGCTGGCAAGACATCCCTGCTCAAACTGATGTTCCTTTCGCTCAAGCCCAACCGCGGCCTGATCAAGATCTTCGGCCGTGATACCGCTCGCCTTGACCATGACGAACTTGCCAAGCTGCGCCGACAGATCGGCTTTGTCTTTCAGGAATTCCGCCTGCTCAACCATCTGACAACCTTCGAAAATGTCGCTCTGCCATTACGGGTCAAGGGCATGTCTGAAAGTGCCTATAGAACCGATGTGGCCGAATTGCTGGAATGGGTCGGCCTTGGCCACCGTATGCATGTCTATCCGCCTGTAATGTCTGGTGGGGAAAAGCAGCGCGCAGCGATTGCGCGCGCGCTCATCTCCCGCCCCAAGCTTCTGCTGGCAGACGAGCCGACCGGTAACGTTGACCCGATTCTTGCCCGCCGCCTTCTGCGCCTGTTTGTTGAATTGCACAGATCAGGCACCTCCATTGTCATCGCAACGCACGACACCAGCCTGATGGATCAGATTGAGGCGCGCCGCATTGTGCTGAACGATGGAACTCTCTACATTTACGATTAAGAGAGGAGAGCCCCATGGCCAGACGCCCCACCGATAGAGACGGACAAGACAGAACGCACGCCCCGATGCCGTCCAGCACGCCGCGCGTCGGCCCCAATCTTGGTCCCAGGCCGGGTCCTGTGGGCGAGGAAGCGTTCAAGCCGCATGCCAGCACCAGACAACCGGCAGGCCCCAATGAGCTGCCTTCCCTGACCAAGGGCAAGAATCCGCTCTCCAAACCGGGCAAGGTGCGCAAGAAAAGCTCCAGAATGCGCCAGCTGCGTCAGATGAAGCCCAAGCGCTTCACCCAGCAGATCCCCTTCTCGGACAAGAAGCCCGGCCCGATTGTCCCCAAAGGAACCATCGCGGGCCACGCGCTCGTACTGGTTATCGCCATCATGAGCTTCCTTGCCGCACTCACTGTCGCAGCCGTGACCATCATTTCCGATGCTACGCGGGACTGGCAATCTGACATCAGCCGCGGCGCAACCATCCAGATCAGACAGCTGGAGGGCGTCGAGATGGAAGGGGAATTGGCCAAGGCCATCAATATTGCTCGCCAGACCCCGGGCATCACAAGCGCCACGGCCCTCACGTCGGATGAATCCAATTCGCTGCTCGAGCCATGGCTGGGGCTCGATATCACCTTTGATGATCTACCTATTCCGCGTCTGATAGAGCTGACCATCGATGACCCTTCGGCAGTGGACTTCGCATCATTAAGCAGGCAATTGCAGGAGCAGGTGCCCGGCGCCGTTCTGGATAACCACCGCTTCTGGGTGGAACGACTGCGTTCCATGGCCGAAACCGCCATCTTCATCGGCTTCACCATCATGGTGCTGGTGGTCACAGCCACGGTTCTAACCGTGGTCTTTGCCACCAGATCGGCCATGTCGGGCAACAAGGAAACGATCGAGGTGCTCCACTTTGTGGGAGCCAGCAACAAATTCATTGCCGGCGAATTCCAGCGCAAATTCTTTACCCTCGGCTTTCAGGGCGCCCTTGCTGGCGGCGGGACCGCCGTCGTCACCTTCCTTATCATACAGGGGTTGCTGCGCGCGCAGGAAGGGTCTGCCGCCCTTGATCAGATGCAGGCCCTACTCGGTGTTGTGCAACTGGGCGCCAACGCCTATCTTGGCACCTTCGCTCTGGTGATCTTGATCGCCGTATTCACCGCAATCACAACACGATTGACCGTTATGAATACGTTGAAAAAGCTATCCTGAGCAGAATTGGCCTCGACAGGCTGTGCCCAAATGCGGATAAAGCACCCATCACAACCAACGCCGGACCCGGAATGCCCCAGTCACCCACACAACAGAGCTCTGCCTTGAGAAAAGGGGTATTTGCTCTTTTCTTCGCGGCCTTTATTGGCCTGTGTGCGCTGTTGATTGGCTGGGCAATCTTCATCGCCTATGCGCTGACAGCCGATGAAACGCCCCCTGAGCCAGCCGACGCCATCGTCGTCGTCACGGGGGGAGCGGGTCGGTTGGAACGGGCAATAGAATTGCTCAAGGAAGACAAGGGCCACAAGCTGCTCATTTCCGGCGTACACTACAGAAACACGGACCGCACCCTGTTTGCCCGCTTCGATCTGGATGAAGAGACGATCAACTGCTGTGTCGATCTGGACAGGGAAGCGCTGAATACGGTTGCCAATGCCACCCAGACGGCGATCTGGGCCAAGGAAAACAATTTCAAAAGCCTCATCATCGTCACCAGCGCTTATCACATGCCCCGGACCCTTTTGGAAATGCGCCGCGCGGCACCAGATGTATCCTTCCAAAGCGATCTTGTGGCCGGATCAACCAAACAGCCGCTCTTGTCTCGCCTAATCAACTGGAACACGGTACACCTGCTAACCAAGGAATATTTCAAGCTTCTGGCCGCTGTGCTGCACGGGACCACCGAGAGACTCTTGAGCCATCGGGGGCAATAGCCTGAGACGATCATGTCTCTGGACAGATCTGTCATTTTCACCGATAAATGGTTTCACCAAGCCAGATCCGAGAGCTGTGCGCGCGGAGCTGCACAGAGGCACATAAAAACCAATGGACCAGTGCGTGTCTTTCAAACCGGAAGAGCCGAATGAAAGAAAAACGCATCAGATAACCCGAGCGGAACAAGACCCAGATGCTGATTATCCGATCCGTGCTATTCAACGCAGCCTTTTATCTGTCGACAGCGCTCATGCTGATCATATCCATTTTCACCTACCCCCTGCCCCGCCGCTATCTGATCAAACTGGCAGGCATCTGGGCAAAGGTATGCGCATGGCTCTTTACCACCATCGTGGGCGGCAGCTATGAGGTGAGAGGGGCGGAGAAAATTCCCAAAGGCCAGAGCATCATCCTCGCTTCCAAGCATATGAGCGCCTTTGAGACCTTCGCTCTGGTACCGCTGGTGGACGACCCACTATTCATTCTCAAGCGCGAATTGCTGCGCTATCCGCTTTTCGGCTGGGCCTTGCTGAAAACCGACATGATCCCCATCGACCGCAGCGCCGGACTGAAAGCCCTGCGCGGCATGCTGCTCGAAGCACGCAAGAAAATGACTGCCGACAGCAGGCAACTCATCATCTTCCCCGAAGGCACACGCCGGCGCCCCGATACTGAGCCAGTCTATAAGTTCGGTATCAGCCATATCTATCATGCCCTGAAAGTGCCCTGCTATCCTGTGGCCCTCAACACCGGTCTGTTCTGGCCGAAAGGCAGCCCGATTCGCCATTCCGGCAAAATCATCATCGAGATTCTGCCTCCGATCGAACCGGGCATGGGGATGCGTCCATTTTTCGAACAACTTAGTGAAACCATAGAATCGCATTCAAATCGGCTGATTTCCGAAGCCCGTGCTGCCAACGAAGACCTCCCTCCACCGACAAAAACCGAAGCCTAGATTCTAAATATTGTATTTTTTAAGAATCGAACTACATAATATAGACAAAGAACAAGTTGCATCCCATTATGGATTGTTCTATATTTGTTCTTATTAAGATCAAGATGTGTTGGGGATCGAGTATGTCGTTTGGGGCCATTGGAGACTTCGCTGTCGACAGCCTGCGCAATCGCTTCTGCTACTGGCAGAGCGAAAGTGGCAATCGGTATATTTTCACCCAGATTCCCGAAGATGACATTTCCAGCTTCGAAAATTGCATCCTGTTGCTGGCCACCGAAAGCGCTGACAAGCTTCAGCCTGAATTGAAGTGGATCGGCGAAATCTCGGATCTGTCCCCGCTCGCCTTTCGCGACATCGCCCCTGAGGACGTCAAGGATCTGGTGGTCTATGTTCACCTGCTGGCAGGTAGCGAACATGAACGCCAGCAGGTCATTGACGATTTGGCGCGCGATGCTGGACGGGAAATCTGCCTGCTTAGTGCCTGAGACTCATCAGGCTCAAAGCTACAGACGGCCTCATGATAGCCGCTTCTCATAAAATCGCTCTTGCATCTTCGCTGCGTCGTACCTTCACGGTTTGGCTTTGAACCTCAGCGCGTCAGCCAGTTCATAAAGAGCCTCATCCTCGATATTGATCTCCTTGAGATGATCCACCGTGTTGAGTACATAGTCGATGTTCGGACCGGCCTCGCCTTGGCTTTTCAGAACAATCTTAACCTGCTCCTCAAGGCCGAGCTTTCCCGCATATTGCCCATGCGTTGTGTCGGCAACATAGGTCACAGCCTCCACCTTGCGCGGCGCGCCACCAACCGTGACCGAAGCGATCTCGACGGGCACAAATTCTTCCAGATAGACGGAGGTGACCTGTTCGCGCGCGCGCAGATAGTCAATCACCGCCTCGCGCTGGCTGGCATCAACGCGAAACACCATGCCCTGACAGGAACCGCCCTCGCTCAGTCCCATCACCAGTCCCGGATTTTCCGGCGATCCACGATAGACATGGGAATAGACGCAGAGTGCGCGGTGATAGCCTTCGAGGGTACCAATATAGGATTCTTCAAAGTCGAATCCGGGTCGCCACATGAGAGAGCCATAACCAAAGACCCAAAGATCGCGCATGCCAACTGCCTCCAAACAGGATACAAACAACTAAAATCGGTTCGCTATAAAAACCGCCATGATTGCGCCATAAGATAACGCAACAAAGGACGTGAAATACCAACACCGATCGACATTTGCAACAGAACGAGTGCCAAATGCCTCAACAGCCACCTGAGCAAACCAACCAGATCAAGCAGAAAAAAGGCGCCAAACGCCTCCTATGGGGTGTCGCCATCATTCTAGTCCTGATCGCAGCTGGATGGTCAGGCTTCTGGTATTATGGCTATACGACCACACAAGCCCTTGTGGATCAATTTGTCGCCCGCGAGGTGAACGGACAGAAAATAGTTCGCTGTCAGGACCGGAAATTGGGTGGTTACCCGGTGCGGTTGGCCCTTGATTGTTCGTCCTACGCGGTTGTCGATCCTGCCTCCGGATGGCAGGTCTCCGGCGGCCCCTTGCAAGTCTACTGGCAAATTCATGAGCCGGGTCAGGCCAGTATCAAGACCCATGCCCCCATGCATATCGAGCAGCCAGCCTTTGGCCAGAGCTATGACATCACTGGCAGCCTCATCCAGAGTTCGGTTTTGCTCACACCACCCAATGGCATACGTGCCGTGTCCTTCAAAGCGGAGGAGGCCACGCTGTCCGCCAACAATGCGGTTCTCGGCCAACCCGTTGGCACCATCAAGGCTGACAGCCTCGAATTCAATGCCAGCCCACGGCAGCAGACAACTGGCGATCTGGATCTCACTTTCAAGGCAAGCGAACTTTCAATCAATCGCATCCCTGTTCTCAATGGTGAAATGACTTTCACCGCCAAGGACGGCCTGAACGCATTGATGCAGGATCGACGCGACCCGGCCGGTTTGTGGCTACGTCAATCGGGCAAAATCGAAAATATCGATGGCTGGTTGGAAATTGGCCAGAAGACCCTGAAGCTGAAGGGTGACATCGCTTTCAATCAGGCAGGCCTTGCCAATGGCACCCTCAAGCTGCGCATCCTCAACCCCAACCTCGAAACCGCCAAGGTGAAGGCAACCCTCTCAGCCAAGCGCGATGGCTTCAACGGCCCGCTCACCGGCCTTCAGTTGATGGGGAAACCGGTGCGGGATGGAGATCTGGTCGGCTCTGAGGTCAAGATCACGCTGGTCAATGGTGCAATAAAGGCAGGGTTCCTGCCTTTGGGGACCCTGCCTGCTTTGCGATAGCATTTGCTAGCATGGCGCGCCGGAATCGAAAAACCGGATGGCTCACGCTTGCGCATCCGGTGATAGCGATCAGCTGCCGGTATATTCGTGATCGTCGCTGCTCAGCGTTGGAGCATGGGTCTCGCCCTCTTTGAGATGACGGCCAAAGTCCGAAGCGGCAATTTCCTGACCAGCATCGATAATGCTGCGGCGAATGGAACGCGTGCGCGAGAAAAGGTCGAACAGGGCATCCCCGTCGCCCCAGCGAATGGCCCGCTGCAAAGCCGTCAAATCTTCGGTAAAGCGCCCCAGCATCTCCAGAGCGGCTTCCTTGTTATGCAAAAAGACATCCCGCCACATGGTCGGATCGGATGCTGCAATACGGGTAAAGTCGCGGAAACCACCGGCAGAATATTTAATGACTTCGGAATTGGTCACCATTTCCAGATCAGACGCGGTGCCTACGATATTATAGGCAATCAGGTGCGGCAGGTGAGAGGTGATGGCCAGCACATTGTCGTGATGATGCGCATCCATCAGCTCCACATTGGACCCGACCGTTGACCAGAAGGTCTTGACCTTCTCGATGGCTCCTTCATCCGTGCCCTCAGGAGGCGTCAGAATACACCAGCGATTGATGAACAGCTCGGCAAAGCCTGCATCAGGACCGGATTCCTCGGTACCCGCGATCGGGTGCCCCGGCACGAAATGCACATGAGCGGGCAGATGTGGCTGCATCTGGCGAATGATCGACATCTTGACCGAGCCGACATCCGTGATGATAGCGCCTTCCTTCAAATGAGGCGCAATCGCCTTGGCCACGGTGCCACAAACGCCGACTGGCGTGCAGACAACGACGAAATCGGCATCCTTGACACTCTCAGCCACATCCTTGTGATAGCTGTCTCCCAAGCCCAATTCTTCAGCACGCGCCAATGTGGCATCGGATCGCGTATGCACCGCGATATGCTCGACCAGCCCTTTTTGACGGGCTGCCAAAGAAATGGAAGACCCCAGAAGACCGATACCGATCAGGGTCATGCGCTTGAAAAGAAAGTCTGTCATCCAATTTACCCTTTGAGGAATTCCGCCAAATGGCCGATCACGGCCTCACACGCTTCTGCGGTGCCAATGGTCATACGCAGTGCGTTTGGCAAACCATATCCTCCAACCTGTCGCAGAACGCAGCCCTTGGTCTGCAAGAAAGCATCTGCTTCTGCTGCACTTTTGCCCGGTGCATCCGGGAAATGAATGAGAATGAAGTTGCCCACACTCGGGGTCACTTTCAGTCCCAGTGCTTCCAGAGCAGCAGAGGTCTTTGGCAGCCATTCCCTGTTATGCACCACGGCCTTGCGGATAAAATCCTGATCACGCAGGGCAGCAACACCTGCGGCCTGAGCTGCACCGGAAATATTGAACGGCGGGCGAATACGATTCATGGCATCGATAATGGCCTGCGGTCCATAGCACCAGCCAAGGCGCAACGCGGCAAGGCCATACACCTTCGAGAAGGTGCGCGACATCACCACATTCTCAGTGGTCGCTGCCAGCTCGATGCCAGCCTCATAGTCATTTTCAGCCACATATTCCGAGTAGGCCGCATCCAGAACCAAAACCACATGCTTTGGCAAACCGGCATGCAAGCGGCGCACTTCAGACACTGGAATATAGGTGCCGGTCGGATTGTTCGGGTTGGCCAGAAAAACCATCTTGGTCTTGTCTGTCACCGCAGCAAGAATGGCGTCCACATCGGTCGTCAGATCCTGCTCCTTAGCAACAACAGGAACACCGCCTGCAGCCTGAATGGCAATGGGATACACCGCAAAACCATATTGGCTGTAAATTGCTTCGTCACCACGCTCAAGGAAGGTGTAGCACAGCAGGCTGAGCACTTCGTCCGAGCCAGCACCGCACAGAATACGATCAGGATGCAAACCATGCACCTCGCCGATCACCTCGCGCAGAACAACACTGCCGCCATCGGGATAAAGCTCCAAATTACCCGTCATCTGACGGAAGGCATCCATTGCCATGGAGCTTGCACCGAAAGGAGATTCGTTGGAGGACAGTTTGTGAATGGGCGCCGCCCCATCAATCTCGGCCTTGCCGGGAACATAAAGCGGGATATCGAGAAGCCCTTCACGCGGCTGAGGCCGTTGGGGCTGTCCGGAAGAGGACATTTCACCACTCCTGATAATCTTAAGTCTACAATTGCTTCCGGCAGTCTTACAGCCAAGCCGGAAGCCCATTCAAGCAAAAAGGTGGGATTGAACGATCAAAGAGCCAGATTTGATCGAAAGATCAAAAATTCGCGCCTGTTGAAGCGAAATCAAGGCCTATTCGGCAGCAGAGAGCGCAATTGGCGTCCAATAGCCACCAACAACCCCGCGGATCACCATCGGGTTGCTGGGCGAGCGTGTCAGACCTTCCACTTCCACATCAGCCACCGAGAAAGGCACGGCAACAAGGCATTCACAATGCCCCTCTTCCATGACACAGGAGATCAACTGACCACCGATGCGGTTGACAGCGTCCTGCACCCCTTCCTCATGCGGAGCACAAAGGGCCACCAGACGCATATCCGGCACGGTCGTATCCATCAATGGCATGGACAGCACGAAGGTATCCAGATCCACCGGGCGCCCCGCCTGTTTGATCACCGGCAAGCGACCGATAATCTGCACGCCATCCTTAGAAAGCGGAACCCACCAGGCGCTTTTGGCGTCGCTCTGGTTGGCGACAAGCCCGAGGGCGGCTCCATCGCCAGCGCGCACCTGCTCGATCACGCAAGCGCTGCCGGCAGCTTCCTTGAAGCCCACCGTAAATCCGAAATAGAAGCGGGCGACATCGCGCAGTTCAACGCCCGGCTCGACAATCACATCATAAGGGGCCTGCATATGGGTAAAGGTGGCGATGATTTCGCGCCAGAGATGCTCCACGGTCGTAATCGGCAGGATACCCCGATGCCGCCCGACAAGCCGGCGCATCATATCCATCTCGCGTCCTGGCCGGAAGGCCGCTCCGGGCTTGTGTGTGCGCTTCACCGCGATCAGGGCCTGAACGATTTCACTGCGCTCGATCAAATGCCGGTGAATGGACTCGTCGATGCTGTCAATTCTCTGCCGCAGCTCATCCAGTGTCGGCTCGTCCTTTTGCGCGCCGCCCTCTTTGCTATCCGTCATGATCGTCCTGTCTTCAATTGTCTCTGCGCAGTCACTTGGCCAACGCCGATGAGCCGATGAAACGCATCCGGCAACAGGCTGATTTCCGCGCGCCGTTCAATGCGCTTAATCGAATAGTATCCCTTTGATTGGATAGTATCCTTAAAAGGGAGACACCACAAAAGCAAAGAAAAGATTTGACTTGTCCCCCCATGCTCCCTAGCTACTTTGCACAAGACAAAAAAACCAGTCCGTCTTTGGAGAAAATGCCCAATGAACAGTCCGACCGACAAGAACAATCCGGAAACCGGAGTGAAAAGTCGGGAAGAGCGCGCCCACCACGAGGCGCTGTCTCCATCCAGCCGGAGTGTCACCTTCGGCCCGGACACCCCGCTCAAGCTGGATGCTGGCGGAGAACTCTCTCCCTTCACCATCGCCTATGAAACCTATGGCAGCCTGAACGAAGACCACTCCAACGCTATCCTCGTTTTCCACGCCCTGACCGGTGACCAATATGCCGCCTCCCCCTCGCCGGTAACCGGCAAGCCGGGCTGGTGGTCCACCATGATCGGACCGGGCAAGCCCATTGATACCGAACGCTATTTCGTTATCTGCTCAAACGTTCTGGGCGGCTGTTCAGGCTCCACAGGGCCGGCCTCCATCAATCCGGCCACCGACAAGCCCTATGGCCTTGACCTGCCGGTGATCACCGTGCCGGACATGGTGCGCGCCCAGACGATGCTGATTGACTATCTGGGTATCGACAAACTCTTCAGTGTGATTGGTGGCTCCATGGGCGGCATGCAGGCCATGCAATGGGCGGCTGCTTACCCCGAACGGGTTAACTCGGCGATCCTGATCGCCACCGCTTCGCACCATTCATCGCAGAATATTGCCTTTTACGAGGTTGGTCGCCAAGCCGTGATGGCCGATCTGGACTGGCATGGCGGGCGCTACTATGACTATGACGTCACACCGAAAAAGGGGCTCGCCGTAGCGCGTATGGCGGCCCATGTGACCTACATGTCCGAGCAGTCACTGCAGAATAAATTTGGCCGCAATCTGCAAAATAGTACGGAAAAGGGCTTTTCCTTTGATGCCGAGTTTGAAATCGAAAGCTATCTGCATCATCAGGGCATGACCTTCGTGGATCGCTTCGACGCCAATTCCTATCTCTATGTTACGCGGGCGATGGATTATTTCGATCTGGCCGCAAGCTATGATGGACAGTTGGCCAAAGCCTTCATGGGAACCAAGGCGCGCTTTTGCGTTGTCTCCTTCACCTCCGACTGGCATTTCCCAACCTCGGCCAGCCGCACCATCGTGCATGCGCTCAATGCGGCAGGCGCTTCGGTCAGCTTTGTCGAGATTGACAGCGACAAGGGCCATGACGCCTTTTTGCTCGAAGAGCCAGAATTCTTCGATGCCATCAACGGCTTCCTGCATGCTGCCGATCGCAACAATGACCAGCCCGGCACCCACGATGATACGGAGGAGCGCTCATGAGCAAGCCCGACAAGAAGGCCCTCATCGTCGGCGGACGCGCAGACAACACCCGCATCGACTTCGAGCTGGTGGCAGACATGATCGAACCCAACACCAAGATTCTTGATGTGGGCAGCGACGATGGCGCCCTGCTGGAATTGCTGCGTGACAGCCGCAATGTGGAAGGACGCGGCATCGAGCTGTCCCAGAAGGGGGTCAACAAATGCGTGGCCCGTGGCTTGTCGGTTATTCAGGGCGATGCGGATGAAGATCTGATCTATTATCCCGACGACAGCTTTGATTATGTCATCCTCAGCCAGACCATTCAGGCCACACGCAACCCCAAACTCGTGCTGGAGCATTTGCTGCGCATCGGGCGCAAGGCTATTGTCTCTTTCCCCAATTTCGGTCATTGGCGCGTGCGTTCGGATCTTCTCTTCCGTGGCACGATGCCAGTCAACGATTACCTGCCCTACAGCTGGTATGACACCCCGAATATCCATTTCTGCACGGTGCGGGATTTTGTCAATCTGTGTCGGGAAACCAATGCCGAAATCGAGAAAGCCCACGGCATTCAGGGCGATGGCGAACGCATCTCCTTTTCCGCGCCATGGTGGTTCTGGAATCTGTTTGCCGAGCAGGCCATTTTCCTTCTAAGCCGCAAGCGCTAGTCGCGCTCGCCCTTCGGCCAATCTTCAACATTGGCAAAAGAATTGTAGGCCGGGAAATGCCCACCCGCTGAAGGCAGATTGGGAACCGGCAGGAAAACAGGGCGGAAGCTGGTCTTCACCTTGCTGGCTTCCGTACTCACCAGCCCTTGCGCCAACAGCTTGGTTGCCTCCACAATCAGAACGCCGGAAAAAGCGGGCCAGCATTGCGTCCCGATCCGTTCCCACAGATGCGCCGAGCCCAGAAAGCGCTGCCGCTTGAAGGGAGCGAAATAGAGCCCGTCATTCCAGCGGGTCGGCGTAAACATGGTATCGCGCAAGAGGTGTCTTAGCTGTCTTTTCGAGAAGGGCCGCCCATAGGCAAAGGGAGAATGCTCCACCCGCGCCCAAACGCCGCGCCGGTTTGGCACCACGATCATCAAGCGCCCGCCCGGCGTCAGAACGCGCCAGATCTCGCGCAAATGCTCAGCCGGATTGTCAACCAGCTCCAGCATATGCACCAGCACAACCCGGTCAATGCTGGCATCGGCCAAAGGCAAATCACTGCTCTGGACAAGCGCAGTCGATGAAGCTCCATTCGAAGGCCAGTAGACAGCTCCCTGCTGCGAGGGCATGAAAGCCAGAGCACGTTCGGCATGTTCGCGCATACTGCGGATATAGGGGGGAGCATAGCCCATCCCCAGAACACTCAGCCCCTTGAGGTTGGGCCAGAGCGTCTGAATGCGCTGATTGACATGGTGCGCAGTCACACGTCCCAACGGCTGGGTATAGAAATTTCTCAAATCCAGAACATCAAGAAACATGAAAAACAGCACGCACCGCGTAAGCGGCTCCCCATCGTTGGCTCGTGGCTAGCCACTCTAATGTGGCATCTCGCACCACCAATTCCAAGCGGCAAAAATCACATAATGAGCAAGCTGGCAATTGCGTCCGCGCGGGTGGCCCCTATATTGAGAAAGAATCTGGGCATTCCCTCGAAAACATGCAACTGTGATCGGCAATGCCAGACAGCAATCACTGGAGAGACCCAAATGACCAATCAGCCCCTTGAAACAAAACTCATTCCCTGCCGATCGGACAATTATGCAGTGTTGGTCCATGACAAGGAGGCGAACCTCACTTTTCTGGTGGATGTCCCCGAAGCGCCAGCCATCCGACAGGCCCTGAAGGAAACGGACTGGTCTCTGACACATATTCTGATCACCCATCATCACTATGACCATGTGGAAGGGCTTGCCGCCATCAAGGGAGAAACCGGAGCCACGGTCTATGGCCCAGCGGACAGCGCCAGCAAGATAGGCAATATCGACGAGCCTCTCTCCGACGGAGACAGCTTCAAATTTGGCGACCAGAAGGTCTATGTGCTGGGAACGCCGGGCCACACGCTTGACCATATCAGCTATTGGCTGCCCGATGCCGAGTTGGCCTTCACGGGTGACACGCTCTTCGCCATGGGCTGTGGTCGCGTGTTTGAAGGCACCCTTAAGGACATGTGGTTTTCCGTTGACAAGCTGGCAAAACTGCCGCCGGAAACGACCTTTTTCTGCGGTCACGAATATACTGAGGCCAATGGCAATTTCTGCCTGAGCATTGAACCGGACAATGAGCTGCTCCAGCAGCGGGTAGAAGAGGTTAAAAGCTTGCGAGCCCAAGGACTACCAACTGTGCCGTCAACCATTCTGGATGAACTGACCACCAACAGCTTCTTGCGCGCCAATGACGCGGACGTTAAGGCCTCTTTGGGCATGGCCGATGCTGAAGATTGGGAAGTTTTTGCCGAGATCCGCACCCGCAAGGACAATGCCTGACGTGCCGGAAAGCGGAACAAAGGGCTCAAATTGACAAGAGGCGCTTCGGTGCCTCTAATTTCGTGTACAAAAAAGCGCGCCCCTAGAAGGGTTCACTGCCAAACAGCTTCTTGGCAGTTTCATTGATAAGCGTATGGCGACGATCGAATTTCTTGGCCAGAATGATGTTGGTCATCGTACGCACAACGCCCTGTATCTCGCCGATTTCATCAAGCAGCACGTCCAGATCTTCAAGCTGTGGCATTTCCACGATCAGTGACAGATCGAACGCCCCGTTCACCGTGAAGCAAGAGGAAATTTCGGGATAGCCTTCGAGCTTCTGCACGATAGGCCCCTGCAATTTGGGGTCGATCTCGACAAAGACAATCGCCCGATTGAGCGCTTCCATGGGGTCGCTGTTGAGCAACACGGTAAAGCCGTCAATCACGCCTTCCCGCTTGAGCCGTTCAATGCGCTCATGCACCGTTGAGCGTGCCACATCCAGCTTGCGCCCGATTTCAGAAGTCGAAAGACGCGCGTCTGCCTGCAACAATCGGATGAGTTTTCTGTCCAGATCATCTAGCGAACGCCGCATTGCCCTCTCCTGAATCCTATCGGGCCTCTTGGCTCGATCTTGTAAACAGGCTATTGTCCTCACCTGTATTTCATTAGCTCACTTATTCATGATTTTCCCTCAAGAGCTACCGCTAATTTGACATATTACCAAATATTTCCAGCAAAATGCTTCGAATATTCGGCATATTGCCAAATAGCATCAAACGCCCCTCTGTTTCTGCTGTAGTCGCCTGATTATACTATCAGCCGACAAATTCTTTTTCATGAATAAAATCAACATATTAAAGACGGATTGATTTTCCTCCCCCTTTCAAAACCGTCTTCAATCACACTTGCCGGAGATCCCTCGATGAGCTCATCCCTCGCTTCTGAAGCAAAAACCCTGCTCGACGCCATGGGCGTTGACGCCGCCAAACTTGGCGGATCCATTTCCGTTTCCAGCCCGATTGACGGCTCGACCATAGCAACGGTCGCAGAGCAGTCAGCCGACGATATGAACAAGGCCGTCGAATCCGCCCATGCGGCTTTCCTTGAATGGCGCACCGTACCAGCGCCGGTCCGTGGTGAACTGGTTCGCCTACTGGGCGTTGAACTGCGCAAGCACAAGGAAGCACTTGGCAAGCTGGTGTCTATCGAGGCTGGCAAGATCCTGTCTGAAGGTCTTGGCGAAGTGCAGGAAATGATCGACATTTGCGATTTCGCCGTTGGCCAGTCTCGCCAGCTTTATGGCAAGACCATCGCCTCCGAGCGCCCCGGTCATCGCATGATGGAAACATGGCATCCGATGGGTGTTTGTGGTGTCATCTCCGCCTTCAACTTCCCCGTTGCGGTCTGGTCTTGGAACACATGTCTGGCACTCATCTGTGGCGATAGCGTCATCTGGAAGCCTTCGGAAAAGACCCCACTCACCGCGCTCGCCTGCGAAGCAATCCTGAACAGCGTGATTGCTTCCTTTGAGCAGGCTCCGGCTGCTTTGGCTCAGGTCGTCATTGGCGGTCCGGCTGTCGGCGAAGCGCTTGTAGATAATCCGCTTGTACCGATCATTTCTGCCACCGGTTCGACCCGCATGGGCAAGGCTGTCGGCCCGCGCGTAGCAGCCCGTTTTGGCCGCTCCATTCTGGAACTGGGCGGCAACAACGCCATGATCGTAGCGCCAAGCGCCGATCTCGATATGGCCGTGCGCGCCATCTGCTTCTCCGCCGTGGGCACCGCCGGTCAGCGCTGCACCTCTCTGCGTCGTCTCATCGTGCATGAGAGTGTGGTTGACAAGCTGGTGCCACAGCTCAAGAAGGCTTACGGATCTCTGCCCGTCGGCACCCCGCTGGATGGCGGTACACTGGTTGGCCCGCTGATCGATGAAGCCGCCTTCTCCATGATGCAGGATTCCCTGACCAAGGCCAAGGAACAGGGCGGCACCGTCACCGGTGGTGAACGTGTCTCAGTCGAGCAATGCGAAGGCGGTTTTTATGTGCGCCCCGCGATTGCCGAGATGCCTGCCCAGAGCGATGTGGTCAAAACCGAGACTTTCGCCCCGATCCTCTATGTCATGACCTACAAGGATTTCGACGAAGCCCTTAAGCTGCATAACGAAGTCCCACAGGGCCTGTCTTCCTGCATCTTCACGCTGGATATGCGTGAAACTGAGCTGTTCATGAGTGCGGCCGGCTCTGACTGCGGTATCTGCAATGTCAATATTGGCCCGTCAGGCGCAGAGATCGGAGGCGCCTTTGGTGGTGAAAAGGAAACCGGCGGTGGCCGCGAATCCGGCTCTGATGCATGGAAAGGCTATATGCGCCGTGCGACCAATACCATCAACTATTCCACCGAGTTGCCTCTGGCACAGGGTGTGTCCTTCGACGTCTGATGACGACAAGGAATTTTAAAGTGAGAATTTGACGAAAGGGCCGTTCACGGCCCTTTTTTGTGTTATGTAACGCTCACCACTTGCGCTTTGCGTAAAATGTTATAATGTAACATCCCCATTATAATCCTCGACCAATCAAGATTGCAAGCTCGTGCCCCATACCGACCCATTGCTCGTTGGAACAGACATCACAGTCAAAGCTGACGGCAAGACACTGCTGAATAACGTTTCCGTCTCGGTTTGCGAAAATGAAATCGTGACCATTATCGGGCCCAACGGCGGCGGCAAGACCACCTTGCTGAAGTCCCTCCTTGGCCTCAGGCCTATTGCGTCCGGCAGCGTCAAACGCAAGAAGAATCTTAATCTGGGCTATGTGCCCCAAAAACTCGTCATTGATCGCACGCTGCCACTTACGGTGCAGCGCCTGATGCAGCTCACCGGCTCCTACAAGCGCGCCCAGATTGAGGACGCGCTGGGAGAAACAGGTGTCGCACACAAGATCCATGACAATATCCACTCGCTTTCGGGCGGTGAGATGCAGCGTGTGCTACTCGCCCGCGCCATTATCCGCCAGCCTGAACTGATGGTGCTGGATGAGCCGGTACAGGGGGTCGACTATCTGGGCGAAATCGCGCTTTACCAACTCATCGAAGCCATCCGCAACAAGTATAAATGCGGCATCCTTCTGGTCTCTCACGACCTGCATATGGTGATGCGCGCCTCCAATCGGGTCATTTGCCTCAACACCCATGTCTGCTGCTCCGGACAGCCGACCGATGTGGAACAAAGCCCCGATTACCAGCGCCTGTTTGGCTCTCGCGGATTGCAGACCATGGCGCCGTATGGCCATAGGCATGGCCATTTTCATGATATTCCGCCCGATTCGGCGTCCCTTGGCGACCATAGTGCCGAAGGGCACTCATGCGAGAACCATCACCATTGCGACCACGAGGGACATAACCATGCTGGATGATTTCTTTATACGCGCCCTGCTCGGAGGCATCGGTATCGCCCTTGTATCCGGCCCTCTTGGCTGCTTCATCGTCTGGCGCCGTATGGCCTATTTCGGCGAGACCATGTCGCATGCAGCTTTGCTGGGCATCTCCCTGAGCCTGATGATGGATCTGATGCCTTTCTGGGGCGTCTTCGCCGTTTCCATCGCCATTGCCATGGCGCTATACGGCCTTGAAAAACTCGACCGCCTCTCCAGCGATACTCTGCTGGGCATCCTGTCCCACGCCTCCCTCTCCATCGGGCTGATTGCCTTGGGCTTCATGACGTGGTTGCGCGTGGATGTCATGTCTCTGCTGTTTGGCGATATCCTCTCGATCACCCGTGGCGATCTGGCCCTCATCTGGGGCGGAGGCATACTGGTGCTTGGCCTGCTTCTGTTTCACTGGCGCAGCCTTTTGGCGGCAACCGTCAGTCAGGATATTGCCTCTGCAGAAGGTCTGCCAACCAAGCAGGCCAATCTGGTCTTTATCCTTCTGATCGCGCTGGTCATAGCGGTGGCCATGAAGCTCATCGGCGCCTTGCTGATTACCTCGCTTTTGATCATTCCTGCTGCCAGCGCCAGACAATTTGCCCGCAGTCCGGAGATGATGGCACTTCTCGCCGCCATCCTGGCATGCCTATCAGCCATTCTCGGCCTCAACATGTCGATGATCTGGGATTCCAACCCCGGTCCGTCCATTGTGCTGGGGGCCTTCATGCTGTTTCTGCTGTCTCTGGCCATCGCCCCGCTGGTGCGAGCCCTGCGCCCACCCCAGCGCTAACGACGCAGGAACAGATCCTTGGAAGCCAATACGGCACCGCAGGTGATCAACAACGCAGCAGCCCCGATGATGACCGTAAAGTCAGCCACGCCAGCCACAATGAGCAGACCGGTAGACAGGAGCGGCGCAGCATAGGCAGCCGCTCCCAACACCTGAATGTCACCGTGTTTGACCCCGAAATCCCAAACATAGAAGGCCCCGCCAGCCGGGCCAAGCCCCAGCCCGATGGTTGCCATCCATTGAATGGCATTTTCGGGCCAAACCGTGGTTTCGAACAACAAGTGCGCCACAATGCTGAGCGCGGCCGCTACAAAGCAGAAGCCCACCACAATATCCGTGGGCACATGAGAAAAGCGGCGCGAGAGAACCGAATAGCCAGCCCAGAAGAAAGCTCCGAACAGCGCCACGCTATAGCCGCGAATATATTGCGGATCGATCGAGATCGTTTGTCCCTTGGTGACGACCAGCACCGCACCGGAGAGGCCCAGAAGCGCCCCCAGACTGTGAAACCAGCGCAACCGTTCACCAGGCAGCAGAGACGAGAAGACAACGATGAGCAGCGGCCAGAGATAATTCACAAGCCCCGCTTCCACTGGCGGTGCCAGACGCAGCGCGGCATAATAGGCGGCATGATAGCCAAACAGCCCGAACACCCCTAGCGCCCAGACATTCCACGGCTGCTTGAGCACCCTTATCGCGGAAGGGCGAAACACCCAGCTGACCAGACCAACCAGCCCACCCACGATAAATGACATCGCGGTCAGCTGAAAGGGTGGCACTGTTCCACTCCATACGGTAAACAAGGCAAGGAGCGACCACATCAGGATTGCCGTGAATCCGACAAGCGTGGCAAGCAGGCGTTTGGACATGGAAACTTCACTTTCAACAGACCATCAAAAAACGCCTCAGCAAAGACAAAAAAACCGCAGAAGAAAAGCTCCTGCGGTTTGTTATCAAACGCTTTTTAGGCAATGACTAAAATTTAGCCATTTGCTATATATTGGCCGCCATTGATCGTCATCACAGACCCCGTGATAAAGGCTGCTTGCTCGGAGACCAGAAAGGCCACCATCGCGGCAATTTCCTCGGCCTGCCCCAACCGTCCAACCGGAATGTTGGAGACGATGCTTTCCAGCACTTTCTCGGGAACAGCCGACACCATGTCGGTATCGATATAGCCCGGACAAATACAATTGACCGTAATCCCCTTGCGCGCCACCTCCTGCGCCAAAGCCTTGGTAAAGCCGATCACGCCAGCCTTGGCCGCAGAATAGTTGGTCTGGCCCATCTGCCCCTTCTGGCCATTGATGGACGAGATATTGATGATCCGCCCATGTCCGCGTGCACGCATTTCGTCGATGATCGGCTTGGTCATGTAATACATCGAGTTCAGATTGACATTGATGGCTTCATGCCACTGCTCGAATTCCATCTTGTGCAACATGCTGTCGCGCGTGATGCCTGCATTATTGACCACAATATCGATGATACCGAGATCTTCCTCGACCTGTTTCAGGCCCGCCTTGCAGGCTTCGAAATCCCCTACATCCCATTTATAGGCCTTGATGCCCGTGCGCTCCGTAAAGCCCCGGGCACTGTCATCATTGCCAGCATAGTTGGCTGCAACAAAAAACCCGGCCTCTTTCAGGGCTATGCAGATCGCCTCGCCAATACCCCTTGTTCCACCAGTTACAACTGCAACCTTGGACATGCTCTCTCTCCCCTCATGAAAACCATGGCCCGCCCCCTCTCCGGATCGGGCTGGTCCCTCCACCTTGAATGTGTGTCGCTGCCGCGCCCCTCGTCATCTCGGGCAGGTCAGCAAGCAGTCAGACGTCCTGGTCTGCCTTGTGCCTGTTGAATGCTGTCCGGCCCACCTTCATTGCGCATCGCAGTTTGCATCTCGGCGCATCTTTTCACCTTGTGTGCACCGGCCAACCGAATGGACGCAGGATGCCATTTATCCCGAGCCCGAAATGCGCTCGATATTTGTGCGGCGAAACAGCAACTTCGGGTACCTCATCCCTTATTGCGCCGCAGCAAAAATCTCAAATTCGCCAGCTTCCGAGAAGAATTTGGCCTCTTGAAAATCGTTTAGAAAGTGGCAAGGAGTCAATTACGCCATGGGCCTAGTCTGAAAGACCTAGAAAATAGACATGCCCTTTTACTGGTCATTCCTATCTTTTTGCACTTGCTAAAAGGATAGGTCCGAGGCTCTTGGCAATGCAGCATGAACGATTTAAGTTGGGGGCATCAACAAGCGCTTTTCAAGCTGCTGACACCAGTGTCCATTCCGTCACGAGGCCTTGCATAAATGACAAAACAAGCGGATCAAACTGTCATCAAGAAATATGCGAACCGCAGATTGTACAACACCGGCACCAGCACCTATGTCACGCTGGAAGATCTGTCCGACATGGTAAAGGCGAAGGAGGATTTCGTCGTCTATGATGCCAAGAGCGGAGAAGACATAACCCGCTCTGTTCTCACGCAGATCATCTTTGAACATGAGAATAAGGGCCAGCATCTGCTGCCCATCGATTTCCTACGCCAGCTGATCCGTTTCTATGGCGACTCGATGCAACATCTGGTGCCAAGCTATCTTGATTTCACCATGCAGAATCTGGCCAAGGATCAGGAAAATCTGCGCAAGCAGATGGCCGACTCCTTCGGCGACTCAGCCATGGAAGCCATGGAAGAGCAGGTCCGCCGGAATTCCGAAATTTTCGAAAATGCCATGAAGATGTTCATGCCCTTCGGCTCTGCGCCCCAGAAGCCAAAGAAGGAGCCCGAACCCAGCAAACCGAGCGAGCTGGAACAACTAAAGGACCAGATCGCTGATATGCAGAAAACGATTTCCGAGTTGGTTGTTCGCAGCAAGAAGGACTAGCAAGCCATCAAATCAGTTGATCGGCAGGGCAGCAGCACATGACAAAGGCTCATCAATGCCCCCATCACTTGGTTCTCGCCTGAGCGTCACCTTCCTGCCCTGGCAGCTTGCTCACCGGCTCACCGAAATGGAAGCCCTGTAGATAGGCAACCTTGAGCGGTGCCAACAGATCGGCCACTTCAGCACTAACCACCCATTTCGCCACAACATCAAAGCCCAATTCGCTCGCCAGCTCGGCAAACATGCGCACAATCGCCCGGTTCTGTTCATTCTCGGCAATATCCCGCATCAGGCTACCGGCGATCTTGACCATGTCCGCATCCAGCGCCTGCAGTTGCTGGAAGGATGTGTAGCCAGCCCCGAAATCGTCAATCGCAACACGAATGCCCAATTCTTTGACGGAGCGAACAAATTCGGCCGCAGTCTCCGGATTTTCTAGCGTCGAGCGTTCCGCGATTTCGATCATCAGCCGCGCCGCCACATCCGGGTTATTCACCAGCCGCGCCCGCAAATAGCTCATCCACTCTTTGTCCCCGCCAACATCAGGGCAAACATTCATGCTCAATTGCACCTTTTCATGCGCGAACAGCAGATCCAGCGTCATTTCCAGAATGCGGTGGTCCAGCATTGCCGCCAGCCCCAGCTGCTCGGCATAGTGAACAAAGCTCTCCGCAGGGATTGGATCGCCATCACGATCCTTGACCCGCACCAGCACCTCGTGGAAGGCAACGGCGCCAGTGCGTGCCTCGACAATGGGCTGAAAGGCCAGATCAATGCGCCGTTCATTGAGCGCCGTAATCACTTCATCGGACATCCGGATTTTCTGCTGGCGTTCTTCCAGGGCAAAGGTCTTGGCCTGGAAAGCACGGAATGTTCCGCGACAATGGCTCTTGGCCCGATCCAAGGCATCCAGTGCGCAAATCTCGGCTTGGCGCAGATCGTCAACGCCTTCCCCCAGATACACCCCACCCATCGTCAGGGTCACATGCACAGGACCGACATCGGTCATGATCAGCTCTTCTCGGGCCGCATCCAGAAAACGCTCTGCGGCAGCTGCCATTTCCTTCTCTGAGCAATTGTTGATCAGAAGACCGAATTTGGTTCCCGAGATACGGCCCACTAGATCGCCATCGCGCAAGCGCCGTGCAATACGGCGGGCAACTTCGCATATCACCTGATCGGCAACATCGAACCCGTAAGCCTCATTGACCACACGAAAATTGTCTATATGGGCAATCAGGAAGCAGGCCTGTTTGCCCTTTTCTCTGCATTGCACAAGAGTGAGCTGCAATTGATCCAGAAAGACAGAGCGGTTGAACAGGCCGGTCAGCGCATCAAACTGGGAGAGAAAGCGCAAACGCTGCTCGCGATGCTGCGCTTCATTGACCACGCGAATGATGCCGTGCACCCGTTCGGCCCGGCCAGTCCCATCCGCAAACCATCGCCCACTCTCTTCAACCCAGAGCCTCAGCTCATTCTCGAAGCCCAGAGGCGCAAGACAATAGATGCATTCAAAGGGCACGCCGTCACCATCATCACTTTTACCGGAGCCGAAAATGGCTCTGTAGCGTGAGGTCAGAGTGTCTGGCGTAATCAGATCCGTGTAGGATTTGCCACTTGGAAAGACACTCAGAATATCGGTCTTGAGCACATCGAACGCATTGTTGCTCCAGCGCAAACGATCCGTGGCCGCCTGCCATTCATAAACCACCTCACCGATGGATGTCAGAATGTCACGCGCCTTGATGGCCGTTTTTGATCGGGGAGATGAAGTGTCCAACCCGCTAAGCCCTCTCTGCCTGCCCATGCTGCATGCGGCTCACCCCTCTTTTTGAGGAAAACCACCTGCAAGTGAATTCCATTGGTCCGACACTGCTCTGTATGTGAAGCAACCACATCCCAAAGCGGACGGAAAGATCGAACCCCATAATGGCATTCCCATGGTTAATTTTTGCCAAATTTGCACTGTCCCAAAGGACTTACACCCAACGGCAAAATCTTAACAGACCGTTAACAGTCTGGCCCGCTTCTTGCAAATTCTTCCCGTAAAGACAGAAAAACAATCAACCTTGTCTCATAATGAGACATTCTTTGGGAAGGCCTCAACAATGTCTGGCTTGAAAGTGGTTCCGGCGCTTTATCATCCGGCGGGAAGTGGCACACAATATCAGCCGCTCTTGACCGACGGCAGGCAGCAGCCTCAACAGGCAGCCGCTCCGGTTGAAGTGAACAACGCGGTTGTCCCCTCAATCACGCCTATGCAATATGCGGGCAATCAGCAGGCCTATATTCAGGCGCAGTTGCTTAGTAGCGAACTGACCCGAAGCCCACGGCGCCACAGTGCTGCCCGTAGTCCGCGAGAAGTCGCGCGTGCCTACGGTCAGGCCCGCCGCCGTCCGCAAGCTGTTGCGGATATGCCCATTCATCGCAAAGTTGTTTAACGAAATGTCAGAGGGCGATTAAGAGCAGCCAACCGCCAAGGCTGGCTGTGCCCGTATGATACAAATCCCCAAATTGCCCCCGAAAGCCCGGTTCTTCCGGCCTGTTTCCCCCGCCTTAATAGACCATATCCGAACAGAATGATGCGCTTCTTCGCGCTCGGGCTGCATTCATCGTCAAACTATTTTAATAAAATTGTATCAATTCAGGACACATGGGGAGCTGTGGCCGCGCTCTGGCTCTGATCAGGCATGCGGCCCTGGACCGAAGCTCATGTCTCTGCGGGCACCACTGATCGTAACAGAATAACCGGCGATCACATCCACCAGAGAAATAATCATCAGAATGAAGAAGACAGATGTTGCTGTTTCCCGTACGAGCAGAAACTCGACCAGATAGATGATGAACAGCAGCGTGGACAGGATGTGATCCACAATGGAGCTGACACCGGTGCGCGTTGCCTTGAGGATCTCGACAAACAGCAACACGAGCGCTGCCACAATCATCACGTCCCCCAAGGTAAGGGTCCAGCGCGCCGAGGAGATCATCTCGATCGTCACGATCGGCACGCTCCATGGATCACCGACCGAAGCGCCCAGCAGCCCGAAGGCAAAGAAATTATAGACAGCCAGAGGTGCAATCAAAAGCGGAATATTAAAAAGCATTTGTATCTCCCTGCAGCATGGCGAACGGCGTGCAGCTTTCACGATTATGGTCAGGCGCCCTCAACAACGGCATTCAACAATAGAATTGACGTGTGACCAGATTTTGAAACGGGGACATAATCCAATATGCAGGGTGCTTTGCCAACGGCCAACGCACCCCTTTCACAAAAAATGCGCATGAAAAAAGGCCGGATAAAATCCGACCTTTTCTCAATTCTTCATCGTCAAGAAGCGTAGAACCAAACCGGTAAAGGCTTAGTCTTTCTGCTCCAGAATCTGACGACCACGATACATGCCGGTCTTCAGGTCGATATGATGAGGACGGCGCAGTTCGCCAGAATCCTTGTCTTCGACATAGACCGACTGTTTGAGTGCATCCGCAGAGCGGCGGAAGCCACGCTTCATACGGGTCACTTTACTTTTTGGCACAGCCATGGTCAAAACTCCGTCGTCAATAGACCGCTATCCGGGGCTAGCCCCGTTGCGGGAATAACTCTAATGGAAGAGGTTGCGGGCCTTATACAGAACCGGAACGCACTTGACCAGAGCAATCTTTCAAAAAAAGACCGCATTCACGAGATTCTTTGATCAAGTAGCGTCACTTCGCCCCTTACATATCCCAATCAGTTGAAAATTCAAGCCCTACATTGGAGAGAATCGCTTCAGGCACCCTTTCTTGGCCAGAATCGGCAATATAAGGCAGGACATTCTGGCAAAAGGGTAAACGGCCCCCTATCTGTCCGATCCTATCGAGAAGGCCCTTAAACGAAATTGGACAAGTGCCCGGCCAAAAGCCGGATATTCGGTTCGAAGGCCGAATTCTTGCGCCAGATGATCGCCAGCTCCCGCTCGGCCGGTTGTTCAGCAAGAGGCCGCAAGGCGATGTCGAGCCCATCAGCCAGCCCGGCCCTTAAGGCAATCTCGGGCAGGAGAGTGACACCCAGCCCATTGGCCACCATCTGCACGATGGTAATAAGGCTGGTCGCCTCAATATGCTCGGCCCCACTCTCGCGCGATCGGCGAGCCGCATTGCTAAGGTCGAGGCAGGAGAGGATGTGATCGCGTATGCAGTGACCATCCTCCAGTAGAATGAGCGCTTCATTCTGTAGTGCCTCTGATGATATGGCCTCTTTCTCAGTAAGAGGATGGTCCAGCGGCAAGGCTGCCCGAAAGCCATCATTGCCGATCGATTGGCAGGCAAAATCATCAATCGGATAGGGCAAGGCCAAAACAGCCGCATCAAGCCGCCCGGCCCGCACATCATCAAGCAATTGCCGCGAAAGAGCCTCCCTCAAATAGAGCTTCAACTCTTGGAAACTCTGGCGCAGACTGGGCAAAGCCCGTGGCAACAGGAATGGTCCGATGGAGGGTATGACCCCCAGCCGCAATCGCCCCGCAAGGGGCTTGTCATGACGCTGGGCGGCTGCCACCAGATCATCCGCGTCGCGCAACAAACAGCGGGCCCGTTCGAGAATCTCACCCCCAAGCACTGTCAGCCGGAAATGATCGCACTCCCTGTCCACAAGTGTCACCTGCAAGATCTCCTCAAGCTGGCGGATTCCCGCACTCAGTGTCGATTGAGATACCAGACAGGCCGCCGCCGCCTCACGAAACGACTGTTTTTCGGCAAGCGCAGACAAATATTGCAGTTGCCGTAAGGTTGGGCGAATGGTCATGACATGAAAACTCCAAAACAATTAAATCACGCACTGACAGGGCGTTCGAACAGATAGCACGTAGAAACACTATATGATCGAAAAAATCGATTGGCAAATTCGAAATTAGAAGTTTGCCACCCTGTCCAAAATATGGTTCATAGGGTTCAGAGATTTTGAATTATTCTAATCTGGACCTTACCTCCCATAAGGTCCAAACCTCGGAGAAAGAACATGCTTGGCATTGGTGATAAACTTCCAGAATTTACTGTAACCGGCGTAAAACCTGGTTTTAACGAGATCGTTGAAGACGGCGTTGAAGCATTTGAGCCGATCACCGAAAAAAGCTTTGAAGGCAAGTGGAAAGTCATCTTCTTCTACCCGAAAGACTTCACCTTTGTGTGCCCGACTGAAATCGCCGAGTTCGCACGCCTGAACGAAGAATTCGAAGATCGTGACGCTGTCGTCATGGGCGGCTCCACCGACAACGAATTCGTCAAGCTCGCATGGCGCCGTGACCACCCGGATCTCAACAAGCTCGCAATCTGGAGCTTTGCAGACACCAAGGGTGAACTGATCGACGGACTCGGCGTGCGTCACCCGGATGGCGTTGCATACCGCTATACCTATGTTGTCGATCCGGACAACACGATCCAGCATGTTTACGCAACCAACCTCAATGTTGGCCGTAACCCGAAAGACACCCTGCGCGTTCTCGACGCTCTGCAGACAGATGAGCTGTGCCCATGCAACCGTGACATCGGCGGCGCAACTCTGGTTGGCTAATCAGCCTGCCGAACCCACTAATCAAGGGCGGGCCGCTGGCCCGTCCATTCCCGCTGCCGCAAGGCAGATTTCCCGGAACACCTAAAGCCTGCAGACCTGCGACATATCTGGCGCGGACATGATGCTGCCTGGCCAACTTCCAGCAAATTTGAAGAAAGAAACATTGCAATGACCATCGACAGCCTTAAATCCCATATGCCTGATTTCGCCAAGGATGTGAAGCTGAACCTGTCCAACATTGCCGGTGATGAAAGCCTGACCGATCAGCAGAAATATGGCCTGATGGTTGCTTGCGCCATCGCGACCCGCAGCCCGGCCATCCGCGAAGCCTTCCTGGCAGAAGCTGCCGACAAGCTTTCCCCAGAAGCCCTGACCGCAGCCAAGGGCGCAGCCACCATGATGGGCATGAACAATGTCTATTACCGCTTTGTCCATCTGGCTTCCAACAAGGAATATGCCTCCCTGCAGGCCAAGCTGCGTATGAATTTCATCGGCCGTCCGGGCGTCGACAAGGTCGACTTCGAGCTTTGGAGCCTTGCTGTTTCAGCCATCAATGGCTGTGGCATGTGCATTGATTCCCACGAGGCTGTTCTGCGTCAGGGTGGCATGACCACCGACCAAATCCAGACAGCGATTCGCTTTGCTGCCATTATCCAGTCCGCCGCTATTGCGCTGGAAGCGGCTTAATCGCCAATAAACTGGTAGGCAAGCCAGCCCCGGCAACAGAAAACCGCGCCTGTTGCCGGGGTAATTTATTTTTTATACCCTTTTGACTGTGCAAAGCCTTGCACGCCCTCTTCAGCCTCTTCCATATAGGACTATGCTTTTGCTGTAGCTGATCTGATGAAATTCTGATTGGTTTGCTGGTTGTTTTCATACCATTGAGCAGCTAAGAACACAGCACAGGGTAAAGCCTTTTGCCACCTGCCCGCACCGCCATGGCACCATGGCGAGAAGACAAGATGACAAGCCGGGTTAACGAGCTTTAGGGAGTGATGTCGCGTATGTCCCCACAGTCGCAACCATTGAAGACACGCCTGAAAGCCTGCGCAGAAGACGTGGCGCAGAAGCTGGAACGGATGCTTTCCGAAGACCCAAGAGGGGCCGAGCAATATCGCCCTCCAAGACTTCTGGAGGCGATGCGCCACGGTGTCCTGAATGGCGGCAAACGCATTCGCCCCTTCCTGATGATAGAGACCGCCAGAATGCTTGGCTATGAGCATCCCGGCGTGCTGCGCGCTGCCTGTGCGCTGGAATGCGTGCACAGCTACAGCCTCATCCATGACGATTTGCCTGCAATGGACGACGATGCCTTGCGCCGTGGCAAGCCAACCGTTCACGTCGCCTTTGATGAAGCAACAGCCATTCTGGCAGGCGACAGCCTTCTGACGATGGCCTTTGACATCATGGCCGATGAAAAAACCCACTATAAGGCAGAAGTGCGCACCGAACTCGTCCGCTGCCTTGCCCAGAATGCCGGCATCGGCGGCATGGCAGGCGGCCAGAGCCTTGATATCGCGTCGGAAGGCAGATCCATCACGGAAGGGGAAATCCGTCAGCTGGAGCAGATGAAAACCGGCGCCCTGTTGCGCTTTGCCTGCGAGGCTGGCGCCATGTTGGCCGAGGCCAACGCCAAGGAGCGCGCCGCCGTAACCCGCTTTGGCACCATTATCGGCCTCGCCTTCCAGCTTGCCGATGACCTGCTGGATGTCACCTCCACCTCGGCCCAGCTGGGCAAAACCGCAGGCAAGGACCAGAAGGCCAAAAAGGCAACCCTCGTCAGCCTGCACGGGATAGAAGCCACGCGCGCCGAACTCAACACGCTGATCACGGAAGCAGAATCCCTGCTCGCCCCCTTCGGCAGTCAGGCCGATACGCTCACTGCAACGGCCCGCTACATCGCAACGCGCAAAAACTGATCATCTAAGGGACAGCAAAAGGCGCTAAGGCTATCGGGCCTCAATCAGGCCTAGCCGAAGCGCTTTTCGATATAATCCAGCACCATTTGATGGAAATCCTCTGCAATTTGCGGTCCGCGCAAGGTTGCCACCTTTTCGCCATCCACAAAGACCGGCGCAGACGGGGTTTCTCCAGTGCCCGGAAGGGAAATGCCGATATCGGCGTGTTTGGATTCCCCCGGCCCATTAACGATGCAGCCCATGACGGCAACATTGAGCGCCTCGACACCAGGATATTTCTCACGCCAAACCGGCATATTCTCGCGGATATCGGTCTGGATGGCCTGCGCCAACTCCTGAAAGACGGTTGACGTCGTCCGCCCACACCCCGGACAGGCCGCCACGATGGGCACGAAGGAGCGGAAGCCCATGCATTGCAACAATTCCTGAGCCACCTGCACTTCGCGCGTGCGGTCTCCATTTGGTTCCGGCGTCAGAGAAACGCGGATCGTATCGCCAATCCCCTGCTGCAACACAAGTCCCATGGACGCCGCCGAGGCCACGATCCCCTTGGTGCCCATTCCCGCTTCTGTAAGCCCCAGATGTAGCGCATAATCCGAGCGGCGGGACAACTCGGTATTGACCGCAATCAGATCCTGCACCTGAGATACCTTGGCCGACAGGATGATCTTGTCTGCCCCCATGCCGAGCTCTTCAGCCCGTTCGGCTGAAAGCAGCGCGGACTGGATGATCGCCTCATGCATCACCTTTTGGGCAGGCATCGGATCTTCACTGACGGAATTTTCGTCCATCAGGCGCGTCAGCAATTCCTGATCCAGCGAGCCCCAGTTGACCCCGATACGCACTGGCTTGTCATATCGATTGGCCAGCTCGATCAGGGTCGAGAACTGCTTGTCGCGTTTATCCTTGAAGCCAACATTGCCCGGATTGATCCGGTATTTGTCCAGCGCTTCAGCGCAGGCGGGATTCTCGCCCAGCAGCTTGTGACCGATATAATGGAAGTCCCCCACCAACGGCACATCGATGCCCAGCCGCAGAAGCCGCTCCTTGATATGGGGCACAGCCTTTGCCGCTTCGTCCCTGTCCACTGTAATGCGCACAAGCTCCGAGCCGGCCCTGTGCAAGGCAGCCACCTGCGCGACCGTGCTGTCCACATCTGCTGTATCCGTGTTAGTCATCGATTGCACGACAATCGGCTCGCCGCCTCCGACCGTAACAGACCCGACCTTAACGGCATGGGTAATCCTGCGAGGCAGGGGCTCGGTGAGAAATGGGGTGGAACCAACAGGCATCTGGGACAAAAGAGACATGGACCCTCTCTTTTCCGGCATTCAGGCAACCAGCAAGCCGCAACACCGGAGGGATGAAAATACGCTGATTTTATATGGCAAATTGCATCTAGGCGCGCAAGTCAACAACGGCAAGGAAGGCTTGAAGCATACGCACAAATTCGGACAAACCGCAAACGGACTGTCACAATCTGGTGAGCTTTACCAAGAAGCCCTTAGCCATTGCCTTCAAGCTTCTGACATTCCTCACAAAGACCACGAATTTCCATGACCGGTGCGTTGGGGCTGAATTTCACCTTGCCGGCGATGGTTTCAATCAGCCCGCCAAGGCTTTCAGACTGGAACTCGGCGGCGCGCCCGCACTTATCGCAAAGCAGAAAGATGGTCGCTTCCCCATGCCTATGTCGGGCATCCGGTCCTTCATTGCACGCCACATAGGCGTTCCTGCTTTCGATTCGATGGATGATGCCATGCTGGATCAGGAATTCAAGGGCGCGATAGATGGAAACCGGCGCGAGCATCGTCTCGCCCTTCTCCTTGCGCTCTTTGTTGAGCTGATTGAGAATATCATAGGCACTTGAAGGCACGTGGCTGGCCGCCAGAACCCGCAAAACCGACTGCCGCTGATCCGTGAGGCGCACGCCCTTTTCAGCACAGACAGCCTTGGCATCGGCAAGAACGCGATCTATGCAAAAACTATGGTCATGGTCACTCATTTCGATCATTGCATTTTCCTCTACAACACAGCAAAAGGCATTTCCGTCAACGCAATGCCATGCGTTTTGCCATGGTCATTTCTCTTTGGCCTTTCTGATGGTCGTGCAAACTGGCCTGAAGAGCATGCTGCCCGGCAGCGATGTGATACAATATAACAAGTCCGATTGTGCACATCCATAACCACTTGCCAAGTCTGAGACGGAATCAAATTGCTGAAAAGCACGCACAAAATGCCACAGGCCCCATCGCAAAGCCGAGACAGGCCGACAGGCAGCATCCCCATCTGAGCCTGAAAAGCGCCTGACCAGTCTGATGGTCAGGCATAAAATCAGTCAGATGATCAGGCGGAAGCGGCTTCAGAAATGTTAAGCAGATTGCGCATATCGCCTTCCCGAGCAGTAAGATCCGCCAGCGTGTATTTGTCCAGCGCCTTGAGGAAAGATTCAAGCGCATCATTGAGCGCCTGGTTGAAGTCGCACATTGAGAGCAGCGGGCAATCATAGCTGCCTTCATCAAAACAGTCCGCGAGATGGAAATTCTCTTCGGCGGCACGAATGATCTGCCCCAGCGTGATCTCGCTTGGCTCCATTGCCAGCTTCAGCCCACCGTTGCGGCCACGGTGCGTGGTTATGAAGCCGTTGGACACCAGAATCGGCAGAATCTTGAACAGGTGATATTCGGAGATGGCATAAACCTGCGCGATCTCGCTAACCTTGGCAAATTCATCTTTCTTGGCAGCGCAATACATCAGAATGCGAACAGAATAATTAGCCTGCTGAGTTAATCTCATAATTTCACCACCTGCCTGTTGGCGCTGCGCAAAAGGTCACCGCTTGTTACTTGTGCCTTTTATCCCTTTTCACCATATCCTTCAATCCCGGACGCCGGAAACATTAGAAGAATTCGACTTCTAATATAGGGATGCGCGCAGAATATGTCATGATTCCTAAGTGAAATTCTTTATTTACACTTTGAAATATCAGAACCCGTTTCTTGCGAAAGCTCTTCGGCCCACCGGACGGCCCAGTCAGCGAGCGGTTGCAGCAAAGAATAAAGCTCCTCGCCAAGGGCTGTCAAAGCATATCCCTGCGGCGTTTTCTCTATCAGGCCCGCTTCGCGCAGATCCTTGATGCGGCTATTCAAAATGGAGGGAGAAATGGTTTCGCAGTGGTCCTGCAGAACCCTGAATGTCGCAGGCCCCTTCTTGAGGTTCCAAATGATCCCCATGGCCCATCGACGGCCCAATAGATCGAATGCTGCCATGACCGGGGCTCCGCTTTGGGAGCCTCGGACAGGATTTCCGGGGCGTGGTATCGCCATATGTGTCTCTTCTTCCTTCGCTGTGATGGTGTCACACTAACGCAAAGAACCAAAAAGAAAAGACCGTTTTGCCGCCAGAAGGCACAAAGCGCTCAAGACGCCTTAAGCTTGCGTTTTTCCGTAAGCGACACACCGCCTACGCCGATATTATCGCTATCGAGCTGCTCGATGAAAACGATGAAGGATTGCTCGGGAATATTGGTAATTTCCGCAGCGGACTTGGTGACGGTTTGAATGAAGGCATTTTTCTTTTGCTGGTCAATCTGATCAGCGCCCAACGTCATTGTGATAACGGGCATGATAGACTCCATGAATGAGAAGATAAATATAATCCGCTACCATTTTAGTAGCAAAGCCACATTATCACGCTACTAAATTAGTAGCAACAATTTTCTAGCATGACTTTTCTTCATCCCCTTCTGCCGCCAACCGGCATCAAAGCTGGGATCAGAGCGTCATTACCCACCTTTTTGCTTTGATTTTCGGGAGAAATGGTGAAAAGCTCGAATAAGCAAAACAAGAAGCCAAAAACGAACCATAATCAAACCTCATGCCATGCTGAATTACCTTCCTTCTCTCTCTGCCCTGCGTGCCTTCGAGGCAGCAGCCCGTCACCTCAGTTTCACCAAGGCTGCCAGCGAGCTGGGCGTCACCCAGAGCGCCATTTCCCGCCAGATGCGCTCCATGGAGGATCTGCTGGGCCTGCGCTTGTTCGAGCGCACAGGCTCGGGACTGGTTCTGACAGAGGCGGGCGCCGTCTATGCCCACAAAATCCGCACCAAACTGCAGGATATCGAAACCGCAACGCTGGAACTGCTCGCCTATCGCGGACAGGGTGGAGAATTGACCATCGCCTGCCTGCCGACCCTTGGCGCACGCTGGCTGGTTCCGCGCCTCACAAAATTCACCACCACACACCCAGAAATCCTGATCCAGATCGTGACCAAACTTGAACCCTTCGAGTTTGATGGCCTTGATATCGATGCCGCCTTCCATTTCGGCGAAAGCGCTTGGCCCAATGCCCTCACAGACGAGCTGATGCCGGAATATGTCGTGCCCATGGCTCATCCAATCCTGCAGGAAGAGCTCAAGGAGGTTGGACTGGAAGAATTGTTGCGGCGTCACCCGCTGCTGCAAGCGACATCGCGTCCCGCCCTCTGGCCCCACTGGTTCAGCCAGAAAGGCTATAGCCATCCCAACCCGCATGTTGGGCCGCGTTTCGAGCATTTTCATATGGTCATACGGGCCGCCGCCTCTAAAATGGGCATTGCCGTTCTGCCTCGTCTGTTGGCGGAGGAAGAACTGGCCAGCGGAGAGCTGGTGCAGCTTGACGACCAGTTGACGCCTTCCAACGGCGATTATTATTTCGTCTATCCGCAGGCCAAGCGGGCCAATCCCAATCTTCAGACCTTCCGCACCTGGGTCATGCGCGAGGCACTAAGCACCAAGAAGAAGATGAATGCAGCCCTCTCCTGAGCCCAACAGGTTAGGCAACCAGGGCCTATAAACAAATGTCATGAGCGATTGAAATATCATCGCTTCCAGCGCCTGACAGGCAGCACTACTATTGCGCCATTAATGCCAGCCCGCATCGGCCCTCTATCGGCCTTCCCGCGCGGCAGAACAGGAGCAATAGGCAATGTGCGCAAAACCGGCCTTCACTTGGGATGATCCGTTCCTCTTTCGCCAGCAACTGAGCGAAGATGAACGCATGATCATGGACGCGGCCCGCGCCTTTTGCGACGACAAGCTGATGCCGCGCGTCCTTGAAGCCAACAGGCAGGAATATTTTGACAGCGCCATCATGCGGGAAATGGGCGAACAAGGCTTCCTTGGCCCCACCATCAGCGAAGACTATGGCTGCGCTGGCGTCAACCATGTAGCCTATGGTCTGATCGCCCGCGAGATCGAACGTGTGGACTCAGGCTATCGTTCAGCCATGTCGGTCCAATCCTCGCTGGTCATGCACCCCATCCATGCCTATGGCTCCGAGGCGCAAAAACAACACTATCTGCCCAAGCTGGCGACAGGAGAGTTGATCGGCTGCTTTGGCCTCACCGAACCGGACCATGGCTCGGACCCCGGCTCCCTAGTCACCCGCGCCACGAAGGTCGAGGGCGGCTATCGCCTCAATGGCGCGAAAATGTGGATCACCAATTCTCCCATCGCCGATATCGCCATCGTCTGGGCCAAATCCGATGCTCACGACGGCAAGATCAAGGGCTTCATTGTCAAGGCTGACAGCAAAGGCTATTCGGCCCCCAAGATCGCAGGGAAACTAAGCCTCAAGGCCTCGACCACCGGTGAAATCGTGCTCAACGATGTCTTTGTGCCCGAAGATCATCTACTCCCCAACGTGGAAGGCCTCGCGGGGCCCTTTGGCTGCCTTAACAAGGCCCGCTATGGCATCGCGTGGGGGGTTTTGGGCGCTGCCGAATTCTGCTGGCATGCTGCGCGCCAATATACAATGGATCGCAAACAATTTGGTCGCCCGCTCGCGCAAACCCAGCTCGTCCAGCTCAAGCTTGCCGATATGCAGACCGAAATCACGTTGGGCCTGCAAGCTGCCTTGCGCGTGGGCCGAATGATGGATGAAGGCAACTGCCCGGTCGAGAATGTCTCACTTATCAAACGCAACAATACCGGCAAGGCCCTCACCATTGCGCGCACGGCCCGTGACATGCATGGCGGAAATGGCGTTGCCGACGAATTCCACATCATGCGCCACATGGTCAATCTGGAAAGCGTGAATACCTATGAAGGCACGCACGACATCCACGCCCTGATCCTTGGCCGCGCACAAACCGGTTTGCAGGCTTTCTTCTAGAACCCCATTGGCCAAGCCCATTGGCACATACTTAATCACCATCCAATAACCGCAGCACTCCCTCCGCACGAGCATAAAAGCGGTTCCATAAAGAGAAAAGGACAGCGACATGACGCTGACAACAGGCGCAACCCTTCTGGTGGATTGCCTCATAGAGCAGGGAGCCTCAACCATTTTCGGCGTGCCCGGCGAGAGCTATCTGGCCGTCTTGAACGCGATTTACGATGCCCCCTCCCTGCGTTATGTCAACGCAAGACAGGAAGGCGGCGCCTCGATGATGGCGGATGCCTGGTCCAAGCTGACCGGCGAGGTTGGCCTCTGCATGGTCACCCGAGGCCCCGGTGCCACCAATGCAAGCTCCGGCGTGCATGTGGCCTATCAGGATTCCACCCCCATGATCCTGTTCATCGGCCAGGTTGCCAGCGACCAGATCGAGCGCGAGGCCTTTCAGGAGATCGATTATCGCCGCATGTTCGGCCAGATGGCCAAATGGGTTGCCCAGATCGATGACGCTTCCCGCATTCCAGAATATATCGCCCGCGCCTATCGCACCGCCCTGTCCGGTCGTCCCGGCCCCGTTGTATTGGCCCTGCCCGAAGACATGCTGGTCACCGAAATTGAAAAGCCAGCAGCCCTTCCCGCCAAGGGCAAACCGGCAGACAGCGCACCATCTGCTGAGAGCATGAAAGAGCTTGAGGCGCTTGTCGCCGAGGCCGAACGTCCCTTCATGATTGTTGGCGGCGGCGGCTGGTCGCTGGCAGCCAATAAGGCGGTCACCGCCTTTGCCGAGCAGAATGCCATTCCCGTGGGCACCTCCTTCCGCTGTCAGGACTATTTCCCCAACGAGCATCCGAACTTTGCGGGCCATGTCGGCATCGGCATCGATCCCGCACTTGCCAAGCGCATCAAGCAAAGCGATCTGCTCATCGTGCTCGGCGCCCGCCTTGGCGAAATGACCACCTCCGGCTACACCCTCATCGACACGCCTATTCCGACCCAGACGCTCATTCACATTCATGCCGATCCGGAAGAATTGGGCCGCGTCTATCAGCCAGCTCTCGCCATCGCTGCCCGCCATGAAACCATGGCGCTGCTATTTGGCGCTCTGGGCCAAATCCGCAAGGCAGGGGATGCAAACTGGGTGAGCGAAGCCCGTGCGGGTTATGATGCCTTCAGCGCCATACCCGAGCGTAAATTGCCCGGAGATGTGCAGATGGCCGAAATTGTCAAACATGTGGTTGCCAACACCCCCGACAACACGGTCTTCACCAATGGTGCAGGCAATTATGCCATCTGGGTGCATCGCTTCATCAAATATCGTGGCTGGCGTACCCAGCTCGCCCCGACTTCCGGCTCCATGGGCTATGGCATGCCGGCCGTCGTTGCAGCCGCTATTCAGGATCCATCTCGCCCGGCCATCTGTTTTGCAGGCGACGGCTGTTTCCAGATGACCTGTCAGGAATTTGCCACCGCCGCGCAGGAAGGTGCCCCCATCAAGGTGATCGTTGTCAACAACTCCATGTATGGCACAATCCGCATGCATCAGGAGCGCGAATACCCAACCCGCATTTCCGGCACGGCCCTGTCCAACCCGGACTTCACAGCCATGGCCGCAGCCATGGGGGGGCATTCAGAAAAGGTCGTTTCAACCGAGGAATTTCCCGATGCCTTTGCCCGCATGATGGCCCATGACGGCCCAGCGCTCATCGAGATCATCACAGATCCCGAAGCAATCACGCCAGTTAAAACCATCACGGATTTCCGCACCAAAAGCTGATATGGCGCGTTTTTTCGCTTCAAAATGCATGATTTTTTTACAAAAGGGTGCCTCAAGGCACCCTTTTTTGTGCTAACAATCGTGCAAAACAGAAAAGTGATTGAAATCTCGACTTCGACGGAAGTCATGGCTGCCCCGAAGCACACGCTGTGCAATAAAACGCCGCAACAAAGGGGGGAGCGACCAGCATGCTGTCAACAGGACACACTGCGCTCTGCAATCAGCCAGCCAGTTCCATTTATGAACCAGCGCGGCACAAAAAGACGGTCGGAGAGTATCAAGAATGATGAAATCAGCAAGGAAATGGGCTGTAGCCTTTTCTATGGCGGCAACGCTTGTAACAGCAGGCTCCACGTCCGCCGCATGGGCTGCACGGACAGATATCGTGCTGGGCGTCCGGTTAGAACCACCTCATCTGGACCCAACAGCAGGCGCTGCCGCTGCGATTGACGAAATCACCTATGCCAATATTTTTGAAGGCCTCACGCGCATTGACGAACATGGTGCAATCAAGCCAGCGCTGGCGGAAAGCTGGACCATTTCCGCCGATGGCCTCACCTATGACTTCAAGCTCCATGAGGGTGTAAAATTCCACGACGGCACCGATTTTGATGCAGAAGACGTGGTCTTCTCGCTCGACCGTGCCCGCGGGGAAGATTCGGTCAATGCGCAGAAAGCGCTGTTCGAACCCATAGATAGCGTCGTTGCCAAGGACAAATATACCGTCGAGATGACTCTTAAGCGCCCGACCGGCGCCATGCTCTTCAATCTGGGCTGGGGAGACGCTGCCATGGTGGCCCCAGAAAGCGCAGAAACAAACAAGACCAATCCCGTGGGCACAGGCCCTTTCAAACTGGAAAAATGGGTCAAGGGCGATTCCATCACCCTGATCAGGAATGACGCCTATTGGGGTCAACCAGCCAAGCTGGAGAAAGCCACCTTCAAGATTGTTGCCGATGCCGCGGCCAGCCTTGCTGCCCTGATGGCAGGCGATGTGGATGCCTTCCCGATTTTTCCCGCACCGGAAATGCTGCCGCAATTCGAGAATGACCCGCGCTTCAAGGTCGTCATCGGCACCACGGAAGGGGAAACCATTCTGGCCACCAACAATGGGGTCAAACCTTTTGACGATGTGCGCGTGCGCAAGGCGCTGGCCTATGCCATCAATCGCCAGTCCCTTATCGATGGAGCCATGTTCGGCTATGGAACCCTTATCGGCTCCCACTTTGCGCCGCATAACCCGGCCTATCTCGATCTATCCCACGTCTATGACTATAATCCGGAGAAAGCCAAAGAGCTGCTGAAGGAAGCTGGTCTGGAAGACGGCTTCAAAGCCCGCCTGTTCCTGCCACCGACCGACTATGCCCGTCGCTCCGGCCTGATCATCGCCTCTGATCTCAAAAAGGTCGGCATCGAACTGGAACTGATCAATGTCGAGTGGGCCCAGTGGCTGAGCAACGTCTTCAAGGGCAAGGATTATGATCTGACCATCATCTCGCACACCGAACCGCTGGATATCGGCATCTATGCCCGCGATGACTATTACTTCAACTATAAGAATGAAGAGTTCAAAGCGATCATCGCCAAGCTCAATGCCACAGCCGATGAAGCAGAACGCACGGAATTGCTGCATCAGGCCCAGAAAAAGCTCAATGACGATGCCGTCAACGGCTTCCTGTTCCAGCTTGCCAAGACCGGCGTCTGGAACGCCAAGATCAAGGGATTGTGGGCCAATGCCCCCATCCAGGCCAACGATCTGACAGCCGTAGAATGGATGGACTAATCAGCGATTTCGGTTTAAAAGACCTCCGGGTATGGCAGCAACCATCTGCCATACCCTTTTTCGCATCACCATGCCCGGCAGATAGCAGCCCATTGCCATGATCATCTATTCCCTGCGCCGCCTTGCTTCTCTTTGCGTGACACTCGTGGCAGCTTCTCTTTTTATCTTCGCAGTGATGGAGATATTGCCGGGCGATCCGGCTCAGTTGATTCTTGGCATCAACGCACAGGAAGACACCTTGGCCGCTTTGCGCGAGCAACTGGGCCTCAATCTGCCCCTTGCCAGCCGCTACTGGCTCTGGATCTCGGGCATGCTGCAAGGCGATTTCGGCATCAGCTACACCTATTCTGTGCCAGTCACAGAGCTGATCAGCGAACGACTGACCATTTCTCTGCCACTTGCGCTAATGGCCCTTGCCCTTTCCACCTTAATAGCCCTGCCACTTGGTATTCTGGCCGCCAGCAATCACGGTCGCTGGCCGGATGTGAGCCTCATTGGCGCAACACAGATCGGCATCGCCATCCCCAATTTCTGGTTTGCCATGCTTCTGGTTCTGGTCTTTGCCGTTACCCTGCAATGGTTGCCCTCGGGGGGCTTTCCCGGCTGGGAGGCCGGGCTTTGGCCCGCAATCAAGGCGCTGTTATTGCCTGCCATTGCCCTTGCTCTGCCGCAGGCATCCATTCTCGTGCGCATCATGCGCTCTTCCATGCTGGAAGTGTTGCATGAAGATTATATGCGCACCGCCCGCGCCAAGGGCCTCAACCTGCGTCAGACACTGGCGCGCCATGGTCTGCGCAACGCGCTTATCCCGGTAATCACCATCATGGGGCTGCAATTCTCATTCCTTCTGGCGGGCACGGTCATCATCGAGAATGTCTTCTCCCTGCCCGGCCTTGGAAGATTGGTGTTTCAGGCCATCAACCAGCGCGACCTCATCACGGTGAAAGCCGTTATCATGCTGCTGGTCGCCACCGTCATACTCGTCAATTTCCTCGTGGACATCACCTATGGCCTGATCGATCCGCGCCTTCATCGCAGGCAGGGCAGCCAATGACCAAGCCGCATCTCTTCTCAACGGACGCCCATAAATATCGCAGCTTCCTTGCCAAGGGCCTGCATTCGCCTTCCTTTGTCATTGGCGGCGCGATCACTCTGTTCTTTGTGGTGCTTGCTCTGGTCTCCTTTGTCTGGACGCCCCATGACGCGCTTTCGGTCAATATCGCCGAGCGCCTCAAGCCGATCAGTGCCACCTATTGGCTCGGCACGGATCACTATGGCCATGATCTCTTTTCCATGATCATGCTGGGCGCGCGCAATTCCATCGCCGTGGCGCTGGTTGCCGTGGGCATCGGCGCCTGTCTCGGCGTGCCTCTTGGCTGTTGGGCAGCGGCAAAAGGCGGCTGGCTGGATGAAGCCATCATGCGCACAGGCGACTTTATTTTCGCCTTTCCGGCCATCATCTCGGCCATCATGATCACCGCTCTGGCTGGCCCCGGCGCCATCAACGCCATTGTCGCCATCGGGATTTTCAACATTCCGGTCTTTGCCCGCCTTGCCCGCGGTGCGGCGTTGAGCCTATGGACGCGTGAATTCATTCTCGCCGCCCGCCTTTCCGGCAAGGGCTCGGTGCGCATCACCATCGAGCATATCCTGCCCAACATCGCCAACCTGCTGATCGTGCAGGGAACCATCCAGTTCTCACTGGGCATTCTGGCTGAAGCCGGGCTTTCCTATGTAGGCCTTGGCACCCAGCCACCCATGCCCAGCTGGGGGCAAATGCTCTCGGAAGCTCAGACATGGCTGATGATGGCCCCGCAACTGGCGATCATCCCCGGCATGGCGATCATTCTTACGGTTCTGGGCCTCAATCTTCTGGGCGATGGCCTGCGCGACATGCTCGACCCGAAAATCCGTTCAAGCCTCGACATTGGCGGGAGCAAAGCATCATGAGCCTGCTCACGTTGGAAAATGTCAGCCTCACTATTGGTGACAAGCCAATATTGAAGGATATCTCCTTCTCGTTGGAGCGGGGCCAATGTCTCGGGCTTGTTGGCGAATCTGGCTCGGGCAAGAGCCTGACAGCCCTTTCCATCATGCAGCTTCTGCCGCGCCAGAGCCAGCTTTCAGGCGCCATCCATCTGGCGGAGACCAATCTGGCCCATCTCTCCGAGCGGCAGCTATGCAATTGGCGTGGCAACCGGATGGGCATGATTTTTCAGGAACCCATGACAGCGCTCAATCCGCTAAAAGCCATTGGCGCGCAAGTGGAAGAATGCATCCTCCAGCACAGCTCGGTCACCCGCCATGAAGCGCAGGAGCAGGCCAGAAACCAGCTGCAACGTGTTGGCCTCAACCCCGAGCATGTCGCGCCGGATCGCTTTCCCCACCAGCTCTCTGGCGGGCAACGCCAGCGCGTCGTCATCGCCATGGCCATCGCCATGAAACCGGACCTCATCATCGCCGATGAGCCGACCACCGCGCTCGACGTCACCTCACAGGCCGAAATCCTGCAATTGCTCAAGGCCCTCATGGCCGAAGACCATTCCGCCTTGATGCTCATCTCCCATGATCTTGCGGTGGTGGCTGAAATGGCCAACTCGATAGCCATCATGAAAAAGGGTGCCATCGTCGAACAAGGCCCACTACCGGGATTGTTCGACACCCTCAGCCACCCCTATAGCAAACGCCTGTTCGAGGCTTCGACCCATCAGCCCGCGCGGCAAAAGCCACCCATTTTCAGCGATGACCCGAGCCTTGTGCAAACGGCCCCCGTGCTTTCCGCCAGCACAGTCGTGCGCACCTACCCCTTGCCGCGCCAGTTCCCCTATCTTGAACGCCGCAGCACGCGCGCCGTGGATGGCGTAGACCTGACGATCCACAAGGGCCAGAGCATCGGGCTCGTGGGCGAATCCGGCTGTGGCAAATCCACTCTCGCCCGCACCCTTCTGGGGCTGGAAGCTCCACAAAAGGGCGGCATTCGCGTCGGCCAACACGATCCCTATTCCGCCAACAAGACCGATCTGCAACAGGTGCGTCGGGATATCCAGATCGTCTTTCAAGACCCGAACGGCTCTTTCAATCCACGCCACAAGGTGGGACGATCCATTGCCGAACCGCTCTATCTGTTTCAAAAGGAAGTGAACCGCGACGAGCGCGACGAACGCATCGCCACCAGCCTCACGCAGGTGGGACTAGCACCAGAAGACGCGGAAAAATTCCCCCATGAATTCTCCGGAGGCGAGCGCCAGCGCATCGCCATCGCCCGGGCGCTTATCACCTGTCCCCGCATCATCATCGCCGATGAGCCCGTCTCGGCCCTCGACGTCTCCATTCGCGCCCAGATTCTGGATCTTTTCACCGATTTGCGTGACCGGCTGGACCTTGCCTATCTGTTCATCAGTCACGATCTTTCCGTTGTCCGCTCGGTGACAGACGAAGTCATGGTCATGTATCGCGGCAAAATCATCGAACGCGGCCGCACCGAAACCATTTTCAATGCCCCCCAAGAGCCCTACACCCGCGCCCTCATCAACGCCGCCCCCAACCTGCACAAAACCATTGCAAGACGAAGGGCCGTGACAGAAGAGCCCACCTGAGAACGCGCCATGTCAGCTTTGCGGACGAAGGATACATTGGGTGCAGTGCCGAAATTTCATGGCGTCGGTGCGCGCTTATGGCAAAGCGAGCGGGAGGCGGTCATCTACTGCGGATGAGAGATTTGTGATGCTTCAAGAGGAAGCTGACATTTAGGGAATTAAGCAAAATACCTATTTGGCAGTTCAGCGGCCATGAAGGCGTTCTAGCGTCCCCAGAATAGCGCACCTGCTTTTGCCTTTTCTTAGCATCTCGCGGGCCACATCAGCATCGCGCCCACCCTTTCGAATGATGCTGAAAACATCCGATTCATCGAGCGTGACAGGATGCGCTAGCCCACAAATTTGAAAAACCTGCTTACTGGAGTGTGCCGCCATATCGAAGGGCGCCGCCATATCGGAGTATGGCGCCACCCTTTTGGACTGCTCCGAAAAGCCTGGACCTTCATAGGTTTTGCTCAGAGGTCTCTCCACTGTGACGGTGAGAATTGGTATGTTGAGAAGAATATAAATACTGAACATGAACATCGAGGCGATCAAGACGATACGCAGCGTTCTTGAGAAAGCGGACATTCGCAGCACCTTTTGAAATGAGTGTAAAGATTTGTTCTAATGACTTTTCGAGGAAGTTTACGTTTGTTTTCAGAACAAGGAATAGCAGCGCCTATTGCAGACATCTGAAACCGTCGAGACACTTGCCCGTGGCAAGGTCATAGACCACGGCATGTCCCAGGTCGCCTGCGGGAAGAGGAACCCCTTCTTCCAAGAGAAACGTACCGCCAAAGGCTCCGTGCATGCCTGCAGGAAAATGCGCTATCGGTTTTTTAATGATGAAGTATTCGTCTTCTGTAACGCTAAGTGATCCTGCATCAAGCAATTGTATCAGCCCTGCAATGTTAGGGAGAATGTCGTAAACTGCCACTTTTCCTGATGCGATCACATCAGCCACCTCGAATTGTTCCACCCCATATGGGTAGAAACCTCGAAATTTATTCTCAATTTTGCTGCGCGGATCTCTCTTTGAATAGTCGATGCCTAAGCGTTCTCTTTTAGCGCTCGTGCCCGATGGAAGCCCGATATTCTGAATAGAGCGGGCGGCAATTACCTTGTCAATAGCGTGGCCCAGCGCCAGCGACAAACGACTTTCCGCCAGCAGGGCTCTTCCGGATTTCGGGTTGCCTATATAGGGTGGAGCACAGTTTTTTTGTGCTGTGAACTCGACTTGATTGGCCTTGAGGCCAACGATCCCCTGACGCTTTCCATCCAGTTCAGAAACGACAAGCTTTTCAATCCTGCTCGTTTCGCCGGTAAATTTCAGAACAACTGATCCGCTAAAAGCACTTATGATGAAAAGGGGCTTGTCGCCGGATTCAATATTGATACTTGCAGCGGTTGTTTCTTCTTCAAAGCCATTCACGGCAACCGACGAGAGAGCCTTGGAGGCAGATCCGCTCAGGAAGATGATTTCCGCCTTTTCCGAGGGTTGCGGCAAAATGCAGGCCTGTTTTTTAGTTTCAACGGCAGCAGCTTTCGTCTTTGGCGTCTGGGCTGGTTTTTCAGCCGTTTCCGTTTCCTCTGTCGATGGACTTTGCTTTACCGGAACCTGATCTAATGCTTGCAGGATATCTTCAAACACCACCTTTCCATCATGGTCAGCGTCAAAACGCATGAGGCGGTCTTGCCTTTTTTTCTTGTCCTTATGATGCTGCGCTGCATCAGAAGAATATCGATACAATTCCTCAAATGAGACCTTGCCGTCTCCATTGCCTGCCTCGTCAATCTTGGAAAGAGTGGCTTGTACACTCTTGAGCTTGCGCTCAGACATGAGAGCGGAAAGACTGGCGTAATCCTTGCCGTCAATGACGCGATCCGAATTGAAATCATATGAAAGTATGTCAGCCGCAAAAAATGCGCGTGCCTTTGCCAAGCTCCATTGCTCTTCCCTATCCAACATGCTTTGCGTAAACACGCCGTCAGAAGCTCGTCTTTTAAACTCATCGTTGAGACGGATTAAGAATTTATCACGTCCCTTGGCGATCTGCTTCAGTTCATATTTGCTAAAAATGGATGGCGCTTCAGAGGCGCTCGCATAGGGCGCATTTAACATCATCAGGGAAGCAACAAGCGATAGCATTTTGGTTTTCACAATACACCCTCCAGATTGAATATTGTCTTGATATATTCAAAAGGTTGAGAGTAAGAAAACACTGAATGCACACTGTCAGTAATTTTGCTTTTGGTAAGTAAATTGTAAAAATGATGCATCATCGTAAAGGCTTGCGATGCTTCAATCGAATGGCAGGAATGGGGAAGCATGCATTTGGGATGTAGCCTCTACAGGGTGTCCGGTATGGACTGCGGTTTCCGGGCAGCTCTTTCGAGCATGGGAACGTGCCACCATTTTCAATGTCGCGTTTGGGCTCCAACCTCCCCTCCCAAAAAAAGCAAAACCCGCCGGATTGCTCCGACGGGCTGGATAGTTATTCCGCTAAAAGCGTTGTTGCACCATTGACGCCTATTTGGCGCGGTAGGCTTTGAGGCGATCGAGAATGGCTGGGTCACCTTCGCCGCGTTCGGCGGATTTAACGGCAGGAGCCAGCTTGTTGGCCAGTTCCTTGCCAAGCTCGACGCCCCACTGATCATAGCTGTTCACGCCCCAGACGACGCCCTGAACGAACACCTTGTGCTCATAGAGCGCGATCAGGCGGCCAAGCATTTTCGGGGTCAGCTTGTCATAGAAGAGAAGCGAGGTCGGGCGGTTGCCCGGGAACACCTTGTGCGGCACAAGGGCTGCGACCTCTTCGGCGGATTTGCCCGAAGCTTCCAGCTGCGCCTTGGCTTCATCTGCCGTGCGGCCAAAGGCCAGCGCTTCGACCTGCGCAAAGCAGTTGGAGAGCAGCAATTCATGCTGATGCTGGTCCGCGTCCGTCGGCTTTGCAGCAACGAGGAATTCGCATGGGATGATATCATGGCCCTGATGCAGTTCCTGATAGAAGGCATGCTGACCGTTGGTGCCAGACTGGCCCCAGATCACCGGACCGGACGCGCGTAGGATATCGGAGCCATCGCGGCGCACGCGCTTGCCGTTGGATTCCATATCCAGCTGTTGCAGGAAGGCGGAGAAGAATTCCAGCCGCTGGTCATAAGGCAACACGGCAACCGATGGGCAGGCCCAGATATTGCGATACCACAGGCCAAGCGCGGCCAGCAGCATGGGCAGATTCTCGCGGAATGGCGCTGTTTCGAAATGCTCGTCCATGGAGCGGGCACCAGCGAGAAACTCCTCAAACCCTTCCGGCCCGATGGCGATCATCACAGGCAGACCGATGGCCGACCAGACCGAATAGCGGCCGCCGACCCAATCCCAGAATTCAAACATCCGCTCGGTGCTGATGCCAAAGCCTTCCACACCTTCCTTGTTGGTGGAAAGCGCTGCAAAGTGATCGCCCACAGCATCATCGCCCAGAGCCGCGACAAGCCATTCCTTGGCCGCACGGGCGTTGGTCATGGTTTCCTGCGTGGTGAAGGTTTTGGAGGCAACGAGGAACAGGGTACGAGCGGGATCCAGCACCTTCAGCGTATCGCCCATATGCGCGCCATCCACGTTGGAGACGAAATGCACGCGTGGACCATCATGATAGGCAGCCAGACCAGCGGTCACCATATGCGGCCCAAGGTCAGAGCCCCCAATGCCGATATTGACCACATCGGTGAAGGGCTTGCCATCTTTGGCAGCGATGGACCCATCACGCACGCCTTTGGCAAACGCATAGAGCCGTTCCTTGACAGCATTCACATCAGCCGCAATTGCCTGCCCATCAACCACCAGATCATCATCAACACTGCCGCGCAGAGCGATATGCAGCACAGAGCGCCCTTCAGTATTGTTGATGGCAACGCCAGATTTCATCTCGGCATAGCGTTCGGCCACACCGGATTGCAGCATCAGATTTTCGAGCAGCATCAGGGTTTTGTCCTGGATGCGGTTGCGCGAATAGTCGAGCGTTAGACATCCGTCCATTTCTGCAGAAAAGCGTTCGAACCTGTCAGCCTCTTCAGCGAAGGCTGAGCGCAGGTTAAAATCAGACAATTCCTGACGATGGCGGACCAAATCGGACCAGACGACTTCCAGAGAGCTCATTTTCAACCCCAATCAATTGCTTTTGAAACTTTACAGACTTGTAGAACGAATATGTGACGAGTCATTTGAGTTCCATCAACAAATGAATTCAAGTGTGTAATTTTCCACGCCCGCCCTTTGACGGCCTTCAGAGGAAAAAAAGCGCCTTCGCTGCTAAAAAGCGTCAAAAAATAGCTGAATATGTCAAGCAGATTGTAGAAATTCAACCTATGCAATTAATATGAAACAGTGAGCTGATTCGACCCCTCGAAGCCGCTCGCAAGGAAACAGGACAGGAAAAGCCGGATCGGCGGGAGAGTTTTGTGCGCAATATAGTCATTTCCATTGTTTCAGCGATCATTGTGGTTGTTCTGGCAATCCTTCTCCTACCCATGTTCCTTTCCACCGACTATCTCAAGGCGCAGGTGGTCAATCTAGTAAAAGACAAGACGGGCATGACGCTGGCCATTGGTGGCGATGTGTCCCTGTCCTTCATCACCGGCGTCAAGCTCAACACCGAGAGCGTTTCGCTGGAAGATCAGGCGGGACAGCCGCTCTTCTCGGTGCGCGAACTGGATTTCGGGCTCGCCCTCTCTCCGCTTCTCAGTGGCAAGGCAGACATCACCGGCATTACGTTGGATCGGCCGGTGGTGACCATTACGACGGGAGCGCCATCGCCCGCTGAAGGCCAACAGGGACAGACCAAGGCAGCCGATGGGGCTAGCGCCCAGACAGACACAGCGCCCGCCGCTTCGGGACAATCCGGCGAGATAGACCTTTCCGCCCTTAGCATCCGTCGCCTCAGCATCAATGACGCCCAGGTCGTTACCATCGATCAGGGTGGCCACGCACAAAACATCGTCTCCGGGCTTAACGCCACCGTGCGCATTCCCGATTTCAATGGTGTCTCCGAGATCGAAGCAACCCTGCCCTACAAGGGCCAATCCCTCTCCATTGCAGGAAAGCTGGCCAATACGGGACGCGCAATCAATGGCCAATCTTCGCGACTAGATCTCAACCTTGATAGCGAACTGATCAAGGCGACCATCGAGGGCAATCTTGCCTACAAGAACAACCAGATCTTCACGGCAAACTATGCCTCCAACATTGGTAATGTGAAGCAATTCATGAGCTGGTTAGGCCTGTCGCCAGACCTGCTGGATGTCAAGGCGGCGAGCGTCAAGGGCTCTGTGATCGCGAGAAAGAAAGAGATTCGCCTGCCCAGCCTGACCGTCTCGCTGGACAAGCAACAGCTGAACGCAGCAGCACGGCTTTTCATCGCCCCCAAAACGCAGCGCCCCGCCATTCGGCTGGCCGTGGATAGCTCTACCCTCAATATCGACACGCTTCTCAAGCCCGCAGCCGCAGCAAACGCGCAGGGCCAGGAAGCCACGTCTCAGGCGCAAGGCACCGCCGGCACACCGCCGGATCTGTCCATTCTCAACGACTTCAACGCCACGCTTGACTTCCGCTCTGGGCGCCTCACCTACAAGGGACAGTCGCTGCGCCAAGTCAAATTGCTGGCCCAGAACATCAATGGCAAACTTGGCATCAATCTCAAGTCCGCCAATCTGGCCAAGGGCAATGTGCGCGCCAAACTTTCGGGCGATGTCAACCAGCTTGTCTGGTCCGGCTCTCTGACAGCCAATGGGTTGGGGGTCAAGCAGATCGCAAAGCTGGTGGGGCAGACCAGCCCCTTGGCGGGCAAGCTTTCGGCCAATATCAATTTCGCCGCACAGGGCCTGACCGTCGACGAAATCACCCAGAAGGGCAATCTGGCAGGCGAGATCACCCTTGCAAACGGACAATATGCCAATCCGGCACTGCAACAGGCCGTACCAAAGCGCAAAACCGGTATGCTGCGCAAAATCTCCAGCCGCATCACCATCGCCAACCTCGATGATCCTATCGACATCAAGGGCAGCTTCAACTGGAATGGCGACACAATCCAATATAGCAGCACCATCGGCCTTGGCGAATTGCTGTCAAATGCGCCGGTTCCTGCCAGCATTTCGGTTGAAGGCAAGCGCTTCGCCCTCGCCCTTGCGGGAAAGCTTGACCCTGCTAAAAGCAGCCTTTCAGGCAGCAAGCTGACCGTTGAAACCAAATCAAGCAAACAACTGCTGGCCTGGCTCGGGCGAGATGTCAACCGGGGCACACCGAACCTTCCGGTTTTCTTCTCCGGTCAGCTCGACCTTGGCGCCAACAAGAGCACGCTCAAAAATATGACCCTGCGCATGGGCCAGACCAATGGCTCAGGCAACATCACCTATGTCGCGGGCACTATTCCAGCCATCTCGGGCTCGTTGGCCTTTGACAAACTGGACGCGACCCCGTTCATGGGCGATGGCCAGCAGAGCGGGGGTGCGAAAAACAGGCAAGCGGCCAATCGACCAGCCACCCCGTCCGGCTGGGACAAAAGCCCCATCGATTTCTCGGGCCTCAACAGCATCAAAGCCGATCTGGCCTTCTCGGCAAAATCCCTCGTTGCCCGCGACATCGTCATGGGGCCGGTGCAGCTCGCTGTGAAAATCGACAATGGCCAGCTCTCCACGGCACTGAACCAGATTTCGCTCTATCAGGGCAAAGGCAATGGACAGATCACGGTGGACGCACGGAGCAAACCGGCGAAACTGGCTGCCCAATTCGCCCTCTCGGGCATGAATATGCGCCCCTTCCTCACCGACACCATCGGCATGCGCAACTTGAGCGGCAAAGGCGGGGTCACCCTCGATCTGACAGCACAAGGCGCAAGTCAGGCCGCCATCATCAGACAGCTCAATGGCACAAGCAAACTGGAAATGCGGGATGGACAGATCAATGGTATCAACATTCCGCGTATGCTGCGCAGTCTGCGTGGCAATATTCTGGATGGCTGGGCCTCTGCCGATGCTCAAAGTACAGACTTCTCAGCCCTGACCGCCAGCTTCGTCTTCAAGAACGGCATTGCAAGCAACAATGACCTCAACATGCTCAGCCCGTTGTTGCGGCTGTCTGGTGCAGGCACCATCAACCTGCCACAGATGACCATCAACTATAAGGCCATACCGAAGGTCATTGCCAAGCTCAAGGGGCAAGGCGGTCCGGTGGATGCGGATGGCATTCCCATCCCGATCATCATTGAAGGCAAGCTCAGCCAGCCGCGCATCTATCCCGATATTCCGGGCATTCTGGAAAACCCGCAAGCGATCCTCAAATCGCTTGAGCAGATGGGAGGAGCAGGTAAAGATGCCTCCAAGGCGATCCAAAAAATCGAAAAGAATGTCACCAAGGAGCTGCAAAAGCAGTCAGACAAGCTCGGCGTTGACCTGAACCAGATCTTGCAGCCACAAAAGGGCAATAATAATAGCAATAACAACGAGAGCCAGCAAAAGCCCAAGCTCGAAGAGCAACTCCTGCAAGGATTGACCAAGGGCCTGTTCGGCAATTGAACAAGCCGCATACCGACATCAAGGGTCGCCCATCGGCGGCCCTTTTTTTGTTGGAGACAGTCTCACTGCCAGACCAATTGACAATTTGCACAAAGAGTTCTGACGATTTGCATTAATTCTGACAATTTTTATAAAAGATAGCCTCTACCCGTTGATCAGCGAGTGCAGTTAAGTCCTCCCAAAAGACCAGCAAGCCGATCAAGGGAGCCATAGGACAATGCCTGCACCAGAGAAAGCAACCCCGCCAACGATCCATCTTCTTGGGGTTCCGGTTCAAGATGGTACCCATGAAAAAGGATGCCTCATGGGGCCGGATGCTCTGCGCACTGCCGGATTGCGAGACACGCTTGAAGGACTTGGCTTTGATTGCGTGGATCATGGCAACCTTTCGCCCGCCGCCATTGATCCAATGCCCGCGGGAAAGGGCAACGCTTTGCAATTTGATGCTATCGCAAGCTGGACCCGCACCCTTGCTCCCAAAGCCTATGAGATGGCCAAGAACGGTTTTCCGCTCTTTATGGGCGGCGACCATTCGCTGTCTATGGGCTCGGTTGCTGGCATGGCACGCCATGCCGCCGAAGAAGGAAGAGAGCTCTTCGTGCTATGGCTTGACGCCCACACAGACTTCAACACCCCGCTGACATCGGAATCGGGCAATATGCACGGCATGTCTGTCGCCGCTTTTTGCGGTTTGCCCGAATTGAGCGGTCTTTACGAAGCCCCCCTTGATCATCCGGTCAATCCCGCTCAAGTCCATATGATGGGCATTCGCAGCATCGACCAGAAAGAGCGTGATCTCTTGCGGCGGCACCATGTCAAGATCAACGACATGCGTGTACTTGACGAGATGGGCGTCATCCGCCCCTTGATGGAACTGATTGATGAAGTCAAATCACGCAACGCCATGCTACATGTCAGCCTTGATGTGGACTTTCTCGACCCGGAGATTGCCCCAGCCGTCGGCACGACAGTACCGGGGGGCGCCACCCTGCGTGAAGCCCATCTGATCATGGAGCTACTGCATGAGAGCGGCTGTGTCTCCTCGCTGGATCTGGTCGAGCTCAATCCGTTCCTTGATCATCGCGGCAAGACAGCGGAGCTGCTGACCGATCTCACAGCCTCCCTCTTCGGACGCACCATTTTCGACCGGCCAACCCGCCGCCCCGGCCCACGGCACAGAAGCGTCTAGTCCACGGCCATCAAACAATTTGCTATCCCTTTCGGTAATTTTGCCGCTGCGTAACAGCCTGATCACGTTGATTAACTGGACAAAAATCATTTCCTGCCTAAAACTAGGATCAACGACAATGATCTGTCGTGTGAGAATGGCTCGCTATGGATCAGGCTCAAAGGATAGATCACAACGGCACGAGGAAACGCACGCATGCAAGACAATGACAGCAAAGAGGATGATGCTCCGCTTCGCATCGCTCTGGTGGCCCATGATGCAAAGAAGGATGACATCGTGGATTGGGTTGGCAAACATCTCAATCTGCTGAGAAAAGCAACATTTGTCGGCACCGGCACCACCGGTGGACGCATCAAGAAGGCCTTTCCCGAGCTGGATCTCACGCCTTTGTTCTCCGGCCCTTTGGGTGGCGACCAGCAGATCGGCGCCATGATTGCCGAAGGCAAACTGGATGGTCTGATCTTCTTCGTCGACCCGCTTTCTCCCATGCCCCATGATGTGGACGTGAAAGCACTTAACCGTCTGGCCGTCGTTTACGACCTGCCTATGGCCCAGAGCCGCCGCTCCGCCAACATGATCATTCGCGGCATGATGATGGAAAAATACGGCACCATCGACTTGTAGGATAGGCCCCCACAAAGCCCAAACGGATATTGCAAGACAAAAAGCCGCCCGGTTCCCCGAGCGGCCTTTTTATTTCGCGATGCAGCCTGTCGCTAGTCTTCCCGCACGACATAGACCGAGCATTTGGAGTGGCGCACGACACGCGCCGCATTTGGCCCAATCAGCATTTCGCGCAAGTCAGGCTTATGAGCACCGATCACGATCAGATCTGAATCAGCCTGCTCGGCGGTTTCCAGAATCTCCTCATAGATCGAGCCCGACGCCACGATGTGACGCAAATCGGCCACACCGTCTTCGCCAAGAATATCGGAGACACGCTTCTTCAACGCAACCTTGGCATCTTTGACCGCCTGATTCTGGAAATTCTCATCGAAATAGGACCCGACGAGAGAGATCCGGAAATTGGGCACGACCGTTACGATATCCAGCCGTGCACCTTCAAGCTTGGCGATCTTGTTTGCCGTGTTCAGAACTTCGGCATCATTTTTCTGACTGATGTCAAGGGCGCATAGGACCGTATTGATCATGCTGGTTTCTCCTCTTTGCGACCAACGCGTGCACGCTGAAGCAAATAAACACATCCAAGCAGCAACAGCCCCGGAATATAGATCAGATCCTTGGGCAACTGGTCTGCCTTGATTTCCGCATGGGTAATCTGCACAGGGTCATCCGCGTAGAAGTCAAAGCCACCGAGCATTTCAAAGAAAGGTGTGCCCGGGAATGGCTCATCCAGCTTGGTCACACCATCTTCATCGAGAATGGTCAGGCCCTGAGCCTCGAGACGTGCGTCCCCTCCCGCTTCTTCACCGGAGGTAATAACCAGGGTGGTTTCCTTGGTTGATCCTGTGTCGAAATCCGGCCCGGAGATGTTGAGCCGCATTTCATGCCCCGGAGGAATAGCCCCGAAGGCCTGACTTACCTGCGCCGGTTCCACCACCTCGAAAGGAGGCTGTATCCGGTTCATGAAGAAATCCGGACGGAACAGAATAAAGGCAATCAGCACCAGAGCGACACTTTCATAGATGCGGCTCTTGGTCACGAAATAACCCATCGTACCCGCTGTAAAGACCAGCACCGCTATCATTCCGATCGCAGCAACCAGAAGCCCCTGATACCATGTGACATCATACCAGAGCAGATCGGTGTTGAAGATGAAGACGAATGGCAGCGCAACGGTCCGGAGCGAATAGAAGAAGGCGGTAAAGCCCGTCTTGATCGCATCGCCCCCCGACACCGCAGCCGCCGCAAAGGAGGCAAGCCCCACCGGCGGCGTCACATCGGCCATGATACCGAAATAGAAAACGAACAAGTGAACTGCGATAAGCGGCACCACCAGACCGGATTGCGCCCCGAGTTGAACAACCACACCGGCCATCAGCGAAGACACAACGATATAGTTGGCCGTTGTCGGCAGTCCCATACCCAGCACGAGCGACAGCATGGCCACAAAGATCAGCATCAAGACGAGGTTGCCCCCGGACATCAGCTCCACGAGATCCGCCATCACCTGCCCGATACCGGTTAGCGTCACCGTTCCCACGATCACACCAGCCGTTGCCGTGGCAAGACCGATACCGATCATGTTGCGTGAGCCATCGATCATGCCGATACCCAGATCACCAACACCAGCCTTGAAGGCGTTCACATATTCATTTTCGCCGCGGAACATGGCCTTGAGCGGCCGCTGCGTCAGCAGGATAACGAACATCAGAGCCGTCGCCCAGAAAGCGGAAAGCCCCGGCGATTTCTGCTCGATCATCAGGAAGTAGACCAGAACCACGATCGGCAGCAGATAGTAAAGACCGGTTTTGTAGATGTCCTTGACTTCCGGCAGCACGATGTTCTCGTCATTTGGATCGTCCGGTTTCAGGTCATCCACCGATGCCGCCAGCTTGAGCAGCAACAGATAGGCCACAAAGGTGATGGCCGCCAGAATCCAGCTTGCCCCTTCAGGCACCATAGAAACAATCAACCCGATCGGGTATTTGATGCCATAGCAAAGCAGGGCAAATCCGACGAAGAAGAACAACATGCCAAGAATGGTCCGTGCCGTGGAAACAGCTTTCGTACCGATGGTGGGCATATTGCGCTTCACCGCTTCCAGATGCACGATATAGACTAGCGCAACATAGGACAGGATCGCAGGCAGGAAGGCATGCGTGATCACTTCCATGTAGGAAATGCCCACATATTCCACCATCAGGAAGGCCGCAGCCCCCATCACCGGCGGCATGATCTGCCCGTTCACCGAAGAAGCCACCTCAACAGAGCCAGCCTGTTCGGAGGTAAAGCCCACCCGCTTCATGAGCGGAATGGTAAAAGTACCCGTCGTCACCACGTTGGCAATGGAAGAGCCGGAGATAAGACCGGTAGCTGCCGAGCCGACAACGGCTGCCTTGGCAGGTCCGCCCTTCAAATGCCCTAGAGCAGCGAAGGCCATCTTGATGAAATAGTTCCCCGCCCCGGCCTTGTCGAGTAACGAGCCGAACAGCACGAACAGGAACACGAACTTGGTGGAAACCCCCAGCGCGATACCGAACACGCCTTCGGATGTGATCCACATGTGGCTCATGGCTTTCTTGAGCGAAGCGCCCTTCCAGCGAATGACTTCCGGCACCCATTCAGACGAGCCGAAAAAGACATAGACAAGGAAGATGACTGCGATGGTCGCCATAGCCGGACCAAGCGCACGCCGGGCCGCTTCAAACAGCAGGATCAGGCCTGCAAGGGCGACCCACTTGTCGACATCATCGGCCAGACCGCCATTATTGACGACCTTCTGATAGAAGAAGAAGCCATAGAGCGCGATAAAGGTGCCCGCCAACGCGAAGATCCAGTCCTGAACCGGAATATGATGGCGTGGACTGCTTTTCAGCGCGGGATAAGCCATATAGGCCAGGAAAATGGCAAAGGCCAGATGCACCTGACGCGAGTTGTTGATCAGATCGGACGGAAGGACATAGTTGGAAATCGGCGAAGCCAGCAAGACCTGAAAGGCAGCCCAAACAAGGGCAACGATAGCCAAAAAGGTTCCCACCGGGCCGATCGGATTACGCGCTCCCGCATCCGTAGAGGCAACCAGGTCCTGAAGCTCTTCCTCAGAAAGTGGACGCCCAGACGCATTTTTCTGTGACATAGATTGCAGCCCCCAGCCATCGCTCCCAAGCGCGATTACAACCAAGCTGAAACCGTCAAACAGTTTCACCAGCACTGATCGGCGATAGCATATTATTAATTATGGAAAACCGAACCCGGTCTTGCCGGGTCCAGTCACAGCAATTGCAAAAGGCCTCGGACACAAAAGCCCGAAGCCCAAAATCAGCGAGACTTACATCCAGCCTTTTTCTTTGTAATATTTCACAGCACCCGGATGCAGAGGAGCAGACAGGCCGTCCTTGATCATTTCTTCCGGTTTCAGGTGAGCAAATGCAGGATGCAGTTTCTTGAAGGCATCGAAGTTTTCGAAGACGGATTTCACAAGCGTGTAAACAGCGTCATCGGAAACGGCAGCGGAGGTCACCAGAGTTGCGCCAACACCGAAGGTTTTCACATCTTCATCGTTTCCGCGATACATGCCACCAGGAATGGTAGCGGAGCGGTAGTAGGCATTGTCGGAGATCAGTTTTTCAACGGCAGGGCCGTCAACCGTTACCAGAACGGAATCACAAGCTGTGGTGGCTTCCTGAATGGAACCGGATGGGTGACCAACGGTGTAAACCATGGCATCGATCTGGTTATCACACAGAGCAGCAGACTGTTCAGCAGCCTTCAACTCGGTAGCCAGTGCGAAATCGTCGGTGGTCCAGCCAAGGGCTTCCATCAGAACTTCCATGGTGCCACGCTGACCAGATCCCGGGTTACCGATATTGACGCGTTTGCCTTTGAGGTCGGCGAAGTTTTTCACGCCGGCATCAGCACGGGCAACCACGGTGAATGGTTCCGGATGGATGGAGAACACAGCGCGCAGATCCTCGAAAGCGCCTTTGTCTTCAAATTTGGAGGTACCATGATAAGCGTGATACTGCCAGTCAGACTGGGCAACACCGAACTGCAGTTCGCCATCACGAATCGTGTTGATGTTGTAAACGGAACCACCGGTTGATTCGACAGAGCAGCGAATCCCATGGTCTTTACGGCCTTTATTGACCAGACGGCAGATAGCGCCACCCGTTGGATAATATACGCCCGTTACACCGCCGGTACCGATGGAAATAAAGCTCTCGGCAAACGCCGCTTGAGAAAAGCTCAAGCCAGCTGCGACCGCAGCTGCAGTGATTGTCAATTTTTTCAACATAAAGTTCTCCCTGAGTTGATCGAAAGGTTAATCCAAGTCTATTCAATCCCAAAACTCACCATATCGGTGATTCCGGGTTTCAACTTCTTCAATTCTGGCGCGAGCACTATCCCCTGCCCTAGCAACCAGCATTCCGATAAGAGTTTCAATTAGCACAAGCGTGGCTGCATAAGAAGAGAAGAATTGTGGACTCTCTGTCGGCACGATAAAATTTGCAGATGCATGTGCAAGAGCCGGGCAGGAAATATCATCCGTAATAACAAGTACATAGGCGCCAGCGTCGGCGGCCATCTGGGCAGCAACAATCGCGCGTCGGGCATAAGGAGCCTTGGTCAGTATGATGACGGCGTCCTTCTCGTTAAGCCCCACCATGGCCGAGCTCAAAGATGCCCCCATCCGCCCGGCAACCTTCCAGTTATCGGCAAAATAGCGCGCAAGATATCCCAGATATTCCATAAAACCCGTTGAACTGAAGGCCCCGAACAAAAGCACCTGACGGGCATCATTCAGACGATCCGCCACAGCGACCAGCTGTTCCTGATTGATATCCCGTTCCAGTTTCCCAAGATTTTCAAGGCTGGCGGATACCTGTCGTTCGAAGAAGGATCGAGCGCTGCTGCCGGCTCCATCCTCGACAAGCAAGCTCGCGCGTTCAGAAAATGACATGGCCTGACGCCCGATGCGCTGACGGCACATGTCTCTCATTTCTTCATAGTTGGAAAATCCCAGCGCCTGAGAAAGCCGTGTAAAAGTGGACGGAGCCAAGCCTGCCATACCGGAAACCGAGCGCAACGAGTGAGTCGCTATCTCGACTTCGTGGTCAACCACAAAGTCTGCGGCCTGTTTCAACCGCCCGCTCAGTTGGCCATAGTGACCAGAAATCCTGTCCTGTATCGACTGCATACCCGTAATATTGGCTCCACCCTAGTCTCATGACGCCTCAGTAAAATTTCAATTGTTTTAACTAAAGTCAATAGTTGAAACAAATGTTTCTTTGTTATATAACCCACCCCTTGGGTCAAACGGTCCAATAACCCCGCGCGACCCGCTAAAACCATTGCTGCGGAGGCCATCTCCGCCCTATCAGCAGGCACAGCCATGTCCCACATATTCCCTCGCCATACCAAATCCAATCTCCCCACTGTAGACCACGGAAAAGGCGTTTATCTCTTTGACACCGAAGGGAAATGCTATCTGGACGGGTCCGGAGGAGCGGCTGTCTCCTGTCTGGGTCATGGCGATCAAGATGTCATCGAAGCGATCAAACAACAGCTTGACGCTGTGCCATTCGCGCACACCAGCTTTTTCACCTCCAAACCGGCCGAAGCGCTCGCCGACAAGCTGATCGCGCATGCCCCTGAAGGGCTGGACCGGGTCTATTTTGTTTCAGGTGGTTCGGAAGCCGTCGAATCGGCCATCAAGCTGGCACGTCAGTATTTTCTTGAAATCGGCCAGCCGCAGCGCCGCCATATCATCGCCCGCCGCCAGAGCTATCATGGCAACACCCTTGGTGCGCTTGCAACGGGCGGCAACCTTTGGCGCCGCGAACCTTTCGCGCCCCTGATGATCGATACAAGCCACATCTCTCCCTGCTATGAATATCGCGACCGCAAGGAAGACGAGAGCGCCTTTGATTATGGCCAGCGCGTTGCCAATGAGCTGGAAGATGAAATCCTGCGTGTCGGGGCCGAAAATGTCATGGCCTTCTTTGCTGAACCGGTTGTCGGTGCAACGGCCGGTGCATTGCCGCCGGTTGAGGGCTATTTCAAACGTATTCGTGAGATTTGCGATCAATATGGCATCCTCCTGGTGCTGGACGAAGTCATGTGCGGTATGGGCCGTACCGGTACGCTCTTTGCCTGTGAACAGGACGGCATCGCACCGGACATCCTGACAACCGCCAAAGGGTTGGGCGCAGGCTATCAACCCATCGGGGCCATGATCTGCACCGATACGATCTACAAGGCGATTGAGGATGGCACCGGCTTCTTCCAGCATGGCCACACCTATATCGGCCACCCCACGGCAGCGGCAGGAGCGCTGGCGGTTTTGACCAAGCTGACCGACGGCGGTCTTGTGAAGCGCGCTGCGGAAACCGGCACCAAACTGCGAGCAGCCCTCGATGATGCCTTTGGTACCCATCCCTACGTGGGTGACATCCGAGGCCGCGGCATGTTCCTTGGCATCGAGTTTGTTGAAGACAAAGAGAGCAAGAAGCCTTTTGATCCGGCCCTTGCAACCGCCAAACACCTCAAGAAAGCGGCCTTTGAAGCAGGCCTTATCTGCTACCCGATGAGCGGAACGATCGATGGCAAATTCGGCGATCACATTCTGCTGGCCCCTCCCTTCATCTATGAAGACGCGCATATCGAAGAGCTGGTCGGAAAACTGAAGATTGCCATGGACAAGGTGCTGCCATGACCTTGACTGCAGGCCAATCTCCCCTGCCGGCGATCATGATCGCGCCCAACGGGGCACGCAAGGGCAAGGCGGATCATCCCGCCCTGCCTGTTACCATTGCCGAAACCGTTAAAACGGCCCTTGCCTGCCAAGAGGCGGGAGCCGACGGCATCCATGCCCATGTGCGTGATGCCAAGGGCAAACATATTCTTGATGCCGGCCTCTACAGCGAATTGCTCGATGAGCTGACGAAGCAGACCCCGGACCTTTATGCCCAGATCACGACCGAAGCCGTGGGTCAATATAGCCCCGCCGAACAGAGAGCAGTTGTCGAAGCGGTGGAGCCAACCGCTGTATCCATTTCTGTCAAGGAAATGCTGAGCGATGGCGAAACTGCGGACGTCAAACGCTTCTATCACGCGCAGGCAGAAAAGGGCGTCGCCATCCAGCACATCCTTTATGATCAGCAACAGGTCCTTTTCCTGCTTGATCTCTGCCGTCGGGACATAATCCCCGCCCGGAACCTCCATCTGCTCTTTGTTCTAGGCCGATACACCGATGGTCAGGTTTCATCCCCCGACGATCTGCTGCCATTCATCAAGGCCAAACAAAGCCTTGAAGAAGCGTTGCAGATCAAGGCGGACTGGGCCTGCTGCGCCTTCGGAGCGCAAGAGACCGACTGTCTTCTCAAGGCGGAAAGTCTGCAAGGGAAGGTTCGGATCGGATTTGAAAACAACATGACCAACAAGGATGGCACCATTGCAAGGGACAATGCCGAACGTGTAGTCGACCTTATCAAGGCCCGACCGACAGCGCATTAACGCTCTGCTTACCATAGCCAAAGAAAGAGAGAGGTCGCCAGCGCAACTGGCATTATTGCTCAACTTTTCACTTCTATAGTCCGCTTGAAGATAATGTAAAAAATTCGGACTTATAATGAAGCGGGCACCTCTCTATCGCATATTGACGCTTCTGGTCGTTCTTGTTTGCTGCGTGCTGGCAAATAGGGAAGGCTGGTTCGACCATATTGATCATGTGCTCACGGATCATCGTATGGCCACTCGAGCCATGCCCGCTTCCGGCGAAATCGTCCTTCTGGAAATTGATAACAAGAGCCTCTCCGCCATTGGCGTCTGGCCGTGGAAGCGCTCGATCTATGCCGATATCCTTGATAAGGCCTTTAAGGCCGGGGCACAGGAGCTGGCCTTCGATATCGATTTTTCATCCAGTTCAACCCCCGATGAAGATCAAGCCTTTGCCGCGGCGCTCGAACAGGCGGAAGGGCCGGTAACCCTTGCGGTTTTCCAGCAATTTGCCACCTCGAGCATGGAGGCAGGCGAACAACGCTTCAACCGGCCCATCGCTTCTCTGGCCACACAGGCCTGGCTGGCTACGGTCAATGTGATCGCAGATTCAGATGGCTATGTGCGGTCCTTTCCTCTGGCGCAAACCATTGGTGACGAGCTGCTCCCCTCCCTTACCAGCTCCCTGAGTGGATATCAGGAGATTGTGGAGAAACAGCAGATCATCAATTTCAATATCAATCCGGACACGATCCCCACCTATTCGGTCATAGACCTGTTGGAGGGCACCCTCCCGGAAAGGGCGCTTGATAACCGGAAGATCCTGGTCGGTGCGGGCGCAGCAGAACTGCGCGACACGATGGCCGTCCCCGTCTTTGGCGTTCTCAGTGGACCGCAATTGCAAGTCATCGCCGCAGAAAATCTGCTACAGGGCACCAATGTCCATCAGGCTCCAGAGCGCTGGACCTATGGCCTGATGCTGCTGTTGCTATTGCCCATGGGATTGATCCTCCTTCTCAGAAAGTTCAATAGTTATGGCCGACTAGCGGGCCTTTTCGCGCTGGCTGCTGGCGTGGAATATCTGGGTTTTACCCTCTATGCCGATCATCATCTGCTGCTGGATACAGCCATGGTTCAAGCGACCATCCTGATGACGGGTGTCGCCCTGACGCTGACCGAAGTGGGCTTCAAGTCTGTACTGCTCAATCTTTCCCACAAGCATGGCCAGAGCATATCCGATCTGCTGGACACCATTGTCACCGACAGCCTGACAGGCATTGTGATTGTTGATTCCGAACGCCGCATCCTCAGCGTCAGTCAGCAGGCACAGCAAACATTCGCGCGTCTCGGTTATGACGCCCACAAAGGGGCTCTTATGGAGCAATCCATCCCATCCGAGTTTGGCAGCAAGATCAGGGAATGCCTCGACAAAATTCATTGGCACCATAACGGACAGAGCACCCACCTGCTTGAAATCAAACGCAGGGGCGGAAGGCGCGTTTACGAATATTCCATAACACCGTCCTCCATTGCCCCCGATGGCGATGCGCAACAGGAAGAAAGCAAGGTCGTAACCCTTCTGTTTCACGATATCACGGATGTCTATCTGGAGCAGAAGCGTCTCGCCTACATCGCAGATCATGATCCCATCACGAACCTGTACAACATGCAGGGCTTTTGCAATCAGATAGAAGAAACTTCGTCTTCCGAAGCCGCTCTAGACACCACAATCATTCTGGCCTGTCAGGGAAAACGCATCGAAAAAGTCAACCAGATGTTGGGCCCGGACTATGTCGAGAGCCTCTTGCGTCAGATCGGCCAATCCCTCATAGCCCTGCAGCAATTTGACTGCATTGGCTTCTGCACCAATCGCAAGACCTTCTTGCTTGCCAAGAGGAATGCAAGCCCGTCCGACATGCACGCATTGGCCGAGATGGTTCAAGCATGTCTGGATGCTCCGTTCGACGTGCGCGGGCACAGCATCATGGTTGGCTCGCAAATCGGAGGAGCCAGATTTGACAGCGCGACCATGAAAAGCGCCACCGATCTGACCAATGCAGCCATCATTGCCCTTGATCACGCTCAGGAAACGGGAGAAGACTGTACCGTCTATTCAACCAGTCTCGCCGCCGACGTTCAGCGCAAACGGTTTCTGGAAAACGAGATACCGGGTGCGTTCAAGCGCGAGGAATTCGAGCTTTACTATCAGCCGCAGGTCGATCTGAAAACAGAAGAGCCCGTGGGCTGCGAAGCACTGGTTCGCTGGAACCACAAGGAACTGGGCCTCATTCGCCCAGACCATTTCATTCCCATTCTGGAAGAAACAGGCAAGATTGTCGAGCTGGGCCACTGGCTTTTAAGAACAGCTTGTTCTCAGGCGATGAGTTGGCCAAAGCCGGTGCCTGTCGCGGTCAATATTTCAGCGGTACAGTTCCAGCGCTCCAACATTCTTGAAGAGATTGAGGAGGCTCTGGCGTTTTCCGGACTGCCGCATGACCGCCTTCATATCGAGATCACGGAATCTCTTTTCATAGCAGATCCCGAAGCCGTTCTTGAGCAACTCACTGCCATCAGAAACAGGGGCATCAAGATCGCACTGGATGATTTCGGCACGGGCTACTCATCCCTGAGCTATATTCATCGGTTCCCTCTGGACAAGATCAAGATAGACCGCGCCTTTGTCAAAGATCTGCCCTACTCAGCGGATTCCATGGCCGTCATCAATGCGGTAACAGCACTCGCCCATGGCTTTGATATGAAGATCGTTGCCGAAGGCATGGAAAACCAACAACAGGCCGATGTCTTGCGTGTTGCTGGCTGCCATCAGGGGCAAGGCTTCCTATTTGGCAAACCCATGAAAAGCGATCAGTTTGCATCCTATCTTTCACTCAGCACAACGGTCAGCGCGGAGGGGAAACAGCGCCAAATCGGTTGAGCAAGAGATCAGTTCGACTCATGATTTTTAGGCAAGTAAACACCTTCAATGCCCCCTGTTTATCCCGCAAAACAACAGAACTTGGCAATCTTGACGAGGTAAAAGCCCGGTAAAATCTATATAGCTTGTGGATTCTTAGTAGTATCGCGGTATCCAAACAGCTGAAGAATGTGATCTGCTTAGTGAGTCGCGGCGTCGCCAAGACAAATTGCGGGTTTTCAACCAGCATTACAGCCTCAACTATAAAAACAAATATGGTGACATTGAATGTCCACACGCATTTTCAGTGAGGATATCGACGAGACTTCCTTGGAAAAAATGGCGGGCGTTGCATCGCAAGCCTCCAGCTTCCTCAAGGCAATCGGACATGACGGACGACTGATGATTCTTTGCCATCTAGCAACAGGCGAAAAATCGGTTACTGAATTGGAAGATTTATTGTCAGCTCGTCAGGCTGCTGTTTCCCAGCAGCTCTCTCGACTACGTCTTGAGGGTTTAATTGAATCACGCCGAGAAGGTAAATCGATTTACTATCACCTCACCGACAATCGGGCAAAACGGGTCATGGACCTCGTTTACGACTTATTCTGTGGCAGCACCACATAGAGCTGCCACGATAACAATCGGGAGGAATAAAAAAGGCCGCTCACGCGGCCTTTTCCTGTTTCATGAAGCTATTCTTGCCCGGATGCTATTCGCCGATCTTGATCATGCGGCCTTTTCTGTAGGATTCCCAGGCTGCCTCTGCCAGTTCGATAGCCTTCAGACCATCAATATGGTCTGGGTGCTTTTCGTCCTGACCAGAAATCACGCGGCAGAAAGTCTGCAACTCGGCCTTATAGGAAACGGCATAACGCTCCTGGAAATAGTCGAGCAGCGGATCGCTGCGATAGCCGGTGGAGTTGGCCAGCGTAACCGACGTGCCACGCAGGTTGTTCGCCCTAACCATGCCCTTGGAGCCATGCACTTCGACGCGCTGGTCATAGCCATAACTGGAGCGGCGGCTGTTGGTAATCACGGCAACGCGGCCCTTGGCAGACTTCAGCGTTGCGGTCGCGGTATCCAGATCGCCAATCTTGCCGATTGCCGGATCGGTCAGCACGGAACCGGTGGCATAGACTTCAACAATCTCATCGTCGAGAACATAGCGCGCCATGTCGAAGTCATGAATCATCATGTCGACGAAAATGCCGCCGGATGATTTCAGATAATCCATGGATGGGGCGGACGGGTCACGCGAGGTGATCTGAACGAGTTCAACTTCCCCGACTTCGCCATTTTCGATGTTGCGCTTGACCGCATTGAAGTTGGTATCGAAACGGTGGTTGAAACCAACCATCATTTTCACACCGGCCTTCTCAACGGCAGCCACGCATTCACGCACCTTGTTCATGTCGAGATCGATCGGCTTTTCGCAGAAAATATGCTTACCCCCATTGGCCGCTTCCATAATCTGCTCTGCATGCTGCATTGCAGGCGAAGCAATGATCACAGCATCGATATCGGGGTCGTCCACGATTTCCAATAGCGACGCACGGGCTGCGCCGGTCATGGCTTGAACATATGCGGCAGCCTCATCGGCCGGATCATGAATCGCGACAATTTCAACATTGTCGAGCGCATTGACTGATCTGGCATGAATTTGGCCAATACGGCCAGCTCCCAAAAGACCGATACGGATCATATATATTTCTCCAAGTTGCGTTTCTGCACGGGTATTAGCGACGCAGGAACGCGCAGATATGACAATTCCGTCATAACGCGTCGGTTCCGGCGTATGTCCACCGATTAATTCAGACTAGCACACAGGCGTAAGTGAGTTAGACCTTGGTATGGCTCAAATGCCACATTCCAGGGCGGAAAGTCAAATAGATGGTCAATGCTAATGGTCACTTCCGGCAGTCTTCTAGCATATAGTCGTTTTCACGAATAGCGACGCCTGGATGATAGAAGCTATGCAGCAAGCTCATATCTCACCTGATTGGATATGATCTTCAGAAACATCTGATCAAACGCGCACAGCCGGGGCTGAAGCTTTTCATAAAAAAAGCACCCGGACCAAATCCGGGTGCCATTTGTCTTGCTAACCTGCGTAAGGCAGGTGTTGGACTATTATCCGCGCTTAGCTGAAGATTGCGTTCAGAGTCGCACTTGGACGCATGACGGCCGCTTTCTTCTCTACGGATGGGTGATAGTAACCACCGATATCACCAGCCCCGCCTTGCGCCTCAGCCAATTCCTTGAGGATGTCGCTTTCCTTCTCGGCAAGCGCCTTGGCAATCGGAGCAAAATGCGCTGCCAGCTCAGAGTCATCGGACTGTGCAGCCAGAGCATCGGCCCAATAGCGGGCAAACCAATAGTGGCTGTCGCGGTTATCCGGCTCACCAACCTTGCGCGATGGTGACCTGTTATTGTCCAGAATGCCCTGAGTAGCAGCCTCAGCCGCAGCGCCGAGCACAGCAGCCTTACTGTTGCCCTTGCTATCAGCAAGGAAATTCAGGCTCTCGCCAAGAGCGCAGAATTCACCCATGGAATCCCAGCGCAGATGGTTCTGCTCGATCAGCTGCTGAACATGCTTTGGAGCCGAGCCGCCAGCACCGGTTTCAAACAGACCTCCACCATTCATCAGTTTGACGATGGAGAGCATCTTGGCCGACGTACCCAACTCAAGGATCGGGAACAGGTCCGTGAGATAGTCACGCAGCACATTGCCGGTGATAGCGATGCTATCCTTACCCGCTGTGATGGTTTCAAGCGAGGCGCGGGTTGCTTCACGCGGTGCCATGATCTGGAACTTGTCGGCCACGCCAGCAGCCTCCAGAGCAGGTTTCACATAGTTGATCAGCTCTGCATCATGGGCGCGATTGGCATCAAGCCAGAAGATGGCTTCAAAGCCGGTCAAGCGCTGACGATCAAGCGCAAGCTGGATCCAGTTTTCAATCGGCGCCTTTTTAGCAGTGGAAGAGCGCCAGATATCGCCAGCTTCCACATCATGGCTATGCAGAACATCACCATTGGCCAGAACAATACGGATGGTGCCATCGGCAGGAGCTTCAAAGGTCGTCGGATGAGAGCCATATTCCTCGGCCTTCTGCGCCATGAGGCCTACATTCTGCACGGTACCGGCGGTTGACGGATCAAGCGCCCCGTTGGCTTTGAAGAAACTGATGGCCTCATCATAGATGGATGCATAGCAATTGTCCGGGATGACGCAATTGACGTCGCCCTTCTCACCCTTGGCATCCCAGCCCTTGCCACCGGCGCGAATGAGCGCTGGCATGGAAGCATCAATGATCACGTCGGACGGCACATGCAGGTTGGTGATGCCCTTGTCGCTATCAACCATATAGATTGCCGGACGGTCCGCAGCCAAAGCGTCGATCTCGGCCTGAATTTCAGCAGCATTGGGCAGACTTGCGATGCGAGCGAGTACATCGCCCATACCGGAATTGGGCGAAATGCCTGCGCTGGCGAAAGCTTCACCATATTTTTCGAAGATCGGCCCCATCCATGCCTTGACCGCATGGCCGAAGATGATCGGGTCAGAGACTTTCATCATGGTCGCTTTCATATGCAGCGAGAACATGATGCCGTCATTCTTGGTCTTCTCGATTTCGTTAGCGAGAAAGGCATCCAGCGCCTTGGCCGACAGGAAGGTTGCATCGACAACTTCGCCATCGGTGAGCATCCAGCCATCCTTTAGAATCGAGATGCTGCCATCCTTGGCAACGAATTCGATTTTTGCAGCGCCTGCCTGATCAGCAGAAAGCGTTGCGGATGCCTCGTTGGCATAGAAATCATCACCCGGCATGGAAGACACATGGGTCTTGCTGTCAGAGGACCATTTGCCCATGGAATGCGGGTTCTTCTGCGCGTAATTCTTGACGGCCTTGGCTGCACGACGATCGGAGTTGCCTTCGCGCAGAACCGGGTTCACGGCAGAGCCCTTGATCCCGTCATAGCGCGCACGCACGGCCTTTTCTTCATCAGTTTTCGGCTCGGCAGGATAGTCCGGCAGATCATAGCCCTGTGCCTTCAGCTCTTCGATGGCCGCAACAAGCTGTGGCACGGAGGCGGAAATATTCGGAAGCTTGATAACATTGGCGCCGGGTGTTTTAACCAGTTCGCCAAGTTCAGCCAGATCATCACTCTGGCGCTGTTCTTCGGTCAGCTTTTCCGGGAAAGTTGCAATGATACGCCCGGCAAGGGAAATGTCCTTTGTACCGACCTTGATGCCAGCAGCATCAGCGAAAGACCGTATGATCGGCAAGAAGGATGCGCTCGCCAATTCCGGCGCTTCGTCCACAATAGTATAGATGATATCTGGGTTAGACTGATCGGCCATATGATTTACCTTTCCGGTTCCCGAATTCCTGACCATCAGGCAGCTCCCCTGCCGGGTCAGGAAAAATGAGCTCCGCAACCTCTCCCTCAAGGAAAAGCCCGAAGTGAGCAAGAGCACTATGCGTCAACCACTGATTGACATTCAAGTTAGCAAAATGATGTCATTCGCCGTTATTTGCCATTGACGCCCTTGTTATTGAGCACGCTCTTTTTTCGATCAAGTGTCTAGTCACTCTAAGGCCTTATTCCAATTCAACATCCGTCGCATGCCACCCTCAAACATGGCAAGATTTGTCAGTTGCAGGAAATTGCCGGAAGCTGGCGGTGCAAGACCTGCCCAGAATGCCTTTCCTTGCGAATCTCCTCACGCAGATTGCACAAAGCGCCAAGTACACCAAATACAACTCAAAGAGACACCAAGACACGCAAAGGTTTTAGCCAAAGGAAAGAAAACAAAAATTGAATTCACACATTCGGATATCAGAAATCACAGAAACAAATACTTAAGGAAAATTCGCTACACTCTTACCTAAGCAAAATTATCAATAACCAGTAAAAACGCCCGGTAGCACCGAAAAAGAGATCTGCGCCATGTTTTCAAGAATGATGATAACAACCAAAATGCTCGTAGCAAGCATATTGACCCTTATCGTGGTCCTCGCTGCAGGCATTACATTTATCGGTTGGCAAAGCTCCTCCATCACCAAGGAAACGACCTTCAGGGAAGCCAAGGCCGTTACCGAAACGCAAGTTGCAGAGGTCAAGAATACTCTGCAATATGGCCTGACCTCTGCTGGCAACATTGCCAACGCTCTTACAAGCCTAAAGCAGGATGACATGACCAACCGGCAAGCCTGGTCGGGTATGCTGCTGCATATGCTGGAAAAGACTCCTGAGCTTTCCGGCACATGGGGCGCCGTCATCGACAACAAGCTTGATGGTGAAGACACAAAGGCCGCCAATTCCGAGTATCATGATGCCTCGGGCGTCTGGCGCCCATATTTCTTCCGTAACCCGGACGGTTCTATCGGTTTCCGCACCATCGCGGATATGGATAGCAAATCCCGCGAAGAGCTGAGCTGGTTCTATGGCGCCTATGATAGCGGCAAGCCTTACGCCACTGAGCCCTACAGTTGGGACATGGGCGGCAAGACCGTGACCGGTGTTTCTCTGGCTGTTCCCATCAAGGACGCCAGCGACAACATCATCGGTGTAGCCGGTACAGATATTATCCTGACCGAGCTTTCAGATTATCTGTCTTCGATAAAGCCTCTTGGCAGCGGCACCGTGCAGCTTATTTCGCAAGAAGGCAAATGGATTGCCCATTCGGACAGCACTCTTCTTGGCAAAAACTGGAACGAGGGACGCAGCGAAGCGGATCTGTCTCATCAGGCCGAACTGTTCAACGCCATCAAGTCTGGCAAGCCGTTGACCTTCGAGGGATACTCCAACACTCTGGCTACAGACGTCATCCGGTTTATCGATCCGGTTCCCGTTGGCAACACGGGCAATTCCCTTGCCCTCATCGTTTCCATTCCGGTTGATAGCGTCTATGCGGCAAGCCGTCAGATCACCATGTCTGTCGTCATCACGGGTCTGGTTCTGATCGTTGCCGTCTCCTTGGCCCTGTTCCTTGTCGGTCAATCCGTGATCCGCAAGCCATTGGCTGCGACCACCGAAACCATCAAGGCCCTGATCAATCGCCAGTATGACGTCACCATCGGCTATCTCAACCGCAAGGATGAAATCGGCCAGATCAACCATGCTCTTGAAATCTTCCGCGAAAGCTCCCTGCGGGCCGAACAGCTCACCAAGGAGCAGGAGAAGGAAAAAGAGGAACAGTTGCGTCGGGCAGCCAAGGTCAACGAACTCGCCCAGGCTTTCGATGCCCAGATCTCTGGCCTGCTGGATACGGTTTCCAGCTCTGTTGAGCGTCTGGATCTGACCTCACAACAACTGACACAGGGCGCTGACAGCACCTCCATGCGATCCAACGCTGTGGCAGCGGCCTCCGAAGAGGCCTCAGCCAACGTGGAAGCCGTTGCATCGGCTGCCGAGGAGCTATTCGCTTCGGTCAATGAAATCAACCGTCAGGTGGATCAATCCAACCAGATTGCGTCCGAGGCGGTGATGCAGGCCAATCGCACCAACAGCAAGATCGAAGGCCTTTCCAACGCGGCAACCCGCATCGGAGAGGTGGTCAAGCTGATCACGGATGTGGCCGAACAGACCAACCTGCTTGCACTCAACGCGACCATCGAGGCCGCACGCGCTGGCGAAGCTGGCAAGGGCTTTGCGGTTGTCGCCGCAGAGGTCAAAGGCCTTGCGGAGCAGACTTCCAAGGCAACGGACGAGATCGCCCAGCAGATTCAAGCGGTTCAGAACGAAACCGATGGAGCGGTTACCGCTATCGGCGAAATCTCGGCCACCATCGAACATATGAACCAGATTGCCGCTGCCATCACCGAAGCGGTGCAGCAGCAAGGGCAAGCCACGCAGGAAATCGCACGCAACATTCAGGAAGCCTCCGCAGGCACGCGGGAAGTTTCTTCCAACATTGCAGGCGTCTCCACCTCGGCTAGTGAAACCGGCGAAGCAGCTCGTCACGTTAGTGAATCTGCAAGCGAGCTGACCAACGAATCCAGCAACCTGCGCAGAAGCGTCAGCGGCTTCTTTGAAGACATCCGCAAGGTTGTCGGTTCCTGATCCCTTCGCCCATTCAAAGCAAAAACACGATAAAAGGTCGCCCGAGGCGGCCTTTTTATTGCCCCTCTCTTGCGCGCCCCTTCACACAATAACCGTCATCAATAGGCATGACTTGCGATGCTGAAGGTGATCCCTTAGGGTCAACACGATTTTCAAGACGCACCGGGCCTGTCAGATATCGACCCGGACAAATTTACCGCGCGAAAGACATAATGACATGAACCTTAAAGACAAAAGCCTTCTAGAACCCCGCGCCTATATTAATGGCGAATGGAAACAACTCGACGCCACTTTCGATGTCACCAACCCCGCGACGGGCGACGTAATCGCCAAGGTTTCCGATTGCAGCATTGACGATGTCAAGGCCGCCATTGATGCTGCCTATGAAGCCCAGAAGGAATGGGCCAAGCGCACGGGCAAAGAACGCGGCACCATCTTGCGCAAATGGTTCGACCTGATGGTCGAAAATGCCGACGATCTCGGCCAGATCCTGTGCGCAGAAATGGGCAAGCCCCTGCCTGAAGCCATTGGAGAAATTCATTATGGCGCCTCCTTCATCGAATGGTTCTCCGAGGAAGCCAAACGGGTTTATGGCGATATCATTCCCGGCCATCAGCGCGACAAGCGCATCATGGTGCTCAAGCAGCCAGTTGGCGTCGTCGGCTCCATCACACCCTGGAACTTCCCCAACGCCATGATTGCCCGCAAGGTCGCTCCGGCGCTGGCTGTGGGCTGCGCCTTTGTGGCGCGCCCGGCAGAACTTACGCCACTGTCTGCCATGGCCATGGCTGTTCTGGCCGAGCGCGCAGGCGTGCCAAAAGGCGTCTTCAATGTGGTGCCGAACAGCCATTCTGCCGCAACAGGGCAAGAGCTGTGCGTCAATCCTAAAATTTCCAAGATCACCTTCACCGGCTCTACCCGCGTGGGCAAGATCCTCATGCGCCAGTGCGCAGACAGCATCAAGAAAATGAGCATGGAGCTGGGTGGCAACGCTCCCTTCATCGTTTTCGATGATGCCGATCTGGACGCCGCCGTGGAAGGCGCCATGATCGCCAAATATCGCAACAATGGCCAGACCTGCGTCTGTGCCAACCGCCTCTATGTGCAGGAAGGCGTTTATGATGCTTTTGCCGAGAAGCTCACCGCAGCTGTGGCAAAGCTCAAGCCCGGCAACGGCATGGATGAAGGCGTCACCGTCGGCCCACTCATCAATATGGATGCAGTTGAAAAGGTCGAGGCCCATTTGAAGGATGCCTTGGAAAAAGGCGCCAAGGTGCTCACCGGTGGCTCTCGTCTTGAAGGAACCTTCTTTGAACCGACGGTCATTGCCGACGTGCCGGCTGACGCGCTCGTCTCCAACGAGGAAACCTTCGGACCGGTCGCCCCGCTCATCCGCTTCAAAACCGAAGAGGAAGTCATTGCGTTGGCGAACGACACCGAATTCGGCCTTGCAGGCTATTTCTTCGCCAATGATCTCTCCCGCGTCTGGCGCGTTGCTGAAGCGATGGAAACCGGCATGGTTGGCGTCAATACCGGCCTTGTCTCCACCGAGGTGGCTCCGTTCGGCGGCATCAAGCAGTCTGGTCTTGGCCGTGAAGGCTCCAAATATGGCATCGAGGACTATCTCGAAGTCAAATATGTGTGCCTTGGCGGCATTTAACAGGCCAAAGAAAAGCCCAAAAATCAGAAATTGAAAGAACCCGCCTCCCGACAGGGGCGGGTTTTTCGCGCCAAACGCAAGGATAGTACGAATCCCTGTTGTACTTGATGAGACAACGTGGCACTGAGACATCAACCAAGCCCCTGCCCTACGGGCAAAGAGAGATAGGACCCGCCATGAGCGAACTACCACCCTGCCCGCAATGCGGCAGCACCTACACTTACGAAGACGGCGCCCTGCTGATCTGCCCTGAATGTGCCCACGAGTGGTCGCTCACACAGGCGGCAGAAGAAGAAGGCGAAGAGATTGTTCGCGATGCAAACGGCACCCCTCTTGCCGATGGGGATACCGTCACCGTCATCAAGGATCTCAAGATCAAGGGCACCAACGATGTCGTCAAGGTCGGCACCAAGGTGAAGAATATCCGCGTCGTTGGCGGCGACCATGACATCGATTGCCGCATTCCGGGCATCGGCCCGATGGGGCTAAAATCGGAATTCATCAAGAAGGTGAATGACTAAAAAACAAGGCCTCCGCAAGGAGGCCTTGTTCATATCCCGACTGAGCGTTATTGGCGCGGATCAAACCAGATACGCACGACTGGGTGCATCAGAGCATCATGGAATGGTTGAGGCCACCATTCACATAGATCACCTCTCCGGTCATCCCGCCCGAAGCATCGCTCAGCAGAAATTCCACGCTACCCGCAATCTCTTCAGTGGTCACCGGACGCCGCAGGAAGGACCGGCGGCTCAAGATGGAATGCACCTTGCTGAAATCAGGCAACACGCGCGAGGCTGGCGTGCGCAGTGAACCGGCAGAAACGATATTGGCGCGAATGCCGCGATCTCCGAGCTCACAGGCAAGAATACGGTTGGTCTGTTCAAGCGCAGCCTTGGCCACCCCGATCGCATCATAGCCGGGAATAACCTTCTCCCCACCGAGGAAAGACAACCCGACAATCGACTTGATATTGGGATTCCGCTTGAGCGCTTCATCGATCACGGCGATGTAGGAATAGCAGCTATCGCTCATCGTCTGCAAAAATTCATCGCGGCTGGTGCCAAGCAGACCCTTGGTCGTCGTCACATTCGACTTGGCGATGCAATAGACAAGACCGGTCACATCATTGAGATCATCCAGATCATCAAAAGATCCCTGATAATCGAGCTCACGCACCTCGTGACGCTGAGAAATATGCATGAACTTGTCTTTGCGACGCGTTGTCACCACGGTATTCCAACCATGGTCAGCCAGATGTTCAGCAATACCGAAGCCGATGGAACGCCGCGAGCTCACACCCACGATCATGGCCTTGCCGGCAGGAGCCACAGCCTTTTCCTCGCGCACGTCCTGTCTCGGAGCCTCATTATCGGGCACCGGAGCCAAAAAATTCCGTTTGTCGAGAAATGCACTATATTTCAGGACTTGTCCTTGCCAACCCATCGCCAATCGATCCACTTCTTCATCCTGAACGGATGGTCCCAAGACACCGGAGACAATACGCCTTCATCAAAAGGTCACGGATGAATGCGTCAAAACTCCAATTGATTCAAAACTCAACAAGCGCCTCAAGTCTTCAAGACCCGAAAGGCCGCCTTAGATACCACGCGTTCCAAACTTCAATATGACAAAATGACGGCACGGTGTGGATTTGTGACAGGGCTGTCCGAGATCCACATCCACCTACAACTCCCGGCAGGATCTGCTTCAATCTTACCGACGCGGAGCAATCAAAATGTTCGCTGAACATGTTAGTTAAATATATGGGACAAATCGTGAAATGCCAACAGAGGCGCCCGGGCAGCAGTGAACATCAAGACACCCAAAAGCGTCATCAAGAGCAACCCTACACAAAATCCAAGAAAAACAAACAAGCCATTGTAAATATTGAATTTTAATGGATTTCTGGAGCAAAAAGCCACTTACCTTGGCCTTGCGAGACGGTCGAAGATTACCATTTCCAACACAATTTGAAACAATATGTGATTACCCTGAGAGGGCATTTTCAACCCTCAAAAGGCGTAAAAGGCTGGCAAGTCAGAATCAAACAAGGACGCCGCCGCGAAACCCGCCAGCTCCCTATTCCATCCTGTAGCGGTCAAGATCCACATCCGCCTCATAGTCGACGCTCTCCAGTCCGAAGCCGTTGAGCTTCATGAAGTCGCCCTTGTAGCCTTCATAATCACCGATGGAGCGGAAGGTCTCAGGTGTCATCTTGTCCAGAAGCGCGGCAACCTTCTCCTGCACATCGGCGCGCTGCTCCCTGTCGTCAATTCGCACCAACCGCTCGGCATCGACCGGAATGGTGCCATCCGCGCGGTAGAGTGTGTCCGCATAAAGCCGCTGCATCTGCTCGATGCAGCCTTCATGCAGTCCCATTTCCTTCATCACGCGAAACAGCGCCAGCAGATAGGGCGACAGACCTGGAATAAACACACTGGCCTTTGTCACCAGAGCCTTGCAGACAACCACATGGGCCTGACCCTTTTGCGCCTTCAGCGCCGCATCAATCCGGTCTGCGGTTTGATGCAGATCAGCCTTGGCCCGCCCGAGCGTGCCATGATGGTAGATGTCGTAAGTGCGTTCCGGCCCGATATAGGAAAAGGCCAGCGTTTCAAAGCCTTCCGCGAGCAGACCTTCGCCTTTCAGAAACGATATCCAGCTTTGCCAGTCCTCGCCACCCATCACCTTGACGGTATCCTCGATCTCCTGATCTGTCGCAGGTTCCAGACATTGCTCTTCCAGACAATCCTTTTCCAGATTGATGGTATAGCCGCGCGTCGCAGTTCCTATCGGCTTGATGGTGGAACGCACGAGTTCACCCGTTTCCGGATCGGGCCTTGCTCCGGTGGCCAGAGAATAAACCACCAGATCCACCGATCCGCCAAATTCATTGCGAATATAGTCAGCGACTTTCGCCCGCATGTCCGGAGCAAAGGCGTCGCCAACAAAATTGCGCGCGATCAGCCCTTCCTTGCGGGCCATGTGACTGAAATGAATGAGATTATACCAGCCGGCCGAGCCGACGCCCTTGTCCGAAGGCCCGCGCTCGAAGGCGACACCGATGGTATCGGCCCGTGCTCCGCCAAAGGCCAATGAGATCCGCGAGGCAAGCCCGAAGCCCGAAGACGCCCCCAACACCAGAACCTTGCGTGGCCCTTTGGCAATTTGCGGGGCGCGGCTCACATATGCAATCTGTTCAGCAACCGCCTGGCCACAGCCAACCGGGTGGCAGGATTTGGCAACCTGCCCCTTGATAACGGGATGAATAATCATGATAGTCCAAGCAGCAATGCGTGATCAAAAACAGGGGCTCATCCATCTTGGGCCCGACACAAGCAAAATAGCGCAACCAAGCAACTGAAAAAAGTGGCCACACTTAACCAAAAGACCCCTGTTAAAAAACAGAGGCCCACGATCCGGTGCATTCGCTCCTGAGAGCCCGAATAGATGCCAGAAGCAAGATAGAGGCAAGGAAGATGCAGCCTAGAAGCTGGTGCGCATCCGGTAGCCGGGATGATAAACCAGCCGCACATGGGTGATCGGTTTTTCCGCAAACCATGTATTGCGCTCGGTTGCAAACAAGGCGCCGCCGATAGGAATATCAAAGGCTCTGGCCAGCTTGGCATCGGCCGAAACGGCAAAGAAACTCGCATCGCCACCCGAATAAGGCGCATTCTGAACGAGCCATTCGTTTGCCGTCACCTTTTCCAGATCGGCAGCCTCGAAATCAGGAACCGCATCAAGGCTGGTATAGCGTTCTTCATAGATAAAGGGCTGATTGTCGTAAAAATGCACAGTCTCGGTGTAAAGAAGCGGCGTATCATCACCGACACGGAAGGCCCCAGCCAAAAAGGCAGGCAGGGAACGATTTTCACGGATCAGCAGATTCTGCCGATAGAATGCACCCTTGGCCTCGACTTCCTCGCGAATGATCGGAATGGTCAGGATTGCCTTGTGTGGCGGATTGACGGCAACCCGAGTGCCCGCCTTGCGCTTGCGCGTCACGATGCCTGATGTCGCCAGCTCTCGAAGGGCACGGTTGACCGTCGTTCTGGCGCAGTGAAATTCCTCGGCCAGCTCTGACTCATTGGGAATTATCTCACCGGGCTGCCAAATTCGCTCATTGATCCGCCGAAGCACTTCTTCTCTGATCTGGGTCCAACTGGTACCCTCTTTTGTCTTCTCGCTCAAAATTCCTGCCTCAGCCGTCTCATTACCTGGATATAGCGTGCGCAAATCTCTTCTCCCCTCGTGTGTTTTCCATCTATAACCAAATGCCGCCCCGCAGACCAGACATCTGTTATCAAACGATCATCGCCAGCAAAAATCCAGCTATCCAGAATTTCGTCCCCCGCGCAGCCATCCAGCATCACAGATGATGCATCAAGCGCCAGCAGGTCTGCATAGTGCCCCTCGGCAAGCGCTCCGGCAGCACGACCAGCAGCCTGAGCCCCACCGGTTACGGCCGCATCAAACAGCACCCGCCCTGTGGAGCGCTCCGTTGTGGCAACACTCGCCCGGCAACGATCACGCAAACGCTGCGAATATTCCAGCGTTCTCAATTCTTCAGACAGGGAAATGCGGATGTTGGAATCCGACCCGAGCCCCAGCTTGCCGCCCTTGGCCAGATAGCGCACCCCATTGAAGATACCATCCCCAAGGCTGGATTCAGTCATCGGGCAAAGTCCGGCAACAGCACCGGTTGCCGCAAGCGCGTCAGTCTCGTCGTCGCTCATCTGCGTGCAATGGATAAGACACCAGTTCGACGCCACATCATGGGTATCAAGCAGCCAGTCGACGGGCCGTTTGCCCCAGGCAGCTTCCACTTCTTCCACTTCCTTGACCTGCTCGGCCAAATGCATATGCAACGGGCGCTCTCCTACCAAGGCCACACAAGAGGCCAGAGCATCGGGCGAAACAGCCCGCAGAGAATGGGGTGCAACGCCAATGAGGCTATCGCCCCCAAGATGCGCCACAGCCTTTGACGCTCCTTCATGCAGTCGTGCAAAGCGCTCGAAATCATTGCCAAACCGGATCTGCCCAGCCCCGAGAGGCCGCTGATCACAGCCGCCATATTGATAAAGCACAGGCAGCAGCGTCAATCCGATGCCGGATGTCTCGGCGGCAGAAACCACCCGCTCGGACAGTTCGGCCAGATTGTCATAGGGCGTCCCGTCCGCTTGATGATGCACATAATGGAATTCGGTGTTGCAGGCATAGCCCGCTTCCAGCATTTCCATCTGCACAAAGCTCGTAATGGCTTCAATGTCGTCGGGCGTCAGAATATCAAGGAAGCGATACATGATCTGGCGCCAGGTCCAGAAGGTATCGAGCGGTTCGGGCCCGCGTTTCTCGCTCATGCCGGCCATGGCGCGTTGGAAGGCATGGCTATGCAGATTGGTCGGCGCAGGCAACAGAATATCCACTCTGCTCTCAGCCTCGCTTGCGCGCGCGGCATCAACATCGCTCTCGATCTGTGCTATCTTGCCATCCGCGCCAATCGACACAAGAGCATCATTCTGCCAGCCATTCGGCAGCAACGCCTTTTCTGCATAAATTTTCATCACTTACTATTCTCCAACGCGATCGTGATCAGTTTTGCCGATAATAGCGGCATTAATTCGAGAGTCTCGTTGACAGCCTCATTATTATGTGCATGTATATTCACATAAATCGCAACATAATCAAGCACGGATTGCAATCAGTGACGCGACTTTTGATAAAAAACGCCACCTTGGCAACAATGGTAACAGGCGCGGAGCCCTATGGCCTCATCCCCGATGGAGCGCTCGCCATAGAGAACGAGACAATCGCCTATTGCGGCCCGCTTGCCACTCTTCCAGAACACATGAAGGACTGGCCGAGCCGCGACGTAGATGGCGCATTGGTCACACCCGCTCTGGTCGATTGCCACACGCACATTGTTTTTGGGGGCAATCGTGCGCGCGAATTTGAAATGCGTCTTGAAGGGGCCACCTATGAAGAGATTGCCCGTGCAGGTGGCGGCATTGTTTCCACGGTAACAGCCACCCGCGCAGCCAGCGAAGACGACCTGCTTGCCAGCGCCCTGCCCCGCGTTGACACCTTGATCGCAGAAGGCGTCACCACCCTTGAAATCAAATCCGGTTATGGCCTCGATATCGAGAGCGAACTAAAAATGCTGCGCGTTGCCAAGCGGATCGCCAAGGAGCGTCCGGTCACCGTGCGCACCAGCTATCTTGGCGCCCACGCCGTACCTGCCGATTATAAAGGCAAGCCGGATCTCTATCTTGATGAGGTCTGTCTACCAGCCCTCAAACAGGCCCATGAAGAGGGCCTTGTGGATGCGGTTGATGGCTTCTGTGAAGGCATCGCCTTCTCACCTGAGCAGATTGCCCGCGTATTTGAAGCGGCCAAGGCACTCGGCCTGCCGGTCAAGCTCCATGCCGAACAGCTCTCCAATCTGGGTGGTGCAGCGCTTGCTGCCAAATTCGGCGCACTTTCCTCCGATCATCTGGAACATCTCGATGAAGCTGGCGTAAAAGCCATGGCCGAGGCCGATACGGTTGCCGTTTTGCTGCCCGGTGCCTTTTACACCCTGCGCGAAACCCAGAGCCCACCGGTTGACCTGTTGCGCAAGCATGGCGTCTCCATGGCCATCTCGACAGATTGCAATCCGGGCACATCGCCGCTCACATCCCTTCTGCTGACCATCAACATGGCCTGCACCCTTTTCCGCCTGACGCCAGAAGAAGCGCTCAGCGGTGTCACCCGCAACGCAGCCAAGGCCCTCGGCCTTGCCGATCGGGGCATGTTGCAAAAAGGCCTTCGTGCCGATATCGCCATCTGGAATGCCGCTCATCCGGCAGAGCTGGCCTATCGCATCGGCTTCAACCCGCTAGAAGATCGCATCTGGGGAGGTGCATAATAAAATGGCTACCGTTTCTCTCGTTCCCGGCGCCGTAACGCTCAAGGATCTTGAATCCATTTATCGTCAGGGTCACTCTGTCACCATTGACCGCAGCGCCAAACCAGCCATTGAAGAAGCCGCCAATCGCGTGCGCCTTGCTGCCCTTGGCGAAGAAGCCGTGTATGGCGTCAACACTGGCTTTGGTAAACTTGCCAGCGTCAAGATCGCGCCGGAAGACACCGCCACCCTGCAGCGCAATCTCATTCTCTCCCATTGCTGCGGCGTGGGCGAAGAGATGGAACCGGCCACCGTACGTCTCGTCATGACGCTGAAGCTGTTGTCTTTGGCCCGCGGCGCATCCGGCGTTCGCTGGGAGATTCTCGAACTGATCGAAAATTGCCTCGCAACGGGTGTGACCCCCATCATCCCGAGCCAAGGGTCGGTTGGGGCTTCAGGCGACCTTGCCCCACTGGCGCACATGACCGCCGTGCTGATCGGCGAAGGCGAAGCCACCTATGAGGGCGCCCGCCTGTCTGGCGCGCAAGCCCTTACCCAAGCGGGCCTTACACCGGTCACCCTTGGCCCGAAAGAAGGCCTTGGCCTCATCAACGGCACGCAGGTTTCCACCGCCTTTGCGCTGGTCGGACTGTTTGGCGCCCTGCGCATGGCCGAAGCCTGCCTCGTGACCGCTTCCCTGTCCACGGATGCCATCATGGGCTCCACAGCACCCCTGCTGCCGGAAATCCACGCACTCCGTGGCCATCGCGGCCAGATCGAAGTGGCCAGCGCCATGCGCAAGCTGATGGAAGGCTCTGAAATCCGCGAAAGCCATCGCGATGGCGATGCCCGTGTGCAGGACCCCTATTGCATCCGCTGCCAGCCACAAGTGGCAGGCGCCTGCGTTGACCTGCTGCGCATGTCCGCCCAGACCTTGCAGATCGAAGCCAATGCCGCCACCGACAACCCGCTCGTGCTCATTGAGGCCGATCGCATCGTTTCAGGTGGCAACTTCCACGCCGAGCCGGTTGCCTTTGCCGCCGACCAGATCGCCCTTGCCATTTCCGAGATTGGTGCCATTGCCCAGCGGCGTATTGCACTCATGGTCGATCCGGCCCTCTCCTTTGATCTTCCGCCCTTCCTTGCCAAGGATCCGGGCCTAAACTCCGGCCTGATGATTGCCGAAGTGACGACCGCCGCCCTGATGAGCGAGAACAAGCATCTGGCCAACCCCTGCTCGACAGACAGCACGCCCACAAGCGCCAATCAGGAAGACCATGTCTCAATGGCCGCTCATGGAGCCCGCCGCCTCAAGCGCATGACGGACAATCTTGCCAACATTCTGGGCGTGGAACTGCTCTGTGCGGCCATGGGTGTGGAGCATCGCTTGCCGCTCAAGACGAGCCCATGCCTGCAAACGGCCATTGCCCGCCTCCGGCAAGACATTCCGAGTCTTGATACCGACCGCTTCATGGCTCCGGACCTCAAGGCCGCCTGCGCCCTGATCGCAGACCGCACCATGCTTGATGCAATTTCCAAAGACTATCTGATTTCACTGGAGGCGCTCGATGCAGCCCTTTGACCTTACCGAAGGCACAAGCCCGATTATCCTGGCCTTCCCCCATGTCGGCACCCACCTGCCCGACGCGGTAGAAGAAAAGCTCAATGAAACGGGCAAGGTCCTTGCTGACACCGACTGGTTTGTCGACCGGCTCTATTCGGGTCTGTTGGAAGGCGCAACCATGGTGCGCGCCAATTTCCATCGCTACGTGATCGACGCCAACCGCGCCCCGAGCGACGAGTCGCTTTATCCGGGCCAGAATACCACTGGCCTTTGCCCTACCACCGATTTTGACGGCAAGCCGATCTACAAGGATGGCATGGAGCCCGACGCTGAAGAGATAGAAGCCCGCCGCCTTGCCTGGCACAAGCCCTATCATGATGCCCTTGCGGCCCAGATCGAACGGGTCAAGGCCATCCATGGCTTTGCAATTCTCTATGATTGTCACTCGATCCGCTCCCATATTCCTTTCCTTTTTGAAGGCAAGCTGCCCGATTTCAACATCGGCACCAATGAGGGCAAAACCTGCTGCAAATGCGTTGAGAAGACCGTCGCCACCCACGCCATGGGCGCTGAGGGCTACACCGCCGTGCTCAATGGTCGCTTCAAGGGCGGCTGGACGACGCGCCATTATGGCGATCCGGACAACAAGGTCCATGTGATCCAGATGGAACTGGCACAGGATACCCATCTGGTCCGCGAAGAGCCCCCGTTTGACTATGATGACAAAAAAGCCGAAGCGCTGCGCGTGCATTTGAAGGCGATCCTGACCGATCTGGCCGCACTCGCACCCCACCTTTCCGGCAAAGAACAATAAGACTTGAGGAGACAGCAATGGTTGACAGCCGCCACAACGAACGTGATGTTTTCCCGCCGACCGGCCCGGAACTGAACGCCAAATCCTGGCTCACCGAAGCGCCCCTGCGCATGCTCATGAACAACCTGCATCCGGATGTGGCCGAACGCCCGCACGAACTGGTTGTCTATGGTGGCATCGGTCGCGCCGCCCGCACCTGGCAGGATTTCGACAAGATTACACAAACCCTCAAGACGCTGGAAGACAACGAGACCCTATTGGTCCAGTCTGGCAAGCCGGTTGGTGTGTTCCGCACCCACAAGGATGCGCCGCGTGTTCTCATCGCCAACTCCAACATTGTGCCCCATTGGGCCAACTGGGACCATTTCAACGAGCTCGATAAAAAGGGCCTAATGATGTATGGCCAGATGACCGCTGGCTCGTGGATCTATATCGGCGCACAGGGCATCGTGCAGGGCACCTATGAAACCTTCGCCGAAGCAGGCCGTCAGCATTATGAAGGCGACCTGAAGGGCAAATGGATTCTGACCGGTGGTCTTGGCGGCATGGGTGGCGCCCAGCCACTGGCAGCCGTCATGGCAGGCGCCTGTTGCCTTGCCGTTGAATGCGACGAGAGCCGCATCGATTTCCGCATGCGCACCCGCTATGTGGACGAAAAGGCCCACACCCTCGACGAAGCTCTGGAGATGATCAAGAAATGGACCGCCGCAGGCGAAGCCAAATCGGTCGGCCTCGTAGGCAACGCCGCTGACATCTTCCCCGAGTTGATCGCACGCGGCGTCAAACCGGACATCGTCACCGACCAGACCTCTGCCCATGACCCTGTTCATGGCTATCTGCCCAAGGGCTGGAGCGTTGCCGAATGGCGCGCCAAGCAGGAAACCGAGCCCAAAGTGGTCGAAAAAGCGGCCCGCGCTTCCATGCGAGATCATGTCGAAGCCATGGTTGCCTTTTCCGACATGGGCATCCCGACCTTGGACTACGGCAACAATATCCGTCAGATGGCACTGGAAGAAGGCTTAGAGAATGCCTTTGCCTTCCCAGGCTTCGTGCCCGCCTATATCCGTCCGCTCTTTTGCCGTGGCGTGGGCCCCTTCCGCTGGGCAGCCCTCTCCGGCGATCCAGAAGATATCTACAAGACCGACGCCAAGGTGAAGGAACTCATCCCCGATGATCCGCATCTGCACAACTGGCTCGATATGGCCCGTGAGCGAATCGCCTTCCAGGGCCTTCCTTCCCGCATTTGCTGGGTTGGCCTTGGCCAGCGCCATCGTCTCGGCCTTGCCTTTAACGAAATGGTGCGCAATGGCGAGCTGAAAGCGCCGATCGTCATCGGCCGCGACCATCTGGACAGTGGCTCGGTTGCTTCGCCAAACCGCGAAACCGAAGCCATGAAAGATGGTTCGGATGCCGTTTCCGACTGGCCGCTACTCAACGCTCTGCTCAACACAGCCTCGGGCGCCACATGGGTGTCGCTGCATCATGGCGGCGGCGTCGGCATGGGCTTCTCCCAGCATGCGGGCATGGTCATTTGTTGCGATGGCACAAAAGATGCAGACGAACGCCTGGAACGCGTGCTATGGAACGATCCTGCAACCGGTGTGATGCGTCATGCCGATGCGGGCTATGAAATCGCTGTGGAATGCGCTAAGGAACACAAGTTGAATCTTCCGGGCATCCTTTCAGACGAATAATATAATAACGAAAACAATACCCTCCAACCTTCCAGAAATTTAGGAGTACAGCTACAATGAAAAAGACAATCCTCAGCTTTGTTGCTGCTGCAACCATCGGTCTGAGCTTTGCCAGTGCGGCACAGGCCGACCTTTTGTCCGACATCAAGGCAAAAGGCGAAATCGTAGCCGCAACCGAGATGCACTACGCGCCATTCGACCTTCTCAAGGATGGTGAATATGTAGGTATCGACCGTGATCTGTTTGACGAAATTGCCAAAGATCTGGGCGTCAAGGCCAAATATCTCGACCTGCCATGGAACTCCATTCTGCCGGGTCTGGAAGCAGGCAAATTCGACTTCGTCGTTGCCCCGGTCACCATCACCGCAGAACGCATGAAGCGCTACAACTTCACCCTGCCTATTGGCAACGCCACCGTTGCTTTGGCCAAGAAGGCTGGCGACACGTCCATCTCCAAGCCTGAAGACATTTCTGGCAAGGTCGTCGGCACCCAGAAGGGTACCGCTCAGCTCGAACAGCTCAAGGCTTTTTCCGAATCGCTGGCAACGCCAGCTGAGATCCGTGAATACACAAACGTCGACGAAGCGCTCGCTGACATGGCAGCAGGCCGCATCTCCGGCGTTGCTAACTCCCTGCCTCTGATGGGGTATGCCGCAGTACAGCGCCCAGGCCTGTTCGAACTCGTCATGCCTCCATTCGGCGATCCGAAATTCTTCGGCTGGGTCGCAACGGGTGACGAAAACAGCAAAAGCCTGATTGAGGCAATCAACGCCAGCCTTCTCAAAATGCATGAAGACGGTCGCCTGAAAGCCATCAACGAAAAATGGCTCGGCAGCAATCCGGACCTACCGACAACCATGCCGGACGTAAAATAATGAAAACAGCGCCCGGCAGGTCACCTTGCCGGGCGTATGCTTTTCATTAGATTGCCAATACAGCCAAGCGAGTCATGCCTTTATGCCTCGCCCTTTCTGTTTAACAATCATATAAGTCTTCTCTACGACAGATCAGCCCGCCTCATGACACTTGACCGGGGGAAGTGGCTCATCGAGCGGAGATTGCGATCAATGAATTTTTCCTTTGATACGATCTGGCACAATCTGCCCTATCTGCTGGCAGCTGCGCGCTGGACCATCCTTATTTCGGTCAGCGGCATGGCGATTAGCCTTGTGTGGGGCACAGCCCTGTGCGCGACCCGGCTTTCGGCCAACCCCTTTTTACGTGGAGCCGCCGCCCTCTATATCAGTTTCTTCCGTGGCGTACCGCTGCTTGTCCAGTTGCTGCTATTCTATTACGCCTTGCCTTATGTCGGACTGGACCTTCCGGCCGTTCAGGCTGCCATTCTGGCAACGGGCCTATGTTCGGCGGCCTATACCGCTGAAATCCTGCGCGGTGCCTTGCAGAGCATCCCCAGCGGACAAACGGAAGCTGCCTATGCGCTGGGCATTCCGTCTTTTTCGCTCTGGCGTCGCATTCTGGTGCCGCAGGCGGTGCGCATCGGTATGCCTTCCCTTGTCAACGAGCTGATCCTTCTGGTCAAGGTTTCCTCTCTGGCATCCGTTGTCGGCATCGGCGAACTCACACGCATCTCGCAGAATATCACCGGTGAGACCTATCGCCCGCTGGAAATCTACATCACCGCTGCTGTCATTTACTTCGCGATCAACTGGGTTCTGTCCATCAGTGGCCGACTGATCGAAAAGAAACTACAGATCGGATAGGAGCGCGTCATGGAAACAGAACTTTTTGTCCGTTACGGACCCGCCCTGCTCTACGGTTTCGGCATCACCATCCTGTGCTGGTTGGCAGGCTCCATTGGTGGCGTGATCGTCGGCTTCATTTTGGCCTGCCTCAACCGCTGGGGCCCGCATGCGCTCAGTTGGGTGATCTATGTCTATGTTGAGATCATTCGCGGCACGCCTTTCATGATCCAGCTGTTCATCCTCTATTATGGCGGCCCCTATATCGGTCTGGTGCTCTCGCCGGTGCAGGCTGGCATTACAAGCTTTGTGGTCTATGGCAGCCCCTATTTTGCCGAGATCTTCCGCTCTGGCTTTAACGCCATTCCCAAGGGCCAGATCGAGGCGGCCCGCTGCGTCGGCATGCCTGAAACCCGCATCCTGTGGCGGATCATCCTGCCGCAAATGCTGGTGCCGATCACCGCACCACTCACCAACTTCTTCATCATCCTGACCAAGGAAACCGCTATTCTTTCCGTCGTCACCGTGCCGGAACTGCTGTTCCAGACCCAGACAATGGCTGCGGAAACCTTCACCTTTGTCGAGCCGTTCCTCGCGCTGTCCCTGTTCTACTGGCTGATGGTGCTGGTAACCGGCTGGATTGGCGCCAAGGTGGAACAGCGCGTTACCCGCCACCTGAAACGGGCCTGACAAGATGAACGCACAAGCAAGTGAGACCAAGATGTCGAAAGAACAGATGACCACCACCGCTGACGATGCGATCATCACAGTCCGCAATCTCAGCAAATATTTTGACGATTTCGAAGCCCTGCGCGACATCACGCTGGATGTCAAACGCTCCGAAGTGCTCTGCCTCATTGGCCCGTCCGGCTCCGGCAAGAGCACGCTGCTGCGCTGCCTCAACTTTCTTGAGCAATATGACGGCGGCGAAGTACATCTGGATGGCGAACTGATCGGCTGGCAGGATATCAGCCACAATCCACGCAAGCCGCTTTCCGGTGAAGCCCTGCGCAAACAGCGCCAACATATCGGCATGGTGTTCCAGCATTTCCATCTCTGGCCGCATATGAGCGCACTGGACAATGTCGCCGAAGCCCTGACAAGCGTAAAGAAGCTATCCAAAAAGAAAGCCAAAGAAGCTGCCATGGCAGCGCTCACCAAGGTGCATCTGGAAGACAAGGCAGAGAATTACCCGGCAAACCTCTCGGGTGGTCAACAGCAGCGTGTCGCCATCGCCCGTGCCATTGCCATGGAACCGCAGGTGATGCTGTTTGATGAGCCCACTTCGGCGCTCGACCCGGAACTGGTGGGCGAAGTGCTCTCGGTAATGAAGGATCTGGCGGCCGAAGGCATGACCATGGTGGTGGTTACCCACGAAATGGGCTTTGCCGCCCATGTGGCCGACCGCGTCGCCTTCCTTGATAGCGGGCGACTGGTTACCTGCGTTCCGCCTGAAGAAATGTTCGGGCGCGAGCCGGACGACGCCCGTGTGCGCTCCTTCCTACAGACCTATCGCGAGCGCAATGTGGTTTAGGCTTTGCGCTTAATCTTGCTTGAGAAATGGCCGCTTTCTCTTTGGGAAGGCGGCCTTTGTTTTTTAAAGAGGGCGCCCAATCCATCCCACCGGTGGAAAGACGCATGCCTGAAGCGGAAAGACCCTAAAGGGGGCTGGAAATGGCGTGCATGCCCTTTATGATGAATGCATAAAGCGAACAAATCATTGCCCATTCCCTTGCCCTTTCATACCAGCAAGGCCCCCATTTCAAACCTTGAAGAGAGAACCATGGCAACCTCGTCTGCCCCATCCAGAGCCCACACGCCCATCGCTTCCCATACGACGCCTATTGCCGATATCATTCTGCATAATGGCCCCATCTGGCGCGGTTTTGAAGAAGGCACAACGCAAGCGCTGGCTCTTTGGCAAGGGCGGGTTCTGGCAACGGGCACACTGGATGAACTCTCCCCTTACAAAGGGGACCACACCCGCATGATCGATCTTGAGGGCAGACTGGCCACGCCGGGCTTTACCGATGCCCATCTGCATCCCACCTATTTGGGCGTGGTCATGGATTGGGTCGATATCACGCCGCAAAAGGCCCCAACCCTTGAAGCGCTGCTTTCTGCGGTCAAGGCGCGGGTAGAGCAGAGCGCGCCGGGCGTTTGGGTCTTTGCCAGCGGCTATGACCAGACCAAGCTCGACGTCAAACGACACCCGACGCTTGCAGAACTGGACGCCATCGCGCCGAATAATCCGGTAATGCTGATCCGTACCTGCACACATGTGCAGATTGCCAACAGTCTGGCCATGAAGGCAGGCGGAATTGATGACAGCACACCTGACCCGGATGGCGGACAGATTGGCAAGGAAAATGGCAAACTGACCGGCTTTCTGGCCGAGAATGCCTCGGCACCGGTCTTTGATGCCGTGCCGCCACTCAGCAGAGACGCTGCCATTGATGCCATAGAACGAGCCGGGAATTACTGTCTCTCGGTCGGCATCACATCCGTAATGGATGCAGCCATCGGCATGAAGGCAGGCTTTGAGGAAATCGCTGCCTATAACGAGGCCAAGCGGACAGGTCGCCTGCCGGTGCGCACATGGATGGCGCTCAGAGCCACCCCCGCGCATGATAATATCGTGCCCCAATGCGAGGCCGTCGGCCTTGTCTCCGGCGTTGGCGACGACATGCTGATGGTCGGCTCAGTGAAGCTGTTTCTGGATGGCTCGATCGGCGGCGCAACAGCCTGGATGACCGAAGGATATCTAGCCGACAAGGACAACCACGGCCTGCAGATGATCCCCACCCAGGAGCTGGAAGCCATGGTGCTGGAGTATCATGAGAAGGGCTACCAGATTTGCGCCCACGCCATTGGCGATGGCGCCATCGAACAGCTCATCACAGCCTATGAAAAGGCACTCACCGCCTACCCCGATCCGGACCGGCGTCACCGGGTGGAGCATAGCGGCTTTCTGGCCCCTGACCACAATGAGCGCATGCAGAAGGCAGGCATCATCCCCTCGCCGCAACAGGTGTTTCTCTATGATTTCGGCGATGCCTACATCACCATGATCGGCAAGGAACGGGTCTATAGTTCCTATCCGCAGAAAACATGGACAGACATGGGCCTGAAACCACCTGCCGGCAGTGATAGCCCCGTCTGTGACCCTGCGCCATGGACCAACCTTTATGCCATGCTAACCCGCAAGACGGGCGCAGGCACCCAGCTAGACCCGTCCGAATGCCTCTCGATTGAAGAAGCCCTGCAATCCTACACCGAATATGGGGCCTATTCGCAAAAGCAGGAACATGTGCGTGGCAAGCTGATGCCGGGTTATTTGGCCGACGTCGCCGTCTTCTCGCGCAATCTCCTGGAGGCAACGCCGGAAGAGATTCTCAATGACACGCTCTGCGACCTCACTATTCTAAATGGCAAGGTCGTCTATGAGCGCAAAGAGGGCTGATTGCAGCCCTCTTGTCACTCTTTCCCGCGACTCATCAAATCCTCTGCAAGTGAAGGAGCCCTGCTCCTAGCGCACGATCAACAGACTACAAGGCGCAAGATGGGCGAGTTGGGCCGTCACTGGCCCGGCAATACCCGTCATCGCGTCCGGCTGGCTGGCATTGACGATGAGATAGGATGAGGCCAACGTCTCGGCGAGCAGCAGGATCTGCTGATGAACGCCGCCCTTCAGGACATGCCGATAGACCAGCTCATCGGAGAGGCCAGCCTCCTTTACGAGCGCCACAAGCTCCATCTTGACGTGAGCAATGCTGTCCTTGACCACCTCTTCCACCAGAAAGGGCTTCACATAGTCATAAAAGCCATAGGCCAGCACATAGCAGACATGGATTTCGCCATTGACGCATTGCGCAAGCTTAGCTGCCTCCTTGAGGGCCTTGACCGCATTGGCCTGATGTTCAATGTCAATCGCAACGAGAATCTTGGGGTCCATGGGTCTCTCCGCAGGGTTCATCGCCACCTATCCAGAGGCCGATTGTCTATTTCAATACACTCGGCAACCAGAGCGCCAGATCCGGGAAGATCACCAGCAGCACCACAAACAGGCACATGACGAGGAAGCTCGGAACCGCTGCCCGCGCAATGACCCCGATATCGTGCCCCGTCATCCCTTGCAGCACAAACAGGTTGAACCCGATTGGCGGCGTTATCTGTGCCATCTCGACCACGATCATCAGATAGACTCCGAACCAGAGCATATCAAATCCGGCAGCCCGGACCATCGGCTCGATGACGGCCATTGTCAGAACAATGGACGAAATGCCGTCCAGAAAACAACCCAGCAAGATGTAGAAGACCGTCAGCGTCATGATCAGAGCCAGCGGCGATGGATCCCACGTGGAAATCACCTCGGCCAGCGCCTTGGGAATCCCGGTAAAGCCCATAGCCAGCGACAGGAAGCCCGACCCCATCAGAATGAACATGACCATCGTGGTGGTGCGCACCGCACCCAAGACGGACTCAACGAAAGTGTCCCGCGTCAATGTCTTCTGCAGGAAGGCGAGCACAAAAGACCCGAGCACCCCGAGCGCAGCCGCTTCGGTTGCCGTTGCGACGCCGCCATAAATAGAGCCGATCACTGCAACAATGAGCGCCACAACGGGCAGCAGCCCCAAAAAGGCTGAAAGCTTTTCGCTCCAGTTGGTCGATGGATCCATCTGCATCTTCTCGCCATGGCGTAGCCCCCAGAGGGCGATATAGCCCATGAAAAGCAGCGCCAGACACACACCGGGGATCATCGCCGCCATAAAGAGCTTGGCGATGCTCTCATTGACCGTCACCCCATAGATGATCATCGAAATACTGGGCGGAATGAGCAGACCGAGTGTGCCTGCCCCCGCAAGCGACCCGACGATCTGCCTTTCCGGATAGCCACGTTTGCGCAACTCCGGAATGGCCATTTTGCCAACCGTGGCCACCGTGGCTGCCGAAGAGCCGGAAATGGCGGCAAAAATGGCAGAAGCCCCCACATTTACATGCAGCAATCCGCCGGGCATGCGCCGCATAAAGGGAGCGATGCCACGAAACAGGGTCTCGGACAGGTTTGTGCGATAGAGAATTTCACCCATCCAGATGAAAAGAGGCAGAGCCGTCAGGGTCCAGGAAGACTGGCTGCCCCAGACGGTCAACGCCAGCGCGTCCCCGATGGGCGCAGAGGTAAACAGATACATGCCCAGCATCGCCGTGAGCAGCAGCGACGCCCCCACCCAGACGCTGGTGCCAAGCAGCAAGAACAGGGCGAACAGGAATATCGAAATGGAAAGCGCTTCATTCATACTTCTTGCGGCCCCCCGGCCTCGCCCTGTTCAGGATCTATCGACTTGTAATCGAACAGAACGATCAGCAAGACATGAATGGTCGACAGCGCAAACAATATGGAGCCCAGCGCCACCGGCGTCTGCGGTATCCACAAAAGGATCGCATCGGCGCCTTCGCTGCGCTCACCATAGTCATAGGAATCAATCACCAGTCGCATCATGTAGAAGGCCAGAAAGCTGGCAACACCGGAGATAACCAGATGCGCCCAGATTTCCAAAGCCCGCCTCTTGGCCCCTTCCAGCCTCTGGGAGAGGATCGATACGCGGATATGCCCCTGTGAGCGGAAGGTATAGGCCAGAGCCATGAAGCTGCTGGTTGCCATGGCATAGCCAGCCACATCAGATGCCCCACCGGCGAACCATCCAACAAGACGCGCCAGGATGCTATAAAGCACCAACAGACACAGCAGCACCAAGAGCGCCCCCGCAAGCCAGGCTCCCAAAAGATAGATGCGGTCCATAAACCGACTGATAGTAGTCATGCATTCGTCCCGAGGCTTGCGCCTCTCAATAAGACCGGATTACCTGCGAACAGATATGCATCGGGGAGGCACGAAGCCTCCCCGATATTTCGGTTACATTTCTTCGTAGGCTTTCAAAGCGGCAGCGCCTTCTTCTCCGGCACGCTCAAGCCATTCAGCTTTCAGCTTTGCACCGGCATCTTCAAAGGCTTTCTTCATTTCAGGCGAAGCAGGAGCAACGGTCATGCCCTTCTCCTTGAACTGCTCAACATACCAGCTGTCCAGCTCTTCCGATTTTGCCCAGCACTTGGCTTCTGCATTGGCAGCTGCGTCTTTGACAACTGCTTTGACGCCATCATCCAACCGATCCCATGCACGGGTGTTGACGATGACCATGTTGCGCGGCAACCAGGCTTTCACATCATAATAGTAACTCACATGCTCCCAAAGCTTACGGTCATAGCCAGTCGCGCCAGAAGAAATCATGGCTTCTGCCACACCTGTTGCGAAAGCCTGAGACAGTTCGGCAGCTTCGATCTTGGTCGGCGCCATACCCAGATATTCGGCGATCTTGGATGTTGTCGGATTGTAAGCACGGAATTTCAGGCCTTCAACATCAGCAGGCACCTTGGCTTCCTTGATGGAATAGAAGCCCTGCGGCGGCCATGGGCAGGAATAAAGCAGCGTGACGCGTGACTTGGCCAGAGTTTCTTCTAGAGTTGGTTTGGTTGCCTTGTAAAGCTTCATGGCATCATCAAAAGAAGTTGCCAGAAACGGAATGGAATCCATTTCATAGATCGGGCTTTCATTGCCAAGCGCAGAAATCAGGCGCTCACCAATCGGCACCAAACCTTTACGCACGGCACCGAAAATTTCAGCCCCGCCAAACAAAGACCCTGACGGGTGGGTGGTGATTTCAAGCGCGCCATCACTCTTCTCGGCCACTTCCTTGGCAAATTCAGCAGCCATTTCGGAATGGAAGTTTGTGGCCGAATAAGCCAGAGCCATATCCCACTTTTCAGCATGGGAGAGCGATGTCGAGGCCGCAAGCGCTGCGACCGAGGCAAGGAGAAATTTGAGTTTCATTTGGTATTCCTCTGGATGGTGGTGCTTTTTAAAAATGAAAGATTGAACCGTAAGAAAAGGACGGCTCGGCAATCCTGTTATTTTTCCGACCTGTTATCCGATCGGTGAAAAATTTGCGATATCAGGGGCTTTCCCTGATTGGCGCAGGTGTCTGCTGGCTTAAAGTGTTGGAAAATGTGGAAAGCGTCAAGATTTATGAGGCTTATCCTGTTGGGCAGAAGCGCCAGCGCGATCAGCACGCCCATTGTTCGTGCTCCGCAATCCAGACCATCCTTGACCATACTGCATACTCCACTTGACGCTTACCGGACTGGCGGCCCGTTCTCCTATATCGACAAAGGCGGAGAGGAAAGGACCAAGGCAAAGGCGGGAAAAACCCCAACTTACCCTTTGCCTTCAGATGAAACGGCGTCCGGCTTTCTTTTTGCAGTCTATACGTGCAAAATCCGTGCCCCATTGACAAATCTGGAAATATCGCCGTTATTTCCTTCGAGCACCGCGATTTCCGTCCATAAAATCAACAGCTTTGACCGGAATTAGCAATCGTCACCAACAAGGAATGGCAAATATTTTGGCATCAACTGTTCAAAATGATCCTTTTCTAGGCATCCTCATGCTGGACACGCGTTTCAAGCGCCCAATCGGAGATGCGGGCAACGCCGCCAGTTTTGCCATACCGGCCCGTATCGAAGTGATTACCGGAGCGGGTAGCCCCGACATTGTCAGAAATGGCCGCCCCCTGCCGGATCTGGTAGAAGCGTTCAAGGAAAAGGCGCGCAAACTGGAACGGGAAGGCGCCTGTGCTTTAACCTCCACTTGCGGTTTTCTAGCCACCATTCAGAAAGAGATGGAAGACGCGGTTTCGATCCCCGTAATGCTCTCAGCGCTTTGTCTCTACACGGATATTCGTACCAAACATCTCGAGGGGCCAATCGGAATTCTCACGGCATCCGCGAGAAGTCTGGGCGCAGACGTGCTCAAGGCCGTAAATATAGAGCCCGAGGATGTGATCATCCGCGGCATGGAAGATTGTCCCGCTTTTGCCACCGCCATTCTGGGCGCCAAGCGAGAGCAGTCATTGAAACTGGATCAGACAGCCATAGAGGCCGACATCATCTGCAAGGCGCAAGATATGCTCGCTCACCATCCCGACCTTGCGGCTTTTCTGCTCGAATGCGGCAATTTACCTCCCTATCAGCAGGCCATAGCCAAGGCCACCGGCAAGCCGGTCTATTCCATTCTGGATGGGGTCAATGCCCTAATCAAAGGGCAATAACACGCCTCTCTTCGACTGAACCGACCGCCCAATCTTCTATAGATTCATGATATCGGCGGGCACTTCTTCAAGCGCGGCAAGATACTGATCATAGGTGTTGCCAAGCGTGTAGATATGTTTGCGCATCAGCTCGGCAGCCTTCTCCTCGTCACCTTCATCCATCGCGGCTAGAATATCGTCATGCTCTTGCATGGACTGCTCAAGGCGTCCGCTCACATCGAGCTGCTTGCGCCGGAAGGGTCTGAGGCGCCGGTGCATGCGCAAGGTTTCTTCTTCCAGCACCGCATTGCCCGAGGCCTGATAGATCATGCCATGAAGCCTGTTGTTTGCTTCATAATAGTCATCATTCTTGCCTTCCTTCAGCGCCCGCGCGCAATCGCTCGCGGCACGCTTGAGATAAAGCTGCTGAGCTGAAGTGAGACGGCGGGTTGCCAGCTTGACACACCAGGCTTCCAACTCAGCCATGAATTCGAACATCTCCACAAGGCGGGTCATTGAAGGCCTGCGAACGAAGGCACCACGGTTGGGTATAAGTTCCACAAGACCGATGCCATCCAGAATCTGAAAGGCCTCTCTCAGCGGTGTGCGCGACACATTGAACTGCTCGGAAAGCGCAGCTTCATTGAGTTTTTCGCCATCTTTGTAGGCACCGGTGGCTATTTTCTGCTCAATTTCCGAGCAAATCAGGGCTGATGCTTTGTATTTATTAGTCATGGTACCATTATCGCTTGACAGTATACATTTCACACAGATTATATACAATCTTATAAAAATCAATACAAATAACCTTCCAAGCACAAACCCGAGCTTCAACAGGGGAACGAATATGAAGATATCCAAACTGGTATTGAGTACTGCGGTCTACTTGGCGCTTTCGGCGACGTCCTACGCTGATAAAGCGAGCGACACCGTCAATATGGCATTTCTGAAAGAACTCGAATCTGCCGACGTCTTTTTCAACACGGCACGCGAAGGTCTTCTTCTGAACAATTCGGTATGGGATGGTCTGCTTTATCGCGATCCAGACTCCGGTGAATATAAGGGCAACCTCGCAGAATCCTGGGAATGGATTAACGACACCACAATCGAATTCAAGCTGCGTAAGGGCATCAAATTCCACAATGGCGAGCCATTCAACGCAGATGACGTGGTCTACACTGTCAACTTCGTGTCTGACAAAGCCAATGGCGTGAAAAGCCAGACCAATGTGAGCTGGATGGATCACGCAGAAAAGGTAGATGACTTCACGGTCCGTATCATTGCCGACGCTCCATTCCCGGCCGCTGAAGAGTTCCTCGCAGGCCCCGTTGCGATGTATCCCAACGAATACTACGCCAAAGTCGGCCCCAAAGGCATGGCTGCCCATCCAGTCGGCACCGGTCCTTTCAAGGTCACGGAGCTGGAACCCGGCAAGCATTTTGTACTTGAGAAAAACGAAGACTATTTCAACGGCCCCAAAGGCATGGCCAAGGTGTCAAAAGTTGACATCCGCACCATTCCGGACATGAACACCCAAATCGCCGAATTCTTCAACGGCACATTGGACTTCCTCTGGAACATCCCTGCCGACCAGGCTGAAAAGCTCGCCGCTATGGGCAAGTTCGATGTGGTCAATGCTCCGGCAATCCGCGTTGGCTATATCACAATGGATGCTGCAGGCCGCTTTGATCCGGACGGCCCGATGACCAAGAAAAAGGTTCGTCAGGCCATCTATCACGCCATTGACCGCAAGGCGATCGTCGAAGCTCTCGTGAAAGGCTCTTCCACCGTCATCGACAGCGCCTGTTCTCCAGTTCAGTTTGCCTGTGCTCAGGACCTGCCGACCTACGACTATGACCCGGCAAAAGCCAAGGCCCTTCTGGCCGAAGCTGGCTATCCGGATGGCTTCACCACCGATTTCTATGCATACCGCAACCGTCCGTATGCCGAAGCCATGATGGGCTTCCTTAACGAAGTCGGCATCAAGACCAACTTCAGCTACCTGAAATATGCTGCACTGCGTGAGAAGCGCGCCAAGGGTGAAGTGCCGATTTCCTTCCAGACATGGGGCTCTTACTCCATCGCAGATGCGTCCGCCATTACCTCCGAATTCTTCACCGGCGGCGACTGGGATGATGCCCGCGATCCGGAAATCAAGGAATGGCTGACGGAAGCTGACAAGACCACAGACAAGGAAGCACGTAAGGCCCTTTACAAAAAGGCCCTGACCAAGATTGTCGAGGAAGCCTACTGGGTTCCGATGTTCACCTACAATGTGAACTACGCCATGAGCAAAGAACTCGATTACAAGGCAACCCCGGACGAGCTGGTGCGTTTCTTCACCTTCGGCTGGAAATAACGAGCAATCGGGGCCGGATACCATCCGGCCCCCACCCCTCCCCCAATAATGAGAATTCGAGGTCGGAATGTATATCTATATTCTGAAACGGCTTGGTCTTGCCTTACTGGTGGCTTTCACCGTATCCGCAATCAGCTTCAGCCTGCTCTTCATGGCCGGTGATCCCGCCATCGCAATTGCAGGAGAAAACGCGTCCATGGAAGACATCCAGATGGTCAATGACCGCTATGGATTTGATCGCCCCATCGTCGTGCAATATTTCGAATGGCTGGGCAAGGCAGTTTCCGGCGATCTGGGCAACAGCTGGTATTTTGATCTGCCTGTTTCCGACCTCATCGTAGACCGCTTGAGCGTCACTATGCTTCTGGGTTTGCTCAGCATCAGTTTCGCGCTTCTGCTGGCCATCCCCATGGGCGTTGCCGCAGCGATGAAACCAAACTCTCTCATCGACCGCGCAGCTCTCTTCATCTCGGTGGTCGGTCAGGCCATCCCGTCCTTCTGGTTCGGCTTGATCCTGATCGTGGTCTTTTCCATCAAGCTGGGGCTTGTGCCCGCATCCGGCTCGACAAGCTGGGCTCATTTCATTCTGCCGACGGTCGTTCTGGGCTATTACGCAACACCAGCCATCATGCGCCTAACCCGCGCAGGCATGCTCGAAGTGCTGAGCGCAGATTATATCCGCACCGCGCGCGCCAAGGGGCTGGATAGCCGCAAGATCATGTTCAAGCATGCCCTGCGCAATGCCATCATTCCGGTGATCAGCCTTGCCGCCGTGCAGATGGGCTTCATGCTGGGCGGGTCCATTGTGGTGGAAAGCATTTTCGCGCTGCATGGCGCGGGCTTCCTCGCTTGGGAATCCATCTCCCGAAATGACCTGCCAACCATGCAGGCTCTCATTCTCATCTTTTCGATGTTCTACATCTTCTTCACCTTCCTGGCCGATATCCTCAACGCCTGGATGGATCCACGCCTGCGCATAGCCTGATAGGGAACGGAGAAAATCATGTCGGAGACATCCATCACCTCGGCCTCGACCGAAAAACAGGCATCTGCCCCCAAAAAGCAGAAGACGCCGGTTCATCAGCTTTCACCGCGCGCCAAGATGCTGCATCGGGCGCTGCGCCACAAAGGCTTGCTGTTTGGCCTGTTCGTCATGGCGATCATTGTGATTGTCGCCCTGTTCGCACCGTTGCTTGCCGGTCATGACCCTTACAGCCAGAGCCTGCTCACCCGAATGAAGCCCCCTGTCTTTCTTGGCGGCACATGGGAGCATCCTCTCGGCACGGACGCCCTTGGCCGCGACTATCTCGCCCGCCTTGTCTATGGCGCCCGCATTTCACTGTTGATCGGGCTCATCGCAGCCACCATCTCGGCCTTAATCGGCACCTTCATGGGTGTCATGGCTGGCTATTTCGGCGGCCGCATTGACCTGATCGTGACCTTCTTCATCAATGTCCGCCTCGCCATGCCGGTGGTTCTGGTGGCGCTGGCCGTGGTCGCCCTGTTTGGCGGGTCTCTGCTCGTCGTCGTCTCTGTGCTTGGCCTGCTGCTCTGGGATCGCTTCGCCGTGGTCATGCGCGCAGCCACCATGCAAGTACGCAAGCTGGAATATGTTGCCGCAGCTCAAGTGCTCGGAGCCTCTCTGCCGCGTGTGCTTATCAAGGATATCCTGCCGAACGTGATGAACCATCTGATCGTCATCTTCACGCTTGAAATGGCCCATGCCATCATCCTTGAAGCCGCCCTCAGCTTCCTTGGCCTTGGCGTTCAGCCACCAACCCCGTCCTGGGGCCTGATGATTTCTGAAGGCAAGGAAATGCTGCTGTTTGAAAGCTGGCTGATCACCATCCCGGGTGTCGCTCTGTTCTTTCTCGTCCTGTCTATCAACATGCTTGGCGACGGCATCCGCGACGTCACCGCACCGGAGGGCCGCAACTGATGACCGACCCTATTCTCACCATCAAGAACCTGACCGTCGATCTGCCAGAAGGCGGCGACCGCCCCCATGCGGTCGAGAAGCTCTCGGTTGACATTGCCCCAAAGGAAATCGTCTGCATCGTCGGCGAATCCGGTTCGGGCAAGTCCATCACATCCTTCACCACCATGGGCCTCTTGCCGAAGGCTCTGAAGCCTTCAACCGGTGAAGTGATCTTTGAAGGGCAGGATGTGCTCAAGCTCTCCCCGAGGGAACATGCCAAGCTGCGCGGTAGTCGCATGGCCATGATCTTTCAGGAACCTATGAGCGCGCTCAATCCCTGCTACACCGTTGGCGATCAGATCGAAGAAGTCTTTGAGCAACACACCAGCCTGTCCAAAGCCGAACGTAAGGCCAAGACCATTAAGCTGCTGGACGAAGTACAGCTGCCGGAACCGGAACGTATCTATTCCTCCTATCCCCATCAGCTCTCCGGCGGCCAGCGCCAGCGCATCGTGATCGCCATTGCCCTTGCGCTCGATCCTTCCCTGCTGATCGCCGATGAGCCAACCACCGCGCTCGACCTGTCCACGCAGGCCCAGATTCTCCATCTGTTCAAGGAACTGCGCGAGAAGCACTCCGCTGGCATCATGTTCGTGACCCACGACTTCGACGTGGTAGCCGAGATTGCCGACAAGGTTGTCGTCATGAAAGAGGGCAAGATCGTAGAGCAGGGCACAGCTGAAGAGGTGCTCAATCGCCCCAAACATCCATACACCCGCAAGCTGATTGACGCAGTGCCCCGCCGTACAGGCTCAGTGAATGCCCACATGACGGAAAAGCACAAGGTGATGGAAGTGCTTGGCCTCAACAAGACCTTCCACACCAAAGGCACCATGTTCAAACCGTCCCGCACGGTGCATGCCTGCAAGGATATCAACTTCATCGTCCATCGCGGCGAGACTCTGGGCATCGTGGGCGAATCCGGCTCGGGCAAATCAACGCTCGTCAAATGCCTCATTCGCCTTGAAGATCCAGACAGCGGCTCGGTCATCATCGATGGCAGCGACATTGCACAATTCACGCCGAAACTGCTGCATCCCTATCGCAAGAGCATCCAGATCGTCTTTCAGGACCCTTATGGCTCGCTCAACCCGCGCCGCACGATCGGCGACCAGCTGGTAGAGGGACCGGTCAATTTCGGCGAAGACCGCGCCCATGCCATGGAACGGGCCAAGAAGCTGATGGAAATCGTCCGGTTGGAGCAGGATGCGCTCTATCGCTATCCCGCCCAGTTCTCCGGCGGTCAGCGCCAGCGCATCTGCATCGCTCGCGCGCTGATGGTCGAGCCCGAAGTGCTCATTGCCGACGAAGCCGTCTCTGCGCTGGACGTGTCCGTGCAGAAGGAAGTGCTCAAGCTGCTCAACGAGATTCGTGATGAAATGGGCCTGACGGTTCTCTTCATCACCCATGACCTGCGCGTTGCCGCCCAGATCTGCGACAATCTTGTGGTCATGCAGAATGGCGAAATCGTGGAACGGGGCAATGTCGACGAAGTCTTCGGACATCCCAAACACGACTATACCAAGAAATTGCTCTCGGCCCAGCCCGGCCAGAACTGGAATGTCCCTGACATCTCCAAACTCCCCCCCGTTGATCCGGCTTTGCTGGATCAGGCCTTGAACCAGCCCATGGGGGCGGTCAGATGAGTGGCAATTTCTCTCGCTCTCAATCCACCCGCAAACCGGGTGTAACAGCAACAAGCGGCGGCGTTGTCGCCGCCCAACATGCTCTGGCCGCTGAAGCTGGAGCCCAAGTTCTGGCCGCCGGTGGCGACGCGGTGGACGCAGCCGTAGCCGTTAGTTTCGCCATCGGCGTGCTGGAGCCCTGGATGTCCGGCCCCATGGGGGGCGGCGCGATGATGCTCTGGCGAGCGGACGAGAAAAAGCCTTATGCCCTACACTATGGCATGCGGTCCTCAACCAGCCTTGATGTGTCCCACTATCCCCTCTCTGGAGCAGGCAAGGCATCGGATCTCTTTCCCTGGGAAGCCGTGGTTGAGGATCGCAATGTCACAGGCGCATCCTCTATCGCCGTGCCCGGCACGGTGGCCGGTGCGGCAGAAGCCCATCGACGCTTCGGAAAGCTGCCATGGCGTGATCTGCTGCAGCCAGCCATTGCCCATGCCAAAACCGGCATGCATGTGGACTGGTACGCGGCCCTCATCATCGCCTCTTCAGCCAGAGAGCTGGCAAAGGACAAGGACGCCGCGGCATTGTTCCTTGAAGATGGTCAATGGCCCAAGGTCTTTGGCTGGACGGCTCTTTCCGATATCCGCCTTGACCAGTCCGGACATGCTGCAACCCTTGAGCGCCTTGCCGAAGCGGGAGCCGAGGATTTCTATACCGGAGACATTGGCGCGGCCCTTATCAAGGATGTAACCGACAAGGGCGGGTTCCTCACTGCCGAGGATATGGCCAGCTACCGCGCCGAGTGGCAGAACCCGCTGCATATCCCTTACAATGGCGCCAACATCTGGGCCGTTCCGACCCTCACTGCAGGCCCCACTCTTGCGCACGCCATGAGCCACTGGCAAAGCGCCTACACACCATCAACTGCGCCAGAAGGAACGAGCTTTGCCGCCATGGCCGAAGCCATGCGTGCCGCCTATGAGGATCGCCTCACCAATATGGGCGATCATGAAAGCGCCAAGGCCCCGGGCTGCACCACCCATTTCTCCATCGTCGACAAAGACGGCAACATGGTCGCCATGACGCAGACCCTGCTCTCCATCTTCGGCTCGCGCACCCTGTCGCCCTCCACCGGCCTGATGATGAATAATGGCATCATGTGGTTCGATCCCGAGCAGGGAAAACCCAATTCCCTGGCTCCGGGCAAACGCTGCCTGATGAATGTCTGCCCCGTGATTGGCGAAAAAGGCGAACGCCGTTTTGCACTGGGCGCTTCAGGCGGACGCAAGATCATGCCCGCAGTGGGACAAATCTCGTCATTCCTGCTTGACTATGGCATGTCAATGCAGGATGCCATAGAGGCCCCTCGTATCGACGTTTCAGGCGGCGACACGATCGTCGCCGACGAGCGCCTTTCAGATGATGTCAACGACGCCCTGTCGGCCCGCTGGTCTCTGGCAACAGCAAAGCGCATGCCCTTCCCCTATGCCTTCGCCTGCCCGGCTGGCGTTTTGCGTGACGGAAGCACCAATTCCGGCACCACAGAAACCTTTTCCCCATGGGGCGATGGCATTGCAGAAGTCAGGGACTGACCTGACCTCTGCCCCCGCCATTGCCCTGAGCCCGCCCGGACGGTCGCCGCCCGAAACCGTTTAAAATTTGACAAGAATAGAGAGCAGACAGATGAGTGATCGCAATAAGGCTCTGGCCATCAGCGCCAGCTATTTTGATGAGGGCACCTTCCTCTCGGACATCAAGCGCCTTGTCTCACACCCGACCGAAAGTCAGGACCCGCGCGGCAAGCCTTATCTTCTGGCCTATCTCACGGACGAAATGCAGCCCCTACTTGAAGGCCTCGGCTTCAGCTGTAAAATCTTTGACAACCCTCAGGAAGATGCGCCTCCCATCATGGTGGCCGAGCGCATGGAAGATCCGGCCCTGCCAACGGTGCTGAGCTACGGTCATGGCGATGTCATCCGCGCGCAGGAAACCCAGTGGCGCGAAGGGCTCTCCCCCTTTGACATGGTTGAAGAGGGTGACAAGGTCTATGGCCGTGGCGCTGCCGACAACAAGGGCCAGCATCTCATCAACATCAAATCCATGGCGGCCGTCATCGAGGCAGAAGGCAAGCTGGGATTCAACGCCAAGATCCTGCTGGAAATGGCTGAAGAGTGCGGCTCCCCTGGGCTAAAGACCTTCTGCGAACAGCATAAGGAGCTGCTCGCCGCCGATGTGCTCATCGCATCCGATGGCCCGCGCCTTTCCCCCGCAGCTCCAACCATCTTCACCGGCTCGCGCGGTGGCGAACTGTTCGACATGGTGGTGGACCTGCGTGAAAGCGCCAATCATTCGGGCAACTTTGGCGGCCTGATTGCCGATCCGGCCATCATTCTGGCCCACGCGATTGCTTCCATCACCGATGAACGTGGCCAGATCCAGATCCCGGAATGGCGCCCGACCAGCCTCACCCCGCGCATTCGCGAAGTGATCTCGGCGCTACCACCCGTCGACACTGGCTCCATCGAGATCGATGAAAACTGGGGCGAAGAAAGCCTCACCCCGCAGGAACGTGTCCTTGGCTGGAACAGCTTTGCCGTGCTCGCCATGAAATCCGGCGTGCCGGAGGCCCCCGTCAACGCCATTTCCGGCTATGCCAAAGCCACCTGCCAATTGCGCTTCGTTGTTGGCACCGACCCCGATGACATTATTCCGGCGCTGCGTCGTCATCTGGCAGCCAAAGGCTTTGACAAGGTCGAGGTCGTCAAGGCCGAACGCCATGCCTTCCCGGCCACGCGCCTTGATCCGGACCATCCATGGGTCCGCTTTGCCGCCAAATCCCTCGAAGCATCCACAGGCACCAAGCCGCACATCCTGCCAAACCTTGGCGGCTCCCTGCCCAATGACTGCTTTGCCGATGTGCTGGGCCTGCCAACCATCTGGATTCCGCACAGCTATGCAGCCTGCAGCCAGCATGCCCCCAACGAGCATATCCTCAAATCCCTTTCCCGACAGGCCCTGCAAGGCATGACGGGGCTGTTCTGGGACATCGCCGCCAAAGGGGCGGTGCCTTCCGAAGGAGAATAAAACATGGCAGCAACCCTCACGCTTTTTGCAGTCATCGCTGGCGCGGGTGCCATTGCGGGCATCATCTCAGGCCTTCTGGGCGTGGGAGGCGGTATCATCCTTGTGCCCGCCTTCTTCTATGCCTTCTCTTCTTTGGGTTACCAGCCCGAACAGCTCATGCAAATTTGCGTGGCGACCTCCACGGGCACCATCATATTCACCTCGATCCGCTCGGTGCTGGCACACAACAAACGCGGCGCGGTTAGCGTCGAGTTGATCAAGACATGGGGCCCGTTCATTGCCTTTGGATCGGTGGTTGGTGTGTTCGCGGCAGCCTCCCTGCGCTCCCATGAGCTGCAACTTGTCTTTGGCTGCATCGGCATCATGCTGGGCCTTTACATGCTGCTCGGCAAGAAGGACTGGCGCCTTTCAACCGAATTGCCCGGCCGCATCCTCAGCAAGATCTACCCCATCATAATCGGCTTCTTCTCGGCTCTCATGGGCATTGGCGGCGGCTCATTCACCGTGCCACTGCTGACCGCCTATAACGTACCCCCGCACAAGGCTGTCGGCACGTCCCCCGGCTTCGGGCTGATGATTTCCATCCCCGGCTTCATCACCTTTCTCACGCAAGGCTGGGATATCACCGGCAAGCCTCCCTTCACCGTCGGCTATGTCAACCTGCCCGCGGTTGTCGTCATCGTCATGACCACCATGCTGACCGTACCGCTTGGGGTGCGTCTGGCCCATTCCCTCTCGCCCAAGCAGCTGCGCATCGTCTTTGCCTTCACAATCCTTATCCTGACAGGCAACATGCTCCGAAAGGCACTGATGGCATGACGCATTCTTCTCCTTTCCTCAGCAATGACGCCCTTCTAGAGCAGCTAAGGGCCGCAGAACCAACCCTCTGGTGCAATCCTGATTATGCGCCCCAGCGTGACGATGAGGCGCAAGCTGGCTTGCAGCAGGCCGTCGAGAATTGGCGCATGCTGGCGCCACTCCTCCAGCTTATTTTCCCAGAGCTGGAAGATACAGCTGGCACCATTACCTCCGATCTCATCGAAGTGGATGCTCTTCGCGCCCCTCTTGGTTATCTGGATCGCACCTTCGGGCGCCTGTTTGTCAAGGCTGACCATGCCTTGCCGGTTGCCGGATCAGTCAAGGCCCGCGGTGGCATCTATGAGGTCCTCATGACCGCCGTGAATGAAGCCCGATCCTCTGGCTTCATCGCCCCCACGGATCCTGTCTCCGCCCTCACAGGCGCGGCCGCACACAGTTTCTTTGCCGAACGCACCATTGCTGTCGGCTCGACCGGCAATCTTGGTCTCAGCGTGGGCATTGCCGCCAGAACCCTTGGCTATAATGCCGTTGTGCATATGTCTGCCGACGCCAAGCCCTGGAAGATCGAGCGCCTGCGCCGCTTCGGTGTCAAGGTCAAGCAGCATCGTGGAGACTATAACCTCGCCGTTGCCGCAGCCCGTGATGCTGCCAGCAAAGACCCTATGGTCTATTTTGTCGATGACGAGGATTCAGAGCTGCTCTTTTCCGGCTACAGCGCCGCTGCGCTGGAACTGGCGAGCCAGTTGATCGAGGCTGGCATCAATATCGGCCCTGATTGCCCGCTCTTTCTCTATCTTCCCTGCGGCATCGGCGGCGCACCGGGCGGCATCGCCTATGGCGCGCGCGGTGTGTTTGGTTCCAATGTGCATTGCTTCTTTGCCGAGCCAGTGCAATCGCCTTCCGCTATGGTGCAGATGATGCATGGTCTGGAAAAGCCAATGTCTGTTTATGATATCGGCCTGACCAACAAGACCGAAGCCGATGGCATGGCGGTTGCCACCATGTCCCATATCGTTGCCCAGAAAATGCAGCAACGCCTTGCTGGCGTTTACACCGTTGGCGATGATGATTTGATGCGACTGCTCTCCATTGCCTACGGCGCAGCCAATCTCAAGCTGGAGCCCTCAGCCACCATCGGCTTTGCTGGCCCGCATTTCATGCTTGAAACCGCGCAGGGTCAGGCTTTCAGCAGTCAGCATCTCACTCCCAAAGCGATGGAAAACGCAATTCATGTCGTCTGGACGACCGGCGGTTCTTTCGTTCCCGAGCTGCAATTCCAGTCTTTCGTGGACAAGGGCAATGCGCTTGCACCCCAATTCGATTTGAAAAAAGGATAAAGAAAATGGTCAAGCAAACCGCGACGAACCCCGCAGATCTGGGCGCAATCGAGGCGCGTCAGCTGATCGCTCGCAAGGCCCTTTCTCCGGTTGAACTCGCCAATGCCTGCATCGAGCGGGTCGAAGCTGTAGACCATGCCGTCAACGCGCTGGTCGCACGCCGCTTCGAAGCCCTCTCAGATGAAGCCAAGGCCGCCGAGCAGGCCGTCATGGATGGTGAACCGCTTGGAGCCCTGCATGGCCTGCCTTTCGGCGTAAAGGACATGATCGATGTGAAGGGCCTGCCGACCACCTTCGGCTCTGAGGCTTTCAAGGACAATATCGCAACGCGGGATGACCCAATCGTTGCCGCCATGCGCAAGGCCGGCGCCATGCCCATGGGCAAGACCAACAACCCCGAATGGAGCGCAGGCGGCAACACCCGCAACCGGGTTTATGGCGTCACCGCCAACCCCCACGACCTCACCCGCACCTGCGCTGGCTCTTCAGGCGGGTCTGCCGTCAGCCTTGCCTGCGGCTATGCTCCCTTGGCAACCGGCTCGGACACGGGCGGCTCCCTGCGCAATCCGGCGGCTTTCTGCGGCATTGTCGGCTACCGCCCCAGCCCGGGCGTTGTCCCCGGCGATAGCCGCGCCGCAGCCCTCATTCCGATGCCAACCTCGGGCCCCATGGGCCGCACGGTTGCCGATACGGCCCTGATGCTCTCCGTTCTGGCACGTCCCGATCGCAAAGATCCCTACACCATCATCACCGATGGCAAGACCCCGTGGGATCCGGAAAGCTTTGCCAATCTGCCGCGCGCAGATCTCTCTTCGCTCAACATTGCGGTGACCGAAGACTATGATTTCGCCCCGACGGAAAGCATCGTCCGCGATCATTTCCGAACGATAATGCCACAACTGGCCCCCTTCTTTGGCACGATCGAACAGACAAGCCCCAAATGCACGGACGCAGATCGCATATTTTCTGTGCTGCGCGGTGTTCAATTCTTGGGCATTCATGCAACTTTAGTAGACACCAAACCCGAATTGGTCGGCCCGAATGTCACCGAGAATGTGAAAGAGGGCCGCAGCTATTCCGCCGAAGATGTCGCCCAAGCCATGTTCGCCCAGAGCCGTTACTATCGCGACTGGCAGAAATTCTTTGAAAATCACGACTATCTGATTTCACCGGCCGTAACCATCAGCCCGCGCCCGTGGCGGGAGCTATATCCGGCTGAAATCGACGGAAAGCCCACAAAGAGCTATTATCATTGGCTGGCCATGGCCTATGCGTCGACCATCCCCGGCCACCCATCCATCACAATTCCCTGCGGCTTTGACGCCAACAACATGCCCTTCGGCCTACAGATTGTCGGGCGCCGCCACGATGATCTGGGTGTCCTTGCGGTCGCCAACGAGCTGGAAGCGATCATCGCGTCCATTTCGGATCTCGCACCAAAAGGCCCGGATCTTGCATTGCTCAAATCGGCAGCGCCAATCAGCCAAGCCGAGGGGTTTTTGAGTTTCGAATAACACCGTCTGAATCCTCCCGACTAAAGACCAAATAACCTCCCAAGGACTACACTATGGCCAATCTACCCTTCTCCAAAGTCCGCCGCTCCGGCTCCACCGTCTATCTGTCCGGTGAAATCGGCTTCAATGCGGATGGCTCCCTGCCCGAGGGCATCGAAGCGCAGACCAAAAACTGCCTCGAAGGCATCAAGAAGACACTGGAAGGCGAAGGCCTTTCCCTCTCCAATGTGATCTCCTGCACATGCTATCTGACCGACCGCGCTGATTTTGCTGCCTTCAACGCTGTTTATGCGACCTTCTTCTCCGATCCTCTCCCTGTTCGCACCACAATTGGCTGCGAACTTATGGTGGATGCGAAAGTGGAAATCACAGTCATTGCCGAAGCCTGAGGCTTCACCCTTTGAAAGAACAAGAAAATGTCAGAGATAATCGTTCTGGGCGCAGGTATGGTTGGCGTCAGTACGGCCCTCGCCCTGCAAGAGCGCGGACACGCAGTCACCCTTCTGGATCGCTCCAACCCGGGCCTTGAAACAAGTTACGGCAACGCTGGCCTGATCCAGCGCGAAGCCGCAGAACCATACCACATCCCGCATAGTCTGGTGACCCTGTTCCTTTATGGTATCGGGCGCACCAACGACATTGTCTATCACTGGAAAGACATGCCGAACATCATGCCGTCGCTGTGGACCTATTTCGTCAATTCTGGCGAAACCCAACATCGACGCATTTCCAAGATCTTCGAACAGATGACCGTCAAATGCACCGATGACCACCAGCCACTCATCGAGGCATCCGGAACCGAACGTCTGATCGAACGCAAGGGCTTTTTCAAGCTGTGCCGCAACAAGCGCGCCTATGATGACCAGTCCATCGATGCCGAGCGCATTGCCTCCATGTATGATGTACCTCTGCGCATGGTCGATGGAAAGGAACTGCGTCAGCTAGAACCGGCCCTCAAGATCGATGTTGCCGGCGCTGTGCACTGGACCGACACATGGGCCTGCTCCGATCCGGGCGCTCTCACCTCGGCCTATGCAGATCTGTTCATCAAGCGCGGCGGTTCCTTCGTCAAGGGCGACGCCATGACATTGAAACAGACGGAGACTGGCTGGGAAGTGCAAAGCGATGACGGTCCGGTTACCGGCAGTGATGTCGTGGTGGCTCTCGGCCCGTGGGCTCCGGATCTGCTCGGCCCGTTCGGCTACAAGATCAAGATGGTCTACAAGCGCGGCTATCACGCCCATTTCAAAATGGATACCCCGCTGAGCCGTCCGATTCAGGATTACGCCAATGGCTGCGTATTCTCGCCCATGGACAAGGGCATGCGCATCGCGACCGGCGCCGAGTTGGTCAACCGCAAAGACCCGGCCAATCCCAAGCAGCTCATGCATGGCCTCAAGAGCGCACGCGAGCTGATGGATGTGGGTGAAATGGTGGAAGACGAACCATGGTTCGGCAATCGTCCCTGTATGCCCGACATGCTGCCCATTGTCGGTCCGGCTCAGAAGCACAAGGGCCTCTGGTTCCATTTCGGCCACGGCCATCAGGGCTTTACCCAAGGCCCAACGACAGCAAAGCTCCTCGTCGATGTCATGGAAGGGAAGACAAGCACCCTGTCGGATGCTCTATCCCCCGAAAACCGGCCAGTCATCTCGGCACGGTAACACAAAATACAGCGGCCCACATTGTGGGCCGCAGCGCACCAACGCAGGACTGAGATAGCAAGAAAGGGCATTTCGCGGGGGACAAGACCACCAGATCGTCATCGCCCTCTCAATTAGCTCCGGACGCGCCATTGCCCATCCTCAAGATTGACGATAAATAAAAAGCAGACCAGATGCTGCTTGGATTTGATGCAGTCGACCACTGCGCGGCACCCCAGCTTTCACGTTTGAAGGACAAACAGTGCTATCAACCCTGCTTGACAGTATTTTCCGCTCGGCGACACGCAAAGAAGTCACCTACGCCTCTCCGTCCATCGATATTTGTGAGGAGCAGGCCGTTGCCAGCATTCTGGGAGAGCGCCCTGCCTTCTGCCTGCCTTTCCAGCCCATGAATGCCAAGACCTATGTCGGTTGGGGGCAAAAGTCCGGACGTCACGCAAGGCGCATGGCCAAGAAGCGCAACGCGCAGATGCTGCTGCTCGAAGACGGCTTCCTGCGCTCTCATGATCGCAACGATCCACCACTGGCGATCTCCCTTGATGATCTGGGCATCTATTATGATGCCTATGCTCCATCCAGACTTGAAAAGCTGATCCCCACAGAGCTGACGCCGGATGAAGAGCGCCGCATTGCCTCCATCCTGTCGCGCTGGAGAGAGCTTCGTCTTTCCAAATATAATGCCGGTGCGGAATATGACGGCGAGCTGCCGGAAGATTATGTTCTCGTGATTGATCAGGTGCGCAATGACGCATCAATCCATTTCGGCATGGCCGATGCAAACACATTCCAGACCATGCTGGCGGCCGCACGCACGGAGAATCCGGGCCGTGAGATTGTTGTAAAAATGCATCCAGATATCTATACAAGGTCAAAATCTGGCCATTTTGATGCTAGTGAACTAGACAGACTGAAGAATATAAAGGTAGTTGCAGAAGGTTGCCTTCCTTCCCGGCTGATAGAGAATGCCGATAAGATATATACGGTAACGTCACAAATAGGCTTTGAAGCCTTGATATGGGAGAAACCGGTTAGATGCTTCGGCATGCCCTTCTATGCCGGATGGGGGCTAACAGAAGACTTTTTGGAGGCTCCGCAGCGTCGACAAACCACAACTTTGGCTCAATTAGCGATGGCAGCATTGGTCTTTTATCCACGCTACGTAGATTTGCGCGCCGGGCAGGCTTGCGAGATTGAAAGAGCTATTGACTATCTGGCGGAACTCAAGCAAAAAGCTTGAATTCGGTTTTATTTCGCGGAATTTGTTTTTTGTAAAAAGCGTTTATGTTGCGGGGTTTGTTCTTCGTTTTCCTAGGCTACGAGCTGTAAAGACAGTGAAAGACAATTGTAATAACGATGAGTGACAACTGGGTTGAAGTAATTGGGCGGGCTTGCCGCCTTCCTGGAGCCAATAGTGTATCTGAGTTCTGGGATTTACTGGTTTCGAATGAATGCAGCGTAGGGGAAATCGGACAGGACCGGTTTTCGACCTTCCGTTATTTGCATCCAAAATCGGGCCAGGCTGGCAAAACCTATACATTTCGCGCTGGCATTCTGGACGATGTCTGGGGCTTTGACCCTTCCGTCTTTTCCCTGTCCCCCCGTGAAGCAACGCAGATGGACCCGCAGCAGCGTTTGCTGCTGATGCTCGTTTGGGAAGCACTCGAAGAAGCCGGCCTGCCCATTTCCGAAGTGGCCGGTTCCAATATCGGCGTATTTGTCGGCAACTCAGGCAGCGATCACTCAAACCGTTTCTTTTTCGACCCGGCCAGCTCCGACAGCTTCATGATGACGGGTAACACCCTGTCGCTGGTTTCCAACCGCATTTCCTATGTTTACGATCTGCATGGCCCAAGTTTCACGGTCGATACGGCCTGTTCGTCGTCACTAGTGGCCCTTGATCTGGCACTAAAGCGCCTGCAGTCGGGCGAAATAGACACCGCCATCGTTGCGGGTGTCAACCTGCTGCTCTCGCCCTTCCCGTTTGTCGGTTTTGCTGCCGCATCCATGTTGTCGCCGCAGGGGCTTTGCCGCCCCTTTGATGAAGATGCCAATGGCTACGTGCGCGCAGAAGGGGCCGTTGCCCTCGTTCTGCAGCGCAAGGAAGTCTTTGATCCGAAACTACAAAAGAGCTTTGGTCGCATCGTTGCCTCGGGCATTAACTCCGATGGCCGCACCTCGGGCGTTGCCCTGCCGTCCATGGATTTCCAGTCGGCACTGCTCAAGCAACTCTATTCCGACATCGATCTGGACCCCAATGCACTCGCCTTCATTGAAGCCCATGGCACCGGCACCCGCGTCGGCGACCCGGCAGAAGCCTTCGCACTGGGCCAGGTTCTTGGCCAGAAGCGCGACAAGCCGCTGCCGATTGGCTCGGTCAAGTCCAATCTGGGCCATCTGGAGCCCGCTTCAGGTCTCGTCAGCGTTCTGAAATCGCTGCTGTCGCTTGAAAACAACCTGCTGCCCGCAAGCCTGCATATCGAAAATCCCAATCCGGATATCCCGTTCGAGGACCTCAATCTGGCCTTGAACAGCGAAGCCACGGTTCTGAAAAAGGGCAAGGACATCCGCTATGCCGGCATCAACAATTTCGGCTTCGGCGGCACCAACGCGCATGTTCTGGTCTCCGATACCAAGCCAGTACGCCCGGCAAAAGCCAAGCCTCTCGCAGCCTCGACCAAGTCGGGCGGCGAAACGACTGCCGAGCCAAGCACACCGACGCTCCTTGTTCTCTCTGCCAGGACCGAAGACGCTCTCAAGGCCCTCGCAACCAAGAGCGCTGAAGCGATTGCAGCTGATGATAGCGCAAGCCTTGCAGACTGGAGCAATAGCTTTGGCTGGCACCGCTCCCTTCTGGACGAACGCCTCAGCATTGTTGCCAAAAACAAAAGAGAGCTGACCGAAGCGCTTGAAGCCTTCGCGCAGGAGGAAAAGCATCCTGCGCTGATCCACGCTACCGCATCGCGTGCAACCAAGGCACCGGTCTTTGTCTATTCGGGCAATGGCGCCCAATTTGCTGGCATGGGGCTTGTAGCCTATGAGCAGAATGCCGCCTTTGCTGCGGCCTTTGACAAGGTCGACGCCTTCTTCCTGCCGCTTTCGGGCTGGTCCCTCAAAGACAAGCTGTTTGAAGATAATCTGAAAGAAGATCTCAAGCAGACCTCGGTCGCGCAGCCGTTGCTCTTTGCCGTACAGGTCGCCTTGACCGAAGCGCTGAAAGCATCCGGCATGACGGCCAGTGGCGTCATGGGCCACTCAGTTGGCGAGGTCGCTGCTGCCTGGGCCTGTGGCGCCCTTGATCTCAAGCAGGCTGTCGAGGTTATCTATTGGCGTTCACACCATCAGGAAGCAGTGGCAGGTACAGGCCGCATGGCCGTGATCAAGCTGTCAGTTGCAGAAACTCAGGCCCTGTTGTCCGCTGAAGGCTTTGACAAAGTCGAGATTTCCGCAATCAACACGGACAAGTCCCTGACGCTTTCGGGCGAAACCGAGGAGCTGGAAGCCTTCCTCAAGATCGCTCGCAAGAAGCGCCTTGCCGCCAAGATGCTGGATATCAACTATCCCTTCCACTCCAACGTGGTTGAGCCCATCAAGGATGGCCTGCTCAAGGATCTTGCCAGCATCAAGCCAGCCAAGGCAAAACTGCCATTCTATTCTGCTGTTACAGGCACCTGCCTCAAAGGCAAGGAAATGGATGGCCAATATTGGTGGCAGAATGTGCGTCAGCCGGTGCGCTTCCTCAGCGCTGTAGAAGCCGCCTTCGCCGACGACCAGACCCAGTTTCTCGAAATCGGTCCGCGCGCCATTCTCAAAGGCTACATCGCGGAAACAGCGCGCGATCGCGCCCAGACCATCATTGTCGCAGAAAGCCTGACGCAGAAGACAGGAAAAGACCTCGACCCTGTGCAACTGGCCATCGGCCGGGCCATTGCCAACGGCATGCTGTTTGACAAGAAAACCGTATTTGGTGCCAACAAGCCATGTTCCGTTGCGCTTCCCAGCTATCCATGGCAGCTCAAGCCCTTCAAGCTACGCCCAAGCAGCGAAGCCTTTGACATTTTCAACGACAAGGTCGTCCCGCACGCCCTGCTCGGACAGCAGATCCGTAATGAAGAACATGTCTGGTCTACCGAGCTGGACACGGCACAAATTCCGTATCTTGAGCACCACAAGGTAGATGGCAAGGTCATCCTGCCCGGAGCCGCCTTCGCTGAAATGGCGCTGGCTGCCGCGCAGATTGCCTTCCAAACCGACCGCGTCGAAATTCGCGACATGGATCTGTTGCAAGCCTTGCCGCTTGGAGAAGATCAGATTTCGTCCATTCTAACGCGCCTTGACACCACTTCGGGCGTGGTTGAGATTTCCAGCCGCGCGCGGTTGGTTGACGACGAATGGCAACTGCATGCAAAATGTCGCGTCGCCAAGATTCCGGGCGATGTCGGCGAAGACTGTTCTGACTATGAGCTCAGGGCACCCGATGCGACGCTCACATCATCTCCTGAAAAGATCGAAGCGCTCTACGCGAGTTCGCGTGAATTCGGGCTGGATTTCGGCCCGGCCTTCCAGCGCATGACCCATTGCGAACGCCATGGCGACGAGTATATCGAACTCGTCATCGCAGACCGCGACGCCTTCACCTCCAAGCGTGAAGAGTTGGCCGCCCCCTATGCGCTGCATCCGCTTGATTTCGACGCCTGCTTCCATGGCCTGAACACGCTTTATGAAAGTCTGGAAGAAGACGCCGAGAAAATGGCCTTCATTCCTGTTCGCTTCGGACGCCTGCGCATTCTGCAATCCGGCGTAGCCGTGCGATCAGCCCGCGTGCATGTGATCCGCTCCAACGCACGCGGCATCAAGGCCGATATCGACATGTTCGGCGACGATGGCTCTCTGGTGGCAACCTTAAGAGATGGCCGCTTCCGTGCATCCGCTCTTGTGCAGCGTCAAGGGCTGGACCGCCTGACCTATTTCTACGATTCCCTGAAGCTGTCATCTCCCGGCGTGGAAGCGCAAGGCGCTCCGATTGATGCGGCGGCACTTGCCAAAGCCCTCAAGGGTCTCTCCTTGCCAGATCGCAGCCCGATCGATGATGGCCAGATGCTGCTGCAGGCAGCCAGTCGTCGTGGTGCCTATGACATTCTTCGTCAGTTCGCAAATGACGATCTGACACTGTCCGAAGCCACCCTGCCACGTCTTACCGCACGGGACGATCTGGATGGTGAACATGCGGATGAAGATCTCAGAAGCCGCTCCATCCACCGCAAGCAGATTTTCGGTGCTCTGGTTTCCATCTGTGAGCAGTCCGGCCTGGTCAGCGCGTCTGAAGACGGTTTGACGCTGGCAGAGGACAGTGGCCTGCCCGAATTCAGCCAGATCCTGCAAATGCTTCTGAGCGAAAATCCGCTTTGGTCGGCAGATTGCGTCATGCTCAATCATGCGCTGATGCGCATGCCCGAGATGCTGCGCACCATGCAGCGAGACGCAGAAGACCATGGCCAGCCGCAGGATCTCTATTCGCACGATCTGTTCGAACAGCATTTGAGCTCCTCGCCTCTATCTGAAGCCCATGTGGAGCAGGTTACCGCATCCTTCAAAGCCGCTCTTGACCTGTGGCCGGAAGGGCGTCCGTTGCGCGTTCTGGAATTCGGCGTCGGCGGTGCCAAGCTGACCAAAGCCATTCTGCCGCTGCTGGAAGAGAACAAAGGCATTCTGGTTTCAGCCGACACCAACAAGCTGATCATTGACCGCCTGCGCATCCTGTTTGCCAACTCGATCCATTTCGAAGCCGTAGCACTGCGTTCTGATCTTGAAGCCCTTGAGCCGTTCGGCCCGTTTGATTTCGTCGTCTCGGCCAATGGCCTGCAGATGATGGATCAGGCATCTTCCATGTTGAATCCTCTGGCTGATTTACTCGCCAAGGATGGCTTCATGCTGATGAGCCTGTCGGATGCCAACGTCTATCAGGATCTTGTCTTCGGACCAGCCACGAGCTGGTTCGACCATTCCGTTGATCCTTCGTTCCCGGTTTCACGCTTTGGCGCTGCCAAGGATTGGAGCAACTGGCTGGATGAAGCTGGCTTTGGCTCCATCGACATGGCTCCTTTTGCCAGCGCGCAAGGCGAACCGGATCTTTCCGGCGCCTATCTTCTGACCGCAGCAAGCAAACCAGCTGCGAAGGCAGAGGAGACAACCGACATTCCGCTGCTCGACGCCGAGCACAGAACTGCCGTTCTACTGACAGATGGCAAAGACACAAAGGCTCAGGCCTTTGCTGAAGCGCTTACAAGTGGCGCTGCCGCTCCGGCTCTATCCTGCTTTGACGTCACAAACGCTGAAGAGTGGGAAAAGGCGACAGATCTCATTTGTGCCAGCCAGCCCGATGACAAACTGGATGTCATTTATACGCCAGGCAGTGCAACCACAGAAGAAGCCTCCGTGGATCGGCTTGCAGATCGCCTGTACAAGTTGGCCGATCTGGTGCGCACCACGTCTGACATCCCGATGCGCCTCTGGATCATCGCTCCGGGAGGCTATCCGGCTTCGGAAAATCGGAAAAGCGATCCGGTTCAAAGTGCTGTCTGGGCCTTTGGCCGCACGGTCAGCAACGAATATGACAACCATGACGTACGGTTGGTCGATTTCGCTGCTACGCTGACCGCCTCCGATCAGGCCGCCAGATTTGCAGACCTCATCGAAGAGCCGGGTGAAGAACGCGAAATTCTTCTTGAAGACAAAGCCCAGAGTGTCATTCGCGTAAGACGCGGCTGGCCGCAACCTGCAAAACAGGAAGAAGCCTTCGGCAAGGACGATGGCTGTCAGCTTTATCATCCGCGCACAGGTTCGTTCGATCGCCTGAAATGGATTCCGGCCAAACGCCGCAAACCGGACGAAGGCGAAGTGGAAATCGAAGTCGTGGCCGCTGGCCTCAACTTCCGCGACGTCATGTGGGCACAAGGGCTGTTGCCTGAGGAAGCGCTGGAAGACGGTTTTGCCGGTCCGACCCTCGGTTTTGAATGCTCCGGCCGCATCGTAGCAACGGGCAAGAGCGTTACGGATCTCAAGGTTGGAGATCCGGTGATGACGCTGGCCCCGGCCAGCTTTGCCTCTCACGTGACGGTCTCCGACAGTGCCGTTTCCAAATTGCCGGAAACGGTGGATCTGGTTGCCGCAGCGACCATGCCGGTGGCGTTCCTGACCAGCTATTATGCCCTGCATTATCTGGCCCGCCTTGAAGAAGGCGAATGGGTGCTCATCCACGGCGCAGCAGGGGCCGTTGGCCTTGCTGCATTGCAGATTGCCAAATGGCGTGGTGCCCGCATCATCGCCACCGCTGGCAATGATGAAAAACGCGACTTCCTCAGAATGCTTGGCGCAGATCATGTACTGGACACCCGCTCGCTTGATTTCGTCGATCAAGTGCGCGCCATCACACGCAAAGCCGATGGTCCAGATCAGGAAGGCGTCGATGTCGTCCTCAACTCGCTGTTTGGCGAAGCGATGGAACGCAGCATCGAGCTGGTGCGTCCATTCGGTCGCTTCCTCGAGCTGGGCAAGCGCGATTTCTATGGCAACACCCAGATTGGCCTGCGCCCGTTCCGCCGCAACATCAGCTACTTCGGCATTGATGCGGACCAACTGCTCAACAAGCAACCGGCACGCGCCAAACGGCTCTTTAACGAACTGGCTGACCTGATCGCCGAGGAACAATTCACGCAGCTGCCGTATCGCCTGTTTGACAGCGCAGATATCGTTGATGCGTTCCGCCTGATGCAGCGCTCTGGTCATATCGGCAAAATCGTCGTCAAGGCGCCGAAACCAATGGCCGACCCGGCTGATAAAGCGCCATTCAAAGTCAACTCCGAAGGCCATCACATTCTTGTCGGTGGTCTGGGCGGCTTCGGCATCGAGGTAGCCCGCTGGCTGGCTGATCAGGGCGCAAAATCTATCGTCCTCACCAGTCGCTCGGGCAAACTTTCCGATGCGGCATTGGCGCTTCAGACCAAATTGGCCGCAAGCGATTGCGCGCTGGTGGTCAAGCCATGCGATGTATCCGATCCTGCGGCGCTGGAGAGCCTGTTTGCCGAATTGCGCAAGGAGCGTCCAATCAGCGGTGTCATACATATGGCCGCTGTTCTTGATGACGTGCTGCTTGCCAATATGAGCGACGAGCAGATCGACAAGGTACTCGGGCCGAAGGTTCTTGGCGGCGACAATCTCGATATGGTCACGCGCAAGGATGATCTGGATTATTTCTGGCTCTTCTCGTCTGTCTCCGTCCTGATGGGCAACCCGGGGCAAGCAAACTACGTGGCAGCCAACAGCTACATGGATGGTCTGGCACGCAAACGTCAGCAGCAAGGCCTGCCCGCCCTTGCCATCGGCTGGGGTGCGATCACCGACGTGGGCATTCTGGAACGCGACAAGCAGACAGCAGAGATTTTGGCAAGAACCACGGGCGGCATCGAATTCAAGGCGCGGCAAGCCTTGGATCATCTCGCCAAACTGCTCGCACAGGTGCCTTCAGAAAGCCACTTGGCAACCATCACACTGGCTCCGATGAACTGGGCTTATGCGCATGAAAATCTGCCAATTCTGAAAACACCGGCCTATGAATTGCTCAAGAAGGAAGCGGCGCAATCTTCCAGAAGCGGCCAGCAGTCCCTTGATGTCAGCAGCCTGATCGACGGTCTTGATGACGTAGCGGCACGTGGTGAAATCGCCAAAATCCTTGCACAGGAAGTGGCGGATATCTTCCGCATGCCGGTTGAAGAGATCAACCTCAAACGCTCACTGACCGATCTGGGCATGGATAGCCTGATGGGTATGGAACTGCGCACAGCGGCACAACAGAAGCTCGATATTGAAATCCCAATGGGGGCCATTGCCGATGGCACAACCATTGAGGACATCGCAGCCAAGGTGCTTGAGCGTATTCGCGGCGATGCCGACAGTGGTCTATCCTTCACCGAGGAAACGCTGCTTCATCAGCATGTGAGCAGCGAAAGCGAAGCCACCACAGTTGCAACCAAGCTCAACGAAATGCGCAAGAGCGACATGTGATGTCGGCCCTTGCCTTTTCTTCTGGTAAACCGCTACCGTTATTCGTAGATTGATTATTATAGTCCGATCATGCGAATGATCCGGAAATCGAGGGGCATGCTTCCGCGCACCAGAAGATCCTATGATCTTTTGACCCGTTGTGCTGGAGGCCCACTCGGCAGAGGAATGAATGGAGCAATGAATGTCAAAGCAGCAATTTGATCGGGACGCGATCTTGAATTTGTCCCGGTCAATGGCCAAAGGTGCCGCGCCCAAACCTGCGCCGACCCGCGAATCCCGCACAAAGGCCGACCGCTCGAAGACTGACTTTGCGACCCTGGATCTTTATCAGCAGATCGCCATTCAGCGGCAAATGGCTGAAAAACTGCAAACGAAAGATCCCTATTTCGTCTTGCACGAAACACGCGCTGGCGCGACGACCATCGTGGATGGCAAGGAGCTGATCAACTTCGCTTCCTACGATTATCTGGGCCTCAATGGTCTGGATGAAGTGCATGACGCAGCCAAGGCCGCCATTGACAAGTTTGGCACTTCCGTATCTGGTTCACGCCCCACTTCGGGCGAACGCCCCTTCCATTCCGAACTTGAACGGCAATTGGCCGAGCTGTATAAAAGCGAAGCTGCGCTCGTGTTCGTCTCGGGACACGCGACCAACGTTTCCACCATCGGCGAGCTGCTCGGCCCTACCGATCTGGTGGTGTTCGATGCCTATAGCCACAATTCGGTGACAACCGGCTGCAAGCTTTCCGGCGCCACAAGACGCTCCTTCAAGCATAACGATCTTGATGATCTTGAACGCATTCTGGAAGAGACCCGCAACGCCCATGACCGCGTCATGATCATTGCCGAAGGCCTCTACTCGATGGATGGCGACATGCCGGATCTTGCCCGCCTCGTAGAAATCAAGGAGCGCTTTGCGGCGTGGCTTCTGGTCGATGAAGCCCACTCACTGGGCGTTTTGGGGGCAACTGGTAAGGGTCTGTTCGAACAGCAGGGCGTTGATCCCAGCAAGATCGACATCTGGATGGGCACCATGAGCAAGACCATGAGTGGTTGCGGAGGCTATATCTGCGGCAATCAGGTGCTGATCGATATCCTGAAATTCTTCGCGTCCGGCTTCATGTATAGCGTCGGTCTGTCTGCGCCACTGGCTGTAGCCGGGGCAAAGTCGCTCGAGATCATGCAGCGAGAACCATGGCGCGTTGAAAAACTACAGTCCAATGGTCGCTATTTCAAAAAGGCAGCGCAAGACGCCGGATTGGACACGGGGCTTAGCGCAGGATTCTGCGTCGTCCCGGTCATAGTTGGCGACAGCTTGCGCGCGGTCAAATTGAGCAACAACCTGATGGACCGAGGCATCTACGCCTTTCCCATCACCTATCCTGCGGTGCCCATGAACAGCGCCCGCCTGCGCTTCTTTATTAGCGCCACTCATAGCGAAGAACAATTGCAACAGGCTGTCGACATCACAGCTGAGGAATTACGCAAGCTGGAAGAGGCAAACTTCTCCATTGCCACCTCCCTGAGCACTCTTAATCTGGAAGAATGAGCATGCGCCCGCGCTCCATATTGATCACTGGAGCCAGTCGCGGACTGGGTGCGGCACTGGCGCACGCCTACGCCGCTGCGGGTGTTGATCTCATTTTGACCGCCCGTTCGGAGGAAGCCTTGGCGAGCGTCTGCTCGGATTGCCGGTCGTCTGGAGCCAAGGTCAGCTGCATCCCTCTGGATCTTACCAGCGAAGCCAGCATTGATGAGGCCTTGGCAGAGATCAAGCTCATCGGCCTGCCGGATCTGCTGATCGCCAATGCCGGGGTTTATTCCGGACGACAGGCAAACGGTATGCTCGAGCCACGAGCTGAACAAAACCAACAACTTAGCGTCAATCTGTTAGGAACCATCCAGTTTCTGGATCAATGCGCGCAAGGCATGAAGGACAGAGGCTCAGGCCATCTGGTTCTCATCAGTTCGCTCGCAGCCATCCAGCCGCAACCCGATAGCCCAGCCTATAGCGCAAGCAAAGCAGGCCTTGCCTTTTGGGGCCGATCGATGGCTGAAGATCTCGCCGACCATGGCGTGCAAATCAGCATTGTCTATCCCGGCCATATCGAAAGCCAGCAGACAGAGATGCAAGTTGGTTCCCTGCCCGGTTTGATGCCAGCCCCTCGCGCCGCAGAGATCATCCGCCAAGGCATCGACAAGAAACGTGCCCGGATCATTTTCCCAAGACATCTTTACTGGCTCATTCTGGTGAGCAACCTCCTTCCCGGTTGGCTAAGACGCCGGGTCAACAGACCTTTCCGCTATCACGTCGCACGTGATGACCGGCCCGAATAGGGAGAGCCTTTCATCGTGGCAAATCAGACCAGAGACTGGATGCAGCGACCGGCCGTGATTTACGGCGTCGGATTCTGGAACAGGAAATCCATGGCAGGCATGCTTGCTCCTCTGCCCGGAAAGCCACGCTTTATCCGCTCCTTCAAACGCGCCCTCAAAGCTGCCAAGGCTAGCAATGCCAGTTTGTTTGCCTGGGCCACCCGCCTCAGCCCGGAGCAGCGCGCAGCCTGCAACGCTGAGGGTGTCGCAATCGTGAATGTGGAAGACGGCTTTATCCGCTCCGTCGGGCTGGGCGCAGCCTTTACTCCGGCAGCATCTCTGATCATGGATGCAAGCGGCATCTATTACGATCCGTCCCATCCCAGCGATCTGGAAACTATGCTGGAACAGGATACAGTTAGCGCTGAAGAGCGCTTGCGAGGGCAGACCTTCCGCCAAAAAGTTGTCGATCTGGGCGTCTCAAAATACAACCTTGGCAACAAGGCATCTTTTAACCACTCCAAAAACGGGCGCCCCCCAACAGACGCCTTGCGCATTCTCGTCCCCGGTCAGGTCAGCGATGATGCCTCCATCCAGAAAAGCCGCAGTGACAGTCTGGCGCTCACCTCGGGCGAGAATCCAAACCTGCTACTGCTCAAATGGGTGCGCAGCCATCACCCCGATGCCCATATCACCTTCAAACCCCACCCCGACGTGACCAATGGCCTGCGCGATGGCAACCTCTCGGACGCGCAGATGTTGGCATATGCAGACGCGATAGAGCTTGATACCGACATCATCCAATTGATCGAACAGTGTGATTCTCTGCACACGATCAGCTCTCTGTCCGGTTTTGAGGCCTTGTTGCGCAACAAACATGTGGTCGTGCATGGCCTGCCTTTTTATGCCGGCTGGGGTATCAGCGAGGATAAAACCAGCTGCCTGCGCCGCACCACAAAGCGTTCCCTTGATGAACTCGTCTATCTGGCCATGATCAAGTATCCGCACTATGTTTCCCCCCTCACCTTCCAATATTGTGAGGCAGAAGAGACGGTCGATCAGCTTTCAAGGTTAAGGAATAATAAAGCCGGATCGGCTAAGGATGGAATAATGCTGCAAATTGCCAGGCTCGCCTTCAGACTTGGCCTCTGATAAAGACTGGGAGTTACTGCAGTAAAAGGCTTAATACCGTTGAAATTAAGCGTTATCAGTGATATCCAGATTGGCATTGATGAATATGTGTTTCAAACCAAACGTGGTGTTTGTGCAACTGTCGGTTCAAAAATGTTGCTAAACAGGATTAACTGATTGATTTAATTTATGCTATTTTTGTATCGTGGCTAAAGCATGATGCAAAAGCTGACGCGCAGATCTCATACGGGGGTGTTATTCCCGTTTGTTACCAACGAGTTATATACCCATGCTTAGAATTCTTCTTGCTCTGATAGTTTCTGCTTCTTTGGCTGGTTGCGTTTTTACGCCACGAGAAGGGCCCCTATCTGCTGAAATTGAGAAGCAAAGCACCCAGAATGACTATCTTGTGGTTGACGTCGATTCGAAAGTTGTCGATGGCTTAGCCCGTTTCAACCCCGTTGGTCTGCATAGCAAGTTCAAATCCACGAGCCATCGCCTGCCGATATCCACTGTTGGTACCGGTGACATCTTGGCTATCACCGTCTTTGAAGCTGATCAGGGTGGCCTCTTCACAGGCAGCTCAGGCAACCGGGCCGAATTCCCCAAAGTCGTCGTGGACAACAAGGGCGAGATCTCTCTGCCCTACTCTGGCACCATTAAGGTCAAGGGTAAGACCCCTCTGCAAATTCAGGATCTCGTAGTAGAGCGCCTGCAGGGCAAGGCTATTCAGCCTCAAGCCATGGTGAATGTCGTTCAAAACGAGAACAATGTCGTTACCCTCAGTGGTGACGTGACCAAGCCGGGCCTTTATCCCTTGTCATCCAAAGGCGTTCGTCTACTCGACGTCGTTGCGCAGGCTGGCGGCACCAAGTTCCCAGCTCGCGAAACCTATATCACGCTCATGCGCGGCTCCCGTCAGGGCGTCCAGCTGCTAGAAACAGTGATTGATCAGCCCGACGAGAATATCTATGTGTCACGCGGCGACCGGATCTATCTTTCCCATGATCCGCAACGTTACACCGTGCTCGGCGCCGTCCAGAAGCCATCTGTCTATACATTCGATTCATCAACGATCTCTGTATTGGAAGCCATTGCAGCAGCAGGTGGTCTGAATGACAACCGAGCCGATGCGACAGGTGTCTTTGTCTTCCGCTACGAAGACCCGAAAGTTCTTGATACTTTGAACATTGGCTACACCCATCAGGTCCGTGGCAAAGTTCCGACTATTTATCGTATTAACATGAAGCACGCACAGTCGTATTTTTATGCGCAATCCTTCCATCTGCAGGATAAGGATTCGGTATTCGTTTCAAATGCGCGTGCTGTCGAGATCGGCAAGATCCTGCAACTTATGAATCTTGCGACTTCATCTGTAAGAAACATAGCAACGACCGGAAATAAGGTTGAAGTTTTTAGCGACTAAGGTCACTTTAAACAATCAACGAACCTATAGTTAAATTTTTGACCTCATGGTGTTCGCGTGACCCAGGAATTGAAAAATCCTACCCAACAGGATGGAAAGAGAGTCTTTCTCTTTCTTCAGGGTCACCCCTCGTTCTTTGCCAGGAATGTAGCCAATCACCTTGAAGATCAAGGACACACAGCGCTTCGCATCAATTTCTGCCTTGGCGATGCCATTTTGTGGTGGGGAAGAAAATCTCACAACTTCCGCAAGCCCTTCTCGTCATGGGAACAGTATTTGCGGGGCTTCATCCAGACCCACGGCGTTACTGACATCATTTATTACGCAGACCGAAAGCCTTATCACCAAATAGCGGCAAAGGTTGCAGCGGATCTCGATATCCCGACCTACGCCTTCGAATTCGGTTATCTCCGCCCTGACTGGATCACTCTGGAAAGAGGCGGCATGTCGGCTTTTTCCCATTTCCCGACGGAACCCGAAAAGATCAGCGCAATTGCCAATCAGGCCGATGAGCCTGACTTTGAGCCGAAATATCCCTATACCAAGCCACGCGAGATCTTCTACGAGGTTACCTACAATCTGCTCAGTTATTTCCTGTGGTTCTTCTATCCTTTTTACAAAGCGGATCGGTATTACAATCCGCTGGTCGAATATATTTCAGGCATTCCCGGTCTCTTCCTTGAAAAGCGCCGACACATAGCCGCTCGCAAGCTGGTCACCCAACTCGGACGCAAAAGACGATCATTTTTCATCTTTTCTCTTCAGCTGCAAAGCGATTATCAGCTTCGTTCGAATGCGCCATTTTCTCATCAAAAGCGCGCAATCGAACAGGTCATTCGCTCGTTTGCGAGAACCTCTGACAAGAGCACAGACCTGATCCTGAAGGCGCATCCTCTGGACAATGGACTGGAACGCTGGGGCCCCTTCATCAAGAAAATTTCCAAGCAACTTGGCGTGTCCAAACGCGTACATTTTATTGTTGGCGGCAACCTGACATTCATGCTGAAACACGCCAAGGGCTGCGTCATGATCAACAGCACCGTTGGTCTGCATTCGGTCCGCTCCGGCTGTCCGGTCAAGGTTCTGGGCCATGCCATTTTCGATATTGAAGGCCTCACACATCAGGGAAGTCTGGACAGTTTCTGGACGCACCCGCAGTTGCCGAACGACGCTTTCGTCAGAGACTTTGTGAAAGCCGTTGCGGCCAGCATTCAGGTAAAGGGCAATTTCTTTACGACCAAGGGAAACAAGGCCGCAGTGCCCGCCTTTGCCAACAACCTCATCGAACGCAAAGTCAACGGCTTTGACGCCTTTGAAGAAATGCCCCCGAGACTGACGACGCTGGTAGCGAACGAGCCACCCCTTTATGCGCCCAAGCCCATTACAGTGGAAATCGACCCTGTCGAGCCCAAAGAGGTATCACCGGATCGATTGCCGGTGTTCGTGAACCCGCCAGCAGCGAAGGCAACCTGATAGTCTGGGTCATAGACGTCTCCAGGTCTCGCCCTCACGTCTCAAAGCCCCCTACCGCTTGCCTTGCATCTCGTTTGGTACAGTCGCTAAAACTTGGTCTTACACATGAGTCAGCCATCTTGGCCAAGATGACCCGCGCCAACGTCAGTCCAACACCCGTGAAGCATTAAGGCAGCATGAGCGCCCTAAATTATCCTTCACCTTGAGAAACCGGAGCCCCTCCCACCCCCCACTCGAGAAAGAGGGTCTCTGCAACAAGCGCCTCGCTAAACCTGCCATCATCACCTAGCAACGCAAAACGCCCCACTTCCGGTAAAAGAGATAACGTACAATATTTTTCGCACATTTGCTTTTGAGCCCGTTTCCTTCAAGATGCATGAAGGGAGATTTGAGGATGGCAGAAGATATGGACGATCGAGTGATGGACAATGTCATTTGGATAGATGAAGGACGCATCAAGGATCATCTGGGAGAGATGGTCAGGGGCACAGTTGAAGAAGCGCTCAACGCGATGCTTGATGCGGAGGCTGATCGGCTGTGTGGTGCTTGGGCGTTATGAACGCAAGGAAGGCCGCCAAGATACACGGGCAGGCAGTTATGAGCGATCACTTCATACCAAGGCAGGCGAAGTAAAGCTGAAGATGCCGAAACTGCGTCGCCAGACTTTTGAGACAGCCATTATAGAGCGCTATCAGCGCCGGGAAAGCAGTGTCGAAGAGGCCTTGATTGAGATGTATCTGGCGGGTGTTTCCGTTCGCAGGGTTGAAGATATCACCGAGGCCCTGTGGGGCACTCGGGTATCGCCAGGCACGGTTTCGAACCTGAACAAGAAGATCTACGTCAAGATCGAAGAATGGCGCCAGCGGCCCATTGAGGGAGAACATCCCTATCTTCACCTGGACGGGATCGTGATGAAGCGGACATGGGCGGGGGAGGTTCGTAATGTCTCGCTGCTGGTGGCTAGTGCAGTCAACAAGGAAGGCTATCGGGAGATATTGGGCATCTGTGAGGGTGCCAAGGAAGACAAGTCCGGCTGGTCCTCATTCCTTCGTCATCTGGTTGACCGGGGCCTGAAGGGCGTTCAACTGGTCATCTCGGATGCTTGCCGTGGGCTTGTCGAGAGCATTGCAGATTATCTTCCTGATGCTCGCTGGCAGCGCTGTATGGTGCATTTCTATCGCAACGTATTCAGTCACGTTCCTTCGGACAAAATGCGGGAAGTGACACACATGCTTAAGGCCATTCATGCGCAAGAAAGCCGCAAGGCCGCCCAAGAGAAGGCTGGCGCGGTCGTCGCAGAGCTTCGTGCAAAACGCATGGTCCGAGCCGCAGAATTGATTGAGGAAAGTATCGGGGAGACACTCACCTACTATGCCTTCCCGGATAGTCATTGGCGCAAGATGCGCACCAACAATCAGCTCGAGCGGATCATGAAGGAGATCAGACGCCGCACGCGTGTGGTGGGAGCATTTCCAGACGGGCAGTCATGCCTGAACCTGGCTGCGGCCAGGCTCAGGCATATCGCAGCCAGCAAGTGGTCAACGCGAAAATACATGAACATGGAACCGCTCTTCGCAGAGCAAAATCAATCACAGGGAGCCGTGGCCTGAAAACCAAAGTGCGAAAAATCTTTGACACTACCGTAAAAGAAGCAGGGCGTTGATTTAATTATGATGCAGATCTTGCTGTCACAGCAAGGTGCCTACATCGGATGATGTCATCTAGGCATGCTCGCGCATCACGGCAAGTGACACCGAAACCATGAAATAAACCATCAGAGCGATAATTGCGCCGGTCAGAATATTATACCCTCTCCGCGGATAGAGAGACGCTTCTGGCATGGTTGGGGCAGACACGATGGTCAAAAACCGCATACGTCGTGCAGTTTCCAACTGAGCGGCTTCAAGCGCCTCCAAATGTGATTTATAGCGCAGCGTCTTATATTCGATCCTGAGATTGATATCCCTGAATTCAGAATCAATTTCACTGAGGGTACGCCCCGAGCCACCTGCCAGACGCTCATTTTCCTTTTCAATCTGGTGCTTGAGCGCTTCACTCTCGGCCCTTAGCCTGATCAGGGTAGGTGAATTCTCACCAAGTGTCCCCTGACGAGAGGTAATTTCCGCCTGCTTGGCAGCCAATTGCTGCTCAAGGCTGGAAATGGTTCCAGCAATGGTTTGCGAAGCAATTTCGGTTGAGAAGATTTTGTTCTTCTGTTGGAATTCCTGCAGAACCTTCTTCTCCTGCATCAACTCTTCTTCCGATTGCTGCACCACACCTTCAAAGAAAAGCAACTGCGAACGGGACACCTTCTCGTTCAGATTATCAATAAACTTCTGGGAGTGGTACAGAATGCGATCAAGAACTTTCTGCGAATAGGCAGGATCGAAGGTTTGAACGGAAATTTCCAGCAGCTTGGCTTCTTCATCCAGAGTGGCCGTAACCATCTCGTTATAATATTCAAGCGCGTATTCCCGTTCTGTATCTTTTGTCAAACGAGAAAAGAAGTCTGCGTCCGAAGAGGCAAAATGGTCCAGAAGCCCCAAATCATCATTCAACTTATCAAGTAGCGTTGGGCTTTCGATAAAGGCTTTCAAAACCAGAATATCGCGATCAGACGCAGTTGAAGATGTGAGCCCCAGCATCGAAAGATCCAGCGGACTGCTTTCGGATTTCGCTTCAGTTATATAAATGGATGCCAAACTCTCATACCGGTCGGTCGCAATCAGTCCCTGATAAATGGCCACAATGACTATGGGCAATATGAGAACGAAAAGAAACAGATATAGCGACAGATTCAGAGCGGGCAATTTGCTCTTAATATCATTGATCATCTTTGGCTCCGATATGTGGCTTTAGGCGCTCTGGTGTTCCGGTCTGGTCTGGGCCCGGTCCATGCGGCCCTTCTCCATTTTTGATATTGGCATTGGGACGGTTCTGTCCACGCGGCAAGCCTGCCTGAGGGCCATGCTCTGCGGTTTCATGCGCGCGGGATACGCCAGGCGGCTTCATTCCGGCGTTCGGGCCTTGTTTCCGACTTGCAGGGGGCCCGTCACTTCGCCCCGTCGCCGCATTCGGACCAGCGCCCTGATTCTTACCAGCGTTAGGCCCCGCTCCGGGTTTCTGATTGAAACGAGGCCCGCCGCCTTGTGCCATTCTGGCTTTCGGACCACCAGCTTGCTGCCTATCCGCATGCGGCCCATTGCCTTGCTTCATTGCCGCCTTCACACCAGTGGCCTGTTTGTTGGCTGCATTTGGTCCGTTGCCTCTCGCCTCACCAGCATTCGGCCCCGCACCAGAGTTCTGATTGACAAGAGGCCCGCCGCCTTGTGCCATTCTGGCCTTCGGGCCACCAGCTTGCAGCCTGTTTGCCTGCGGCCCACCGCCTTGCTTCATCGCCGCATTCGGGCCTGCTCCCTGATTCTTACTGGCGTTGGGCCCAACACCTCTCTTAACACCGGCATTCGGCCCGTTCCCGGCTTGTTTCTTGCGCGCAAGAGGTCCTTTTTTGGGGTGCATTCTCTTCTGATTGGGCCGTTTTTTCGGCGCCGAAGACTCCGACCCGATATTTCGCTCATAGACCTCGATAGCCTCTTCGATCGAGTCATACATGACCGCGCTGCCCTTGTTCAGCACAAGCCCCATATTGCATTCATTGCGCAATTCTCTGAGGCTATGAGATACCTTGATAAAGGAAGCAACAGCACGCTTGTCTTTGAAAACCTTGGCACTTTTCTCCTTGAAATTCTTGTCCCCAACAGCGGTCAGCTCATCAATGATATAGCAATCAAAGGTAAAAGCCATCGCGATGGCAAAATTGAGCCTTGCGCGCATCCCAGAAGAGTAGGTTCGCACGGGCATTTCGTAATAATCACCGATTTCCGCAAAGTCTTTTACTTCATCGATAATCGCATCCATGTCTCTGCGCCGAACACCCTGTAATCGGCAAGCAAAACGAGCATTCTCTCGCCCCGTCAAAGACCCTTGCATCGAGTTGGCTAAGCCCATTGGCCAGGATATGGAGCCTGTCCGGCGGATCGTTCCGGTATTGGGCATGTCAACACCGGCCAGAAGCCGCATCAACGTAGACTTACCGGTGCCGTTTGGCCCCAACACGCCCACCTGTGCTCCGTCAGGAATGACCAAGGAGACATCCTTGAGAACATAGTGCCGCCCATTGGGCGTCGGGTAATATTTTGAAACCTCGAACAGTTCGATCATGATTGCAGCAACTTGAAACGATACTTGAAGTAAAGAGCATAACCGATCCCCAGACCGATCACAGCCCATTCAAGCGGGTAAGACAAATCTGAATCCGCAAACAAAGGTACGCCCAGAGCGCCTGCCCGGAAACCGTTCGTCAGATGGATAATGGGATTATATGCAAGAACTGTCTGGATATTTGCAGGCAGATCAAGAATCGAAAAGATAACGCCGGAGATAATCATGAGCGGACTCGTCACAATCCCAACAACCTTGAATATATTCTCATTGAGCGTCCCCAGTACAGCCAGCGGAGTTGCGATTCCCATGGCAAACAACATCGAAATCAGAATAACTTCAACACACAATAACGGGTCGGGGAAATCCGGCACAGCGCCAAACAGCCACCAGACCAGCAAAATCAAGAGGACACTTGCCCATGCATGCATAAACATGGCGGTAATGAAACGCGCCAATATCGTATCCAGAGGTTTCACCTGAGGGTAATTGAGCAAAGCCATATTCGCTTGAATGGCATGCGCCAGATAGCCAAACCCGTTTCGGACCGTATTGAAAACAATAAAACCGCAGCCAACAAAGAGGGTCACGTGAACACCTCGAATACTGGTTCGGCCAGAGGCCCACCAGACCGCGGTAATGATGCTCATTCCGACAATCGGTTCAAAAAGCGACCAGAACAGACCAATCCGACTCTTTCCCAGACGGATTTTATATTCCTTGAAGACAAGCGCCCAGATAGCGGAAACCTGCTTTTGAAAACCGCGCTTATACAGATAGAATTCGCTTTTATTGTCTAAGCCTTTGGATTTCAACTTAACATTCTTCAAACCCGCTCTCCATGATCACGCATGCCGATAAGTAAAGTCTGAGACGATCGAAATGGTGGCTTCAGGGACGTGATTGCATAAAGTCCCGGATATAGATGATATTATAGTCTATTTGAGGTAAAATTTTGTCTCACCCGAAGCAATGATTCCATATAGTTAAAGTGTCGTCTCACACAGCTCACGCAACGTCAAGGGGTTCAACGCGAGTTGCCATCTAGAGACATAAATTTGCCATACAACGACACGACAGTGTGCCGCGATAAACTCAGACAAAACATCAGCCTTTTTGCCTCTGCAACATCCCAGTAAATGCAAAACCGATCTTGCCGAATTTTTCACGGCTATTGGTAGACAAACACCAAAGCACAACGATATAAAGGCCCCAATGTTTACGTTCTGAATACATTGTCATGTATGACAGTAAACTCTGTCGCTTAATCCCAGAAGTTAGTTGAGTTCGCCAATGCATTTTACTCACTTAAAGGCCCTCGAATATGAGAGCATCCATATTATTCGCGAGGTTGCGTCGGAATTCAAAAATCCGGTGATGCTCTACTCGATCGGCAAGGATAGTGCCGTGATGCTGCATCTGGCGCGCAAGGCGTTTTATCCGTCTCGCTTGCCGTTTCCGTTGATGCATGTTGATACGACGTGGAAGTTCCGGGAAATGATCGAGTTCCGCGACCGGATCACCAAGGAATATGACCTTGATCTGATCGTGCATACGAATGAAGAAGGCCGGGCGAACAATGTGAACCCTTTCACCCATGGCTCTTCGCTTTACACGCAGATCATGAAGACGGATGCGCTAAAGCAGGCGCTGACCGCACACAAGTTTGATGCAGCCTTTGGTGGCGCACGACGCGATGAAGAGAAGTCCCGCGCCAAGGAACGCATCTTCTCCTTCCGGACAGAAAATCACAGCTGGGATCCGAAGAACCAGCGTCCGGAGCTTTGGAACATCTTCAACACCCGCACCAAGCCGGGCGAGAGCATCCGGGTCTTCCCTCTGTCCAACTGGACCGAGCAGGATATCTGGCAATATATCATGCTGGAGAATATTCCGATTGTTCCGCTCTATTATGCCAAGGAGCGCCCTGTCGTGAAGCGCGATGGCACCTTGATCATGGTGGATGACGACCGCATGCCGCTCAATGAAGGCGAAGTGCCGGAAATGAAGATGGTGCGCTTCCGCACCCTTGGCTGCTACCCGCTGACGGGCGCGGTTGAAAGCTCGGCCTCGACGCTGGAAGAGATCTTTGAAGAAATGCTGATTGCCCGGACCTCGGAGCGCGAAGGACGCATGATTGATCATGACGACACCGCATCGATGGAGAAGAAGAAAAGGGAGGGCTATTTCTGATGAGCGACGTGGAAACAACCTCGAAATCATCGCTGGAAGGCGGCCAATTTGCCCGTCAGGAAAGCCGCGACATTCTGCGCTTTCTTACCTGTGGCAGTGTTGATGATGGCAAGTCCACCCTGATCGGGCGGCTGCTTTACGATAGCAAGACGATCTTTGAAGATCAGCTCTCTGCGCTGGAAGTGGTCAGCCGCAAGCATGGCACGACCGGGGACGACATGGACCTTGCGCTGCTGCTTGACGGGCTTCAGGCCGAGCAGGAGCAGGGCATCACGATCGACGTGGCCTATCGCTTCTTTGCGTCCGACAAGCGCAAATTCGTTGTCGCCGATACGCCAGGGCATGAGCAATATACCCGCAACATGGCGACCGGTGCGTCCAACTGCGATCTGGCGGTCATTCTGATTGACGCGCGCAAGGGCGTGCTGACCCAGACCCGTCGTCACAGCTTCATCACCTCTCTGATCGGTGTGCGCCATGTGGTGCTGGCGGTCAACAAGATGGACCTGATGGACTTCAGCCAGGAGGTGTTCGACAAGATCGTTGCGGATTATAACGCCTTTGCGCAAGGGTTCGAGTTCGAGACGATCATGGCGGTGCCGATGTCTGCCCGCTATGGCGACAATGTTGTGGTCAAGAGCGACAAGACCCCATGGTATGAAGGCCCGAGCCTTCTGTCCTATCTGGAAGATATCGATGTCGAGAGTGCAGACCGCTCTCTGCCTTTCCGCTTCCCGGTTCAGTGGGTCAACCGTCCGAACCTCAACTTCCGTGGCTATTCGGGCACGGTGGCCTCTGGTGTGGCGCATGTGGGGGACGAACTTGTTGTCGCCAAGTCCGGCAAGGTCTCCAAGATCAAGTCCATCGTGACGATGGATGGGGATTTGCAGGAAGTGGAAGCCGGACAGGCTGTCACGATCACGCTGGAAGACGAGATCGACATCTCGCGCGGCGATCTCCTGGCTCCGCCACAACATCGTCCTCAGGTTACCGACCAGATCTCGGCCCATCTCATCTGGATGGATAGCAGCCGACTGATGGTTGGTCGGGCCTATATCATCAAGATGGGCAACCAGCAGGTTCAGGCGACGGTTACCGAGCTCAAGCACAAGATTGACGTGAACAACGCCTCCCACAAGGATGCGGGCAAGGCGCTGGATCTCAACGAGATCGGCTTCTGCAATATGTCCTTTGCCGAGCCACTGGCGATGGATACCTATGAAGAGAACCCGCATACGGGCTCCTTCATCCTGATCGACCGCTATTCCAACCAGACGGTTGCGGCTGGTCTTGTCTGGTTTGGCCTGCGCCGTGCAGAGAATGTGCATTGGCAGGCGGTTGATGTGGACAAGGCGGCGCGCGCCGAGCAGAAGGGTCAGAAGCCACGGGTTCTGTGGTTCACCGGTCTGTCGGGGTCTGGCAAGTCTACCATTGCCAATCTGGTCGAGAAGAAGCTGCATGGGGAAGGCCGTCACACCTATCTGCTGGATGGGGACAATGTGCGCCATGGCCTCAACCGCGATCTTGGCTTTACCGATGTGGACCGGGTCGAGAATATCCGCCGGATCGGCGAGGTCTCCAAGCTGATGGCTGATGCGGGTCTGATCGTTCTGACCGCCTTCATCTCCCCTTATGCCGCCGAGCGGCGCATGGTGCGCGAGATGCTTGAAGAGGGCGAGTTCATTGAGGTCTATGTTGATACGCCGATGGAAGTGTGTGAAGCACGCGATGTGAAGGGCCTTTACGCCAAAGCTCGCGCGGGCAAGATCGAGAACTTCACAGGCATCGATGCGCCATACCAAGCACCTCGTCATCCTGAAATTTATGTAAATACCGATGAGATGTCTGCCGAAGATGCTGCAGATGCCATTGTCGCGTATTTGACAAAGGACTAATTCATGACGCCTTTTCTCAAGAGCTTGATCGAAGCAGCCCTTTGTGCTTCCGAGACAATTCTGGATATCTACGAAACAGATTTTGATGTCGAAATCAAAGGTGATGATTCACCGGTCACGCAGGCCGACAAGGCAGCCGAGGCCGTCATTCTGAAGCATCTGGCCGCGTTGGCGCCTGATATTCCTGTCGTTGCGGAGGAATCCGCCGCGGAAGGAAATATTCCTGATGTGGATGGAGACTTCTTTCTCGTCGACCCGCTGGACGGAACAAAGGAATTCATCAAGAAGAATGGCGAATTCACGGTCAACATCGCCCTTATTCGCGACAATGTTCCGGTAATGGGTGTGATCTTCACACCTGCCAAAGGCTGGCTCTATGCAGGCGATGTCAGCACTGGCTGCTGGCAGGGAGATGTAGCGGATCCTCGCACGTCTCATGCTATCGAAAACTGGCACGAGATCAAGACGCGCCCAACAACGGATAAGGTCGATGTGGTCGGCTCCAGGTCGCATCATACGCCGGAAGCAGAAGCCTATCTCAAGGACTTCACCGTGGGCGAACAGAAATCTATCGGCTCTTCGCTTAAATTCTGCCTTCTGGCAGCCGGTGAAGCTGATTTATATCCGCGCTTTGGGCGCACGATGGAATGGGATACCGCTGCTGGCGACGCCATTCTCTCAGCGGCCGGCGGCACGGTAATCACACCTGATGGCAAACGCCTGCAATATGGCAAAGTCGTCCAGGATGACGCGCCATTTGCCAACCCGTTTTTCATTGCAAAGACGTTCTGAAGCAGTTTTCAGCGCATAAAAAAGGCCGCTGCGATGAAACGCACAGTGGCCTTTTTTTAATACATCTGTTGTGCGGGCAAGCCTCTCTTACATATAGCCGAGGCTTGTTTCCAACTCACTGTCCAGATTGGTTTTGATGAAAGGCAGATCTTCTTCAGGTATGCTCTTGGGAAATTCAGGGCGAAAATCCTCAAACCGTTTATAATTCTCGAAGGACGCAAAACTTGTGCCTTTTATCTTCTCGAAATTCGGACAGTCGAGAGATGGAAACTTGCTCTTTAAAAGATCAGACAGCGCGCCGGGATTCTGATTGAACCATTCATATTTCATCAAAACCACATTTTCCGCTCTTAAGGGCAAAGACAGAAGATTCTTCAACTTGAGAGCACGAAGTGCCAAGACATTCTCAATCTGCGATCCATCAATCGGATTTCTGTCACCGGGAATTAGTTTTTCGATGATCATATTCTGATCCTGCCGCGGCCTTGGAATGGGATGAGATTCCCATTTTGTCCGAATGAAATCAGAAAACGCCATTTCGTGGAGTTGTTTGGATGCATGCCATGGCTTTTTATGCATACTGAGTAGCCAATCATTCCAGTTTCTGACGATTCCAAAAATCATCAAGTTGGGTGAAACATTCCAAGCCGTAATGAATGCATGCTTCCATCCCCAATTCTTGAACTGCATATCAGGAATAGTATCGAGCTGTGCTTTCAGAAAATTTGTTCCAGAACTGCGCTCACCCAATACTGTAAAGTTGCTGGGCACTTTTTCACCAACCTGGATGTAGTACCCATTTTTCCCTAATTCACTAGCAATTTGCATTGGATTTCTACCTTATTGATTTTAGTGCACCGCTGAAACAGCTCATCACTGCAAATAAATTATCTCAGCACGCCAGACATTTTCTCGAAAGCCCATCGGTCACCAATGATGAAAATCATTAGACGGCATAATGATGTGGTTCAAAACTTAAGCATTCCAGATATCAAACAGAAATGCTTATACTCGCGTTTAACTTGTTCTTAGATCAACCAATGGGTTTCTAAGGGCATATTTACCCAACAAACCCTTGTCCAAAAATGTCTGTTTAAGCTCTTCGCCATTCTGAATTTTTTTGAACGGGCCTACAACACCGTCCTGCCGCTTGAATGTCGGAGGCGTGATGTCAGACGGGAACTCAACCGGAACACCCTGTCCACGAAGATAGAGATATTGTTGTTCCAGAAGAACCGGTTTGGTTACGTTGATATCCGCTTCATAAGAGAAGGTCATATATGACTTTCCAGCCTTACGTACGCGCTCCTCGGAGGCTCTATACCAGCGATCTTCTACCTCGGCCCATTGCATGAATTCGTCAAACTCGATTTCCGGTTTGGTATCCTTGGTGTCTGCATTCACCCAGACATCGGATAGCATCGCCTTTTTGTAGGAAATAAAGGTATCAATACGACTGCGAACAATAAACAAGATCAGGCTATCAGGCTTGACGATCATTTGATCAAGTTCATCTCCGGTCATTTGGTGCGGAAACACCTTATATGAATAGGCCAATTTGCCTGCATTGGTCATAGAATCCCTTAGAATTTCAAGAAATGCCAACCGGTTTTCTGCGACATACTGAGTAAGAGCAGGATCTGTCTGGTCCTGAAAGTCTATGCCAGCCTTTTCGCAAAGACTTTCTAAGACTTCAGGAAAGCGTGCCAATCCAAAAGCACCGCGTGGATTGAAAATCTCGAACAAATTGGCAAAATTATCAAACTCACCAAGACTATCACAGAAATAGTTTGTTCCCGTTCTAGGCGCAGCAATGATCGTGATTTCTCGCGCAGAGGTCATATTATATTCAATTCCTTGTTCTTCGGCTTCAGTGCGACTACCGCAGCTACAAACAGCATATCAATTTATAAAACAAATTTACCGGAAGACAGAAGTTTCTAAATGTCTCCACGCTGTTTTCCCTAACCGAAAGTCACGATAGACTTAATATCAGCTCGCATTCTCAATAAAGGCTCAACCTAACGCTCTGACGGCATAGGTTCACTAAGTCAGTTACACAATCAGGAAGCTTCTTCTAACCCGTTGGCTGTCACTTTGAGTTTCCTCGGAGTAAATTCGATGGCCTCCCCCGATTGACGCAAGCGGTCTATTGCATCAAGGGTTTCTTCCACTTCAAAAACATTGAAATCCCGAAGCAGCTTCGGCGATATTTCCCACCACTTTGATTCCAGCAAACGCTGAATGATCTCATCGGGGAAACGATAGCGGATTACTTTTGCGGGGTTCCCCCCGACAATCGCATAAGGAGGCACATCACTGGTAACATTCGCTCCGCCCGCAATGACCGCACCTGTAGAAATCTGCTTGCCCGACATCAAAGTACAATGCGAGCCGACCCATACATCATGGCCAACCTTGACCGGGCCATATTCTTGCGGAAAGGCAGGGCGCTCGCCTCGATAAACAAAATCGGCAGGAATGTTGCCTTCCTTGTAAAAATCTCCATAGTGCCAAGGATTGGTTGTCAACGCTTCCATGGGATGATGGCCATTCATGACCCGAATACCAACCGCAACGCTGCAGTAGCGTCCTGTTGCCATCCCCAGAAGTGAACGTCCATTATCTGATGCATAGGAAAAAGAGCCCGAATGCATCAGCAGCTTGGTTGGATGACGGGAATATTCTTCAACGACCGATCCGATACGACTGCGAATAACGTCTCCCGGCCTAATTTTCCTTTTCCCTCCGAAAAACTCGATAGACATTTCAGCAAGCAAATCGGAAGTGGTTTGATCCACCTCTACATTTATATACTTAGCCATACAGCGACCACTCCCGAAAATATCAAAGCTTAAAGTGTTCCTTTATAAAAATCAGAATTCCTGCAGGAACTCAAATCTCTTATTCAAAAATATCGCGGCGATTTTTCGCACATCCTTGGCATTGTATCCTGAAGTGGAGACAACTTCCCAAAACGTATGGGCTGGCAATTCTTTCAGCAGAGGATTGGCTCGTTCGAACACTTCGTTCAAAAAGCCCGGAGGCACATAGCGACTGCACCAGAGAATGTGTTTATAGAGCCACTTGGCATAATCCTTCTTGTAGCTCTCAAACAGATCATCCTTCTTGAGTTTATCCAGCATGATCTGAGCATGATCAAAAATCTTGATGAAACGCGTACCGCTCGCACCAATCGTCTGCCCGGTCCGGTTCATGCGATGGACATGGGTAATTTCGTTGAGAAAAAGGAACTTTTCGGCCTTTGTGGTTGTTTCCCAATGAAATGGATTATCCTCGAAAAAGAAATCTCCGACGGGGAAACGAATGGCCTTTTCTTCAAGAAAAGAGCGTCGATAGATTTTGCGCCATGGAAAGGGAGCCATTTCCAGGAGGGTATTTCTCAACCGGTCGGTGCGCCATTCGGCGGCAACCTGTCCCCAGAGATGATGTTCGGGATATTGGCTGTATTTGCCGTCATGGTTCCAATATTCACTGCAGTTGCAAACGATGAAATCTGCTTTGCTTTTCCAAAGCATCTCAACAGCTTGCTTGGTATATTTTGGAATAACCCAATCGTCGCCATCTACAAACAGGACAATGTCGCCAGTCGCCAGATCCAAGCCGGCATTGGCTGCCGTAGCTACACCGCCAATGGTGTTTTTGGAGAAGAATACCGGCTGGATCGACACATCGTGCCGATCATCAGCAATCGCCTTAATAATGGCTTGCGTGCCGTCGTTTGAGCAGTCATCAACCACGATCAATTCAAGGTCATCAAATCCGCAATCAAGCACAGACTGGAGCGTGATGGCCACATATTCTTCAACATTATAGCAAGTGACAATAGCACTAATTTTCACGACGCCACTCCTGGCTTTTGGCTTTGAAAACTTCTATTTCTGCTTGATAGCGCTCTTTCCAGAACAGGCTGGTCTCGCTTTCATCGCGGCATAACCCGTTGATAAGCCAACTGAAAACATCTTCGGTGAAGCCATCATAAGCAGCATAGAGTTCAGCATTGGTTTCATGATGCTGGATCTCTTTTGAAATATCTTCCAGCATAGGAAACAGCTGCAAACGCATTTCACCAATATAGTTGGTCGCACGCTCTCCTTCAGGCGATTCAAAGTGGACCACAAGTGGAGGAGCCCAACCAAGAATACCGAAATAGGAGGATTTGAGAAAGCTCATCCAGTGAGGCTGGATGTCTTCATGATACCGCGCTTCGGGGAAACAGATGCCGCTTTTGACATAGAAGTCGCGGTTATAGGTCTTGTTCCATGGGAAATTTACGGTTTTGAGAACGCCCGGAACCTCACGCAACGAAAACATGCCCGCAGGATATCTGGAGCTTCCGATCGAGGAAAAGAAGGAACGGTCCACTTCGTGCATTTCATATGTCAGAGGATCATCTTCATGCGCGGCCAGATGATACTTATAGATCACAAAGTCTGCGCCATTCTTGAGAACCGATGACTTGATATAGAAAAAGAAGCTATCGCAAATCATGTCATCTGCGTCGATGAAGGTCAGATACTCTCCGCTTGCGAGCGATGCTCCGAGATTTCTGGCAGCGGCTGGCCCGCTATTCTGGTCTTGTTTGTGATAGATCAGCTTGATGTTATTGGGCATTTCGAAGCGCGCAACAACACCCTCGGTGTCATCGGTTGAACAATCGTCAACAACAATCACCTCAAGAGCCTCTTGCCGCCTGGAAAAGAAATCCAAATGGCGTGCAATTCCCTTCTCATCATTATATGCGGGAATCACAAAAGAGTATTCAGCATGGACCATTCTAATAACTACCTACAAAATATAAACATTCGAGAAACCTGCGATCAAACTTTGATATGTTCGATTGCAAAGAGGCTCAAATCAAATTTTGTACCATCAAAGAACCAGATGACCTCAATATTCCGGGCTTCCTGAAGCAGCTCTTCTTCCATTTTGTGAATCACAAACTGCTCCGAGCGTCCATCGGTAAAGACCGTCAGCGGGCTGTTGAACCGGTCAACAAAACGCTCTTCCAGATGATAGCGCACACAGGGGCGGAAAGCCGTCATGCCTTTGCTGTGAGCATCAATCAAGCTGACAATATAGCGAGCGTCTTTCGCCTGAGCGATCGGAACCAGAAAATTGATGGAAATCCATTTTGAATCGGCTCGGTCTTCGACACACAAACGAAGCCCGGTTTCCTCTTGAGCTTGTTCCAACTTGAATTCAATTTTGCTGTCAGGCTGCACATCGACGCGAATGCCACGCGCAAGCTCCACATGCGAAGAGATCTCTTCAGCAGGTTTCGCTGATAGTGCCATCTGTGTTAGCTGATTGAGATCAGCAAAAGGGGCTGCGGCTTCTTCCAGCTCAGAAATAAGTTTGGCAAGAATTGAAGTTTGCATCATTAGTGTCCTTGACGTTTCTTGGCTTTGCAACAGTTCAGCCGAATCCTGCGCGAATACAGACCTGTCCTCGCATAATAAGTGATTTCACGAGAGATTATAGTAGGAAATAACTCTCTCTGCCTTTAGCCTATGGGCCTTATCAGAAGAGCCTGAAATGCCCGAAACCGTATAGCTCCGGGCATATTTTTATCAATCCCGCTCTTGCAGCGCCTTGACGATGAGATCGGATGCCTGCTCTGCAGACATTTTGGCGGTGTTGACATAGATCTCCGGATTGACCGGCTCTTCATATGGCGCATCGATGCCTGTGAAGTTCTCGATCTTGCCCGCGCGAGCTTTGGCGTAAAGGCCCTTCACATCGCGTGCTTCACACACTTCCATCGGCGTATCAACATAGACCTCAATGAACTCGCCCTCTTCAAGCATCTCGCGCACCATGCGCCGCTCGGCGGCATAAGGGGAGATGAAGGCGGTCAGAACGATCAGACCCGCATCAGCCATCAGCTTGGAGACCTCGCCGATCCGGCGGATATTCTCGACCCGGTCCACATCGGTAAAGCCAAGATCGCGGTTGAGGCCATGGCGCACATTGTCCCCATCCAGCAGATAGGTGTGACGGCCTTCCCCATGCAGCTTCTTCTCGACCAGATTGGCAATGGTAGACTTGCCAGACCCCGACAGACCGGTGAACCACAGAACCCGTGGCTTCTGACCCTTCTGCTCGGCGCGCGCCGCCTTGTCCACATCAACCGCCTGCCAATGCACATTCTCTGCACGGCGCAGGCCAAACCAGACAAGACCAGCCGCAACCGTCTGGTTGGAATAGCGGTCGATCAGGATGAAGGAGCCCGTATGCGGGTTCTCTTCATAGGTATCCATCGCCAGTGGCTCGGCAAAGGACATATTGCAGAAGCCGATCTCGTTGAGATCCAGCGCCTTGCCCGCATCCTTGTGGGAGGCGTTGTTCACGTCAATCTTGTGCTTGAGCTCGGTAACCGTCGCCTGAACCTGCTGGTTGCCCATCTTGATGATATAGGCCCGACCAACCATCAGTCGGCTGCTATCCATCCAGATGAGATGGGCCGAGATCTGGTCGGTAACCTGAGGACGATGTTGTGGCGGAGCCAGGAGATCGCCGCGCGAGATGTCGATCTCGTCTTCCAGCGTGATCGTGACAGCCTGTCCGGCTTCCACTTCCTGCAAATCCCCATCCATCGTCACGATGGACTTGATCTTGGAGACCTTGCCGGACTTGGCGACAACAAGTTCGTCCCCCACATGCGCCACACCAGAGGCCACCGTGCCCGAATAGCCACGGAAGTTGAGGTTCGGACGGTTGACCCACTGAACCGGGAAGCGGAAAGGCAGAGAGCGGTCTGCACTCTCGACATCGATATCTTCCAGATAGGACAGAAGGCTCGGGCCTTCATACCATGGGGTCTTGTCGCTCTTGACCACAACATTGTCGCCATAGCGGGCAGACATCGGCACCGCCATGATCGTCTCGAACTCGAACCCTTGCGCAAAGGCGTTATAATCCGCAACGATCTTGTCGAACACCTCCTGGCTGAAGTCCATCAGGTCCATCTTGTTGACCGCCAGCACCACATGGCGCACACCGATCAGAGAGGTGATGAAGCTGTGACGACGGGTCTGGGTCAGCACGCCCTTGCGCGCGTCAATCAGAATGACCGCCAGATCGCAGTTGGACGCACCGGTCGCCATGTTGCGGGTATATTGCTCATGCCCTGGCGTATCGGCGACAACGAATTTGCGCTTGTCGGACGCAAAGAAGCGATAGGCCACGTCGATCGTGATGCCCTGCTCCTGCTCGGCCTGAAGCCCGTCAAGCAGCAGCGCAAGGTCCATGTCGTCCCCGGTCGTGCCATGCTTGCGGCTGACCACTTCCAGCGCAGAGAGCTGATCTTCAAAGATCGTCTTGCTATCGTAAAGCAGCCGCCCGATCAGGGTGGACTTGCCATCATCAACACTGCCACAGGTAAGAAAGCGCAGAATGTCGCGGCTTTCCTGACGGGCAAATTGGCCGCCTTCCAGCGATGATTTCGAGGTTGTTTCCACGTCGCTCATCAGAAATAGCCCTCCCTTTTCTTCTTCTCCATCGATGCGGTGTCGTCATGATCAATCATGCGTCCTTCGCGCTCCGAGGTCCGGGCAATCAGCATTTCTTCAAAGATCTCTTCCAGCGTCGAGGCCGAGCTTTCAACCGCGCCCGTCAGCGGGTAGCAGCCAAGGGTGCGGAAGCGCACCATCTTCATTTCCGGCACTTCGCCTTCATTGAGCGGCATGCGGTCGTCATCCACCATGATCAAGGTGCCATCGCGCTTCACGACAGGGCGCTCCTTGGCATAATAGAGCGGAACAATCGGAATATTCTCCAGCATGATATATTGCCAGATATCCTGCTCGGTCCAGTTGGACAGAGGGAAGACCCGGATGCTCTCGCCCGGCTTGGTGCGGGTGTTGAAGATGTTCCAAAGCTCCGGACGCTGGTTCTTCGGATCCCAGCTGTGATTTTCTGTCCGGAAGGAGAAGATGCGTTCCTTGGCGCGGGACTTCTCTTCATCGCGTCGTGCGCCACCAAAGGCTGCATCAAACTTGTGTGCGGTCAGCGCCTGCTTTAGCGCATCCGTCTTCATGATCTGCGTGTAAAGCGAAGAGCCATGGGTGAAAGGGTTCACATTGTTCGCCCGGCCTTCTTCATTCGTATGCACGATCAGATCAAGGTCATATTCCTTGGTGATCCGGTCGCGGAACTCGATCATTTCCCGGAACTTCCACGTCGTATCAACATGCATCAACGGAAACGGCAAGCGAGACGGATAAAACGCCTTGCGCGCCAGATGCAGCATCACGGCACTATCCTTGCCGATCGAGTAGAGCATCACCGGATTTTTGAATTCCGACGCAACCTCGCGAATAATATGGATGCTCTCATATTCGAGGGCCTTTAAGTGAGTAAAATGCATTGGCGAACTCAACTAACTTCTGGGATTAAGCGATAATAACAGCTTCACCTATTATCAAATTCAGCGCGTTTGTATACCCCTTGAAGCTGTAAAACTTGTCGACATTCATCCGTGTTCTCAAGAAGGGCACCTTTAAACACGCAAGACGATACAAGAGTACTAGTCCGAGCCGAACAGATCCCGTGTGAAAACCTTCTCCGTCACGTCCTGTATTTCCTTGGCCATTCTGTTTGCCACGATGATATCGGACATAGACTTGAACTCGGCAAGATCCGTGATCACGGGTGAATTGAAGAAATGCTCTTCATCCAGAGAGGGCTCATAAACGATCACTTCAATCCCCTTGGACTTGATGCGCTTCATGATCCCCTGAATCGAGGAACTGCGGAAATTATCCGAGTTGGCCTTCATCACCAAGCGGTAGATACCAACCGTTTTGGGTTGCTTGGCGATAATCGTATCCGCAATGAAATCCTTGCGCGTCGTATTGGCATCAACGATCGCCCGGATGAGCACCTGAGGCACCTGAGAATAATTGGCCAACAGCTGCTTGGTGTCTTTAGGCAAGCAATAGCCGCCATAGCCAAAGGAGGGATTGTTATAGTGATCGCCGATGCGTGGATCAAGCCCGACACCATCGATCAACTGACGCGTATTCATGCCAAAGGCCATGGCATAACTGTCCAGCTCATTGAAATAGGCAACACGCATGGCAAGATAGGTGTTGGAAAAGAGCTTGATGGCTTCCGCTTCGCACGCATCTGTGAAAAGCACTGGCGCATCTTTCTTAACCGCCCCCTCAATCAGCAGATCGGCGAACTGTCTGGCGCGCTCGGACTTCTCCCCCACGATGATGCGCGAAGGGTAGAGATTGTCATAAAGCGCATGCCCTTCACGCAAAAATTCGGGCGAAAAGACCACCTGCGCGGTGTCCATCCGAGCGCGCACATCATCAACAAATCCAACCGGAATGGTCGACTTGATTATGATTGTCGCGGTGCTATTGACCGCCATGACTGCCCGGATAACAGCTTCCACCGACTCGGTGTTGAAATAGTTGGTTTCAGGATCGTAATTGGTTGGCGTAGCAACCACGACAAAATCAGCATCCAGATAGGCGCTCGCCCCGTCAGCCGTTGCAGTAAGATCAAGAGCGCGGGTTGCAAGAAAATCCTCAATCTCATCATCAACAATCGGGCTTTTCTTGTCATTCAGCATCTGAACCTTGTTTTCGCTGATATCGACCGCGACAACCTCGTGATTTTGCGCAAACAAGATAGCGTTCGACAAGCCCACATAGCCAATACCTGCCACTGCAATTTTCATTTCATACAACCCGTCAATAGACCATCTGCAAATATGCGCCCCGAAATACCGAACCACTTCTACTTCATTATTCAGGCAGCGTCCAACATGTCCGTCATATGCAGAGCAAATGAGCACAAAATTTGTCAGCCCGGCCCAATCGCTTGAGAAGAGAGGAAAAAGCCCCCCCAAAAAAGCTCGACAAGCAGAGCGTCAAAGATAGGGTGCCCCTCTTCCCAGCAAATCCTGACATAGCATAAACCCTGTTACACTATTTTGACCATTTGGTTCACAAGAGCAGGTGAGCGAGGGAACGCCAGCCTCACCATAAAACGCAAAAACCCGCCATCTCTGGCGGGTTCTGACATATCATTCAAAGGCCGAGCCTTATTCTTCAGCAGCCACCGGCTGGGGGGCTTCAGGAGCAGCAGGCGCTGCTTCGCCGTCTTTTTCACCGGCCACAGGTCTCTTGCGCGAGCGATAGGTGGTGCGGCGGCGGCGGCGCGGAGCCTCGTCCTTGCCGTCTTCGTCCCCATCTGCTGCAGCTTTTGGTGTCCGTTTCCTTTTCGGCTTTTCCTCAGGCTTCGGCTCTTCATCAGACTTCTCAATAACGGCCACTTCCATTTCAACAGCGGTATTTTCAAAACCACTGATCTCCGGCTGCGGTTCATCACCGGTAATCTCGGGCTGAGAGGCTGGTTTTGCACGGGCCGGACGCTCGGAATTGGATGGCTGGTCGCTATTGGAATTATTATTGCGCGCGTCATCGCGGGAAGAAGACTGCGCAGCAGCTATGATGCGCAAATAATGCTCGGCATGCTGATAGTAGTTCTCGGACATGACCATATCGCCGGACGCCAAGGCATCCCTTGCAAGAGACTGATATTTCTCTGCAATATGGCTCGCTGTACCTCGAATCTTTACATCAGGTCCATTGCTATCATAGGAGCGGGACAGCGGATTGGATGGCTTGCGCCCGCGACTGCGTGTCCGGCTGCTTTTCTGGCTCTGTCGCATTGTTTTTCTCTCGTAAATAGGCCGACCAAAAGGTTCAGCAAGGCAAACTGATTGCCAAATGTCCCCACGGACACGTGCCCTGACCTGATCTCGCAGACCATAACACCGCGTTGTCAACCTGTTTGAAAAGTCACGAGCTATATCGATTCAACGATCGAGTTGCTTCTTTGACTGAATAAAATCTGAAATCCGCTACGGGGACCCTAAAAATACAGATGAATCTGAGAGGAACCCCACCGCCAGCTGTCTTTTGCTACGCAAATCAGCCGGATTTTGCTCTTGGTGATTTCAATCTATCGAGTTACGTCACAAATTCAAGCCCATTGGCGTTTTTTTGTCAGACCGCACGCCGTGCTTTCAACAGAAGTTTGGCAAAAAGGCTAATTTTGACGGCTTTGCAGCAATAAAATTCGGTTTTGCCCCCCAAGATCCTTCAAAATATGGCCATCTTCACCAATCGCAGATGTCAAACCGCTCTTGCAGGCGACAGCGCATACCGCGTCAGCCTGGCGATAACCGAATTCGAACGCCATGATGGATGGCTTCACCTCCCACGCTGCAATTGCAGAGAAGAGCGCCTCATAGGCCTCTAGCCCTGTCTCTCCAGACACCAGAGCACTGGTCGGATCATAGTCGGCGACATCTTTTTCTATGTCGCCCATTTCATCAGCAGCCAGATAGGGTGGGTTGGAGATCAGAATATCCATACCTCCGGCAAAAGCCTCGGCATAGCTGGCCCGCAGAAACGCGCAACGCTCCGAAAAGCCCAGATCCAACGCATTCTGCCGCGCCACCGAGAGCGCAGCCGAGCTGATATCCGATCCTACACCAAACGCATTGGGCAATTCAGACAAGAGCGAGAGCAACAGGCAGCCCGTACCAGTCCCGATATCAACAATGGAGAGTGGCGCCTGTTTGCTTTTCACCGCATCAAGCACCGCCGCCACAAGCGTTTCACTATCGGGGCGCGGCACAAGCGTATCAGCGGTCACCTTGAAAGGCAGCCCCCAGAACTCGCGATAGCCCAGAATATGCGCAATGGGTTCTCTCGTAAGCCGTCGCTCGACCAGCCCGTCCAGCAGACGGATCTCATCAGACTGAAGGGCTCTGTCAAATTGCAGAATGATATCGGTTTCCGACAGGCCCAATCCATGACAAGCCAGCAACCGGGCATCAAGGCGCGCGGTTTCGATGCCTTCTTGCGCCAGAGCCCTCGACATTCCTGCGATCATCTGATCCAAACGCATGACACGCCTTCCGGCTCCAGACAGCCCACATTAAGCAAGCTGCAGCAAATTAAACCGCATCGTCTTCAACAGCGGCCAACAATTGCGCCTGATTTTCTGCAATCAGGGCATCGATCAATTCACCCAGCGCTTCACCGGCCAGAATCTTGTCCAACTTATAGAGCGTGAGATTGATACGATGATCCGTCACGCGCCCTTGCGGGAAGTTATAGGTGCGAATGCGCTCGGACCGGTCACCCGATCCAACCTGCCCGCGTCGCTCTTCAGACCGTTCGCTATCAGCGCGATCCCGCTCGGCTTCATAAAGACGAGCCTGTAGCACTTTCATCGCGTTGGCACGGTTCTGATGCTGGGATTTCTCCGAAGACGTTACCACTATGCCCGTTGGCAAATGGGTGATGCGGACTGCGGAGTCCGTCGTGTTCACATGCTGACCACCGGCACCGGATGCTCGCATGGTATCGATGCGGATATCATCAGGGCGAATGTCGATATCCACCTCTTCAGCCTCCGGCAACACCGCCACCGTTGCAGCAGAAGTATGAATACGCCCGCCGGATTCGGTTTCCGGCACGCGCTGCACTCGGTGAACACCGGATTCATATTTCATTTTGGCGAACACCCCGACGCCTGACACGCTGGCAATGATTTCCTTATAGCCGCCCATATCGCCTTCGCTGACAGACATGACCGAAACTTTCCAGCCATGATCCTCGGCATAGCGCTGATACATGCGAAACAGATCACCCGCAAACAGGGCTGCCTCGTCGCCACCCGTTCCGGCCCGCACCTCCAGAATGGCGCTCTTGTTATCAGCGGCATCCTTCGGCAAAAGCAGGATTTGCAGCTCGGCTGCAAGTTCCTCGATCTTTTCTTCCGTGGGCTTGACATCCTCATATGCCAAATCGCGCATGTCGGAATCCATCTCGGGGTCGTTCAGAATTTCCTGAAGATCCTCAAGCTCCTTGAGAGCCGCCAGATAATCACGGGACTTGATGGCCACCGGCTCCAACTCTGCATAATCCCGGCTTAGCTTAACATAGACATCAGGCTCAGGCCCCGCCGCCATTTCAGCCGACAGGGCATCAAACCGTTGTATGAGGGCTTCAACGCGCCCAAGCGGAATGGAAACACCAACCATTTTATTCAGTCCTGTTGCAAGCGGCCAAAAGCATGACACGCGTCCATCGCACAATGCCGCAGCCCGAACTGCAGTAAAGTCGAGTGGCACGATGTGTCGCTAAAGATTTCCGGCCGGAATGTGAATGTCGTAACGCTCGGCAAAATCCTGAAGGAATTGCTTGATTTCATCGGCATGCACGGCTTTGGCAAGCGCTTCGGCGAATTCCGCCTCAAGCTGCTCTAGCGGCAGTTCCAGCAACATGGCCTTGACCGGCCCAACCGAAGAGGGGGCCATGGACAAGCGACGATAGCCAATGGCCAAAAGCGCCATCGCGCCGGTTGCCCTGCCAGCCAACTCACCGCACACGGTCACCGGCACCCCTTTTTCCAAGCCCTTGTCAATAATGCTCTTCAAGGCGCGCAGGAAAGAGGGCGTTAGAGAACTATACCGCCCCGAAAGGCGCGTATTGCCCCGATCACATGCCATCATGAACTGGTGCAGATCGTTTGTACCAATCGAAATGAAATCGGCGCGATCCAGCAAGGCATCCAGCTGGAACAGCAGAGACGGCACTTCAAGCATGGCGCCAAGATGGATCTTCTTGGGCTTTTCATAGCCATGCCGCTCCAAGTGCGCCACCTCGCGCATGAAGAGATCCTTGGCTTCTTCGAATTCGAAGACATCGGTGATCATGGGGAACATCAGGCGCAGCGACCGACCAGCGGCCGCATGCAGCAAGGCGCGCATCTGTGTGCGCAACAGCCCCGGACGATCCAGCCCGAGCCGAATGGCGCGCCAGCCCATGGCCGGATTTTCTTCCGCCGCCATGCGCAAGAAGGCCAAAACCTTATCCCCGCCCACATCAAGAGAGCGGAATGTCACGGGCATTTCAGCCGCGCTGTCCAGCACCTGCCGATACACCTTCTCCTGCTCACGCATGCGCGGGAAGCTGGCCGCGACCATGAATTGCAGCTCGGTGCGGAACAGGCCGATACCCTTGGCCCCTGCCCCTGTCATATTGGGCAAGTCCACCAGCAAACCGGCATTCATGTAAAGATCGACAGGAACCCCGTCCTTGGTGACAGCGGGTTTGTCGCGCAACTTGCGATATTGCTCCTGCCTATGAGCACGGAACTTGACCTGATCGACATAGGACGCCTCGACATCTGCCGGAGGGCGCATATGCACATGACCAGTATCGCCGTCGACAATGATCGGATCGCCATCTTCGCACAGGTTAACCGCTGTCGAAACCTGCCCGACTGTGGGAATACCAAGCGCTCTGGCAACGATCACCACATGACTGGTAGGCGCCCCTTCTTCCAGCACAAGACCGCGCACCCGATCCCGCCCGTAATCAAGCAGCTCGGCTGCGCCCATATTGCGCGCCACGATGATGGAATCTGTAGGCTTCTCGCCGTTCTTGTCTGCCAGTTGGTCGCCATTCAGCTTACGCATCAAGCGGTTGGCAAGATCATCAAAGTCATGCAATCGATCCCGCAAATAGGGATCGGTCGATCGCAACAGCCGCGCCCGCGTATCACTCTGCACACGTTCAACCGCAGCTTCCGCCGTCAGGCCCGTGTGGATCGCCTCGATCATCCGGCGCACCCAACCACGATCATAGGCAAACATGCGGTAGGCTTCCAGAATGTCACGATGCTCGCCAACATGAGAGATATCGTCACGATTGAGCAGATCGTCAACGGACAGGCGCAGATGCTCGATCGCCGCTTCCAGGCGTTTTTCTTCGGCCAGCGCGTCTTCGGCGATCAGATTGGTGACCACGATCCGCGGCTCATGCAGCACCACGCGCCCAAGGCCGAGCCCTTCGGCCATGGAGAGACCTTCCAGCCGCAACGGACGCACCAGATCAAGATCGGCACCGGGGCCGGACATGCCCTTGAGCTCACCCGAGGCGATCAGCTCAGCCAGCACCATTGCCGTGGTTTGCAGCGCCTCGACTTCCTCATCGGAATAGACACGCTGTGTCTTGTTCTGTACGACCAGAACACCCAGCGTCCGCCCGGATCGCAGGATCGGCACACCCAGAAAGGCATGATAGATTTCTTCACCCGTCTCGGGGCGATAGGCAAAGGCGGGATGCTCTTGCGGTTCGGAAAGATTGAGGATACGGGCTTCGGACGCGATATGGCCGACAAGACCTTCCCCGACCTGCAGGCGCGTTTCATGCACAGCCAGTGGGTTCAGACCTTCGGTCGCATAGAGTTCCAGCAGGTTATCGGACCGAAGAACATAGACAGAGCAAACCTCGGCCACCATGTTGGCCGCGATCAATCGCACAATCTCGTTTAATCGTTCCTGCGCATCGGTCGGCTTTGCCATCGTCTCGCGAAGGCGCCGAAGAAGGATACGCGGCCCAGCCAGATTTCCCCGCATCCGGGTTTCTCCGATTTTCCGCTTTTGTCATTAAGGGCCACTCACGTGTCACCCTTGCACGAATTCACCATTGCTCTGCATGAGGCCATAAAGAAGCGACATATTGGCAATTGGGATTCGTCTCATGCGCACTATGGCACGAGGCGATCAGACAGATCAATCATCTGCCCGGTTTTTAGAATGATTGAAAAGACACTCCAAACTGGAACAGCAAGACGAAAAGAGGAGGCCTGCAATGAGGCTTCCTCTCCCTATCACTCTATTTCTCATCCAGACCATAAAGCGAGTGCAGTGCACGCACTGCCAACTCGGCATATTCGGCGTCGATCAGGATGGAAATCTTGATCTCGGACGTCGTAATGGCACGAATGTTGATACCTTTGTCTGCCAATGCCTTGAAGGCCTTGGAAGCAACGCCAGCATGACTGCGCATACCGATACCGATCACAGAAACCTTCACCACATCGGTCGAGCCTTGCAGCATGTTATAGTTAATGTTGCCGCGCGCCTGCTCAAGCACATCCTTTGCGCGCTCGAAATCACCTTTGGGCACGGTAAAGGTCATGTCGGTGATCGTGCCGTCTTCAGAAATATTCTGAACGATCATGTCAACATTAATGTTGGCCTCGGAGAGAGGACCAAAGACATGTGCAGCGATACCCGGCTTGTCTTCGAGCCGACGCAGAGAGATTTGCGCTTCGTCCTTTGAGAAGGCAATTCCGGTTACTACCTGTTTTTCCACAATCTCATCCTCATCACAGATCAAAGTTCCGATGGGCTGGTCCGTATTCATAAGTTCTGGCGCATCTGGCTCGACAAAAGAGGACCGCACGAAGGTACGCACATTATGCACCATCGCCATTTCAACAGAGCGCACCTGCATGACTTTCGCGCCGAGCGAAGCCATTTCCAGCATTTCCTCGAAAGAAATATGCTCAAGCCGTCGCGCTTCGGGCACGATCCGCGGGTCGGTGGTGTAAACCCCGTCCACATCGGTGTAGATATCGCATCGGTCTGCATTGATTGCCGCAGCGATTGCCACTGCGCTGGTGTCGGACCCGCCGCGCCCCAATGTCGAAATGCGATTATCCGGAGCGATGCCCTGGAACCCGGCCACAACGGCCACCTGGTTCATTTCAAGACGCTCGATCAAAACCGACCCATCGATCTCTTCAATGCGAGCAGCACCATGCACACTGTTGGTTTTAAAAGGAATTTGCCACCCGAGCCAAGACCGGGCATCGACGCCCATATTCTGCAGGGTCAAAGCGAGAAGCCCCGATGTCACCTGTTCGCCTGAGGAAACAACGGTATCATATTCACGCGCATCATAGAGCGGAGACGCTTCCTGCACCCAACCAACCAGTTCGTTGGTTTTACCCGCCATGGCAGAAACCACAACGGCCACCTGATTGCCTGCGTCCACTTCACGCTTCACATGTCGGGCAACGCGTCTGATGCGCTCGATATCAGCAACAGACGTACCCCCGAACTTCATGACAAGACGAGCCATTCACTATCGCTTTCTGTCACTGGTTTTTACGTTTTAAGCGGCTCAATCATAAGGGCTGATTGACCTTGCCGCCGGTTGCGCATAGTCATACTCGGCAGTTGCCTCTCATGCAAGCTTTCAAAGGCTTGACTTTTCCATTTGCGGAAAGAAGTTATTGATAACATGACAGGCACAACCAATCCAAAGGCCATTCCGTTTCGTACAATCTCGCAAAAGACGAAAAGCCAACAAGGGGCAGACAATGACATCCCAGAGCACCAAGGAAGCGCAAGCAAAAGCAACCACCGTCGACGACGAAGAGATTGCCCGTTTTTCTGCAATGGCTCAGGAATGGTGGAGCCCCAAGGGCAAATTTCGCCCGCTTCACAAGTTCAATCCCACACGCGTCGCCTATCTGCGCGAGACGCTTCTGAGCCATTTCGGCCTTGACGCAAAGGCTAAGACTCCCCTTGAGGGCCTTGATATTCTCGACGTCGGCTGCGGCGGGGGCCTCCTGTGCGAACCACTCTGCCGGCTAGGCGCCAATGTCGTTGGCGTTGATGCCTCAGAGACCAACATCGGCATTGCCTCCACCCACGCCAGTGAAAATGATCTGGACATCACCTACCGGGCAACAACGGCAGAAACCCTCGTTGCAGAAGGGGCCAAGTTCGATGTGGTTCTGACCATGGAAGTGGTCGAGCATGTATCAGACGTGGATCTGTTCATCTCCGAATGCGCGAGCATGGTTAAGCCCGGAGGACTGATGCTGATCGCAACCCTTAACCGGACCCTTAAATCTCATGCGCTGGCCATCGTAGGGGCCGAATATATTCTGCGCTGGCTGCCCGTCGGCACACACACCTGGGACAAATTCGTAACACCGGACGAACTGGAACGCGCCCTTGCCCCCACCGGGCTGGATGTCGTCGAGAAGGTCGGGGTCACTTACAACCCCCTGTTCGATAAATGGTCTCGCTCAAAGGATCTCGACGTCAATTACATGGTGCTTTGCTCCCGCAGGTCAACACAATAAAAGAGCAGGTAAAAACAACCACCACCCTAGGTATACAAACAGAAGTTCTGTGGTCAATTCTACTAGATTTGCGACAAAAAAACCCGTTATGGTTTCAAGAATAAACATTAATAATTTCAGATAGAAAAGTTTTCCAGTAATAAGCAGTATTTAAGTATTACGCTATTTCAGAATAAAAGAATATTTTACCTACTTTTAACCTGTCCAATGGATCATAACATTCAATTCTTTGATTGTTAAAGCAGTTCAAGGAAGCCTTAGGATATTCGGCATCGAGCCCGCCGGATAAATCAGCAGTGTATCAGCAAGTCTGAATGGCACTTAACAAGGTTTTGAACAATGAACCTCCATTCCATTCGCGTACGCATCGTCGCTTTCACAGCCATTTGTGTCATCGGGTCCACCGGCACGATTGTTGGATATAATCTTTGGTCGGCCAGTAAAAACGCAGACTATGTGGCCTCTAACGTGGGAGAGCTTCTGGACCACAACAGCCAGTCTTCTCTTTCTCACCTTGCCGCCGCTCAGGCCGGTGTCATCAAGTCCGAGGTCGAAACAGCCTTTTCAACCGCCCGCAGCATGGCAAAGGCACTTGAAACCATTGCCATGCCAGAAAATAAAGGCGGCTCTCGAGACGAAGTACGACGCGCCCAGCTGAACGAACTGCTTCACCGCTCCCTCCAAGACAACCCCCTCTTCAACGGCACCTACAGCGCCTGGGAGCCGGACGCCCTTGACGGCATGGACGCCATTTTCAAATCCGATGCAGCCATGGGCTCCGACGCATCAGGGCGGGCCCTGCCCTATTGGACACGCGACGGCAACGGCAAAATCGCCGTACAGCCTCTTGTAGAATATGACAGCTCGGACAAACACCCCAATGGTCTTGTCAAAGGCGGATGGTTCCTGAACCCGCAACGCACAGGAAATGAAAATATCCTTGCCCCACTTCCCTATGTCGTTCAAGGCAAGTCGGTTTACCTTGCAACCATGTCCGTTCCCATCACGGTGAACGGCAAATTCGCTGGCGTCGCAGGAGCCGACTTCGAGCTTTCCTTCGTTCAGGAATTAGCCAACAAGGTTGATAAAAGCATCTATGATGGAGCAGGTTCGGTGCAGATCGTCACCAATGACGGCCTGTTGGTCGCATCCAGTCTGGACCCGAAGAGCATCGGCGGCAAATTCTCATTCGATCAGGACAATGGTGCAGCAGAGGCCAAGGCACTGAGCGAAGGCGCTTCCAAGATCTTTGTTGACGAGAAGGACGATGCCCTGCGTGTCTTCTCTCCAATCGCTCTTGGACGCACCGATCAGAGCTGGTCAGTGGTCATCGATGTGCCCCGCTCGGTGGTAATGGCCGAGTCCATCGCCATGGGACAGGCCATGGACGAGCGCAACAACACGGCTCTCTTCTGGCAGTTGGCGGTTGCCCTCATCGTGGCTCTGGTGGCCATGGTCGCCATGGCATTGGTCGCGCACAACATTTCCGCCCCGATCGTCAAAATGGCCAAAATTCTGCGCCGTATTGCATCCGGAGATACAGTTGACCGCGTCGATGGCGCTGACCGCAAGGATGAAATCGGCGAAATCGCCCAAGCCTCCGAGATCTTGCGCACAGGTCTTCAGGAAGCGGAAAAACTGCGCAAGGAGGCAGCAAGCCGCGAAGAAGAAGAACGCAAACTACTGGACCGCCGCGCCAAACTGGCTCAGGACTTTGTCTCCCGCATGCAGGCTCTTTCCACAGGCATCGCCTCTTCGTCCAGCGAAGTGGCCACCGCAGCACAGGACCTGTCCAACACAGCAAGGGAAACAACCCGACAATCCCAGTCTGTTGCCGTCGCAGCTGATCAGGCCTCGGCCAACGTTCAGACCGTGGCCAGCGCCACCGAGGAAATGTCGGCCTCCGTGCGCGTCGTCAACGATCAGGTGGTCCATTCAGCGCAAATCGCCGACAAGGCCAACGCCGAAGCGGATGCTGCCAATGACCGCATCCAGTCTCTGGCGGCAGCAGCTGCGGCCATTGGCGACGTCATTGAGCTGATCAATGGCATCGCAGCCCAAACCAACCTGCTGGCCCTTAACGCCACCATCGAGGCCGCCCGGGCTGGTGAAGCAGGCAAAGGCTTCGCGGTCGTTGCAGCCGAGGTCAAGGAATTGGCATCCCAGACAGCCAAGGCCACCGAGGAAATCGGACTCAAAGTTTCCGAAATCCAGCAAGCAACAGACGGTACAGTCCGGTCCGTTGGCGAGATTGCCCAGGTCATCGCAAGCATCAAGGAAACCGCGTCCCAGATCACGACAGCTGTCGATGAACAGGGATCGGCCACCGCCGAGATCGCTAGCAACTGTCAGCAGGCAGCAACCGGCACTGATGAAGTGACCAAGAATATCAGCGGCGTCAACATCGCCGCCCAGCAGACCGGTACGGCATCCACCAAGCTGCAGGATCTCTCCAAAGGCCTGTCCGAGCAGGCTGGCGACCTCAGCAACATCGTGGAGAAATTTGTCGAAGACTTCGCCGCCGCCTGAGTTTGAAAGAAACCCTTCCGACAAAAAAGCCCGCATCGGCCATCAGCTGGTGCGGGTTTTCATTTGCAGTCTGCGAGACAGATCGACCAATCAGTTCTGATCTTCGGGCAAAACCGGCATCGGCAGACAATCGATCCCGTCTTCTGCCAGCGACTTCACCTCATCAACGGTTGCTTCACCATAGATGCCGCGCTCTTCGGTTTCCTTAAAATGCATCTTGCGGGCTTCTTCGGCGAAATTGTCACCAACATAATCGGCATTCTTGACCACATGTTCGCGGAAGGCGCGCAACATCTTCTGCACCTGCTGGGGATCGGGCCCCTCTTGGGGCGCTGCCACGGCGGCACCGGCATGAGGCACGACGGCATTCGACGTCGCTGGTTGTGGCACAGCGGGTGAAGGCGCAACCTCAGCAGCGCCCTGCCCCTCACTTGGGCGCACGGCACTGTCTTGCGTGCGCGTTCCGGTGACGCGCGGAGCCATCAGGGATTTTGAGATTTTCGTCGATGCACAAAAAGGACATTCAACATGGCCGTCCCGGGTCTGCATCTCGCAATCATCATTATTGCGAAACCAGCCCTCAAACACATGATCATGCTCGCAGCGCAGCGAATACTTAATCAAGTCAAACCCCTAATTCCATTTCAGACAATCTGTGCATCGCGCACAAAAATCCATTTCGCACCAATTGGCAAGCGAAATTTCATCCGCTGAATTATACGCTACTTGCGATCAGATTTCAAAAGCACGGTCGTGCTGAAGGGACGGTATTGCCTTGCGACAAACATCCACGCGCGTCATGTCGATATCGGCCGCGATGAAACAGGGCTCATCCTCAGCCTCGGCCAACACGGTGCCCCAAGGGTCCACGATGATGGAATGACCATAGGTCTTGCGGCCATTCTCATGCTTACCCCCTTGCGCGGCGGCAATCACGAAGGCGCCATTTTCAATGGCTCTGGCCCGTATCAGCACTTCCCAGTGCGCCTGACCTGTACGCTTGGTAAAAGCAGCAGGAATGGCCAGAATATTAGCGCCCTTCTGATTGCACAAAGCCCGATAGAGATAGGGAAAGCGCAGATCATAGCAAATGGTCAGTCCCAATGTACCCCAAGGTAAAATGGCGCTCACAGCTTTCTCTCCGGGCACGAAGCTGGCCGATTCACGGTAGCTCTCACCATTTTCCAGATCCACATCAAACATATGGATCTTGTCATAGCGCGCAGCAATCCGCCCGGCTGGCGAGATCAGGAGGCTGCGATTGGCCGCCTTCACCTCATCACATGTCTTGACCAGAAAGGACATCGAACCGATATGCAACCAGATATCCAGCTCTTCGGCCAGCGCCTGCATCCGCTTGAGGCCTTCATCATCGTCCTCGGCCGAGAGGACGGCCATCATCGCCTTGCGGTTCATCTCCATGGTCGCGGTCTGTTCGGGCGTCTGGATATATTCTGCCCCATCGCGACGCGCCTCTCTGATAAGCCGTTCGGCTTCATCAAGATTATGCGCCGGATCGCGACCGGAACGCAGTTGAACACAGGCAGCGCGGAAGGACGTCATGCAACTCTCCAGTTTATCTCGGAATTGACGGCCCGACAGGGCCGCAACAGGATCACCTTTGAGTATTACCCAAGCCCATCCGCAATGACAAGCGGACAAAAGGGCTCGCAACCGAGTGCGGTCTGCGGCACCTTAAGCGGCCAGCATCTCGTCAAGTTTCCCAGCTTTATCAAGGGCAAACAGATCATCACAGCCGCCAACATGCTCTTCATCAATGAAGATTTGCGGGAAGGTGCGGCGACCGGATTTTTTCATCATTTCCTGCTTGATATCAAAATCGAAGGTCGCATCCAGCTCACGGAACGCAACACCCTTGTCGGTGAGCAGTTTTTTGGCTGCGGTGCAAAATCCGCACATTTTACGCGTATAAATAACAACTTCTGCCATTTCGGTCTCCATTCGACCAAACCGGTCTTTTGCCATTTCGGGAAGGATGCAAATGCCAGTTTGGATTTATTCAAAACTCAATCATTTATATGGGCATTTCAGAGCCAGCGGCAACCCGTGCGAAAGTGATAATGCAAATTTCTCCTGCGTTGGAACGCCTCAACACACGGCAGCAGGCATCAAGCGTTGCCCCAGTCGTCCAGACATCATCCACCAGCACCACCGTTCGGCCCGACAGAGATGTCTTGTCGTCCAGATTGATCTGAAAGGCCCCCTCCACATTGACCCGGCGCTCATCCTCACTCAACCCTACCTGCTGACGCGTGGGCCGCGTACGTTGCAGAAGGTCCGGCATGAAAACGGTTCCCGTCTCCTGCGCAATCACCTTGGCCAGCAACGCAGACTGATTGAACCGCCGCCACCACAGACGTCTTTTATGCAGGGGCACCGGCACGATGATGGCATCAGGGTCAGTAAGGCAATCCGCTCCGGCCCGCACCATCCAGCGCCCCATGACAATGGCAAGATCTGTTCGATCCATATATTTGAGTTGATGCACCATACGTCTTGCCGTGCGGCCGAACAGTGCCACAGAGCGTGCGCGATCATAAGCGGGGGGATTGGCCAGAACATCCGGACTGACAAGCGCTTCGCCCAGATCGTAGGAAAAAGGGACACCCGATACGGAACAATAGGGCCGCGCGATCCATTCCATTTCGCCCCAACAGGCCCCGCACAGGCTGTTGGCATCCTGCACGATCTTGCCGCAGCCTGCGCAGCGGGGAGGAATGATAAGATCCTGCACCGCGCGGCCTGCCCGCAAAAGAGGGCGCCCGATCAGCCGAGCGCCATTCAGCAAGCTTCCATCAAGGCCGCCCTGTTCGCTCTGGAGAAATTTCAGCATTGCCTCCCCTAATCCTCGCCTCTGCTAACCCCGGATCGATGATACTGATAGCACAATGCAACAAGCAGCGTTATCATACAAGTTGATCCAGAATCGAAAAAGGCATCACTCTCATGGAAACAGACACGACCGGCGTCCCGCGCCTTTTCGACACGAGATTGCTGGCCGACCGTCGCAAAAGGGCTCTGGCGCACCATGGCGACGCAGGCGATTTCCTGCTCAAGGAAGTTACCAGTGACATGCTCGACCGTCTTTCCATCATTCTGCGCCCCTTTCCCGTCATCGCCGAACTGGGCGGCCACACCGGAGGTCTTGCCCGACAGCTTAAAAATCGGGAGGGGACGGACTATGTATTCCGCCTCGAACAGGCCTCGACGCTTCTGGCGAAGGAAGACAACGGGCTCTTGTTTGACCCCGAGTTCCTGCCTATCAAGCCGCAAAGTCTCAATCTTCTGGTTTCTCCGCTCTTTTTGCACTGGGTCAACGATCTGCCCGGTACCTTGGTGCAAATCCGCCAGAGTCTGGCTCCCGATGGCCTGCTGCTGGCCACCCTGCTCGGAAGAGATAGTCTGAAAGAACTGCGCGAAGCATTCCTCATGGCCGACAGCGAAATAACAGGCGGCGCAAGCCCGCGGGTTGCCCCGTTGCCCGACCTTAAGGATATGGGAAGCTTGCTGCAACGGGCTGGCTTTTCATTACCCGTTGTGGATCATGACACGCTGACGGTCCGCTACAGCTCACTCTTCTCGCTCATGCAGGATTTACGGCGCATGGGAGCAACCAATGTGCTGACAGACCGCTCACGCCATTTCATGCGGCGTGATTGTCTCATGCGCGCGGCCAAAATCTATCAAGACCGCTTTTCCGATCAGGACGGCCGTATCCGCGCCACCTTCCAAGTCGTATCCCTATCCGGCTGGGCTCCGGATGAAAGCCAGCAAAAGCCGCTCAAGCCGGGCAGCGCCAAGATGTCTCTTGCCAGTGTTTTGGGGGATAAATCGGGCAGCAAATAACGACCCTTGCCTGCAATGTCCAATCACGCCAGACAACAAAAAGCCGCGCGTCGAACCGAGGCGCGGCTGCAAACACTCTGTGATCCGCCTGTGTCTTAAGGCGCAGTGGCCCCGATATAGCCAGCAAATGCATTCAAAACCCGATTGAGGTTTGAAACCAGAGGACCGGAGCCTATAACCAACGCAGCAGCCACCAAGCTGGCAATAATGCTATATTCAATAGCCGTAGCGCCATTTTGATCTTTCAGAAAAGCGTTAAATTTGTGAAGCATACTGATCCTAACAATTTGCCGCAGGAAAGATCTGGCTCCCGCAAAAAACCATCTGGACGTAATTTTATCAAAATTTATAAAGAAAATCTCAAAAGCCGGAAAGAATCTCTTTCCGACCTGAAATAATAGCAACCAAATTATTAATTCCGTGAAAAAAGCTGGCTCTATGCACCCAGCAGATCGACCAGCGGAGCGATCAACGGCAGGTCTGCCGGCGGCATCGGATAATCCCGCAAGGCACCGGCCCGCACCCATTTGAGCGCCTGCCCCTCACGAGACTGCGGCACCCCTTCCCAACGGCGGCAGATATAAAGCGGCATCAGAAGATGAAAATCATCATAGCCGTGGCTGGCAAAGGTCAGCGGCGCCAGACAAGCTTCTTTGGTCTTGATACCCAGCTCTTCTTCCAGCTCGCGAATGAGCGCCACTTCCGGCCGCTCCCCTGCTTCCAGCTTACCGCCCGGGAATTCCCATAGCCCGGCCAGATTCTTGCCCTCCGGGCGCTGGGCGATGAGGATGCGATTGTCCTCATCCACCAAAGCGACAGCAACCACCAGCAACAACCGGATCGACGGCTCGTTCGTTCCTTCAGATGCAGACATAAACCCCAAACCCTAGCTGCGATAGTCGCCATTGATCGTGATATAGCCATGGGTCAGGTCACAGGTCCAAACCGTCGCGGTTCCCTCACCAACCCCGAGATCAGCGCGGATCTCGATCTCGCCATTTTTCATATAGTCGCTGGCAAGCTCTTCGGAATACTCCGCATCACGCATGCCATCGACAGCCAGACGATAAGGACCGAACCAGATGGCGAGCTTGTCCCGATCTGCCATTTCACCGGCCTTGCCGACAGCGGCAACGACACGCCCCCAGTTGGCGTCTTCCCCGGCAGCGGCCGTTTTCACCAGCGGACTATTGGCAACAGCAAGTGCCACACGCTTGGCTGCGGCATTATCCTCTGCACCACTGATCGTGATTTCAAGGAACTTGCTGGCCCCTTCTCCATCGCGCACAACCATCTTGGCCAGATCCTGCAAGAGAGCCGAGAGCGCATCGGAAAAAGCTTCAAGTCGCGGATCGTCTGCCACTTCGATCTCTGGACAGCCGCGCCCCTTGGCGGCACCAGACGCAAAAACCATAAGAGTGTCGCTGGTTGATGTATCGCTATCCACGGTGATGGCGTTAAAGGAGGTATCCACATGCTTGGAGAGCAGCCCCTGAAGGGCCTCGGAGGCAATCGGCGCATCGGTAAAGACGAAGCCCAGCATTGTGGCCATATCCGGCGCAATCATTCCCGAGCCCTTGGCGATGCCATGAATGGCGACCGTTGTCCCATCGATATCCACGCTCGCTGTGGCCACCTTGACAAAGGTGTCTGTTGTCATGATCGCCCGCGCCGCATCCATGAAGGACGCATCGGCTTTTTCAGGATCAAACAATGTGCCGAACAGGGATGTAATCGGAGCCGGATCCAGCGGTTCGCCAATAACACCGGTCGAGGCCATGAAAATCTCCGAAGCCTTGCCGCCGCAGGCTTCAGCAGCTGCCGCAGCAACAGCAGAAACGGTCTTCTCACCCGCAGAGCCGGTGAAGGCATTGGCATTGGATGCATTGACAACGAGCGCCCGCGCGCTGCCGCCACCAAGATGGGCCTTGCACCAGTCAACCGGAGCCGATGGGCATTTGGATTTGGTATAAACCCCGGCGACGGAGGTTCCCTCAGCCATCTCGACAATCAGTAAGTCGTTGCGTCCCTTGTATTTTACGCCGGTCGCAGCAACACCAAGGCGAAACCCTCCGATCGCATCAAGCGCGGGATAGTCGGTTGGTGCAAAAGGTGATGGCTTGAGTTCCATGACAGGCATCCTTCCATAAAAAAGAGGGAAAACATCCAGGGCCCATGGCCATAAGGATGCTTTCCCTCTCCATAAACCGTGCTCTGAACAAATGCCAGCCAATTTTAGCAATTATTCGCTGACTTTAGCGGCGGGCGAGCCTTGGCCCGCCATCCCCTTTTCATGGTCAGAAGCAATTGGTCTTCAAGATCATTCAGGGATCTTGACGTCCGCTTCCTTACGCAGATCGTCGAGCAAAGACTGGAATTTCTGCTGAGCGACAAATGCACGTAGGTTATCTTTTACCGATTCAAGCGTTGGCTTTGGCGCATCCCGCTTGTCTTCGACCAGAATGACATGCCAACCGAAATCGGATTTGACAGGCTCTTCGGTATATTTGCCTTTATCCAGTGCAAAGGCTGCAGCTTCAAAGGCAGGAACCATTTGTCCCTGACCGAAATAGCCAAGATCACCACCCTGAGCACCAGACGGCCCTGTGGATTTTTCCTTGGCCAGCTCGGCGAAATCCGCTCCACCATCAAGTTCTTTGATGATGTCTTTGGCTTCATCTTCGGTCTTGACCAGAATATGACGGGCCTTGACCTGCTGGCGCACCGGCAACGCACCGATCTGTTCATCATAGACAGCCTGCAAATCGGCATCCGTGATGGCCTCATCCACATTCTTGCGGAAAAATTCGGTCTGCAAAGCACGCTTCTTGAGGAATTCGACCTGCTTCTTGAAGCTTTCAGACTGATCCAGCCCCTGTTTGGTTGCTGCTTGAGAGACCAGCTCCATGTTAACGAGCATCGTCGTCAGGGTCTCTTTTCTCTGCTCGGGTGTCATCTGCTGGGTTTGTTGGCCAAGCTGATCTGCAATAAAATCAAACTCGCCCGCGGTGATTTCTTTGCCATTGACAGTAGCAACCACACTGTCGTCTCCAGCATCCTGAGCGAGAACACCCGGGACGGAGCCAATCAGAAATAGAGAAGCCGCTACGGCCATTGCAGAGCGTTGGAAATAGGCACGAACCATCTGTATCTTTCCTATCGTTGTTCACTTTGGAACGAAAAAACTTTAAAAACTGCCTTTCATGTGACCTACCCGCCTTTCTTGGCGTTGACAAGACAAAGACCCAATCTTATCTGTCAGCCGTGCAGTTTATTGCCAATCAGGTTATCTGGCTGTTGACATTCATGTTAAAGCCGAGACTTGCGTCCCGCTTGACCTAGTCTCGCCGCAATTGCGTTACAAATAAGGCCGTCACAAAATTGTGGGGGCATTTTCAAGGAAGGATCCGGTCTATGGCTGGTCTTGGAGCTATCGCTCGCAAACTCTTTGGAACGGCAAATGATCGTCGCATCAAGGGGTATCGTCCCACAGTCGCCGCCATCAACGCGCTGGAAGATGAATATTCCCAGCTCTCCGATGAGGCCTTGCGCCACAAGACCGTGGAGTTCCGTGAACAACTGGCGAACGGGGAGAAGCTGGACAAGCTGCTTGTTCCTGCCTTTGCCACAGTAAGAGAAGCGGCCAAGCGCACGCTCGGACAGCGCCATTACGATGTGCAGCTGATGGGCGGCATGGTGCTCGATGACGGCGCCATCGCAGAAATGCGCACCGGTGAGGGTAAGACCCTCGTCGCAACATTGGCAGGTTACCTCAACGCGCTCGAAGGCAAGGGCGTGCATGTGGTCACCGTCAACGACTATCTGGCCAAGCGCGACTCCGAATGGATGGGACAGGTCTACCGCTTCCTGGGCATGACCACCGGCGTCATCGTCCATGGCATCAATGACGAAGAACGCAAAGCCGCGTACGCAGCAGATGTGACCTACGGCACCAACAACGAATTCGGTTTCGATTATCTGCGCGACAACATGAAATATGATCTGGACCAGATGGTTCAGCGTGGCCATAACTTCGCCATCGTCGACGAGGTCGATTCCATTCTGGTCGATGAAGCGCGTACTCCACTGATCATTTCCGGCCCGCTGGATGACCGCTCGGAAATGTACAACACCATTGACAAGTTCATTCCGCAGCTGAGCCCTGAACATTACGAAATCGACGAAAAGCAGAAAACGGCAACCTTCACTGAAGAAGGCACCGAGTATGTCGAGAAGATTCTTCAGGAAGCTGGCATGCTGCAAGGCGAGTCGCTTTATGACATCGAGAATGTGACCGTTGTTCACCATCTCAATCAGGCTCTGCGCGCTCATCTGCTGTTCGCCCGCGACAAGGATTACATCGTCAAGAACAATGAAGTTGTCATCATTGACGAGTTTACCGGCCGCATGATGGAAGGCCGCCGCTTCTCTGATGGTCTGCATCAGGCACTTGAAGCCAAGGAACACGCAGCCATACAGCCGGAAAACCAGACTCTGGCTTCCGTTACCTTCCAGAATTATTTCCGCCTCTATGACAAGCTCTCCGGCATGACCGGTACGGCCCAGACCGAAGCGGAAGAGTTCATGGACATCTACAACCTCGAAGTCATCGATGTTCCGACCAACCTGCCGATCCAGCGCGTGGATGAAGATGATGAGGTATATCGCACCCTGCGCGAGAAGGATGATGCTCTCGTCGAACTGATGAAGGATTGCGTGGAGCGAGGCCAGCCGGCCCTAGTCGGTACGACCTCGATTGAACGGTCCGAAGAGCTGTCCGCGCGACTGAAAAAGGAAAAGATCCCGCATCAGGTCCTGAACGCCCGCTTCCACGAACAGGAAGCCCTCATCGTTGCACAGGCCGGTAGCCCGGGCGCAATCACCATCGCCACCAACATGGCCGGTCGTGGTACCGATATTCAGCTCGGCGGCAACCTGGACATGCGCATCGCACAGGAAATCCCAGAAGAGGTGCAGGGTGAAGAGCGCGAGAAGAAAATCGCCGAGATCAAGGCAGACATCGAAGCCAAGAAGCAGAAAGCACTCGAAGCCGGAGGCCTTTATGTGATCGGCACCGAGCGCCACGAAAGCCGCCGCATCGACAACCAGTTGCGTGGTCGTTCCGGCCGTCAGGGTGACCCGGGGCATTCCAAATTCTTCCTCTCTCTGGAAGATGACCTGATGCGCATCTTCGGCTCGGACCGCATGGACGGCATGCTCCAGAAGCTGGGCCTGAAAGAAGGCGAAGCCATCGTTCATCCGTGGATCAACAAGGCGCTTGAAAAAGCCCAGAAAAAGGTTGAGGCCCGGAACTTCGATATTCGTAAAAACCTTCTCAAGTTCGATGACGTAATGAATGACCAGCGTAAGGTCATCTTTGATCAGCGCGTCGATCTAATGAAGGACGACAGCGTTGCGGAAACCGTTACGGATATGCGCCACGAAGTCGTCGAAGATATCGTCGCCAAGCATATTCCAGAGCGCGCCTATGCTGAGCAGTGGGATGTAGATGGCCTTCACAACGAAGTGCAGGAAATCCTCAATCTCGACGTTCCGGTAAAGGACTGGGCCAAGGAAGAAGGCATCGCTGACGAAGAAATCATCGATCGCCTGCAAAAAGCAGCAGATGAAGCAGCGGCAGCGAAAACAGCCAACTTCACTCCGGACCTTATGCGTCAGGTAGAAAAGTCGGTTCTGCTGCAAATTCTCGATCATCTCTGGCGCGAGCATCTGGTGGCCCTCGATCATCTGCGCAACGTGATCGGCTATCGCGGCTACGGCCAGCGTGATCCGCTGCAGGAATATAAGACCGAGAGCTTCGAACTGTTCCAGGCCATGATGGACAATATGCGCCGTCTGGTGACCCAGCAGTTGGCCCATGTGCAGCTGCGACAGGAAGAGCCAAACCCGTTCGAACAGAATGAACTGCCAGAAATGCACGAACAGCACGCCAATCCGAATACGGGAGAAAATGATGCTGTGCCCAACAAGGACGCTGCTCCACACAATGCCTTTGGCAAAGTGCCACGCAACGCCCCCTGCCCTTGTGGTTCGGGTAAAAAATTTAAGCATTGCCACGGCAAGTTGAGCTGATCAGCCTCGACATCACCAAATCAGGTCCCGCCATTGCCTATCAGCTTTGGCGGGATTTTTTTATACCTTGTCCAATCACTCTTCCTTCGTGAAGACATCCGTCAGTTTTAGCACTCTTGAACAGAACCCAACGACAAAATCAAAGAAATGCCACAGTAAGTAATACAAGAATAGAAAATACCTATAATTATAGTTTTTTATGAAAAATCAAAAAAGACACTAATTTTCAACTGGAAGTTTGGGTAATTTTTTTTCATATTACCCTAAAATCCGTAAGCATTTGTACTTGATAATTATATCTACTGCCAATTTTGCAATTAAATATTCTGTTAAGAGCAAGCTGATACAAAGAATTGAAAAGTATTAAGTAATAAGCAGAGTTCACAGGACTTTGCGCTGGAGCGTTTATGTCAAAGAACATAACCTTGACAGGGACTGAGCGTTTTTTTGAAGTGTCCGAAATCATAGTTTCCAAAACGGACCTCAAAGGCCGTGTCACCTATTGCAATTCCCAGTTCGTCAAAATATGCGGCTATTCCGAAAAGGAGATGCTGGGCCAACCTCACAGCATTATTCGCCATCCAGACATGCCGCGATGCGTCTTCGAACTGATGTGGGAGACCATCCAGAACGACAAGGAAATTTTCGCCTATGTCGTCAACCGCTGCAAGAATGGCGATCACTACTGGGTCAACGCCCACATCACGCCGAGCCATGATGCATCGGGCAACATTATCGGATATCACTCCAACCGCCGTGTCCCGGACAGGGATATCGTCAATAACGCAATCATACCGCTCTACAAGAAATTGCTGGATGAAGAAAACGCCCATACCAATCGCAAGGAAGGCATGAAGGCGTCCCGCCAGATGCTCACCGACCTGCTGGAATCCGGTGGCGTTCCCTATGACGAATTCATCGCAACATTGTGACGCATGACAATCCGTTCAACCGGATTCAGGCGCCTTAAATACAGAGACCGATAGTATGCTGAAAAATCAGTACAAGTCCGCAGTCATGAAAGCCATAGATGTTGTCGAAGCAGCAGCCAAGGGCGACTTCGAAAAACGCATTATCAATATTACAGAAACGGGCGAGTCCGCACGCCTGTTACATGCCATCAACGACCTGATCGACCGATCGGATGCCTACTTGCGCGAATCCACAGCATCCCTTGAATATGTTGCGCGAAACAAATATTTCCGACGCATCTCGGAAAAAGGCATGAACGGCAGCTTCGCAACGGCTAGCCGCACGGTCAACGATGCCATGGAGGTCATGTCAGAAAGGGTCCACACCTTCTCCGGAGCGGTGAAGGACTTTGAAGACCAGATGAGCAGCATTGTTCAGATTGTGGCCGCAGCTGCCGTCGAGCTTGAAGCTTCCGCCGGTTCCATGAACCAGATCGCCACCACATCCAGCAGTCAGGCCAACATTGTTCAGCAGGCATCGGAACAGACATCTGGCAATGTCAGCGCTGTGGCTGCAGCCACAGAGCAACTGACCAACTCCATCAGCGAAATCAATCAGCAGGTCATGCGCTCCGCCGAGCATAGCGAAAATGCGGTCAACGAGGTGAGACAAACCAGCGAAGACCTCAAGGGCCTTTCCAGCGCAGCCGATAGCATTGGCGCCATTATGTCACTGATTGCCGACATCGCCGACCAGACCAATCTTTTGGCCCTCAACGCGACGATTGAAGCCGCCAGAGCCGGAGAAGCTGGCAGAGGCTTTGCTGTCGTCGCCAATGAGGTCAAGGCACTGGCAACCCAAACCAGCAAAGCCACCAGCGACATTGGCCAGCAGATTGCACGCATACAGGAAGCAAGCCAGCATGCTGTTAATTCCTTCGACGGTATAGAGCGTACGGTCGCCAGCACCAAGGAGATCGCGGTTGCCATCGCAGCCGCAGTGGAAGAGCAAAGCGCAGCCTCCAACGAGATCGCCCGCAGCATTGAAGAAGCGTCCGTGGGAAGCTCGGAAGTAACCTGCAACATTTCTTCGGTGAGCGAGAGCATCGTTGAAGCCTCCAACGCAGCGCACGATGTCCATCATGCTTCTCAGGAATTGGCCACGAACGGCGAGAAGCTCAAATCCGGCATCGACAATTTTCTGCACGAAGTACGCAAGGTCATTTGACAGGTACCAGCGACCTCTAGAAAACAAGAAAGCCCCGGTTCGACCGGGGCTTTCGTTTTACATAAGACCTGTTGTGGCAACGTGTCAGGCAGCACTAGCCCCCAAACGGGCAAGTTTTTCAAGCTGCCTTTGAACAAGCTCGGCAGATTCAACCTGCGTCTCGACAATCCCCCCCAGTTCATTGAGCGTCTTGTCGATGCCGTCTGGCTGGGCAATCATGTCATCAATCTGCTGAATGGTGGATTTATACAAATCCCCCTCGTCAATAAATTTCTGCCGCGTCTGCGCGATCAGTTCACCCAATGCAGCCAGCGCTCCTTCCATATCTCCGATTGTTTCTTCGGTATGCACCAGAGTGGATTTCGTATCCCCGGCCAGTTGCTTGACCTCCGAAGCAACAACAGCAAACCCGCGACCGGCCTGCCCGGCTCTGGCGGCCTCAATCGTTGCGTTGAGAGCCAGAAGGTTGGTCTGCCCGGTAATCCCGTCAATCACACCCAGAATGTCTCTCAAGCCCTTCATGGCACCGGACAAATGCTCGAACTGATAGGAAAGATCATTCGTCTCGTCAGCTTCCTGAGCCGCCCCGGCCTCCGGACCGTCATTGACTCCCGAAATGGAAGAACGGATGGAATAAAGAGAATCCCGCATATGCTGCGTGTTGGCCAGAACGCTCTGGATATCACCAACATTGGCAAATTGCTCCGACATTGTGTCGATGATCTTGGAGCGTACCAGATTGATCATCTCGGCACTGGCCAAACGGCACCGTGTGAAATAATTGCTGAAGCGCGAATAGTGGATCGTGAAATTCTTCAGATAGTCATCCTCATACTGGTTCGCCTCATCTTCAAAGAAGACAATTGCACTCAGTGTCTCATTCACATTGATGCCAAACAGCTCACCGAAGGTGGAAAAACCAGCGACAGGCATCGCCCAAGCATCCGACAGAGCCGCCGTCGATTTCTGATTGTGCAGGCGGCGCAAGATACAGTCATTCAGGATGGCTCCCAAAGGCTTAGGCTTGCCACGCAAAAAACTGCCCAAATCACTCTTGGTCTGCTGCGCAAAATCGGTCGCTTCAAGCAGGAACAATTCGTCCCCCGGATTGACATCGCAATAAAAGGCAACCTCTCCCTCCTCGGGCTTGATCGCAGCGACCGAGCGCACATATATTTCGCCGTCTATTTCGATGCCAAAGCTCTTGCCAGCCAAGCTACCTTCGATCTTGTCACTCGACACCCTGAAATGCTGCGCCAGCCTATCGATAAAGGGCTCGACATCGCCACTTGTTGGGTCCACCACACTGCGGACCACACGCAAATCCGGGTCGGCATCTGCAATCAGGAATGAAACACTGCTCTTCTTGAAATTCTGGCTTTTGAAAACACCATATTTCCGCCCTTTGGCCAAACGAACAAAAACCATGATCGCATGGTTCTGCATCACCTGAGCCCCATCGGCAATCTTGGTCTCCAAGAAATCCAGTTTGCCGCCAGCCGAGCCGCCAATGAAGAGGCAAGGGAATTTACCGCTCTGATACACTGCCTCCATCAGATAATTCTCAGAAGCTGACAAACCGTCAATGAAAGTCAGAGCAAAAACTTCTTCGGGGCGGATGGAGAATGGCACATTGATACGCCCCAGATCCTGCGCGATACGGGCAATCCGCTGGTCACGGCTTTTGTTCGGGCTGCCCGCGCGAATATCCTCATTATGCAGGGAAACCTTATGAACGGACACATCACCAATCAGATCTGGCGGGAAAATCTGGACAGTAAGGCTCTCCCAACTGCCCGAAGCATTGCGATAAAGCGCATTGTCAGAACAGTTGCACAGCTCACCAGCGGTCATTACAGCAATAACGCGGGTTTTCCCCGCCATTTCATTGAGCCGGCGGACAATATCCTCAAAATTGAGATGGGGAGAGATATAGGCAACGGCCAGCGGGGACTGACCAGTCGGAAAGGAGAAGGAAGCAGAGCTAAGATGCGACAGGGATTTATTACTCTCAATAACCCTAATGGTCTCAACTACGGCTTCGGACAATATTTCTGAAGCAATCTGGTTTTCCATGTCCAAAATCGCACCTCACTTTGTTGAAATAATCAAAATATATTTATCAGGAAAGTTATAATAATTTCATTAATAGTCTAAATCATTTCCGAAGAGCATTACTACCATTAGAACGGTCAATTACAACAACAACTATTCTTAAACTATATTTAGTTTGATTCAGCATGCCGGATCCGTAAATTCAGCCTCCAACCAAGAAAGGCTGCGCCAAACACGCGAGCGCATCATGAGCGACAGCGCTAACCAATGAGCAACACCAACAAACAGGACCCATATCTGCAGAATATGCACAAAGCACGAGAATTAGACTGCTTTTCCATTGCACCCGTCGAATGCATCCGCTAAGAAAGCCGACATATAATCTGTGTGTCTTGGAGATGTCACAAAGCCACGCACAACCGAAAACATCAGGTTCGTGCAAACATCCCCAAAAGGCCACCAGAAGCACCCGTAGCTCAGCTGGATAGAGCGCTGCCCTCCGAAGGCAGAGGCCAGAGGTTCGAATCCTCTCGGGTGCACCAAATTTCCGCAGTGTTTTCAACACATTGAAGGAAAGAACGGAAAGCCTGAAAGTCTTCACAAATCGATCTGTCACACTGGTGTCACAGTGACGGAGACGATTATGGCTACCTTTCGCAAACGCGGACAAAGATGGCAAGCACTGGTCCGAAAGCAGGGCCACACCCCAATCACCAAATCATTCCTGGCGAAAGCCGATGCTGAACTCTGGGCAAAGCAAATGGAGATGTCCCTAGAGATCGACGGCATGGGAATAATGCCACGCGCACACAAATCGCCACCCCTGTCTGACCTGCTTTTTCGCTATTCCCAGGAAATCACTCCGAAGAAGCGCGGAGCAGACATTGAGCAATACCGCATCAAGACCATCCTCAGGCATGAGATCTCGAAGATCCCTATCAGCAAGCTCTCCTCGTCGGCAGTCGCCAAGTATCGCGATGATCGCCTCAAAGAGGTCAGTTCTTCCAGCGTCCGACGAGAACTGGTGGTGCTTCGTCATTGCCTGGAGATCGCCCGTAAAGAATGGAACGAACCGATCAAGGGAAACCCGGTGCATGACATCAAGATTCCTTCAGACGGCAAAGCCAGAGAACGACGCCTGACAGAAGAGGAATTGCAAGCTCTGAGCAAAGCACTCGATGAGTGCCGCAACAAGCACGTTAAGCCTATGGCTCTCTTCGCATTGGCGACAGGCATGAGACGAGGTGAAATTCTAGCCTTGAACTGGGACGACATAGACAAGGAGAAACGCACCGCAACGATCCGAATGTCCAAGAATGGAGACCCTCGCACAGTTCCTCTCTCCAGCTCAGCGCTCGCCGCGCTCAAACTCTGCCAGACAGCCTCGGGCCGCATCTTCCCTCTATCAGCCAACGCCTTTCGTCTGTCCTGGGAGAGAACAAAACGCAGATCAGGATTAGAGGATCTTCGATTTCACGATCTCCGACACGAAGCCATCAGCCGCTTTTTCGAGCTCGGTCTGAATGTCCCAGAGGTAGCCATGATCAGCGGACACAAAGATCCGCGCATGCTGTTCAGATACACCCACCCCAAAGCAGAGGAAGTGGCGAAGAGGTTATAAGCCGGACAGAAAACGGAGAGGCAATAGCCTCTCCTCCACCATTCTAATTAGACGGTTTCAGCTCCGAGAATTTCCCGTTCGACATAGGACTCAAATGTCGCTTTGTCTGAAAAGCAACGAAAGCCACCACTACTAGCGAGAGAAACAACATCCTTGGTTTCATTTAGAAGGACCGCAACGGGCACGGTTAATCCAGGCTGCAATCCATCCGGCCATGCAAGATCAAGAACAGCTTGTTGAACTCCTGTTTCGGCATCGGAAAGATCGAATGCGATTTCTCCCTCTTTCAAGCCGAGCTCAACAACCCAAGCATTAATCGACTCAAGCTCCTGTTCCTCTGCCTCACTGGAAATACCACCAACAACAATCGGAGTGTCTACCTCGTGAGAATCATCATCACTGGCGTCTAACCAGCGCTCATCACCATGAAGCAGTTCACTAAAGCGTTTGTTTGCTTCTTGTGCCAAAAGAGCCTTTCGAGCTTCAAGGAAGTCAGAATACCGTTCCATGCGCCACAAACTTGGATCCATTGGGATCCACTGCGAAGCCAAGGCACCTGGGTGTTTTTCTTCAATCTCCGGAAAGTACTCCTCTGGCAACCGATCACTGATCGCAAGATTGGTGTCCTTCGTGAGAAAGCAGAAGTTTCCAAGAGCATTGACATCCGCTCGTTTATAGTCGTGTTTGTAGAGCTGAGCCTTAGGAAAGATGTGATGAACTTCCAGTTTGCTCATCTTGCCAAGCAGGCTTGCTTTCAGAGGCAGACCCGTTCCCCAATCCTTAGCTTCACCCATGCGAGTGAGGAGATACAAGACGGGATAAAAACGAGCCCCAAGACTCCAGCCATTGAAATGATCCGGCAAAATTTGAAGATTCCCGTGCCAGAGGCGCAGTTTATCGATCAAAGCATCTAGGCCGTCTTGATCGCCTTCTAGAGCTGCAAGATCTTGGTCGATAACGGATTCAGTCGAGCCTGAAAACCGGCCCCACATCCCTGCTTGGGCAAACCAAAACAGAAGCTTGTCCCTCTCTTTTGCACTAAGACTAGAGCCTTTCTGATCCAAATAGCGGACCATGATTGGAACAGCAAACCGGCCAAAAAAGACCTGATCGTGATCCAGCCCCAAACGACCCGCAATCAAATTGAGTGAAACATCGATTTGCTTAGAAGCCCGCTTTAAAGCATCCTGAACTTCTTCTGCATTCTTATCATGAAGATAGCTGAACTTCGCTTCGCCGGTGAGGACAGTGTTTACTGACCTAAGCAGCCAATCCAGGGTGAAACGATAGCCACTACCTTCCCACTCTTTTAATTTAGCCTTCATAGCATCGCGCCCATCTGGCCATTCAGAGCAGATTTTCGCCAAAGCCAGATCGCCTTTGGATAGCTTGGTCCCGCCGCTGTTCACCTTGTTGAAGATGTCGACAACGATGTCCAGTGTCTTGTCTGTGCCGGTAACTTCTTCAACATGCAACTCGATCTCTGTAATTCCCAACAGCTTGTTCAGTCGCCCGTTGTAGGTTCCTGCGTTTCGACCATGCTCGGGATCACTCCAAAGGCCCGCCATCACTGTACCTAGTCCATCATTTCCGCCTTGTAACAGAGCGGAAACGTCGATCCAGAGCGGATCATCCTGCATCTTGATGGGTTGGTAGAATGCGAAAGTTTCGGTCTCCAAATGGAAGCGAAGGTCTTTGAATGCCTTATCATTACCGTCAAAGAATTGAGGGGCCTCGCCTCGAACCACTCCATAAAGTGAAGTCATGCGCTGCTGACCGTCAAGCAACAGTTTCACAATACCTGCGGCAACGGGACCATCTCCTCGATGATCAGCAGTTTTGGCCTCGGTTGCCCATACAAGCAGTCCTCCGACCGGATGGCGCTTGTAAAGGGAATCAAACAAACCACGCACTTGATCTCGCGTCCAAACATAACCGCGCTGAAACTCTGGCAATGCCATGTGGCCACTGTCGATGTGATCCAGTATCGTCGAAATTTTCATTGTTCCCCCCACTTAGTTCACCTTTGCTGTTCGCTAGCCTGGCTAGCCCATTTGAATACCTTCTGCTGCTCTTCTTTCAGAAACGCCACCTCATCAACGACCGAGTAGCCTAATTCTCGAGCCACGGTGACAAAGCCCTTCAACGTTGAAGGATCCATGTCGCCAGTCTCAACATTTTTCTGATTGACAATTATTGCACTCAACAGCGGCCACCCTTTGTAGTGGGCATACTCCACAAGGTCTCCAAGATGGGTGTTCATCGCATAGTGCACCTTGACCCAGTCTGCACCACTCGCATCAGCCAATTGTTTATAAGAAAGAAAACGCTGCTCTTTTGCGGCTTCCAAGACAGCCTTTTTGGTCGTTTCGAAATCCAGGCCAGACCCTGATCTCAAGCTAAATTCTTGAAGTAACTCAGAATAGTAGGCGTCCTGGGTACGCTGTAAACGTCTGTAATTATTGATCAGATTTTTCAGTTCATCTTTTGAGAATTCACTTGGCTTTTTCATGCTTATAACTTTCCCTGCGCTTAAATCTTTTTTCTCAGCTCCCATAATTAACTTGCTTCCTCATAAACAATGCTCATGCCTTCTTCCCTCGTCCTCTTTTCGCTTTCGGGGCGGCGGCTCGTTCGGCTTTGATGCGGTCAAGCAAGATGCTGGCGGGTTCGTCATTGGGGTCTTGCGGGACCAGCTCTCCACGGAAGGCCTTGGCGAGGAAGGCTTCGTCCAGCCGGTCGGTCAGCGCCAATGCCCGTTTGGCATCAGCGGCCAGCTTGTCGATCTTGGCAAAGGCACTCTCGATGCGCCGGACGATTTCTTTTTGCTCTGCACGGGGGGACAACGGAATTGGAAAGCCCTTGAACATGCTCAAGTCAATACGTAATCGCGTAAGGCCGAATGCAAGTTCTTGAATCATGGCTTTGCAAACTGGTGAATTGAAGAAATACATCAGGTACAATGTTGAAGCCGCGCTGGGATCTACGCTCATTTTCATGACGTCGGGTGTCACCATTGCAGTGCCAGCCTCTTGCGGATAAATGCAAGCGGTCCCGGGTGGGTCGCCCAACTTGGTGACCAGCAGCTCTCCTCCTGAAATGGAATAGGGTTGGTGGAGTTCCTTCCAGACTTCCTCATCCATGAAGTTCGGCTTGTGGGTTAGGTACTTTCCTTCTCCAACGTGCCTCAAGAAAACGATAGGTACACCTTCGGATCGAAAATCTTTCGCTTTGAAAATAGTTCCAAAAGGACCTGCACATATAGCGTTGCTAGCGTCGTCTGCTAGGCGATAATTCTGAATCCAATTCCAACCGTCCGGCAGCGAAGATAGCACTATTCCTTCGAGAATTTTAGTGACGCCCCGGATTTTCAATCGGCCTTGTTTGGCTTTCTCTACAAGCTCTACTTCTTTCAGGGAGTCAGATGCGGCAGACTGAGCTCCCCGCCAGTCCTTGGTCAGTTCCCCTGAGAAAGCCTTCGAAAGCACGGCTTGTTTGTAGCGTTTGGTGAGGGTTTCGATGCGGGAGAGATGGTCGCGGGCTCGGGCGGATTTCGCGCTCAAGGCATCCAGCTTCCCCACAATCCGCTTCTGCTCGGCGAGGGGGGGAATGGAAATTCTGAAAGCCTGTAGGCGTTTGAAATCTATGCTATCGACAGTGGTGCCAGCTTTGCTGCAGTCATTGAGAATTTTACGTTGGGCACCTTTCAACTGTCTCGCCACAAAGTCTGAATTAATTCCCTCACTTGGAGTAAGAGCTTTAAGATCTTGGTTGATTGTCACTGGTACTTGAGCGATGGCCACAGGCAAAGTGTGTTTTAAAATACCGCTACGAGTAACTAGCATGACGGTGCCGACGGGAACTAGATTGGTCGTCGAACCTTCAATCGCCAATTCGGTAATTTTGTCTTCTGATGAGGCAATTCTATCGGACTTCATGTCCTTGGGAGAGACCCAAGGGACAGTACCGTTTTCCCAAAAGGTAGAATTAGATTTGCTGGGAGTGCCTCCACCAGTCCACTTTCCGAGTTCTCCCAACTCGGCCTCAACCCACCCCTCCGGCAGCTCACTCATAGTGTCTCCTCCGGATCGGCATCCTGCTCACTCTCACCAAGCTCTGCACTGAGGGCTTCGATTTGGATCATGGCGGCTTGTAGGTGTTCCAGAATGGAGGCGGCGATGTCTTCCGGTTCGGTCAGGCCGTCTTCTGCTTCCTCTTCGGCTTCACGCAGCCAGGAGATGTCGAGATTGTCGCCACGGGCTGAGATTTCCTCGCGGGTGAAACAGCGCCAGCGGCCTTCCTCGCCCTGATCCTTACCGCGCTCATGGCCAAGAGCATCATTACCAAAGGCCTTGATGAACTCGGCAAAATGAGCTTCGGTCAGCTGGTTGGTCTTGCCGAATTTGGGCATCTGGGCGCGGAGGTCATAAACCCAAGTCTCATCGGTGTTGCCACTATCAGTCTTGCCTCGGGTGAGGAAGATGACATTGGTCTTCACCCCTTGCGCATAGAAGATGCCAGTGGGGAGCCGAAGGATCGTGTGCAGATCGCACCAGTCCATCATCATCTGTCTGAGCGCCTTGCCGCGACCATCCTCGAACAGCACGTTATCAGGCACGACAATCGCCGCCCGACCGCCGGGCTTCAGAGAGCGGATGCAGTGCTCAACAAAGGGCAACTGATAGGAGGAGACAGAAGCGGTGATCGTCAGATCGTCCCGCGTCGGCGCTCCGCCTGCCGGACCAAACGGCGGGTTGGTCAGGATCAGATCGGCCTCGCTCATCCGCTGCCCCTTATCGGAAAGGGTATCACCGAGATCCACATGGTCGCTATCGATGTCGTGCAGATAGAGATTCATAAGGAGCAGGCGCAAGGTGCCTGGCACATTCTCCATACCATGGAAGGCATGATGCTTCTGCCAATCAGCCTTTTCGCCAAGATCGAAATAGTCGTCTGTGCGCTGCCGCATGAAACGGTCTGCCGCAATGAGAAAGCCTCCGGTACCTGAAGCAGGATCCTGAATAACTTCGCCCGGCTGTGGCTGCATCAGCTCAACCAGCACATTGATAAGAACACGGGGCGTGAAATACTGGCCAGCGCCGCGCTTGGTCTCTTCTGCGTTTTTCTGCAACAGGCCTTCGTAGAGATCGCCGAACTGATCACGTTCTGCCGAGTACCAATCAAGATCATCAATGGACGTAATAATGGTAGAAAGATTTTGCGGTTCACGGATGAAGGTCGACGCATTGTCAAAGATCGCCTGAACCATGCGCGGGATTTCTTGTCCCTTTGCGTAGGTTTTTAGCTCTTCTTCCGAGGCGGAATCGGATGGCTTGGTAAGCAGCTTGTCATCATTGCCCAAGCGTGAATTGACACTGCCTAGTGCAACCAGTAGCGCTCGATAAAGCTCAAGCTGAGACAGACCATCCGACTTGGAGAGATCAGCCCAGCGGTAGCCTTTGGGGATGCATCCAGTTTCGCGGTCACGCTCTTTCATCATCTTGAGGAACAGCAAATAGGTGAGCTCGGTCACATACTGCTGATAGGTGATGCCATCCTTGCGAAGGACAGCGCAGAGACGCCAGAGTTTCTGGACGATGGTATTGGCATTCATGGCGGGACCGTTTTCAAAATGGGTAGATCATAAAAAAGCTATAGCGGTTGGGGGATGAGTCGGACAGGTCAAGCTGCCGGTGTCCCCCAGATAGCTTCATTGAATTCATGCAGCACCTCATCCAGAGAGCCGTCGAACTCCTTGGAGATACGGACAAAGCCCCCCTTGTCAGCAAAGGAGCCGTGCTCGAGAAGGGTCGGGTCCGCTACTGGTTTATCCTTGAGCGCTCGCCCTATGCGGCTGAGCCACTGGCGTTGACGCTTGGTCCAGTCACGAGATTTGTAGAGCTTATCAAGAGCGGCATCCACCCGGTCCCGATAAGGCACTAGCGGGTCTCCAAGGGCAGCCTGACGCACGAAGCCTATGATGTGGGCTGCTATGTCTGCGTTACGCGCCTTGCCATAGGCTGCACGGAGCATGGCTTCAGAATAATGCTTCTCATCCAGAAGACCGGCCAGTTCCGAAAGCTCTTTGCGAGTGAGCTCTCGCGGCTTTTGTGTAACGGCAATCAGCGCCGGGATACTGTTCATGTTCTCGCGGACATAACGTTCAAAGCCTTCAATATAGTCTTCGGGCTTGGTGTTCTTGCCAAAGATCTCTTCAATCCGCAGAAGCTCATCTTCATGGTGGGAGATTGCCACGCCATCGCCACCCTTGTAGGTTTTTACCGGTCGTCGCTCCAATAGCTCAACAGCAAGCGGATTGGCTTTGAGCCAGTCGATCAGCTCAAGCGACGACTTCTGAGAAAGATCCTGAACTGCTGCCGCCGCTGTCTGGCCTGTCGTTCGCTCAAAGCTCTCCTGAGTTTCCTCATCGATCCGTGCAGCGAGATTGCGCATCTTGACGACGACCTGTCCGGCCACCCAATCCCTGTCTTCATCATCGGGCGCGTTGAAGAGGTCGGTCACGAGCTGCCCCAGCGAAAGGTCAGGCTTGGTGACAACCGGGCGCATGTCTGACATTTCCTGCAGTTCCGCATAGATGTCTACGGCGTCATAGATCTTGAAATGCTCCTTGCCTATCTCAGCGCAAAGGCGCGTAGCACGACCAATCATCTGATCATAGAGAATGCGGCTCTTGACCCTGCGCATGAAGACGAGATTGCAGATGGATGGCACATCGATACCTGTCGTTAGCAGATCGACGGTCACCACGTATTTCGGCATCGCATCATTCTTGAAGCGTAGAATGTGGTCTTGCGGCTTGTCCGTCTTGCCTGTGATCTTCTGCACCATGGAGCTTGGCACTTCATCGATGCCATACTCGTCCTGCAATTCTTCAAGCAGAAGCCTTACGATGTCATCAGCCATGTCATCGCGAGCGGCAAAGATCAGCGTCTTGCCCGGCTTAGTGGGAGGTATCTCGCGGGCCAATGCCTGACAAACTGCGCGGTTGAAATTTTCCGAATAGACCTTGCTGTTGAACTGAGCCAGATCATAATCGAGATCCACATCATCGGGTAGCTCGAACAAATCCAGTTGACCTGTTTTGCGATCCAGAATTTCAACTTCTTCGCCACCATCGAAATGAATGCCAGCTTCTGCCAATGCCGTGGTGATGCGTCTGGGGGGTAAATGGTCTATGAGGTACCCTTCGATCACTGCTTGGCGATAGCCATAATGATAAACCGGATGGCCGAAGATCTCTCGCGTGTGCAAAGCAGGGGTCGCCGTCAAGGCGATCTTGACCGCATCGAAATAATCTAGCACCTGGCGATAGGCGGACTGATAATCTTCAAGGCTGCGGAACGCGATTTCGCTCTCTTTCAGGTCTGCATCAAGAGTGTAGCCTCTATGGGCCTCATCCACGATGATGCAATCATAAGTGCCTGGCGTAGGGCGAGCGCTGAGATCGTCTTCGCCTTCGATCCTGGCAACCATGGACTGAACGGTCGCCACCTGAACGCGCTGCTCTTTTGTTGGTAACTTTTGGCCAAGCCCTGCGACTCCATAAATCTGAGCGAAGTTCAGCAGCCCTTCAAGCTCTGTGGTTTCCAGAGCATCCTCGGTTTGCTTGCCCAAGGCGCGACGGTCGACAAGAAAGAGAATCCGATGAAAACGTGAATGCTTGAGCAGACGATACATCAGCGCAATCGCGGTTCGGGTCTTGCCGGTTCCCGTAGCCATCGAAATGAGGATGTCCTTTTGTCCCTTACTGATGGCGTCTTCAATGGAATAGACAGCTTCCTCCTGATAGGGGCGCAGTTTCCCCTGGCCGAAACTGTCCTCTGCCAATCCTTTGGCTGTCGCATCGACATTCGTCTTGAGCTTCTGCATCAGGTCTTGCGGTGAAAACCATTGTGAAAGCGCATCAGGCTTGTTGCTGGCATGGCGCATGTCACAGTGCCAGATTCCTGATTTTGTCTTCCACTGGCGCACATAGGGGCGACTATTTGTAGCAAAGACGAAGGGAACACGGAAAGGATCTTTCAGACCATGTTTCCAAGGAGAATCTGTATGAAGGTTTTCGGGATCAAGCTTGATGTCTTGCGCATAGCGTTGAGCCTGAGCCAAGACACCCGGCACATCAAGAGCTTCCCGTTTGGCTTCAACCACACCGACACAGATCATGCCGACAAATAGAGCATAGTCGACAGGACCACTGTCTGTAGGCCATTCAGCGATTGCTTTGCTTTTACCAACCTCAGGGCGCGTACCATGGCTATAGCGAAGCGATGTAGAATCTGCCTCCCACCCCATCTCCATGAGCTGAGCATCAATGAGAATACGTGTATCCTGTTCATCAAGCTCTAGGTTTGCAGCTGCACTACGGGAAGCATGTTGCCGCTCTCGATGCGTTTGCTCCGGCTCGGCTTGGGCTTTCTTCTGAAGCTCCGCCAGTTCTTTGGCCAGGGCCAACGCATTGGCTTCCTGCTCAGCTGCGGTTTCTTCCCAAATCGCGAGGTCTTCAGTGGCCTGCTTGGCCATCTCCTCAAAGGCAGCTTGGGCTTTCTTCAGCTCTTCCGTTTCGACCTGCGCTGCCACAAGAGCTGCTTGCTTTTTCCTGATCTCATCACGAAGTCGCTCAAGGTCCGCCTTCAGGAAAGCCCCTGCATCTTCTGGCTCCTTGGGTGGAACGAAAGGCCCCGGCTTGAAATCAGGATCTCTCCCGAATGACCAGCGATACCACACGCCGAGAGAACGGCAGAATTTCAGAGCTGAAAGAGCATCTCGCGCTTCACCATCAAACTGATGAACTGCCTGGTTACCAAGCTTTCGAACGGCATGAAAAACGCTTGCTACTTCTTGCGGCAAGATCTGCTGTGCCGACAAACGCCTGATAAGATCATGGATGCTTTCTTGTCTATGCTCGTCATACTGACCGGAAAGAGCTGCCACCTCCTTGACCATCAGCTCCATGAACTGTCGGCTCTTCATGAGTGATGTGTTGGCATCCTGGCTGAAAAAGCGCTCTGCCAAAATGCCCAGCTTATAAAGCTGCGGGCTAAGGCTCTTTAAATGATCAAAGTTCGTGGAAGTCATGGCGGTTATTGCCCTTTATCAGATACCTCAACTGACCACGCCACAAAGGTAGTGTCAACGACAGGCACAACCAACTAGACAAATTCCTACAACTTTGCCGTCTAACGAGCTCCTTCGTCCAATAAGTTTGCGTTTCCAGCCATTGCTTCCCTTTCATTTTGACTGGTCGTTAAGAGCGGGCCTAGTGAACCGACTGTGGCGATCCATGTTTTTGCGCATTCAATGGAATCGTTCACTGCCATCTTCATAAAAATACATCGACAGAAATTTTGCATTTCCAGCAACCACTAAGCCAACACGCTAACCCAAAGCAAAACTGAATGACTACCCAAAGGCTGGCCCGAAAGGACCGGTCTTTCTTTATACCTACAGAAAGGAAGACTGACATGCTCAAGAAAGTAGACACCACCACCGACCTGAACACCTTCTCCTTCCAGACCAATGAGATCCGAGTGGTCATCCTCAATGATGAGCCGTGGTTCGTCGCTGCGGATGTGTGCAAGGCGCTGGATCTTCCGTTGGCAGGTGGGGCTGGACGATACCTTCAAAACATTGACAGCGATGAGAAGAAGACACTACGCCGCTCCGACTGCAACGATCTGTTCGTTGGAGTTCGCGCCCCGTCCTACTCGATCATCTCAGAGTCCGGCCTCTACAAGTTGGTCATGCGCTCGGACAAACCTCAAGCCAAGGCATTCCAAGACTGGGTAACCCGCGATGTCCTCCCTGCCATCCGCAAGGACGGCATGTATGTGCAGGGTGAAGAGAAGGTAGCGACCGGCGAGATGTCCATCGAAGAGATGGAGCTGCGAGTCTTTGAGCATGCCCCGTCCTGCACTGCTCCCAACATTCGTCATCCCCGAAGAGTACCGTGACATTCGGCAGACATCGCCAGTGTCTTCCTATTCCGTCTGCGCCCGACGGCAGCCGTCCTTTCGGCCATTTCAAATCTCTGACCAGACACATCCACCGACAATGACAATCAACGTTCCTATCGAACAGAAACCCAGACGCCGCTTGGGTGCCTGTTCGCCCAATCAAAAGGAGGACTTCTATGAATTATTTAACACCTCAGACCACCATCAAAGGCAATTCTAAAGGGGTCGAACATTGTAAGAATGCCTTTATACAAACATTGACCACCTCAAACCAGGGTTACAGAGGACTAGAGGCAGATGCCTTTTTACGTCTGAACTCGAGTTTCCTCAAATACGGACATCAGCCATCAGAGGAGATGTTAGAAGCTCTAAAGGCAGTGCTTAAGACAATGTCGGATATGGCCAATGGTTCAGCCTCAAACGATGTATTTCTGTCTTCTCTAGATCCTGGCGTCGGAAAAACCCAAGCGGTCATCAGCTTTATCCAAGCCTTAAGAGCCTCACCCCTTGATGAACACTTCGACGTATCTGTCTTGATGTGCGTCAGCCGCCTATCGGAGATCCAAGGATTGGTTGATCTCATCGGCTTCGATCCTCTGGAATTCGCAGTTCTGACGTCCGATGATGGCCTCAATACTCTAGGACGTTCTGATCACGCCAATGCCCGCTTTCTCTTTACCACTCACAAGATGGTCGAAAGCAGGACAGAGGGAAGGCATTTTGATGATGTGCGGGAGTTCCACTTTGTCGGAGAACGACGCCAGGTACTAATCTGGGATGAGGCCATGCTACCGGGAGCAACACTAACCGTAGGGCGGGATGACATTTCTAGCATCCTTCAGCCAGTCCGCAAAGCACATCCAGAGCTCGGTGATGCTTTAGAGGAGCTCTTTGTATCGCTCAGAGAACAACCGAACGGCGCTCGACAGAAAATACCGGACTTTGCATCAACCTTCGACCTGACAGTAGAGGGTGCCTTGGGAGCGATCACCAACCCAACTGAGGATCAGAAACGAACTCTCAAGTCTCTATGGTTGTTGTCCGGCAAATGGATCACGGTCCGCAATGATGGAGGAACAGGAAACACGATGCTTGATTATTCCGAGACCTTGCCAGAAGGCCTCGCTCCGGTGCTGGTTCTGGATGCCTCCGGGCGTGTTCGCCAGACTTACGAGCTCTGGGAGCAGCAAAGAGGAGGGATCGTTCGCCTTCCTGAAGCCAGCAAAGACTACTATGACCTCGAAATCCGGGTATGGAACACGGGGGGTGGCAAACAAAGCTTCCGCCGCAATCGAGAGATGTTGCTTGAAGGCATCGCCAAAACCATAAACAAACGCCCAGATGAGAAGTGGCTTATCGTCCATCACAAAACGGGGTTCGGCATCAATGTTCCGCGAGACCTCAGCCGGTTGCTTCGCAACAACAGCAATGTCAGCTACCTCAATTGGGGCAGCCATGATGCGACCAACCAATTTGCTGACGTGAAGAATGTCATTTTGGCAGGAACCCTGTTCTACCCAGCATCCTACTATGAGTCTCTAGGTCGAGCATCCGCTGGTCTTCCATCAGAAATGGGAGATTTTCGATCTGATTGGTCAGAAGCGATCGCCAGAGGTGAGCTGAAGCATGTTATCCTTCAGGCCGCTTGCCGGGGATCTGTACGCAAATGCATTGGGGACCAGTGTGCCCCATGCACCGTCTACATCATAGGCAGCAAGCGCTCAGAAATTAAACCTCTTCTGAAAGAAGTATTCCCACATTGCTGCATCTCTGACTGGAAGCCAATCCGCACGACACCCAAAGGAAAGGTCGCTGAAGCACTTAATTTCATAACTGAACAGTTGGATCAGCATCCGGACTCCCATGTTCTGTTCTCGGAAGTGCAGACTGCCATCGCAGTGCTAGACAGTTCGAACTTCAGAAAGAACGTCCGGGAACATCCTGACTTCATTGAGGGGCTTGAGAACCGCGACATTATCATCGAGAAAGTAGGAAGACGTTATGCCTTCATGTTTAACGAGTTGTGTCTCTTCGACGACTTCTGATCGGAAGTAATCGCCGCGTGAATTTTGGTCCGGCTATTCGTCGGGCCTATTCACCACCATGTCGAGGTAGAATCCCCCCTGAGCCCCCCTTCCTGTCACACCAAGAGGGAGGGGGGGGGAGCAGGATTCAAAGAAGGAAGACAAGGAGTTACAACCGAAAACGAGCAAAAATTCTGTCACACTGGTGTCACAGTGCCCCCCATTTTGGAGCACTTTTCGGCCTACATCACCGATCTTTCGGGCTTGCAATGAGAGGTGCCCTCATGTAGTATCGCTCGTGTAACAGATTGATTTTTTGAAGGTTTTTCTTTCCGCTTTATCCAAGCCACCAGAAGCATCCGTAGCTCAGCTGGATAGAGCGCTGCCCTCCGAAGGCAGAGGCCACAGGTTCGAATCCTATCGGGTGCACCAATATCTCATTGATATAATTGGTGTTTTTAGAAATTCCATATTTCTATTGGACCAAGCGAATCGCCAGATTACGCTCAAATGTTCTGCAATTCCGTACAAATCGCGTACAGTAAACTGAATTGCCCCGGCAAATCCGGTCCAACCCCACCACTCGTAAGGCGGCATCTGTGGCGCAATATCCTTCCGCATTTCCGTCGTTCGAATGAAGCGCGCTGCTTTCATCGACCTGACAGCAGGAATTTGGATAGTTTCCTTTCATGAGGTGATGGCTTCCGGCAAACCTTGGGCGGTTCAAAAAGCTTGAATCGTTCGAAAGATGGTCACGGAATGGGATAGTCTCGCATGCACGTCAATTGCTTGCTTCGCAAAGAGGTTCTTCAAACATGGTCACGCCATTTGATGGTGGTAAACAGATTACATCTGCACAAGCATTCGCGACGAGACTTGGCATCACTCAGGCCGAGATGACAAAATTGACCGGCATTGATCGACATTCGTTTTATAGGCAATCAAGTTTGCGCAAACTAAATGAAGCAATTCGCCCCTTAATGAGAATCCTCAACCTAGCAAGCGAGATGACTGGATCCGATCAGCGTGCGGCTCTTTGGTTCAAACATCAACCAATTCCTGGCTGGGCCGGAAAAACTGGGTTTGATTTGGTGTCGGAGCGCAAATCAGACAGAATTCTTGCCTATTTGAAGTCGGTCCAATCAGGTGTCTATTCATAGACAGATCTGCAGCGTTCGGGTCTACACCGCAGACCCCACACTCAAAAGGAATGCAGGGTAAATTGGTTTCGGGGAAGCGAAACAATCGCACCCTTACATTCTACTTTAGGGTTTAACGCCGGCAACCTTGTGAAAGCTAACACACCAAAATAAATCAGCTTGCTGATGCGGTTGGAAAAGGATTCTCGAACGGGAACCGTTACCGGGAATGCCTTGAACAGGCTCATCAACAGACAGCATAATCTGAAGCGGGAATAACAGGCATTCTGCCCTCGATCACCTCACCTAATTGCCGCGACACAGTTCATCGCTGGTCCAACTCTGCCCGCCCTCCTTCAACCATGCCTCGAGCGCGTTCAGCGTCCTGAGCTCCATTCTCTTCAGATGACATTCCCAAACGATGGCAACCCGCCATCCGGAACTCATGAGGGTGACAACATTGCGCTGGTCCCGGGACATGTTGCTTTTGAATTTCTGACACCAGAAGTCTACACGGGTAGACGGCGTGGTTGCGTCTCGGCAACCTTCGTGGCGATGCCAGAAACAGCCGTGAACGAAAATCACAGCGCCATATTTCCGCAACACCAGATCGGGATGTCCGCTCAGTTTCCTGCCATGAAGCCTGTATCGGAAACCATGAGCGAACAGATACTTTCTAACCAGCATTTCCGGCTTTGTATCTTTTCCGCGGATCCGCCCCATCATCCACGATCTTGTGTTTGTATCAACAGTATCAACCATAATTAATTCTTGATCTTTCCCCCGAAACCTGGGAAGAGGAGGAACGGAGATTTCAAATGTCAAATGCCGTTCACATTGTCGATCTGTTTTCTGGCCCGGGCGGCTTGGGTGAAGGCTTTTCCTCTTGCAGAGATGAAAACGATCATGTTGCCTATCAGATCCAGGTTTCAATCGAAAAGGAGCAATCCGCCCACAAGACATTGAGACTGCGTTCATTCCTACGGAAGTTTGATGTCTTTCCCGAAGAGTATTATGCATGGATCGGGGGCAAGACCCAAGAGCCGGATTGGAAGCATCTGTATCCCGAGCAATGGCATGCGGCAGATGACGAGGCTCTTTGCATGGAGCTTGGAAAGCCCGAAACGACAACGTTCTTGAACAAGCGGATTGAAGAGATCAACAAAGAGGCTAATGGGCGCACTCTGCTAATCGGCGGTCCACCCTGTCAGGCATACTCCCTTGTCGGGCGTTCCCGGCGAGCAGGAATTGAAGACTACAAGCCGCAAAAAGACGAAAGAAATTTTCTGTATCGTGAGTATTGCAAGGTTCTTAACACCCTAAAACCTGCCGTTTTCGTCATGGAAAATGTCAAGGGCATGCTGTCATCCTCAATCAAGGGGAAAGCAATCTTCGAGCAGGTACTGGACGATTTGGAGAAGGCTGGAGACGGATATCGTCTGCTCGCGCTATCGGGTAAAGGCAATCTGCTCGATAGGCCAGATCCTAGAGACTTTGTAATTCATGCTGAGGATTATGGTGTTCCCCAAGCACGTCACAGAGTCATCATAGTCGGCGTCAAGCGGGAACTGGCAACAAGGCTTCCAAAAGATCTTTTCGACTTTACTTTGGTAAAGAATAAAAGGCAGACAACTGCTGAAGAGGTGCTCCACGGACTTCCCTGCCTCAGGAGTGGCCTCAGCCGGAAAGATAATCCCGATCATTGGCTTGAAGTCGTCACGACAGCGGCGAATACGCTTCAGGAGATTTCGGCGGTATATCCCGGAAAGAACAGAAAAGCGTATCTTGCCATTCTGAAAAGGATGGCATCTACCCTCTCCCAAACTGCTGTCAAAGGAAGGATGTCTACAGGCAGAACCGGCTTTTCCCGCGATCTGAACGAAAGACTGAAACAGTTCCTTGATGACAATCGGCTGGTTGGGGTATCAGGTCACGAAACCCGGGGGCACATGGCATCAGATCTTGCACGCTACATGTATGTTGCCTGCTTCGCGGAAGCTGAAGGCAGCAGCCCGAGAGCGAAACAGTTCCCGGAACAGCTGGCCCCTGCACACAAAAACTGGCACTCAGGGAAGTTCAACGACCGCTTCAGGGTTCAGGTCGGTACTGGACCTTCAACCACGGTAACAAGTCACATATCAAAAGATGGGCACTATTTCATTCATCCCGATGCCAATCAATGCCGTAGCCTCACGGTGAGGGAGGCAGCAAGGCTGCAGACATTCCCAGACAACTATCATTTCATGGGCAACAGGACGCAGCAGTTTGTGCAGGTAGGAAACGCAGTCCCTCCCTTTCTGGCACGGCAGATAGCAGAGTTACTGCTTCCAGTGTTCCAGTTTATTTGAAAAAGGTTAGGTACCAACCTGATCCGGAAGCCCGTTTTTTCTCAGCTTTTCGAGAATTTTCATTGCTTCCCTGCACTGTTTTGCCGAAGGGGTTTTCTGCGGAATGGATGCACAGGCCAATAGTATGCCAATCTCATCATGAGAAATCAGGCGCTGCCTGTTTCCCCACTCCATCGTGCGAGACCAGAAAACTCCCCCAAGATTATAAACTTCGATTTCAGCCTCCACCCCCGCATTGAACGCCTTCTCGGAACGCGCAGCTCTAGCTTTTTCTTTGGCGATATCAATGGCAATCAGAGCATCATCAAGATGCTCTGGATAATCGAACCTCATGTCACACAACTGTTTCCAGCAGACCTCTTTCTTGGCCCATTCACTGAAGTTACGAACTCCCACTGGTGGATGAGCAATGGTATACTGAGCCTTTTCAGCAGCAACATTGAGCGCATCCTTCAATGCCTGAGATATCGCCTGACGCCGCCAGATGGTCTCGAGATCGATCTGCTTTTTCGTCGCGTCTACATCCCGTACAAGCTTTGCAATAGCGTAGGTAACGATGTTGGCCCGATAGCCACCTTCATACCAAGGAGCCTCGGAAACAAGCTTTTCTGTGGCCTTGAAAACAATGGCTTTGGCAATCATGCTCCGATACCAAAGCTCATCGATATTTGCTCCCTCGCTCCCCCAACGCTTTTCCATACCTTCGGCAAATATCTTGAAATTCTTCTGGGCCCCCTTGCTCACCTCATGAGGAAGCCTAGACCAGGTATTTTCAAATTTTGCAAGATCCGTCTTGGTAACGAACTGCTTCCTTGGGTATTCAGCATCGAATTTTTTCCTCTCCGCATCAGAACGACGGCCTCTCTCGTCTGCGAATTGCCCCCTAGCCCTTTCATAAAACCATTTGGATTCCCGATACCCATCTGCTCCAGCGGGTGCCAAGACCCGTCTTGAAAGCTCTTGAATCCTGACGTGAAATGGATGATTTGAAAAGAAGTCGGCAGCATTCACCTTGTTCTGACTGTTTGCATATTCTGAAATCTTTGGAACGATATTTTCGCTTAGATCTCTTGGCACAATTGTCAGCTTCATCTGCACATGCACCTTTGCTATCTGATCTGCGAATGTTCTCATACCTGCATGGATTGACGCTGTGGTCTGGCCACCATTCACGATTTGCAGGTTGTCTGCTCGGACGAGTAGAGGGCCATGCGGTGACGGTTCTATATCAATAGAATCTGCGGTCGTGCTCAATCCGTTGTTGTAAGAGAAGAACATTGCCGGCTCATCCCTTATGGTGTTTCGGATACCTCGGTTCACATTGCCCTTTGCCTGCAGAAAGCTCCTTACATTGGCTTCCAGCAGGCGTGCTCCCCACTTTTCATAGATTGCAGCCAGTTGTTTCCCAGGTACGATCGCAAGGTAGCTTTCCAGCGTCTCGTCTCCGATTGACGCTGGAAGCACAGGTATTCCCCCTCCGAAATCTTTCTTGAAATCTATTACCAAGCTGCCGCGCGCCTGACCCTGCTCTGCAAATTGTTTCAACCTCTTCAGGTCCCAGACACTGAGTGTGGTCGGCTTCCCGATGATTTCATTGACCAAAGCGCCATCGGCCCGAGCCCTGAAGTCAGCATTCGTTACAATGATCAATTTTATCTTCGTAATATCTTTCCAGGTCGTGGAAACCAGGTCTGCCACGCCAAATGCCGCCGATGTTTCTTCCAAACCGTCTCGAAATTGTTCATCCAAGCAAGCTTCCGCAAAATGGTACATGCGTTGCAGCAGACCTCTTGCCTGCTGTGTATTGATGCTTCGTACTTCATCAGTGATGGAAAAGTCGCAAAGAATTAGGCTCAGTATCCCATCGCTCTCTCGGGGATCTCCACCATATCCATCAATCTGAATGGTGTACCTAGAGTGACGGCCTTCATAAAACGCTCTCCCGGGACTATCGACCTCTCCGGCTTCAGTCAAATATTCGGCAACCTTTTCAAAGAAGGCTTCAACCGTTATCAGGCCAAGAGCGTCGGCATCTCCTTGGACATCGGCAATGAGCTGATGATGAAACTCAAGAAGCTCCAACATTGTTTTCCATCCTTGCAATTTTTCCGAACAGATCGGCAACGGCAAATTCCCGACATGCATCCAACGACAAAGAATATTTGATATTGCTCACTCCAAAGGGCAGCGGTGGCACTACTCGCGGAAACCCTTCTGTGATCTCAAAATCCATTGAATCCCCGATTTTCCAATTCCGGTCGTCATACTTGTCATTCGCATCATAGCCCGAGGCTATCAAAGACTGATCCCAAAGATTGACAACATGCGGATCTGTCTGAAAGAGCCGCGCAGTCTCATTGACCAGATCATGTAGACTTGTGCCGGAAGGGGAAACAGAGGATGAAACCTCCGTCACTCTCAGGAAAAGCCTAGCATCATGAACATCTGAAAGTTGAAACTCTGACGAAATGGATACGAAAGGCTTGGAAGCAGACCGTCGTGTCTTGATCTCGACACAACCATGAAGCAACTCGAAATCCTTAGGAGCCCCTAAGGGTCCCTTCCAGGCTTCAATCGCTTTCTGTGGTCCTAGGCATCCCACCAGTTCCTGAAGAAATGCCAATTCCCCAATCAGTCCGCGCTGTTCTTCGACAGAAAGCCCTCTGGAAGAACCAGAACGCAGAAGATAGTGCCATCTGTTGGCCTGCCTCACGACTTCAAGCAAAGCGAGCCGTTCGTCAGGAGCTGCCTCTCCTGACGAAACGATGTTCCGGCAAAAAGCGCGAAACACTTCGATCTGATCAGGTTTTTTTTCTTTGAGCCCGAAGACAAGAGCCACGCCCTTTTCCAGAGAACGAAAATCGATTTCAAGACTTGCAAGCGTTGGCAGCTTCGGTCGAGGATCGACTACATCCGAAAACTCCAGCATCAACCCCGGCAGATCTTTTTCAAGACGAACCCAGAAGAAATCATGGCGCCCTTTGCTTTCCACTCTTTTGGCATCGCCGATCTGAAGGCCTTTCCAAGGATCATTCTCCATCAATGATCTCCATAAACTCTTCGTCGACATCTTCCTCCCCGAACATTTCCCTCATCCAAGTTGGTGTCACGATGTATTCGACAGATTGCTCAGGTCGTGCAGAAGCAGGCAAACTCATTCCCCAAGCAACAACCGTCTGGGATGGAATTTTCGAGACACGAGCGTCCTCAGACATATTCTTGGGCGGCGTCGCTTGTACAAGATAGATGATGAAAAGAGGACGCTCTCTTGCCTGTCTATAAATCCGGTCTGGAAAGTTTGGCTTGGTTTCTTTGCCTGCACGCTGCGTAAGGTAGTTTAATTCAGCCTCCTCCGCCTTTTGGGGATTAATCCCAGCCTTTTCAATACCACGCGATCCGACACGCATCTTGCTGCCACTGAAAGACATGAACCCGCGCCTCAGGTCATCAAGCCCCACATAACGTTCAATATGCCCCACTGGAATTCCGCAGATCTCATCCGTCTTGTTCTTGGTTCCAGCAATCAGGACATCCCATTGGCCAAGTTCATCATCCTTTCCAGCCCTTATGTATGACCGGACCGGGGCAGGATCTGTCTGAATGCTCTGAAGAGCATTCCTCCAACCGGCAAGAAACTCGTCGATAACATCGAAAGATACCTCCCGGAACAATGTCTGCCCCAGAAACTCATCCCGCTTAGCCTCTGCGACGAGCCGAGCTACAAGTTTTTCGACCAGTTTCCTGTTGGCATCGATATATCCGGGATTGATGCTCACTCGCGCTGTTTCGACAAACTTGTTGGATAATCCCACCTGAGTGGTGACTTTCTGACCAGCGCCCATCTTGTTGCGAGCAGTCACCAGCAGTGAGGCAGGATGGCTCCGGACAGCAAGCCCGAATTCCTCCGGCGTAGCCTTGGCATTCTCCATCTTTTTCAGTTCATCAAACAGCTCATCTGTCGCTTCGGCAATAAAGGAATACCACTCGATAGCATTATCAGGCATCCAGATGCGGCAAAGATCCTCGTATCCCCCTCGATATCCGAACCAGCGCCCCATTTGCATCAGGGTATCATACATCATTGTATTCCTGAGGAACCAGGTGACGGTGAGCCCTTCAAGGGTGAGCCCACGGGAGAGAGAATACCCTCCTACCGCTATGATGCACTGCCCCTTTTCCCCCGCATCGGAATAGTCAAGCCCGTTGGCATTGCTATTGACTTCGACAACCTTGGCCGACGCGATGGCATCAAACAGGGCCGCCTGTATTTCACTCCAATCTGTGTCGGTATCTGAATATTCGGTTTCCCAGACTTCCTTGAGCGCAGCTATCTCTGGATCCGAGAGCGCCCTGCTTCCCTTGCTGGCATTGATCCGGACAGCATTCTGAATTCTCTCCACAAGATCATGAATCCGGTTCCGCAAAAGCCGCTGTACAGCTGTAAACCGGCTAGCATTGACCAACATCGAACAATGCGCAGACACCTGATTGCGCAGATTCCGGATGGTTCTCGCCACAAGGAACAACCTTACAGCCTTCTCCAAAGACGGAGGCAATTCGTCAACGACAAGATCGATCTTGTGAGAAATCGGAATGAATGGCTCATTGTCATCAATGTATCGAAGGAATACCGGGTCTTCATCCTCAGGAAGACCATCGATAAATACACGTTTGGGTCCAAAATAATTCGTCGGAGCATCCAAGCCTATGATGAAATTCCGAGGGAACAGATCTTCTTTCCTCATTTCATCTTCCTGATCCGGATCGATGAATATGTTGGCAAATGGGGTTGCCGTGTACCCCACATAACAGCTGCGGTGAAACATGTTCAGAAGATCTCGTATCTGGCCGTTGATCTTCGTGATGTCACTCTTCTTGTATTTGGTATTGATCGAGGCATTGTCTGCCTCGTCATCGATCAGCAGCATTGGCTGATCGATCATTTCATTGTCTCCCTTGGCACTGTTGTCCCGAAGCCAATCCAGAAGATTGCCCAGTGTCCGATAATTCTTCTTGATGACTAGCACGACGGGGACCTTGTATGAATCGATCTCGCTCGTATTGGTCGAAGCCGTTGCCTTGTTGAAGTCTTTCAGCGTATTTGTAAGACTGACTGGAGTGTTGGAAGGATCAAAATGGCCAACGCCTTTCAAAAATTTCTTATGCCCCTTGGAAATCTGCTTCTTCCCGGTATCCCGTCCGATGAAGCCCTCATCTATCCGCTCCTGGGTCTGGTTCCGGAGGTTGTTGTGAATTCCCGCAATGACGATGATCAGCCGATAACCTGCATCTGCAGCCTTGCAGATCAGACCAGTATAGTTTGACGTCTTCCCGCTCTGGACATGACCGACTACCATTCCCCGGCGATCCCATTTCGAGCGGTTCATTGGATTTCCAAGCCGACTGAGTATCCTGTCTGTGACAGTGTCGGTCGAAATCACGACATCTTTTGGCAATCCATTCTTAAGAAGAAGCTGCCGGTATCGGCTCCAATAGAACGGAACAATGGACGACTTTGCATCATCCAACCAAGGCTCATAATCTTCACTGTCCAGGATAGCTCCCAACCCAGCTCTGATGCCTTGCTTCTCTTCAGCCACCCTCGCCACATATTCAAGCTCCTCCACGCCCAACTCTGGCGCGACAGCAGCGGCCAACCCCTTGATAAGGATCCGGAGTTCATGCCCAGTTTTCCGTTCCTGCCCGAACAGGGCAGTATCAACTAGACCAATCAGGTTAGTGCACGCCGCTTCATTCTGCATCGATTTCTTCCAGTGCTTGTTCGATCACCTGCTTTGCAAGTTCCCAATTTTGTCGGAGATACGCGTGGCTTTTGAGCGTATCGGCCAGTAGGGCCCTTTTGACCCCACTGGAAAGCAGCACATCTGTCAGCGACTTGACGACCCTTTTAATTTCGTCAAGTTCAGGGCTATCCGGGATTACTGCCTCTGCATTACCGACGAGATCTGCGTGGAGGGTGTCAACAGGCAGGCCTGTCCCAAGCAACCGCAAACAAGACAAGAAGTCGTGCTTCAGTTCATCAGGCAGTCTGCCCTTGAAATCCTCAAAGAGAGGATGATCCAGATTAGGTTGAAATATGATCACCCCGTCTTTTTGCAGCCTGTTCCAGATGGGATATCTGGTCTCGTCGACCAGTTTCCGTCCTCTGGCAGTATAAGTGCGCTTGGAAGTTCCGAGGTATCGTTCTACGACCTTTTTCAGTCTTTGCTTAACAGCCGGAGGCAATTGGGCAGAGGCCTTCTTGACATCGATTTTCCACTCTGCATCCATTGTATTTGGAATATCGACCTGTATCCGACACAGCTTTGTTAGCTCCGTCGACCTTGCAAGACCCAGCCACCCCCCGGCAATGATCAGTCTCTTTTCTCGATAAACGTAAAAACCTTGAGATTTCAGATGTCCCTCAGCCCCGCCAATCCGTTCCCACTCGCCTTTCGTCATATTCTTGTGATGAGGAAGAGTGAAACATTGGGTTCTGACCGTTCCACTGTTCATTGCAATGGTCTCGGCCGGATCAACCTGCCGGGCCGAATTTTTTGAGGCAAATGGATCTGCAGGGGTAAGTGATCGCCCATTGAGACTGAGCTTGATGTCCGGTTTTCTCCCTTCCATAAAGCGATGAAAGACTAAGCACAGATGTTGTTCAGCACTCGCCAATGCAGCATTCAGGGTCTCAGTAATTTTGTCGCCTTCAGATCTCTCACCGACCAACCGGTCCAGTTTTTCCCAGATAACAACCGTTCCATGATCCCGCAGGATGTCGGAAAGCTCCCATTCATCCGAAGCAGAAACAATCTCAAGGTTCCAGTTGTTTCTCTGGGCAACATGATCCAAGTCCCAACGCGCGCAGACTTCTATTCCGCCCTTGCGGGTCACCACAGACAAACGTCGGCACTGAGAAAAACTGGCAGTCTTCAGACCAAGACCAAAGCGCCCCAGATCATGCTCGGGCCGCTTTTCTGTCGGGCTCTTGGACCCCAAGGTCATGGCTTTAACGAGCTCATCCCGAGACATGCCACAGCCATCATCAGCAATCGCAATTCGAGGAGATGCCGAAGAGGTTTCGGCCACTATCTTTATATCATGCGCTCCAGCCGTGATTGAGTTATCTATAATATCAGCCAAAGCCGTTTGAAGATCATATCCGAAGTCGCGATGCCCTTCGATCAGGATTGACGCAGCTGGCGTCACATCAACTTCTTCAATGACCGAATTGTCGACTGCCAGAAAAGTCATAATGCTCCATGCCACGACAGGGAAAACCCATCGTAATGAATTACTTCAACCAAAACACACAAACGAGATATTGTCGCTCTCAAAATCGAGCCATAATCTGAAGCTGTGGCCAGCTTAACTACCTCCTACACGATTAATCAACATCTGAGTAACAAATACCACAGGTTGATATCACCCAGAGACATGTCTAACTCACATCCGGCACTCAGCACTAATTCCGCGACCATTCTAGGACAGAGTCTACAAGAACGGCGACATCAGAGGTCTAGCACCCATGGTAAATGTCCGGTTCCCGTCCTTCACAACCATCCCCATGAACTTTCTGCGACTGCGCCAGAGGACAACCACCGTGAATGCTATCCAGTGTTCGAGTTCTAGAATTCTATGCTTCTAGTTATCTGGGCGTGTCGCAAACTTTTGTCGTTAACCCAGCCTTGAGATTTTAACAGCGAGAAGATGCTTCGATTTGTTGAAGGAGCACCGTATGATTCTCAATTCCATTGCCGAAAAGCTTAAACGGAAATCGAGAGATGACTTCAAGGGCAGACAATTTGAGGCATGGCTGATCATTCAGGCGGTGTCCTGGTATCTACGTTACCCGTTGAGCTATCGGGATCTGGAAGAAATGTTCCTTGAGCGCGGCTTTGAAGTTGACCACAGTACAATCAACCGATGGATCCTGGCCTATGCTCCGCTCATCGAGAAACGGTTACGCCGGTTTCGAAAGCCCCACTGCGGATCAATCCGGATTGATGAAACCTATATCAAGGTTCGTGGGGTTTGGAAATATCTGTACCGGGCCATAGACAAGCACGGAAATCCAGTTGATTTCCTGCTTACAGCTAAGAGAGACCTTGGTGCAGCAAAGCGTTTCTTCAGCAAGATGCTCAAGGATGAACCGCTTTTGTCTCCGGGCAAGATCGGCACTGACGGCGCCAACACATTCCCCTCAACGATCAAACAATCGGTCGACAAAGGCTACCTCAGACCAGCCCCTGTCCATTATGTCACCAAGCATTTACAGCAGCGCATAGAAAGCGATCATTTCAGGGTAAAGAAGAATATGCCCAGGATCGGTGGTTTCCGATCCTTCCATACAGCACGGCGAACCATCGCTGGTTTCGAGGCCATGCTGTGGCTCAAGAAGGGCTTTGACTTCGCGGGGCAATGGACCGTTCGTGAACAGAATGATCTCATTGCTCTCCACTTCGGACTTCAAAAAGTTAACGAAGCATGAAGACGAGGCCGTTTCCGGCACAAACAAGGCCTGCATAAAACTTTGCGACGCGCCCTTCCTGCCATTTGGAGGTAATTTTGGTGCGTCTGACATTGTTCCTTGGCTCAAAGAGCAGGGGGTGAGGTTTCTTTCAAATGACCAAGCCAACAAAATGAATCATGATCAACTTTTTGACTTACTCGTCACCCACCTCTGCGTATGGAACACTGTGGATCCAATCCCTAAGATCTCAGGTGATCTAACACACTATTTGATTCCATTCTCATTCGAAGATCAGGAAGAAATTTCATTTAACGGACAAAAGCTCTCTGAGCTCATTGAAAGTAAAATTAATGAAACGCTTCGACCCAAGAAGTTCATCGCTTCATGTGATCCAAGACACTTAATAGCGGTAGAAATACCAACCTTCTCTTATGACATTGTATCAAGCCTCGCGCAAAACGGCGGTGCGAATACACATTTCATTATCTTCGATGAGGGGCAGGATTTTTGGGTGACACTATGCCCTGAGTTTCCGTTCATTGTTATTTCAAAAAGAGAACCTATCGAAAAAAGTGAACTATTTGGTAAAAATCATTCGTTTTGGACCGATTATTTTAACAAAAATATTTCACAAGCGGCTCGTCTTTGCTCTCCTGACTTCCTCGACATGTTGAAAACAACATATATTTCTCGTGTTTTGAGATTGACGTAATCCTGCACAAAGCCATCTATCTTGAAACAGAACGGTTCGGAGGATTGCAGAAATAAACTGCATAGCAGTACCAATACGAAGTTTCTCACCGGGGCTATCGCCCTCCAGCCCCTGAAACCATCATTCAGATGGAACAAAGGCCTGTAATGCACTAACATTCAAAACGGACCACTCAAATGGGGCTGATCAGACTGACCTATGACGAAACACCACTTTGAGAACACCGATTGTTTTATTAAGCATGGGTGCCGTATATCCAGTTGGGATGTCGTTGTCTCGTCAGGATGGGTTCCTTCGGACCTAATTAAACAATCTAAAATTCCAAACTACCCTTACTACATCAGTCCTCTGAATGGTTATGTGAATCACGTAATTTGGGGGGGAAGCTATTCACAAGAATCGTACTCAATTAATGGAAAAACCATAGAGGCTCATTTTGAAATCCTGTTCTCGAGACATCCTGCAAAACTTCTAATCTTTTCGCTGAATATTAATGACCAGCTTGTGGTGGAGATAGAAAAATTCTCTTTTCATCTTGCTAGTGAATTTCAGGAATGGGCAGGCTTTGTACAACAATTTGCAGTCATAGATATTCAAAACAAAATTCTCATGATGAGAAATGATGAACTCGAATACATTCTGTACGCCCGCAACCATTCATTAACCAAGCATCCATTCGAAGGAGTATCAGATAAAGATCTATGCAGATCATTCTCTGAAGATGCAGTCGATTTTGCAAATTCAGTAATAGATTGCACGCGTAAACCTCATCTTAAATCTGAGATATTTCCTTTTACTCTAGAAAAAATGTGAACATTTTCGATTTTAGTGCATTCAGAGAATATCCGCCAGCTCCTGGGTAGTGTCAAAGATTTTTCGCACTTTGGTTTTCAGGCCACGGCTCCCTGTGATTGATTTTGCTCTGCGAAGAGCGGTTCCATGTTCATGTATTTTCGCGTTGACCACTTGCTGGCTGCGATATGCCTGAGCCTGGCCGCAGCCAGGTTCAGGCATGACTGCCCGTCTGGAAATGCCCCCACCACACGCGTGCGGCGTCTGATCTCCTTCATGATCCGCTCGAGCGGATTGTTGGTGCGAATCTTGCGCCAATGACTATCCGGGAAGGCATAGTAGGTGAGTGTCTCCCCGATACTTTCCTCAATCAATTCTGCGGCTCGGACCATGCGTTTTGCACGAAGCTCTGCTACGACCGCGCCAGCCTTCTCTTGGGTGTCATACATGGTCCTGCTATTTCGACCAAATTTTAGCCTGAATAAGGTGGATCTGATTATCTGTTCAGGCAGCCAGTTTTGTTGTTCCATTCATCGTGTTGTAGGCCTCATTCGGGGTCAGAATACTATGGGAAGAATGGGGGCGTAGTTCGTTATAGTAGGAGATCCATTTTCCAATGCCAGCCCTTGCTTCTGATCCCGTCTCAAATGCATTGAGATAGATGCACTCGTATTTGATAGATCGCCAGAGCCGTTCGATCATCCGGTTATCGACCCAGCGCCCACGTCCGTCCATGGAGACCTTCACTCCGGCACCGGTCAACGTCTGAATCCAGTCGGAACTGGTAAACTGAGAGCCCTGATCGGAGTTCATGATCTCCGGTGGCCCATATTTGGTCAATGCCTCTTTCAAGGCATCAACACAGAAACTGGCTTCCATACTGTTGGAAAGCCGCCAAGATAGAATCTTCCGGCTGTACCAATCCATAATTGCCACCAGATACAGGAAGCCGTGCCGCATCGGAATATAGGTTAGGTCGACACACCACGCCTGATTGGGTTGCTCAATCGACAGATCCTTCAAAAGATACGGCCAGATCTTGTGCGCCGGGTTCTTCTTGCTGGTATTGGGCTCCTGATAGATTGGGACCAGCCTCATCAAGCGCATCAGGCGACGCACCCGATGTCGGACGCATTGGTGTCCATGACGCTTCATATGACGGGCCATCTGTCGCGAGCCATACCAAGGCGTCTCCAGAAACTGTTTGTCGATGATTTCCATGAACCGCAGATTCTCGGCACTTTCTCCGACCGATTGGTAGTAAAGGCTTGAACGTGTCAGAGACAAAAGTGTGCACGTCCGACGGACGCTGAGCTTGGGATGATCACGCTTCACCGCTTTTTGACTCCATTCACGCCCAGCAGAACAGAGGCTTCCGATAAAAAATCTCGTTCCACAACCAATTGGCCGATCTTGGCATGCAGCCGGGCAATCTCGGCATCATTACCCTGATGCTCGGTTTCCTTGCCCTTTGAAAAGCCTGACGCCATATTCTCAATCGCAGTTCGCTTCCAAGCGCTGATCATGTTGGGATGGACATCATACTTCTTCGACAGCTCTGAAAGCGTCAATTCTTCGCGGATTGCTTCAAGCGCAACCTTGGCCTTGAAGTCGGCAGAGTAGCGTTTTCTCTTCGTCATTTCGGATCGTCTTTCTGTTCAGGCGATCCACCTTAACACATGGTCCAAATTCCTGGGACCAGCTCTAACTTTGCGACAGGGCCAGCATTGTCCATGCTCTCAGTTTGTCTGGATGAATATATATTGGCTATAATATTCAATATTTTACCTATAAATCAGACGAATTCGGCGCTTCCATATATTTCTAGTATTGATAAATTGTTTGACAATATGGCAATATATCAATATTACATTGTTGTCGGTTCGATTTTGTCCGAACTCATGAGAATTTGGAGGATAATTATCATGAAGAAATTTTTGAGCTTTTCAGCGCGCCTGATGGGAGCAACTGCCTTGGCAGCTTGTCTGGGAGGGGCAGCAATGGCTGCGCAAACGTCCTTGACCATTGCGACGACCACGACCGCCGAATCCACAACCGGCGAACTGATCAAGCAGTTTGAAAATGATGTCCGCACCATGGGCAATGGTGACATTGATGTTGAAATTTTCTATTCGGGATCGCTCGTCAAATCGTCTGAAACCTTTGACGCTGTGCGCAACGGTGTTGCCAGCTGTGATATGACCAATGGCAGCTACCAGACAGGCAAGAACCCGGCCTTCCAGTTTGTTGCTGACGTTATGGGGGGCTATGACAACCCGCTTCAGTTCATGTCCTGGATTTATTATGGCGGTGGCAAGCAGGCCATCAACGAACTGTATAACAGCTACAACATGCAGTTTGTTGGCGCGTTCATGGGTGGGCAGGAATCGCTGGTATCTTCCCGTCCTCTGCGCGGTGTGAAAGACCTGGAAGGCTTCAAGTTCCGCTCTCCTCCGGGAATGGAATCCGAAATTTTCGCGTCTCTGGGCGCCAAGCCGGTCGTTATGGACTTCAACGAAATCTTTACGGCGCTTGAAACCAAGATCATTGATGGCGCTGACGCATCAACTCTGACCAACAACTATCGTTTGGGGTTGTATGATGTGGTCAAGGAAACAACCTATCCAGGCTTCCATTCCATGTCTGCCGACCATCTGGCCTGCAACAAGGATGTGTGGGATGCCATGCCAGAGGCCCATCGCCTGATTCTTGAGACGGCCATGCAAAAGCTGTCCATGAATCTGATGATGAAGACGCTTGTTCTGAATGGCGAGGCTGCTGCTAAGTCTCCAGCAGCAGGGGTCACTCTCCACAACTGGTCTGCAGAAGATCGCGCAACCTTCCGTGCCGCAGCAAAGGCGCGTTGGCTTGAATGGGCCAAGAAGACCCCGGAAACCGACAAGCTTGTGAAAAGCCACATTGAATTCCTGGAGCGCATCGGTCTTGGTGGGGAGAAGTAGTCTGTAGCTCTTTTCTTTCAGGTTGGCTTCCTGAGTTCAGGTTGGAAGCCAACCAACGTGGCCTGACGGTGTTTCTATCATGTCGGAATTTGCAATGTTGTGGTCTACAAATAAGCATTGTATTGATTTTCATCCAACTGTTCGGAGTTTATGCTGACTCGAACAAGATTGAAAATTACCGAAATGATGGCGAGGGAACATGTCCAAAGATCTTAAGCAGAAATTGACGATCAATCCGGCAGCTGCGCCTTTGCCACGTTATCGCGTTGTGGCTGACCAGATCGCGGAGCTTATTCGTCAGGGTGCACTTGAGCCAGGACAGAAAATGCCGCCAGACGTGGAATTGGTGGAACTGCTGCAGGTCAGTCGTCCCACCATTCGTGAGGCCATGATATCTCTGGAAATGATGGGGTATGTGGAAACTCGGTTTGGATATGGGGCCTTTGTTGCACAGCGATTGCCAACCAAGGGACTGGGGCTGATCGACGATTGTAGCTTTTCCGAGCTCGTCGAGGCACGCTACTGGTTTGAGGCTGATATTGCTGCTGTTGCAGCGTTGACGATTTCTGCGGAAGAGATCGCTGAATTGCGGGAAATTCTGCGGAAGATGAAAGAACCGGATCTGCCTGTCCAGGAGTTGGACACCTATGATGCGGATTTTCATTTGGGAATAGCTCAGGCAACGCAAAACAACATGTTCATATCCATCATGGATCTGATCTGGAGCGTTCGTGAACGGTTCCCAAACTGGGCTCGTATTCGGCGCCAGATTCTTGGTGTTAAAGAGAATATCGTGGCCATTCAGAAAGAGCATGATGTCATTCTGGAGGCGCTTGAAGCGCATGATCCTGTAGCCGCTCGCCGAGCCATGCAGTTTCATTGCAAGAATTTCGGGGTTCCCTTCCTTGAAGAAGGGTTGGAAGGAAAAAGTGCATCTGACAAGGATGACATTGTCCTTACAATCATGAACCGGTTGCGCTCTATGGAAGACTTGCAAAAGGAGTGATCGCAGCACCTGAAAACGAAACTTGTTTCGTTTCTGCGACCGTCCGTCATTGGCTGGCAACCCGATTCTTTCGGGTTTGCCAGTACCAAACAGGAGGAATGTGAGATGGAAAGCTCTCACAAGGACGTTAAGAAAAAACGGTCGCCGGTTGATTACCTATCTTCCCTTTTGGGAACCATCAGCATGTGGGGCGTGCCTGTTGTTGTCTGTGTGATCTTCTACGAAGTCACAATGCGTTATGTATTTGTCAGCCCCACATTATGGGCAAATGAGTTGTCTCTGTGGATTTGCGGAGCGGTCTATCTGCTGGCAGGTGTCTATGCCATGCGCAAGCGCTCTCACATCAGGATCACCGTGATCTATGATATTTCTCCGCGCTGGCTGCAGCATGTGTTTGATGTCATATCGGTGGTGCTTCTGGCCATCTATGTGATGGCGCTTGTCTGGGGCAGCTATACGGACGCCGTTCGCAAGCTGATTACCTGGGAAACCTTCGGAACCGCTTGGGATCCGCCGATTCCCGCGACGCTCAAGCCTTTGCTGTTGATTGCCTTTGTACTGATGCTGGTGCAAGCGATCTCCAACCTGATCATGGATTGGAAAGACGGCGAAGGCGAAAGCTGACTTTCGCCACTCTCCCACTCACTAACACTAAATTCTGAAGACCACTTCGGGCTACATCTCACTGTTCTTTTTGAAAGGGCAAAGGGTAGTCAACGGGAAAGCTGTGTCTTCACATCAAAGGAGCCAGAGCTATGGACGCGGGATTAATCTCGGCCGTATTGCTGATGGGAATGTTGTTTCTTCTCGCAATCGGTATGCCACTAGCATTTGCATCCGGTGTGCTCGCCGTCGCCGTCATGGCAATGAAATTTGGCGTTGGCATGCTTTTCAGCCACTTCGGCATGGGGCCTCTCAACATTCTGGCCCAGCGTATTTATGGAGTCCTGACCAACTATGCGCTGATTTCCGTGCCGCTTTTCATTTTCATGGCGCTCATGCTCGAGCGATCGGGCATCGCCAAGGATATGTATAGCAGTCTCAATATGTGGCTATCGCGAACCCGAGGCGGGATCGCTATCGTCACGTCCATCATGGCGATCGTGATGGCAGCCATGTCGGGCATTATCGGTGGGGAAGTGGTGTTGCTGGGTCTCATCGCACTGCCGCAGATGCTTCGCCTCGGCTATAACCAGAGCCTCGCCATCGGTACCATTTGCGCCAGTGGGACCCTTGGAACGATGATCCCCCCGTCTATCGTTCTGATCATGTATGGGTTGGTTACGGAGACGTCCATTCACTCGCTGTTCAAGGCAGCCTTCTTCCCGGGCTTCATGCTGGGTGGTTTCTACATCATTTACATCATCATCCGGACACGTCTCAATCCATCGCTGGCACCGCTGCCGGAAATGGATGAAGAGCAGCTTGCTGGACTTGAGAAAACCAAATGCTTTTTCACCTTGCTTGGCTGGATGGTGGCTGTCTGGGGTGCCGGACGTCTGGTCCATGGCGGGGCCATTGAAATCCAGAATGCCTTTGGCGGTTTGCGACCGGAAGAGTATCTGCCCTATTCCATGCAGGACCATCTGCTTTCCCTTGGGGCGTTGCTCATCGGCTGGTTGGGTACCCGCTTTGCCTTTGGCCAGACGATTGTCGCCGAAACATGGCGCATGTCAAAAGGACTCGTTGCTCCCTTCATTATCGTGGGCGTGGTTCTTGGGTCGATCTATGGGGGTATCACCGGCATTACCGAAGCCGCTGGCATGGGCTCGATCATCGTTCTGATCATTGTGGCTGTTCGCAGGGAGTTGACCTTCAAGCTGATCAAGCAGGCCGCAAGCCAGACCTTTGTTTCGACTGGCTCCATTTTGTCGATTACCATGGGCGCTACCGCTCTGGCGGGTGCCTATACCATGGCCGGTGGCCCGACTTACATCGCCAATCTGATCATCGGTGCGGACATGCCGACCTATGGTGTCCTGCTGATCATGATGGTGATCTTCCTGTTCCTGGGGGCCTTTATGGACTGGGTTGGCATCGTGCTGCTGGTTATGCCGGTCTTCCTGCCGATCATTGTCGAGCTGCCGCGTGCTGAGCTGGGGCTTCTTGGCCCGATGGTCGATCACGCAGCCCTCGTGCCGATCTGGTTTGGCGTGGTCTTTACGGTTGCGATGCAGGTTGCGTTCCTGTCGCCTCCGTTTGGTCCGGCCGCCTTCTTTCTCAAATCCGTTGCACCTCCTCACATCACCTTGCCCGACATTTTCAAAGGCTTCATCCCCTTTATCGGAATTCAGGTGCTGGTGTTGCTGCTGGTGCTCTTCTTCCCAGAGCTGACAATGGTCTTTCTCTAAATTCGCCAAACTGTTGGGCCGACCTGAATGCATCGGCCCGACAATCCGCCAACCGAGCGGTCTGTGTGTCTTTTTCTAATGAGGTATAAAATGGCAACCAAAATTACAAATGTCGTTGTACGCGATATCCGCTTCCCAACGTCACGCAATCTTGATGGCTCTGATGCCATGAATGCGATTTCCGATTACTCGGCAACCTATGTGACGCTCCAGACCGAGGGCGATCTGGAAGGCCATGGCCTGACATTCACCATCGGTCGCGGCAATGACCTGTGCGTTGTTGCGGCGCGCGAACTGGCAGAGATGTTCGTCATCGGCCAAAATCTTGAGGACATCACGGCTGATTTCGGCGCCTTCTGGCACAAGCTGGTGGCTGGCGACTGTCAGTTGCGCTGGGTTGGTCCTGAAAAAGGGCTGGTGCATCTGGCAACCGCTGCGCTCGTTAATGCCCTGTGGGACATGTGGGCCAAGTCTCAGGGCAAACCGGTCTGGAAGATGCTGGTCGATATGAGCCCGGAAGACTTGGTGCGCTGCGTTGACTTCACCTACATTTCCGACATTCTGACCCCTTATGAAGCCATTGGCCTTCTGCGCAAGGCACAGCCGGGCAAGGCAGCGCGTGAAGCGGAAATGCTGGAGAAAGGCTTCCCCGGATATACCACGGCTGCTGGTTGGCTTGGCTATTCGGAAGAAAAAATGCGCCGTTTGGCGCGTGAGGCCGTGGCTGATGGCTGGACCCATCTCAAGCAGAAAATCGGTGCGGATATCGAGCAGGATGTACGCCGTGCCCAGATCCTGCGCGAGGAACTGGGGTGGGATCGTCAGCTGATGATGGATGCCAACCAGAACTGGGATGTCGATCAGGCGGTTGAGAATATGCGGCGTCTGGCCGAGTTCAATCCGCTCTGGATTGAAGAACCAACCAGCCCCGACGACGTTCAGGGACATCGCGCCATCAAGGATCGCATCAGCCCAATTGGCATCGCAACCGGCGAGCATGCGCATAACCGGGTGATGTTCAAGCAGTTCTTCCAGGCTGGTGCCATGGACTTCTGCCAGCTTGATCCTGCCCGTCTTGGGGGGGTCAATGAGGTGTTGGCGGTTCTGTTGATGGCTGCGAAATTCGGCGTGCCGGTCTGCCCGCATGGTGGCGGGGTGGGGCTCTGCCAATATTCCCTCAACATTGTACTGTTTGACTATATCGCAGTGACCGGCAATCTTGAAAACCGGGTGCTCGAATATGTCGATCACCTGCATGAGAATTTCAAGGAACCTCTGACCGTGAAGCGCGGGCGCTATTATCCCAACCCGCTGCCCGGCTATGGCGCAACGATGAGGGCTGAATCGCTGGATCGATTTGAATTCCCGAACGGGGCCGAATGGGCTGAGGAAGCCAAATAGCCAAATCTGGCAGAAAAGGGTGGAGGGGCAAGCCTCTCCATCCTTCTAACCAACCGGGAAGGATCAACTGGAGATGCGCTAAAGCTCTAATTGGTTATTTGCAGCCGATACCAAGAGCGCTAGCCCGATGTCCTCATACGGAATTTCTCCCTCCCAGCTGGGGAGTCAACGCGTCGGAACGCTAGGGAAGAGCAGAGCCCTTCGAGCCGATGCGTTGACTTGATTTTGGGACGCTCAGTAGAGCTACCATCGTGTATCCATATTCATGGTGTAGAATTCGTACACCGAAACCTTTGTCACGGACACGCGTGGATCGTTGCAAAATCCTGTTGGGACCCCGGCTTTGGCTTTATTCAGTGAGAAGGTGCTTCGATCTATTATAGAAGAATCAAGGTCTCGAAAACGACCGATTCCGTCGGAAAAGTCGCAGATTTTGAGAAGGTATCTCGCGCAGTAAAGAGGTTTCTGATACCGCTTTACGTCGGGTATTGATACCAGTTATGCCATCTTGCGCAATTTCCGGACCGTTGCTGCGGTGTGGAATGCGTCTCTGGTTCCATTTGGTCTCTTGAGGTGTAACCGATCCTGCTTCATGGTACGAGAGGAAATAGAATGAACTGCCCATCAAGACCAAATCCCCTACTCTCAAAGGAATTAAAACAGGGCTTCATCAGAAAGCAAAGTCCATTTTTAAAACAGAATCGGCCTAGTTCGACCATTCAATAGATTTGATTTTACCGAGAAAACTCCCGCTTTTTAATACTGCTGAATGGGCTGTTTGGCATGCTGTCTACTGCCGCATGCAGCGCCCCAATGAAATGCTCTGCAACCGGGGAGTCCTACGACTTGCTTTACGAATGATGCCAACACGACGATGTAGCCACGGAGCATCAATCTGTTTGTAAACGAGACCGAGAGTGCTGCCTGAATCAACGGCTGATTGAATTGCCCCTAGAATTGTAGACATCTTGTCCCCTAAAAATGAGGCAAGGAGACTACGATGGCCCATACCCAATTCACTGAAGAGTTTAAGATTGAAGCAGTCAAGCAGATCACCGAGCGAGGGTACTCGGGCTCGTAGCAAAGTTTTATGCAGGCCTTGTTTGTGCCGGAAACGGCCTCGTCTTCATGCTTCGTTAACTTTTTGAAGTCCGAAGAGGAGAGCAATGAGATCATTCTGTTCACGAACGGTCCATTGCCCCGCGAAGTCAAAGCCCTTCTTGAGCCACAGCATGGCCTCGAAACCAGCGATGGTTCGCCGTGCTGTATGGAAGGATCGGAAACCACCGATCCTGGGCATATTCTTCTTTACCCTGAAATGATCGCTTTCTATGCGCTGCTGTAAATGCTTGGTGACATAATGGACAGGGGCTGGTCTGAGGTAGCCTTTGTCGACCGATTGTTTGATCGTTGAGGGGAATGTGTTGGCGCCGTCAGTGCCGATCTTGCCCGGAGACAAAAGCGGTTCATCCTTGAGCATCTTGCTGAAGAAACGCTTTGCTGCACCAAGGTCTCTCTTAGCTGTAAGCAGGAAATCAACTGGATTTCCGTGCTTGTCTATGGCCCTGTACAGATATTTCCAAACCCCACGAACCTTGATATAGGTTTCATCAATCCGGATTGATCCGCAGTGGGGCTTTCGAAACCGGCGTAACCGTTTCTCGATGAGCGGAGCATAGGCCAGGATCCATCGGTTGATTGTACTGTGGTCAACTTCAAAGCCGCGCTCAAGGAACATTTCTTCCAGATCCCGATAGCTCAACGGGTAACGTAGATACCAGGACACCGCCTGAATGATCAGCCATGCCTCAAATTGTCTGCCCTTGAAGTCATCTCTCGATTTCCGTTTAAGCTTTTCGGCAATGGCATTGAGAATCATACGGTGCTCCTTCAACAAATCGAAGCATCTTCTCGCTGTTAAAATCTCAAGGCTGGGTTAACGACAAAAGTTTGCGACACGCCCGTTCCAAACATTGATGGTCGTGGACCCGGAGTTTACGTCTATCCTGAAGATCTGCCATTCTTGAAGTGAAAACATGCATAGTTTAAATATCAAAGTAATGTGGGTGCCCAAAGAACTTGGAGGTCGCTCGTCGCAACCCGGTGAGGGAATGAAGTGTGGGTTTAGGTTGCAGAAAGAGATCGAGTTTTGGACAGAAAACTATACTGATATCATTATAGAAGAGTCCCAAACTGAAAAGCATACAGGATACTCAATCTTGAAGTGCTCTCTTATTTCAAGTATTACTCCTAAAAGATTACTAACTAGCGGTGCTCCAATCGAATTGTTGGACGGGCCAATAGTTATTGGTGTTGGGGTATTATTTTAACTTATATGGTAATCCCCTCATTTTTAATGGGGGGATTACCATATTATGACTATCTCAGCTTAGATGGAGCTATAGGTGAATCTGGTGTTTGGAGGATTTGAAAGTTGGCGGTGCATCTGATTGGATCGTCGTTGCTACGCGAATCCACCCAGAGCTGGCGAGAGGTTCTGCTGGGCCTTCAAAAGCATGGCCTCAAGGCACCGAAATTGGCCATCGGCGACGGAGCCATGGGATTCTGGGCGGCGCTGGAAGAGATATTTCCATCCACCCGTCAGCAACGCTGTTGGGTCCATAAAACGGTAAACGTGCTCAATTATCTGCCCAAGCGATCCCAGCCCAAGGCCAAGAAAATGCTGCATGATATTTGGCAGGCAGAGACCCGTGAGGATGCCAATCTCTCTTTTGACCTGTTCATCGAAAGCTATGAGGCCAAATACCCCAGGGCAGTTGAATGCTTGATCAAGGATCGCTCAGAACTCCTGACATTCTTCGACTTTCCCGCTCAGCATTGGCAGAGTATCCGCACATCAAATCCGATTGAGAGCGCTTTTGCCACCATCCGCCATCGCACCAAGCGAACAAAGGGAAGCCTGAGCAGAGAAGGTATGCTGCATATGATGTTCAAACTCGGCCAATGCGCCGAGAAAAACTGGCGAAAGCTTCGTGGCTTCGCTCATCTCGCTGACGTCATTGAAGGCGTCGACTTCGTCAACGGCATCAAGCCGTCAAACCAACAAAAGGCCGCTGCTTGAAAAGCTTCAAACACCAGAATTGACAATAGCTCGGCTGCGAGGCTTATACAGCGAAATTTAAAAGGGCTGACTAATGGCCCTGTTTCTGTACCAGTACCTAGAGGTTTCAAAGCTAGGATCATTAATCCAAATGGCTCCTATAGCACTCCTCGGTCGATCAGATTGGTGCCAGGTGGGAAAGGCGTAAAAACATCATATCCGGAGCCATGAAATGTGGTATTCAAAACAAGATGCACAAACTTATCTAAATCAAGCACTAGCTCTTTCAGCCACAGGAAGAGAGCAAGACTGGGAAATAGAGCTTTCGGATCCCAACCGAGTGGCCGAGTTTGTGGAGTTCTACAACGACCACGACTTGTCGAAAGATCAAAAACAAACGTTAATGTCTCTCATCATTGCCTCATTTGAGGATGCAATGCATCAGAATATTTTTGACAATACTTCGTGGCAACTAGCCCGAAAAATAATCATGGAAGAATTTAAATTGCATCAAGACGTGATCAAGGAGTGGTTAGGAGAAGAAAGCAATGAGTTCTTAATCTCGGAACACCTGCGAGATTGTTGGTAAGAAGATCTCGGTATTACTAGTGTTTTCTTCAGATGTAAGGCTAAACAAAAACTCATCCGTCGTTTTGAAAAGCTAATCGGAGGTGTGTGATTTGCTATTGCGGACGTTGGAAAACTCTGCAGCATGGGTCAATCTGGGCTCGAAGCGGCCTGGTGCGGTGCACTATCAATCGGAAAGATCATACAGGCTCAATTTTTCATTCTCATCCCTCTAAAGCGATCTGCAACTAGTCTACATGCTGCAGCACTCCCATACATCCGACATTTCTCCACGTATGACAACCGCGGGAGGATAACGTACAATATTTTTCGCACATTTGCTTTTGAGCCCGTTTCCTTCAAGAGACTTGTGTTGTTCGAAAGATGGTCACAGAATGGGCCTGTCTCGAATGCAGCTAAAAGGCCGGCTTAGCGATAAGGTTCTCTCAACATGACCACACAATTCGATCCCAACAGTCACATTATATCTGCAAGGGCATTTGCAACGAACCTTGGTATAACGCAAACAAAATTGGCTAAGTTGACCGGTATTAATCGACGTTCTTTTTATAGGCAATCAGGTTTGCGCAAGCTGAATGAAGCAGTTCGCCCATTAATGAGCATCCTCAACCTAGCAAGCGAGATGACAGGATCAGATCAGCGTGCGGCTCTTTGGTTTAAACATCAACCAATTCCTGGCTGGGCCGGAAAAACTGCGTTTGATTTGGTGTCGGAGCGCAAAACTGACAGAGTTCTTGCTTATTTGAGGTCGGTCCAATCTGGTGTCTATTCATAAGCGCATCTGGAATGCTCAAATTGGCATGATCCTGACCAGTTCTCATTGCGGCCCATGGAAGATGCGGCCCAAAGGTTACATTCGTGAGCCGATCTACGCGGCAAGCCCGCTTCCCCATTGCTGTCATTTGAATGAAGCGCAGCATTCTCAGCCATCAGACGACGGATGAGCGGACATTTGCTTCCTCTGCATCTTCCTTCGATTTCCATTGCGTCATAAGATGTGAGTATCAACTGGGAAGTTCGTCGATCTTTTCCAGCGAAGCAAGATCGTTGTCCCAATTTGCGCGCATCGAAAAGCAAATATGCGCGTTTGGTCGCAGGCTGACTGGGGAGTCAAGTGATCCTACGGGTACTACGAGTATATCACCGTTGCTTTGATAGAACGGCAATGCGGAGCCGCATATCGTGCAGAAACACTTCGTGTGCCGTGTTCTTGGAAGCTTAAATACTTTGACATTTTCCTGACCTAACAGCCAGGTGATCGATGAAGAGGAAGAAAACAAGTTTGCCGAATAAGTAGAATCGCTATCCTTTCGGCATCGTGAGCAGTGATAAAGAAAAAATCTCTCGGGGTCGCCCGAGATGCGAAACTTCACAGCGTCACATAGGCACCCGCCTATTGTGTGTTGAGAGCTGGTCCGAATTCTTAGGACCAGCTCAAATATCGCCTAACCGCAATCCTCGTCCCTAGACGAGGTTACCCCCGATAGCGCAGAGCATTCAGGACGGCCTGGAACGCGGGCGATGCTTGACGCCGGTTCGGATAGTAAAGGTGAAACCCGTCCCAAGTGGGACAAAACGTTTCCAAAACCTGAATGAGCTTTCCGGACGCAATTCCTTTCTGAGCGATCTCGTCCGGTACGTAGGAAAGTCCAAATCCGGCTTCCGCCGCTTTTAAACAATCGAAAACGTTATTGAAAGCCAACTGCCCATCAACGCGCACGCGCAGTTCACGTTCTTCTTCCTTGAACTGCCACGCAAAATGGATACCGCTTGACTGAAGCAGAAAGTTGACACAAGGGATCTGGTCCAGCTCACGAGGATGTGATGGAGTCGGATAAACATCCAGCAATGCAGGTGAGCCAACCACAATATAGCGCAAATCTGGGCCAATTCGAGCGGAGATCATGTCTTTGGCTAGATGCTCCCCGCGTCGCACGCCTGCATCATAGCCCTCGGTTACGATTTCGTTCAGACCATTGTCCTGCGTGATCTCAACTTTAATGTCGGGATGCGTTTTCAAGAAAGGTGCCAGTTTAGGCCAAAGCACATGGCTTATTCCATATTCTGATGAAACAATTCGGACTGTGCCCGCAGGCATATCGCGCAACATACCAAGTGCTTCAATCTCAGCGTCAATTGCTTCCAGATGCGGAGTTACGCCGTTAAGCAGACGCTGGCCGGCTTCTGTCGGTGCTACGGCTCGTGTAGTGCGAGTGAGAAGACGCACACCGAGACGTTCCTCAAGTTGCCGGATCGTGTGGCTCAATGCCGACTGTGTTAAGCCAAGTCCCGCCGCAGCGCGCGTGAAGCTTCGCTCTTTCGCTACAGCAACAAAAGCGCGCAGATCATTCACATTTTCTCTTGGCATAAGAAATCATCCATGAGCAAATTTAATTAAATTAATATAACTATGCCACCTAATCTCTCAATAAACCAGTACTTATAATGAGAAAAAAGCCCAAACAGCTTAAGGGTCAATTGCTGCTGGCAGATATAAAAGGATAGAACAAGATGGCGAATATACTGATCACTGGTAGCACGCAGGGCGTAGGCCTCAATGCAGCAAAGCTCCTTCTTGACGAAGGGCACGGCGTCATTCTGCATGCGCGAAACGCTAACCGCGCCGAAAGCTTTGGTGATCTCGCCGGAGGAGCAAAGGGGGTCGTCATTGGTGACCTGTCTTTGATGGCGGACGTTCGCAGGATCGTTGATCAAGCAGCATCTTTCAGCCCCATAGACGCGGTAATTCACAATGCGGGTATCCTTGGCGGATCATGTCGTAAGGAAACCACGGAAGGACATTTACAAGTCCTCGCAGTCAACGCTTTGGCTCCCTATCTATTATCAAAGCTTTTGCCTGCAGCGCGTCATATCTTTACCGGCAGTAGCATGCATTTCGGCCACAACAAAATACTGGAAGACCTTGAGTGGCGTAGCCGCCGCTGGTCGGGATCGCAGGCCTACGGCGAGAGTAAATTGAGCGTCACAACGCTCTCTGCAGCGCTTGCCCGACTTTGTCCCAATATAGTTTATCAAACGGTTGACCCAGGATGGGTTCCTACGCGAATGGGAGGGGCATCAGCTTCAGACCCACTAGAATTGGCACACGTCACCCAATGTTGGCTAGCAACGTCCAATGACGCCATTACACTGCAGTCGGGACAATATTGGCATCACATGAAACCACGAGCCCCGGACGCCAAGGTGAGAAATCAGGAGTTTCAGAATACTCTGCTAAAACACTTGGCCCGGCTAAGTGGGTTGGTTAACTGAATCCTAAAACGCCCTTTGATCTTAAACGCTGATACGATTGCAGAGGGCAGCTAAAATGAATTGTCGAATGGCCACTTGAGCCTGCAGCATCAGAAATCGCACATTTACGGCGAACGACCGCTCCCCGCCCTTCACAGCAATCCCATCATTCTACGATGCCGGAGGAAGCAACCACATCGATAGGGGCTACATATGTGAAGTCTCTGGGCACAAGCTTTCTATAAACCTACTATTCTATATTTCTATATTTCTATATTTCTATATTTCTATGCAGACAAATAGCTGGCCCAGCCACAATTCCAGACCAGATGGACCAGAATTATCAGTTTGCCCCCCAGGGCCATTCAAAAAAATTTAAATAAAATTCGCTTTTGCGTTTTAATCCTGAAAAAACCGAGTCCATTTCCATTCCATTTCTCATTCTCAACGAAAAATGGAAGGAATAGCCGATGCCCTATATAATCTCTGTTGTTTCCCAGAAGGGAGGGGTCGGCAAAAGCACGATTGCCCGCATGATCGCGGTCGAATTTGCATTGATGGATGGTTGCAGCTGGAAAGGGCTGCTTGCCGATCTGGATCCATCGCAAGCAACCGCCTTTAGATGGTCTCAATGGCGCGAGCAAAATGCCAGTAAGCCAGATATCGTTGCCAGACCATACGCCAGCCCCGAACAGGTGTTGGCGGATGCAGGCAACTATAACATCGTTATCGTCGATGGTGCCCCCAATGCATCCCGCGACACGCTACGCGTTGCTCAGGCTGCGGATGTTGTCATCATCCCAACTGGCACATCGCGCGACGACCTTATCCCGACTATTCAACTGGCCAATGAGCTCGAGAAAAATGGCATATCGCGCCGAATTATCGTCTTCGGCCTGAACCGCGTCGGCACCAGTGAGCTGGAAAACTCAGAAGCCAGAAACTATCTCGAACAGACTGGTTATCGCGTGGCATCAGGTGAACTGCGCGACATGGTGACCTACCGTCGGGCAAGCGATAGTGGCCGGGCTGTAACGGAAACATGGCTCGGAGAGCTCAATAATCGCGCCCGTGTATTCTTCCAATCGCTAATGAAAGAGCTTTGTGACGCCAATCAGGAACAAGCAGGAGAACTGTGATGAAGCTCAAAAAGCCCAGTATCGACAATCCAAACCGTAAAGGCAGCCCCGACAAAGACCTTGAGGTTGCAACGACAAACAATCTGGCCAAGCGCCCAAGGGGCGCGAAGAGACAGCTCAATATAGCTGTTTCGGAAGAAACCTTACGGGAATTCAGAATCTACAGCGCGGTACATGGCATAACCAAAAGCCAACTCTGGAATTTGGTTTGGAAAGAATGGCGAGCAAGAAATCCATAACCCCCACCACCCAAATTGGGTGCAATGATAAACAAGAATTGATCGAGGCTATATCAAATCAGCCTCGGTCCAGCGCATCAAATTTTATCGGCCAACAATCCGTAAAGTAGCTTCTTAAATTTTTTTTGAATTCAATTTTTATTTTCTTAAAAAGGAAATCACTTCCCTGAAGAGAGACCGACAAATCTTCGGCACCTGTTTTTTTAAATTCAGTCGAACAGATTTTGGCCTCTCCGTAACATCGTTTATTCAGGAGAAGTTTTATGAATTCCTCCCATCGGGGCCATCGCAACCAAGATGGTCATAATCCATACGCCAAAAGATATCTGCCAGTTGGACACTCCCCCAACATCACCTGACCAATTGGAGCAGACACCCACGCCAGAAAGCGAGATCAAACACGATTCCAACAGGATCCGTGCAGATTATATCTCACCTTAAACTCAGCCGCCCTTCATCGCTTAAGACCTATCCAGCATATCCCTCAACCACAAAAATCCGTGCGAGGGAATTATGAGCCAAAATCAGGAAGCAAGGACACCCGTGGATGACAACACGGAGCCTTGCGATGAGAGGTCTGCCTCCCCTTCGAACCTCACCGACAGCGCACCTGAAAATCACCTTACCAAGGTGATTACAATACGCTGCACAGCCGCGGAAAAAGAGAAGCTTGTTGCCTCGTATTAGTGGCAGGTTTAATCTCCCCAAAACGGGCAACTTAAAATTCCCCAGTTTGGCGCATCGCTGCCAACTGTGAGGGGCATGCCCCTCACAGTTGGCAATCGCGCATTTTTCATCCGGAATACCCTCATTGCGGTGGGGGATAAGGAATGATCCGATTGAGGGAAATTGTTTTGATACAGGATTTAAAGCGCCAAGGCCTGAGCGTGAGTGCCATTGCTCGCCAGGTTGGCTGTGACCGCAAAACCGTACGCAAATACTTGGATCTGGGATTGGAGGCGCCAGTTTATGGCCCCCGGTTGCCTCGTGGCAGCAAGCTTGATGGCTATCACAACTACTTGCGTGAGCGCGTTACCCAGTATCCAGATTTGTCAGGGCGGCGTCTCATGAGAGAAATCTCCGAAATGGGCTATGACGGTGGATACACGACCGTGTGTTCCGTCTCAGCGCCTATGGGACAGATTGGGTTGATTTGACAAAGGAGGATTCAGCAGTTACGCGTCACTCAGCCATCCAAGCCAGTCACTCAGAGTACCGTTTTCTTCGCCAGGAAGTTTCTGGCGGCTCAACCATGCGGAGCGCGCCTCCGTTGGGCTAAATCCGTAACGCGATTGAAACTGCCGACAAAAAGTTGAGCTGTTTGTGAAACCAAATTCATAAGCAACAGAGCTGACAAGTTTCTTTTCGTCGCCTCTTGTGAGCGCATTGTAACAGGCGGCCAGACGTCGGTTTCTTATGAAATTGACCACTCCACCATGTCTTCCAAAAAGATAGTAAAGCTGACGTCGGGAGATTCCCAAACCGGCACAGATCATTTCTGGCGAGAGGTTTGGTGATTTCAGATTATTGGCGATAAAGCGGCGGGCGCGATCAAATTGCGCAGCCGCGATTGGTGCTTTTGCTTCTTCTAATGCATCTGGTGTTTGATGCACCATCGCTCTTACGAGATGACCAAAAGCCTCACTGACAGCAATAGATTCAGTGCGGGTCAAACTGTCTATCCGGTTATTCAAGGAAAGAATAAAGTCACCGACGATACTAGACATAGGCCCGCTAACCTCTTGATGCTCGTTTTGATCAAGGGCATCCGCAATATCCCAAAAATCATCTCGACTGAAAAACAGTCCGGCATAGCTGATGTCATCCATCGCACCAACAAACGGCTTTGCGTAAGAGTGAAGAACCAACTTTCCGGGAGTTGCTCTGAAACTGCCTGTATCGCTTTGGGAAAGAGCTGACCCCTTCGTCGCGATGCTCAAACACCAGTGATCAAAGTTGGATTTGCGTACAATCTCTTTTGTGAAGGTGAAACTCATCGGAGAAAGTTCAAAGTTGGTCAATAACAACCGATCAAGATGATAAGAGCTGACGCGCCCTCTAAATCCTTCCGTCACAGGAGCGACAGATTTCAGATCACTCATTGTTGTCGTGAAATCACACCAGGCATCAAATTGCTCCTTTTTCTGAAAAGGCTCAGTGGAGAATTTCAAACTGGGAACAGGTTTCTTGCCCTGCAATTGTTCGTGTAACTGGGCTTCGCTTGTTTCCATTGCAGTTACTCCTGAATATCAATAATGCTGACAGCCGATCAACAAATCCAAAATATCTTAAATTCACTAATTGCGTGAGACATTGAAACTTACACGTCAATTTTGTAGGTACCTTCACATACAATCAAGTGAAATCCATTCTCAAGACGCTTCGCATAAGGCTTTGGTAAAAAGCATGTGAACAGGAGACACTGGCTGGATTGCTACCGGCCCTCTATTTCCACCCATCACACCGGCTAAAAGAGCTATCTCATTCTCTTCTTTTAGTAATTCCCCGCCAAATCACTCCGGTTTAAGAACAAAGCAAGCGCCACCGTTCACTTTCCAAGAACACCAAAAACAGCCCTGCTTTGCACAAACGGCAATGATATTTGCACGCGCTGTAAATTCCTGGTGGCTCCCAAAGAACCTCGCAACTGTTATTCTTCAATACCATTCCAAGCAGTATCAATACTAATATTTTGAGATTTCTCGCCAGAAAATGGCAACTCAAAAAACAAGTAGCAACGGTATGTTTGATAAGTTTGCGGCTTTAAGGGCTGATCACATCAGCTCTCTTTGCATGAGCAGGGATATTTGGCGTAGCGATAAATATTTGGGCAACAAACGGGACTCTTCGTCTAGCTCTCAAGCATAGCGTTCTCAAAAATAGTCACATTGAGACAATCAGGGGAACGACAATGAACAAACATAAAATCAATAATAAAAATGCGACTGAAACAGTGAAGCGAGCAAACACCAAGAACCTTCACTTTGCCCAAATGCATCGCCGGTCCTAAGCCCCGACGAGCTCTTCAAATTCACATTCCGTGTTTTGCATCCATTTTTCGCAAAGAGATGAACCTTTCGAAGACTGGGAGACACTTATCACTGAAGACAGCAAAGTGAACGTTCAGTATGCATAGACCCAAATCAACAAAGTCCCTCCCCAGGGGAGCGGCACCACAAACTGATGAAGCACTCTTGGCTGCCGTTGCAACTGGCGACATAAAAGCCTTTGAACAATTGCATGGAAAATACTTTCCGAAACTGATGCATTTCGCACGGCGCATCACGGATAGTACTGAGGCCGCAGAAGAAGTGGCCAATGAAACCTTGATGGTCGTATGGCGCACAGGAAGCCGGTTCGAAGGACGATCTAAGGCGTCCTCCTGGATATTCGGCATTGCCTATCGACTATCACTCAAGCAAAGGCAGAAGCTCAGTCGGCATAAAGGCCATGTTCTGCTAGAGGAAACGCTCATAGATGACGGCCAGAATGTCGCTGAGACGGTCATGAACAGGAAGGACCTGACCAGCGCTCTGCAGCAGTTGACGCCTGAACTCCGTGCTGTTGTTGAATTGACCTATTACAACGGCTATCTTTATACGGAGATTGCGGAAATTCTGGACTGTCCGGTGGGAACAGTGAAAACGCGCATGATGACGGCAAGAAAACGTCTTAGAGGTTTTTTGTCTGAAGATGCGCCAAATTATTCGGAGAACGAAGTTGCTTAAGACCAGGAATTCTTCGTCGGACGACAATCATGATGATCTGTGGGACCTTATTCCATGGTATGTGAACGGAACCTTGTCCTCCGAGCAGCATAATGCTGTCAAAAGCCGCATGGTTAACAACCATGACTTTGCGCTCGAAGTTGCCCGCCAACAGCAGCTCGCCAAGCATGTCGCCACCGCCGACCCTTTTGAAGCACCCGTCTCGCGCAGTTGGGAAATGTTGCGCGCTCAAATCGAAGCTGAAAAGCCTCGCAGCAAACCGGCATTCAATCTTTGGAGCTGGCTTGGTAAATTTAAGACGGGATTCCTTATTGGTGGCGCTGGGGCGGTTGCATGCCTTCTGGCAATTGCGGTCTTCGTTCCAACGACAAGCAATAACACTTTCCAGACACTGACAAGCACCGATACCAATTCGCAAGCAACGATTAAGTTTCAGATTGGCCCAGACGTCGATACAGACTCTTTGCCATCGATCCTGTCCAGATATGGGCTTGAGATTCAGAGCGGTCCAACCGAGACCGGCGTTTATACAACCAAGCCCAAACAGGGCGAAGATCTTGCCGCGCTTTCGAAAGCCCTGATGAGCGCACCCGAAATCATCTTTGCTTCTCCGGCGGACTGACAATGAGACGGCTCGCTCTCTCCGCCATTTTTCTATTCATCCTTGGCCTGACATATCCCGCCTTTGCCCAGTCTCAGCCATTCTTGCTGAAACCGGCCAACGCAATTGCAACCAAAACCCATTTGATCCTGACGGTGCCTCTGGCTAACAAGACGAAGCTCGACCAGACAGCCAGTGAGATCGCGGCCCGGTTCGGCGTAACACTGACTGCCGAGTGGCCTCTCAAGTCCATCGCAGTCCATTGCTTCGTAGTGGAGGCAAATCAGCAAGCAGATATGGATAGCCTGATTGCCCGGATGCAAGCGGACAAGCAAATCCGAACCGTTCAGAGAATGCAGGATTTCAAGACGCTCGAAAGCCGCTATTCAGACCCGCTCTTCCCTATCCAGACGGCGCTGACACAAATCAATGCCGTCGCAGCGCAGCGCTATTCAACAGGATCTGGCGTTCGCGTTGCTGTGGTGGATTCTGCGATCGACGCAAGCCATCCCGATCTTCTGGGCCGTCTGACACCAGCCAAAGACTTTGTCGGGGTTGGACAAACGATCGTTGCAGAAGACCATGGCACGGCAATAGCAGGCATTATTGCTGCCGACGTTGCCAACGCGACCGGTATTGTCGGCGTTGCACCAACGGCTGAATTGACGAGTTTACGCGCGTGCTGGCAAGCCCCGAACGAGCAGGGAGAATGCAACAGCTTTTCTCTCGCCAGAGCGCTCAATTTTGCTCTGTTGAATGACTTTGACGTCATCAACCTGAGTTTGGGAGGGCCTCCAGACCCGCTTCTGGAAGAGCTTATCCAGTCAGCAATAGAGAAAAATATCGTGGTGGTTGCGGCATGGGGGGAAGATGGTGTGGCAACCTTTCCTGCTTCAGTTTCAGGCGTTATCGCCGCAGGTGGCCCGACAAAAGCCAGCATACCGGCGCCGTCTGTTGATGTGATCAGCACAGCACCGCATAACGACTATCGCTATGTTTCCGGTTCATCGGTTGCTGCGGCTCACGTATCGGGTATTTTGGCGCTTCTGCTGGCCTTGCACCCGGACCTTCCCACCGAGACCCTCGCCCATGCCCTGCATGCTTCGGTCAGACAGCGCAACGGAGATCCGATGATCGATGCCTGTGCTGTGCTGCATAGCGAGGCAAAAGACACGGTTTCCTGCAAGTAGTCACCCACCTATTAGCCGTTCCCGTCTTGGGCTCCTTCTCCTTTTGCTTCTCCCTGTTTCAGGCATTTCGACATGCGTTGCTGGCACGCCTTTTGGGCGTGTTTGGTCTTTTTTACCCTTGCCGTGAACCAGATCAGTTTCTTTCAGCACTCATAGACTGACAGCACAATGGCTCAAGGGGAGTTTCCATGAAAGCGCGCATCGTTCCGATGATTTTGGCAATGGCCATCTGGGCTATGCCGGCAGCAGCCCAAACTGACCGTGTCGTCGCGTTGGTTGTTTCTGTCGGCGGCGGGGCGCAACGCGCAGATGATATGCAAACCCAGTTGCAGTTGATGGGGGCGGAAACACTAAGGGCCCACGACCCGAACAACGCCCAGCTGCGATCGATTTTGATGCGTTTTGCGCGGGAAGCTTCCAGCGCACGAGCCACCTTCATCTATCTTGATGTGCCAGCGGTCAATTTCGAGGGACGGCCTTTCATTCTTCCCAAAGGAGCCACGCTTAAACGGCCGACAGACCTCTTCACCCAAGCCATCCCCATACAAGCCTTTTCCCGTTCTGCCGTGCAAGCCGAACAGGGCGGAGCAGTTGTCATTACGATTGTGCCACAAGACCGCTTGCTTGACGGCCTGAGCAACGTGACCAATGCCCCCGAAGCGGTGCTGGGGGCAAGTCCGGTCCTGATTTCAACGCCAGAGACCTTTGCCCCCGTTCTGGCGGCCATGGAAAAAAGCTCTGAAAAAAGCGAGGTCGAGATCGGAACCCTGCTGAGCGACATGCTTGTAAAGGACGGCATCTCCATCTCGGACTTGCCACGCAACCGGATCTTTCTTCGCCTCCCCCCGAAAGCCGAACCGGAACCGGTGGCCTTGCCAGTTCCGGTGTCTGAGGCAATAGACGCCCCAGACAGCTCGGACGCACAGGACACCGGTGGTCCAAAGCAGGATAGTGCTCTGATAGCTCCTTCAGACCCGGCATCACAATTCCAGACATCAGACAGTGCCCTCACAAACAAGCCGGCTGCGCCTGCGGCCTCTGCAGAGGAATCTCTGGAAGAACTGGAGCTTCTGGAACAAACCCTGTCGCGCGCTGCCAAACGGACGGTTCAGCGCGCGCTGCGAAACCAGCAACTCTACAAGGGATTGGTCGACGGCATCTTCGGCCCTCAAACCAGAGAGGCAATCGAGGCTTTTCAAAAAAGCCGCTCCGAGAAACAGACCGGAATACTCACACGAAGGCAGTTGCTGGACCTGAGTTCATAGGTGCAACAGCACCATTTATCGCAACTCATCACTAGCTACTCGGAAGAGAAATAGAGGATAACGACCCATGGGCTTGCGCCTCAAATATAACATCGCCCTGTTCCTGGCTTGCCTTATCGGCCTGCTGGCAGCTGCCGCGATTTCCTATTCGATTGTGCAGAAATCAGCCGTTGAAGAAGTCAAAAGGTCGGCTAATCTGGTGCGAGCCAACGCGCTGGCGGTCCGGTCTTATACGGTCAACAATATCGATCCGCTCCTGTCTGACAATAACGACGTTCTCTTTCTGCCAGAAACGGTTGCCGCCTTCTCGGCACAAACCGTGTTTGCAACCCTGCAAAAGCAGTTTCCCGAGTTTGACTACAAGGAAGCCGCGCTTGATCCGACCAATTTGGCTGATCTGCCAAATGAATTGGAAAAGTCGCTCATCAATCAGTTGAGAGACGATCCTGATCTTGAACAGATTTCGACAATCGTCGAGAAGGAAGGCAACAAGTTCCTGACCATAGCCTTCCCTCTGACCATCAAGCAAAAGGGGTGTCTTGCCTGCCATTCGACCCCGGATGCGGCCCCCCCTGCAATGATCGATCTATATGGACCGGATCACGGATTTGGCTGGAAACTTGGAGAGACCGTCGGCGCGCAGATCATCACGGCCCCCATGGCCATTGCAGACAAACGCGCAAGAGAAACCGGCATCATTCTGATCGCGGGCTTCACTGTCGTGTTCATTCTGGTCTTCGCCATCACCAACTTCATGCTCGGCCGCATTGTGCTGCGTCCTGTCCGTCTGATGTCATCAGCGGCGGAAAAAGTGAGCATGGGCGACTTCTCAGTGCCGGAATATAAAAAGCCGGGCAATGACGAAATCAGTTCCCTTTCCCTTTCATTCAATCGTGTGAGACGCAGTCTCGAACGAGCCATGAGCATGATCGATGACTGATTCCACTATCATCGCACCAGGGGCCGGCGCACGTCGGTTCATCGGCAAATATCGCATAGAGGGTATTCTTGGAGAGGGCGCGATGGGCATGGTCTATGCCGGTCAGGATCCTGACATTGGTCGGCCGGTTGCCATCAAAACGATCCATAAACACCTGATCAACGAATCTGGTGGTCAGGATTGGCTGGAGCGCTTTGCCCGCGAAGCACGGGCTGGCGGCCGCGTTTTGCACCCCAATCTGGTGACAATTTTCGACTATCTGCAAGAAGATGGTGTGCCCTATCTCGTGATGGAGCGCGTTCGTTCTATCACGCTGGAGGATAGACGTGATGCGCCCGAGGCGCTGCCGCTCGAAGAGATCCACGCGATCATATCGCAAATTCTCTCCGGCCTTGCCTGCATCCATGCGGCCGGTATCGTGCATCGCGACCTTAAGCCAGCCAATGTGATGCTGGCTGATGATGGCGTCGTCAAACTGACCGATTTCGGAATTGCCCGGCTCACTGCCATGGAGGCCACCGGAGCAGGCATGGTCGGCACACCAGCATACATGGCGCCTGAACAGCTCACCGGAAGCGAAGTCGATGCACGGGCTGATATCTACGCCTGCGGCATTCTGCTGTATGAATTGCTGACAGGTCGCAAGCCCTACAAGGGAGGTGGCGCAGAAGCCTTGTTCGCAGCAATGCGCAACGGACAGATCACACCACCGAGCACCCATATTCCCTCGATCAGCCCGGAGCTTGACGCCGTCGTGCTCAAGGCCATGAGCGTTGATCCCGAGGAACGCTTTGAAGGCGCGGTGCAAATGCGCGAAGCGCTGTCCCGCATCATGCCCACAGCAGACCGCACAGGCCTTATAGACATAGCACCGCCGCCTCACCCGACCAAGCGCAAGGCCGGCGCTTCACCTGATACCCTGCTCGACCGGATGAGCGAACAAAGCATGCGCAAGGTCGAGCATCACCTCACCTCCAACATCGGACCAATCGGCAAAGTGATTGCCCGCCGGGCAGCGGCGAATGCCACCAGCACCGAAGAGATGATCGCGACAGTGTTACGGGAGTTCGACGATGAAAAGGAACGTGACGATCTGCGCCACATCATGCGCAAGGCATTGGCAGACACACATAACCAAACAGCGGCAACAGACGCATTCTCGAGCGAATATTTGCAGACACTGACAAGTCTCATGACAACCGAGCTTGGACCGATCGCGCGCGTAGTCGTTAAAAAATCAGCTCAAACGGCTGGCTCTTCGCAAGAACTGATCAGACAGCTTTCCGAGCATATCGATGATGATGCCGAACGACAGAATTTCGTCAATGCCGCAGAAAAGCTGCTGCGCTAATTCCTCGCAACCTGGCTCCCGGATAGCAGAGCCATCAATCGTAAGGAGCCCACATGCTCGATCTGGATGAATTGCTGCGCAGTTTCGGAGACGATGCTCCGAGCGGGATGGACCTTGAATATAACCCAGACTATATAGCTCTGACACTGGCCAACGAACCGGGCGAGGAGCGGGTCGTGGGGGACGCGTTCATTCCTGCAGAAGACCCTGATTTTTCCGAGGTCGAGAAGGCTGCGAAAGAACTCCTTGCAAGAACAAGGGATATACGTGTTGCCGTGATGCTGGCCAATGCGTCATTGCGCACCGGCGGCCTTCTCTCCTTCGAACCGGTTCTGGAGTATATCCGCAGAAGTCTTAGCGACTATTGGGACAGTGTCCATCCGCAACTCGATGAGGAGGATGACAACGACCCAACCATGCGCGTCAATGCTGTGATGGGGCTGACAGATCGAGAAAGCCTCTTGGCCTCCCTACGCATGGTGCCACTCGCGGAAAGCCGCACCTTCGGCCTTTTCAGCCTAAGGGATCTTCAAATAGCGCAAGGTGAAATATCCGCTCCGTCGGATATGGATAGTGTACCGACACCGCAGACCATTTCCGCAGCCTTTCAGGATACCGATGCCTCCCATATCGAAGCACTCGTTGCCGCAGTTACCGCATGCCTTGAGCATGTGACGGCGATCTCTTCGGAATTTGATGAACAGATCGGCACGCTGGGCCCAGACCTCGATCCTCTAAAAGAGATCCTCAGCTTGATGAAAAAGCAGATCGAGGCCTATACCGGTACAGTCCTTTCCCCAAACAATGCAGAAATGGGCGATGAAGGCGATCTGAATGGACACGAAATCTCCTCAGACGCCCCGGCGTCTGCCGCATCTGCGGCTTCAACTGCGGCTTCAGGAGCAATCCACTCCCCTGAAGATGTCAGACGGGCGATAGACCGGATCATTGACTATTACGCCCGCCATGAACCGTCCAGTCCCGTGCCGCTTCTACTTTCGCGTGCCCGCCGTCTCATCTCTGCGGACTTCTTTACCATCATGCAAGACATGGCTCCTCAAGGCGTGGAGAATGTCTCGCTGATCGGCGGCATTGAAGAAAATGACGAATAAATCACGTTTCGCATGAACCTTTTCGTGCGTCAGGGACCACACATAGCCAGTTAGACAGGGGAGCCTTGATATGGCCGACAGCAGCCAGAAATTTATAGCGCGCAATCGCGCCCCACGCGTACAGATTGAATATGACGTGGAGCTCTATGGAGCAGAAAAGTCCGTTCAATTGCCTTTCGTGATGGGTGTCATGTCCGATCTTTCGGGCAAATCCGAAGAGCCACTGCCAGCAGTCGCTGATCGCAAATTCCTTGAGATTGACGTCGACAATTTCGACGAGCGCATGAAGTCGATGAAGCCCAGAGCCGCCTTCACTGTTCCCAACACACTGACCGGTGAAGGCAATCTGGCAGTCGATATCACCTTCGAGAGCTTGGACGATTTTTCACCTGCTGCAATAGCACAGAAAGTTGAGCCCTTGAAGAAACTGCTCGATGCACGAACCCAGCTTTCCAACCTGACCACCTACATGGATGGCAAGACAGGCGCTGAAAATCTGATGGCACAGATTATTCAGGACCCCAGCCTTTTGCGGGCATTGGCTTCGACCCCGGCTTCTAGCAGCGACAGCGCACAGAGCGAGGAATGAGTGATGAGTGAAACAATGAACCAGACCGCCGGGGCCTCAGTTGATACGCAAAGCGCCTTCGGCTCTTCAGAATTCGCTTCTCTTTTGCAGAAAGAATTCCGTCCCAAATCTGATCAGGCCAAGACGGCCGTGGAAGAAGCGGTGCGCACTCTTGCCGAGCAGGTATTGCAGAATGAAGCACTGGTCTCTGACGACGCCTTGCGCTCTATCGAAGGTATCATCGCCGAGATCGACAAAAAGCTCACCGAGCAGGTCAATCTCATTTTGCATCATCAGGATTTCCAGAAGCTGGAGAGCGCCTGGCGCGGCCTGCATTTCCTGGTCAACAACACTGAAACCGACGAGATGCTGAAGATCCGCGTCCTCAACATCTCTAAAAAGGACCTCTCCAAGACCTTGCGCAAATTCAAAGGCACGGCTTGGGATCAGTCTCCCATCTTCAAAAAGCTCTACGAAGAGGAATATGGTCAATTTGGCGGTGAGCCTTACGGCTGTCTTGTCGGCGACTATTATTTCGATCACAGCCCTCCCGATGTCGAGCTTCTTGGCGAGATATCAAAGGTTGCAGCGGCTGCGCACGCTCCCTTCTTGACAGCGGCCGAGCCCTCCCTGTTCCAGATGGATTCCTGGTCCGAATTGGCGAACCCGCGCGATCTGACCAAGATTTTCCAGACCCCTGAATATGCCGCATGGCGGTCTCTGAGAGAAAGCGAAGACAGCCGCTATCTGGGCCTTGCTATGCCCCGCTTCCTCGGGCGCCATCCTTATGGCGAGAAGACAGACCCGGTTGATGAATTTTCGTTTGAGGAAGACACAGAAGGGGCCAGTTCCGACAAATATTGTTGGGTCAATGCCGCCTATGGCATGGCGCGCAACGTAACCCGCTCCTTCAAGGAATATGGCTGGTGTACACGTATTCGCGGCGTCGAGTCCGGCGGCACTGTTGATGAGCTGCCAACGCACACCTTCCCGACAGACGACGGTGGCGTTGACATGAAATGTCCAACCGAGATCGCCATCTCGGATCGTCGGGAAGCGGAACTTGCCAAGAATGGCATGATGCCGCTCATCCATCGCAAGAACACCGATCTGGCAGCCTTTATCGGGGCACAGAGCCTTCAAAAGCCGGCAGAATATGACGATCCCGATGCCACGGCAAACGCCAATCTTGCGGCGCGCCTGCCCTATCTCTTCGCCACATGTCGCTTTGCCCATTATCTGAAATGCATCGTGCGCGACAAGGTGGGGTCCTTCCGAGAACGCAACGACATGCAGGAATGGTTGCAGGATTGGATCAACAAATATGTCGACTTCAATGCAGAGACGTCTCACGAAGACGAAAAAGCGCGACATCCTCTGGCAGCAGCCGAAGTCGTGGTTGAGGAAGTTGAGGGCAACCCTGGCTATTACAGCTCCAAGTTCTTCCTGAGACCGCACTATCAGCTGGAAGGCCTGTCGGTCTCACTCCGGCTGGTTTCAAAGCTGCCGTCTCAAAGGGGACAGTAAGCATTACCGGAGCGATACGAACGCTCCGGTTCCAACACATCATGAAAATTCGCACTTCATCAAGAGGAACATATCATGGCCTATGACGCCTTCCTTTACTTCAAAGACAAAGACAAACCACATGGTGAAACGCTCGACTCATTCATGGGCAAACATGACGCATTCGAGTTGACCGAATTCGGCTTCGGCGCTGAAAACACAGCCAATATCGGATCGGCTACCGGCGGTGGCGGGTCGGGCAAAGCAACCTTCAAGCCCTTCACAATCAAGAAACGGACCGATACAGCATCCTGCGCCCTGTTCCAGCAGATGTGCCGGGGCACCCACTATGACGAAGCCATCCTGGAATTGCGCCGCTCGGGCGGTTCGGAAAAATCGTCTGGAGCCACGGTCCTCAAAATCAGTTTCATGATGGTCTATGTCACAGACATGGGGTGGAACGGCTCGGATGGCGACGACATTCTCGAAGAGGATCTCACCTTCGAATATGGCGCCATCAAGATCGAATATTTCCAGCAAGGCAAAGACGGCAAGGTGAAAAAGCCGACTGTCTCCGGCGGTGCCGAAGCCGTCTGGAGCCGCGTTCTCAACACAAACAAATACGCAGCCGGGATCTAATTCGCCAGTCAGAAATGAATGTCCCGGCGCTATGGCGCCGGGCTACCCCGAACCAAAGGTGGCAACGTCATGATAGCAGAGCAAAGGTTCAAGGAAGGCGATCTGGAAGGAGCTTTGAGCGCTTTGCAGGATGACATCCGCAAGACACCTCAAGATGCCAGCTTACGCATCTTCCTGTTCCAGCTGCTTTGCATCATGGGAGCATGGCAACGTGCGGTTCAACAGTTGAAAACCTGTGCCACTCTCGATCCTCAAGCCAATGCCATGGCGCAAATGTACCGGACCGCGATCATTTGCGAACTATATCGGAACGAGGTTTTTCAAGGGACGAAACAACCACTGATCTTTGGCGAGCCGGAGGACTGGATCGCGTCCATGATCGAGGCTCTCAAATATGAAGCATCCGGAAACATGGCCGCCGCCGCAGACTTGCGTGCACATGCCTTCGAAGTGGCGCCCGCCATTGGAGGGCAGCTGGACGGCCAACCCTTCGGGTGGATTGCCGATGCGGATCCTCGATTGGGGCCGATACTGGAAGTCATTGTCAACGGCCGTTATTTCTGGGCGCCCTTTTCAGTGATGAGACAGGTGCATATAGAGGCACCAAGCGATCTGCGAGATCGTGTCTGGATGCCTGCGACCATTACATGGTCAAACGGAGGAGATGCTGTTGGTCTGATCCCGACCCGTTATGTCGGAACGACAGGGTCCAAAGACAATCAGCTTCTGCTCTCGGCATCGACTTCATGGCAGGAAGGCAATGGCAACCTGACAGCATCCGGGCTCGGGCAACGCCTCTTTGCCACCGATCAATCAGACTTTGCCTTGATGGATGTTCGTGAGCTTGTGCTTGACGAAACAGCGGACCGAACAAGTCCACCTGAACGATCAGGAGGTGACCATGGCTGATCTTCTGCTAGCAGAACGATTGCAGCCTTCCCTGCTCGACCGTTTGACCGATGAAGCGCCCGGGCGAGACATCGACAGCGAAGCGGAACAATTTATCGACATAAACAGGTTGAGAAAAATCATTCACAGAGATCTCACCTGGCTTCTCAACTGTTCGAATATCGAGGCGATGCATGATCTCGATCTATTCCCCAATACTGCCGCATCGGTTGTGAATTTCGGCATTTCAAATCTCTCCGGGACGGGGAACACACAGGGACGAATTGCCTCGATCCAGCAAACGATCCGCAAGGCAATTGAAGTTTTCGAGCCCAGAATTCTGCGGGAAACCATCGAGGTTACCCCTTTTCGAAAAAAAACCGATAGCGATGCCGTCATTGCCTTCGACATCCGAGGGGAACTGTGGGCCAAACCGGTTCCGGTTGATCTTTATTTACGCACCGCTCTGGATGTGACCAACGGCGATTTGACAATCAAACAGGTGTAGCAACATGGATACCCGACTGCTCAAACACTATGAGAGCGAACTCGACTATATCCGTGAGATGGGTGGAGAGTTTGCCGAAGCCTACCCGAAGATTGCTGCACGGCTGGGCATGAAGCAAACAGAAGTGTTTGATCCTTATGTGGAACGCCTGCTTGAGGGTTTTGCCTTTCTTTCTGCACGCGTTCAGTTGGAACTGGATTTGCAATATCCGGTTTTCACGCAAAATCTGTTGGAAATCGTATATCCGCATGTCCTCGCGCCGACTCCTTCGATGATGATTGCTCGCCTCAAACCGGATATTTCGCAAGGTGGCCTTGAAGAAGGATATACGGTCAAGCGCGGCACAATCCTGCGCGGAAGAATTGTTGACGGAGAGCAAACCGCTTGCCAGTTCAGTACCGCTCAGGACACGACCTTGTGGCCTTTGGAGATTTCCGAGGCTGAGTTTGTGATGGGGCGAGGCGAACTCGTCGCGGCAGGGCTGGGAAAAGGCAATCAGGCAAAATCTGCGGTGCGTATACGCCTCAGACATGCCGGAGGGCTTCCGATCAACACGCTTCCGCTTGAAAAACTGACCCTGTTTCTTTCCGGCTCCGGTGCCGAGCCATGGCGACTATATGAGGCGATCCTCAGCCGGGCTGTTGCAATAGCCGGTCGCTCGACGGACAGACGGGCCGACTGGACAGAGCTTCTTGGCAAGGACATCTCCCCCCGCGGTTTTGAAGCGGAAGAGAGTCTTCTGCCAACGCCGGGTCAGTCGTTTGAGGGATATCGCCTGCTTCAGGAATATTTCGCCATGCCCGAGCGGTTTTTCTTCATTGACCTGGGAGGCATACAAAAGGCAGTCCACCGGTGCGGCGACAATGAACTCGACTTGTACATTCTGCTGGAAGATGAAAATCCCGAGCTCAAGTCAGTGAGCAAGGAGAGCTTCGACTTGCATGCGGTTCCAGCGATCAATCTGTTTTCCAAACGCTGCGATCGCACCCGTATAGCCGGCACTGAAATTGATCATCATATTCAGGTGGATCGTACCGCACCATTGGACTTTGAAATCTTCCAGTTGGAAAGTGTCACAGGCATAGCCAGCGAAGGCGCTGACGACGTTCCATTCCGCCCCTTTTACAGCGCAGAAGACTTCACTCCGTTTGGGGAAACGCATACGGCCTACTTCAATGTCCGCAGACGAATGCGCCAGCGGTCTGAGAAGCAACGCTTGAAGGGCATTCGCACCTCTTATCTCGGGTCCGAGCTTTACGTCTCGTTGTGTGATCGCACTCAGGCGCCATATCCCGGACAGATCAAGCAACTGGCAGTGACAGCTCTTTGCACAAACAGGGATTTGCCACTCCTAACCCCTGTTGGCTCAGGCGACACCGACTTCACATTACCGGATGGCGGGCCGGTCGCGGAAATCCGCGCCATTGTGCCACCAACCCGTCCACATCAGGGGTTGACCGAGGGAAATCGTGCCTGGCAGTTGATCAGCCATTTAAGCCTCAACTATCTTTCTCTATCCGACGCGGATCGGGGAACCGGAGCGGCAGCTCTTCGCGAACTTCTCGGCATTTACACGCCCTCGGGCGATGCCACCATAGCCAAGCAAATGGAGGGACTGATCAGTGTTTCCTCCCGTCCAATTGTCCGCCGCATGGCTGACGGACCGCTTTCCACAGCAGTCCGCGGATTGGAGATTCGATTGGGATTTGACGACAGCTTCTTTGAAGGCACGGGCTGCTATCTGCTCGGCGCAGTTCTTGACTCCTTTTTCGCCAAATATGTCACGCTCAACAGCTTCACCGAGACCGTCATCCATTCACAACAAAGAGGGGACATCCGACGATGGCCAGCCAAGAGCGGGAGGCGGGTCCTGATCTGAGCCGTCTGGAAGGCCTCAAGGACTCCCCACAAACACATCATCTGTTTCAGGCCTTACGTCTGATCGAGACCGTTTATGCCAACAATCCACGCCTTGGTCGCTCCCGCAGGCCCTCTGAGGATGCGGTGCGCTTCGGTCAGGAACCAGAGCTTGCTTTTCCAAGTTCGACCATTGCAGCTTTTAAAAGCAATCCGGAGACGGGCTCCCCCCGTTTAACGCAACATGCGTTCGGTCTGTTTGGCCCCAACGGAGCCTTGCCTCTGCATTTGACGGAATATGCCAGAGATCGCCTGCGCAACCAGCATGACCCGACCTTTGTGGCCTTTGCTGACATGTTCCACCATCGCATGATCTCCCTGTTTTATCGCGCGTGGACAACAGGCGAACCGGCTCCGTCCTTTGATCGCGTTGACGATGATCCCTTCGGAGAAAAGCTTGACGCCATCGCGGGCGTCGCTGGCGAGGCCTTCAATTGCCGTGACGCCATGCCGGATCTGGCTCGTCGGCATTTTTCGGGCCTTCTGTCGGCAAGTCCTCGCAACGAATCCGGCCTGGTTGCCATCCTGAAGCGGTTTTTCAATGCGCCCATAACCATTGAAAGCTTCGTTGGTAGCTGGCTTCATCTGGAACCCCATGATCGCGGACGTCTGGGCGCTGTGGCCCTTGGACAAGGCGCCAACCTTGGCGAGAAAGTCTGGTCCCGAGAAGCCAAATTCCGCATTCGGATCGGTCCGCTATCTCTTGCAGACTATGAGCGTCTGCTCCCGGGGGGCCGAAGCATCAAGCGCCTTGGCGCCATCGTCCGCACTTATGCAGGAGACACTCTGGAGTGGGACGTCAATCTCATCCTCAAAAAGGAAGAGGTGCCACCAACCATTCTTGGCGCGAACAGTGCTCTGGGACAGACAAGCTGGATTGGCACTCGGGATGATGAGGATGCCGACGATCTACATATTACGGCTCCGACGCATCATGCGCTGTGAGCACGACTTTACAGGGAAGAATCCATGTCAGAAATCAGCCGAGTGGCCCTATTTGGCAAGTTAAACCAATTGGGGTTTCAAACCATCGAAAGCGCCACGGTTTTTTGTAAGATGCGCGGCAACCCCTATGTCGAGCTCGTTCACTGGATCCACCAGATCCTGCAATTGCAAGATAGCGATTTCCATCACCTGATCAAACACTATGACCTTGATGCATCGCGTCTTGCTTCCGATGTCGTGCGGAATCTGGATAGTCTGCCGAGAGGTGCGACGGCGATTTCCGACCTCTCACCTCATCTGGAAGAAGCCGTCGAGCGCGCGTGGGTCTATGCTTCCCTACTGTTTGGAGAATCTCAGGTGCGCACCGGCTATCTGCTATTCGGGATTCTGAAGACATCCAGTCTCAAACGTCTCATCGAGACGATCTCCCCACAATTCGCCAAAATCGATGCGGATCACTTCAGCAAAAATTATCAAGACCTTCTGGCAGGATCTCCCGAAGAGAAGCTATCCGCAAATGACAAAAGCGTTGCACTATCAGGTGATCCCGGCGAGGCATCCAATGCCGTCCCAGCCCAACTTGGTGGCGGCAATGCCCTCTCCCAATTCTGTAGCGATTTGACCGAGAAAGCGCGCCAAGGCGAAATCGATCCGATCGTCGGGCGGGATGAAGAAATCCGGCAGGTTATCGACGTGCTGATGCGTCGGAGGCAGAACAACCCGATCCTGACCGGCGAAGCGGGCGTCGGCAAAACGGCGGTTGTCGAGGGATTTGCCCTGCGCATTGCGCGCGGTGATGTACCTGCCCCTCTTGCTGAGGCGCGTGTCCTTTCTCTGGATGTCGGGCTCCTTCAGGCAGGCGCATCCATGAAGGGGGAGTTTGAAAATCGCCTCAAAAGCGTGATTGAAGAGGTTCAGGCCAGCCCCAAACCGATCATCATGTTCGTTGATGAAACACATTCGCTTGTTGGCGCGGGAGGCGCAGCAGGAACCGGCGATGCAGCCAATTTGCTCAAGCCCGCTCTGGCGCGCGGCACCTTGCGAACCATAGGCGCGACCACATGGGCGGAATATAAGAAGCATATCGAGAAAGACCCTGCTTTGACCCGCCGCTTTCAGGTGGTGCAGGTTGATGAGCCGAATGAGGCGCGCGCCGTTCTCATGATGCGTTGTACGGCAGCGATGTTGGAGAAACATCATCAGGTGCAAATTCTGGACGAAGCCCTGGAAGCAGCCGTTAAATTGTCCGCTCGCTATATCCCGGCAAGGCTGTTGCCTGACAAATCCGTCAGTGTGCTCGATACGGCTTGTGCCCGTGTAGCCATCAGTCTTCATGCCGTGCCCGCACCCGTTGATAATTGCCAACGGTACATCGAAGCCCTCCAGACCGAGTTGGACATCATTGGCCGCGACGAGGCTGCCGGTTTGCCCGTTGACGAAAGGCGACAGCGTACAACCAAAATCTTGGAGGAAGAAACGGAACGCCTTCAAACCCTGACGGAGCGTTGGGACGCTGAAAAAGCGCTCGTTGAAGAAATCCTCGCGTTGCGGGCAAAATTAAGGACATCCGGCCGGCCTGTCGACACCATCGACGACGCACAAGACGAGACGGAGCCCTCTGTAGACGATGCTGCAACGCGTGAGGAAACACGCGCATTGCTGCTGGAAAAACAAACTGCGCTCTCAGAATTGCAGGGAGAGGCTCCCCTCATCCTGCCTATCGTTGATGCACAGGCCGTGGGGTCCGTGGTTGCCGACTGGACCGGCATTCCAGTCGGGCGGATGGTGAAGGATGAAATCCGCACGGTTCTTGATCTTGCAACACATCTATCCAAACGGGTGATCGGTCAGGACCATGCCATGGAGATGATTACATCCCGTGTCAAAGCCTCCAGAGCCGGTCTTGACAATCCCTCCAAACCGATCGGTGTCTTCATGCTGGCGGGAACCTCCGGCGTTGGTAAAACCGAAACAGCGCTGGCACTGGCCGACGTGCTTTATGGCGGAGAGCAGAATGTCATCACCATCAACATGTCAGAATTTCAGGAAGCCCACACTGTCTCAAGCCTAAAAGGTGCGCCTCCGGGCTATGTCGGCTATGGCGAAGGTGGCGTACTAACAGAAGCCGTGCGTCGCAAGCCTTACTCTGTCATTTTGCTGGACGAGGTCGAAAAGGCCCATCCGGACGTCCACGAAATCTTCTTTCAGGTCTTCGACAAAGGCTTCATGGAAGATGGTGAAGGCCGGATGATCGATTTCAGAAACACGCTCATCTTGCTCACGTCCAATGTCGGTTCCGAAGTGATCATGGATCTTTGCGCCGATCCTGAGTTGATGCCAGACCCTGATGGCATGAGCAAGGCCTTGCGCGATCCTCTTCTCAAGGTATTCCCACCAGCCCTTCTGGGACGCATGGTCACCATTCCCTACTACCCGCTTAGCCCCGAGATGATTGGCAAGATCACCGACCTTCAACTGGAACGCATTCGCAAGCGGGTGCAGGACACCTATGGGGTACCGTTCACTTATTCCGACGCTGTGATCGAGACGATTGTTTCGCGCTGTCAGGAGCTGGAAAGCGGAGGCCGCATGATTGATGCCATCATCACCAACACGATGCTCCCTGCTATCTCGACAGAGTTTCTGACACGCCAACTTGAGGGCGAGCAAATCGAGCGCATTGCCATTGATTTGGCTGATGGCGACTTCTCCTACGCATTCGACTGAGTTTTCAGAATCTTGAAATAAAAGGATTTTACCGATGGCCACCACTACCAAACACAAGTTTTATATTGTCGATCTCGTGCGCAATAAGCCCAAGAGCGAGTTCATCGAAGTACCTGCCTTCCGCGTTGATATCGAGTTCGAGGTGACGACGAAAGGCAAGACCCCTGCTCCTGAATCCCTGCTCAAGCGTCTGGAGGAAGACGCCCGCGAGGTGCTGGAAGGCAAGGAAGCGAAGATCAAGAAGCTTGCCTTCGACGCAGCTGAAGAAATCGATGGCCTGATGAAGGTGCGCCCTGTCACGCAGGATACCGCCCGGAAGGTCCAGATAATAACGGCAATCACCAACAAGGCGATCCGCGCGCTGATGGATTCGGCCGAAGCGGAAGCCAAGAAGGCAGCGCAAGACCGCCTGAAGAAAGAAGCCCGCAACGATTCCAACCTTACTGAAGCAAGGGTCAAGACCGTAGTAAAATGGGGAAAGTCCCTCCTAAAGATTTCCACCAGTGTTGGCAGACTGGTCGCAACTTCCGGAGCCGATGTCTCGGCTTATATCGCGATCGCCAAAGCACTGAAGGTCCTGTATGACGATTTCAAAGAGCAAATGCGCGACGAGGAGAAACTGAGGAAGGTCCTCGACTCCGCCCTGACCGATTTTGCCAAACACAAGGGCGAATTGACCAAAAAGAAACAAGAGGCTGACAAAAAGCTGGCCAGCTTTGCCAGCAAGGCCGAGAAAGCTCGGAAGGACTACCGCAACAATGTAACGAAAACCCGGCATTCAACAGACAATCTGTCCAAAGCCGCAGGTAAAATCCAGGCCAAGATGAAGGCTGCCGCAACGATCAAAGAAGGGGTCAAGATTGGAGCGGAATGCATGAAGCTCAAGGGGCAGGTGCGCGTTCTGGCAACGCGTCTCGACAAGCAGGAAACCTTTCTGGACTATATCGAGGACGCGCTGAAGGATTTGGGCGCCAAGGTTGACGACAAAACACTATTGGAGCGGATTAAGGCTCTCGACCGGAAGACCATTCAGACCGAGGCCAAGAATGTCAAAGGCATTCTGAAGTCGATCACGTCAGCGGTTGAGGAATTTGCCACTTGATGGTTTTCGCAGCCCCCGCTTGGGGCATCTCCCCGTAATTTTTTTCATTATGGCGCAAACCTTAAGGGGCCTCCCCTGCACTAACAAGGCAACAGGGCGTGCTCGGCAGACAAACCGGTACGCCATCAGCCAAGTTAGGGACGGTTCAATGTCAAAAAGCGGACAGAAGTTCGTCGCGCGCAACAGGGCGCCTCGGGTACAGATCGAATATGACGTAGAGCTCTATGGAGCCGAGAAGAAAGTCCAGCTTCCGTTTGTCATGGGAGTCATGTCAGATCTTTCCGGAAAATCCGAAGCTTCCCTCCCAAGCGTTGCTGATCGAAAATTTCTGGAAATTGATATCGATAATTTCGATGAGCGCATGAAAGCGCTTCGCCCGAGAGCGGCCTTCTCGGTGCCAAACACCCTGACTGGTGACGGCAATCTGAACATCGATCTTTCGTTCGAAAGCATGGAGGATTTTTCTCCGGCCGCAATCGCAAAAAAGGTATCTCCCCTGAACAAGCTGCTTGAAGCAAGAACCCGGCTTTCTCATCTCGCCACTTATATGGACGGCAAGACGGGAGCTGAAGATCTTATTGCCAAGCTGATAGCCGATCCTCAGGCGCTCACCGCTATTCTCGCGTCAGCGGGAGATTCTTCCGCCACGCCTCAAAACCATGCAGAAGCCATTGAAAGTTTGAGGCAAGCGGCATCCAATACAGAAATGGCGGCAGAAGAAGATACAACTGGGGCCGCCCTTAATAGCCTGCGCGATATCCCTAGCCGCGACCTTCAGGAAAAGCCAGACGAGAGACACGCGGCGTTTGAAAGCCTGCTATCCTCATCGGCCGCCCCATCCATGGAAGAAGAAGACCCGACCGAGGCTGTGTTCGATGCGTTGCGGTCACATCAGACCGAGCCAGAAGTAGATGACGACGAAAGGGACATCACCTTCAACAGTCTTCTGGCAGGGCGCGACGAAGGCGAGAGCGGAGAACAGCAAGATCTTGGCCTGACTTCCGATGAAGATCAGGATCTTGATTTATTGCTTGCTGACGAAGACGCACCTGACGCCGACGATACAGAGGCAGGCTTTTCTGATCTGGAAGCAGATGGTGGTACAACGACAGAAAGCCCCCCCTCATTCGACTTGGATGAGGCCGTCTCTCAGGACAGTGAGTTGCATCTCGATGGGCTGTTTGAAGAGCAAGACGCAGAGGAGGATGATCAGCCTGACGAGCTGGAAGCACTCCTACTAGATCGTGATGATGATGAAGAGGAAGAGAGCGAAGACGAACTAACGATCACGGAGCCCTTTGGCATTCTTTCCCTTGACCAACCCCAAGATATTGACGCTTCGCGGCCCAAATTCCGCATTGCGCTTTTGGGCGATTTTACAGGGCGCGCCAACCGTGGGGATCTGGCAACGGGCGATGATCTCGCCAATCGCAAACCGATCAAACTTGATGTCGACAATCTAGACACCATCATAGCCAGATTTGCGACTACCTTGCTTCTGCCTTTGGGCAAGGATGGTGCTGGCATCGAAGTCAAGTTAAACAGTCTTGATGACCTTCATCCCGATGAACTCTATGAAAATGTGTCAATTTTCGAAGAGCTGTCTTCCCTCCGCCAAAGCGTCGCCGCTGGCACCGCCTCGTCTCTTTCCAAACTGAGAGACCTCACTGTCGAACCAATCGATATCGAACATTTGCCACGGACCAGAGCCAAGGGCAGTTCCGTGCCTGCCAACAGGAAACTCGGCGATTTCCAGCGTCTGATCGGTGATGAAGAAGGCATTACAGTCACAGCAACACCAGCAGAAGACCTTATCAATCGAGTGGTTTCTCCTTATGTCAAGGCGGCCCCAGACCCTGATCAACAAAGCTATCTTGCGGCCATCGACAATGCCTTGTCAGGTGTCATGAGAGCCATTTTGCATCATCCGGATTTTCAGGCCGTCGAGTCAACCTGGCGTTCGCTTGACTTGCTTGCCAGACGGGTCGAGACCAACGCTTCGCTTGAGATTATTCTCTATGATGTCTCAGCCGAAGAATGGGCTGCGGATCTGTCCGCTCAGGATGAGTTGTCTGAATGTGGTCTCTTCCGGATGCTGGCCGAAGAGCCGCGCCTTGATGAGGCACAGGGCCCCCTGTCTGCCATTTTCGGGCTTTACAGTTTGGAGGAAACCCCACCCCACGCGGAGCTTCTTGCCCGTATGGCAAAGATTTCCGCATGGATGAAAGCCCCGTTTGTTTCAGCCATCTCTCCGAAGTTTCTTGAAATATCTAAAGAGGATCGCCATCCGGCAACAGCCAAATCATGGGACGCCATGCGCGCGCTACCGGAAGCGGCCTATGTCGGCCTTGCCTCGCCGCGCTTTTTATTGCGGTTGCCATATGGACGCAAAACCGAACCGGTAGACCCTTTCGATTTTGAAGAATTCACCCTTCGCAGTGGTTTGAAAGGCATGCTCTGGGCCAATCCCGTCATTCTATCAGCAATCCTGATGGCAAAAACCGTGAGCAGCATGGGCAAATCGATGGAGTTGGGCAAGATCATGTCTCTGGATGACATGCCAGTCCACACCATGAATGATCAGTTTGGCGACCAGATCGCCTTGCCCTGCACCGAGCGCCTTCTGAACACGCGTACAATGGCCGATGTCGTGACACGCGGCTTCATCCCGCTACTGTCCATCAAGGGGCGCAACGAAGTTCGGCAAGGCTCCTTTCAAGCATTGAGTGGTTCGATGCTCGCAGGCCCTTGGGCTTCAATCACGACGCCTGCCAATGCAACAAGTGATACGACCCTCAGCTTTTCGTCCGCGCTATCGAAATCCGATGAAGACACCGAAACTGAAAATGAAGATTTGACGTCAGAAATCTCAGGCACTGGTGACGATGATCTCGGACTAGATCTCGATCTGACCGCTGACGATAGCGATAGCGACGCGCCTACCGACGATGACGCTGACAGCAACGGTGATGTGGATCTGGATAGCCTGTTGGCTGAGTTCGATGATGAAACAGATGACACGCCGTCTTCGGACGACGACGAAGACGAAGACGATCTCGATGCCGAGCTGGCAGCACTTCTGGAGGGGCTATGATGCTTGATGGAGATAACACCACCCCGGACGAGACCGTCAGCGAAAATGGAACCGCCGCCTCCATCCTCATAGCGCAGCTTGATGAGGGCTATTGGCTTATCGAGGGTGACCAGCATCTCGCTGCATTGCTATCAGCGGAAGAGCCTTACCCAACGCCTGTTTATTGTGTCCGGTTTGCAAGCAAGTTCGAGATGGCCTCCCTGCCCTCAGGCGGCATAGACACTGCCGATCTGTGGGCCATTCACACCGGCATTATCGATCGCCTGAAGCGCGAGAACCAACTCGTCCTTGTCGACTATTCGCAAAGCGCATGACCCTTCTTTCAAACGGTGAAAGGTAAAATAATGGCAAGTCAATCTATTCTGGAAGGCCGTCAGGTCCGCCTTGAATTGCCCAATAACCTGAAGGGTTTTTTGATGCGCGCCCAGATCGATGAAGGACTGAGCCGGATAACCGAGACGACAATCGAGTTCATGTCTCCAGATATCGATCTGGACCTGCAAAAGGTTGTTGGAGAGCGGATGCGCCTTGAAGTCGATGCCCCGAAAAACAAGATCCGCTATTTTCAGGGCCACTGTGTCGCCGCGGAATATCTTGGCTCCCACGCTGGCCGAGGGTATTTTCGAGCCGAGGTGCGCCCGTGGCTATGGTTCCTGACACGCACGACAGACTGCCGTGTCTTTCAGGACAAGTCCGTGATTGATGTCATCAAGGAGATCTTCAATCAGCACGGTTTCTCTGATTTCAAGGATTCAACCAAGCAGAGTTACAAACCGCGCGACTATTGCGTTCAATATCAGGAAACGGACTTTGCCTTCGTCTCGCGCCTTATGGAAGAGGAAGGCATCTATTATTACATCACGCACGAAAAGTCGAAAGAGACCCTCGTTCTGGCCGACGATGCAAGCACGCATAAAGCAGTTGAGGACAATGCAGAGATAGAGTTCTATTTTCGTGAACCACACTATCGTCGCGCCGATGACCATATCTTTGAGTGGCGCGGTGGAGAGAGCATCCAGTCCGGCAAGGTTACGCTACAAGACTATGATTTCGAGAAACCGAAATCAGACCTTAGAACGGTAAAAGCTCTGCCGCGCGGCAAGCACTCATATAAATCTTACGAAGTCTATCAATATCCGGGACGCCACAGAGAACTTCGTCTTGGCGAGCATCATGCCCGTGTCAAGATTGAAGGCATCGCGGCTCAGGCGCAACGGGCCATGGGCGTGTGCAATGTGCAACAGATGATGGCTGGAGGGAAATTCAAGCTCAAAAAGCATCCTCGCAAGGCCGAAAATGCGGAATATCTCGTTCTTTCCGCCTGCCACCAACTACAGATCGACGCCGATATCGATGACAGGGAAATCATTGATGCGATACTGGGCCCGACCCTTACGTTCGATCATTCTAACACCATCGACATCTACAGATGTTCCTTTGAAGTTCAGCCTATCAGCGTCGCTTTTCGCGCGCCCCAGATCACGCCTCGCCCGCCTCATCCGGGCATCCAGACTGCGGTCGTAGTCGGCAAGAAGGGCGAAGAAATCTGGACCGATGAATATGGCCGGATCAAGGTTCAGTTCCATTGGGATCGCGAGGGCAAGAGAGACGACAAATCCTCCTGCTGGATTCGAACCACGGTTCCATGGAGCGGCAAGGGCTGGGGCATGGTGGGCGTGCCGCGTATGGGACAGGAAGTGGTTGTTCAGTTCGAGGATGGCGATCCGGATCGCCCGATCGTAACAGGCATGGTCTATAATGGCGACACCAAGCTGCCCTACAAACTACCAGCCAATCAGACACAAAGCGGATTGAAGACAAACTCCTCCAAGGGCGGTGGCGGCTTCAATGAGCTGGTGTTTGAAGACAAGAAAAACGCGGAGTTTGTCCGTTTCCAGTCCGAGCGCGACTATAAGCAGATCATCAAGAACAATGCCGAGGTGACCATAGGGCTCGAACACAAGAAGGGCGGCACCTTCACCCAGACGATCCATGGCACAAAAACCGAGACCATCCGCGAGGGAGATCACAGCTTCACTGTGACCAAGGGCAAGGAAGATATCTCGGTTGCCCAGACGCGTAAGACCGGCATCGGCGGGGAAGATCATTTGCGTGTCGACAAGGATCAATCCGTCCGCATTCTTGGCGCCAAATCCGACGATATTGCCGACAACTACGATATCGACGTAGGAGATGCTCTGAAGATCACGGCCAAATCCCGGATCACGCTCAAATGCGGTGGCTCAACCATCGAGATGACCCCGACGAAGGTCACCATTTCTACCACCCAGATCGAATTCAAGGCAAAGGCCACTGCCAAATTCACCGCCGGAGCCCAGTTGAAGATGGAAGGCAAAGGCCAAGCCTCCCTCAAGGGCGGCGGTATGTTGAAGCTCGAAGGCGGAGGCATGACGCAGGTGAAATCTTCCGGAATGCTGCTCGTCAAAGGCGCTTTGACGATGATCAATTAGCAGGAGGCAACATGACGATCAGCACACGATTTTCAGATTTGAAAAAACTGCCAGAAATTCCTGCTGCAAAGGCGCTGGCAACTGGAAACGTCGTTTTGCAAACATCGCTTGAGGCCCACGCGAGTGCCTCCATACCCGAAGTTCTCACCGAATTGGAAGCAAAGGGCGCCCTTGTCGATATGCTGCAACTGTTGGCCCACGCATTGCCCGCCAGAGAGGCAACATGGTGGTCGTGCCTTGCGGCGCGGGAAACCCTCGCTTCGGGCGCCCTTGTTCCTGCCTCGGTTCAGGCGGCCGAGGCATGGGTGCGTCAACCCGGCGTAGCAACCAGAACCCAAGCCCGTGCAGCCCTCGATCGGGCGGGCAACGAAGACAATACAGCCTTTTGCGCGATGGCGGCGAGTTTTGCTGATGGAACCTTGGGGCCGGGCAATCTGAACGACTATGACACGCCTCCGGGGGCCGTCGGTTTTGCCGTATTCGGAATGGTGCTGGACGCACTCTTTCATGACGAGGATCAGGTGGAAACCAATGGTCCATTGCTCTTGGAACGCGCACTCAATATTGCGCGCGGCGGCAACGGCAATGTTGCTGAGCCTGCGCCAATTCCATCCGAGAAGGAGACCAGATCATGACACTCCCTGCCGCCCGCATCGGAGACAATCACGTTTGCCCTATGGTGACTGGCATCATTCCTCATATCGGAGGCCCCATCGTCGTTCCCTGCCCGACGGTGCTCATAGGCAAAATGCCTGCCGCAACAGCAACCTCCATGGCGGTCTGTGTCGGTCCTCCCGATATGGTGGCCAAAGGCTCCACCAAAGTGCTGACAGGCAAGAAGCCGCAGGCGCGATTGGGGGACACATGCGCCCATGGAGGCGTCATCGTCATGGGCTGCCCAACCGTTTTGGTAGGAGGATAGCGGCATGGGTTTGACCCTCAAATTGATGAATTCAGGCGCGATGCCGGGCGACAAAGCCATGGTTGATATGGTGGATGGCACCGTAACGATCGGACGCGGTGAAGACAATGATCTTTCCCTGCCTGATCCGGAACGCGCCCTGTCCAAACGCCATTGTGTGGTCGAAGAAAGGAATGGTGACTATCTCATCGTCGACATCAGCACCAACGGCACATATCTCAACTATGGCTCAGAGCGAATAGGCGATATCCCGACACCACTCAACAATGGCGATGTCATCCAGTTGGGGGCCTATGAACTGGTCGTCACGATCGACAAGAACCAGCCCGATGCCAATGACGCCATGCCGATGCCTCCAGCCGATGCCAGCGAGATCATTCCGCAAGCAGCAAGAAGCGGGCGGGCTCCTTCGGATATTCAGGATTCCCTTGATGATATTGACGCTCCGTGGGACGACATCATCAGCGCCCCTATCGCCACCGAACAATCCCAGCCAGAAAATGCGCCGGTTTGGAAGCGGCAAGCCATTCCAGATGATCCCTTCTCTGGCGATCCGCTTTCAGAGCCACTCGACCCTTTTGAAGACATCTCGGTCTCTGATGATCCATTTGCCCAAGCCCCTGCACCGGAAGACTTTTCATTCGACTCCCCCCCCTTGCCACCGATAGATGCAGGAGAAAGCCTCACGGATCACTCCCCCTCTTCACAGGATCACTTCACGCGCCCGGCCGTGCAAGCCCCGATTATCCCGGACGATTGGGATGAGATGTTTGCTCCGAAGACGGAGCCATCCCCTTCCATGGCAGAGCACGATACCCCTGCTGCGCCAATACCAGACACACCGCCAGCTCCAGCCGCCCCGTCTGCTCGCGCCTCACAGCCAACAGCTGAGGCATCAAGACAACCGGAGCGCCCACAAGGTGACACCGGGGATGCGGCTCGCGCTTTTCTCGGAGGAGCTGGCGTGCAGCATCTCGATATCCCTCCGCATGAAATGGAACAAACCATGGCGCGCATGGGACGTGTCTTTGCAGCAATGGTGAGTGGCATGCGCGAAATCCTGATGACACGGGCCTCGATCAAGAGCGAATTGCGCATGGAGCGCACTATGGTCAACCAGGGAGGCAACAATCCTCTTAAATTCTCAATCAGTGCCGAGCAAGCCGTAGAAGCCATGATCCGGCCAACCGTGCACGGCTATCAGGATGCGGAAACGGCAACCACAGAAGCGCTGAATGATATCAAGGCCCACGAAGTGGCGATGATGTCCGGCATGGAGGCCGCTCTCAAAGATTTGCTGTTTCGCCTTGGCCCCGATCAGCTCTCCCAGAGGATCGAATCCGGCTCGACCCTTGGCGGTCTCCTTGGCGGCAGAAAAGCCAAATATTGGGAAGCCTACGAAAAAATGTACGCCCAGATAGCCCGCGAAACCGAAGATGACTTCCAGTCTGCATTCGGGAGGGAATTTGCACGGGCCTATGAAGAACAGCTGAAAAAACTCTGAAAGGATAAACCATGCGTACCAGACTTATGTTACTCGCAGCCGCCCTTTTGTTTGCCTTGGCTGGCTGCAACGGCCCCTCGGCCACCACGGTCAATATCTCGGCAGCAGGGAGTGCCAACATGAACGGCGGCGCACCTGTAAAACTCAAGGTCTTTTACCTCAAGTCAGCTGGCAATTTTGCATCGGCAGACTTTTTTGCCCTGTTCAACAAGGGCAGCGAAACGCTTGGAGATAATCTCCTTGGCACGGACGACATCCAGATGGTGCCGGGAAGAACTGCCAACAAAAGCCGCAGCCTTGCAACCGAACCGACAGCAGTGGGGATCGTGGCCGCCTTTCGCGATATTGGCGGCGCAAAATTCTCGGCAGTGCGCCGGATCTCCCCCGGTCAGGAGAACAACCTCAAGGTCATCGTCTCCGGAAACAGCGTTTCGATCCGATAGACAAGTCGTCGCCCAAAAAGCTTAAAGCCCGCTCAAGCAGAAAAGCCGAGCGGGTTTATTTTTACCAAAAAAGGGAAATTTCAGATCAGATCCAATGAACCCTGTCGATGCTCTCCGGCACTTACAGTCAGCTTATGTCTTTGCAGGCAGAAGGGCTGAAACTGAATTGCCAGAGGAGAAGAGTACGCGTGTCCTGGGAAAACAAGGTTGTATGGCAGGAAGGACTTTTCCTCCAACCGCATCACTTCCAGCAGCATGATCGCTATGTCGAGGCGCTGGTCGACGGGGTAACATCAGCCGTCTCCCCCTATGTCTGGGGCTTGCGCGAACTGACGCTGGATGAAGATCTCCTCAAACTGGGCAAGATCGCGGTGAAGAGCTGCACCGGCCTGACCCCGGACGGGGTTACCTTCAAGATTCCCCAAACAGAAGACCATCCGCCTGCTCTGGACGTGCCGACCACAGTCAAGAATTCCATTGTCTATCTGGCTGTGCCTATTCGGCGCCATGGTGCCGTCGAGGTCGACATGAGCGACGCGCCCCAATCGGCATCTCGCTACCGTCCAGAAGAAATAGAGATTACCGATAGCATGGGCCGCGATGGTCGAGCCGTGCAAATGGCGATTTGCAAGTTGCGTCTGCAATTTGCTCTGGACCTTGATGAACTGACAGACCAGATCGTTATTCCCGTAGCACGCATCATAGAGGTACGGCAGGACAAGGAAATCATTCTGGACAACGCCTTCATCCCCACTTGCACAGACATACGGGCGGCACGTCCGTTGCATGGCTTTCTGCATGAACTGGAGGGCCTTCTGAGCCATCGCGCAGAGGCGTTGGCCGGACGGTTGAATCAGGACGGCAGTGCCAAAGGCGTCTCTGAAATCTCCGATTTCCTCCTGCTCATTTCCATCAATAGGGCCTTGCCATCCATCCGGCACCTTTTGTCGATTGAGAATATCCATCCGCATATTGTTTATCAGACGCTGGCGAGCCTTGCCGGTGAGCTATCAACCTTTATGGCGGCACAAAAGCTTGCGCCTCAGTTTGCCCCCTATCGCCATGATGATCTGACCAACATTTTCCAACCTCTATTCCAGACATTGCGCAGGCATTTGAGCGCTGTCCTTGAGCAAAATGCGGTTTCCATTCCGATCGAAGCAAGAAAATACGGCGTCTCTGTTGCGATGATTTCGGACAAGCGCCTTGTTACCTCCGCCACCTTCATACTCGCCGCCAAAGCCAGCGTACCGCTTGAAAGCATCAGGCGGCACTTCCCGACACAGGCGAAACTGGGCCCGGTGGAAGACATTCGCCAGCTGGTCAACTCGGCTCTGCCCGGTATTGACCTCAGACCGCTTCCTGTTGCGCCTCGTCAGGTGCCCTATCATTCGGGTGTTGTGTATTTCGAGCTCGATAACACGAGCACCTACTGGAAGCAGATCACGACGTCTGGCGGACTTGCTGTGCATGTATCTGGTGAATTCCCCGACCTTGAAATGGAACTCTGGGCCATTCGATAGCCCCCAAGGAGCGCATGATGACGTCCGATGATCCTTTTGCAGAGCCGTTCGATACTGACAAGACCGTGATCCGGCCCAATCCCGGAGGGCGCCGGCAAACGACGGCCAAGCAGCCAACCCCGAAGCCGCAACCGGCACACTCTGCGCCCACCCCATCCGCCGCTCCACCAGTTGGCGCCGGGGGCACCATACCTGTTGTGCCCACCAGCGCGGCGACAACCGGGATGAACCCGCTCAACGCAGCGGCCTCAACACTGTTTTCCCTTGTGGCGCGCATCAGGAACCGGGCCCAGCATTCCGACCCGGCTGCGCTGCGCCAAAGCGTTGTCAATGAAATCCGGACATTCGGAAATACCGCCCAGCAGAATGGTGTCCCTGTCCAGTCAATTCGCGCTGCACGTTATGCCATATGCGCAACGATTGACGATGTCGTGCTCAACACCCCTTGGGGCGGCCAGAGCATTTGGGCGCAACAAAGCATGGTTGGCACCTTCCACAAGGAGACCCATGGCGGCGACCGCTTCTACGAATTGCTCTCCAGTCTGGAAAAAGCGCCCTCCCAGAATCTCGACTTGCTCGAATTCCTCTATATGTGCCTCAGCCTGGGCTTTGAAGGACGCTTGCGCGTGGAGCCGCGCGGCTCGGAAAAGCATCTCTCCATTCGAGACGGACTGGCTCGCCTCATCCGAACGCACAGAGGTGACACGGATCGCGATCTCTCTCCGCATTGGCGAGGGGCCAATGTGGCTCACAGGATCCTGTCCAACTGGGTACCGGTATGGAGCACCGGAGCTGTTGTTCTCGCGGGCATGTGCCTTTTGTTCTTCGGTTTTTCTTTTGCATTGAGCCAGGACACAGATCTTCTGCGCGGCAAGATCACAGCGCTCAATGTCAGCAGGCCGGTTGTTCTGGAGCGTCCTGCACCGCCACCACCACCTCCGCCGCCAGCACCGAAGGAAGTCGAAGCGATCGAAACCGTCTCGGCCTTCCTTGAACCGGAAATCAAGGAAGGGCTCGTTTCCGTCGAAAAGATTGGCAACACACTGGTTGTCCGGCTGGCTGGCAAAGGCATGTTCCCCTCCGCCTCCGATAGCCTTGAAACACGCTTTGAAACCGTTGTTGATCGCGTCGCCGAAGCCCTTGATGACGAAGACGGAAAAATCATTGTCGCAGGACACTCGGACAATATCCCCATCAGCACGGCGCGCTTTCCCTCCAATCTGGCCTTGTCATTGGCCAGAGCGAAATCGGTCATGAACCGCATTTCGGAAAAGCTATCCGACAAAGACCGTATCTCTGCGGAAGGGCGCGCTGACAAGGAACCCATCGCGTCAAACGAAACCGCAGAAGGGCGCGCCAAGAACCGTCGCATCGAAGTTATTCTAGTGAAGGCGAGCTGAGCCATGTTCAAGACCATACGCCCCTATCTGTTCAACATCTTCACTGTTTTGGCCGTGTTCAGCGTCATTCTGGCCCTTGCTGTCTGGTATCTGGGCCCGCTGCTGGCAATTGGGTCTTTTCGCCCGTTTGATCTGATCAGTTCGCGCCTTATCGCCATAGGATGCATTCTGGCCGGGCTCATCATTGCCACATTGGCCATTCTTTTGCGCCGCCGCAGCAAAGATCAAGAAATGGCGCATGAGATGACGCGCAGCAGCGTCAATGATGCGTCCAAAGAAGATGAGACCGTAAAAGCAGAGCTCGCAGAACTCCGAGACCGCATGAATGAAGCCCTCGTGTTTCTGCGCAAGTCAAAACTGGGCGGGCGCTTTGGTTCGGTTCCCCTCTACCAGCTTCCCTGGTATGTCATCATCGGACCGCCCGGGGCAGGGAAAACCACCGCGATTGTCAACTCAGGCCTCAACTTTCCGCTGGCCGAGAGCATGGGCAAGAAGGCAATTGGCGGTGTTGGTGGCACGCGTAACTGCGACTGGTGGTTCACCAACGAAGCGGTTTTGCTGGATACGGCTGGTCGCTACACCACCCAGGACAGCAATCAGGATGCCGATGCCAAGGCTTGGACCGGCTTTCTTGACATGCTCAAGAAATACCGTAAGAGGCAGCCGATCAATGGGGCCATCGTCTCCATCAGCCTTTCTGATCTATCCATGCAGGATGAAGAAACCCGTCGTGCTCATGCGCGCGCCATTCGCACGCGTCTACACGAGCTGCGCGAACGGCTTGGGGTCCGTTTCCCGATCTATATCATGTTCACCAAGGCAGACCTGATCGCCGGATTTCAGGAGTTTTTCGACAATCTTGGCTCAGAAGAACGGGCGCAGGTCTGGGGCTTTACCCTGCCCTATGAAGAGGCCACCCCTTCCAGTGATCTTCTGGCCGGCTTCGAGCAGGAATTCGACAGCTTGCTGGCACAGCTTTCTAACAGAAGCCTTGAGCGAATGCAGGCGGAAACAGACTATCAGCGGCGCAGCCTGATCTCCGGTTTTCCAAACCAGATTGCCTCCTTACGCTCGGTAGCCAAGTCCTTCCTTGGCGATATCTTTCAGGAAAGCCGCTACGAACACAACCAGTTCCTGCGCGGGGTCTATTTCTCATCCGGGACGCAGGAAGGCACGCCCATAGACCGTCTCATGATGGGTATGGCGCGCGAATTTGGCATCGGGCGTCAGGCGATTGGGACAGGCAAAGGACAAGGCCGCAGCTATTTCCTCACCCGGCTGTTGACCGGCGTCATTTTCAAGGAATCCGGCCTCGTCTCGAACAATGACAAGGTTGAACGGCGCTATCGCTGGATCAAGGGTGCAGCCATAACGGCCAGCATCATTGCCCTTGGAGCAACCGGTGCAGCCCTCGGCAACAGCTTCTTTGGCAACAAGGCTTTGATCTCCTCAGCAAGCGCTCAGGTGGAGACTTTCAGCAAGATTTCCGACCAAATCCCGCGCAGTCCGATTGCCGACGCGGATATCGCCGCCACAATACCGGCGCTCAACATATTGCGTGACCTGCCGGGCAACCCTGCCGCCAATGACGCCGAGCCACCGATCGACCTCACATTCGGTCTCTATCAGGGCGACGCGATCGGGACAGAGACAGCCCAAACCTATCGGGGTGCCCTGAACACGATGCTTCTTCCCCGCCTGCTCTTCCGGCTGGAAGACCAGATGCAAGCCAACTTGAACAACCAGGATCTGCTGTTTGAGGCTCTCAAGGTTTATCTCATGCTCGGTCTTCAGGGCCCCATGGATGCGCAAACGGTCGAGCAGTGGATGAAGGCAGACTGGGCCGTGGCTTTTTCTGGCGACGAGCAGCTCCAGAATGATTTGCTGGGGCATCTGGATGCAATGATCAATCAACCCATGCAACAGATTGCGCTCAACGGCCCTCTGGTCGATCAGATTCAGGCATTGCTTGCCGAGACCCCTCTGGCCGAGCGCATCTACAAGGGCATTATCAACGCACCAGTTGCCAAACAGCTCGCGCCTTTGCGGATAACTGACGTGGGAGGCCCAGCCGTTTCGCGCGTAATGCTTCGCCCATCTGGCAAACCCTTGAGCTCCGGCGTTGGTGGCGTCTATACGCGCAAAGGGTTTCTGACCTATTTTGTACCGCAGTTGGCGAGTGTTGGAGAGAGAGCAAAATTCGAAAATCTGGTTCTAGGCTCTCGTGCCGAAGAGGTGACACCGCAAGCGCTTAAAACGTTGGGGCGCGATGTCCTTGCCCTGTATGAAAGCGACTATGTCACCCAATATGACCAATTGCTGGGCGATATCGACATCATACCAATGGAAAGCATCGGGCAGGCAACTCAGGTCATCAATATTCTTTCAGGTCCGGCTTCTCCAATCCGCAACATCCTTGAAGCGGTCTCTGCAGAAACCAAGCTCACCACGGCAACCCAAGGTCAGGCTGCTGCAAACAAGGTCGGTGCCGAGGCTTCGAGCATCGCAAAAGAAACGATCCTAGAGAATCTTGATTCTGACGGTCAGGCCATTTTCAATGCTCTTGGGTCGGCCGCAGCCAATAGCTCGGATGCTGCCTCTGAGCAACTGCCAGGGCAATTTGTCGAACAAAGGTTCGCCGATTTGCACACGCTGGTCGACAGCCCCGAAGGGGTTCCCTCACAACTCGATGAGGTAATCACACGATTTGGTGACATTTTCAACGAGTTGAACCGTCTTTCTCTAGGCCAAAATACGGGCGCAGCCATTGTCGGCAAGAATGGCAATGCTGCAGCAGAGCTGCAGGCTGCGACGACGCGCCTGCCGAACCCGTTGCAACGGTGGGCAACGCAGATTGTTGCGGCCTCATCGGGGGCGGCGGTTGGGGGGGCGCGCGCCGATATCAACGCCAAATGGCAGGCACAGGTTCTCCCTTTCTGCACCCGGGCGATCGACGGGCGCTATCCGTTCAACAGACAAGCCAAGGCGGATGTTGCCTTGCAGGATTTTGGCCGACTATTTGGTCCAAGCGGTCTCATAGACAAGTTCTTCAATGAGAATCTCGCTCAGTTTGTCGATACCGCAGCCAATCCATGGCGTCTCAAGCGGGTCAATGGTGTTGATATCGGTATCTCGAATTCCGTTATCGCCCAGTTCCAGAAGGCAAATGAAATCCGCGACAGCTTCTTCCTATCCTCCGGCCTGCCAGCCATCACATTCGATATGACCCCTGTGGCCCTTGACCCCAATGTCGAGCAGGTGACTGTCGAGATTGATGGCCAACCGGTCATCTATGCCCACGGCCCACCCGAGGTCACCCCGATCACCTGGCCGGGACAGAATGGTCCACGCCGCAACCGTGTTGCCTTCACCCCATCACAGGCGGGTATCAAGAATGACATCCAGCGGGATGGCCCTTGGGGATGGTTCCGCCTGCTTGATGCAGCAGAGATCAGACGGACCAACGTCACCGACCGGAATAGTGTGATCTTCAACCTTGGAGGCAGGATAGCCATTTTTCAGATCCGCGCGGGCTCGGCGCTGAACCCGTTCACCATCTCAGCTCTCAAGGACTTCTCATGCCCGAGTTCTCTGTGACGACCAAAGCGGCTGTCGGCTGGTATGGCAAAGTCCCTTGCGTTGGTGATTTTGTCCGCTCAGGTCTGTCCCCCGGTTTCGTCCAGAGCTGGGACCACTGGCTGCAAGGCCTGATGATCACCGGACGGGAAACACTGCTTGACCAATGGCAGGCCTGCTACATGAGCGCGCCCATCTGGCGGTTTGCCCTGCCTTTCGGCATATGTGGAAGCCATTCCGTCGCGGGGTTGGTCATGCCGAGTGTGGATCGGGTTGGGCGACAATTCCCGCTCTGCCTTGCCGTGGAAGCCGATGACCCCGCCGGAGACCTCTACAAGCGCCTCTTGCCTGCCATGCCCATGCTGGAGGATGTCGCATTGGCCATGTTGGAAGAGACGGCAAAGTTGGATCTGTTGCAGCAAATTCCTCAACGACTGCCATCAGAAGAGGGTGTCTTTTCTAGTCCTGAGCCGGACCTGCAAAAGAGCCGCTTGCCTTGCCATTTTACGGGCAGTGAAGAAGAAGCCCTTGCGGCAATGGCGCAGCATGACCAGGCAACTCTCTGGATCTCGTCGGTTGATGAAGACAACCGCATTCTTCTGACGCCTCAGATGCCCAGTGGCTCTGAAATGGCGCACGCCATATTCGACCTGAATGCTCCTATATGGAACAAACGAGCCTGACAGGAAAACGATGACAGATACATACGCACCGCCTGAACAGACAACAAGAAAGAGCAGCGCCATAACCCATACCGGCTTGGTAAGAAAGGTCAATGAAGACGCAATTCTTTCTCGCCCGGAGCTGGATCTGTGGGCCATTTCCGATGGAATGGGAGGGCATGTTGCGGGCGACTTTGCCAGTCAGACTGTGGTTCAGTCTCTCCAGTCTCTTGCCGATAATCTCGAGCCGACAGAGGTGATGTGCAAGGCGCGACAAGCGCTTCATCGCGCCCATAGCGAGATCAAAGCCGAGGCCACGCGCCGCTCCATTGGCACGATTGGGGCAACCGCTGTTATTCTAGCCTTGTCAGAGACCAACTTCCTGTGCCTCTGGGTGGGAGACAGCCGTCTTTATCGATATCGTGATGGTGCAATCGAGATTATCAGCTCGGATCACTCGGTCGTGGGCGAGCTTGTCGAGCAAGGCTATTTGACGTGGGAAGAAGCGGAAAACCATCCGCAGTCCAACCAGATCACGCGTGCGGTTGGCGTGAGTGATGTTCTGGAAATCGACAAGCGACGCGGTGAAATCCGGCCCGGCGATCGCTTTCTGCTCTGTTCGGATGGTCTTTCAAAATATGCAAGCGAGGATACCCTGCTTCATTATCTTGATGAAAAGCCGATTGACACTGTGAGCGATGATCTACTGCAATTCGCGCTCGATGCGGGTGCCGCTGACAATGTCTCCATCATCGTTGTCGAGGTTTAACTATGCCCTGTTTCTGCGAATCCTCAGTCACAGAAATGCAAAAGAGCCTCGATATGGGGGTCTTACCGATCCTTCCTCCGCCTCCTCTTTCCATGGCTTTGGGGGCGGCTCTCCCCTCTCTTACGCCAGAGAACCGGCTCGATATGCAAATCGCAGCGGGCTTTGATCCTTCAGTTCTGCCTCCCTTATATTTCGGCGAAAAGCCGATCTTTGGCATGGCATTGAATAGATCTGGCTTGCCGCCCCTCAACCTTGGCAGCATGCCCATGCTCCTGCTGGCGCAGACCCTCTCGATGCTATCAGACACTTTTACGCTGGATGATCTGCCTACGCTGGAAATGGAAATGGCCGAGGCTGCCCAGAGCATAGAAAGCAATGTCTGGCCGCAGTTGGGTCGACTGACCTCTTTCAGAATGGAACCGCTCCTCAATTTCGCGAACATCGCGCAGCTGACGCTCGATCTCCAATCCATGGGCATTGATCCATTCGCCGTGGACTCATTCCCGTCTTACCCGCAGGCGTCCTTTCCGCATTTCGACTTTGCTCTGACCGCACCGCAAGTATCCATGGCGCGGATTGTTGCGGGCATACCCAACATCATGTCGCTGGATAAAACACTGAGCCTGCCGCCTCTGAGTGAACCGGGCAGCCTTGAGTTGATGTATGGCTATATGTCAAACCTTGCAGCGGTGACCCCGCCCAATCTGGCGATCCAGTTCCCGGAGCTGCAAAAGCTCGCATTGGTCATCCAGTCTCTGGATACCATCGAGGAAGCCTTTGGCCCGGAGGCATTCGGGCCATGGATGTTGGATCGGATCGAGACCATGCTGGCGGTTTGGAACGGCTTCTCCATGCCGCTGCCGCCGCTAGAGCCTTTGGCGCTCAACGCAAAACTCGATAGCTTACCTCCACTGGAAGCCATTGAATTGGGACAGGAAGCAGCTCAGGAGGCCGCCATGGCCATGGTGACCCTTGACTCCAGTTTCTCTCCGCCGGAGTTGGCAATAACCCCGTTTCTCAATCTGACACAGGCACTCAGCGGATCTTTTCAGAAAGTGCTGGAGATAGCCCCTTTCGACATGTGCAGTCACTGCCCCTTCGCATAAGCTCGTCAATGATCTTGCTTATTGGACAGAACGCTCCTGCGCCAAGGGCTCGCTAGATTTCGCCCAACCGCCGCCACTGTTGCAGCTTTTCACGGCTGACTTCAAAATGCATGGAATCCTCGCGGCCGAAGCCAGCCCCCCAAATCCAACCTTCTTTCTTGAAGAAATCAGCCAGCAGAATGAGACCGAGCTGGGTTTTGCCATCCGCCAAACTGTCGAGCACTCCATCAATATTTATATCCAGAGCCAACCCATAAGCATGCGCGGAGGCCGAAGTGGTGGATCCTCTAATACGCCGCACACATAGGGATCCGGCGCTCTTGACGCGCGCATAGAGCTCTGGCTCAAAAACCTGGACATTGGCGAAAACCTGACGAAGTGAAATGAGAGCTGGTTCCAGCATGCGCACCGTGATCGGGCCGACATCCTCTGTTTTGAGCAGCTTCGCCAATTTGGGATTGGTCATCTGTTGGCAATCATCGGTCAAGTTTTCGCGCGGAAGCCCAAGCAGGTTTGACAGAAAGGATGGCGAAGCGACAGTCAGCCCATTGTTGGCGTTGCGCCGATCTGCAATCAGCACGACTTGAGCGAAAGAATCCTTGAGGCTATCCGATGCTGGCGCAATGCCCTCGCTTTCTGGAGCAGCGTCTCTTGCGCTGCCCAGAAGACCAAGCGAAAGACGCGCATCAAGCCCATCAATCCGGGTTTGCAATTCGCTGACATGATTGCGCAGAGCCTCGATCTCTGCCCTTAGTGCGGTATCATCGCGAGGCGTGACCGGTGCGGGCTGCGGCGATTGAAAATATTTTTGCCCATAATGCCAAGTGAGAGGCGTAATGGCGATGGCGACAGCAATCAGCAAAGCGGAAAGGATACGGATCATGAGGCCAGCCCCTCGCCAGCAAAGGCCGCCCTGCAGAGCAGCATTGCAGCATGGTCTAAATGATTGGTATCAATTGCCTTATTCATGAGAGCCTCTCTCTATTTCCGACAGTCCTGCGACTGCAGGCATTTACGAGTGAGTTCTCATTGGGTGACTTATGGTTCACCCTAACAAGATCAAATGCATGAGAATTGGCAGTCTATTCTGATTGACTGAAGAGACGAACAAGACGCTCTCGCATGCTGTCCATAGGCAACACGGGCGCAGCCTTTGCCGGCGTCATGCCTCGCGAGAAGCCTTCGCCCTCAAACCTGCCCACCAGCGTCTGATCCCGACTGATGATATGGACCGGCACGGCACGAGAGGCCTTTTCGCCGGTTATCAGTGGAGCCGGTTGATGGTCACCCAGAATGATGAATATGGCATCGTCACCAAAGCGGGAAACATAGTCTCCAAGCGTCTGGATTGAATAGTCTATCGTGCGGATATAGTGATCGCGGATGTTATCCCGGTCCGCCCAGACAACCTTTGGGGACTGATCGCTTGTGGCCTGCTCGTTGAAGACGGTACCATTGCCGACAGACTTCCAGTCAATCAGCCTTGCAACCGGCGTCCAGGGGGCATGGCTGGATACAAGCACTATCTCTGCCATCACAGGATTCCCCTCTTTTCGAGCGGGCTGCCGAACCAGACGCTCAAAGGCTGCCAAGCTATACTGGTCTGGCATCGTGATCCAGTTGAACGGTTTGCCCTTATAGCCAAGATCCTTGGCGGCGAACACCTGATCATAGCCAAAATAATCAGCTTCAGGCCAATCCATTGTTATGGCGGGCATGATGGCCGCCGTTTGCCACCCTGCCTTTTGAAAAAGCCGGTTGAGGCTCTTGCGCTGACTGATCATGAGCCGGTCATAGCGTGCCTGATCATCCACCCAAAGACCCGAGAGAAAAGTGCCATGTGCCAGCCAGCTCACCCCACCCACAGTTGGAGATTTGAGCCATCCGCTGGCAGACGCAAACCCGGCCTCATCCAACCGACGTTCCACTTTTTCGAGCCTTGGACCGATCAGAGGGCTATAAAGAGGGTCTTCAATGGCGCTACGTCCATAGGATTCAACGAACACCAGAATGACATCTCGCCCCTTGATCCCCGCAAAGAGGTTGTTTTTTGAGGCGACCCCATCGAAACTTGTGATCTCGCGCTCAAAAGTCTGCATGTCGAGAATGGACTGCCTGACCAATACCAGCCTTTTACCCAGATAAGGCAGAGCCTGAAGGTCAGACCGCGCGAAGGGAAAGGGCCCAACAAAAAGAAGCCCTGCTCCTACCGCAAGAAGACCCAAACTTAGCCGCACATAGGCTCTCTTCGCTACCAATTCAGCGTTGATCAGGCGGTTTTCTGCCTTAAGGAACACCACAAAAAGAGCCAGATAGATGATACCCAAGCTCACCAATATTAGTCCGCCTTGGCCCTTGCCGATGGTACCGGAAAGAAGATTCCACCCATCTTTCAGCATTTTCAGATCCAGATACGGATTGAATTGCCTTTGAAAGGCAGACTGAACACCGATGTCAGCGGCTTTGAGAAAGAGCAGCAGAAACAATGTCAAAGCGATAGCGAAGGCGCTGGCAGCCGCCAGTTTTCTCGGCAAAAGGCAAAGAACAAGGATGATGAGCGGCATCTCAAGCGGCAGACGCAAGAAACTATTCCAATAAAAAGCACCGGGATGATCTGGCAGCGAGAGAACCACAAAGCTGATTATGAGCACTAACAGGAAAGGCAAAAGCCGCATAAGGAGGCTACGCCTTCCTGATTTGGCTCTTTTTGCACCAAGGTTTGCTCTTGAGGCTTGCGGGGTATTTTGAAAATCACGAAACAAGGTCACCTTCTCCCGTCACCAAAGAAAGAAATGGATTTGCGAAAATTTGCCACATTCTCTGCCCTCGCCAGCCTTGCTTTGCTCGCGCTCCTTGTCTTGGCGACGGAGCCCATTCTGCTTGGAGACATGCTCAAGCGCGTACCGGCGAGCCATATGGTTGCGGCCTTTGTGGTGGTTCAGATCCAGATCCTTGCCTCTGCCTATCGATGGCAGTTTACGGCTGGGCGGCTGGGACACGAGATAGAGGCAGGGCTCGCCATTCGCGAATATTATGTGAGCAGCGCGCTCAACCTTGTTCTGCCAGGAGGCATGGCAGGCGACGCGATCAGGGCCTATCGCAACAGAACCGAAAGGAAAGGCGGCTGGAAAAGGCCAGCGACCGCAGTTTTTCTTGAAAGGCTGTCCGGGCAGATTGCCTTTTTCGTCCTTTGCGCAGTGGGGATTTGGGCTTGGCCATTTCTGTTGAAGGATCAACTGCCCCAAGGCATCAGCCTTGCTCTTTGGGCGGCGGCTGCATTGCTGCTTGCTTTCCTCGGCTTGGCACTGGGCGTGAAGCAAAGTCACCTTCCTGCACGGTTTCGCAATCTCAAGCCAGCCCTTGCCAAAGTCTTTTGGCACGATGGAGCATGGATCGTGCAGGCGGGGCTGAACCTCATCATCGTGAGCGGCTATATCGCAACATTTCTCATCGCCTCGGATGCTGTGGGCGCTCCCCTGCCTCCAATCGCGGCCTTCACCATCCTTCCACTTTGCCTTCTGACGATGTTGATCCCAGCGGGTATTGGCGGATGGGGAACACGGGAAGCCGCAGCGGCTGCCCTCTGGCCGCTTTTGGGCTTCGCCAGCACCCAGGGGCTGGCTGCAAGCCTGCTTTACGGGGTGCTTTCCCTCGCAGGAGCGGCTATTCCGAGCGCGCTGGCCATTGTTATCGCTCTTGTCAAAGGACGTCTCGTCAGAGCATAAAAGGTCCGTTGGCGTTACAAACACTGGCATCAGCTTTCAAGGCGGGCATATATATCGCCAAACGGACTTGACGGAGATAGCAAGGCCAGATCCTCAAGCATTGCGGCCTCGTCTTTCCAGTCCGTTTGAACAAAGCGATGGCTCTCACCAATCACACGATTGAACCGATTACGCCCAAGTTCCCCAAGCCGCGCGATGGCCTCTTGAGCCAGCGATGGCATGGCTGGGGTATATTCAAAGGCAACGAGCCTGATCGGTTGTGTTAGCCCTCTTAAGATCTCGACTTCAGCACCCTCACAATCAATTTTGCAAAAAGAGGGTATGCCATATCGATCGATCAGCGCATCAAGCGTGGTCATCGGTACGGAAATTTCGCGATCCCAGACAACCTGGTGAAATCCTTTATTGTTCTGAACCCCGTCAACGAAGGCGCTCGATATGCTGCTGACGGTTGGATGCTGGCTGGAAATCCTGAGCGTCACCTGCCCTTCGGCAGCCCCCAGAGCACACTGTTCAAGCCCCCTCAGCCTTGACGCGAGTATCCTGTTCAGCAAATCGGCGAAGGCCGGTTGCGGCTCAACGGCAACAACCTGAGCCCCTAAAGACAGCATGCTTTTGCTTCGGTTGCCAACATGAGCTCCGATATCGAAAACAAGATCACCCGGCTGGATGAGTGCGCTGTAAAAGCGCTTCAAGGCTCTTCGGCGCCACGGTTGCCCATAATAGACAAGCAGAGAGCGCCCTATACCGAACGCGGTTTTGAGGTGGGTGTTCATCGGACCCGCTCCATCTCGTCCTTGCGCAGCAGATGGAGCGTGTCCACCCCGAAGGAATAGCTCAGCAGGGCCAAAGCCATGAAAGCCAGAGAGCCGGAAAGATGAGGGGAAACAACAGGCATAAGACAGAAACACAAGACGCCCCCCTGAATGACACAGACCAGCTTCCTGCGAAACGATGCCGATAGATTTTGCTTGAGGGACGGGAAGAAAATCTGAGCAAACACAAAGCAATAGCGCATCATGCCAATGGCAATGACCCAAACACCCGCCTTATCGAGCATATAAACCGCGATTGAAAGGACGAGAAGGAGGAGAGCATCCACCTCCATATCAAAACGGGCCCCCAATTCAGAGACCAGGTTCAGCGTGCGGGCCAAGTAGCCATCTACACCATCCAGCAGCAGAGCAAAGCCGACAAGGCCGACAAGCAACCATAGCGGCGAAGAAGCATCGGATAAATCCCTTGCGCAAAAGACCGTTGCAGCAACAAGACATACAATGACCGCCCGAAAGGACGTGACGACATTGGCGACCCCAAACCGTTGGTGAGGATGATTGGGAAGTCCTCTGAGTACGAGAGAAAAGATGACAAGCAACAAGAAAGCCGCCGGAATGATTGCTTCCTCAGTAAGAGCAAGATGTGGGGCTGCAATATAATAGGCGCCAAGCGCGAAGCCGAAGAGCACGGCCAATATCGCAAGTGCATTGATCTTCAGGCGTCTGAAGAGTGCCGGATCGAGCGAATGATTGCCAGCTCCCGGCGCCTCAATGATTGCGGCTTTCATGACGTTCCCCATCTAGCACGGCCCCGTCAGCGTCTCGATATCCAGCATATGATCGGCACGCAGCATTTTTGTGCGCAGATAGTTCATATTTTCAGCTGTGATATCGCCAAATACCGGTTTTCTCTCTTCGACATGAATTCCACCAGCTCGCAACGCCGAGATCTTGGTTGGATTGTTGGTAAAGAGCACCGTGCGGGAAATCGATAGCAACCCGAGCATGGCAACGGCCGCTTCATAGCGACGATGATCGGCCTCAAAGCCGAGTTCTGCATCCGCATCAATCGTATCGATGCCCAGATGCTGATAGCCATAGGCGCGCATTTTCGAGCCAATTCCAGTACCGCGCCCTTCCTGATCGAGATAGAGAAGAACGCCTCCGCCAGCCTCTTTCAGATGAGCCAGGCCATTGCAAAGCTGGTCACCACAATCACATTTGAGAGACCCGAACAGGTCACCGGTGATACAGGATGAATGAATGCGCACAGGAACCGGACTATTTGTGTCGGGCTTACCCACCACGATGGCAATCTGGTCTCTCTGCGCGAGCCCTCCGCGGAAAACGACAAATTCCGCATCTCCGATTTCCTTCAAAGGAACCTGCGTACGCGCTATGATCTCAAAGATCTGGCGCGCCTCACTGGCTTGACCGAGCGCATCGGCATCAAGCCTCAGGCAGGCACCAAAACGCGGCTCGTCTGGCTCGATTTCGGCATAGATCATGGCTGGCAGCAGAAGCGCGTTGCGGGCCAGCTCTGCTGCCGACGCCATAATCTGATCCGGTTGGCACCACTCTTGCGGAGGCTCGACATCAAGAGCGTAAGAGAGCCGCGATGCGTCTTCAAATCCCACCCCGGAGAGCGGCACGGCAATGCCTGCTCCAGACGTGACACCCAGACGCGCAGCACGGGGAGCGGAGAGAAAGAGCCGATGCTGATCAGCGGCAACCTGAGCAAACAGTTCGTAGATTGCAGGTGTGACGCAATCAAGGGCAAGCACGGCAAGCTGTCGCTTTTGGTCTTTCAGAACGACAGGTCGACCGAACCTTAAGTCCGCAACAGCGCGTTCAACGTCCATCTGAGCGGTGGAATGCTGAAAGGTAAAATGAGCCGACTTAAGCATGGATTGGTCCCCGACTGTCTAAATGCCCTGTCTTGAATGATACCTCGTTAGTTCCAGCTTGAGCCCAGAAGGTTCATGGCTCGCAGCTGCCAGCGCTTTTTGCCTCTTCAAGAGTCAGAGCTGTCGTACGAATAAAAATCTATTCAATGCCAAACCCTTTTGCTGCATCAAGGCACTTACGAATGACCTGAATCACGCGCCCTTGGGGAGGACGCCTGTTGAACAAGCCGATTTATGCAGACAACAAAGACGCTACTCATGCTCTTGCGCTTTGGCTCTCTGCAAAACAAACCTGCGAAATACGCAAGGACCCTCTGAGCAGGCCTGAACAGGATCAGGTTCTTATCAGAACGCTTTTCAGCGGTATCAGCCGCGGCACAGAAGCGCTCGTTTTTCAAGGCAAGGTTCCGCACACAGAAACAGAACGAATGCGTGGTCCGCACATGGCTGGAGACTTCTGCTTTCCGGTCAAATATGGCTACTGCCTTGTTGGGGTGGTTGAAGAGGGCACGCAGGACTTGCTCGGCAAAGCTGTCTTTTGCCTGCACCCCCACCAAACGGCATGCATCATCAACAAAGACATGGTGACCATACTGCCCGATAGAGTTTCACCAGACCGAGCCATTCTCGCAGCCAACATGGAAACAGCCCTTAATATCGTCTGGGACGCACATGTTCAGCCCGGAGACAGGGTAGCCGTGTTTGGTGCCGGGGTGGTAGGGTCGTTGGTCGCCTATCTTGCATCGCGCATCATCGGCACCGAAGTGGAGCTCATAGACAGTAACAGGGAGCGCAGCTCCATTGCTGAAGCGCTCGGGCTTTCCTTTCTGCATAGTGATGCGATTACCAACGACTATGACATCCTGATCAATGCCTCCGCCTCACAGGAAGCCCTCGCTAACGCACTGGACCATGCCTCGTTTGAAGCGGTCATCGTGGAAGCAAGCTGGTATGGAACCGCGCCCGTGACGGTACCCCTTGGCGGAGCCTTCCATTCAAAAAGGCTGTCACTTATCAGCTCACAGGTCGGTGCAGTGCCAACTGACAGGCGTTCTCGTTGGTCATTTTCGCGCCGCCTCTCCAAAGCAATGGACCTGCTGGTCGACGCCCGACTGGACGCTCTTATTTCAGGCGAAACACCCTTTGCTTCCATCGCTGAAGACTATCCGGCCATTCTTGCCAATCACTCAACCCTTTGCCACCGCATTCGTTATTAAAGGAGCTCGCCTATGTTTGCAGTTGAAGTTCGCGATCACATCATGATCGCCCACAGTTTGCCCCGCCCTGTATTCGGGCCCGCTCAGGGCATACATGGGGCCACCTTTGTCGTTGATGCCACCTTCTTTACGCGCGATGTTGATAGTGACGGCCTTGCCGTCGACATCGGCGAAGCAACCACAGCTCTCAACGATGTGCTCAATCCTCTCAATTACCAAAATCTGGATGAGATTGAAGTTTTCAGACATAAAATCTCGACGACTGAAGTGATCGCCAAATATATCTTCGACCAGCTCGCCACTGCCGTGCATGAAGAAAGATTTGGCCCCGGCAGCCGCAGAATTTGCAAGATCAGGGTCACCTTGCACGAATCCCATGTGGCCAAAGGCTGGTATGAGGCCGATCTTTGAACCAGTCCATCATCGGCACGCTAACCTTTGCCTATCCCGGCAATCTTGACCTCAAGACCGGCGGCTATGGCTATGATCGCCGGATCCTTGCAGAGCTTGACGCATCCGGCTGGACGATCAACCGTTTGGCGCTGGGGGAAGGCTTTCCCGCGCCCTTACTTCAAACCAGAAGAGAAGCGGAAGACAAGCTTTCGGCCTTGCCCGATGATGCGCTCGTTATCATCGATGGACTGGCCTTCGGCATAATGGGCGACTGGGCGTCAAAAGAGGCCGACCGCCTCACAATCGTTGCACTGGTCCACCACCCGTTGGCGCTGGAGACAGGGCTGAATGCAGACGAGCATGACAGGTTATTACGGCAGGAGAAAAGAGCCCTCGCTTTCTGCCGCCATGTCATCGTGACATCCCCCAACACGAGGCGCGAACTGATCGCGCACTATACTGTAGCCGAAGATAAAATCACCATCGCCCTGCCTGGCACAGATCCGGCCCCATGTGCTACTGGCAACGGCACTCTTGCCCACATCGTCTCGATCGGATCGCTGATACCACGCAAGGGACACGACATCCTCATTGCCTCTTTAAAAGAGGTGGAAGATCTCCCATGGCAGGCAACCATTGTTGGCAGCAAAAGATTGGCGCCGCAAACAGCAATGGCGCTCGAAGACCTGATCCACACCTCCAACCTCGGTGACAGGATCAGGCTTGTAGGAGAAATAGAGGATACCAGCAAAATCCTTTCAAAAGCGCATATCTTTGCCCTTGCCAGCCGGTATGAGGGCTATGGAATGGTCTTTGCGGAAGCCCTTTCATATGGCCTACCCATTGTTGCGTGCAAGGCAGGCGCCATTCCCGAAGTCGTGCCAGCAGGAGCAGGTCATCTCGTGCCCATTGATGACACGGAAGCCTTTGCATCCGCTCTGCGCGCCTTGCTTGAAAGCCCTACCTTACGAAAGAAAATGGCAGCCGCCGCTAGAGAAGCAAGTAGAGGGCTTCCCGGTTGGGCAGACAGCGCCCAAATCATCTCGAAAAGACTGGAGACCCTTCGATGAGCGGATTTGACAAGGAATGGCTTGCCCTGCGCGAACCGGCCGACAGGGCCGCCCGCGATCGATCCTTGATAACGGATTTATCGAACCATATCAGCCAGAAGCATCTCTCCACTATCATAGATATCGGCTGCGGAACGGGGTCCACCTGGCGCGCTCTTGCGCCCCGTTTACCCAGTGAGATGGATTGGTTGCTTCTGGATTATGATGCAGAATTGTTGGCTACTGCAAAAGAGCAGATTGGCTCATCAAAATCCGTTTCTTTCCATCAGTTCGACCTCAATGATCTGGACCAACTGCCAATGAAAGAAAGTGCGATTGTCACGGCATCAGCTTTCTTTGACCTGGCGTCACCAGCCTTCTGCAAGAAATTGATCGACATGTTGAAGCGCAAACGCTGTGGTCTATATGCGGCGCTTAATTATGATGGGACCACGCACTGGTCGCATTCCCATCCGCTTGATAGCGAGATTATCGCGCTGTTCAATCGCCATCAGCGCACAGATAAGGGATTTGGTGACGCTTTGGGACCGGAAGCAAGCGTCTATCTCGCAGAACTGTTGCGCGAGAATAATTATCTTGTAAAGACAAGGCCGAGCCCATGGCACATTTCTGCGCAGCATAAAGACTTGGAGAGAGCATTTCTGCAGGGGTTTCCGGAGCCCATCAGGCAGATGGGCACACTAGAGGCGGGTTCAGTCAAAGACTGGCTGTCATACCGTCTTGATGCCATTGAAAAGGCGGGAAGCCTTTGCACCGTGGGGCACACTGATCTCATCGCTCTGCCTATCTGAAAGGCTTTGAGGCGAAAACCGGCAATCAAACAGGATATCGCTTCCCAGATTGAAGACCTTCGTATCGGGTCGATGAGCAGCTGAGAGCTTTTCGATCGGCGGAAGACTTATGCCCGTTGGGCCAGACCCGATGATGATCGGAGAAACAGCCACGTGAAGGTGATCGACCAGACCGGCATCAACAAAGCGGGCAATGGTTTTGGCTCCGCCTTCCACCAGAATACGCGCATAGCCACGTGCAGCCAGCTCCTTTAATATCTCCTCTGGCCGAAGCCCTGTGCCAGCTTCAGGCACAAGGCTGATCACTTCCGTGTTAGGCAAATGTCTGGGTCTGGCCGCCACGGACTGGAACAAGATCACAGGTGTTCCCCCATCATGAAAAATGCCTTCCTCTCCGGAAAGCCTTGCATGGCAGTCAATGACGACGCGGACCGGATCGCCCCCCTTGACGATGCGCACAGAGAGGCGCGGATTGTCGGTCGTGACGGTGTTCTCACCCACGATGACGGCATCGACCAGAGCCCGGCACCGGTGCAAATGAGCAAGGCCATCTGGTCCGGATATGTCCCGCGCATCCCCTGTTGGCGTTGCAACCCGCCCATCCAGAGATTGTCCCACTTGCGCAAGAACAAATGGCCCTGTCTTTTGAGCAAGGGTTCCGTAAAGCTCGAAAACGGCGCCGCAGGGCTTGGTTTCGTCGATCCGACCTTGTCGCAAGGCCAAAACGCAGTCCCATGCTTTGCTTGTCATCTCGATCGATTGAATAGCCAAAACAAAAGCCCCCTTTGTCAGAGTATCTTGTACAGCGTAAAGTCCCTTTTGATGACATGATGCATCAGCACTGCCCCCATATGCAGAGCAAACAACCCAAGCAGTAACCATGCACTCCAGAAGTGGATTCCGGATAGAAATCCGGCGATATCGGGAGATTTGCCAATCGGGCTCCAGATCTCGATCAGACCGAACCATTGCAAAGGAAAACCATGCGCATTGGTTGCCAGAAAGCCGCTGACGGGCATCACGATCAAAAGCAGATAAAGCAGGCCATGCACCGAGTGGGCGGCGATCTGTTCGAGACGATGTCCTTCCGCTTCTGGACTGCGGCTGAGCAACTTGTTGCCAACACGCAAGAGCATCAGCCACAACACCAGAAAACCGAAGCCTTCATGCAGCATGTAGAAGGTCATGGCAGCTTCATTCTTGATAAGGTGAATGACAAATCCGAGAGGCCACGTAGCCAACACCAATAGTGCGACACCCCAATGCAAAAGGCGCGAAGTCGCCGGGTAGCATTCAGTCTTTACCTGCTTGTGAACTGGTTGCATGCTTTGCAAAAGCAAATGCGTTTCTGTGTCCGTATCCTGCAATTCCGCCTCCCGCATTCATGCGGCAAAAGATCAAGCCAACAAGGTTTATTTACATGTTGGTTCCCTTAGCGGAGCAAAAGGTTCGCTCGACACGCGGCAATCGGTCTACAGCATGGCTTTTTGGGCCTCTCGCCTCAAATTGTCTAAAGAATGCGGTTGGTCTACCATTGAATTGGCCACCCCCTTGCGGGTTACTCCCGGCCTCGGGCCGCAATTGGCTTTGTCGCATGGTCAAGCCAGCGGCGACATTGAGGGCTAAGGCCGTCCCTCAGAGCCTCCCTCACGCGGACATGATAGGCATCCAGCCAGATCACCTCTTCTTGTGTCAGCCTATCCAGAGAGAAAAGCGCCAGATCAATGGGCACAAGTGTCAGAGGGCGGAACGAGCAAAAGCCGCTCTCTTCGGCGATGACTTCGACCTGATTTTCGACCCTCAAGCCAAAACCATCCTCAAGATAATAACCCGGCTCAATCGTCATGATGTTGCCTGGCTCAAGCCCGAAACAGTTCGGCAATTTACCAAGGCGATGAGGATATTCATGCACCAGCAAATTATGGCCAACCCCGTGTCCCGTGCCGTGATCATAATCAAGCCCGAGCTGCCAGAGAGGCATACGGGCCAGCGCATCAAGCTGGTGCGGAAAGGTGCCCTCGGGAAACGTCGCCATGGACAGAGAGAGGAAGCCACGCAACACCGCCGTTGCAGCCGGTTTCAATGCTTCAGGACAGCCCCCGAAGGCAAAGGTGCGGGTCGCATCCGTGGTGCCACTTTCATATTGTCCGCCGCAATCAAGCAAATAGAGGGACCCCGGCAAAAGCGGCGCATCCCGGCCCGGCGTGGGATTGTAATGGCACATGGCGGCATTCGGGCCGACCGCAGAAATCGGCTTGAAGCTGGGTTCTAGGTAGCCTGAAACAGCCTGTCGGAACTGGTTGATTTTATCGCCCGCCTCACATTCGGTGACAGGATTGCCTGCGGCAGCACGCTTTGGCACTTCAACACTGAGCCAATGGCAATATTCCACCCAAGCAATGCCATCGGCATGATGTGCATCGCGATACCCTTTCAGTTCGGCTTCGGTTTTGCGGGCCTTGCGGATCATGATGGGATTGCTACGCGGAACAAGCGTGGCGCCAGCACTTTCGGCAGAGACCTTCACGGCATCGGGCGCAAACATGGGATCAAAGCCGACCCGTTTGCCTTCAGCCTCCTTACTGAGGCGAGAAAGAAACTCCGCCGGGGCGAACGGTTTGACGTCAAGACCCTCCATGCCATCACCGGCTATTTTTTGCGGCTCAATGAACCAGCTCACCGCACCTTTTGACGGAATGATTGCAAAAGACAAGGGAACCGGATGCATGGGAACATCGCTGCCGCGACGGTTAAGCAGCCAGGCGATTTCATCCGGGCGACTTTCGACCCAAAGCTCGATCTGATCGGCATGGAGCTCTTCGCGAATCTGGGCAAGCTTTTCGCCAAATGAAAGCCCACTCAGCCTCTCCGGCATTGCCCGCACCTTCCCCACGGGAGAGGCAGGCCGATCAACCCAAATGGCACTGAAGGGATCATCGAGCGGGATCAGCTCCGCGCCACAAGTCTTCAAGGAGGCCCGCAGTGCATCAGCCTGATCAACAGACCAGAGCATCGGATCATATCCGATCCGCAAGGCGGAATGCTCACCCTGTGTCGCAATCCATTTTTCCGGCGGGGTCTGATGCAGATGGGCAATATGCCATAAGGCCGGATCAATCTGCTTGCTCGCCTGCACCTGATAACGCCCGTCAACAAACAGAACGGCCTCTTGCTGCAACACCAAAGCCCGCCCGAGTGATCCGGAAAAGCCGCTGAGCCAAAAAAGGCAACGATCATGCTCCGGGCAATCCTCGCTCTGGTGCGCATCTGCGCTGGTCACGAGATAGGCATCCACCTTCTGGTCAACCATCCATAGACGCAACGCGCCAAGACGATCGGCAGGCAGATAAACGGTTTTATCAGAGCTCATGGATAGCCTCCTGTTACAAGTCTGGTATTGGGCGCATAGCCCCCCCCCCGAAGGGCTACCGCATGCGCGGGTCCAGCAGGGTGTAGAGAAGGTCAACGATGATATTGGCCATCACGATGAACAAACCACCCAGCATCACCACACCGATGATGATGGGCCGGTCCTGATTAGCCACCGCCTGCACAGCCAACGCCCCCACGCCTTGCAAGCCGTAAACCTGTTCAATGACGATGGAACCACCAAGCAGAAAGGCGATATCTGCTCCCAACTGGGTAATCAGCGGTGTGAGAGTGGCCCGCATGGCATGTTTGTAGATGACCTTGCCTTCAGAGATCCCCTTGGCGCGGGCGGTGCGAATATAGTCCTCGCCCAAAACCTGCAAAAGCTGGCCGCGCGTCAGACGCGCATAGATGGCAGCCGTTACCAGCGCCAGCGTGGTCCAGGGCAACACCAAGTGCCAGGCCCAGTCGGCAGGGTTATCAAGAAAAGGCTTGTAGCCGCCCGCAGGGAAGAGCATGAAGCCCGCTTTTCGCGGCAGAAAATAGAGACAGTAAAGCGACAACATGCCGAGCACGAAGGTGGGAAAACTGAGCCCGATCAGAATGAAAGTCTGCCCGAGCCTGTCCTTTTTGCTGCCTGCATTGCGCGCCGACATGACCCCTATGGGAATGCCGATAGCCAGCCAGACAATCACCCCGCCGATCACAAGGGACACGGTCGCCTGAATACGGCGGGTGATGAGATCCAGAACCGGCTGCTGATTGCGATAGGAATAGCCAAGATCCCCTTGAATGGCTTTGCTGACGAAGCTGCCATATTGCACGATGATCGGTCGGTCCAGACCCAGATTTTCTCGGATCTGCTCAAGCTGGGCTTCTGTTGCCTTGTCGCCTGCCACCACTCGGGCCGGATCGCCCGGCGCGACAAAAAACAGGAAGAAGACAAACACGGACAAGGAAACCAGCACCAGACAGGCAAACAGCAAGCGTTGCATAAAATATCGGATCATTGGTGCGTGCCTCCCTCAGACGCCTTCCCCTTGGCCAACCAGCCAAACAGGGTATTTCCCTTTTTCTTGCGTGGTTTGATGCGACGCCCCTTTGGATCAAGCGCATCGCGCAGCCCATCACCCAGAATATTGAAGGCCAGCGTCGACATGAGCAGCGCCAGACCGGGGAACACAACAAGCCACCAGGCAACCAGATAAACCGAGTTGGCCCCGGCGTCGGCAAGCATGCCGCCCCAGCTCGCTGTGGGCGGCGTGATACCAAGCCCCAAAAAGCTCAACGTTGCTTCAAAAACGATCGAGCTGGGGATCATCATGGTGGTATAGACAATAATCGGCACCGACAGATTGGGCAGGATATCGCGCAAGAGGATCGACAGCGGGCTGGCGCCCAGACTACGACTAGCCTCGATGAACTCCCGTTTGGTGAGCGAAGCAGTTTCGGCCCGGATCACACGCCCCATTGTTGTCCAACTGAAAAAGACGATCACGCCGATAGACAGGGTCAGCGAGGGCCCGAAGACCGACACCAGCGCAAGAGCGCAGAGCAGGAACGGTACGCTCATCACCAGATCCATCACACGGCCAAGCACAACATCGACCCAGCCGCCGAAAAAGCCTGAAATCATCCCGATTGTGATCCCGATCACCGCCGACGCAAAGGCGGCTAGAACCCCGACCGCGAGAGAAATACGCGCACCATAGGCCAGGCGAACCAGAACATCGCGCCCCAATTGATCCGCCCCCAGCAAGAATTCCCCGTTGGGACCAACCGGCAAGCCGAAGGGCGACATGCCCGTTTCGCGGAACTGGGCATTTGGGTCATGGCCGGTCCAATAAGCAACCAGAGGGGAGAAAATGGCAATAAGGGACAGAATGACAATGAAGACAACGGCTGTCAGCAGGGCTGGATCTTTGAGGATCCTGCGCATTGTCAGAGCAAAGGAGCTCCGCAGCACCACCTTTTCAGAGGCTTTGGAAGCGTTGGTTTCAACTGGCTTGGTCTCATTGATCTGCGTCATAGGGAGGCCTCCATCACGGCACCATCGAACACTGCCGCCGCCGGCTCGGTCTCAACCAGTTTTCTGGCGCTACTCTCCTGCAAGGGTGGCGGATCCTGAATGGCGTCCAGCAATTTTCGGGTGAAGGGATGGGTCGGCTCGGCAAAAAGCTTGTCGGACTGGTTCAACTCCACAATCTGGCCCGCATCCATCACTGCGATCTTGTCACAGACATGGCGCACGACAGACAAGTCGTGGCTGATAAAGAGATAGGTCAGGTTGAGGTCTCTTTGCAGCTCTTGCATGAGATTGAGAATCTGGGCCTGAATGGAAACATCAAGCGCCGAGACAGGCTCATCAAAGATGATGAGAGACGGCTTGAGGGCCAAAGCCCGTGCAATGCCGATGCGCTGGCGCTGACCGCCGGAAAATTCCGAAGGGAAGCGGTTATAATGCTCGGGGTTCAGCCCGACCATTTCCATCAGCTCCTGAACCTTCTTTTTCTGCTCGGCCCCATGGGCAACATCGTGAATGCGAAACGGATCGCCAATGATCGCGCCAATGCGCCGCCGCGGATTGAGCGAGCCGACCGGATCCTGAAACACCAGCTGCACATGGCGCCGCATTTGCCGCCAACGTTGTCCGGTGACAGATAGAATGGGCACCCCGTCCAGTGTCACTTCGCCAGCACTGGCCGGAATGAGGCCCGCAATCACGCGGGCAAGGGTGGATTTACCACAGCCGGATTCTCCAACAAGGCCAAAGGTTTCCCCCTTGTGAATCTGCAGATTGATGCCCTTGAGCACCTCGGTGCTACGCTTTTTGCCAAACATGCTCTTGGCATGGAAGGTGAGCCTCACATCCTGCACATCCACAACAATCGGCCGCTTGCTGGCTGACTTTTGCAGGCCTGTGTCTACGGTCATGGCCTGCGTATCGTGAGCGCTGAAATGGCAAAGCGCTTCGGCCCCGTCATCATATTTTTGCAGAGGCGGGCGCGCGCTGCGGCATTGGTTCTGAACCTGAGGGCAGCGCTCGGCGAAAATGCAGCCCCTGGGTCGATCAAGCAGGCTTGGCGGGTTGCCCTGGATCGGCTCCAGACTTTTGCCGCCGGTCTCCTGCGATGAGGGCGATGATTTGAGCAGACCCAGCGTATAGGGGTGGGCCGGATTGGAAAACAGACTTTCAGTTGCGCCAATTTCAAGGCGCGTACCCGCATACATCACCATGGCATGATCGGCGATATTGGCGAGCAGCCCCAAATCATGGGTAATCATGATGACCGTTGTGCCAAAGGTGCGGCGCATCTCATCAAGCAGATCCATGATCTGCACCTGAACCGTCACATCGAGGGCGGTCGTGGGTTCATCTGCGATGATCAACGGCGGATGCAACACAAGCGCCATGGCAATCATCACGCGCTGGCGCATACCACCGGAAAACTGGTGCGGATAATCATCAAACCGGCTCTCTGCATCCTCAATGCCAACCTTTTCGAGCATGTCCACCGTAAGTGCGCGCGCTTCTTCGGCGCTGATCTTGCGGTGGGTATGGATCATCTCGGTGATCTGCGACCCGATGGTGAAGTAGGGGTGCAAGCTGGAGAGGGGATCCTGAAAGACCATGCCGATATGGGAGCCTCTCAGGTCCTGCAGCTCCTTTTGCGACATTTTCAAAAGATCCTGCCCCTGAAACAGCACCTCCCCCGTAATTTCGGCTCCGGGCAACAGACCCGTAATTGCCTGCATCAGCACGCTCTTGCCAGAGCCGGATTCCCCCGCAATGCCAAAAACCTCTCCGGCTTCCACCGAGAAGGAAATGGAATTGGCAGCATAGATGACCCCGTCCTCGGTGGGAATTCGGATCGTAACATTGTGCGCTTCGATTAACGGCATGACCGGCAGCTTTCCGTTCGTCTGTTGGATTGATCCTGAAGCAAGGCATCAAGGCCTACCGCCAGCAACAGACGGCAGACTTGAACAGCGCGGATGATCCGGCCGCAAGGACAGCAGCCGGATCATCCTTGATGAAGAAAGGAAACGCCTTAGCGATCCAGCCACACGTTGGTGTAGTCACCCTGCGCACTCAGCGCATATGGCTGGAAATTCTGAACCGCTTCGCCGTGATACAGGACGATATTTTCGCTAACCATGGGAACGACCGGAGCGTCCTTCATGACCATTTCGTCCACTTCACCCCACAATTTGGCTGTCTCTTCCGGCGTGGTCGCATTGATGGCCTTTTTCGCCAGAGCCGTTGCATCCGCATTGTTATAGTCGGTGTAATTGTAGGTCTGGTGGTTGCCGTCATAGGTGAATTGTGGCTGGAAGACAGAACGGGCAGCCCCGCCAACCCAGTCCGGAGACCAGCCAACCGGAGCAATATCCCAGGTGCCTTCCTCGGTGTTGCGCTGGTTGGTCATGAATTTGGAATAATAGTCAGCCGGAGCGACAGGCGTCAGTTCCAATGTGATACCGGCTTTCGCCATGGCAGCCTGAACGGTCTGGGCGACAGCAGGTAGAATGCCCGAGTTGCGGTAGGGCATCTTGAGGGTGATGCCATCGGGATATCCGGCTTCAGCGAGCAGGGCTTTGGCCTTTTCCGGATCGCCCTTGGACTCTTCAGAAGGATAGAGATCAAAGTCATGATAGCCCAACACACCCGGGCCGAAGATACCATGCTGAGGAGCAGCCACAGCCGGTCCGCCCATCTGCTGGACAATGGCTGCCCTGTCGACAGCATAGTTGAGAGCCTGACGGACCTTGAGGTCCTTGAGGGCTCCATCATTATTGCCGGATACCGTATTGATGAAGATGAAGGACGTACGGCCAACACCCATGGTGGAGAGCTTTTCATCACCGGTCATCGTCAGCATCTGCAGAATAGCTGGCGGAATAATGATGTCCCAAACCACATCGGCGTCACCTGCCTGAAGCTGCTGAATGGCAGCATCAGCCTGCAAACCGAAGGTGATGTCAATCTTGTCGACATAGGCTGCGCGCAGTGGGTCGCTTTCAGCATTCCATGACGGATTGCGCTCCAGCACCAGCTTGCTATCGGGCACATAATCGGTCGGGGTGTAAGGGCCGGACGCGATATAATTGTCGCGATAATCCGGGCTATCCGGCATATAGTCGAGCACTTCCACCGGCGCCGGTGTGGCGCTTGGCAGAGACAGCATATAAATGAAATCGCCCGCTTCTTCCTTCAACTTGAAGGTGACGGTCTTGTCATCTTCTTCGGTGATGCCGGAGATATCATTTTCCTGAATATAGGCCTTCATGGCGTCGACAGTCGGGTCGACCTTGGAGAAGCCTTCGCAGAAGCTGTCCATCCCCTCGATGAGCGAGGTGTAATATGTCAGGGCAAAAGACCCAAGCGCCGGATTGCACATGCGTTTGATACCGCGCTCGACATCTTCCGACGAGATCTGACGGGCACCATCAGGTGTGTTCCAGGTGGCTCCATCACGGATTGTGAACGTGTAGGAAAGGCCGTCTGCGCTTGGTTGAGGCACTTCGGTTGCCAGATCGCCAACCGGCGTGATTCGCACCGTTTCGTCCGTTGAAGAGTCATAGCTGATCAGCGTACGCTGGGTCGGGCGCAGAAAGTTGTTGGTGGTAACCAGACCGGCGCTGGTGGGATCAAACCGGTCAATGTCGGCAGTGCCGACAACCTTGAGCGTGCCGCCCTTTTGAGGGGCAGCATTGGCGTCAAGACCAATAGAAAGCGTAGCTGCGGCAGCAACACCACAGAGCAGTGTCCGGGCGATGGTGCCCGACAGGCCACAAGTCTTCATTTTGAACTGAGACATCAGTTTCTCCTCTGAAGATGATCGATGGAAAGGTGTGTTTTTATAATTTGTATTTTCATAGTATTATCATTGAATAATCATACGTCAATATTTTGTATTATAATTGTCGACATATGATAGAGGCAAAGTTGAAATCCCGCCGTTTCTCTCGGCATTTTTACCAAGGGAGATAGATTCAGGATTTGGAAGCAGTCTCCAGTGCCTCCGAAAGGTCGCGCCAGAGAGCCTCGGTTCCTTCCAGACCGACATGCAGACGCACCGATTGTGGCGATTGCCCGAAGGCGCGCGCCGAATTGGGTTCCGATTTCTGTTGCAGCCCGACATCACCCGGCACAATGAGGCTTTCATGCCCACCCCAGCTGACACCAAGCTTGAACAGCTCGAGTGCGTTGCAGAAGCTACGCATGTCGACATGATCCGCCAGCAAAATGGAAAAGAGGCCCGTTGTTCCCTTCAGCCCGTAAGGCAGAGGCGCAAGGCCGGGATGATAGACCTTGACCACCTCATCCCTCTCACACAGGCGGCGAGCGAGCTCTAGCGCACTTTCCTGATGGGCTATTACGCGTTGCGGCAAAGTGCGCAGACCGCGAAGCAGCAACCACGCATCCATGGGCGCAATGCGCCCGCCCAGATAGGGATAGATCTCACCCCGAATGCGAGCGATAGTCTCTTTCGATCCAGCAACGACACCAGCAACCACATCGCTGTGCCCGCCGATATATTTCGAAGCGGAATGCACCACCAGATCAACGCCCAGCTCGAGCGGGTTCTGAAAGATCGGCGTGGCCCAGCTATTGTCAATCACGCTGAACACGCCTTGCTTTTTGGCCATAGCCGCAAGAGCACCCACATCCAGCGCTTCCATCACCCAGCTTGTCGGGCTTTCTATATAGAACAGCCGCGCACCAACAAGAGCTGCCTCCACGGCAGCATGATCTGTGCCATCAACATAGGTCACTTCGATTTGCATGCGCTTGATGTAGGTTCCGAACAGGCGGAAGGCATCCGGATAGACATTACGCACCACCACGATTCTGTCCCCCGGAGCCACATTCGAGAGAATGGATGCCGAAATGGCAGCCATGCCTGAGGCAAAGGCAATCGCATCATCGGCCATTTCCAGAGAGGCAATCTTCTCTTCAAGCGCCCGAACCGTGGGATTGAGACCGCGACTATAGACCGGTCGCTCAAGATCTCCTCTGTAGGTGGCCACCATCTCTTCATAGCTGCTAAAGGTGAAGAGAGAAGTCTGCACAATGGGCGGAACAACAGCGTCCTGCGGATTATGCTCGTCATGGGCAAGGATCAACTGTGCCCGTTCCACGCATGAGGTCATGGTTTCATCATCCTGATGTCGTCTTCTACCGAATTGAGGAGCTTTCGGGTCTCCTGTTCGGCTCTGTGAGGATCTTGATCACGGATCGCTTCAAAAAGGGTCCGGTGATAGGGAAAGGAATTGGAGGCAAAGTCCGGCCGCCCATAGGGACGTGTCCAGAAGCGCTCGAACAGATCGCGAAATTGCTCCAGAAGCTGGCGAAACAGCGGGTTATGAGCGGCATCATAAATGGACAGGTGAAATGCAAGATCCGCCGGGCCGCTGCCCCCTTCGGGCTTGAACAGGCTTTCCATATGGATAAGCGCGGCTTCCATCCGCTCGATGTCTTCTTCGGTGCGCCGCTTGGCGGCCGCGATCGACGCTTCCACCTCGATACCGCGTCGCACTTCCAGCGCCTTCAGCAGCAGGTCTTCAAGCCCATCAGTATCCAGAGAAAGCGGCATATAAACGGTATCGGATGTAATCTTACGCAGTAAAAACGTGCCCGAGCCGATGCGTGGTTCCAAGATGCCCAGAGCTGCCAATTGGCTGACCGCTTCCCGCACGCTGGTTCGCGCCACGCCCAACGCCTCGGCCAGATCCCGCTCAGGCGGCAAGCGATCACCCGGCACCATCTTTTGCCGTGTGATGAACTTGGCCAAAGCCTTGATCACCTGCTCGCTACGCCCCTGCTGGGGAAGCGGCTTCAACCCCGCGACGCGCTTTTTCCTGTCTTTCAATGCAATTCTCTTTGGTAATAGGTCTGACCAATTTGAAGAGAAGGAAACTGGGGATAACTTGTCCTCTTTAACCCTCTCAAATGCAGTATTTTGTGACTTTTACGACCAACCACGCCCTGAAATGCTGTGTCTGGCACTGGTTGTCCCAGCTCTTGATGTCAGATCTCAGAGAGTTTTCCAGCCCTCATTTAGGTCTAAATTTCATCAGGTTAACGCGACTGTCTCAAAGCTTTTCGCGGGTCTGGCAGAGACCACCAGCCGCCCACTTCTCTCCAATTACAACGCATTGAATACTAATTGTCGACAGCGTGTAGACATAATTCTGTTCTGCGCTAAGCTGAACGGCACGATGCACAGGAACCAGATGACTGCGAAGGAATGTTCTCATGAAACAAGACAGCCCGGATATGGACGCCCCTTTCTCCCGCCAGGCCAAACGCTTCCAACCGATAGATCATGCTCATGTGCATTTCACCGAAGGCTTCTGGAAGAGCTGGCAAGATATAGTGCGTGATATCACTATCCCGACCCAATATAAGCGTCTTGAAGAAGAGAAATTCCTCGAGGTTCTCGACTTCAAGAGCCCTCCAGCGCCCCTCGCCCGCCCCATCCAGCCTTCAGGCCTGTCGATGCAGCATTTTTTCGATAGCGACTTTGGCAAATGGATCGAAGCGGCCAGCTACATGCTCAAATATCAGCGCAATCCCGACATCGAAGCCAAAATAGATGATATTGTCGCAAAGCTAAGCGAAGGCCAGATGCCCGATGGCTATCTCAATTCATGGTTTATCCGCCGCGAGCCGGAAAAGCGCTGGACCAACCTGCGCGACCTGCATGAAATGTATTCGATGGGACATCTGCTTGAGGGAGCGATCGCCTATTTTGAGGCCACCGACAAACGGGCCTTTCTGGACATCATGCTCAAGGCCGTGGATCACATCATCACCCAATTTGGCACCGAAGATGGCAAGCTCAAGGGCTATGACGCCCATGCCGAAGTGGAATTGGCATTGATGAAACTTTATCGGCTGACCGGAGAGGACAGACATCTGCAACTGGCCCGTTATTTCGTCGATGAGCGCGGGCAGATGCCATCCTATTTTGATGAAGAAGCCCGTAAACGCGGCGAAAATCCCGATGACTATGTCTACAAGACCTATGCCTATTCTCAGGCGCACAAACCCGTGCGCGCGCAGGAAGAAGTGGAAGGTCACGCTGTGCGTGCCACCTATCTCTTCAGCGCCATGGCTGATCTGGCCTTCGAAACCAAAGACCCCACACTCTGGATCGCGCTGGAAAAGTTGTTTGCGCACATGACATCCAAGCTGCTCTATGTCACAGGTGGCATCGGCTCTTCGGGCGACAATGAAGGCTTTACGCGGGATTTTGATCTACCCAACGAAACCGCCTATGCGGAAACATGCGCGGCCATCGCCCTAGGTTTCTGGGTGAGCCGCATGGCCCAGATTGATCTTGATTCCCGCTATACCGATATCCTCGAGCTGATCGCCTATAATGGCGCCCTATCTGGCATCGCGCGGGATGGGGAGCATTATTTCTACGAGAATGTGCTCGAAAGCCATGGCCAGCACCGGCGCTGGAAATGGCACTACTGCCCCTGTTGTCCCACCAATATCGCCCGCTTCATCGCCTCGCTGGGAGGGTATGTCTATAGCAGCACCGACGACGCAGTGGCCGTTCATCTCTACGCCGCCGGTAAAGCCGACATTATGCTGAGTGAGCGGCCTGTGCGCATCACGCAGAAAACCGCCTACCCCTGGGATGGCGATATCTGCCTCAGCCTTGATCTCGACGAATCCTTGGACTTTACGGTGCATCTGCGCATCCCCGGCTGGTGCGACAAGGCAAGCATCGAAGTAAATGGAGAGGCCATCAATCTTTCAGATGTCACAATCAAGGGCTATGCCAACCTGACCCGCCGGTGGCAGAGAGGCGATGAAATCCGACTGATTTTGCCCATGCCCACCGTACGGCTCTATGCCCATCCCGATGTTTCGGAAGATTTTGGCCGCGTTGCCATCAAGCGCGGACCACTTGTCTATTGCGCCGAAGAAGCTGATCTGGGCTTTCCACCCCAGCGTCTGCGTTTGCCCGCCGAAGCTGCTTTCAAGGCCTCATTCGCAGAAGACCTTCTGGGCGGCGCAATAGTTCTGACATGCGATGCCTTGGCAGCAGACGAAACAAACTGGGGCAACGGGCTTTATTCAAAAAGCAAGGCGCGCATGATGGAGACCACATTGACAGCCATTCCCTATCATCTGTGGGCCAACAGGCAAAAAGGGGGCATGATGGTCTGGCTGCAGGAAGAAGCCTGAACCGATCAATCCGAAATAAGAAAAAATATTCATCAAGAGAGCAGGAGCAGGCCTCGTCAAGCGTGACTCAAAGGGTCAGCTCTCCACCAACAGCCTTGTTCCTGCCTCCCTGCTTTGCAGCATAAAGCATCTTGTCACAGGCCTGAATGACCGTATCTTCATCAGGCAGGCTTTTGCCCCTGAAATGATAGGTCATGAAACCAATGCTGACGGTCAGTTGGGAAGAAATATCTGAGCGTTCATGCGCAATTCCAGCCGCTTTCACATTCTCTTGCAAGCGACCAACCAGATGGCGTGCACCGCTGAAATCAGTGGCGGGCAGCAGACAACACATTTCCTCTCCACCATATCGGAAAGCCATGTCTGACGTGCGCAGAAGGGTATCCCGGACAATGGCGCCAACCTTTTCAAGACAATCGTCCCCCGCCACATGGCATAAAGATCGTTATATTGCTTGAAATAGTCGATATCGATCAGAAGCAGCGACATCGGCTCCAAAGAGCGCACATGGCGGCGCAACTCGCTTTTCATCATCACATCAAAGGAACGGCGGTTGAGCAACCCAGTCATGCTGTCCAGAACCGCCATTTCATACAAGGCCCGATTGGATTCCTCCAGTTCGCGCGACGTGGCAGAGATCAGGTTGGTCAGAATCTTGAGTGTCTTGATGGACTGCAGCTCTTCTTCGGAATGCTGTTGGGCAGGCACGCCCCATTGCACCGGTTTTTCCTTTTTACTGCCTTCCGACAAGACCAGCATGGTCATATTCTGGATCAGCGAAACACTGGAATGGTTGCCTCCGGAGTAGAATTCCGATGAGGTAAAAAAGCCCGTGCTGTCGCATAGATGACTAAAGCCCTGCGTCTCATCGGAAATCTTGTTGCCAAGGATCATTTTTCGTCCGGAGCAGGAAAAAAAGAAGATGGCGTCCGGCTTCAGGGTCGCAACGCGGCTCTGCATCTGCTTGAGATCCTGATGCAGTTTGGAAATGTCGCAAAAGCTGAACTTGATCTTTTCACCTTCCTTGAAGGGAAACAGAAACTCGATCGCACCATCTGGATGATAGGTAACCGGCACATTTTTCATCAAGATGCCGTCCCGAACACAGGTCAGGGGAAATTCCAGCGTCGGATTTTGCAATTTTGCCAGATCGATATCGACCCCGAGATAATGCTTGTAGGTATCGATGACACTGCGTTCATCAATTTCATAAACCCGCTCCCCTTCAGCTCTGGTGATCTGCATTTCTCTGCCGATCTGCTCCCAACCATCTATCCGCAGGCTTTCCGCGTGTAGATCGGGGCCTGCCAGGGTTGCAATCACAGAGCCATGGCTGGAAAGAAAATGCTCGGTAAAGACAAAGGTATCAATATATTCATCCCCGACGCCAGCCTGCCCTCCGGCAAGCACAAGACCGGGATTCTCAACTCCGATGGCCTGAATAAAATCAAGGCTGCGCTGCAAATGGCCATCCGTAGCACCACAGCGAAACAGAATGGCAGCAGTTGCCCCCTGAGCGCTGATCTCCTTGGCAAATCGGAGCGTCGCCTCTGGCTTGCTATCATCGGCATAAAGTGTCTTGACCTTGGTGTCTTCAAAAACAGACAGACTGAGGACAATCGTATTTTGCGAGGTGGTCTTTCCCAGTATCTCGCCTTCGGTCGTCGCCCCCAGAATGGCCACGCCGGGAAAGGCATTCACCAGAACGGCCTGCAGGCTCTGCAGAGAGTCGCGCCCGCATCCACCGGCGTAAACCTGGATGAGTATCTGGTCACGAGGCACATCTGCAACCATTTGTAGTAAAACGTCCAAATCATCACTACTTCTATATAGTATATTTAGACATTTCATGCGTTTAGCCTCAATATTGGCGCTTTGTTTTTATGTTTCTCTATCAACTATTCCATCAAATAGCTAAAAGAACATATATACAGAGCGGTCCATATCCACAGTCCGTGAAAATATCCTTACCCTCATCATCATGTGTGCAAGAAAAGGCGTGCAAAACCCTACGCATTAGCCCGCATCAAAATGGAACAATCCCTAGAAAGAAAAACCCAAAGGCCTATTTAGAAGCTCTCGCGCACCTTGAGATGCACATGCTCCTTGGGGTCCGATTCGGCATGCGAATGCTGCTGCACATCCTCATCCACCGGAGTGAGAGAGGCAGCCCCGTGCTTGATCCCGCGCTCCAGAAACAAGGCTTGTGCGTAATCATTCACCTGCTCGACAGACCCCCGCAATACAGTCACATCAAAGGCATGATCATGGTCGATGGGCAGGCTCGTGGAATACAGAATCTGCCCGTGCCTGTCGTGCCGCCCCCGTTGTAACTTCTTCTCCAGCCCGACAACGGAATGATCCACGGTGCAGGACACAACGGCGATACAATTGGCTGTCTGCTCTTCTGCCGGCATGGCAGCAAGCCCTCGCCGGATCAGGTCTCTTATGGCCTCTGAGCGATTGGAAGCACCCGAGCGGGCAATGAAACGATCCAGAACCTCTGTCAATTCTGCGTCCAGAGTGATGGTTGTCCGCGTCATGCTGTTCATGTCAATCTCGTTTCTTCTCACGCGTGGCTCGAAGGGCTTCAAGCAGGGCTGTAACCATTTGATAAATACACATTCAGATCCGTTTGTAAAACCGCTATTCGACCTAGAGGCACAGCTGCAGAGCGGAGATCATGGCGGATACGGCATGTGATTTTATCTCTCTTGTCCAAAAGCAGCAGGAAGTGCTTGAACAAGGGTCAATAGTATGATCAATTATCCAAAATTTCATACTCAAAGGTTTTCCCATGCGTCCTCTTGCCCCTTCCTTCGCTGCGCTCGCTTGTCTTGCCCTTTTTTCCGCTCCGGCCTTGGCCCATTTTCAGGAAGTCATTCCCTCCGCAGATGTCCTGCCCGAAGGCGGTGAAGTGAACATCGATATGGTCTTCACCCACCCCTTTGAAGGCGGACCGGTTATGGAAATGAAAAAACCCGTCAAAATGGGTGTTTTCAAAGCTGGCACAACAACCGACCTGTTGCCCCGGATCAAGCAATCCGAAATCGATGGAAAGACCACATGGAGCCTTGAAACAGAGCTTGTTGAGCCGGGGGCATCGATTTTCTACGTCGAACCGCAGCCCTATTGGGAACCTGCTGAAGGCAAATATATCATTCATTACGCCAAGGTCGTCGTGGACAATTATGCATCCGGAGAAGGCTGGGATGAACTCGTCGGCTTGCCGGTAGAAATCCAGCCGCTCACGCGTCCAACCGGCCTGTGGGCAGGCAATGTCTTTTCCGGCGTGGTGCTAAAGGAGGGAAATCCTGTACCGTTCGCCGAAATCGAGGTTGAGTTTATCAATGACGCCTCTATAACAGCCCCTAACGATGCCTTCATTACGCAAGTGATCAAAGCCGATGCCAACGGCACCTTTACCTATGCCATGCCACGCGCAGGCTGGTGGGGATTTGCCGCGCTGGTCGAAGGCGATGAGCCAATGTCCTCGCCAGAGGGCAAGGACGTGCCGGTAGAACTGGGCGCCCTGATGTGGGTAAAAACGACAGATATGAGCGGGAAATAAGCGCCATGGCACATATCCCTGACGGCATACTCAGTGCACCGGTCCTGATTGGCGGCGCTGCTGTGGCCCTTGGCGGCGTAACGCTGGGGCTGCGCAGCTTGAGTGATCGGGCCATTCCCCGCGCGGCCATTCTGTCGGCAGCCTTTTTTACAGCATCGCTGATTTCCGTGCCCGTCGGCCCGTCGAGTGTGCATCTTTTATTGTCAGGGCTTATGGGCATCATGCTTGGCATTGCCATTTTCCCCGCCGTCGGGGTTGCCCTCATTTTGCAGGCTTTGCTGTTCGGCTTTGGCGGCCTGACGACATTGGGCGTCAACACCGTCAATATCGCCCTGCCCGGCTTTATCCTTGCCATGGCCATCGGCCCGATCATCCGCTCGTCCCACTCCAGCGCCATGCGGGCAGGCCTGTCTGCTCTTATCGGGGCCTTGTCTGTCTTGGGAACCGGAGGTCTTGTCGCCCTCTCGCTGGCGCTCTCGGCACCGGAATATACACCCGTCGCCAGCGTCTTGTTGGCCACCTATCTGCCGCTGGCGCTGGCTGAAGCTTTCGTCACGGCGGCAGTGGTAGGCTTTCTCTCTCGCGTTCAGCCCGACGCATTGAGTCTTGCAACCGGAGCTGCGACTTCATGATGCGGTTTCTATTCATTGCCCTTGCATCCCTTGCGCTCTTCGCAAGCCCGGCCAACGCGCACAAACTGAAAGTCTTTGCCACCGTCAAGGGCGATCATATCGCCGGATATGCCTTTTTCATAGGCGGTGGCCGTGCGCAAGGGACCAAATGGATAGCCAAAAATGCCTCCGGCGCCATAGTGGCCGAAGGCACCACGGACATGGAAGGGACCTATGATTTCGCCCCTCCCAATCCCGCTTCGTCTGACATCACCATCACGGTCAACACACAGGAAGGCCATATCGCCTCCGCTCATGTTGCGGCAGACCGCTTGGGTGGCACAAGCATGCATACCCCTCAAACCGGCTCGCAAGACAACGTCCTTCAAACATCCCCTGCCAACCCGGCAGAGGCAAAACCCCAACTCCCGTCTACATCTCAACTGGAGCCGATGATCGAAGCGGCGGTTCAGCGACAGGTCGAGCCGCTTCTGGAGCGCATCGAGCAAATGGACAGCCATATGCGCTTTACCGATATCATTTCGGGCATCTTTCTCATCATCGGGCTTGCGGGAATTGGTCTATGGGCACGGTCTCGCCGATGAGACCAAGTCTGCTGCCAGAAGACCTGCGGATTCGGTTGATTGTCGTCTTTCTGGCGGTTTGTATCTTTTCCCAATTACAGAGCCTTGAGACGGCCTTCTTCGCCTTTATCGGGAGCCTCATTCTTGGCGCGACCGAAAGAATCGAGCGCAGCCTATGGCGACGGCTGATGCATGTCGAAGGCTTCGTGTTGCTGATTTTCATCACGATGCCCTTCCTCATACCCGGCCCCTCCCTTTTCAGCATCGGCCCCTTGCAAGCCTCTCTGGAAGGCGTGGCGAGAGCTGCATTGATCGGCTGCAAGGTCTCGGCGTCGGTTCTGCTTTTGATGGTCTTTCTTGGCCCCATAGAGCCAATCCGCCTTGGCGCAGCACTCTATGCTCTGAAACTGCCGGAAAGTCTGGTGCGCCTGTTTGTCATGACAGTGCGCTATGTGTCGGTTATCCGCATGGAGGCAACACGTCTGCACAAGGCCATGAGGGCAAGGGCCTTTCAACCGGGCACAAACCGTCACACTTACACCAGCTATGGCAACCTGATCGGCATGCTTCTGGTCCGCTCCCTTGATCGGGCGCACAGAGTGGAAAATGCCATGCTCTGTAGAGGCTATAATGGCCGTTACCCCTATGCCGAATTGAGCGCGCCAAAACCAATGGATTGGTTTTCCGGCTCCATTCTCATGGCGTTGGCGCTCGGTATTCTCCTCATGGACAAGATCCCTTTCTAGGAGGCCCAAGTCCACCCTCGCGCTTCCCATAAGCCCCTCAGCCCATCCGAGGCTGCAGGCGCATCGATCCGCTGAGAATCTCACCGGATTCAAGCAGACGCAAGCCAGCCAGTCCCTCCTGATTATGCGCATCCACCGCATGGGACATCGGTTCGAAACAGAAAAAATCCTTTTGGTAGGTTGGATCAAAGGAGATATCAGACACAAAAATCTGATAGCGCGTAAACAGATCGCTCGCCCTGATCTCCAACATCAGATTGTCGTCAGGCCATGCAATTTCGGCCAACCCATCCCATCCTTCAAAGCCGTTATTCACCCAATGATCCGGCAGAGACTGGGCCTCATTGAAATCCAGCGCACGAGGAAGAGCCTCTCTAGACCCCGGTAGCCGGTCACTCTCTTCAGTCCAATAGTGAGAGGCGCCAGCGGTCAATCTGGTCCGGGAAGTCAAAGGAAAGAAGGGGTGCCAGCCGAGCCCAAAGGGAAGGGTCTCATCCCCCAGATTGGTCACAGTGAGTGTGAGGATCAATCCCTCATCATCAAGCGTAATGTCCTCGGTCGCCCGATAGACATAAGGAGACGCAGTGCCCTCTGCGTCCTGTTGCTTTTCGAAAGAGAGCCGGCAGCGACTTTGCGCGTGCTCGACAATTTGCCACTCCCCCAACCAGCCATCCCCGTGCAGGTAGAATGGGTCATCATCCGTGTTGGCAAGAAAGACATGATGCTTCCCCGCGAGCGAGAAGCCATTGCCTCTGACGCGATTGCCAAACGGCACAAGAGGAAAGCAGCCCGACAGGTCTGCCCCGTCGCTTGCACCATCGCCCCTTGTCTGAAGCAACGGAAAAGTCCGGCCCTGATGCCGCATCTCAAAGGACCAGAGCGCCCCGCCCCGCGGTGAGAGCGTTGCGGAAAAGTCTCCATGGTCCAGAGCAATCAGGGACATGCCTCTTCATCCATTCCTTAATGAAAGACAAGCGGGGGCTCAAAGCGCCCGCTTGTCATAGTTTTTATTGTCTGTTCTGCTGGAACTCGGCAAAGACCACAGCAAGGATCAGCAGCGATCCCTTGGCCAGCAACTGATAGAAGGTGGGTACCGAGGTTAGGATCATGCCGTTGTTGAGGATGCCGATAACGGCAACACCAAGCAAAGCGCCGATGACACTGCCTTTGCCGCCCTGCATGGCACATCCCCCCAGGAATGCAGCCGTAATGGCCTCAAGCTCCAATCCTTGCGACCCGGAAATCGGCTGACCGGACCCGGTACGGGCGGCAAGCAGAATACCTCCGATGCCAGCGACCGCACCACTCATCACGAAAGTACCGATGCTGTAACGGCTGAGATTGATGCCCGCGAAGCGCGCTACAATCGGGTTGCCGCCAATGGCATAGAAGTTTCGACCCACGATGGATTTCGACAGGAAGATATGGAAAACAATCGCAGTCAGGATCAGAATCCATATCGGCATTGGAATACCCAGAAAACGACCAATACCGATCAGGCGGAAGGTATCATTGAAGATCGAAATCGACTGGCCATCGGAGATGATGAAGGCAACCCCGCGGAAAATAGCCATGGTGCCCAACGTGACGATGATATGATTGACGCGGCCGTAGGTAATGATCGTTCCGTTGAAAAGACCGGCCAACGCACCAACAAGAATGCCGAAAAAGATGCCCAGAGTGGCCGAGTCCGTCGCCTGAATGGCCGTTGCAGTCGCCACCGTCGTCAGTCCGACGATGGAGCCTACCGAAATATCCATGCGTCCGGAGATCACTACAGCGGTCTGGGATATGGCCAGCACGCCCAGAATGGCAATCCCCATCCCCATATTCAGGAAATTCCGCATGGAGAAGAAGACATCCCCGCGCAACGTACCAAACAGTACGAGAAGAACGAGCAGAGCCAGAATAAGGCTCATATTGTGAATGCCGATGCGGCCGGCGGTTGCTTCATAGAAGGTCTCGCGCGCATTGGCACTGCTTGTATTTAGTGTTTCATCAGACATAGTCAGGGTCCCCTTCAAGCAACCATCGATGCGGAAGGCATCGCGTGCAGCAGAATTTCCTCTTCATTGATGGCATCCCCCTCCAGTTCGGCGGTGATTTTACCATCGGCCATGACCAGAACGCGATCAGCCAGCCCCATCAGCTCGGGCATTTCCGAAGAAATCAGCAAAATCGCAATACCGCTGGCGGCAAGGTCATCAATCAGTTTGTAAATTTCGGATTTGGCACCGACATCAATCCCGCGGGTGGGTTCATCAAGAATGAGAACCTTGGGCGACCGCGCCAGCCAGCGGGCCAGAACCACTTTCTGCTGGTTGCCACCGGAAAGATCCGACACCTGCGTATCCAGGCTCGGCGCCTTGATCTTCATGGCTCTTGCTGCCTCGCCAACCAGATTTTTCGCCGACTGGCGATCAAACAGGCCATAACGCGAGACCAGATCGGGAATGACAATCGCGCCATTGTCCAGAATGGAGCGCATCAGCAACAGGGCCTCATGCTTGCGATCTTCCGGCGCAAAGCCGATCCCCGCCTGAATGGCAGCCGCCGTATTGTTGGCAGCAAGCGCTTTGCCTTCCATATGAACCGTGCCGCCGGTGATCTTGTCATAGCCAAATATGGCCTTGGCCAACTCGGACCGCCCCGCCCCCATCAAGCCGCCAAGCCCAACCACTTCACCGGCATTGATTGTCAGGGAGATATTTTCAATCGCGGCCGAGGACAGGTCCCTGACCTCCAGGACCGCGCGATCCTGCTTGCTCGGGCGCCGCGAGAAGAGCGTGCTCAGCTCTCGACCAACCATCTTGCGAGCAATGGATTCGGTCGTCTCCTCAGCAACCTGTGTCTGGGACACGATACGACCATCACGCAACACGGCAACCTGATCGGCCAGATCAACCACCTCATTGAGGCGGTGTGAAATATAAACGATGGCTTTACCCTCTTCGCGCAGGCGGCGAATGATGCGGAACAGGCGTCGCGCCTCGTCATCGGTAAGGGAAGATGTTGGCTCATCGAATGCGATAAACTGCCCGCCTGCGCGCACGGCCCGGATAATCTCGATCATCTGGCGCTGGGCTGGTCCGATCCGCTCGCAGCTCTGGTCCGGATCCAGTTCATCGGCCATGCCGAAATCCTTGAGCAGCGCCAAAGTATCACGCTTGAGCCGCGAACGATCCAGAAAGGCGCGACCAACACGCGGCAGCTCGCCGATATAGATATTCTCCGCCACGCTCATATCGGGCACGATTTCCGGTTCCTGGTGGATCACCCTTATGCCCCTGGCATGAGCTTCTCTCGTCTGCCCAAAGACAACCGGCTGCCCGTCGATCAGCACAGATCCGGTGTCGGGCGGAAACACGCCCTCAAGAATGCGCATCAAGGTCGATTTTCCGGCCCCGTTTTCCCCCACCAACGCCAAAACCTCTCCGGGTGTGAAGGTCACCTCCACATCGGCAAGGGCCTGAACAACCCCGAAGCGCTTGGAAATGTTGGTCATACTAATTGTGTTCTGCATCTCGCCTCCTTTTCAGATGCGAAGACCGGGCAGGCATCTGCCCCTCCCTGCCATTGACGGCAGCCATATTCCAAAGCCCGACGAGGGGCAGTTTGGACCGGAATAGGCCCCGTGCAGCACGGGGCCTCGCATTTTAAAACTATATTACTTGCACAGACGCCCTTTATACGCGTCGAAATTGCCCATATTGACCAGTTCAGGCGAAGAATAGGTGTTCTCGGGCAGGTCTTTGCCATTCTCGATTGCGTCCATTAGTAGATTGACAGCAACCTTGCCCTGGTTTTCAGGGTTGAACCACATCGTGCCTTTGAAGGCGGATGCGCGTCCATTGCCGAAGGCGTCACAGGCGCGACTGCCATCGATGCCAACGCCGATGCCATTTTCTGCCGCATAGCCGGAATTTTCCATGGCGCGTGCAGCCCCCAGAACGCCGTCATCATTGCAGGAATAGAAAATCCAGTTGGTGATCTGGGGATTGGCGGTCAGTGTGGTGGTCATCACGTCAATGGAGTTGACCATCGTGTTGTCATAGGCAACGCGGGCAATATCATCGCGTTCGAATTCCGGATTGGCCTTCAGGAAAGCATCCTCGGCACCCTTGTTGCGCAGCATGCAGGTATCAGCCTTGCGGTCTTCAATCGAGGCAATCTTGACAGTTTCAGGATCCCAGCCGGAAGCCTTGTAAAGGTTTGACAATTCTTCGCCAACGGCCAGGCCGATATTATAGGAATCAAGCCCGACGAACGGTACCTTGGTGCCATCTTCATGATAGATGTCGTCATCGACCGCCACCAGCTTGACGCCAGCCTCCTTGGCGCGCGCAGCAACAACCGGGCCGATGCCGCGATCTGGCACGACAATGGCGATGCCCTTCACACCGTCACCAATCATGGTATCAACAGCGGTGATTGCCAGATCGGCATTGAATTGCACATCCTGCGCGATAAGCGAGGCGCCACGTGCTTCTGCGGCCTTTTGCGCCCCGACCACTTCGGCTACGAACCATGGATGGTCACCCATCTTGTTCACATAGCCGATTTTAATGTCATCGGCATTGGCCAGAGATGAAACGCTGCAAAATGCGACAGCAGCGCCTATCCATTTTAGTGAATTACCCATTTTTCTCCTCCACAGTTATGGGCGTTGGCGTCAGACCGCCAGAACGGGCGCATGCGCGGCGTCCCCTCTTTCGGCTTCAACCAGAAGCTCTGAAGCCAGAGCATGATTAGGATCGTCCTTGAGGGCTCGATAGAGCCAGTCTTTTGCAACATCCTCCTGCTTGCGCACGAGCGCCACCTGCCCGAGCATGACATAGGCAGAAATGGACTGTCTAAGCTGTATGTCATCGTCAAAGATCAGCATCGTCGGCAACGAGGTTGCGAAATAGTCAATCTTGGCCGTCGTGCCCAGAAGGTTCTTGGCGTAACCTTCAAGGGCATCACACAACATGTCAGCCTTCCGGTTGCGCCCCAGAGCTTTCATGGACAATATTGAATAATATGTCTTCTCGGAAAAGGCCCTGACCTCCATATCAAGGAAATCCCCTTTGAAATCAGCGGCCAAAGTCCAGTTTTTCAAAGCTTGTTCCTGATTTCCCGCTTGGGCATGAGCCACGCCGGCCCAGTAATGGGCATCGGACTGGTTGGCGAGCAGGTGCCGCGCCTCGCCAAGATTGTGCGGGCTGGTCATGGCCTTCTCAAAGGCCTCGCACGCCGCCACAAGATCACCGCGCTCCAGCGCATTCCTGCCCAGATTCAGACAGGTTCGGGTGAATTGCTCAAGAGCCATTCCTTCCCCGCCTTCCCATGGCTGGAACTGCCGCTGCATCAGTGTCGCCAATGCCTTGTCTGGGGCTCCGGTCTGGTTGAAGAGAGCAACCAGTTCGATTGTCAGATCATCGCGTTTCATGACCAGACCGCCATGAGCTTCCAGCTCCTTGAGCCGCTCATCGGGCTGCTTGCCAAGGCGTTTCCAGAGCTGGTCGCGCTCATAGAAGATGCGGGCATCAGCACGATCACAGGCAAAGGCCCTGTCATAAGCGGCAAGCGCCTTTTGTGCATCCTTGAGAATATTGTGATAGCCAATGCCCAGATTCCGCCAGGGAATGGAAAATTTGGGCTGGTTTTCAACGGATTGCTCCCAAAGCACGATGGCTTCTTCATGCCGTTTTTTGTCGTAAAAGAGGTTGCCCAGATAGTAAGGAGCCATGGGATCCGTAGCATCCGCGGCAATCGCCGCCTTCAGAATGGCGATCTCTTCGAGACGGTTGGGGAAACAATAGTCGCTGTTGGCTTTGCGAGCGCATTGGCGCTGTCTGTCGGCTTCATCATGCAGCCCCAACTGATCGGCAAAATAGGCCGCGTAATAGTGCATGAGGGGTTCCGTGCCCGAAGAGCCCGGCGGAGTACCGCGTGACGTCAACTCGAACGCCCGGTTGAAGTCGCCCATGCTGGCATAATCCAGAGACAAATCCAGCAGCACCTGCGGATCAACACTCAAAGGAAGCCGCAGCGCATCCCGCGCCATATAGTCCAGCGGGTCCAGCGCCAGCGTTTCCGCAAACAGATCATCCGCCTCGTCACTGCGCCCCAGCGCACGAAGACAGAAAGCCTTGAGATTACGCGCTTTCAAATTGTCGACCCCAACACGCAGGGCTTCATTGGACCGGCGCAATGCTTCGGCCCAACGCCCCTTGGCTGCGTCTATTTCAGCCATGGCCAATTGGCTTGGCGCCCCCCATGCAACGGTCCAGCCAGCCTTGCCAAAATAATCATAGGCCGCTTCCGTGCGCCCCATATGACGCAAGGTGAGTCCGAGATTGTAGAACGCCTCGCCATCCTGCGGGTTGGGATTGCGCAGGCGAAGCCTGCCAAGGGCGGCGCGGAAATGCGCTTCAGCGGCTTCAAATGCGCCGCGCCGCAGATGCCATACCCCCATTGCGTTGTTGCAACGACTATCCTGCGGATCGCGCTTGAGAGCTTCGCGCCAATAAATCTCGGGTGCCCGCGTCGCATGCCGATACTGACTAAGATGCAGCCCCGTGATGTAAAGTTCATCAAGACTCTCGATATCTTCGGGCAACATCGGCTCCGTGGCCGATTGGGTGGGTTCGTCATCGCGGACGCGATCAATGCCCCAATCGAGCAGCATAGTCCCGTCCGCATCCAGAATAACCAGCGCCAACTCATCGCGGTAAGTGCCCTCCGGCACCTCAGCCTCAAGCAATAGCGGCTTTTGCGGTTTTGCCTCAACGCCCCAACAGGCGATCTCCTGCTGGCCTTTGCGCACCCGCATCAAGGCTCCGGACAAAGGCACCACGGCATGAAGACCGATTTGCAGACGCGTGCCTTCAAGGGACACATTGACCGCCAGTTCAGGCGTGGCCTGATGTGCCGGTCCAATATCGCGAATGCCATACCAATGCTGGATGAAAATCTTTGTTTCCCCCGGTGCAATGAAAGCGAAATCCGGTTGGTTGTCGGTATAGACTCCCGCCATCAGCTCGATATAGGGCCGATAGATGCCATTATCGTCAGGATCCGTCAGATTGCGGTCCCATGCATAGCCGAAATCATGATTGCCCCAGGTCCATTGTTTCTTGCCCGGTGAGACATGGCGATCGGCCACATGTACAAGGCCAGCACCAGCCGCATGATCATAGCCGCCGCAGAAGGACCCCAACGTATCCACGCACATATAGGATGTGGGCACAGGAATATTGGCGTACCAACGCAAATCATTCGGCGCATAGTTGCTCTCGGGAACAAACTGGCTGGGCGCTTCGATCTCTGGCACACCGGAGCGCGCCCTTTCGCCATAGTCAACACCGTAATAGTGCCCCTGACAACGCGGAAAATCGATCATGGCTCGCTTGGCATGGTCAGCAACACGGGTCACATCTTCAGGGAAGAAACTCTGATAATGCTCATGCACCTCGGTTGCCGCATTGGCCCACCACATGACGGTCTGCGTCATCGCTGTACGGTTATGCAACCGCACCAAAATGTCGAAACGGGCAATGTCCGGATAAAGACGCACCCCATGCATGCCCTTCATGCGGTTCATGGGTTCATGCTCACTCATCCAGACCGTCTGGGCGCCATCATCGCCCTCTTCGATCATCCAGTCGGTCGGCATATAGGTGCTCGGGCGGTGATGCTGTGGCCAGTTAAACTCTATGCCACCGGAAATCCACGGCCCGGCCAGCCCGACCAGTGCAGGCTTGATCACATGATTGCGATAGATGATGTCATACCCGTTGGCCTTGTCGATCGCCGCATAAACGCGCCCGCCCAGCTCTGGCAGAACAATCACCAAAAGATGGTCATTCTCGATGAAAACAGCCGTCCATTCATGCTCCACCGGTTCGCTCTCGATCCGGTCAATGAAAGGCAGGGGGTAAACACGTCCACTGGACCCCTGAAATACGCGCTTCTCAAGAAACATCGGATTGCGTTCGGCCTGCGCAGGTTCATAGGTCGGTAACGCCAGTGGTTGGCTCCAGGCCTTCACAGGGCGGCCCTTCTGGGATGCGGGTGCCTCAGCAAAAAGGGTATGGCAAGTCATGTGTGCATTTTGTCTTCAGCTGCTGACAATTTAATCCCTGAAGACATCCTCCGGCCCTCATGGTGAGCCTTGGAATTAAAAACCAGAATGGCAAATTTACTGAATAGTATGGAAGATATTCCGAAATGTGAAACAGACATGCGTAAAACGCATATCTGAAAATCCGGCTCCAACAATTCAATCTGAAACGAAAGTATTAGCTTTGATCAATCTCCGTAAAAATCTGGAGGCTCACACACGCCATCGACGCACCGCTTCATTTGTCCCTGTTTCGAAGAAAATCATCCTTTTATTCGATAGATATTGAACATAATCGCTCATTGGCAAAAAAACAGGCTCTGAAACAAGGAAGGGATCGCTTGGGAACGCTCCGCGCGCGATAATCGAGAGTGACAACCTCGCACCGCCCTAAAAGACCTTTTCAGAATACGGGATATGGATTATTTACCGGAATATCTCTTTTGAATTAGAACAAAACCATTCTATTCGCGCATCACAAAGATACCCGATCCTGATATAGTCTCTATATCGAAAGGGCCAACAGCCAGCCCACCGTTCGCAAGAGGCCTGCATCTATGACACCAGATCAGCACCAAATACGGGAAGGATTTGCAGGGCAACGATCCGCCGTTTTGCCTCGCTCGGTTGTGGCAACCTGGCTCGCCAATGACCCACTGTTTGATATGGTCCCCAGCGATGTCGGCCTTTTCCCTGAAGCACAATGGCACTATGTCGACCGCCCCAAAGGCTCGACCCAGTTGATCCTCATCTATTGCGTATCGGGCGAAGGATGGGCAACCATCGCGGACCACACCTTCCGCATCCATGCCGGGCAAGCCCTGCTTGTTCCCCCCGACACACCCCATCTTTATGGCGCGGACCAGCATAATCCATGGACCATCTACTGGATTCACCTTGCGGGCAGAAAAACACGCAGCCTCTTACAGCTTCTCGATCTGGATCCGGCATCCCTGATGCTCTATCCTGGTCATGACCCTGCCTTGCCCTCGCTTTTCGAACGCATTCTCTATCTCCTCGATAGCGGCTATTCCGACGAAAGCTTGCGTCTCGCCTCAATGGCGACGCATCAGATGGCAACGCATCTGGTTTCCATACGCCACAGACAGCCACACGGCGAAGATAGCCATCGCGCCAACATCAAAAGCGTCATCGACTTCATGAACAAGGCACTGGACAGAAAATTGACGTTGGAAGAACTGGCCGCTCACGCCAGCATGTCCAAGTCGCATTTCACCTACATTTTCAAGAAGCGTACGGGCTTCGCCCCGCTTGACTATTTCCTGCGCCTTAAGATGCAGAGGGCCTGCTATCTGCTCGATACAACAGACCTTCCGGTCAAAGTCATAGCCATGCAGCTTGGCTTTGATGACTCACTCTATTTTTCGCGACGCTTCCGCCTGATACACAATTGCTCGCCCATCCAGTATAAGGCCGTGCAGAAGGGTTGATGGCATCCAATCCTGCTCTCTCTTGATACAAGAAAAGCCGGAATGGCAATCCACTCCGGCTTAGAGGCTTTCACAAAGGGCGATACCCCTATTTTTCGAGAGACGCGCAAAAGGCTTCGAATTCTGCCCCCGTTGCATAGGATTTCTGCGTGCCCTGCCGCGTGATGGAATCTGCTGCATAGCGCACAGCCATGGAAAGCGCCGCTTCGAGATCCTTGTCGCGGGTATAGAAATGCGCAAAACAGCCAATGAAGGCGTCGCCAGCTCCCGTCGTATCCTTCGGTGTCACGGTAATGGGAGCAAAATGCTTGCGCCCTTCTTTGGTGACCAGCAGTGCACCCTTTGACCCGAGCGTGACAATCACCGTCTTGATCCCCTTGGCCATGAGGCTGCGGGCGGCTGCTTCCGCACTGTCCTCATCGCTTACTGTCATACCTGTCAGCAATTCAAGCTCGCTTTCATTGGGCACCAGATAGGTCACATCGGTGATACGGGAGGCATCAAGATCCGGTTGTGCCGGAGCAGGGTTCAGCAGGGTTGGAATGCCGTGCTTCGCACCAAAGGCGATGGTGTGATAGATCGTCTCCAGCGGCACTTCCAGCTGCATGACGATGAGATCACACTGCTTAAGTTCTTCTGCCGCCTTGTCAACTTCCTCGGGGGTCAAATGCTCATTGGCCCCTTTCACGATCAGGATGCTGTTTTCGCCCGATTCCTCCACGAAGATTGGCGCAACACCTGAAGAGGTGCCCGGCACGCGCACCACATGGCGCGTATCGACGCCCAGTGTCTCAAGATTGTTGATGGTATTGTCGGCAAAGATATCATCCCCCACCCGCGTGACCATCATCACGTCGGCCCCCAGTTTGGCGGCGGCCACTGCCTGATTGGCTCCCTTGCCACCACATCCGAGACTGAAGGATGGCGCTTCCAGCGTTTCGCCCGGCCCGGGCATGCGGGTGACATAGGTGATCAGATCGACCATATTGCTGCCAACGACAGCGACTTTTCCTGACATGGTTCTCTTCCCTTGATTAGCCTTTGTTATGGCCACCGTATGCGAGATCAGAGCGCGCGAATATGCGCTTCTGCCGCCTCGGCTTCCTCTCCTGTTACATACCCCAGACGAACCTTGAAGCTGGCCGCCTCACCGCTGGCAAGCTGTCGTACATTGCCCTTTGACTTCTCGGCCAGATAGCCCTCTGGCTCACAGGTAGATGGCAGCGCGAAAGCTGCCACCTGCTGGTCCGCATTCACCAAAATCCAGCGTACGGTCTTGGGGAAGTCATTCCGGTTATAGGCAATCTTAAAGCCGTCGCCCTCGCGCCGACGCATCAACGACGCCGTGTTGCCATCACCATCGGCTCCCACGCCACGCACATAGAGCACCTGCTCGGGATTGTAGCGCTCCGGTTCATCCAGCACTTCCAGCCCCGTCGGATCCTTGGCCAGAGCATCGATGAAGGCGAGATAGTCCGGCGTGGTCTGCACATGACCCGGCACGGCGGTGCGAACCACCGTCCGATCAGGCGTAAAGGGAGCGGGCTGAATGATCTTGGCCCCTTCGCAATAAGCGAAGTTGACGTGGCACATATACATGAGATCCATCGGCGCCCCACCGACATTCTGCACATCCATGCACATGTCAAACAGGGTCTTGCCGGGACGCAAGATCACCTTGGGGTGAGCGATATAATGATCCCCAAAGCCCATGACATATTCAGCAGTGCCCGTCACTGCCATATAGAGCCCCTCGTCATCTTCGCCGATTTCCAGCCCCGCACAATCGAGCGCAGCCACAGGCATTTCGCCATGCAGCGCGTGAGTATCATCGGGCGATGGGCAGCCATTGCGCAACAGGCCAGAATGAAAGGCAAAGCACCCATAGGTGCCCGCAATGTCATGGGCCGGACGCGGCATGGAGAACATGTTTTTCATGGTCAAGTCGACGCCGTCAAACACCGCGTCCCAGATCATTTGCCCATAGAAAGGCAGGATGACCAGATGGCCTCTGGCGTTGCTGATACGCAATCCCTCGATGCCGCTGTCATAGCGGAAGGTGGACGCGCTCAATTCATCGCAGTTGGCTACCGTCTGCTCATGGGCGGCGAAGTCGACTTTGCGAAGGGTGATCTTTACCGGTTCCATGGTATTTCCTCCGTCTTGTCCGAAGCTCTTTGTTCTGAAGAACAGGCCCCGGCTTGATTGTGATCCAAAAGACCGCCGCGCCAGAGGCTGCGACGGTCATAGATTGCTCTACCGGGCGCGGTTCTTCCAGGCATTGATGGCAATGACCAGCAGCAGGAAGGCCCCCCAGATGAAGTCGATCAGATGGTTACTGAAGCGCAGGATCTGGAACCCACTGGAAAGCAGCATCAAGGCCACCACGGCAATCGACACACCGGCCACCGTTCCCTTGCCACCGGCAGGGTTTGTACCGCCGAGCACGGAAATCAGCACCGCTTGCAGCAAATAGGATGTGCCATAATCCGACTTGGCCGCATTGGTCCGTCCCGACAGGATGATGCCCGCCATGCTGGCCAGCACGCCAGACAACATGTAGCTGTAAAGGATCATGCGCGACTTCTTCAAACCAGCAAAGACGGCCGCCCGCGGGTTGGAGCCGATCAACATCAGGTTGACGCCCAACGTCGTCCGCGTCAGCAGGAAGGCAACCATGCCAGCCACCAGCAGGAACAACAGGAACGGCACCGCAATTCCAAACAGCTTGCCATTGCCAAGGAAAGCCCATGCATCAGGATAACCAACGATGGCAGGCCCGCCGGTCAGCACCAGACACAAGCCGATAAAGACCTGCCCCGTGCCAAGTGTCGCCAGAATGGGAATGATATTGAGCTTGGTTATGAGAAACCCGTTGATGGCCCCGGCCACAAGCCCTACCCCCAGCGAGAGGCAAACACCCAACATCACCATCGGCACGCTCTGTTCCATGCCCAGATCCCGGGTGAGATAGTGAAACAGCACACCTGAGAGAATGCCGGACAGGTTGGCAATCCCGACAACCGAGAGATCGATCCCGCCGGTCAGCATCGCAATCATCATCGCGATGGACAACAGGCCCAACTCGGGGAACAGATAGGTGATGGATTCAAAGTTATAATAGCGCAGGAACTTGTCCGGGCTAAGAGCCGTCATGATGATGAAGATCAGAACGGTCATCATGATCAATTGCAGAATATTATTGTCGCGATTGACCATGTTGCGAAAATCGAGGGAGAATTTCATGTTCTATTTCCTCATACATTCCGTTTGCGATCACGCCATGCAGTCATGGCTGTCGCAATAACGATGACGATACCGACCACAACACGCTGCCAGGTCGTTTCCACCTTCATGATGATCAGGCTGTTCTTGACCATGACCAGCATGAACACGCCAAGCATGGTGCCCAGCACCGAGCCGCGTCCGCCGAAGATACTCGCCCCGCCCAGCACGACGGCGGCAATCACATCCAGCTCAAGACCGACGAAATCGCGCGGGTTGGCCAGCCAGATCATGCCGCTATGCAACAGACCGCCGAAACCAGCCAGCATGCCGGCAAAGCAATAGATGAAGAAGATTGTCTTGCGCACATCAAAGCCAACGCGTTTGGCCGCTTCCTCGTCGCCCCCCAGCGCATAGACGCTGCGTCCGATCATCGTATAGCGCAGCACCAGATGCACGATGATCGCCAGCCCCACATAGATCAGCACCATGGCCGTTAGACCGAAATGGGTGCCATCAGGTTTGGTCATGGAGATGACTTCGGTCTTGGCGAAATCAATCAGCGCGTCCGGCATCTTGTTGATGTTGATCATACTGGTGCCGACAATCCCGAGCAGGAAACCACGCACCATGCTGCCGGTGCCCAGCGTCACGATCAGCGGGATCATGCGGAACTTGTAGACAAAGAAGGCATTGAGGCAGCCAAACAGCATGCCCATCGTAGCCGCTGCAATGAAAGGCAGGATTACCCCGTCATAGCCCAGATAGATCATCCCCTTGACGGTAAGATACATCGCCGCCACGGCAAAAGCCGGGAAGGACACGTCAATGCCACCCGAGATCATGATGATCAACACCCCAAGCGCCATGATGCCAACGATGACATTGCTGCGCAGAAGCGAGAAAATATTATCCAGCTGCCAGAAGGCAGGGTTGATCAGGCCGATCACGATCATGGCAAACAAAAGGATGGCCGCTATGACAAATTCTGATCTTTTGAAGAGTTTCATGGCCTTGTCCTTACGTGAACGACTTCAGCTGATCGCTGATCACATCTTCGATGATGGCATCACCTTCAAGCTCGTCGACGAAACGCCCACGATGCATGAGAATGACGCGGCTGCAATTCTGGGCCAGCTCCAGAACATCGTCCGAGATCATCAGAACAGCGAGGCCGTGATTATCGACCAGCTCGCGGATTTTCTTGTGTATCTCGGCCTTGGACCCCACATCGACGCCAACCGTTGGACCGTTGAGGATGAGCACCTTGGCATCGGTCAACAGCCAGCGACCGAGCACCACGCGCTGTGCATTGCCACCGGACAATTCCCCCACCTGCTTTTCGGCACTGGGAGTGGCGATCTGCATGGACGCAATCGTCTCATCGGCGACCCGATCCACACGCGGAATATCGATGATCCCGCCCTTGGCCAGTGTCTCCAGCGACGTCGCGATAATGTTGCGCTTGATCGATTGGGTCATGAACAGGCCTTCAGAAAGCCTGTCTTCGGGCACATAGGCAATGCCCTCGGCAATCGCATCCTGCACACTGTGAAGCGCAATCGGCTTACCATCGACCTCTACGGAGCCACTCTCTGGTGGCAGCATGCCGAACAGGCTGAGCGCCAGCTCTGTGCGGCCTGACCCCAAAAGCCCTGAAAGCCCGACAATCTCACCCGAATGAAGGGTCATGTCGATATCCTGATAATCGCCAGCAAGGCAAAGCCCCTGCACCTTGAGGCGCGGCGTTTCGCTTGCGTCCGGGCGGGCTCGACGGAAAGGCTCGATCTGTATATCGAGGCCCGTCATATGGCGGATCACAGAGGCTTCATCAAATTCGCTGGTTGGCCCTTCGGCCACTTTCGCGCCATTCCGGATAACCGTCAGGCGCTCGGAAATATCCAACATCTCGCGCATCTTGTGGCTGACGAACAGAATGGCGATGCCGCGGCTCTGAATATCGCGCACAATACGGAAGAGCGTCTCCACTTCCTTGCCTGTCAGCGCGGTCGTCGGCTCGTCCATGATGATCAGCTTGGCATCAGACATCAGCGCACGGGCAATGGCCACCAGCTGCTTGCTGGATGTGGGCAGGCTTTCCACCTCGGCATCCAGATCGATATCCACGCCAAGGCGCTCCAGCGCCTCATGGGCCAGTTTGCGCACACGACGCCAATTGACAAGCTTGGTCTTGGCCCGTAGCTCGGTGTTGAGGGCCAGATTTTCTGCCACGGTCAGATTACCGAACAGGGAGAAATCCTGATAGATGACCTGAATGGCTCGGTTCACCGACTCGATCGGCGACAGGTTTTCTACCTTCTCCCCCTCGATGATGATCTCACCTTCGGTTGGCTGATAGACCCCGGATATGATTTTGATAAGAGTGGATTTCCCCGACCCATTCTCACCAGCAAGGCAATGGATTTCGCCTTTGTTGATGGTTAGGGAGACGTCATCCAGTGCACGCAAACCGAGAAATTGCTTCCCGATGCTGCGCAGTTCAATGAACGCTTCAGACATGCTCGAACCAGGCGTTTGAGAATTTAACAATTGGTGTGAGAAGGGCAGCGCCAGGCGCTGCCCCGAAGGCGACATGATCAGAAGTTATATTCGTCCATGTTGTCCTTGGTCACACCGACCCAGCCTGCGCCATAGAGCAGGTTTGGCTGGTCTGCCACCGGAGTAATCAGATCGGTATAACCCGGCAGACCAAGATTGAGGCCAGCCTTGAGTTCCGCATCCTTTTTCTCAAGCGCCATGACAGCAACGATGTTCATTGCATAGCCAGCAACGGCAGGGTCCCAGAACTGGATATACTGGATATCGTCGTTGGCCAGATATTCACCAGCCACAGACACAAGGCCCGTGCCGGCAAAGAAGAGTTTGTCTTTAAGACCACGTTCTGCGATCAAACGGCCAGCGCCGGCAGATGTAGGCATCGGGCCACCGACGATCCCTTTAAGATCTGGATAGGTGGTGAGCGTTTCTTTCAGCTTGTTATAGTCAGTATTGGCGTCGTCATAGGTTTCCAGACGCTTGGTGACCAGTTCCATTTTCGGGAAATTGGCTTTCTGATAATCGATCGCCCCGTCAATCCATTCATTCTGGGATTTGGACGTGAGGCTGCCAACGGTTGCAGCATATTTGCCTTCACCACCCATATAACCACCGAGCACTTCCATCAGCTTGGCGCCATAAGCGTGGTTATCGAAGGCTTCCAGAACATAGTCCGCATTCTTGATGTTGGAAGCTTCATGGGCCACAACAACAATGCCGCGATCACGCGCTTTTTTCAAAACAGGCTCAACGGCTTCCACGGAAAATGGCACGATGGCAATGGCGTCCACGCCCTGAGCAATCAGGTTTTCGACGATTTGCACCTGAGCGGCCGCATCAGCCTGACTTGGGCCAAGCATCCATGTGTCATGGCCCGTTTCATCACCAAACTGCTTGACCCCGTCGCGCATGCGATCGAACCAGGCAATGCCGTCAACCTTGACGACCGTGGCAATGGAATATTCTTTCCCCGTTTCGCTCTTGTAAATATCCTTGCGCACCTGTGAGGTGTCGACAGGCCCCTCTGCAAGAGCAGGAGCGGCAACAAGCGCTGCCGCTACAAGAATTGATGAGAACAAAGACTTCATTGAATCCTCCCTTGGATTGTCCATGTCATCTATTCAGATAAGTGAGAGAATAACCGCGCGTTCCTCCAAACAGTCACGGCCATCCGGCCCGGCCTCAGCCGGTAACGATTGCGACGCTTGCACTGGCTCCCAGCCGAGAGGCGCCCGCCTCAATCATTTTCAGGGCATCGGCATGTGTGCGAACACCCCCGGACGCTTTCACGCCCATTTCTTCCCCGACTTCAGCACGCATCAGCGCCACATCCTCGGCCGTGGCCCCTCCGCTCATGAAGCCGGTGGAGGTCTTGACGAAATCAGCGCCAGCTTGTTTAGAAAGCTGGCAGGCCAATTTCTTTTCTTCATCACTCAGAAGGCAGGTCTCGATGATCACCTTGAGCTTTGCTTCGCCACAGGCTTTTTTGACCTCGGCAATATCATTCTTCACATAGTCGACATCCCCGGCCTTCAGCTGGCCAACCGGGATCACCATATCAACCTCTCCGGCTCCTTCGGCAACCACCCAACGGGCCTCGGCGCATTTAAGCGCAGTCGGGATCGCACCGAGCGGAAAGCCGATAACCGAACATGTCACCACATCACTGCCCGCCAGCAGTTTGGCGACCTGAGGAATATTGACCGGATTGACACAAACCGAGCAAAAGCCGAATTCCAGAGCTTCCTTGCAGATCTTCTCAACCTCTTCAGGCGTTGCCTGCGGCGCCAGGATGGTGTGATCGATATATTTGGCCAGGGTCTGGGAAGTTAAATCAGAGGCAAGGGTAGTCATGGAATCTGCTCCTGTTATTCAACATATGAAAACAAGGTTTTGTTAATCAATGTGACTATTGTAACATTTGTTGAAAGCATATTCACATATTGACGCCCTTTCTGTCAAATTGTAAAAGATAGTTGTGACAAGTTTTTCATAATCACAGGATGGCGTAACACGAAAATTTCGTTATAAGAGGGTCACCTCACAAAACCGAAACGATTCAGTACGCAGATTGCAAGGCTTATGACGATGCAGAGCCGCAGAAAAACGAGGCTTGATAAACTGGAAAAAACGCTCGATGAAGGGCGCGCGCTTCACTTGCGTGATGCAGCCTCGATGCTCGGTGTTTCTGAAATGACCGTCCGACGCGACATCGCTTCAAGTGATGAGCGCTTCTCTTTTCTGGGTGGGCATATTGTCATTTCCGGCGAACAACCCTCAGGCAAGGGTTATTTTCTGCACCGGGAGAATGCCACCAATGTTCAAGCCAAAAAGGCATCCTGCCAGAAGGCCATAGACCTTATTCAACCCGGCGACGTCGTCTTTCTCGATTGCGGAACAACCCTGCCCTATATCGCCGAATCCCTTGGCGACAGAGGGCCTTTGACCGTCATTTGCTACTCGGTCAATATCGCCGAAATCGTCTGCAAGCAGCCCAATCTGAAAGTCATCCTGCTGGGCGGAGAATATCACCCCTCCTCGGCATCCTTCGCCAGCGAAGAAGCGCTGGTGATGCTCTCCAATCTAGGCATCAACAAAGCCTTCCTTTCAGCAGGCGGCCTGCATGCCCAACATGGGCTGAGTTGTTCCAATTTCCATGAGGTCCGTATCAAGCAGATGGCCATGAGCCGCGCTGTGACCAACATTCTGGTGATGGATTCCAGCAAGATAGGCAAGGTGAAGGCCGCGCCCTTTGCGCCATCAAACGCGATCGACTTTCTGGCAACCGATGATGACATCAGTACCGAGCAACGGTCTCTGCTCATGGATGCCAATGTCGAGTTGGTTCCCTGAAGGGGCCATCCCGCGCATATACCCTCAGCTATTTCCAAAGGCTTTCATCTCGTCCCAATCGCGCCTTATTCCGCTCACTTGTTTGATCCAGCAGCAAAACATCAAAGCTTTTTCTTCTGTTAACAAACATAGTTAATAGCTTATTAAATTCTGCAGTGTTTACTGAGCGGCAAAGCCAGACAAAAGTCTGAATCGAAATTTGCCCTCGACAAGCCATCGCCAGGACCTGCAGGACCATGCACACAAGCGCAAAAATCACAGCACTCCTCTCGACGCTTGCCCTGCTTGCCGGCTGCGGAACATCCAGTAAACTCAACCGCATCCAGGCAACAAAGATGGTGCCATCAAGCGAAGCGTTCCTGTTTACCCCACCCGGTGGCCCTGCCATTGTCGGGGTGTTGCAGACAGACTATTCCAACGGCACCGAACAGCAGATCACTCTGGCGACCAGTTCAGGTGTTCCGGGCGAAAACTATGCCAACGTCAAGCTGGTGATCGCTTCCGGCGTCAATCAGGCTTCGCTGCCCAACGCATCAACCGCCTACTCCGACACCCGCAGCATTCAAAGAGAGCTGCGCGCGGAGTTCCCGTCCATGCGGATGACGCCATCCTCGCTGTTCCTGCAAAACAATTACGGCCCCTTCAGTTACGCAGTTGGCCAAGCCGCCACGGGCGATACCTGCCTTTACGGCTGGCAGCAGATCCGCAGCCGCACGGAAGATCGCGCCCTGTTCCGCAACAATGGCATAGTGCAGATCCGCTTGCGCATGTGCGACAGCAAGGCAACCGAGAAGCAGCTTCTTTCGCTGATGTATGGTTACACAATCGCAACAAGCTATTCCGGACGCTTTTGGAACCCCTATGGCGAACCACAGACACCAGACAGAGCACTAGGAGAAACCGGCAGCCCGATTTATCCACCAGACGGTGTTGGTAGCTTCTCGCTGGCTTCGGCGCCCGCTCCCAGAAGAACCAAAGCCCCGAGAACTACGCCCGTCGCCAAGACCCCGGAAGACCGTCCATTGATTCTGGACCCACCTGTTACTCCGCAGCCCTCTGGCAGCAGCGAGTCAGCGCAAGAGAACGCGCCAATCGTTCCGTTGCCTCCCTTGACGTCGGTTATCCAGCAATCAACAGACAATTGACTGGCTTGAATTCACGCCTGCCACACGCAAGCCGTCTGGTATAGACTGGGAAGGGTAAAGTGTCGCGATTCTGCGGCGCTTCGGATCTCATCGCAGAAACATTTAGACATCATAAATTCGTGATTTCAGTTAGTTATCCACCAAATGTAGAACAGCTCCAATGGTGGGCAGCATCAGGAATCGACGAAAGTTCAATTTAAATTTACCTCTGCGCGTTAAGGCTTTCCTCAAAAGGAGCCGCATATGTCCCTGTATAAAATCCAGGTCTTCTTCGTTTGGGTGTTGTCAGTTGTTGCATTTCTGATCATCACAACGATGCCGATCAACCTGCAGACACAGCTCATCTGCAGCCTTGTCGTCTTTACGCTCATGGCTATTTTGAAGCTGCTCAAGAAGAACGGCTCTCTGCGCATCATCTCGCTGACATTCGGCCTCTCCATCATTGCGCGCTATGTCTTCTGGCGCACAACGGAGACCATTCCCTCTCCGAACCAGATCGAGAACTTCATTCCAGGCTTGCTGCTCTATATCGCGGAAATGTACAATGTGCTGACGCTGCTCCTCAGTCTGTTTGTGGTCAGCCGTCCTTTGCCGTCTCGCCCCTCCTGCGAATTGCCTAGCCACAACCGCTTGCCGACGGTTGACGTGTTTGTCCCCAGTTACAACGAACCGGCCGATATTCTCGGCAACACGCTGGCAGCAGCCAAGGCCATGGATTATCCGGCGGAAAAAGTCACCGTCTGGTTGCTCGATGATGGCGGCACGCTCGAAAAGCGCAATTCAAGCGATATTCTCAAGGCCAATGCCGCCAGGAAGCGTCACGAGGACTTGCAAAAGCTCTGTGCCGAACTGGACGTGCGCTACCTGACACGCGAGCGCAACGAACATGCCAAGGCAGGCAACCTTAACTATGGATTGGAGCATTCCACGGGTGATCTCGTCGCGATCTTTGATGCCGACCACGCACCGGCACGCGAATTCCTCACTGAAACCGTGGGTCATTTCTCCAAGGATTCCAAGCTGTTTCTGGTACAGACACCGCATTTCTTCATCAACCCGGATCCGCTTGAGCGCAATCTGAAGACCTTCTCCTTCATGCCCAGTGAAAACGAGATGTTCTACGGCATCATCCAACGTGGGCTGGACAAGTGGAATGCGTCCTTTTTCTGCGGCTCTGCAGCCGTGTTGCGCCGCGAGGCCCTGGAAGAAACCGGCGGCTTCTCTGGCAAGACAATCACCGAAGACTGCGAAAGCGCGCTCTCGCTACACGCCAAGGGCTGGAACAGTGTCTATATCGACAAGCCTCTGATCGCAGGATTGCAGCCAGCAACCTTTGCCAGCTTCATCGGCCAGCGCAGCCGCTGGGCGCAGGGCATGATCCAGCTCATGCGCTATAACTTTCCGCTCTTCAAATCGGGGCTCTCGCTGCCACAAAGGCTATGTTATCTCTCATCGATGATGTTCTGGTTCTTCCCGATCTCACGGACCATCTTCCTGTTTGCCCCCTTCTGCTACATCTTCTTTGATCTCAAGATTTTCGAGGCCTCCGGCGGCGACTTCATGGCCTATACACTGGCCTATATGCTGGTGAACCTGATGATGCAGAACTATCTCTACGGGTCTTTCCGCTGGCCTTGGATTTCCGAACTGTATGAATATTCACAGACGATCCATCTGCTGCCCGCGGTCTTGTCCGCGATCATCAACCCGTCCAAACCCAGCTTCAACGTGACAGCAAAGGATGAGAGCATCACATCCAACCGGCTTTCCGAGATCAACCGGCCGTTTTTCGTTGTCTTTTTTGCCATTTTGCTAGCGGTTGCCTTTTCCATCTACAAGATTTACGCCGAGCCCTACAAGGCAGACGTGACCCTCGTCGTTGGAGGCTGGAACATTTTCAACCTCATCCTTGCGGGATGCGCTCTGGGTGTGGTTTCCGAGCGCGGCGAAAGGCAGGGCGCAAGACGCATTTCGGTGTCCAGAAGCTGCGAGTTTCTTTATGGCGACAGTTGGCACGAATGCTCCATCGACAATGTCTCCATTCACGGCGCTGCACTGCATATCTATGAACCGGACTTCCCGGAAATCAAACGCGATGCCATTGGCAAGATCCGCTTCACCAAGCATGACGGTGAGAATAAAGCATCTCTGAGCATCAAGGTGCGTAACGTCAGACAAAGCGGAGACAGGCTCATTCTTGGCAGTGCTTTCAAGCCAGAAAGCCCCAAGGACTATTCCGCCATTGCTGACCTTGTGTTCGCCAATTCCAGACAGTGGACAGATTTCATGCGCAGTCGCCGAAAAAATCCGGGTATCGTAAGCGGAACAGTGTGGTTCCTTGCTCTTTCGCTCCGGCAGACATTGCGCGGATTTGAGTATCTCATCAAGGGCTCGATCTCAGGCTCAAAAGAGAAAAATCTGGCCGAAAATGAAGGGAGGAAAGCATGATGAAATCCATTCTGCTCGCCCTGATGCTGTTTGCCCTGCCTGCGGCTAACAGCTTGGCTGATCCCCTGCCCTTCGATATGTCCACCGAGAATGCCGATCCGCGCGTGCAATCCTCTCCCGCTGCGCCATCGGCTGCAAGACCAGAAACGAGCGAAGAACAATCCCGCCAACTGGGTGAGATTCTCCCCCCCGACGCACCGGCAAAGTCCTCGGCACCGGCTTTAGCCGCCCCTGATGCCTACTCTCCGGTCTCCTCAGCTTCAGAACCGTCGGCAACCATGACCGGCTTGGCATCACCGGGACAGATAAACCGCCGCTATTTGATTCCCGCAAACCAGTTGACCCTTAACGGAGAAATTGACCAGAAGGACTGGAGCCTGTTTCTCACCTCATGGCAGGCCACCAATGCAGAGAGTCTCTCACTGTCTTACCGAAACACGGTGGTGATCGCGCCGGAGAGTTCCCGCATGATCGTGAGCATCAACGACCATGTCGTCATAGAGGAACCCTTAAGGTCTCCAGCCAGCTTCACCAAGCTCACAGTGCCGCTGCCCGAGGGCCTGCTGCGCTATGGCGCGAACACCATTTCGGTTCGGGTGGCACAGCGCCATAGAACGGATTGCACGATCGATTCGACCTATGAGCTGGTAACGACCCTCAATGCACAAGGCAGCTATCTCACCTTGCCTGCATCCGAGCGCATATCCGATCTGGAGGCGATCCGCGCCATCGGGGTCGACGGAAATGGCGATACCCATTTTGAAATCAGCTCTCCGTCTATCAAGCAATCAACGGCTGTAGAGGATCTACTCTCTCTTGGTCAGGGGCTGGCCTTGCTGGCAGGCATGCCCAATCAAGACTTCGCCTTCAACCGCGATGCCCTGCCGGTTTCCGGGCCGGGACGCCTTGGTGTTCTGGTGGGAACCGCCTCCGAGCTGGCTCCCATCGTACCCAATCTGCCGCAGGCAGCCCGCGTCGGTCAGTTGGCATCCATGCTGCGCGTTACCCCAGATAGCGCGCCTATTCTGGTCATAAGCGGCCCAGACTGGGCCAGCATCAGCGCCGCCATCGGCAAGATTGTCGCCCCCCTAAGCGAGGCATCCGTTGATCAGCGCGCCGGTTTGCAAAATAGTGGCTGGACCGGACCGGACCTGCCGGTCATCTTGTCGGACAGCCAGTTCAGCCTTTCCGATCTGGGTCTAAAAACGCAGGAATTTAGCGGCCGTCGCTTCCAGACAACCTTCTCGATCATGCTGCCGGGTGACTTCTACGGCCGGGCCTCAAGCGAATTCACGATCCTGCTGGACGCAGCCTATGCGCCGGATGTTCTGCCGGGCAACCACATCACTGTTTTCGTCAATGGCGAAGTGGCTTCCGTGGTGCAGATCAACAATCGCCATGGCGGCATCTTCAAGCATTTTCCGGTCAGCGTGACCATGCGTCACTTCAAGCCGGGGCGAAACACCATTACCCTAAGCGCAGAGCTCTCGACCAACCAGGATGCGGTTTGCGCCCCCGGTGAGAATAATACGCGCGAACCCCGGTTCGCCCTATTCAACACAACGGAAATACAGATCGAGAAATTCGCCCGGGCTGGCCAGTTTCCAAATCTCGCAGCAACCGCGCGCACCGGCTTCCCTTATACCAAAGACGAGAAGAGCATTTCTCTCTTTCTCGAGCCTGTCGGACCGGAAACCATGTCGTCCGCAGCAACGGTATTGGGAAAAATGGCGCTTTCCTCTGGCCATGCGCTGGGCGTAAAGCCCAAGACGTCTCTTCGGGCCATCGGTGAAGAAGACACGATTTTCGTGGCTCCGATTTCCCAGATTCCGCGCAGTTTTCTTGATCGCTTCCACATAGCGCCGGATGCCAGCGAAACCTGGAACCAGATTGCAGTCACAGGAACAGAAGAAGCCGATACCACCAAACAGTTCAGCGAATGGCAAGATCGCATCTCCAGCGAGGGACTATTGGGTTATCTGGAAAGGGCCGGTTCTTGGCTGCATGACCGCTTTGGCCTGACGACAGACGAGTTGGAGCTCTTCAAGGATATCAAGGAATCTTTCATGCCCACCCCCAGCGACATCCTGCTACTGGCGCAGAATACAAGCTTCGAGGGCAAGGGCAACTGGACCCTGATAACCGGCCCCACAGTGCAGAATCTCGCCTTGGGCAATGCCCTCATCGCAAGCCAGTCTCGTTGGGAAAATCTCCAAGGCTACCTGACAGCACTGACACCGGACCGGATGGTTTCCCGCCTTGATCCCAACCCGACCTTACACCTGTCAGACCCTTGGGATATTCGCAATCTCAGGTTGGTCATAACCGATTGGCTTTCACATAACAGTCTTGTCTATGTCGGCCTCCTCATTCTCGCCGCCATCTTCCTTGCCCTTTCATGGGGTGCGTTGCTCAAACGCTCTGGGAGACGGGAATGAAACCCCTGATGACCGTTCTTTTGGCAGCCATCGTTCTTTGCACCGCGATGACGACCGGGTTCGCTCAGGACCGGGGCGTTTCCAGCGCGAATTGGACGCTTTACAAGGCCCGGTTTCTGGCATCGAACGGTCGCATCATAGACAATGCAAACGGCAATATCAGCCATAGCGAGGGGCAGGGATACGGCCTGCTTCTGGCCTATCTCGCCAATGAACCGGCAGACTTCGAGCGCATCTGGTCGTTCACACAATCAGAACTGATGGTGCGCAACGACGGATTGGCCGCATGGCGATGGGATCCGGCCGTACGCCCCCATGTCACCGACATCAACAATGCCACAGATGGAGATCTGTTGATCGCTTATGCTCTGGCGCTGGCCGGTTTCTCATGGCAGAGCGAAGCCTATATGGATGCGGCAACCCGTATCGCCAAAACCCTTCTGGAACGCACGGTGATAGAGCATGGCAAGCAGAGCCTGCTTTTGCCGGGCGTTGAGGGATTCTCTGCCAAGGATCGCAAGGACGGTCCGGTTGTGAATCTATCATATTGGGTATTTGAAGCCCTACCGGTTATGAATGCGCTCGCGCCATCAGAGAAATGGCAGAGAGTCTATAACAGTGGCCTGCAACTGCTGGAAGCGACACAATTCGGACCCCGAAAACTGCCTTCCGACTGGATCAGTCTTGGCGGAAAAGAGCCGGTTCCGGCGGCAGGGTTTGACCCGCAATTCGGCTATAACAGCATCCGCATACCGCTCTATCTCATTCGCGCTGGCATCAAGGCGCCGGAGTTGCTTGAGCGCATCAAAAAAGGCATGACGTTTCAAGACCATATCCCTGCACTCGTCAATGTCGAAACAGGTGTTCAGCTCGAAAACCTGAAAGACCCCGGATATCAAATCATTAACCATATCATGGCATGTTCGAATATGGACAACACCAATCCGACCGTGTCGAGGGATTTCCACCCAGAGTTCTATTATCCTTCTACACTCCAGTTACTTGGCCTGGCCTATGTGAAAGAGAAGCGTTCAGAGTGTCTCGTAAGCCGATCATCATCATCGCCTCGCTAGCAGCGATTGCAGCCATTGCGACAGAGTTGGAGATTCCCAAACTCTCGCCTGCTCTTGCTGCCTTCAAGCAGGATGCATCAACCCCCAAGGATGCCAACGCTCCTTTTGTGCTGTCAAATGCACAAATGCAAGTGCAGCCGGAGCTTTCGCCGCAGAGCGCGCCATCTGAAAGCGAAGCATCTGAAAGAGACCGGCCAGCGGCTTCTGCCAATCCGGTAAAAACCCGCCTGAACGCAATCAGCAATGCCATTCCGGCCCAAGCCAGCCCCAAACCGTCCCTGACGGTCACGCAAGCTGAAACCAGCGAACAAGAGGCAGCAGGGGGCGCACGCAGCCAACAGACCGAGGTGGATGAAAGCGCCCTGCGCTATTTTGCCAGCAAGGGAGACACCAAGCGCTTGAAGGCGGAGATTTCCCGCTTGCAGTTGCTTTACCCCAACTGGGTACCACCGGAAAATCCCCTGGCCATGGCGAACGAACCCGGCGGTGAGTCAGATGCCTTCTGGTCTCTCTATGCCGAGGGAAAATTCGCTGAATTGCGCGCTGAGATCAAGGCGCGGCAGGAGCAGGAACCCGGCTGGCAGCCCCCCGAGGAGCTGATCGGCCTTTTGGATCTGGCTGAGAAGCGCAACCGGATCGTCAACAGCTCCGAACTCAAACAATATGACCAGGTCATCAAGATTGCGGCTGCCGAACCCAACCTGCTGACCTGCAGTGACGTCGACATCCTCTGGCGCGTCTCCGAGGCCTTTATCAAGACAGACCGCCAACAGCGCGGCCTTGATGCCTATAACTACATTCTCAACACCTGTAGCAATCAACAGGAGCGTCTGGCCACCTTGCAAAAGGCTGCCGAGTTGCTGCCTTACGCGCCCATGCAAAGCCTCTTGGAATCCACCGATCCGAATGCTTTCAACGTGGCTGACTATCAAACCCTGATCGACAATCTGGCAAGGCGCTTTGTGGCCGAGGCCAACGAAGACCCCGACTTGCAGATTGATGATCGCTATGTCAACGCCATGCGTCAGATTGCCGATGGCGGCAAGGAAGCGTCCGATATCGCACTGATGGGTTGGTATCTCTGGCTGCATGACAGCAAAGACAAGGCCGAGCCCTATTTCCGTGCAGCTCGGGAGAAAGAAGACACGGCAGAAATATCTCAGGGTCTGGCTCTGGTCTTGCTATCGCAAGAAAAGCCCGAAGAAGCCGAAGAGGTCATGTATCCATGGCGCTCTGAGAGCCCGGACGCTATGCAGACCTATTTGGCGGCAGCCACCGAGTTGTTATCACAAGATCCGCCAAAGGCGCTTGAGCAAGACAAGCTGACCCGTATCGCAACCGTTACGGTTGAAGAGAAAAGCGCCAAGATAGCCCAGCAATTTGGTTGGTATGCACGCCATTTCAAGCAGCATAAGACAGCCCTGCGATGGTTTGAAACCGCGCTTTCCTGGGATGAAGAAAGCGAACCCACCGCCTATGGTCTTGCGGTTACATTGGTTGATCTCAAGCAATGGAAGCGTCTGGCATCCATCCGCGAGAGTTGGCAAGAAACATCCGAACGCATCGCAGCGCTCAAACAGCCCACCGCGTCCGGCAGCGGCGCCGTTGCCGTCAATTGCCGCAACAACAGGCCCTCGGCAGCATCCTCAGCCAGAACAGCCATCAGTTATGGCTGGTGTTTCATGCGCATGGAGCGCGCACTGGAGGCGGCCAACAGCTTCGAGATCGCCTTAAACAAAGGCGCCTCCAGCGCACGCAGTGAAGCCGCCTATGGCAAATCGCTGGCCTATCTGCGCCTCGGTCTTGTCGATGATGCTGCCCTCACCGCCACCCGCGCTACGCTCAGCCAAAAACGTGCGCACGAGTTACAGGTTTCCATCCTGACACAGAGAGCCACGTCAGCCTTCAAGCTCGGTCATTACAGGGAAGCGATCCTCTATCTGGACCAGCGAGCCCAGCTTGGCCCGGAACCGGTGGATCTGATGCTGATGCGCGGCCATGCCTATCTCAAGCTCAAGCATATGGCACAGGCGATCCATATATTTGACGCATTGGCCGCAACCGGCAATCGGGATGCCATCCGCAGCCTGAATGAAGCAAGGCAACAGGCCTCGTCGCAAGGATAAGCGAGAGAAATCCGCTCTCCGCAATATGGCATTTTGAGACAAGAAGAAAAAGGGACCGCGCAAAGCCGGTCCCTTTCCTTTATCCGCTACATTCAAGCGCCAGCGCCAACCAGACCTATTTGGATGCAGTAGCAAAATCCGCGTCAATGGAAGCTTCGCAGGCCTTGATTTCCTTCTCAAAGCGCTCAAGCCAAGCCTTGCCTTCGTCACCAGCCTGTTCGATGAAATAGTCTTTCACAGGCGCGGTTGCTGCCTGAAAGGCCTTTTTCTCTTCGGCAGTCGGTGTGTAGATCGTCCCGCCGGCCTTACGGAAGGTTTCATAAGCATCATATTCCTTCCACTTCGGATAGACCCGCAAGAACTGGTTCTGCGCAGCAACACCATCCAGAACGACCCGTTTCAGCGCATCGGGGAAACTGTTGAACCGATCATTGTTCATGATCCAGACCCCGCCCATATAGGCATGTCCATCGAGGATAAGATACTTGAGGCTCTCCTCGAACTTCATCATCGTGATATCGACAATGCCATTCTTGGTGCCATCGACAACGCCGGTTGAAAGGGCGGTATAGACCTCAGGCCAAGCAATCGGCGTCGGCGCTCCGCCCAGAGCCTTGACCAGCTCCTGCTGGATCGGCGCCGGAACCGTACGGATTTTCAGCCCCTTGATATCGTCTGGTGACTTGATCTGCTTGTCCGTGGTGGCAAAATTGCGCCAGCCACCGGAGTTGGACACCATCATCAGGCGCAGATTACCGGTCTGCTCAAGCACGTTGGCGCGCACATCAGAGAGAAAATCCTGATTGTCATAGACGCATTCGGCCACCCGGTCATCGCGCAGCATATAAGGTAGATCGAAGGCACCAACCGGCCCCCAATAATTTGCCAGTTCAGGAATGGTCGTCTGGAAATAGTCGAATGTGCCCGCCTGCACACCAGAAAGGCATTCCCTTGCCGTGCTGCAAAGCTGACCGCTTGGATAGATATTGACCTTGATGGCCCCGTTGGAGTGGTTTTCGACGAAATTCTTGAACACCAGCAAAGATTGATGATTGTAGCTTTCAATGTTCGTCACATGCGGGACGGTCAGCTCGTAATCCGCTGCGTGAGCACCAGCAGACATCACCATCGCAGAAAGCAGTGACAGACCCAAAGTCTTCAATTTCATAAAATCCTCCTTGTGACAAATACACCACCCGGCCCGTTTCAACGACAAGCCGATTGCCCCTTAAAATCTTCCTTTCACATCATGCCCAACAATTCAGGAAGCCCTATGACAAGCGTTGGGAAAAATGAAATCACAAAAATAACCAAGGCCTCAATGGCCAGAAACGGAATGATAACACGGGATATCTTTTGCAGCGGCACCCCGGAAACCGCGGAGGCGACAAACAGAACCAGCCCCATTGGTGGTGTCGCCAAACCTATGGAAAGATTGACCACCATGACAACGCCGAAATGAACAGGATCTATCCCCACATGGGTCATGATGGGAGCCAGGATCGGCGCAAAAATAAGGATGGCTGGCCCTGCATCCAGAAACATCCCCACGAAAAACAGGAAGATATTCATGATGAAGAACAAGAGATAGGGATTATCGGTGACCGAATAGAAAAAGCGCGAGATCGTATCCGCGATCCCCGACAGGGACACCACCGATGCAAAGCCACTCGCCGCAGCTACGATCATAAGAATGGCTCCCGCATTCACCGCAATGCGCACAAACATCGGAAAGACATCCCTCAGTTTCAGAATGCGCATGATGAAAACCGACAGGATGAAGGCGTAGAAGACCGCCACGGCCGCCGCTTCCGTGGGCGTGAAGATGCCACCATAGATGCCACCCAGAATGATCACCGGCGTCAAAAGAGGCAGCACCGCCGCCTTGAGCGCTGCCGACCGTTCGGCGGGCAAGGCCTTATCGAACTGCTGCACCTGCGGATATTTCTTGATCTGCCAGCGATTGACCAGCATCAGCGCACCGCACAACATGAGCCCCGGCACGATGCCCGCCATGAACATCGCGGCCACAGAGGTATTCATCACAAAAGCATAAATCAGCATGATGCCGCTTGGCGGAATGATGGTGCCCAGAACGGTCGCCGCCGCCGTGATGGCAGCCGCATAGGTCCGGTCATATTTGAAGCGCTCCATCTCCGGTATCATCATGTTGCCTATGGCAGAGGTTGCCGCCACCGACGAGCCGGTCAACGCACCGAAGATGGTTGCAGACAGAATGACCACATGCCCCAATCCACCACGATAGTGGCGCACCATGGTCTGGGAAAAGGAGATGATGCGCGTGGTAATACCGCCATTGACCATGAACTCGCCTGCCAGCATGAAGAAGGGCAAGGCAAGCAGCAGAAAATTGTCCATACCAGCATAAAGACGCTGATACAGCATGTTGAGAAACAACAATTTATCAGCCTGAAACAGGGCAATGACAGGGGACAGCCCCAGCGCAAAAAGAACCGGCAGGCCGATCAGCAGCAACAGCAGAAAATATAGGGCAAAAATCGGCGAAACCATGTGTAAAATCCTTGCGCAGCTCTCTGCACTCAAAGGGCGGGCGTCTGCTCACCGGGCGCATCAGCAATGAAAAGGCGCAATTCCGCAACGATCTTCTGAAAGGCGCTCAAAAGCGTGATTATCATCAGAATGGGAGGCGCAGCATAGATGAAGCGCATGGAAATCGGCAGGCTGTCTGCTCTGCTGCCACCACGCAGGAAAAAGTCATAGCCGAACTTGATCCACACACAGAATGTCAGGATTGCCAGAATATGGATGACGACCATCAGCAGATGCCGCCCTCGCCGCTGCTTGAGGGCTTCGAGCAGAAAGGTCATCGCAATATTCTTGTCCTGCAGATAGATCAGCGGCAGGCAGAGATAAGCCATATAGATCATCAGGAACCGCGAGAGCTCATCAGTCCAGCTAAGCGGCATGCCGAGCAAATAGCGAAACACCACCTGCAGCAGCACGATCACTGTCATCGCGACAAGCATCGCGCCACCAATCCAGCTTCCCAGCCGCGCCAGTGGTGCATTCACCCTGCTCAGCCCCTTTTCCAATGACGCCAACATGAGACACGCTTCCCTTGATGATCAAAGTGGTATTGAAAGCGTCAGAGCAAGGCTAAACCCTCTGCCACGCTCTGGCATTTCAATCTGTCCGGTCTTGCATAAGGAGGAAAAAACGCAAAGATATGACAGCTGTGGATCACAGCTCCATGCCTCCCCTCGGCATATCAATTCGTAAAGGCCACCATCCCCCATAGAGGCCAGAAACACGAGCAGTGAGAAGCACGAACAGCCCGCAAGGCAACAAAAGCCCGATCCGATTTCAAAAGCTACTCTTTATCCACCAGATCATGCAGCTTGTCTTCTGCGGCCTTTTGTATCTTTTTCTTCTCGCTATTGTCAAAATCGCTCTTAACACTCTTCACGGCCTGGAAGGCCATAAAAAGATTGCCGGCTTGCTCGGCCAGATCCAGAGCATCCAGACCATGCTGAACCATATAGTCGACCAGCTGACCGGCATAATTCCACAAGAACAGCAAATCGGCGGGCATGACGCCATCAGCGCGCGCAACACCATAATCTGCACTATCGGCTCCCTCACCAAAATAATCATCATAGCTATCGGCTTCATCGACAGCTTCGGCCATGGCTCTGGTGAGCTCCATTTGGAGCTGTTTAGCATCAATCATCATCGGCCACTCTCCTGTGCCCATCTTGTATCCATTCGCTTTATGGTATCCTGTGCCCAAAATGCAAGCAAGCGCAACAGGAGGTAGCAAGCGGTCGAAATAATCGCAGTGGGCAAAACAGAAGCCCAATGCGCCTGAGAAAAAAGCTGGGGGAAGCGATCAAGGCTCGGCGTGGCATGAACCACTCCCTGCCGCACCCCTCGCATGACATCGGCCTGAGCTAGATAAAATGTGCAGGAAAACAGGAAAAAGAGGAAAGTTTCAATCAGGGAAACAGCCGCGACCACCTTCAGCTTGCGCATGAACAGCAGCAGATACTGATGAAAGAGCAGCGTTAATCCGCCCATTACGATCAGTAACAGCAAACCGCTTTCCAGTATCCTTGCATGAAACAGCCCGAAGCGTAGAAAATAGTTGAGCGGAATAACGCAAAAGATCACCCCGCACACAACGAGCATGAAAAAGCCCACGACTACCCCCGGCAATGAGAGGGAAAACAGGCCAAGCCGTCGTAGCACACGCCCTCTATGCCCCTTGTGCCCCGTGTCTCCCTTCAGCCTTGAAAACGACACCTGCCCCGAAGCCAGATGTCGGATACCCTTCACAGCCCCGCCAATGGCAAAAACAAGGAAGAGTATAGCTCCGGGCAGACCGATCAATTGCGCATTGAAGTTGGAGAAAATCCCCCGATACAGCATCATCACCGAACCGATCAGCCCCGGCCCGCACACTTCCACGGCGGTTACGGCAAGAAAGGTCAAAAACCAGGCCAAACCACTCCGCCGCAAAGGCTTGGCGGGACGCTTGGGCAGCGTGACATAGAGGCAGGCAAAAGCCCCGAGCGCCACTGCATCAAAGCCCAACACCGTCCAGCATAAATCCTTCGGGGCAACCAGCACATACAAGGTGCGGATGCTGAAAAAGAAGCCCCAGAAATAGATCAGCATATCCCGCGCGTGAAGGCTCAGCCCCCGTTGATGCAACGCCCGCTCGAAAGGCGAAATCCCGGTTCTAAGCGCAGAAAAGATGTCCGGTCTGGCAGGCAGGCCGTCAAACCCGTAGGGCGACTCGACCTCTGAGACAAAATGAAACCCGGCAGCATCAGCAAAATATTCCCGCGCCTTGATATAGGAAACAATCATGCCTCTAAAGGAAAGATAGACCCCAGCACTGAAGCTTAGGAAAATCACAATGGAAAGCGGAAGCGTAAGGGAAGGGCCCATGGGGGTCATCGACAGCACCGTTGACCCTATAAGCAGAAGAGGCCCAAACACCATGAGGAACATAAAGGTGAGCAACGCGACAATCACCACGAATGCCGAATTCGCCAGATTGTCCTTGCTGACCGCATGGGCGCATTCATGCACCATGAAAAAGGCCAGACGCTCCTGAACGGCGTCAGAGCGCTTGCCCTTGAGGATGCGGGAGAGATGCCCTCTCGGCGCATAAAACAGCTGGTCGGCTCCGAAAAAGTCAGTACCCGCCTCCCCGTCCTTGCCGACGGGCATGCGAATATCAACGAAATACCCCACCCGACGCAGCAATCGCTCAGCCACGCCCCGCGCAGCAGGATAAAGCAACAGGCTTTCGCCGGAAGGCTTGTCAAACCGGCAGATATGAGCGGCAAACAGCAACAGGCAAAGGAAGAAAAGAAGATGCCATGCAGCAAGATCAAAAGCGGAATTGCCTCTTGCCTGATTGAAGGCATCCACCGCCTTGCCAAGCCATGGCAGCAGCAACAGTGGATTGGCCCCATTGATCAAAAAGCTGAACTGCGCATAGAGAGAGCCAGCCCCTCGGACCATATCGAGCGCCCACAGCATCGATAAGCAAAGCGCAATAAAGGCCGCACCACCCAGCAGTAGAAAGGCAACCATGCTCCAGAGCCGCGCACCGGAAAGAACAAAGGAACGGATGTTCGGATATAGCGGAGCGCGAATAGTCTGGCGCGATGGATTATAAGAGTTCATGCAGTTTAAGAGTCTTACAGACCGGCAGATCGGGGATGAACCGCCTGCCGATGGCGGAAAGAATAAAGGATCGATAGGTCAATAACAAAGGTGCTTTAAAAGTGATTGCAAACACGGGTTTACTCGCGCCATGGTGCGTCATAATGAAAGCCATGGCAACCTGATTTCTGCGACAATGCATGATTTGCAGCATCTCGCTCACCAGAATGGCAACCCGATAGCCGACTTCCTTGAGCCGTTGCTCGGCAACCGCATCTCCCCGCACGCGATCAAGACGATCCAGCGCATCAGAGGGTTGATGGCGGGGCTTGGAAAATTGCCTGTATTTATCGGCAACCTTCAACATCAAAATAAGATTGTCGCTATCTGCGCTCTTGAGCTCGACAAGCTCGATCAACGGGCAAATGCGCTGAAGCAGGGCCTGAAAAGCAGTTTTCACCTCAAGGGAAAAGCGCCCGGCCTCGATTTGTCGACGTAGATGGCCCAGATAAGCCTCATAGGGGCCCTCGGTCTGCTGTTCATCAGAAGCAACCGCTCGCATGCCTTCCCATCGGTCCTGCTCGCCATCCAGCCATTGCGCCATGACTTGCCTGTGAGCATGAATGCGCCTGCCTTGCGAAGCACGCAGGCGGCGCGGTAACCAGGTCTGTCCGGCAACAAAGGCGGCCCATCTGGGCAGCAGCGGCATGTCCCCGACCTGAACCCAGCTTTGGCGATTTCCTTCCTGCTTGGCGGAATAGTCAAACAGATCACGCAAGATACTGTCTGCATCAAGCGCATCAGGCACAGCCTGCAAAGGGTCTCTTTCCCTGTCGAGCCAAAAAGACCATTGCCAGAGCCACTCAAGCCGCTCTTCGCGCCCCGCAAGCAGCGAACTGTCATCAATGCCTTGGCCTTGCAACAAACCCGCCTTGACCTTGCGATCTATCTCGCTGAAGGAAAAGAAGGCATCACCGACAGTCAAGGTGCTGGCAGGGGCTTCATTCATGACGGGCTCCTTGCTCAATGGTGACAGATAGCAGGGCATCCAGATCCGCGGCATAGATCTCGGATGAATCCAATATGACAAAGCGCTCGCCAATCCGTCTCAAGAAGAGAGGCCGGGAAGCAAGCGTTGCAACAGACACTTGCTTGTCGCCGACACGAGCCTCAAGCACCTGATCAGGCCGCGCAACGAGCGAGAGCATGGCCGCAGGGCGCCCCCACAGCTCGAAATTGCTCAGATAGCGCGTGCGGTCTTCCAGTTCGGCGATATCTCCCGCAACAACATTGTCCGCATCTTCGCAGTCAAAGGCCAAGACCTGAGACGACCCATTGTCGCTCACAAAATCTACATAACCACGCCCGCCCATCACCTCAAATTCGCGTAGTTTGCCAACCATTTGGCTACCCAAGCGCGCACGCAAGCCATCAAAGCCTGCGCAGAATGAGGCGGCCTGTCCGCGCAGATCAGAGCGCCCATTGTCAAAGACAGCGCCGATGTCACCGGCCTCATCCAGATACAGCGTTTGCGGATCGCGCGTTAACGCCCATGCGCCCTTCCACGCCAACGTATCCGGATCAAACAGGTTCACCCGTTTCTCGCTGCCAATAGCAATGACAGGAGCCCCTTCAAGATGAGACAAGACAGCATGGCCGCGAGCGACCAGATCACTAAACCGGCCATCGACCAGACGGCGTGTCATCTTGCTGCCATTCAAGCTTGCCGCCGAAATGCGGATGGCATCATCGTCATCCCCTTCGCCGCGGCGATAGGCAAAGTCTCCATCGTCAGCCAACAATGCGTCACAGGCTTCCACCTGATCAAGCTGGCCGTTGGTGCGCCAGCGATAAAAACGGCCATCGCCATCTTCAAGGCAAAGCGAACGGACAGCGGCTCGTCCCCTGTCCAGCACGCGATCAACATCGGCATCGGCGCCAAATGCGCGAATGCTGGCAGCGAGCCCCGCCTCATTGGCCGCTCGCGCTCCATTTTCCGTTTCCCACTGGCCAACAGGTTGCCGAACCCATCCGAGCCCCGTCATCAAGTCGATGTGTTTGGGTTCAATCTTGGCGATCTGCCGAATGGCATCCAGAGCAAAACGCCCAGCTGAAAGGCTGTTCTCTTCCCCATGCCAGCGAAACTGCAACATGCCCTCGCGCCCGGCAGTGCGCCCAATCAGCCAGACGCCTGTCTCTTCATCGCCGACAATACGCCGTGTCTCGAAGGGGTCAGCCTGATCCTGTCGCAAAGCGAAAGGCTCACCGGCTTCTGAACGCGCCAAACGCCCTTGCCACAGGCGCCCATCCTGACAGCGCAACAGCGTTACCGGTCCATCGTCCCCCTCGCCCCCCAGGCTCAGCAGAGACGACCCGTCATTGGCCGTTTGGGCCCGATCAAAACGGCAAGCCGCCTGATCTTCTTTGCCTGTGAGAGCATAAAGTGCAAAATGATCCGGATCGATTGCTCCCCCTTCGGCAACAACAGACGAAAAGCCTTCCGGCGAATAAGCCCAGATCTGCCCTTCGGCAGAAACCAGCCCTTGCCGCTCATCGATGGCCAGTCGCCCTCCGGCAAAGGCAAGCCGCTTCCACTGGTTGCCATCGCGATAGTCAAACGAAACACCACCATCGCCATTGCGCACACGCATCTGCCCCGCTTGATAGGCAATGTGGTCGTCTTCATGTGCCTCAAAGGCCTCGGAGAACTCGTTTGCAGCCACCAGCCCATTGCCATCCCAGCGCCATAGATTGCCAGCCTCGATATAGAGCCCTTCAGGCAATCCCTGTGGCTCACTGACCGAAGGAGCCACCGTTTCAGACTGGCAGAAAAGCGTCACCGCCCCGTCTTCCAGAAAACGGAAACTGCGCCCCCGCTTCCCTTTACCTTCGCTCGTGGCAGGACCAGCAGGCGCAAGCCCGAAAGCCTCATCAAGTGCGGTGAAATTACCATGCCAGCTTTGCGCCAGATTCCCATTGCAGCGGATAATGTCATCAAGCTGATCATGCGGAAAGCGCCCCGATGACGACAGCACAGACGGAGCCCCCAACGGCTGGCCATCCCCATCGGAATAGCGCAACAAAATGCGCCCCTGCTGCCGCTCCCAGTGCCAAAAATCATTGCCACCCAAATCCTCAACCGAGAAATCAGCACCCCGCCCACAAGGAAGAACAGAGCCTTCATCAATCGCCAGACATTGCTCAGACCCGAGCGCATAGATAGGCGCGCGCCCATTGCGATAGGCGCCGATATGCACCACCGCTTCACGCCCGTTACGCGCAGCCGACCCTCGCCCCAGCTCGACAAAACGCTGACTGCTGATCCTGCCGCGATCCACCTTCAAAATCTGCAACCCGACGGGTGACCCGGCATAAAGAACGCCATCGCGGCCATAGAGTGACAAGAAGCGATCCATCGGCATCGGTTCGCCCTGATCCCACGCCACAGGTGTCCAGCCATCTTCAAAACCGGCTATCTCGGTTTTCAGCTCAACAGACGGCTTGCCCGCCACAAAGCGCACGCGCAACCAATCCAGCGATGTTGCGATCCGTTCAATATCGGGATTGTCTTCATAGGCGACGCGCTCAAAGGCCTGCCCGTTCCAGCGGCGGCTAACTGCCCCTCGCCGGTTAATGGCAACAACCTGCCGTTCTCCATCCCGCATGGGCTGCACCGCCAGCCGCAACCCCGAAGGCAGCTCGGCACTGGCATCCACGCTGGCCGAAAGCCCATCAAATCCGGAATATTGGCGCACCCCATCCCCCAGCCGCACCACAAGCCCCTGCGGGGAATAAGCTGCGTCAAACAGGATGTCGCTTTCAAAGCGCAAACCCAGCCGCCGTTCCGCACTCATGGTTCGGGTGGTGGAGCGCGTGATCAGCCGGCCATTCTGATAAAGCCAGATGAGATCCTGATCATAGGCTATCTGACGATCGGCAAAGGGATTGTCAGCCCGTTGCCAACCCATCACATCCAGAACAAGCCACTGGTCACGCCCTTCAAGCGCAAATAACCTGTCCCCAACGCTGGTCAACAAGATCGATTGCCCCGATAGCAGCGGCATGGTGCGGCCAAGATCATGCGCAGACACCAGCCCGACGGGTGTCAGGAACCAGGCCTCCCCATCGGCAAAAGCCACATCGCGCTTCACATCAAAGAAAAACCCGCTGTCCGAGAAGGCATTGTAAATCTGGAGCCCATCCGACCAGTGTGCAGAAGTGATCCCTCCTCCGACTTCGGCCTTTACCTGCAATGCACCAAGCGAGACCTCATACGTGCCATTGGCCTCAACCGGATAAGAATCCTCTGGCCCGACGGAACGCCCATCAGTGAAATAAATCCGCCCCTTGCCAACCGCGCGAATAGCATCCGGCAGTGTCATGCGGCGCCAGCGCACCGTGGGCTCAGCGCCTGTCTGATAGATCCACACACCATACCGGTTCGCAACCATATAGCGCTCAGCATCCAGCATCACGGCACGCCCCGGCGCGGCAAAAGCAAACCGCCCATCGGGCATGGCCTCTGAGGCGGGCAGTGAGAAACGGGTGCCATCCACATCAAGGAAGGAGAAGGCTGCCTTTTCGCGATCCCAACGCACTGAGGCCGTTGCCGCAGCAGGCGCCTTCATCATGCTCAATTGACCGTCAAAGCGTTCGATCTCGCGCGTGCCTGCAGACACAACAACATGCCCCTGCTCCTCACGCAACGTGATTGCGTTCGCATCCCCAGATGAAGCTTCAAGTGGCGTGCATGACGTGAGGCCGTTTTGCCCTCCCCCCCAATAACAAAGGCTGACAGCGCCATCGGCTGATTGTCTGAGCAGTTGGTGATCGGCAAGGACGGTGACCCGTTCCCCTCGCTCGGGCTGATAGGCCAGATGCACCGGTGCGCGCCCTTCTTGCCCAAAGGCTGTCTCGGGGTCGATGATCAACAGCGAAACAGGAAGCGATCCTTCGTCACCATCGGCAATCACAATCTGCCCATTCTGCTCTGAGACAGATCGCACCCCTTGAGCGAAAGGCAGCGCTATCGGCGCGGAAACCCGGGCATTAGGCCGATCCGGCGCTTCGGCAATAACCGCCGCCTGCGCTGTCATATAAAGCCAATTGCCATCAGAAAGACGCACAACATCCTTTATCGCCTCAGGAGCAATGGGCAGGGCATCCATGCTCCACTGATCAAGCGGCATAAGCGGAATGGAGGTGAGCTCAGGGTCTGCAACAGCCCCCAAAGTGCGCCCGTCCTGATAGGTTTCGGTAACAACCAGACCATCCTCTTGCGCCCAGACATCAACGTTGGCGCGGCGGCCTTCCATCGTCGGAAGCACCGCTCTTGCCCATTGCCGCCGGACGCCATCATAGCGCCAGATGCCCTGATCATCTGCAAAATAGAGCGCATTGCCCATCTGCGAAACAGACTGAAAACTCTGCGGGGCCGGTTGTGGCCCTTCAACGGCAGGAATCTGCACAGAGAGTGTGCCATCCTTCCAGATGCGATATTCCCCGTCCGCATAGAGCAGCCCAACCAGATTGTCTGATTTTGAGACGGCCAGTTGATCCGCGCTCAACCGCGTCGTCTCGTTGGTCAGATCTTCATTCGATCGCGAACAGCTATCTGAGATCCTCAGCCGCGCCAGAGGAACAATCCAGGCGTCCTGTTCATTATGCACCACCAGATAATCGTCGATCACCGAAATGCGGGCATTGCGCGGCAAGCTGCTGGCAGACAGCATAAAGCCTACGAAGCGACGATGCACCTGATCTCTCAGCCACAAGGCACCCCCCACCAGCGACACCACCCCGACATCAGGCACCGCAGCCACATCGATGATGTTGTCACCGGCCGGGCCGGGATTGCGATAGTAACAGGAAGGGGGAGCAAGGCCGCCATCCTTGATGGTGTGGCGCGCCAGAAAGGTCACCTCGCCATCATATTGTACGGATGCAATATCCGCGCCCACCTTGCTGGCAGAGAGAACCCGCGCCCCATCAATGGACAGGCTTTCATTGCCGAACCAGGCGTTGCGCCCATCATAGACAATGGGAACAGAACCGGCCAAACCGGCAAACCGCAACGGGCCAGAGGCATCGATCCGAAGGCTCTGCGTGATGCTTCGCTCGGCTGTAGAATAGGTGGTGACGCCGTTTCCAGAAGCCAGAAACAGAGCCTTACCATTGCTCATGGCATCAGAAATCCGAGCGGAGGGAAAGGAGAAGGATTTATCGTTTCCTGTCAAGCGCCTACCGCGTCCCTCTTCAACGATGCTGCCGTTCGATCCCAGAAAATAGAGCGCATCATCCACACGGGCAATTTCGCGAATATCTTCACTGATGGGCATGGAGAGGGTGTCGACAAAGCCGCGTTCGGCAAGAGAATAGACGCTGACCCTGCGGTCCCGCGCCAGATAGGTGAGATCTCCCTCATTGATCACATCCCGCACCGGCCCTCGTTCGTCATCAGCCTCGCCCAAAAGCGCCGTAAGCTGAATGGAATGCCCAACCGCCTTTGCCCGGAAAGGGCGCCCTTCGGCATCAACGAACAACAGAGCATCACCGTCCCTATGTATGGCGCGTGGTTTGGAGGATAGCCAAGAGTGCGCAAGACGCTCAAGCGAAGGCTCAGCATCAGAGCCCGTCAAGCGCCACGCCTCAAGCTCATCACCCGCAAGCCCCCACAGGACGTCCTTACCGCCATAAAGCTGTGTGTCCGCCCCGAACAGCAACCCCGGAGACAGGCGCGCCCGCGGAATGGAACGATAGGAACGCGTTTTGATATCATGCAGAACCAGATAGGAATTGCCGATCATCACGAGACGATCAAAGGCCGATACAGCCCGCTTCATGTTGGCAAGCGGTTCGCGCGCCGCAACACCATCATTGATCATGGCGACCGCATCGTCAGCAATGCGCCAGGTCTGGTTGCTGGCCGTTAGCACCAGAAGTGCGCCTGTTTCATCGCGCGCAAGAGAGGTCACCTTCTCTCCGGCAATCGACCAGAAGGTCATCTCGCCCGATCTTTCAAGCAGGCCTACCTTGCCAGTGGCCGCAAAATAGATGCCATTCACAGAGGGCGCTTCAAGATAGGTCGACACGGCCTCATCCAGCAACTGTTGCCAGTTCCGCCCCACGCGGTCATAGCGATAGATGCCCACTTCTCCCAGCATGAGAATGCTTTTGCCATCTTCAGCCACCAGCGCCCGCGAAAGCCGGGCCTGCGACAGCTCCGGATAGAGCTGCGTTTCCCCGAACAAACGCTGCAAATCTCCGCTGGCTTCATAGCGATAGAGCGACAGACAGGCACCGCCCTCACATGGTTTACTCGCAAGGATCAGAGCATCCTTGTCAAAGACGGTCATATCGAGAATGGTTCCGAGCCCGTCACTGACGAGACCGGAAGAGACCAGCTGTCCATCAGCTCCCAAGGACAGGGCCATAAGCCCTTTTTGCGTGCCTAGCAGGAAATCACCTCCAAAGGCGACCATATGATCAGGCGCTTGGAGCGTCTCATCCCCCAATATAGCCTGTTGATCAGCATGGGAGATGGGCACCCAGATACGCCGAACAAGATCAAACAGCCCCAAACCATCGGCCTTTGTGGCCAACAGCAGCCAGCGCTTGTCTGCGGAAACCGCCGCATCCGCCAGATCATCCTGCTGAACGGCATCACCAGATGCGCCGGTAAAACGCGTGTCCGGCAGCACCGTCCGCCAGCCGGTCTTGTCGCGCACCACCAGCCCACCATCAGCGGAATAGGCAAACAGGCCCGCCTCGTCGGCACAATGGGAAAGCGCCTCTTTGGTCTGGGTCGGGCAGGCCGGAGACATATCAACAAACGTGCTCTCGATCCCTTCTACGCCCTCAAGGCCTTCCTCTTCGTCCCAAACGCCCGTACTCAGATTGACGCTATGCAATAGCCCATTTTCTCTTAAAAGCGACAGCCGGTTGTCACCTTGCTGATAGGACGCCGCAACAAAAGCGCCGGCGCTCTGCGCCTCTTCATCGCGCACATTGCTCGCCAGCCGATCGTCGGCAAGTGGCTGGATCGGATCAGGGTCGAACCAGCCAAAGCGCATATGCCCGTTGGCAAGCAAGATCCCGAAGGCCACCACGCAAACAAGGAAAAGCCCATAGAGTGACAGCAAAATCGCATCAATCCGTCGGCGCAAGGGTACAAGACGTTCAATCGCCCGCCTCTTGGCCTCAATCCTTTGCAGAGTCCGGCTTCGCCACTGGGAAAACATCTTATACCCCTCCCGCAGCCAACCGGCTGCCCGTCAGAGGGTGATAAACAGGACGCTCATCAGGCCAAAGCGCCAGATCGTCAGCAGAAAGGGAAGTCTGATGGCTCCTCTGGTGCAGCAACCGAATGGTTGCCAGCCGCGAGCGACCAATCCACCAGGCCAATGCATCCGCATCCTGCTGATAGTCGCCAGAGAGTCGCAAGGCGTTGTAGGCCCGCTCGATGCTCGAAAGCGCAGTGAGGGAAGCCAAGGCCCAATTCCGGTCAGCAACCGCCAAAAAGGCAAAGGCACAATGGGCCAGAAATTCGGGAATGCGTCCGCTCGCTGGTGGCACGCGCCTCATCTGCTCGATCTGGGCACTGGCTGAAGCGGAGAGTTGATCAAAACCCGCAAGAGCCTGCCAGAGCGCATATTGACAGCTCGATAGAGGACGAGCCGCAACAAAGGCGTCAAGCAGCGCGAATTTCTGGTTTTCTTCCGGACCGAGCGCCTTCATCAGATCGGCAAGATAATCCGCAATGGCCACATCCTGATCTGTGTCGATGTGACTGAGAAAGGCCAGATCGAAAAAGGCTTCCAGCCACCGAGCCTCGGTTTCACCCAGGTTCCCCTCGCCCACATTGACCTCTTTTGCCGGAAACAAGGCACGCGCGCGCATCAGGCGATCTGCCCGCCGCAGCCATGCCACATCCACCTGCCGCCCCGCGAGCACAGCCGCTTCCATCTGTTCAAACTGATGATCAAGGGCGTGCCTGATGACAAGCTCCATATAGTCAGAGCGCAATCCCGGCTTCTGGCTCCAATGCACGACGGTCTGCAGCAGCCCGGCAGACGGTTCGGCCTTGCCAGCAAGACGCAAGCGCAGCAAGCCACTCAAGAACAAAATGATCAATCGATGCAGAGGACGGCTAGGGTCCTTGCCGCTCGTCCACATGCCCACGCCAAACCCGACAAACGCCGCCACCGGCACCCACAAGATGAGGCTCCATGGGAACCACGCCGTCCAGAGCCGCCCTTTCAGTGGCAGCCAGACATCATCATGAAAACGGTAAATGCTGTCAAAAGGCGCAACATCCGGCCAAAGCTTCAACAGGGTAGCGGCACCGAACAGGCAGAGCACCAACAGCACGCCACCAACCCAAAAGAGCCGCCTTGAATGCACGCGCACATAGGGGCTTTGCGCCCCGTCTTGCAACAGAGGCGACAAGGAAGCCGAGCGGCGTTCATCAAAAGGAGGCAAGATTTTATCATCACGCCATCCAATCAACTGGCGCAGACGCTGCACAAGAAAGGAGATCATCCCAGCCCTCCCCGAAAGCGAAGAGAGGCTAACTGCCCGCCCGCTCGATCAGAGAAGGATGCCAGAAGGGTTCGCACGAAATCGATCACATCAGAGGAATAAGCCATGCCCCCGTAAAAGAGAGCGCAGATAGCAAAGAGCATGATGAACGCCCACTTGTAGCGAGACCAAAACATGCGCAGGCGCAGCAGCGTGAAGAAAATCCGCTTGCCAAGCCGCGCCCATCCATAGCGCAGTTTGCTCAACCGCAGCGCCCATTTCTGCCGCCGGAAGCGCTTTCGCACCTCCTTTGTCTGCCCTGCACGCTGGGCGAGAAACCCTTTGATATCGCCTTTGCCCTTTTTGGATGCAGCCTTGATGCGAGCAATGGTCTTGCGCGACCGCTCGATATTGTCCGGAATCTCGGCCAGCCCCTGCTCGAAGGAGTGATCGAACGGCTCCAGCAGCTTCTTATAGTCACCAAGGGATCGAGGTGCGGAAGGCTCAGTCATCAGGCTCAAGCTCCTGCCGCAGATCGTCGATCATATCGTGGATTGCCGCGATATTGCGCTTTGCCGTTTGCATGAAGGCGTCTGAATTCTGATGCTCTGTCCAGATGGCATCCTGAATGCTCCGCCTTGCCTGTTCCAGCTCGGAGAATTTCTCCGGTACCTTCTTGACCATATCTTCATAAGAGGCCGCATTCCGAATGCTCTCGCCAACCAGCGTCTCAAGCGCCACCGAGCGATCACTGAGATCTTCCATGAGGCCAGTAATCTTGGACAGATAGGCCCTTAGCGCATTGACTTCCTCGGCTATGGCCCCAAGCAGCTGTTCACTCTGGGCAGCCAATTGTCTGTCCACGGTGGCGATGTCGGCGTCCAACCGGGCGGACAGATCCGCGTTGGCCGCCTCCAGACGATGCAACCGCTCCTGCCGCCAGCTCTGTTCGGTCACCTCGGAAGCGAAACTCTCTGCGTCGACATAGTGCCCGATCTGCAAAGCATCATTGAGGAACGGAATGACCCGCCGGATGGGCTGGAATGCGCCGCCATCAAGGATCTCGATGCGCATGGCCCCCTGCTCCGTCTGCCCGAAGCAATAGATCGGGCTCTCGAAGGCTTTCGTTTCTTCCAGCGTCTGCTGATCAAACAGGCCACCGAACCCTTGCTTGAGATAAGCATCAATGTCGCTTTGCGTGGCGCGAAAGTTCGGCACCACCACATGCGCCGGTGGCGTAAAGACGAGGCTCCTTGCCTTTTGCGACACGGCAAACTGGGCGAACATCGGATCAACCCGATGGCTTAAGGTGCCCGATTTGAGACGACTTTCCCAAAGAGCAACCGGATAGGCCGGCTCCACGCCCACATCGCGCAACCGGTAGAGCAGGAAATGCACCCCGCGCACGTCGTTCTGGCTGCCACGGAAGGCATAACGCAAATGCCCTGAATCGATGATCTCCAAGCTAAACCGCCTGAGATAATCAATAAAGGCGCTGAGGCCATCAGCGGGAAAGCGCAGCAGGCGCCAGTCTCCCGCCCCTTCACCCAGAATAAGATCCCGCCGGATAGACAGTTCATCAATCTGCTGATCAATTTCCAACAAGAGGTCCGAGCTGTCTTGATAGTTGGGCAACCTCTGAAGACTAAGACGATGCCCCAATGTGCTGGCATGCTCTTCCAGCAGAGAGCGCAAATGCGCCGTTGCATCATCAAGATGGGTGAGCTTGACAAACTCAATGCGCACCGGGCCGCGCGCTACGCCATCCCTCTCCTGAACAACGGCAAGAGGATCGGACATAGTGGCTTGAGCGGAGGATAGAATATCCAGCTTCGGCAAGCCGACCTCAAGGGCATCCAGAGAGGCAAAGCCACTGTCATCACGCATCCAGTCAAGAGCAAGCCCGACGGGCGTCTGGCTTTGCAGATAGCGTGCAACACTGGCCACGATCATGCTGGCGGCCTTGCGCAGCCTTTCTTCCAACAGAACCATCGGCTTGAGCAGCAACAGATTGCCTTCTGCGAGCGTATAGGCCAGACGGACATCGACATTGCTCTCGAACAATTCCTGATGCCTTGCAACGATATCCTGCGCACCGCCCCAATCCGGGCTGATGCCGATTTTCGCAATCGCCAGATGCCCGTCAATCTCCCCGGCACTTTCCGGCACAGCTCTTTCCACACCAAGGCAGGAGAGCGTCATGCCATTGGCCCGCCATTCGATGCGCGCAAAGGCCTTGGCAACCGAGGTGAATTCCCCGACGACACCGAGCACATAGGCGGTTTCTTCCTCAGGGGCAGCCAGTTCCGTGGTGCTGGCTTCGGTCTGAATAAGAAAGCTGCTTTGGCTGGCTGCGATCGCCATGCCGATCAAACCGGCATAGTGTTGCGCAATATCGCCAGTGGATCGCTCTTCAAGCGCCACATTGGAAAGGTCATCAGGCAACCGCCCGCCCCTCTGCGCGATATAGGGGTGACGATTATAGCTCTGATAGAGCATCCCCTCCCAACGCGGATCTTCTTCAGCCCCAACGCTTCGATGATCAGACCGAAAGGCAAGTGTGATCGAGCCATCGCGCTCGGCGCTGATGTCAAACCGGTCCACCATGGCGGTTCCGGTCTTTCCAAACAGATGGGCCAATATGTCCAGCGCCACAGGAGCCGGAAGCCGCGGCAGGGTATAGATTGCAGTTTCAGCCATGCACCTGCTCCCAATAGAATTGAAAGATCGCCACGACCAGATCAGCGGCCAGCTTGTTAAGGGCATCCATGCCAATCGGCTGCCCTTCATCTCCCGGAATGGAAAGAGAAAGAGGTGCCTTCTGGCCATCTTCGAGCTGGAAAATCGCCCCACCGCGCAATTGGGCAGGGCACCCGATGGTCAGGTTGAAGGTTTCCAGTGCTGCCTGCCGTCGCCCTTGCAAAAGGGGAGCTTTGGCCACATGGGCGCGCCGGATAACCACCATCAGAGCGGCACTGAAATCAGGCAGCATATCGCTATCCAGATCGCTGGCTTCAGGCAATAGCGCATCCAGAATGTCGTAGAGTTGCAAATCCTTCGATCCAAGCGTTGGGCGCCGCGCGGCCTCCCCTGTCTGGTGCCCTTCAACCCCGGGCATCATCGAGAGGAAGCCCGGCAGCCAGCCCGCATCGCAAAAAAAGCGATGCAGCTGCGCGCGGTTCGCCGTCAGCGGATTGAGCCCTTGCAAGTGGGAATAGTCCCCCACCCGCATGCGAGAGGAAACAAGGCCCATCTGTCCATGCCATTGCCCGAAGCGGATTTCGCTTTGCAGCAGCTCACTCTGGTAAAAGACGATCCCCATGCGGAACACCGCCTCCAGCCAACAAGCCTTGGCCAGCGCTATCACCGGATCACTTCCGTCATCAATACTGGCTCCGATCAGCACAACCTGTTTCTTCTGATCCAGTGGCGGAGGACGGTGACGCGCAAAGAAGGAGGAATTAAGCAGCTTGTCCGCCAGGAGCGGTGGCGGCAAAACCATCTCCGAGAGCAGCATATCCTCGATATCCTCAACCCGCGAACTGGTGTGAATGCCCACCACCCCTCCCTGCTTGGGATGGGCCAGATGCGCATTCTGCTCATCGGTCAAATCGAAGCTGTCACGCCCGGGATCAAATTTCAGCTTGGGTCTGGGGTCCAGACCATAGATCAACCTGAGCAAGACATCATCATAGACGACACTTGAATAGGCAGCCCCGGACACCATGCCGCTACCATGGCGCACGCGCTGCAATTCGCCCCAAAGCTGATGTGCGGCCCGCTCCCAGAAAAGATGCCATTTATCCGCTTTGTCCGCAGCTTGATCCTCACCAGAAGCACCATCTACCAGAGGCATATCAGGATCACAGACCGTTTGAAACAGCTCGGAAAAACGCGCGCAAAAGGCCTGATAGTCCACCTCGGATACAGGCTCAAGCTCGGCATCAAGACTGAAGAGATAAGTCTCCTCCATCTCCTCCATGATCATCGCGCCAAGGGGCAAAAGACAGACATCATAAAACAGCGCCCGCGAGACATGATCGAACTGGCGCGGATCCTGTTTCATGCTGCGGGTCGCATCCATGGCATCCAGAAGCCGCCGATAGACCGCAAGCCGCACCGGATTGGATACTTCCGGATGATGGGTTGAAAAGCCCTGTGCCACATCCCCGGCAAAGTGCGGCGGCACACCGATATGCCGGTCATGAAACAGGCGGATAACTGCGCGTGTTTGTGCCAGCAGCGCAGGATCATCTTGCCCCGTGCCAGCATGAAGAAAATGCTCTGACTGTACCGCCCCAACCAGATGAACCTGCATTACAATTGGCCCTTGACCAGCAGCGATTGGAGATCATTTTCCTGAAATGGATCGGGCAACCGATCGAGCCCATGCCGGGCCAGCAGCATCAATTCCTGCTCGATATCCATCACTGGCTGCGCCGATCCCTGCTCGGCAGCCCGCATCAGGGCATTGACCAGAAATATCCTTGAAAAGCGCACCATGCGCCGGTTGGACAGCTGCGAAAGGCGCCGTCCGCGGGCATAGTCGGCCACACAGGTAAGGCGCACCAGCATGTCATTGACCTGATCGTCCTGCAGATCGACCAAAAGCGCACCTGATTGGCTCATCGCCCTGAGGTCAGCACGAAAATGGCTTGCCTTTTCAAGAAGCTGCGGGAAGGTTCGGCCCAGATCCTTCGCGTGGCTCTCCTGCCAGCCGGTCTGCATCAAAGCGCCAATGGCATGAGGCTCGGAAGGCACATTGTCCACCCAGCTGCGCAGCAGGAAGCGGTCATAGATCGCCAGCAACTCGGGCCGCTTGGGCGGAAAGTTGGTCGCACCGAACAGGCAGGAAAGCTTAACCTCATAAGACTTGCCCCGATCATGGAATTTGCGTTCGTTGATGAAGGTGAGCAGCGAATTAAGGATCGCGCTCGAAGCATTGAAGACCTCATCCAGAAAGATGATCTCAGCATGCTGCATCATGCCTTCATGCAACCGCTCAAGCCCCACGCTGCGCCCATGCGCGTCGAACAGTTTGCCGATATCGAAAAAGCCGAACAATTCCCCCGGTTCGGTGAAGGGAGTTAGAAGATATTCAAAATAGCGCGGTTCCTGCTGGAATTCCCGCAAGACGCCATCATAGGCGCGGTCGTCCGAGCCGGAGAATTCATCATCCCCCAGCAGCCCGCAAATGTGAGCGAAGGCCCGAATGAGCCGCGATTTTGCCGTGCCCGGAGGCCCGATCAAAAGCATGGATTCTCCCGACGCGACGGCCAGCATCTGACAATGGATCTGATCGGACAGACCGTAGAAGCGATCGTTGAGTGTTTTCTTGATGGTGACCAGATCTGAAAACAGATCACTATGGCGCTCCAGCAATTCGGCCATGACTTTTTGCGAAAACATCAACTCACTCCATAAAACCGCATAGACATCGCTTACAACAAACCAGTTGCAAGCCGCTGCCCCAACGCAAGAACAGCCTGCTCTTCTTCGCTTACAGGCGACACAGCAAAAGCCTTCAACCCACTATCCGCCATGTCAGCCGGCACGCCCTGCTCATCCCCGTCTTTTTCGTCCGCTTCCCCCTCAGACAAAGGGAGCCAACCATACAGCTGGGCCAAACCAGTCCGGCTGCAATAGCGGTTCACCGCCTCCAGCGCGCCGCTATTGGGCATCCGGGCGATGGCATCCGTCACGACCAGATGCTCGATATCGACGCCGTCTCCAAGGGCTGCCAAAGCGGGAGACAGCCAACCAAGCAGCAATCCTTCCATACGCCGCACCGGACGCATCTGCACCGCTTGCAAGGCCCGGACAAGAGCCCATGAGGAGCCAGCCTCCTCTTCCCCTTGCCGCGCAAGAGCAAGCAAAACGAGAATCAGTACCACTTCAATAGATACACGATCAGGCCAGTCTATGTCGTCAGGATAAAGAAGGGTTCGTGCATGCCAATTCTTGCGCAGTGCCTCAAGCAGATGCATTTGCACCGAAGGCGCACTCCAGGCCCCTTCCAGCAGCACCGGAACCAAAGCCTCGCCACCAACAAGGGCTGCCCCTTTTACCCTTTTGCGCAAGGCCCAGCGCTGCCAGAAGCGCGTTCGCGTCGTAGCGCCCACGGCCAAGACCATCTCGTTGGTTCGAAAATCGGCATCCTTGCCGGTAAAATAGAGCACGGAATTGAGAAATCCGAGATAGGCATTGGGGCGCGTTTCCGCCCAGTGCGCCCCGCCAAACAGAGGCTGCAAGGCTTTCGCGTCTGCCCGCGACAGAGAAGGGCGTGCACCATCTTCGAAATGATAACGCACCGCCTTATGCGCCAGATCACGCAAGATCGCGACCAGTGGCTCGGCATGATAGGCCGTGTCATTGAGCGGCGCGAACCATTGGGACCGATTGGAAAATGGCCCCGCTTTGCCAAGGGAGTCCATCATAATCGGCTGCCTCGCATCAGGAAGGACAGACCGAAAAAGACGGTCGCCAAAAGCAACAACAGCCTGTGCACCGGCTTTGGCGGCACGGAAAATTGACGTGCCTGTCCGCTGTGATTTGGCAAATGATCAAGCGTACCGCCCGTTGCATCAGCCAAGGCTTGCAGACCCGAGAGGTCGACCCCGTAGCTTGCCGCTTCCGAGCGGTTTCCTGCCCGTGGGACAGCATAAGGCAGCGCAACAGGAATGGCCTGCGGCTGTTCCAATGCGCCCGCACCGCCTTCTTGCAAATAGAGCAGTCCCTTATTCACTGCGCCCTCACCTTCAGATGCAGCATCATGGCTTGGCAAGGCAAAGCGACCTTCGAACACCCCCTGCTCCCCCTTGACCATTGTCATGGGAACGCCGATGGATTGCCCCGCACGCAACAAGGTCGTCGAAAGGGTCTGCGGCAGAGACGCATTTGCAGCATCTGCGCCCTCACCGACAACCGACACCCGAAGCGTAATCTCATCGCCGAAATCCTGAAGCCGGAAGCTGTAGCGATTGCGATTTGACCATTTAACCAGCTGCATGAGGCTCGCTTCAATCGTGCGGCGCCCCGCCGCGCTATCAGTCCACGCGCCATCAAGAGCGGAGAGAAAGACGCCCGTATTGCCCTTTTCCAACTGGTCCGCTTTGTGAAACGCGAGCACGGGTTCTCCTTCAAGTCCATCGCTGACAAGCGCCCGAACGGCATCGGCCTTGGCATAGGTGAAGGCCACGCCGGGGGTTGCCAGTCCGCCAGAAATGCCATCAATCGGCGTAACGATACGCGGGCGCACCAGATCCGGCGTAAAGAATTCCGCTCGCTCTTCGGGGTCGTAGGAATCCGGCTTGAACGAGAGCCCCTGCCCCGATTGCAAGATCTGAGACTGCCGCGCCGCCTTGGCGATCTCCTCATTGAGCGGCGTAGCGCCGCTGCCATATTGAAGATAATAAAAGGATAACCCCGCCTTCGCATAGTCGTAAGGGTCAACCATGCCGTCTGTAATCAGAAAAACCGATGTATAATTGCCGGTTGCGGCCAAAGCGCGCTCAAAAGCGCGTGAAACATTCGAACTGTCACCGGTCGGAAAGCGGCTGGCGAAATTTCGAATCACCTTTTTGCCCCGCGCGTCCCCCATCTGGCGCCCTGTCGTCAGGCCACCAAAGGTAATCAGCTCCAGACTGTCCTGAGGGCGCAGATAATCCAGAATATCGGCAACGGCCAGCCGCGCAGCCGCAAGCCCTCCCCCTGCCATGGAGCCGGAGGTATCCACCAACACGATGGTATCGCGCGGCGGCGGATCATCTTGCAGATATTTCGGATCGGGTGAGACCGGCAACAGCGGATCAAGCGCTGTATGAGCGTAGCTTTGCACCACGGTCGGGTCTTCTGCGCTGCCTCCCAAGGGCCCATTCACCAGAAACAGACCGAGCCCGCGGCTCTTCACGGCATCGGCCAACCGCGCCAGATCGCCGGCTTGAAACTGCGCGGCGTCCATGCCACCCAGAACCACGATGTCGAAATCATCAAGCCGCGATAAATCCGCAGCGCGCCGCTGCTCAAGCTCGACCTTTTCTTTCGGCAACGCGTTGAGGAACCCGGTAGCACCGAGCCCCAAAACCCGAATAGGAGCGTCTACCAGCGTGAAAACCCGCTCGGAAAAGGCCTGCTCGCCCCTTTTCACATCCACTGAGGCAAATTGCAGCCCACGGCCCTCAAACCGCATGGGTAGGCGCAAGGCTTGAAGAGCGTGTCCGCCATCAAGCCGATCATTTTCAAGAGTTACAGGCGCTCCATCCCGCCTGAGAGTAACAGTCCAACGTTCTTCATTAACGTCTTTGGCTTCAACTGCCCCCGGATCGAAGACAAGCCGCAAGGTCGGCTCGCTGCCCGAGCGGATTTTGGCAGGAAGATAGGACGAAATGATCCCTTCAGATGCAGCGCCAGCATCCAGCGACGCAATGAAAACCGGGCCCAATCGACCCTTTAAGCTAGACGCCAGCTTGGCAAGCGGCGCTGTCGTGGCATTGCCATCACTGAGCAGAAACAGAACGTCATCATCCCGTTGTTGGTCGGCGAGAGCCTTGGCGGCATCAAGTGCGCCCGCAAGGTCACTGCCATCGCGAGACAGCCCGTTCGAAACGTCATCCTCTTGTAGCAGAGACAATCCATCAGATAGGCTGCCCCGATTGAGTTTGACATCAACGGAGGCGGCAAAATCGATAAGAGACACCCGTGTTCTCGCATTGGCGTCATCGCTCGCCAAGGTCGCAAGCTTTTTGGCAAGAGCCCCAATCTGATCACGCCGCATGGCCGGTTGCCGATGCGCGCTTTCAGATTGATCCACCAATAGGATGAAATGCTGCTGCCGCTCGGAAGGCGCATGCAAATAGGCCGGACGTCCTGCGGCCACAGCCAGCAAAAGCGCAGCGATCAAAGCCGAAAAGGATGCTCCCAAGCGCCACAGGCGCGTTGAGCGCTCCATCTGAATTCGCCTGACCAGATGATAGCCCCCGATCAGAACGATACCGGCCAGCAAAGCGACAGCGCCCCAGCTTGCAAGCAAAGCGACCCAACCGGTTTCCTGACAGGTGGCCACCCAGCCAGAGCGCGAGAAAAGCGGAAATATCAGCTCACACGCCGTCATGCCGTCCTCCCACCGCTCAGCCTCAGGGCAACAAAACGCTCAGCCACGAGCAGAATGATGGCAACCAGCGCAAGCCACGGCCAAAGCGGGCTTTGCGCTTCCCCTATCATAGAAACGGGCTGAATATCATCAAGCTCAGGGTTCGTCCCCAAGGGCTTGGCCGTATCGCTCTCATAGGCCAGATTTTCAAGCCTTGCGCCCGACGCATCCACATGGGACACATCCAGTAACGGCTGCCGATCCTGATTGACGAAGCGATAGGCATTGATGAAAGCCACCAGCCACGTCAGATGCTGCGCGTCTGCAAGATTGGCATTGACCAGCCCGCCAGCAGGCTCTGGCATCAACACCGCCGGATGCGCCCCTGCACGCACCGCAATCCAGACCTTGCCATCAGCACCGGCTGCAACAGAGCGAAAGCCCTCAGGCAATCGCTCAAGCCCTCTTGGCTTGATGGCTTCCAATAGATCCAGATCCACCGCTTCCAGCAAGGGGCTATCCTTCTGGAAATAGCCGAGGGCACTACCGTCTTGTGCGTCTCCACGCACAAGATAAATCCCGCGCTCGGTGAGCCCGTCTTGATCGGAATAAAGCCCGATGCGCACCGCATCATCCCGCTCGGCCCCGACAACGGGCGCCATTTGCCGCGCAAGGTTGGCTAGAGGCCCCGCGCTCACATCAGAATCCAGAGCAATCGGCAACACCGACATTGCGCCGATAGAAAGAGCAAGGCGATTGTCGAGAGCAAACTCGCCGGTCTCTTCAAGCTCTGCTTGATAAGTGCCTGGCTCAGAGACAGCATAAGAGACCGAGGCCTCCTGCCCCTTGCCCAAATCAACCGGCGCATCGGGACTGAGAATCTGGCCTTTTGGCCCTGTAACAACAAGGGATAGGTCCGAATTGGCATCCCCGAAGCGAGCAATATTCAAAGACAAGCGCGCACCGTCTCCGCCAAGTCCGGCAGCCTTGAAATCGGCTCCTGTCAGAGCGCTATTAGCCTCAGGCTCACCAACCTGAAACCATAGAGGATCAGCCGCCAGCGCCTCGCCTTCAGCCACAACCTCCTGCCCCCTCGCATCTGACAGCGCAAAGAACGGAGGCTTTGGCAAGTCTGATACGACGGCCAGATGGGTCCAATGGCAAGAACCATCTTCAAGTGCAGCAGAAAGAGCATGCATCATCGCAATGGGAGACACACCAGCATCGCCAACCCCATTGCTAGGCGTAGTATGTGGCACCGCCACCACACGCGAACAGCCCCCTTGGGCGGTAACATGCTGGACGATTTTATCCGCCATTTCATTGGCCAACTGTAGCCGCGTCGGACGACCCACCGCCATGCTGGGAGAATGATCCACGGCAACAAGCACGCCAAAAGCAGGCGCGTTTTTGGTTGGCACCAACACCCCATCCAGCAACAGGCTGGCCAGAAGCGTCAGCAGAATGAGAAAGCGCAACCAGAATAAAGGGCTGCGCAAGGGTGTACTCACCTGCCAGCGTACACGCGATTGTCTTGCCTCAGAAAGCTCAGGCAGAAACTGCAGAGCAGATATCTCCACATGCCGCACTTTCGAGCGCCGCATATATTTGACCAGCAGCACCACGAGGAAGAGACCGACAGTTGCAAAGGCGAGAAGGCCAAGAAGCATTAGCCGACCCTCCCGAACAATTCGCTTGCAAGAAGGAAATCATGAAAGCGCAGGCGAAAACCTTCCGCCATGGCATCAAAGCCCGGCCGATCGGGAAAATCCCATGCGAAATGCACCACGCCGCCGCGATTAAGGGCTTGAGCATATCCATCCCGCTGCGCCTGAATAGCATCTTCAGCGGCCGTCAGATCAGGGCCCGACGCCTGAAACGCGCCGCTACGCTCAGCTGCGGCCCCAACAGCGCCCAGCGAAACAATATCGTCCCGAAGAATGGCGCGCTCCGTTGGCCAACTGTTGAGCTCGCACACCACGGCCTGCCGATAGCCGCGCGAAGCCAGCTGTATGGCTTCCTCAAGGGCTGCTTGCGCTGTATTAGAGCGATAGAAGTCCGTTATGAAAATGGTGACCGATGATTGTTTAAGCCGAGACAGCTCAGCCCCGATCGACACTTCTTCGCGGCCTTTAGGGGCTTTGGAAGACCACAAGCCTTGAGAGAAGTGGGCAAACGCCTCACCGATCTGCCCGCCTTGCACAAAGCTCATACGATCCTGAGACGAAGAGCCCCCGAGCGACGTAAGGCCGATGCCAATGGCTTCGTTGCCTGCAATATGCCCCAGCGCTTCACATATCCAGAGCGCAACCTCCAACTTGCTCACCCGATGCGGGTCTTCCATACCGGCGCGCATGGTGGCACTGCCATCTACAATCACGAGAAGCTGGAATTGTTCTTCGGCTTCGAATGAGCGCACCAGAAACTCATCCGCCCCGCCATGGCGCAACGACGCCCGCCAGTCGATGTGACGCACATCATCGCCGAACACATAAGAGCGATGCTCCCGATATTCCAAAGACTGCCCCAACTTGCGCCGCAAGAAGGCTCCGCTGCCAGACGTGGCAAACGCCTTGCGAGCCTTGACGCAGATGTCGTCCAGCGTAGCCGGATCGAACGGATTGGGGCGCAAAGAGATCATTGGTCCAGCTGATATGGCTTGAAGAATTCACTATAGCTGGCGGCCTGTGGTGCGGTGAGAGCAAGCAAATGCAGCAACAGCGCATCACGCACTTTCTCCATATCTCTCATGGAACGCAGCGCCGGGAAGTCCTCCATGGCCATCCGCTGCCAGCTATATTTGAACTTCACCCGATGCCGCAAGGCGCCAGGCGCCATCTCCAGCAGGGCTCTCGCTGCCATGGCCTGCATTTGCGTGGTTGCGCTTTCCGCCGACAGCAGAAAAGCCTTTGCCTTGCTTGCCTGAATGAGAGCAATCGCCGCGCGCGGGCCAAGCGGCCATTCACAATAACGCTCGACAAACTGCACAATCTGCTCGCCGTAGCGCGCCGGAATATCGACCAGCTCTGCCGCCTTGGCGGCGCCATGGGTTGCCTGCACCAGATTAACGGCATGCTCTACCATCTTGCGCGGCATCTTGGTCTCCGAAAGCAAAGCCCTTGTCTGATCAATCAGCCAGCCGCACTGGTCAGCGGAATAAGCATCAATATCCAGAGGCGTCCGCACTTCGTCCTCAATGCCCGTGTGACCACCGGAGACCCGCTCAACAATCTCAACCAGTGCCGCGCTATCGGACGGCGCCATCAGGAGCTTGAGCTGGAAGCGGTCCAGTTGCGCTTCCGGCAAATCGTAAGTGCCCTCCTGATCAATAGGGTTTTGCGTACCAATCACCATGAAGGGCGTTTCAAATCTAGCCTGCTGCATATTTTGCGAAAGAATGCGGCTTTCCACCAAGGACCGCGTTTCGCCCAGAACAGTTACGTTCCGCTCCGCCATGGCTTCCAGCATGGCAGCCTGGGTTTTGGGCGTGGCGCGGTTGATCTCGTCCGCCAGCAGAATCTGCCGGAAAATGGGGCCAGGCTGGAAAACAAAAGCCTCCCCAGACCCGCTCATATTGGGCATAAAGGTGCCCGTGATATCCGAGGGCAACAGGTCCGGTGTGAACTGGATGCGTCCATAGCCCGCGCCATCCTTCATCTTGAGGCTCTTGGCAAACGAAACCGCCAGAGATGTCTTTCCAAGCCCGGGATTGCTCTCCAACAGCACATGCCCACCGGTAAACAGCGCCGCAATCATCCCATCGATCACAGCATCCTGCCCGATTATATCCCGCTGCACGCTCCGCTTGACCTGCAGCATGAAATGGGCTGCTTGTTCCGCTGGTAATTGGTTCATGACTTCCTCATTGTGATTGCGGCTTGAGAAGGGATCTCATCCAGTGGGGCATCTGTTGCACCGGAATATGGGGATGGGGCGTTTCATTTGTCTCACGATTCGCGCCCTTTGCGTGAATTTCCTCGACCTGCACCGCCTTTGCTTCCCTGTCCGCAACGGCCAGATTCTTTTCTTGCCCAGTACTTTGTTCGCCTCCCCCACGCGCGTCAGCATTGCCTCCAACAAGAGAGCCTGTTTGAGCTTGAGCCTTTTCCCTTTGCGTGCCATCACGCCGAGTGTCATCGCGCGTATTTGCGCTTGACCTATCGACAGATCCACCATCCTGCCCAGGTTGTTCGATCTTGATCCGATCCTTCGCAAGACTCCCATCTGGAAAAACTTCTGCCCGATCAGCAAGCCCCTGCAGCGCAGTTTCAAGCCCGCCCCCAGTGGCACCTGAATGAGGTGAGGCATCGCCAGATTGCATCGCCGCTTGAGCCGAAGCATCCTCGCCTAAGAGATCCGGCGGCAAACCGTCCTGCCCTTGAGGTTGCTCGAAAGATTGAGACGGAACACTATCATTGGAAGAATTTGCCAAGTCGCGGGACGATGCACCATCCACGTCCTCTGCATTTAGAGAAGACTCCAGAGGATGTTGCGCCATGCGGCCACCATTGCGATCAGATAGACCCTCTCTGCCAGAAGCACCGGAAGCAGAGAGACCCCGCTGTTGCTTTTGAAAAACAGAGCCTAATTCACTGCGAGGTTTGCCGTTCTCTGCACTCCGCATATCAGTATGCTGTTGAGCCGAAAATGGCGGAGCAAACACATGAGGATTGGAAATGGAATGAGTAGGAAGACCGACTAGAAGCAGCAAAAGCCCCCCCGCTATAAGCCCTATAGCGCAACCAGAAGCGAAAGGAGCCAGGCTCCCCTTCATACGCAACTTGCTTTCACGCGCAAGCGAAAGCCCAGGCCAGTCTCCAAAATCCGGAATGCGCAACGCAACCCCGTTAGCCTGCGCATCGTCTTGCGCAATAATCGCCAACAAAGAGCTCAACGCACCCGCATCACTTGCCTGATCCATCGCCAAGCGGACATCCGGCTGCAGAGCATAGCGTGTCATCTGAGGAAGAGACGCTGGAGGAAGTTCTTTTCGCTTGCAACATATCAAGCAAAAGACCGAACTTTTTACCCGCAATACACCAAAGAGATGGCCGCATCCAACTGCAATAAACCCGCCAACGAAGATATAGGACAACAGCGTTGCCCCTAATCCCGCAAGAATCCCTGAGGCACACAAAAATGCAGCCCCGCCCCAGACGACCCCATGTGCGATCATGAACAGCTTTCGTGATGCAGAAATTTTGCAGAGGGCCGCAGCTCTTTGGAACGCGCCAGTCTGATAAAGCTTGGTCGCTTTATGCCTTTTGATCTGAGATAGGACAAATAGAAACGAACCTACTGCTAGGAGCGTCGAAGCCACGATGAATAGGTAAGATCCCTCTTGGGGCAACAATGCATAACCAACAAGCAGCAGGCCTGAGACATTGCTTCCAGCAACGACAGGCCATCCAAAACTTGCAACGAAGTGACGCGCCTGTAAAAACCGCCACATAAAGCCGGCGTCTTCAGGTGCTGACCTCATACGTGGAAGACTATCAAAGACCTGATTGTCACCATAACCAGCCATTACTTTGCTGCCTTTGCCTAATCATTGCATCAAATCCACAAATGATATGCATGGAAATGACAACTATCATGCTCATGGCAAATCAGATGCTCGGATAGAGACGGTAGCAAATAGCTTTGACCAAACAAAGCCCGCAAAAATCCTACGAGCACGAAAAAAGCATCCGAAAAACATTAAATAGATGGCGTCATAAAATCAGGATAAATGCCACTCTTATGGATAGCATCCATGGGGTTCTGCCCCCTGAGAAACCCATGCACGGTTACCAGCACCGACCCCCAGCCACGCACTCGTGCGCCCAAGATATCTGTGTGAAGACTATCCCCCATCATGGAAATCCGATGCCTAGGAATAGAGCTACCGAGCCGCGCTTCGATTTCATCATAAACAGACCCAAAGGGCTTACCATGAAATGTCACACTCAAATCTGGTAACCGATCCAAGAGATTATGAGCATAATAGCCCGGTTCAACAGACATATCCTCTTCACGTGGCGCAACGATATCGGGATTGGCTACGATCACAGGACGATTATTATGAATAAGGCTTTCAAACAACAAAGCCTGCCGCTCAAGAGTCCAACTCTCACTGGAAAGAATTAGAAAGCCGTCAACTTCATCATATACGTCAGGATCATCCAGCAGGGGCCGTGCTTTAACGGAAAGTTCTTCAGATTGGAAAGACGACGGCGCGGCAACGCCCCAAACAAAAGAGGGAGGGACAGATGGTAGATGCATTTCACACACGGCGCGCGAAGATACCAACTCACAATCGCGAAAATCGAAGCCCAAACGTTTAAATTTGGCAACAACCTGGTTGAAACAATAGGAAGCGGCGTTGGTCAGAACGAACACATGTTTATCTGCGGCCCTCAGAGCTTCTATTCGTTCACGTGCCCCTTTGATGGGTGTTTCACCCACATTCAGAACCCCAAAAGCATCAAACACAAAAGCATCAAAGCGATCCACAATTTCAGAAAGGTCTTTGATCGGCTCTATAACTAGTTTGTTTCTGGAAAGATTTGGGAAGCGATGTCTAACGGCTTCATAGCGCTCAAAAGCCTGTTCTGAAGTCAAAGTGGGGAGCATGGATTTGTACTCGTTTGTATTTTCAAATGGAGCAAGACTGCTATTGAACTGGCTGGATATATTTCAGAAGGCAGTATCAAGTGTGTTACACTGTCCTCATTCAGACGCAAAAACCCCCCGGCTTATGGAGCACGGGGGGTTTTTGAATGTTTGTTATTAGCAGGCCCGGCAGCGACCTACTCTCCCACGTCTTAAGACGGAGTACCATTGGCGCAGAGGATATTAACGGCCGAGTTCGGGATGGGATCGGGTTTGGTGTCCTCGCCATAACCACCGGGCCGGCGAATAACAAACAGAGAAGCTGGAGTTGCTAACGGTGATTTTATCCAATCACCTAGCGCTTAGTTTTTTCGTGTTGCTAAAGAGCAACCCGCTTTGAATGAATATAGACAAATGAGAGTAATCAAGCCTATCGAGCTATTAGTATCAGTAAGCTTCGCACGTTACCGCGCTTCCACACCTGACCTATCAACGTGGTGGTCTTCCACGGCTCTCAGGGAGAACTCGTCTCAAGGTGGGCTTCCCGCTTAGATGCTTTCAGCGGTTATCCCTTCCGCACATAGCTACCCTGCAATGCGGCTGGCGCCACAACAGGTCCACCAGAGGTGCGTCCAACCCGGTCCTCTCGTACTAGGGTCAGCTCCTTTCAATTCTCCTGCGCCCACGGCAGATAGGGACCGAACTGTCTCACGACGTTCTGAACCCAGCTCACGTACCGCTTTAATTGGCGAACAGCCAAACCCTTGGGACCTGCTCCAGCCCCAGGATGCGATGAGCCGACATCGAGGTGCCAAACAATGCCGTCGATATGGACTCTTGGGCATCATCAGCCTGTTATCCCCGGAGTACCTTTTATCCGTTGAGCGATGGCCCTTCCACACGGGACCACCGGATCACTATGACCGACTTTCGTCTCTGCTCGACTTGTCAGTCTCGCAGTCAGGCTGGCTTATGCCATTGCACTCAACGACCGATTTCCGACCGGTCTGAGCCAACCATCGCGCGCCTCCGTTACTCTTTGGGAGGCGACCGCCCCAGTCAAACTACCCACCATGCGCTGTCCCGGATCCGGATAACGGACCGCGGTTAGACAGCCATGACAACAAGGGTGGTATTTCAAGGATGGCTCCATCTGAGCTGGCGCCCAAATTTCAAAGCCTACCACCTATCCTACACATGCCAACACAACTGTCAGCGCAAAGCTATAGTAAAGGTTCACGGGGTCTTTCCGTCTGACCGCAGGAACCCCGCATCTTCACGGGGAATTCAAT
>NZ_OY762534.1:3832500-4112500 GCF_963665895.2 Cohaesibacter marisflavi | reverse complement strand
TCGTCCTGCGCATACACTTCAGCGTAAGAACGAAGAATGGAGTTTGACCCGAAGACAAGATCCACGCGGGTTGCAGTCCATTTCACAGCACCGGTTTTGCGGTCCTGTATTTCGTAGGTGTTCTTGCCAGTCGGCACCCATTTGAAGGCCATATCCGTCAGATTGACGAAGAAGTCGTTGGTCAGAGCACCTTCATGCTCGGTGAATACACCATGCTTGGTGTCTCCATAGTTGGTGCCAAGCATACGCATACCGCCAACCAACACAGCCATTTCTCTTGCAGTCAGACCCAACAGCTGCGTGCGATCGAGCAACATCTCTTCTGGGCTAACCACATAATCTTTCTTGGCCCAGTTGCGATAGCCATCGGCCAAAGGTTCCAAAGGATCGAAGGAAGGCGCATCAGTCATTGCGTCAGTTGCATCCCCCCGCCCCGGAGCGAACGGCACGGCAACATCAAGGCCGGCTGCCTTGATGGCCTTTTCCAGACTGACATTACCGGCAAGTACGATGGCATCAGCGACGCTAATACCAAATTCTGCGGCAATCGGCTCCAGAACAGCAAGAACCTTGGCCAGACGATCCGGCTCGTTGCCTTCCCAATCTTTCTGCGGAGCCAGACGAATGCGCGCGCCATTGGCACCCCCTCGCATGTCCGATCCACGATAGGTGCGGGCGCTGTCCCAAGCGGTGGCAACCATTTCGCCAATAGACAGTCCGCTATCTGCAATCTTGGCCTTCACAGCCTCGACATTGTAATCAGACGGGCCAGTTGGCACAGGATCCTGCCAGATGAGCTCTTCATCTGGAACCCATGGGCCGATATAGCGCGCCTTAGGCCCCATATCGCGGTGAGTCAGCTTGAACCATGCACGCGCAAAAGTGTCGGAGAAATAGTCGGGATCCTTGATGAAGCGCTGGCAGATTTCATTGTAAACCGGATCCATTTTCATGGCCATGTCGGCATCCGTCATGATCGGTGCGCAGCGGATAGAGGGATCTTCCACATCAGCCGGCATGTCTTCTTCCTTCATGTCGATCGGCATCCACTGCCAAGCGCCCGCTGGGCTCTTCTTAAGCTCCCACTCATAGCCGAACAGATAATCGAAATAGCCCATATCCCATTTGGTCGGTTCATAGGTCCATGCACCTTCGATACCGCTGACGACCGTGTCACGCCCAATGCCACGCCCCTTGGTATTCATCCAGCCGATGCCCTGATATTCAGGACCAGAGGCTTCCGGATCCGGGCTCAAATCTTCAGCCCGCCCATTCCCGTGGCATTTGCCTATGGTGTGGCCACCGGCGGTGAGCGCAACGGTTTCCTCATCATCCATCGCCATTCGGGCAAAGGTTTCGCGGATCTGCGCCGCTGTTTTGATCGGATCGGGCTCGCCATTAACGCCTTCCGGATTCACATAGATGAGACCCATCTGCACTGCGGCCAGAGGGTTTTCCATGGTCTCGGGCTTGTCTACATCGCTATAGCGGCCATCACTTGGTGCGAGCCATTCTTTTTCAGCCCCCCAATAGGTATCTTTTTCCGGATGCCAGATGTCTTTGCGACCAAAACCGAAACCGAAGGTCTTCAATCCGGCTTCTTCATAAGCGACCGTACCAGACAGAATGATCAGGTCAGCCCAAGAGAGCTTGTTGCCATATTTCTTCTTGATCGGCCAAAGCAGACGGCGGCCCTTGTCGGTATTGACGTTATCGGGCCATGAATTGAGCGGCGCAAAACGTTGGTTGCCCGTGCCACCGCCGCCGCGGCCGTCAGCCAATCGATAAGACCCTGCAGCGTGCCAGGCCACACGCGCAAACATGCCCACATAGCTGCCCCAATCGGCAGGCCACCAATCCTGGCTGTCATGCATCAGATCCCGAAGATCCTGTTTGACCGCCGCATAGTCGAGTGTCTTGACTTCCTCGGTATAATCGAAATCTTCGCTAAAAGGGCTGGTCTTGGTGTCATGCTGATGCAGAATATCCAAATTAAGGGCATTCGGCCACCAGTCCATGACGCCAGTCCCCATAGCCGTATTACTACCGTGCATGACGGGGCACTTACCGGTCGATTTGGTGTCGCTGTGATCCATTTGGTCCTCCAAAAAATCAATCAATCGTTCTTGTTTCAACAAGACAGATCTTGTCATTTAATATGGTTTGGCAGCCCTTTTCGCGAGGCCGACCCTTTCGCGCACTTCTCTTTTGACAATGCTATTTTTATCAGATGAGTTCCATAAACGGAAATTGCATTTTCTAAGATAAGTGATAAGATTTTCTAATGACAAACCTATCCATGAAACACCTGCGCTATTTCGATGCCCTGGCCCGCCACCATCACTTCGGACGAGCAGCAGAAGAATGCAATGTGACCCAACCGGCCCTCTCGGTTCAGATCAAGGAGTTGGAAGCGCTGATCGGCGCGTCTCTCGTTGAACGCGGATCACGTCAGATCCATCTGACGGCGCTAGGAGGCGCCTTTGCAGAGCGCGCCCAGCATATCCTGCATTCCGTCAAGGAGCTGGAAGATCTGACACGCAGCACGCAAGGCCCTTTGGGAGGCCAGTTCCGCTTTGGCATCATCCCTACGGTGGCTCCTTATCTCTTGTCTGACTTTATAAAGGTCATGGGGCAACGCTTTCCGGGGCTGGATTTGCGACCACGAGAAGCCAAAACAAAGAAACTGATCACCGATTTGCTGGAAGCCCGACTGGATGCGGCGATTGTCGCCTTGCCCATCTCCGAACCATCTTTAGAGGAGTTGGCCTTGTTGGACGAAGAATTTGTCCTGTTACGAGCGCAACAGGATGCAAACAAACCGGTACCCAATCCGGAAATGCTTCAGACGATGCGCCTGCTATTGCTGGAAGAAGGCCATTGCTTCAGGGATCAGGCGATTTCCTATTGCAACAACAGCGCGGCCCCACCCCGCAATCTCATGGAGGGCAGCTCTCTGGCAACATTGGTGCAGATGGTAGGAGCCGGGATCGGCGTGACTCTGATACCGGAAATGGCGGTCGGCGTGGAAACACGATCTGCGCCGGTTTCCATTGCGCATTTGCCGACCCCGGCCCCGAAACGCACCATTGGTATGGTCTGGCGGCGCAGCAACCCCTTGCGAGACGAATTCCTTCAGATCGCGGACATTCTAAAGTCCATAACCAGCAAGATGAAATCGGAAGACTGAAGCATGGTCCAGCCGGTGAAGCAAAGCAATGAAAGGGGAACGACAAGAAGGGAGGAGCAGAGGAAAGGGGATTTAAGAGATATTGGCTTTGAAAAGCGCGATGGCATCCGCCATGGTCGTCTCAGCACGCTTGGCGTCCTTGGCTCTGATCGCCTCGACGATCTGCCAATAGGTATCAATGGACGCCTGCTGCACATTTCCATCCGGATTGATGCGCGCATTGTCACAGCCCAACCGATAGACAGAAAAGAGCGCAGCCTGCACCATATCGCCCAGAGATGATAGAAATCGATTGCCCGACATATGCAGAATGGAGGTGTGAAACTCGATATTGGCAACGGCATAAGAGACATAGTCCTCAGCCGCAGCCATATGCTCACACTCGGCAGTGAGAGCGGCGCATTCTTCCCCGAGACCACGCCGGGCAACAAGAGCGGCTGCCGCAGGCTCAAAAATCAGGCGGATTTCATGCAGTTCATTCATGAAAGGCCCTGGCTTTCTCAAAGACGCATGCCAGCGCAGAACGTCGGGGTCGAACATGCTCCAGTCCGAGGAGGGGCGCACCCGCGTCCCCACCTTGGCTTTTGATTGCAACAGCCCCTTTCCCACAAGGGTCTTTTTCGCTTCGCGAATGACCGTCCGAGACACCCCGAACATTTCTTCAAGATCCGGATCAAGCGGGATCATCGTCTGTTCGGCATAGTCGCCCGAGACAATGGCCATACCCAGTTGATCAACAACTTTGGAAGTGTTGTTGAAGGCCTGCTGAGAGGTACCTCCAGCGGTCGTCAGGCTCATGATCGCATCGCGAATTCTGTTGCTGGTTTTCTTCTCGCCGTCGTCGCCCAAGCCAATACCTTCTGCAGCATGATAAAGGTGAACAGCAGAACGCCGATAACGATTTTGGTCCACCAACTCGAAAGGGTGCCATCAAAAACGATATAGGTCTGGATCAATCCCATAATCAGAATACCGAAAAAGGTTCCAGCCACAAATCCCGTGCCACCACTTAACAATGTGCCACCAATCACCACCGCAGCGATGGCGTCCAGTTCCACGCCCACCGTCGACAATGAATAGCCGGCTGATGTGTAGAGGGAATAGACGATTCCTGCAAGTCCTGCCAGACCGCCCGATGTCGCATAAATGAGAATGGTCGTTCGTGCGATGGGAACCCCCATCAGCTGGGCCGTTTGCACACCTCCTCCGAGGGCGTAGACATTCTTGCCGAACTTTGTCCGGTGCAAGACGATCATCGCCCCGATGAAAACCAGCAACATCACGCCGCCGATCAGCCTGAACCGTCCGCCACCTGGCGCCTTCCAGTAGATCGATTGCAGCACATCATAGAATTCATGCGTGATGGGCACAGAATCCGTCGACAGCACATAGGCAAGCCCTCGCATGAGGAACATCCCCGCCAATGTCACAATGAAGGCAGGCATCTCCAGATAATGGACGATGGCCCCTTCTGCTGCCCCGAAAGCGATGGTAATGGCGAGCACCATGCCAAAGGCAACAAGCGGATGAATGGACGTATCCCGCAGAATGACGGCGAGAAAGACGCCCGTAAAGGCGATCACGGAGCCAACCGAAAGGTCGATACCACCGGTAAGGATGACGAAGGTCATGCCAACAGCTGTTATGCCGAGAAAGGCGTTGTCAGTCAGCAAGTTGGCCACAACCCGGCTGGAAAACATGCTCGGGAATTCCCAGATGCACAGCATATAGGCGAGAACAAAGGTCGCCATGGTCATATAAAGCGGAAGCCTTGGCGATTTCATCATGACAGACTCTCCTTGGCGGTCTGATTATTCTTGGCCCCATTTTCATTGGGCGCATGAGGCGGTGTCGATGCACGGAAGAGATAGATCGCGTGCTGAACCGCAGGAGACTGGATGAACAGGATCACGATGATCAGCAGCGCCTTGATCACCAGGTTGAATTCAGGCGGCATGCCCGAAAGCAGAATGACAGAGTTCACTGACTGAATAATGAGTGCCCCCAAAAGGGACGCGATGATCGAGAAGCGGCCACCGAGCAAAGAGTTGCCGCCGATAACGACAGCCAGAATGGCATCAAGCTCCATCCATAAGCCTGCATTGTTGGCATCAGCCCCCTTGATGTCGGCAGCGACGACCACACCAGCCAGCGCGGCGCAGAAACCGGTGACCAGATAAACCGCAACAAGCAGAACCCGAGAGTTGATACCGGCCAACCGTGAAGATGTCTCGTTGATACCGATCGATTCAATCAGCATTCCCAGAGCCGTGCGGCGGACCACATAGGTTATCAACCCGCCCATGATCACCCAGATATAAACCGGTGTCGGTAGTCCCAGAATGGTACCAGCCCCCAGATGGATAAGACCTGGATCATTGAAGGTCATGATCTTGCCTTCGGTGATCAACTGCCCGATCCCGCGCCCGGCAACCATAAGAACCAGCGTGGCAACAATTGGTTGCACGCGGAAAACGGCAACCAGAATGCCGTTCCATGAGCCACAGGCCAAACCGGCAGCCAAAGCCGCCAATAGAGCAAGGAACCATCCGCCCCCAGCCGTAACGACCGAAGCGGCAACAGCTCCAGCAATCGCCATTACGGCACCCACGGAAAGATCAATCCCCTTGGTGGCAATCACCAAGGTCATGCCCGTAGCCAGTAGAGCCACCGGCGCGCCCCTATTCAGCACATCGATAATGTTGCCAAACAAGCGACCATTCTGGAATTCAATGGAGAAAAAGCCCGGAAAGACGATGAAGTTGAGCAGGATCACCACTCCGAGAATTATAAGCTGCGGCGCAATGCGCCGGAGAGTACCGCCCATCATAGCTGCGCCCCTCCTTCTTCAGCGATGGATCGAACGATCGCACCAATGGAAATTTCGTCGCCCTGAAGCTCTTTGACTTGCCGACGATCTCGCAAAACCACAATCCGGCTGGAATAGGTAATCAATTCCTCCAGCTCGGATGAGGCCACGATCAAGGCCATGCCCTGCTCGCGAAGGGTCTGAATAAGCTCGATGATTTCAGCATGCGCACCAACATCAATGCCTCTGGTCGGTTCATCCAGAATGAGGATGTCCGGCTCGGTTGCCAGCCAGCGAGCAAGCAACGCCTTTTGCTGGTTGCCACCGGAGAGAAGTCGGATCGGCATATCCAGACTGGCCAGACGGATATCCAGTTTCTTGACGTAATCCTCGGCGATCTTCTCTGCCTTCGCTCGAGAGATCGGCCGTGTCCAGCCGCGCCTTGCCTGCAACGAGAGAATGATATTCTCTCTTACCGAAAGATCGCCCACGATGCCGTCTGTTTTCCGGTCTTCAGGACAGAGACCGAACCCCAGATGAATGGAGGATCTGGGGCTATCGATCTTGATGGCCTCACCATTGAGCGTGGCGGTTCCCTGATCGGCAGGTGTGGAGCCGAAAATCACTCCGGCAGTCTCACTGCGCCCCGATCCAAGCAGTCCGGCCAGACCAATGACTTCTCCCTTATGCAGGATCATGTCAAACGGCTCGATGGTGCCGCGGCGCCCGTAGTTTTTCAGCTCGAGAATGGTTTCGCCGATCACGGCCTTGCCGCGCTCTTTCTTGGCTTCTTCAAGCTGACGCCCGAGCATCATGGTCACGATTTCGGTTTGCGTGGCATTGGCCAGCTCGCGCGTACCGACAATGCGCCCGTTGCGCAGGATCGTAGCCCGATCGGAGATCTCGAAAACCTGATCAAGGAAATGGGTGATGAAAACCACCGCGAGACCCCGTTCAGTCAGTTTGCGCACAACGGAGAAGAGCAGATCGATCTCCTCGCGGTCCAAACTGGCGGTTGGCTCATCCAGAATGAGCACCTTACCGGCCAGCTCCACAGCACGCGCAATGGCAACCACCTGCTGGATGGCAATCGAATAACTAGAAAGCAGCTGAGAGGGGTCGATATCCAGGCCAAAGCCGGACAGGACCTCTTTGGAGCGCTTGACCATTTCACGATTGTTGATCATGCCATGGCGCATGGGCTGCCAGCCAAGAAACAGATTCTCGGCGACCGTCATGTTCGAAAGGAGGTTTACCTCCTGATAGACAGTACCGATACCCAGCGCGAGGCTTCCTTGCGGATCGCGCGGATCGATTTCTTTACCGTCGAGCAGAATGGTGCCAGCATCGCGTTTGTAGGCACCTGTCAAACATTTGATAAGAGTGGATTTTCCCGCTCCGTTCTCTCCCAGAAGGGCATGCACTTCACCGGGATAAAGAGACAGGGAAACATCATCCAGCGCGATGGCGCCGGGAAAGAATTTGGAAACGCCAGTCGCCTGTAGGACCGGCTCGGGGGTCGTAGACATGGTGTGATCCTGAAGGCTACCAGAATTGGGTGAAAAGCCGAATGAGCGTGGTGGCAGACAGAGTTTCTGCCCACCACCAACGATTGTCAGAGATCAGTAGCCAAGGCTCTTCTTCATTTCATAGATGGCGTTGTTGTCGTCATCCTGAGTGTAGAGCTTGGATTCAGTCTGGACCCATTTTTCAGGCATGGTGCCGTCTTTCCAGTAGGCATCCAGAATATCAAAAGCAGGACCTGCCATATTCGGGGTCAACTCAACGGTTGCGTTTGCTTCGCCGTTGGCGATGGCCAGATGCATGTCAGGCACAGCGTCAATTGCAACAACGAGAATGTCTTCACCCGGCTTTGCACCAGCTTCCTTGATGGCCTGAATGGCACCAACGGCCATGTCATCATTGTGAGCATAAAGAGCGCAAATATTTTCAGCGCCTTCAGCTTTCAGGAAGCTTTCCATAACGACCTTACCCTGAGCGCGGGTGAAGTCGCCGGTCTGGCTGCGTACGATTTCCAGATTGGATGCGTCCGCGATGGCTTTCTCGAAGCCTTTTTTGCGGTCGATCGCCGGAGACGAGCCCGTCGTGCCCTGCAGCTCGACAATGCGGCAGTCCTTGCCAGCCATTTTGTCTTTGAGCCAGTTGCCAGCCACTTCACCTTCATAAACGGTGTCAGACGTGACAGCGGTCATATAAAGGCTTGGGTCGGCATCGACCTTACGGTCGAGCAGAATAACAGGAATTTCAGCGTCTTGAGCTTCTTCAAGAACGGAGTCCCAGCCGGTTGCAACTACCGGGGCCAGGAAGATGGCATCAACACCTTGGGCAATGAAGCCGCGCAGAGCCTTGATCTGGTTTTCCTGTTTCTGCTGAGCATCAGCAAATTTCAGGGTAACACCGCGTTCCTCAGCCTGCTGTTTGGTAACAGTGGTTTCAGCAGCACGCCAACCGGATTCAGAACCGATCTGCGAAAAACCAACCGTTTTGCCCGCAGCCATTGCGGTCATTGGAGCCAGAACAAGCGCACTAGCGAGCAGAATGGAGCTAAGTTTCATAGTTTCCTCCCTATCGAAAATATCTCCCACCACTCATTAAGTAATACTTATTAAAACTCGTAAATGGATGATCCGGCTACTTTCATGGGCAATCACACCACAGCGTGCCTACAAAAGTCTCAGCAATCAAAAGATGAGTAAGCAAAGCCCGCCATGGTGTCGCAAGAATTTGCTGACCGAGAAAAACGCCTCACTCGAGCACACGAACGAGAGGCTCTCAGCCTTGTAAAAAGTGAGTATAAATATTCATTTCTTCGCAAAAAGCCGCACATCTCCTAGTCCTTGAACACCATCACCGGCTCGAATTGGAGCATGGTCTCATAGTTACAAAATTCAACGGCGGCCATGCTGATATCAGAGAGATCCTTTTCGTATCTGGCGAACAGTCTGGCACTCTCTTTATGGATCGCTGTTGCCGTATCCTTGTCGGTAAAGGTCAACGGATAGGCAAGTGTGACATGGAATATATAGGAGTCGTGTGCATGATAGCGGATTGATGTCAGTTGAGACAGGATCTCACGCACCTGCCTGAGCATTTGCTCATCCTGTGGCGTGGCGCCGCACACCGTTACCGAGTGAAGAGCGAAAAGGTCCAAGGCTGTGACGTTCATGCCTGTTGGCAAATGCTGACCGGTCAGACGCTGAACAAAGGCCTGTGTCACGCTATCCCGACTATTCCTCAGAGGGATATCTTTTGGCCAGCCTTCCGAGGGGCTGATGCATCCCGGCGACACACCCTGAAAAAGCGTCATATGCAGGCTATCAGCTGGCAGAAAAGCGAAGAGATGCGCAAAAGGACCGGCCTTGATCTCTTGCTGCATGGAGACAAGGGCGCGATAGGCCCGTGATGATGGATCGATATGGCAAAGAAAGGTATTGCCCGCAAAGGGCAAGGCTTTTCCGTCGGGCGTGAATTTGCCACCGCCCCCTTCCTCAGTAATAGAAGCGGTGCGCTCGCCATCTGAAAGCGTGCCCGCCATATAGGCTATCGGGTCTCTTCGCGTGATCGTCATAGAATATGTCTCCCTTTGTGTTCCCCAAGCAGGGTCTGCCCATTGATTCTCGGAACACAACGCATATAAACCCTAGACTATGATAATCTGATTGAAAGTCTCCAGCGAATGGATGAGCCTATGTTCAATGTCCTGCACGATACCCTCTCGATAAAGACATCAGGAAAGCGCATGCACACCATTACGCGCGAGGTTGCCCATTGGTTGGCACATTCCGGCGCCCAATCAGGTACCCTGACGCTCTTTTGCAAGCACACATCCGCCTCCCTTACGATACAGGAGAATTTTGATCCCACCGTTCAGGAAGACCTCCTCTCCTTTCTGGAAGATCTCGCCCCCGAAGACCGCTATTATGAGCATTCACTGGAAGGGCCGGATGATATGCCCGCCCATATCAAGACCATGGTGACGTCGGTCAGCCTCACCATTCCGGTTCAAAATGCCTCCATGCTGCTGGGCCAATGGCAGGGCCTGTATCTTCTTGAACATAGAGCCCACGCCCATCACCGGCAGCTTCATCTCTGTTTCACAGGCCTATGCAAAAACTAATAGGCTACATACATAGCCACAACATTGACGCAGAGAAGAAAGGTTGCTAAGTCACTCGCGCCTGAAAAGCGCTGCTTTTCGGGCAAAGCCTGCCCATGCAGTTGCGCAACGTCGATAGTCGAAAGAGACAACTCTTTCATTGCAGACAAGGCAATTTACGGGCAGCTTAAGGTGAGAACCGAACCAATTCGTCTCGAAAGCGATTCGAGCTTGTTAGAAAGTTGTGAGCCAACGGGGCTGAAATCGTTTTGGATGCAGCAGAGTGCGCTTCCGAATATGGATTGAGGGAAATGCTGAGTGAGCTACTCACCTGAGAACATACCGAATACCATGCCGAAAGTCCGCTTCACGAAAAGAGCACGCAAAGCCCTGTTCAGGCAGCTTGTTCGTCTCAGAAATACCATTGCAGACATCTCTCCGGCATGGCTGCGCCGCTTCTTTGCGCCGATCTATGATTATTTCGAAATGATCTTCATTGATCACGGCATGTTCAGAACGCCCTATGCCAACCGGCATAAAGTCTCTCCCAATGCCTGGCGCTCTTCCCAGCCATGGCCACATCAGGTCCGCTATTATGCAAAGGATCTGGGCATCCGGACCATTCTCAACCTGCGTGGCCCAAGGGATTGCGGCAGTGATCGTCTGGAACGCAAGGCCTGCGAGGCCTATGGCATTGATCTGCGCGATGATCTGCAGGTCCGCTCGCGTGGTGCCCCTTCGCGGGAGACGATCCTTGGCCTTAAAAGCTATTTCGAGTCCCTGTCCTACCCGATCCTGCTTCACTGCAAGGCGGGGGCAGACCGGGCAAGCCTTGTCTCCGCGCTTTATCTCATCCTCAAAGAAGACGTGCCCGTCGACGAGGCCCGCGCTCAATTGTCGATGCGTTATGGCCATTTCAAACAGGCCAAAACCGGTATCCTCGATTATTTCTTTGAGGAATATCTCAGCTACAGCGCCACCCACGACATTTCATTTCTGGAGTGGGTAGATACCGTCTATGATGAAGATGCGCTTGAAGCATCATTCAAGTCGGATCGCTGGAGCAATCTGATTGTCGACAAGCTGCTGAGACGAGAATAGAGGAGCGGGTGTTCCCTACTCCTCGGCTTCCAGCGTCTGGCGCATAACGCGATACTCGCGGCGCTCGTCTTTCAGGCCCTCAATTTTCCATTTTAGATCGGCGATCTTCTTCTCATAGGCGTCGATCTCCGCTTTGGTCTTTTCAATGTCCTGATCAGCCGCCTGTTCCTTGTTCTGTACCGCCTCCAAGGCTGCTTGATAGAGCGCATCCATCTTGTCCAGATAATCATCATTCAAAATGGTCTGCGTTTGAGGGAAGCGTGTGCGCACATGCGAGACAAAGCGCTTGATACTGATGCTTTCCCAGTCATCGCCCTCTTCGCGAATGCGTGCATTCTTGGCCACCCAGGCAACATTCTCAGAAATATCCGGCACCATGATCGCCATGCGCAGAAGCGTGAACTGATCCTCGGGCGTTTCCTGCTTCTGAGCACTGCCAAAGATCTCGATGGCCAGCGTGCGATCCTCTGTATCGAGCTCGCAAAAGCGCGTTACAAAATTGTCCATGCCCATCTCTTCAAGATCCGCAAGGAATAGCGCATAGAGCGCATCATCCACACGATCCGGTGCCGGATTGCCCTCATCCAGACAGGCAAAAGCCGAAACGGTCAGAGACAGGAAGAAGAACAGGCTTGCAACAAGGCTTCGCATAATAAAGAGCATAATCTGACTGGAATCCGGCGTTGGGTTTTCAACAGGACGAGTGCACCATGTGCACCCCTTCGTAGGCGTCTTCTTTCTTTTAATGCACGGGGTGCGCTTTGGAAATTTTATTTGTCGATTTTTCTGGAAATATCGACAAATTTCCGCCACTCCCTTTGTGGCTGGCGCCACCAGCAGCCAACTCACTAGCAGAAATTCATCTATGCAAAAAGAACGGTGCTCTTCTTTGAAGTCGATTTGAACAAAGAAACATAACCGTCAAGGATGCGAAGAGCTAAAGGCAAGCAGTATGAAGGTTGGAGACTATCTCAAGATAGAGAACGCAACTGATATAAGCAGATCTGAAGTTGGGCGGCTGGGTACTGCCATTCTTTTCATGGTCGGCGTCATGATCTACGCAGGCACCCAGTTTGCCCATGTAGACCAATCCTTTCTCCTGATCGCAGCGGCCGTAATCGGCGCCTATATGTCCCTGAACATTGGCGCCAACGATGTGGCCAACAATGTCGGCCCCGCAGTCGGCTCCTTTGCCATGACCATGACAATGGCCATTGTCATAGCGGCGGTGTTTGAGGCGGGCGGCGCCATCATCGCAGGCGGCGAAGTTGTCCATACCGTCAAGAAAGGCATCATTGATCCGGCCGATATTGCCAACACGGATGTTTTCATCTGGGTTATGATGGGAGCCCTCATGGGCGCAGCCATCTGGCTGAATGCCGCCACATGGCTTGGCGCTCCGGTTTCCACCACGCACTCGATTGTGGGTGGCGTCATGGGCGCCGGGATCGCCAGCGCTGGTTGGGACATCGTCAACTGGGATTCCATGATCAAGATCGCGGCCAGCTGGGTCATCTCGCCCCTCACGGGCGGCATCATCGCTGCCCTGACGCTTTTCACGCTGAAAAAGCTGATTTTCTTCAAGGATGATCCGGTTACCGCGGCGCGCAAGGTGATGCCTTACGTCGTCTCAATCATGGCTTGGGCCTTCACCACCTATCTCTGCCTTAAAGGCATCAAGAAACTCATCAAGATCGAGTTTCCTGCCGCTCTGGCCATTGGCGCTGCCGTGGCTGTCCTTTGCTATTTCATCGTCCGCCCGTTGATCGCCCGGGCAACCGATCGCATCGGAGACGGCACGGATGGCGTCAACAAGCTTTTCACCATCCCGTTGATCTTTGCTGCAGCCCTTTTGAGCTTCGCCCATGGCGCCAACGATGTGGCCAACGCCGTTGGCCCGCTCGCCGGTATCGTGGAAGTGCTGACGGTTTCGGGTGGGGATCATTCTCAGGTTGCCATTCCGCTTTGGGTCATGGTGATCGGCGCTCTGGGCATTTCTTTTGGTCTGGCGCTGTTTGGCCCCAAACTCATTCACACCGTCGGCTCTGAAATCACCGAACTGGACCGGTCCCGCGCCTTCTGTATTGCGCTGGCTGCAGCCATCACGGTTATCTTCGCCAGCCAGCTCGGTATGCCGATCAGCTCCACCCATGTAGCACTTGGCGCAGTCTTTGGCGTCGGCTTCTTGCGTGAATTCCTGGAACAGCGCATGGGCAAGGTCGTCGAAAATGTGCTCGCCAAGCATGTGGGCAGCCCTGATCTAAGCAAGGTGGAACAGGTTCTGGCCGAATTCCGCAATGCGCCTGCCGAAGAAAAGAAGATCATGCTCGATTCCCTCAAGGCCATGGGGCCCGAGGCAGTGATCTCCGCAGCACAGCGCAAGAAATTGCGCAAGGCCCTCAAGCGTCAGTTGGTCAAACGCTCGACCTTACTGAAAATCGCCTCGGCATGGATCATCACCGTGCCCGTTTCCGGCGTGCTTGCTGCCTTGTTCTATTTCGCACTCAGAGGCATGATGCTTCCTTAACAATTAAGGTGTACTATGTGCGCTTAAAGAGACTTCATTTTTCTGCTGTAGCATGAGATATGAAGTCCCACTTTCAAGCCACACGAGGTCACCCGTGCTCAAGAAAATACTGCTGCCCCTCATCCTTTCCCTGCTGCTGATCGCCTTCTGGTTCAGTTCAGACTTTCAGGAAATCGCTGCCGGGGTGGCAGTTTTTCTATTTGGCATGCTGATGCTGGAAGATGGCTTCAAGCTCTTCTCCGGCGGTTTTCTCGAAAAGATACTGGCCAGAGCCACCGGCTCGACCTCGCGCTCCATCAGCTTCGGCATCCTCACCACGACATTGATGCAATCAAGTTCTCTGGTCTCGGTCATCACCATTTCCTTTCTCTCCGCCGGGCTCATTTCCCTCATCGCGGGCGTGGGCATCATATTCGGAGCCAATATCGGCACGACCACCGGCGCCTGGCTGGTTGCCGGTTTCGGTCTCAAGGTCAAGATTTCCGCCTATGCCATGCCCATGCTGGCTGTTGCCATTGTGCTGGTTTTCCAGCGCAACAAATATTGGCGTGGGGCAGGCTATGTGCTGGCCGGTCTGGGCTTCCTGTTTCTGGGCATCCATTTCATGAAAGAGGGCTTTGAGGCCTTCAAGGACCAGTTCGACCTCACCCGCTTTGCCATGTCCGGCATTCTTGGCCTCATCGTCTACACGCTGGTGGGCTCAGCTGCGACAGTGGTTATGCAATCCAGCCACGCAACCATGGTCCTCATCCTGACAGGTCTGTCAGCTGGTCAGATTTCCTATGCCAATGCGTTGGCGCTGGCCATTGGCGCCAATATCGGCACGACCATCACGGCAATCATCGGCTCTTTGACGGCCAATTATCAAGGCAAGCGTCTGGCCCTCGCCCATCTGATCTTCAATCTGGTGACCGCCAGCGTGGCGCTGGTCTTCATCAATCAGCTCAGGCAGGCGGTCGATTTTGTCAGCCTGCATATGGGCATCGCAGATACGGATTATGCCCTCAAGCTCGCCGTCTTTCACACCATCTTCAATGTGCTGGGCGTGCTCATCATGCTACCGCTTATGAACTGGCTGATCGCTTTTCTCACCCAGCAGATTGCCGAACCCAAGCTTGATATTTCCAAACCCAAATATCTCAATGAAGCGGTCGACGCCTTCCCCGCAACCATCGAACTGGCTTTACGTAAGGAAGTGCTTCATTTGCAGGAAAATGCCGTAGAGCTGATCGCCCATGGCCTCAACATCCACCGGCACCAACTATATTCTAGCAACGACATCGCCCGCACAGTGCAATCCAGTCGCTCCACCTTCGAGCTGGATATCGACGCCCGCTATGAGGCGCGGGTGAAAACACTCTACTCAGCTATCGTCGATTTCACCTCGCGGGTCGGCGACAAGGACATTCCCCACACAGTGCTGGAACGCGCTTACCGGCTGCGCAATGCCGCAACGGCTATGGTGCGTGCCGTCAAGGCCATCAAGCATATGCGACGCAACGCCAATCTCTTTACCAGCAAGCCAATGGGAGCCGCGACAGATCTCTATAATACATTGCGCACGGAAATCGCCCGCATTCTTGCTCAATTGCACGCTCTCAACCAGATGGATGAAGACAGCCGGGATAGCGCGTGGCTTGAGGAAGAGCTAGCCAAGATCAAGAAGGCCAAGAATGCCAGCACCCAGCTGGTAGAAGCCCATATCCGTGCAGGAGACCTGGAGATGCAGTCGGCAACGTCCTTCCTCAACGATTCCGACTATGCTTATAACGCCATGAAGGATCTGCTCAAAGCAGCCAAGGCCATCTATTCCGAGCCTGAAAGCACCGAGGAGCAAGTCGAACGTATCCTCAAATCCGATGAATCAGGCCCTCAGCTTGGAAAGATCATGGCAGAGCAGGAACAAGATGGCGCATTTGATGTCCACCCCGTTTGATCCACTCCCACCGGCCCCAAAGCAAAGGCCCCGCGCAGATAGGCACGGGGCTCTCTCTTTGATGCATTACCGCCCTAAGAGGCAGAAAAATCAGCCAGACAGGCCAATCAGGCTTTCAGAGCCTTGGCATGATGGGCGATATGATCGCCGATGAAGCTGGCAATGAAATAGTAGCTGTGATCATGTCCTTCCTGCATGCGCAGGGTCAGCGGATGGCCAACACGCTTGGCTTCTGCCTCAAAAATCTCCGGCTTCAGCTGGCCGGCAAGAAAATCATCGGCATCTCCCTGATCAATCAGGATCGGCAGACGCTCCTCAGCCGAAGCCAGAAGCGCGGTTGCGTCATGCGCCTTCCATGCCTCGCGATCATCGCCAAGATAGGCTGAAAAAGCTTTCTCACCCCATGGCACCTGCGTCGGCGCCACAATGGGAGAAAAGGCAGAAACCGCCAGATAAAACCCCGGATGGCGCAAGGCCAAGGTCAGCGCACCGTGGCCGCCCATGGAATGGCCCATGATGGAGCGTTTATCACTGGCCGGAAAAGTGGCTTCGATCAGGGCTGGCAATTCCTTGGTGATATAGTCTTCCATCTGGAAATGCTGTGCCCATGGTTTCTGCGTCGCATTGAGATAGAAGCCGGCGCCCTGCCCCAGATCATAGGCCTCGTCATCTGCCACACCTTCGCCGCGCGGGCTGGTGTCTGGCGCCACAAGGATCACGCCATGCTCTGCGGCATAACGCTGTGCACCGGCCTTGGTGATGAAATTCTGTTCTGTGCAGGTGAGGCCCGAAAGCCAGTAGAGTACCGGTAGCCGAGCACCCTCTTCATGATCAGGCACAAAGACGGCCACCTTCATATCACAGCCGAGCACTTGAGAGGCATGCTGATAAACGCTCTGGGTTCCTCCGAAGGAGGCATGATGTTCGATACGGTCCATGATTTCCCCGATGCTTTGTCAAAAAGAGGCGCGGCAGAAGACCGCCGCGCCGGATAGGATGCACTATGTCTGCGATCAGTATTTGATCACGGAGCGTATGGACTTGCCTTCATGCATGAGATCAAAGGCATTGTTGATGTCATCCAGTGGCATGACGTGGGTCACGAACGGTTCCAGATCGATATCGCCTTTCATGGCGTCCTCAACCATACCCGGCAGCTGGGTGCGACCCTTGACCCCACCAAAGGCAGACCCCATCCAGTGACGACCGGTAACAAGCTGGAACGGACGGGTAGAGATTTCCTGCCCTGCTCCGGCAACACCGATAACAACAGACTGCCCCCAACCGCGATGGGCACATTCCAGAGCCGCACGCATGACATCCACGTTGCCGATGCATTCGAAGGAATGATCCACACCCCAACCGGTCATCTCGATGATCACCTGCTGGATCGGCTTGTCATAGTCTTTTGGATTGACGAAGTCAGTTGCACCAAACTCACGGGCCAGCTCGAACTTGTCCGGATTGGTGTCAATGGCAATAATGCGGCCAGCCTTGGCCTGACGGGCACCCTGAATAACCGCAAGACCGATGCCCCCCAGACCGAAGACAGCGACCGAGTCGCCTTCCTGAACCTTAGCGGTGTTATGCACGGCGCCAATGCCGGTGGTCACACCACAGCCCAGCAGACAGACATGCTCATGGTTGGCTTCCGGATTGATCTTGGCAAGGGAAACCTCGGCCACAACCGTATATTCGGAGAAGGTGGAGCAGCCCATATAGTGGAAGATCGGCTCGCCATTGTAAGAGAAACGGGTGGTGCCATCCGGCATCAGACCCTTGCCCTGCGTTTCGCGCACGGCCACACAGAGGTTGGTCTTGCCCGATTTGCAGAATTCGCATTCGCCGCATTCAGCAGTGTAAAGCGGAATGACATGGTCACCCGGAGCAACAGACGTTACACCTTCGCCAACTTCGACAACAACACCGGCGCCTTCATGGCCCAGAACAACCGGGAATATACCCTCAGGGTCCGCACCGGAAAGGGTGAAGGCATCGGTATGACATACGCCAGTGTCGGAAATCTTGATCAGCACTTCGCCATGTTTGGGCGGAGCAACATCGATTTCAACGATTTCAAGAGGTTTGTTGGGCGCAAATGCGACTGCAGCACGTGATTTCATAGTGTTATCCTTGGTCAACGGATTTGACGAACGCGCCTTGCCAACCGGCTCGGCGCCTCCCCTCTCCCTACCAAGGCATCCACCTATCCAGCCGGGAGTGGTTTCGGCGCCGAAAGCATCCCTTTCCCAAGAGATGCCTTCAAGCTGACAAACCACGATGTTTCTTTTGCTTTTTTGAGTTTCTGGTCCAGCCGCTTCTAAAACGCCAGGACCGGCCTTCCACACCCTTTGGGTGCCGCTATTTCAGATAGTTCCGAACAAGATGAAGCAGTTCCTGCGTTTTCTTGCCGCCGGGATCATCGGGAAAAACGAATTCTTCCCGAATATGGCTGTCCATGACTTCAACCATCAGCCCATTGACGGCGCCCCGTACCGCTGCGATCTGTTGCAATATAGGCGTACAGTCCGCGCCAGCTTCGATTGCGCGTTCCAATGCTTCGCATTGGCCTTTGATCTTGCGGACGCGCGTCAGAGCACGTTTTTTATCTTCGGGACTTTTGGGCATGTTGCATCACCTATTCTATACTGGGGTATAGTATAAAAGGATACGTAATCCTACAACCCCCTTTGCAAGGATTTTTTCTGCCCGCCCAAAATAGACCAGACTACAAGCAACAAAAACGGGAGAAACGTGCCAACGTTTCTCCCGCAAGTCCGGAATGTGTCTATCCCAGAAAATCAATTTTTCTCAACAGGGCCCCTCTTAGCATCTGGCTGCAAGACCAAATCTAGAAGCGCCCGTCGCCATCCAGTTGCCTATTTCTTCTCTTTGAGTGACACCCAGACACCACCCTTGGCCGAAGATTCAAGGCTGGCTTCAACAAATGCCAGACCGCTGACACCGTCATCGGCATTTGGTACAAGCACAGCTGCTTCGTTTGCCTCGATTGCATCGGCGGCATCGCGATAGATATTGGCAAAAGCCTCCAGATAACCCTCCGGATGCGCTGCCGGAATGCGACTACCAGCCACTGCAGCAGGGGTGTTCTCAACCCCATTGCGGCGCAAGAGGCGACGCGGCTCACCAAGCGGCGTGTACCACAGCTCTTCTGGCTTTTCCTGCCACCATTCCAGGCCACCGGTAGAGCCATATATGCGCAGCGAAAGATTGTTACCATTGCCAGCAACCACCTGACTGGCCCAAATGGACCCCTTGGCCCCGTTGGCATAGCGCAGCAGAATGCTGGCATCATCATCCACCTGTCGGCCCGGCACCAGTGCGGTCAGCTCGGCCAAAATCTCGGTTGGCTCCACCCCGGCCACGAAAGCGGCCAGATTGTAGGAATGGGTGCCGATATCGCCGATGGCTCCGCCTTGCCCGGCCTTCTTGGGATCATTGCGCCAGTTTGCGCTTGCCGCTTCGGGGTCTTCATCCGGCGCAGCAAGCCAATCCTGGGCATATTCCACCTGCACCCGGCGCAACTCGCCAATAGCGCCATTGGCGACCATTTCGCGCGCCTGACGCACCATCGGATATCCTGTGTAGGTGTGGGTCAGAAACAGCGTCTTACCGGTCTTCTTTACGGTCTCGGCCAACACCTTGGCATCGTCCAGCGATGTGGTCATCGGCTTTTCGCAGATAACATGGAAACCCGCTTCCAGTGCCGCTTTGGCAACCGGATAATGCAGAAAATTCGGTGTGACAATGGCAATCACATCAGGCTTGTCTTCACGGCTTGCTTCCGCCTTGATCATGTCCTCATAATTGTCATAAGCCCGATCCGGCGCAATGCCGATGGCAACAGCAAAAGCCTTGCCTCGTTCGGGATCGTTATCCAGCGCACCGGCGACCAGCTCATACCGATCATCAATGCGCGATGCGATGCGATGCACGCCGCCGATAAAGGCAGTAACCCCGCCCCCAACCATGCCCAGCTTCAGCTTGCGGTGACTTTGGATTTGCATATTGGTATCATTCAAGGCCATGGTTCAGTCCTCATTCAGTCCCAGCAGTCGACGATTCGTTGCCGCATCCACACCGGAGCTGGCAAAATCATCAAACGCATGTTCGGTTACACGGATAATGTGATCGGCAATGAAAGTGGCTCCTTCGCGGGCGCCATCCTCTGGATGCTTAAGTGCGCATTCCCACTCGAGAACGGCCCAGCCTTCAAAGTCATATTGCGCCATTTTCGAGAAAATGCCCTTGAAGTCGACCCCGCCATCACCCAGCGAGCGGAAACGACCAGGGCGATCCACCCATGACTGATATCCGCCATAGACGCCGGACCGACCGCTATATTGCAGCTCGGCATCCTTGACATGGAAAGCCTTGATCCGGTCGTGGTAGATATCGATGAAGGCGAGATAATCCAGCGCCTGAAGCACGAAGTGGGATGGGTCATAAAGGATATTGGCGCGGCTGTGACCGTTCAGCTCTTCAAGGAAGCGCTCGAAGGTAACTCCGTCATGCAGGTCTTCGCCCGGATGCAGCTCATAGGCCACGTCAACGCCCAGCTCTTCATGATAGTCCAGAATCGGCTTCCAGCGTTTGGCCAGCTCGGAAAAGGCCTCTTCTACCAGCCCACCCGGACGCTGTGGCCATGGATAGACATAGGGCCATGCCAGCGCGCCCGAAAAGCTCACATGCGTATCAAGGCCAAGATTCTTTGATACAAGGCCCACTTTCTTGACATGCTCGACCGCCCATTCCTGGCGGGCTTTCGGATTCCCGCGCACAGCTTCCGGTGCAAAATTATCAAACAACGCATCATAGGCCGGATGCACGGCAACCAGCTGCCCCTGAATATGCGTCGAGAGTTCTGTGATTTCCACGCCAAGCTCTGCCAGCTTGCCTTTCAACTCATCACAATAGTCCTTGGATGTCGCTGCCAGATCCAGATCGAACAGATTGTCACCAGTCGGGATCTGCAAACCCTTGTAGCCGAGATCTGCAGCCCATTTGGCGATGGCAAACAGATCATTGAACGGGGGCTTGTCTCCGACGAACTGGGCCAGAAACAGCCCGGGGCCTTTAAGTGTCTTCATGGGTTCAATCTCCTTGTTACGTCCCCGGTCTTGCGTCGTCGAAAGGCGCAACCGAATTTCGAGTAATCAGTTCGGTTAAAAACTGTTGATCCTCTAGGGGTTCCTCCACCGCTACCGGATCACCGGCGTGGGCGGAAAGCTTGCGGATCATCATTGCCATGGCAGCACGACCAATCTCGCGCCTTGGCTGATAGACAGTGGTCAAAGGGGGATAAAAGATGGAGGCAATGAGCGTATCATCGAAGCCGACGAGCGAAACGTCATCCGGGATCGCCAGCCCCTTTTCACGCAGGGCACTGGCCGCACCAATCGCCATCTGGTCGCTGGAAGCGAATATAGCACTGAAATGCGCGCCCTTTTCCAGCAACTTTGCCGTCTGGTCATAGCCGGCATTGAGACTGAAGTCGCCCGGCATGATCAACGCTTCGTCAATGGGCAATCCGGCTTTTTTCAACGCTCGCCGATAGCCTTCCAGACGAGTCTTGCCGAGATGCTCGTCAAGCGGTCCAGTCAAGTGAACAATCCGCTTGTGCCCCTGCGCGATGAGATGCGCAACGGCCCCTTCAGCCGCCGCTACATTATCCACCCGAACGGTGGGCGCCTCCAGTCCGTCGATCTCTTCCAGAGCCACCACGAAGGGCGGCAGCCTATCCGTCTGCTCCAACAGCTTTTTGGGGAAGCTGCCGATCATCAGGATGAGACCATCAGCATGGCATTCACGCACCGCCTCGATATAGTGGGTGATGCGCTCGTCATCTTCGCGCGCATCACCCATGAGCACTTTGTAGCCCGCCGCGAAGGCAGCCTCCTCTACCCCTTTATAGATATCCAGATAGAAGGGGTTGGAGATATCCCGCACGAGAAGAATAACGGTGTTGCTCTTGCGCGAGCGGAACATGCTCGCCTGACGATTGGGAACAAAACCGATTTTCTCAACCGCATCCATCACCTTCTTGAGGGTCGCCTCACGCACCTTGCCCGGCTGGGCAAGCGCGCGAGACACCGTGGCCGTGGAAACTCCTGCGGCCTTGGCAACATCGCGGATATTGGGCTGGTCAACCATCTTGATTAGATCCGTGCACTTTTCTGGCGTCCGTAGAACATGAGCAGCAGGAGCAATGTGCCACCAAAGATCAGCTGACGGCCCCAGAACTCCAGATGCAGCGTGGTCAGAACGCTTTGCAGCAGAATCAAGGCAATCGCACCTGCGACAGTCCCAATATAACCACCAGAACCACCTGCAAGGGAAGTGCCACCGATGACAACCGCGATAATGGAGGGCAACATATATTGATCCCCTACACTAATGAATGAGTTGCCTGTGTAACCGATGACAAAAACCCCGGTGAGGCCAGCCAAAGCACCGGACAAACCGAACACCGTTGTGCGGATGACTTTGACTGGCAGCCCCACCAGACGAGCAGCTTGCGGATTTGCACCGACGGCATAGATGGAAAGACCAAAAGACGTTGCCCGCAGCATGAAGACCATGCCGATAATCAGCAGCAGCCAGATAAACAGGACACCGGGAATACCGAAGACCACAGGCTGATTGATGAAATTCATCAGGGCGGGCGCAGCATTGCCCGAAGGGATACCGCGCGAGAAAACCACGAGCCCACCCTGAATGACCGAGGTCATACCGAGCGTCATGACAAGCGGCGGAATGCGAATGAGGTTGACCCCGAGCCCGTTGACCATGCCAATGATGAAGGTCACACCCATGGCGGCAATCAAGGCTGGCAAAATCCCGCCATTGGCACCATCCATAACATTACCCGCGATCACGGCACCAAGGGAAATCATGGCTCCGACAGACAGGTCAATGCCTTCGCCACCGGCCAGAACCACCAGATTCTGTCCCGCAGCCGCAAAGCCGAGCAGTGCTGCGACCGTCAGCAGCTTTATGATCTGGTCACCCCGTGCAAAGCCGGGAGAAACCGCTTCCCCGATGCCCAACAGAATAATGATGGCAAACAGGGCAAGAACCACAGGCTCGCGCAGAATGGCACCAAGGCTAAAGCCCGCATTTTCAGAGTGCATGTTGCTTGAAGCGTCAGACATTTCTATCTCCTCACTTACGCGCCACGAGTACGCCACCAGCCAGAGCAGCCAGTACGATCAGACCCTGCACGAGCGTCTGGAATTCAAAGGGCAATCCGGCAAAGAAGATCACGTTGCCGATCATGCCAAGCAGAAGAGCACCGAAGATGGACCCGATGGCTCCACCGACACCACCCGACAGCATGGTTCCGCCGAGCACCACAGCCGAGATCGACCCCATGGCCAGGCTCTGGCCTATTAGCGGATCACCACTGGCGGTTTCGCCCGTTAGACAAAGCGCTGCAAAGCCGGAAAAAAGACCACAAAGCGCAAAGGACAAGAGCCGCACGAAGCTCATGTTGATCCCGCTCTGGAAGGCCCCCGCACGGTTGCCCCCGACAGCCTTGAGGTGGCTCTCGAACGGGCGACGCTGCATGAAGAGGACAAACAGGAAACCGGCAATCAGAATCCAGAGCACGGTTGGCACACCGAGCACAAAGTCACTGTAGGTCATCCAGTAGACTTCCGGCACCGAGAGCCCCGCCTGCGGCATGACCCAAAGCGCCAGCGCCGAGAATATGATGCCTGTACCGAAGGTCGCCACCATGGGCTGCAAGCGCAGATAACTGATCAGCAGGCCATTGAAGACCCCGCAGAGAACCCCGACGACCAAGCCAGTCAGCAGACCAATCGGTACACTGGCAGCATCTCCACCAGCCATGGCGATAACCGTCACGGTTACCACATTGACTAGCGCGGCAATAGACCCGACAGACAAGTCGATATCTCCACCCATGATCACGAAGGTCTGGCCAATGGCCACCAGCGTAAGCGGCAGGAAGGTGGTCAGGTTGGAATGCATCACCATGCCGTCAAAGAAAGACGGCTGCAGGAACCAGTTGATCAGAACCAGCGCGACAAGCGAGCCGAAGGCAACCAGCCATACGGGTCTTTTTGATACGGTCGAGCCCGATTTGGGGGCGGACAGAATGCTCTTCATCAGGCCTCTCCATAGGCTGCGCGGGTAAGATGGAACGAGTCCATCTCGGCCCCGGAAAGTTCGGTAACGACCGCGCCGTCATTGAACACGGCGATACGGTCACAATTGTCCAGAAGCTCGGATTCTTCACTGGAATAGAGCAAGACGGCAACGCCGGACTCAGCCAGCTTGCGAATAAGCGCAAACAGATCCGCCTTGGCCGCAAGATCGATGCCCTTGGTCGGGTCATCAAGCAGGATCACTTTCGGATTGGTTGCTAACCAGCGCGCAATGAAGATCTTTTGCTGGTTGCCACCAGAGAGCGTACCGATGGCATCGGTCATGCGCGCATATTTGGTCTTGAAGGCCGAGGCGACTTCAGCCAATTGCGGCCGCAATTCCTTAGCGCGGACGAGCTTGCGCTTTTCACTGACGAGAATGGCCGCTGCCAAGTTCTCGAAAATCGAGCGTCCGGGAAGCGCGGCATCAGGGCCGCGGTCGCCGGAAACATAGGCAACCTTACGCCGCACCGCGTCCGCCGGCTTGCGGATGGCCACCTGTTCATTGTTCAACCAAACCGTACCGGATGTGATCGGCAGCGCGCCAAACAGGCTGCGCAACAGGGTCGACTGCCCCTGCCCCTGCAATCCGCCAAGCCCGACAATTTCGCCCGGAGCAACAGAGAGGGAAACATCATTGAGCAAATTGCTGCCAACACCTTCCAGCTTGAGCAACGGCTTTTTGCCCTCGTCATCCAGCGCCTGACGCTTGGGGGCCTTCTTCACATCCCCCACCATCATGTGCACCACATCTTCAGTTGTGGTTTCGGCGATGGCGGTTTCGGCCACCACTGCGCCGTTGCGCATAATGGTCGCGTGATCACAGATTTCAAACACCTCGTCGAGGCGGTGAGAAATGAAGATGGTTGAAACACCCTCTTCGCGTTTCTTGCGCAGAATATCAAAGAAAACCTTCACCTGCCGACCATCAAGGGCCGCAGTTGCCTCGTCCATGATGACGATGCTGGGGTTTTTCGCATAGACCTTGCAAATCTCGACAATCTGCCGCTGACCTGGCGTCAGGTCTGCCACAAGGGCATCGGGCTGAATATCATCCCCAATCGCATCCTTGAACATTGCCAGCAAGTTGAGGGTCTCGGTGCGCATTTTGGCATAGTCGATGAAGCCGACGCCATTGCGTGGCTCACGCCGCAAAAAGATGTTGGCCTCAACACTCATTTTCGGAATGAGGCTCAGCTCCTGATAAAACAGGGCAATCCCCATCTCTTCGGCATCACGCGGGCTGCGAAAGGAAACTTCCTTGCCGTCGATGAGAACAGTTCCGGAGGTGGGCGCATAGGCCCCGGCGACAATTTTGGACAGGGTGCTTTTGCCGCATCCGTTCGCGCCAAGCAGCGCATGGATTTCTCCCCGTTCAACAGTCAGCCGACCATCGGTCAGCGCATGTACCTTGTCGAACCGTTTGGTGAGATCGCGCACCGTAATTGCTGAAGACATGACAATCCTCGGTTTTTGCAAAGTCGGAGCGCCCGCCCGCGATCATGGATCGCAGGACGTTGCATATCCCGAATCATGGGAGCAGGCGGGCGCCTGATTCATTTATTTGAAGAATTCTTCGGCTTCTTCCGGAGTAACAACGTCCGTCACAGACCAGTAGCCGGGTTTGTCTTTGGCTTCTTCAAGTTTTTCATCAAGGTTGGAGTTGTCGATGAACGGGATCGGGATATAGATCGCGTTGCCATAAACACCTCCAAAGATGCCATCCTTGAATTCTTTGCCCTGCATTTTCATAACAGCAACGTTAAGAGCAGAAGCCATAACCCCTGGAGGGTTGACCGATGCTGCAGAGTTCAGACCATTTTCTTTCCAGGTCACCATGAAGTCCTTGCGGATTTCACCAGTTGCTGCAATCTGGCTTGCCTTGTCGGCAGCCATGATGGAGCGCCATGCACCGGCCGCCATGCCGTCCTGCACCCATACGCCCTGAATGTCCGGATAGGTCGCGAGCAGGTTCTGCATGGCCTGCTGGCCCTGCGCCTGATCCCAGTTGGCGTTGGCTTCGTTCAGCACCTTGATGTCTGGATGTGCTTCAAAGGCTTCCTTGTAACCAGCAACGCGCATTTCGTTAGCCGGATTGCCTGCAACACCGTTGATGGTAACAACATTGCCCTTGCCATCAAGGGTTTCAGCCAGCCATTTGGCAGACTGGTAAGCCCACTGCTTCTGATCGATACCAACATAGATGGCATCCTTGGAAGAGACTTCGGCATCAGTTGCAACAACCATGATACCACGCCGTTTTGCCTGTGCGAAAACAGGGTTGAAAGCGGACGGGCTGTTCGGGTCGATGATAATTGCATCAACGCCCTGGTTGATGAAGTTGCGCACCTGGCCAACCTGGCCCTGAGCATCCACGTTGCCGCTTTGGACAACAACTTCGACATCGACGCCCTTGTCTTTCCAGGCCTCGGCTGCAGCCTGAGCTTCTTCAATCATCTGGGTGCGCCACTCGCTGCCGACCCAGCCATTGGAAAGGCCGATCTTGAAACTTTCAGCGTTTGCTACGGACGCAGAGACCCCTGCCGCAACCAACATGGTTGCAGCCAAAAACCACTTTTTCATCATAAAGATTTCCTCCAACACGAACCAAAATGTAACCGATTACATTTTACTTCCTTCTCCAAGGCACTTAGGCCATGGTTCCCTATTATCAATAATGTAATCGGTTACATTTGTCAATCAATTCCATTGAGATTGTGAATCAATCGCAACAATGTGAAGAGCCTGTCCGACCGAAATGCGCAAGCTCAATTGACCGAACAAAAGTGTGGAAGCCCCACCCAAAACTAGTTGAAATCCTGAAAATTAAATGATTTCCGCATGATACTTACGCAAAGCCTGCATATGGAAAGCGGCCTGCTCGGGCAGCAGTTGATAGTCCCGGCCAACAGGACAGGCGCGACGGGCAAGGCAGCCATTGGTCATGCAGTCTTCAGAATCCGGCCCGGCCAGATGCATTGCACACAGAGCGATATCCAGTCCCTTGGCCGAAAAGGCCCCGACCGGACAGACATGAAGACAAGGGGTGCCGACACATGCCTTGCAGGGATGCTGCGCCTTTTCTGCCTTGGGTAACGCTAGACGTTCAGAAAAAAGCAACGCCCCGCGAGTTGCATGCCAAAGCCCGTAAACAGGATGTATCTCGATACGCAAAGGCGATTGGAAGCAGTTGCCAGCTTTCTTCACCCAGCGCTGAAACGGATAGTATGGCCGATCAAATGGGAAAACAGCATGGGCTCCGATCTGTTTGGCCATCGCAGCCAATTTGCGTTCTGTCCAGTCATCAAGAGGATCTGGACAGGCACGCCGTTCTTTTTGAAACGCGCGCCACATGTGCGGGCCGACACTGCCGATCAAGAGGATGGTTCTAGTTGACTGCCCGTCGGGCAAAGGGGGCACATCGTCATCAGGGTCTGGATGAAAGCCACCACGCAGAAAAAATCCGCACTGTTCCAGTTCATCCCTTAGCTGTTGCATCATGCCTATGCTCCTTTTTCGTCAACGCCCAGACATTACTCCCTCCCGCGGCATCGGAGCAAGCGCAACGGACACAGAACACATTGAAAGGCCAAGTCTCAACACCTCTCCCTCACAAGGTTTGTTTGTCCTTGCGAGATTGAAAATATGCAATATGCTCGGTATCCGGGATATGACAGTATCTCCACACAGATCCGATCGCACCTCACATGAAGATCAGGGATTTGGCACAAGCCCAAACCATTCATCCCAGCGAACCAACAGACGTAAACCGGGGTCTGCAGCAGGCGCTTCGCTTATTGGGCATTTCACGCCAACATCCATTCCGGGGGAGGGGCAAAGGCACGATCACATGAGGAAAGCACCATGAAATACAACTATCTGGGACATTCAGGGCTCAAGGTTTCCGCTTTACAGCTGGGCACCATGACATTTGGCGGCGAAGGCTTTTTCGCCAAGGCTGGCAATATTGATGTCAAAGGAGCCAAACGGCAGCTCGACATGATCGTTGAAGCCGGCGTCAACATGCTGGATACGTCCAACGTCTACTCCAAAGGCACCTCCGAGGAGGTTATCGGCCAAGCCATTGAAGGCCATCGTAACGACCTTCTGATTGCCACAAAGGTTCGCTTCCCAATGGGCGAAGGCCCAAACGACCGAGGCCTGTCGCGCCATCATATCATTGAGGCTTGCGAAGCAAGTCTGAAGCGCCTCAAGACCGATCACATCGATCTTTACTGGTGCCATGAATGGGACGGTATGACACCGGTGGAAGAAACCCTGCGTGCCATGGATGATCTGATGCAGGCGGGCAAAATACGCTATCTGGGCGTGTCCAACTTCTCTGGCTGGCACATCATGAAATATCTCAGCGCCGCAGAGAAAGAGCATTTGATCCGCCCCGTCGCACAGCAGATCCACTATACGCTTCAGGCCCGCGAAGCCGAGCAGGAGCTCCTGCCAGTGGGCATCGATCAGGGCCTTGGCGCCGTAATCTGGTCACCGCTGGCCTGCGGCCTGCTGACGGGCAAATATCGCCGTGGCAAACCCGATCCGGAAGGCACGCGCCGCGTTCAGGGTTGGACAGAGCCTCCCGTTCACGACATCGAAGCATTGTATGATATCGTCGAGGTGCTCATCGAAGTCGCTGATGGCTATGAAGGCGTCACCCCGGCGCAGGTGGCTCTGGCCTGGCTAACGAGCCGCCCCGGCGTCGCCAGCGCCATTGTCGGCGCTCGCAATGATGAACAGCTCGCAGACAATCTGAAAGCCGCAGAATTGACGCTCTCCCAAGAGGCCATTGAAAAGCTGGAAAAGGTCAGCCGTAAGCCGCTCCCCTATCCCTATTGGCATCAGAAAGCCACGGCATCGGATCGCCTGTCTCCAGCAGACTTGTCTCTCATCGGCCCGCATATGGAAGACTAGGCCGTCGGCAAGAGGCTGCTAATTGTCAGCTTTGATGCTTGACCCAAACAAAAATCGGACAGCGGTTTTCCATCCGCTGCCCGTTGTTTATCTCATAGAAGAACGAAACGGCCTTTAAAACTGGGTTGCTCCGGTTTCCACCGAACTGACCGAAGCCCGGAAAGTGGCAAAAAGTTCTCGCCCCATGCCGACATGCTGGTCGGAAAGGTCTGCAGTCACCGGCTCCCGCTCCAGCACGGCCGGATCAACAATGTCCAACACCCCGGTCCTGGCATCCACGCGCACGATATCGCCATCGCGCAACTTGGCGATCGGGCCGCCATCCAGCGCCTCAGGGCAGACATGGATCGCAGCAGGCACCTTGCCCGATGCACCGGACATACGCCCGTCAGTCACCAGCGCCACCTTGAGACCCCGCTCCTGCAAAATGCCAAGCACAGGCGTCAGGCTGTGCAACTCGGGCATGCCGTTCGCCTTGGGGCCCTGAAAGCGCACCACAACAATGGTGTCTGAAGTGAATTCATTCTGCTTGAAGGCCTGCTTGACGGCGTCCTGATCCTGAAAGATCCGGACCGGAGCTTCTATCACATGCCGTTCTGGCGCTACGGCAGACACCTTCATCACCGCTGTGCCCAAAGAGCCGGTCAGCTTTTTCAGCCCACCCTGACTTTGGAACGGATTGCTAATCGCACGTACGATCTTGTCATCAAGCGACCCGGCAGCCCCCTTCACCCACTCCGCTTCGCCGTTGGCATCAAGGCGTGGCTCCGTGGTGTAGGCTTCCATGCTGTCACCAACCACGCTCTTGGCATCTTCGTGCAGCATGCCTTCGCTCAGCAATTCGGCAACAACCACGCCCAGCCCACCAGCAGCATGGAACATGTTCACATCAGCAAGTCCGTTCGGATAAGCCCGCGCCAGCAGCGGCGTAACTTCCGAGATATCTTCGAAATCTTCAAGCGTGACAATCAGCCCTGCCGCCTTGGCCATGGCCACCAGATGAATGAGCAGATTGGTGGACCCCCCCGTCGCATTGAGCCCGACCATGCCATTCACGAACGCTTTCGCGTCCAGAATATCGGCAACGGGCCGGAAATCATTGCCCTTGGCCGTAATCGACAGCGCTTGCCTGACGGCAGCCCGTGTTACAGCATCCCTCAATTCGGTGCCCGGATTGATAAAGCTGGTACCCGGCATGTGAAGGCCCATGAATTCCATCAGCATCTGGTTGGAATTGGCCGTACCATAAAAGGTGCAGGTGCCCGCGCTGTGATAGGAGGCCATTTCCGAGGCGAGCAGCGCCTCGCGCCCCACCAGCCCCTTGGCATAATCTTGCCGCACCTTGGTCTTTTCCTCGTTACCCTGCCCAGAAGGCATCGGCCCGGCAGGCAAAAAGACAGCAGGCAAATGCCCGAATGTCGCAGCCCCGATCACGAGGCCGGGAACGATCTTGTCGCATACGCCAAGAAACACTGTGCTATCGAAAACATCATGAGACAGCGCCACACCAGTGGCCATGGCGATCAGATCGCGTGAAAAGAGCGAGATATCCATGCCATCCTGCCCCTGTGTCACCCCGTCACACATGGCCGGAACACCTCCGGCGACCTGCGCCGTGCCGCCAAAGCTGCGCGCGGTTTCACGGATGAGCTGAGGATAGTGCTCATAGGGCTGATGCGCCGAGAGCATGTCGTTATAGGCGGTCACGATGCCCACATTGGGAACGCGAGCACTCGCCAGATCAGGCTTGTCCACCTCGGGGGAAGCGGCGAAGGCATGGGCGAGATTGCCACAGGTCAGATGCGCACGCCCCGGTCCCTTCGCCTTGGCGGCCTCGACCTTGGCAAGATAGGCTGCGCGGCTATCCCGGCTGCGGTCCATGATGCGGTCTGTGACGCGTTTCAATGTATCATGAAGCGGTTTGCTCATGCTCGTCTCCTGGTCCTTTGACAGCCCTCTTCGCAGGGCCATGATATGCGGGCGAAAATGCGCGCGAGCAGAAAGAGGACCGACGATTGCGTCGGCCCGATCTCTTTGGCTTTCTCAAAAATCAGAGAAGCGGTTTCACCTTGCCAAGCAACTCCTCGGCCATGGCTTCAGGGTCTCGGGAAATATCGATGCGGATAACATCCTCTTCCCCATCGGGCACTTCCAGAGCGGCAATCTGGCTTTCGATCAGCTGCACTGGCATGAAATGGCTTTGCCGTTCGGCCATGCGGGCCCGCACCAGTTCCTTGGCCCCATCCAGAAAGATGAAGCGCAAGTTATCCGTAGCCTCTCTGAAAATATCGCGATAGGATTTACGCAGGGATGAGCAGCTTACCACCCGCGTTTCTCCGTTGGCATCCCAAGTGCGCATTGCATCTGCCAGAGTGGCAAGCCACGGCTTGCGATCCTCATCGCTGAGAGGAATGCCAGCGGCCATCTTCTTGACATTCTCGTCGGAATGATAGGCATCGCCTTCTTCAAACGGAACATTCAGACCATCAGCCAACAGCTGCCCGAGCGTTGATTTTCCGCTTCCCGAAATTCCCATGACGACAATAATCATGTCTCTGGCCTCACAGTTTCATGTCGTTGCGTTGTAGACGACAAGCGTCTTGTTCGTTTCTTCTTGTTCTTGGGTCCAGCCGCAAACGCCTCAAGCTCACTCCGCTTGTGCGTTCCAATCGAAGTGGAAGTGACCGGATTTGTCGGTGCGCTCAAATGTATGGGCACCAAAATAATCCCGTTGCCCCTGAATGAGGTTTGCGCCAACACAGGCGCTGCGCCGTCCATCCAGCCATGAAAGAGCCGAATAGAAGCAAGGCACCGGGGTGCCCGATACGGCAGCCATTCCAGCCACAGCCCGCATGGCGGTCTCGGATCCATTCAACAGACCGCCGGCATAGTCGCTTGCGAGCATGTCCGTGTCTTGCGGCATGGCGGCAATCGGGTCCAGCATGACCGAGCGAATGATGCAGCCTGCGCGCCAGCCGCGCGCGACAGCCGCAAGATCCGTATTCCAGCCGTTGGCGTCGGACGCCGCAGCAATCAGCTCAAGCCCCTGAATATAGCAGGCGAGCATGGCCGCTGGCAGCGCCGCGCCAATCTCTTCGGCCAGCGCCTCACCATTGATGCCCGCGCTCGGAGAGAGGCGTTTTTCAAGCGCCAGACGCTCCCGACCGGAAAGAGCCCGCGCCAGAAAGGCCGCAGCAATTGTCGGAATGGCAACGCCATATTCAAGCCCCGCTTCCGTCGTCCAGCGACCGGTGCCCTTGTGCCCTGCCGCATCCTTGATAACTTCGAGAATCGGACGATCCGTCTCAGGATCGATGGTGCCTGCAATGGCTGCGGAAATTTCCAGCAGATAGGAGGCTGCCGGACCGCGATTCCAACTGGAAAAGAGGGAGGAGATTTGTCCGTGGTCGCGTCCGGCAGGCCCAGACAGCAGCAAATAAGCCTCTGCGATGAGCTGCATCTGGGCATATTCAATGCCATTGTGAACAGTTTTAACGAAATGCCCTGCCCCGCCTGCGCCATGAGCCGCATAGCAGGCCCCGCCATCCGGCGCCTTGGCGGCAATGGCTGAGAAAAGATCATCGACATGAGCCAGCGCCGCACTGTCACCACCGGCCATCAAGGCAGGTCCGAAGCGCGCGCCGGTCTCTCCGCCAGAGACCCCAAGACCCACAAAAACCAGATTCTGGGCTTCGAGCAACGCGGCGCGACGCTCCGTATCCCGATAAAAGGAGTTGCCTCCGTCCATTACGATATCCCCTGCCACAAGCAGAGGCGCAAGGCGGGCGATCATCTCGTCCACCGGATCTCCGGCCTTGATCATCATCAGGATGCGGGCCGGCTTTTTCAAAGAGGCCACAAGGCCTTCAAGGCTATCGTGCAACCCGACGCTCGCACCCAGTGCCTCACGTGCCCCTTCCAACGCCTCTGGAAAGGCATCGTAAGCGGCAACGCTGAACCCGTGGTCGACAAAGTTGAGCGCCAGATTGCGCCCCATGACCCCGAGTCCGATAATGGCAATGTCTGCGAGTGTGCGGGTTTGCATCGAATTTCACCTTTATTTGCTGTTTACGCCATGCAGGGCTGCCAGAGCGCGAACCCCGGCGAGCGTTGCATCCTTGGAGGAAATGTGTCGGCTGGACAAACCCAGGTGGGACAGCGCATGACTGTAGGGTTTTGCAAGCCGGTCGGCACAAACAAGCAGAATTTCTCTGCCTTCGCATTCATAAATGTCACGCATTGCCCCGATTTCCGCACCAATCAACATGCCGGAAAGGAAACTTGCGGTCTGGGATTGCTCCAGATCGCCATAAAGCACACGCGCACGCGCCTTAAAGAGATGATTGAGCAGACCGCCCTCGCCTTCCACCTGACCGAGGCCTTTTTCAAAGCCATCGGAATCAAAGTCCGCTGACGGATCTGCCATCAGACCGAGGATCGAGTGTTTGCTCATCACCTCGTAGACTTCGCCCGTCATGGAGGTATGGAAGCGGGTGAAGACACCCTCCTGCATTTCGCACCATTTGCTATGGGTGCCCGGCAGGCAGACCAGACCACTTTGGCGACCAAGACTTGCCATGGCGCCGAAAATCTGCACCTCTTCACCGCGAATAACATCGGCATCCTGCGGTTGTCCGGACTGACGCACGCCGGGAATGATGTAGGTGTCGGCCATATCGGCCACCGGCACGATATCACGCACCAGCTCTTCCCCGCGCATGGGCAACGGTGGTTGCGGGGCTTGCTGCCAGCCTTGTGGCGCACCAACCATGCCAGCCAGATAAACCGGAATGGTCTCTTCGCTATCGGCCCGCCAGCCATCCAGCTGGCTCTTGGCGTAGGCGGAAAATTCACTACACTGCAGCGCCCGCATGCCTTTGCCTTCGGTGATCTCGGACAGGATGGTGCCGGTTTCCGCTTCCAGCAGCCACGCCCTAAAGGAGGTCGTCCCCCAATCGACAATGATCAGCTTCTTGGTCATTGCATATCCTTCCACTGGCCCACCAGCGCACGGGCAGAGCTTCTGACCTCTTCGTCAGACCGGCCAACTTTCCAGAGGTCCGAGCCAATACCGAAGCCGGCAGCACCTGCCGCTACATATTCTTCAAACTCGGCAGGGCCAACCCCGCCCACCGCCAGCACCCGCATCTGAGGTGGCAGCACGACCTTGACGTCCTTGATATATTGCCCACCCAAACGGGCTGCAGGGAAGAATTTCAACACCGTTGCACCCGAACGCGTCGCCAACAACGCTTCCGTTGGCGTCAGGCAACCGATGCAGGACGGCATGCCCAGTTCGTTGGCCTTCTTGATGACATCCGGATCGGTGTTGGGCGTAACGATAAAGCGTGCGCCCGCATCATAGACTGCCTGGACGTCTTCAGGGCTCAGCACAGTCCCCGCCCCGATCATAATGCCATCAGGAGCGGCCTCAACCATCTCCCGGATTGCATCGGTCGCATCCGCAGAGGTCAGTGGCACTTCGATGAGGGTGAAGCCTTCCTCCACAAGGATGGTAAGAAGAGTTTTAGCCCGCTCAGCCGGAACACCGCGTAAGATAGCCACAAGAGGCATCTTGGCAAAAGCGGTTTCGAACTGTTCGCTGAATGCACTTACCATTCTGCCACACTCCCGTCTTCATGACGCCAGATCGGGTTGTGCCAGTTGTGCCCTTCCTTGGAGCGTTCAATGACGAAGTCTTCATTGATTTCCACGCCCAGCCCTGGACCAGTCAGCGCATGCACATAGCCATCCTTGATGGTCAGCGGGCTCGGATCGACCATATAGTCGAGCACATCATTGCCCACATTGTAATGGATGCCCATGGACTGTTCCTGAATGAAGGCATTGTAGGACACAAAGTCCAGATGCAGCGAGGCTGCCAGCGTGCAAGGCCCGAGCGGACAATGCGGTGCGATGGCCACATCATAGGCTTCGGCCATGGCCGCAACCTTGAACACTTCGGTGATGCCGCCGCAATGGCTAAGGTCCGGCTGGATGATATCCACCATGCGCTGTTCCAGCACATCGCGGAAGCCATAACGCGAGAAGATACGTTCGCCCGAAGCGATGGGGTAGCCCAGGCCGCCACCGATTTCCTTAAGGCAGGAGAGATGCTCGGTCAGCACCGGCTCTTCAACAAACATCGGGTGATATTGTTCCAGCTCGCGCAACAACGCCTTGGCCATGGGGCGATGCACCCGGCCATGGAAGTCGATGGCGATACCGACATCCGGCCCCACCGCTTGGCGCGCTTCGGCCACGCGGGACACCGCATCATCAATCTTGGCGTGGCTATCGACAAAGGCCATTTCCGGTGTGCCGTTCATCTTGAAGGCGGTAAAGCCACTGGCAACCACTTCCTTGGCCTGTCGTCCCACATCGTTGGGCCGATCGCCACCAATCCAGCAATACATACGCATCTTGTCGCGCAGCTTGCCACCAAGCAATTCATGCACTGGCACACCCAGCGCCTTGCCCTTGATATCCCAAAGCGCCTGATCGATACCGGCAATGGCTGACATCAGAATCGGACCACCACGATAGAAACCGGTTCTATACAGCATCTGCCAGATATCCTGGATATGGCGCGGATCGCGGCCCACCAGAATTTCAGCCATTTCTTCAACGGCCGCCTGAACCGTGCGGGCTCGTCCTTCGATGACCGGCTCACCCCAGCCGCTGATACCTTCATCAGTTTCGATTTTGACAAACATCCAGCGGGGGGGAACCAGCCATGTTGTGAGCTTTGTAATTTTCATTTTCAGCATCCGCTCTTTGGAATTTTCGGGAGAGATCCGACGGCCGGCTCTCAAACTTATCGCCGCCGGATCCTGTCTTGTTAGGCCGTTAGTTCACCATCCACAATACGATGTCCGGGAAAGCAAGCATGATGGCCAGAACAGTCAACTGCATCAGGATGAATGGCCACAGGGAGGAGAAGATATCTCCCAGAGAGATCTCGGGTGGCGCAACCCCCTTCAGATAGAAGGCTGCCGGTCCAAACGGCGGGCTGAGGAAGGAGACCTGCATGTTGATCGCAAACAACACACCGAACCAGATCGGGTCATAGCCCAGCTGGGTGATGATCGGTACGAAGATTGGCAGGGTCAGCATTGCAATCCCGATCCAGTCGAGGAACAGGCCCAGCACCAGAAGGATCAGCATCATGACCATAATGATGACGACAGGGGCTGCATCCAGTCCAAGGATCGTGTTGGAAACGAAGCGGTTACCACCCATCAGGTTGTAGACACCAACCAGCGTGGCCGCACCGACACCAATCCAGACAATCATACCGCAGGTGGTAAGGGTCTGCATCACGCTCTGATGAATGAGCTTGAAGGAAAACTCGCGACGGATGGCCGTTGCAGCCAGCACGCCGAACACACCCATTGCAGCCGCTTCCGTCACAGAAGCAATACCGGCATAGATGGTACCAAGCACCATGAAGGCAATCGCAGCAGGCAGCAGGATCGATTTGATCGCCTGACGCCGAGCAACCTTGCGCTCTTCTGGTTCCATCGGAGGCATTGGCGGTGCCAGTTCCGGATTGATCAGGCAGCGGCTCAGAACATAGGTCATGTAAAGGCCGGCGAGCATGACACCCGGCACGACAGCTGCGACGAACAGGTCAGCAATGGAAACCGAAGCGATCAGGCCGTAGATGATCAGCACGATGGATGGTGGGATCATGGTACCCAGAGACCCACCACCGCAGACCACGCCGATGGCGATCTTGCGATCATAGCCAAGACGAAGCATCTGAGGCAGGGCAAGGATACCCAGGAGAACGATCTCACCGCCGATAATGCCGGACATGGCAGCCAAGAAAACGGATACAATCAGGGTCTGAATGGCAACACCACCGGGTAATCGTCCGGCGAGCACCCTCATGCCCGAGAATAAGTCCTTGGCTATCCCCGATCGGTCTAACAAGGATGCCATAAAGACAAACATGGGCACCGCGACAAGGGAATATTCGGTGATAAAGCCATAAACACGGCTGATGACAAGAGGAATAGCGTTGGGACCGAACCAGCCGACGGTAAAGACCATGGCGACCAGACCGGTAACGAAAGCGAGAGGAAGTCCGGTGAGCAGCAGCAAAAAGATACTGCCGACAAGAACATAAGTGCCCCATTCAATGCCCAGGGCTTGCAGGCCAAGTCCACCCATGGTCACTTCTCCTCGCTTTTGTTGTTTTCATTGACCGCGCGGATAGCCTTGATGACATGCAGAATGGACTGCACGGTCATGATCGCCATGGCGGTGAGGATAATGCCCTTGGTGAGGGCCGGGAACGGCGGGTTCCAGCTGGTACCGGAGCGTTCCAGTTGCCATGCACCACTTGGATTGTGCGAAGAGCGCCAGAACAGAACAAAGGCTGCATAGGACATGGCGATGGAAAACAGGAAGGTCACGATCGTGTTGAACACATCCAGAATTTTGCGGGTCTTGGTAGACACCGTATCGTAGATGATACGAACACGGATATGCTTGTCGCGCGCAAGGGCGATCGGGCCGCCCAGAGCGAAGATGATCGCGATCATGAAGACCGTGGTCTCGTGCACCCAGGATGTAGGGCTATCGAAGACATACCGGCTGATAACTTCTGTGACGCTGATGGCCATGGCGATAAAGACCAGCCAGGCCAGGCCGCGTCCGCACCAGTCGATGGCAGCGTCAAGCGGCGTGCGGATCTCCCCATCCACGCCAGCCGGTTCCGGCGAGGCGGGAGTGTTGGAATCAATTGACATTTGAGAAACTTTCGCAGGATCGGCCATGCGACGCATCCGGATTAGACGCGCCAGACGTGACACCAGAAATCGAGCAAGCGCCCGGCGGGACAAACCCGCCGGACATTGGGGTATTTTACATGAGGTTCCGTTTCGTCAGGAAGGCGACGACCGAGTCATAGACTTTCTGGGTCAGCTCGTTCTTCTTGGCCCAGTTGGCCCATTCTTCCTTGGCGATGTTACGGAATTTTTTGCGTTCTTCCGGAGCCATATCGATGATTTCGATATTCGGATCAGCGCGCGCTTCTTCAACGGCATCCAGATCGCGAGCCTTCAGTTTGAAGACAAGATCATAAGCCAGATCGTCGGTAGCGACTTCCATGGCAGTCTTGATGTCTTCAGGCAGGCCGTCCCAGATTTCCTTGTTCATGGAAACGGCAACCATTGGCAGGGAGTGGAAGCCCGGATAGTTCGGATAACGGGCGAACTGATGCAGGCCCTGAGCCTGGTTGGTTGAGAACACGGTGTAGTCGGCCGCGTCGATCACACCTTTTTCAAGACCGGTGTAAACTTCAGACCCCGGCAGGTTCACCGGCGAAGCGCCAGCTTTGGAGAAAATCTCGTAAACCATGCCTTCTGGTGCACGAACCTTAAGGCCTTTAAGATCGGCAACAGTGCGGATCGGCTTCTTAGTTACGAAGGCTTCAAGACCGGTTGCAGCAGCACCGATGAGATGCACATTGTAAGGTTCGACCAGCTCGTTATAAAGCTGTTCACCGCCACCATATTTCATATATTCAAGGAATTCGAGCGGATCGCCCCATGCGCCAACAAGGTTGCCGAGCATGGAGAAAGCCGGATCGATACCGGAGAAATAGCTTGGATCGGTGAGATGACCCTGCAGAATGCCGGAGCGGACTGCATCAAGGGTCTGGTTGTGAGGAACAACAGCGCCGGTTGGCAAAATCTCAATATTGACGCGTCCTTGCGTCATCTTCTCGATATTGTCAGCCCATTGTTTCTTGATTTCAAACTGTGGCTCGCCGGTATTTTCGGACGTCTGGAAGGTCCATTCGTAATCAGCAGCAACTGCCTGATTGGCCATGATCAGACCAAGAGCAGCACCAACGAACAAACCTCCGCTTGCACGAAGCAGTTTCGACAGAGTCATATGAGTCCTCCTTGCTCATTTGCCGGCTCCCATGCCGGCATTAAAAAAACTAGTCGGAACTTGAGCCCCTTCCGGGATCCTCCCGCAATTGCGGATTAGGTTTCTTTTTCCCCCGGGGTTTCCTCAAATCCCAAATCGTAGCCGGTCTGAGACAAAATGCGCGTAGCGGCTACATGCGCAGCGTCGGAATCCCGCATCCGGATTGCTTCCATCAAACGACGGTGGCGCTCCAGACTTTCGCGAAGCTCTTCGGCTGTCTCGTTACTGGTTTTGATCACCAGCAAGATCGCGGGGCGCAGAATGTGAACAATCTGAGCCCAAACCAAGTTATGTGTCGCGCGATAGATCGCTTCGTGAAAAGCGATATCGGCTTGAGAAAAACTCACCCGCTCTCCCAGCGAGGCCCGTCTCTCCCAGTTTGCCTCCATCACATTGAAGGCTTCCTCCATTGCCAGCAGATCACGCGCCGTGGCCCGCTTGGCCGCCAAAGTGGCGATGAGTGGTTCGGTTGTTACGCGGAACTCGAAAACGTCATGCAGAACCCCAAGGTTCGGCGCAGCATAATCGGCGATCCACTGGCTGACCTGGCTATCAAGAAAGTTCCATTCGCGAAATTCCTGAACCGTAGTCCCCCGTCCGGCACGACGCGCAACAATACCCAGCGTTTCCAGCAACTGCAGCGCCGAGCGCACGGATGCTCGGCTGATCTGGTGCGTTGCCGCCAGTTCGGTTTCTGGAGGCAGCGTATCCCCAGGAACCAGAGACCCATCGAAAACGAGTTTCGCCAGCTCGTCGGCCAGTAAGCCTCCAACCGCTTTCGAATTGCCTGTTTTCGATATTTCCGCCGTATTGGTCATCGTGTCTTTCCACTCTCTGTCTGAACAAGCTATTCCAATTGTCTGACATTTGCAACACAAAAATCTGACAAAATGCACAAGGTGTCAGTCCATAGACACCCAAAAGTATAACTATGCCGAATATTGCTCTTTTAACAATTGGCATAAATCAACGTCCGCCAACCTTTACAGCATTGGCAGGCTTATTGGTTCCAAGAGTTCGGTTTTTATAAACGGGAAACAAAATACATATTCTTTTTCCATTATCGCTACAAATGGAAGCGTTTGGGACAACTACTGATTGACACCCATGACGATCAGAGCAACAGAAATGAATATGTTTTCCGAGAGACGGGTTTGTCCGCAAGGAGCATCGCAGATCGGGCCTTCAGTCCGATAACCACGCCCCTTTGATATTGTTTTTTCGAAGAGGCTTATCGCCCAATATTGTCTTCGTTTTTCAGCATACGCATACAGGAATAAAATATGGCTCAGGTAACCTATTATCAGGCAGCATCAGGTGTAGATTTTAACGTTGACGGGATGGAAGACGGCTCACTCTTTAATGTAAGCAGCACCCAATTTTCGATCTCCAATACTGACGGCACTCGGATCACCCTGTTTGGCAACAACATCACGTCAATTGGCTTTGGTGATGATCTGGAAGTGACAGGTGGCACCATAACCCGCGCCCTGCTCATTGATGCCAATGGTAACACGATGGTTGAAGCAACCGATTTCAGCATATCTCTAGAGTCCTTTATTGCCACATTGGATGCGGTTGACTGGAACGCATCCGCTCTGGATTCAAGTTTCGAGACCGCGTTCGATTATTTCTATTCTCTTGCCGTGACAGGTGGCAGCTCAATCGACGCGAGCGCTACCCAGGGCACAGAAGCCACGCCCATCGAACTGAATGGTGACAGGGGCGATGACACCATTACCGGTGGCGATGGCGCTGATCTAATCTTCGCATATAAGGGCGACGATACCATCAACGGCAACGCTGGAAACGACATCATCTATGGTATGGATAATGATGATACGATCCATGGCGGTGATGGCGACGATCAACTTTACGGTGGCTACGGCAACGACGTGCTTTATGCTGGCGCTGGCGAAGACTATCTTGATGGCGGACCGGGCAATGACACTATTTATGTCACAAAGGCCGCAACCGATGACGATGACAACACCATCGTGACCGGTGAGGGAAACGATACTGTCATCCTGACAAACGACCTTGCCTATATATGCATGAACTACAGCTTCGTGAACGAGGGGATCGTTGCCAATCTGTCAACCGGTCTGATTCAATCCAGCACCAAGACAGACCGCGTCCTGCTCAATGGGGGTGATGTTGACCGGTTCATTGGCACAGCATTTGACGACACCATCACGACGGATGCCCAAGGCACATTGCTGATCTCGCTTGGGGGCAATGATACCCTGATCGGTGGAGCAGGCAACGATACCGTCTCCTATTATTATGACTATTCCAATGGTGGCACGAATGCCGTAACGGTCAATCTGGCAACCGGCATTGCCACCGATGGCTTTGGCGATACGGACAGCCTGTCCGGGATCGAGAGGGTTCGGGGGACCTTCCTTCCTGATACCTTCATCGGCTCGGACGCCGATGAAATCTTCCTTGGCTTAGGCGGAAATGACAAGATTTCCGGCGGTGGTGGCTTCGATATGGTCGACTATCACAAGGACGACAACAAACTTGGGCTTTACAACAATTTCGGCACAGCTGGCGTGATTGTGAATCTGGCAAGAGGAACAGCGACAGACGGCTATGGCGACACAGACATCTTGTCAGGCATAGAAGGCGCCAAAGGCACAGACCAGGACGACACCCTCATCGGCTCCGCAGTTCATAACGAGCTCTTGGGCAAAGAGGGCAATGACACCCTCAAAGGTTTGGCGGGCGCTGACCTGCTCAGTGGCAGCGATGGCAACGACATCCTCTACGGGGGCGCAGGGGTAGACACGATGATCGGCGGCGCCGGCAACGACACATTCTATGTCGACAACAGCAGTGATATCGTCACAGAAACCGCAGGCGAAGGCACGGACAGAGTGTTCAGTTCAGCCAGCTATAACCTCAAAAACACCAGCCAATATATCGAAAACATCACTCTGACCGGCAAGGCAGACCTTAACGCCACAGGCAATATGCAAGCCAACAACATGAGCGGCAACATCGGAGACAATCATCTCTATGGTCTTATTGGGAATGATACCCTGTCGGGCCTTGCTGGCGACGATACCCTCAACGGCGGCGATGGCAATGACAGGCTGTTCGGCAACCTTGGCAACGACACCCTGAACGGTGGCAACGGCGACGACAGGCTTTTTGGTCATGCAGGAGCCGATACGCTCTTCGGCAATGTGGGCAAGGATACCCTCAGCGGTGGCGCGGGTAATGACAAGCTCTTTGGCGGCATCGGAAATGACATTCTCAACGGCAATGATGGCGCCGATGTGCTCCATGGCAACCAGCATAGCGACACCCTCAATGGCGGCAACGGCAACGACACACTCTTTGGCGATCTGGGCAACGACAAACTCTTTGGCGGCGCCGGAGATGACATCCTCAATGGTAATGATGGAGTTGACACGCTTCACGGCAACCAGAACAACGACACCCTCAACGGCGGCAACGGCAACGACATCCTCTTTGGCGACCTAGGCAATGACAAGCTCTTTGGTGGTGCCGGAGATGATAAGCTCAACGGCAACGCCGGTGCTGATACGCTCCACGGCAACCAACATAACGACACTCTTAACGGTGGTCTTGGTGATGACAAGTTGTTCGGTGATCTCGGCAACGACCATTTGTTCGGCAATCAGGGCAACGACTCACTCACCGGCGGTGCGGGTAATGACAGCCTGAACGGCGGCATCGGAAATGACATTCTGGGAGCAGGCGCAGGCGCCGACACCCTGATTGGCAGCCTCGGTGCAGACGTCCTGTTTGCTGGCAACGACAATGCTCAGGACACATTCGTATTCTCTAGTGTCAATGACAGCGTGACCGGAGCCAATCATGACAAGCTTCACATGTTTGACAGTGGCGAGGATATCATCGATCTTTCCGCTATCGACGCCAATAGCGCCACCTCGGTAGACGACAGCTTTACCTTCAGCGGCACAACAGCGGATGCTCACGCTGTTTGGTATCAAGCCAGCGGCTCTGACCTGTTTGTCTTTGCTGATACGGACGGCGATGCCTCGGCAGATTTTGAAATCCAACTCATGGACACCCAGACTCTGGTCGATACAGATTTCATCCTTTAAAGGCGTAGCCAACATAAGTCCTTAAAAATTAAGCTTTACAAGCGAATCCACTTTAAACGGTGGACTCGCTTTATTTGTTTCGTTTTATTACAATTTGGAAATACCCGCCGTGTTAAGTGGTTAAACAATGCTAATAGCATTGTAGCAATTGACATTTCTTTCGTCATTGCGCATGCAACATGGTAAGAAAAACCGTCTTTTTATTTCTATTTTTTCCTCGCAACGGAGGTATAGCGTGCCAAGACCCCCTGCGAAAGCAAACAGTAAATTGGTTAGTTTTTTCAAGAATACAGGTTGGGTCTGGGTTGGCGTTGGCTTACTGAGCGCCATCATTAATATTCTGATGCTGACAGGCCCGCTTTTTATGCTGCAAGTCTATGACCGCGTGCTATCGAGCAACTCTGTACCAACTCTCGTCGTCTTGGGCATCATCGCGATCACGCTTTATACCTTTTATGGCATTCTGGATATTCTGCGCAGTCGGATATTGTTGCGGATCGGCCAATATGTTGACGCGCGCATGTCCGAAAGCGTCTATCGAGCCTCGTCGACAGCCCCGATTATCACCGGCTCCAACGCATCAGCCGTTCGCCCGGTAAGTGACCTTGACAGAATCCGTCAGTTTCTCTCAAGCCCCGGCCCTGCCGCTCTGTTCGACAGCCCATGGATGCCGTTTTACCTGTTTATCGTCTATCTTTTCCATCCCATTCTGGGGCTTATCGGCCTGTTGGGGGCCATTGTCATCGGCATTCTGATCGCCCTTAACGAGTGGCTCTCCAGAACCCCCATCAAGGACGCAACACAGGAAGCTGCCGTGCGCAACGAGCTGGTGGAATCCTCACGTGCCAATGCCGAAGTGTCCAAGGCGATGGGCATGTTTGGCGACCTGCAACAGCGTTGGACCCGAAACAACGAAAGCTATCTGCGCAAACAGAAAACAGCCGCTGACCGCAATGGTTTTTTCACGTCGGTCACCAAGACCATCCGCCTGATGCTGCAATCCACCATTCTTGGCGTGGGGGCATGGCTTGCCATTCAACATGAAATCACGGCTGGCACAATGGTCGCAGGCTCTATCATGGTATCGCGCGCCCTTTCTCCCATCGAGCTTGCCATCAGCCAGTGGCGAGCCTTTGTCGGAGCCCGACAGTCCCATGCGCGCCTGATTGAGCTCATGAACAGGATGCCGGATCATGATGTCGATCTTGAATTACCCATTCCGCAAAACAATCTCTCCATTGAGCAGGCAAGCTGCGCCCCGATCGGCAGCCGAAAGGCCTTCATTGCACCGATGTCTCTCAAATTGAAGGCAGGGCAGGCTCTGGGCATCATCGGCCCTTCCGGATCGGGCAAGTCGACATTGGCAAAATGCATGGTCGGCATTCTGCCAGCCCTGAGCGGTGCGGTTCGCTTTGACGGGTCAGAACTCAATCATTGGTCAGAAGACAAACACAAGCATATCATCGGCTATCTGCCACAGGACTTACAGCTATTTCAGGGAACGGTGGCCCAGAATATCGCGCGCTTTGACGCCGCCGCCTCTTCAGAGGCGGTTATCGAAGCGGCTCGATTGGCTGATCTGCACGACATGATTTCCCGCCTGCCTGATGGCTATGACACTGTTATCGGGCCTGCTGGCTTTGCTCTTTCAGGGGGACAAATGCAGCGTATCGCGCTTGCAAGAGCGCTTTATGGCGATCCGTTCCTGATCGTATTGGACGAGCCCAATTCCAGCCTCGACAGTCAGGGCGAAGGCGCATTGACCAAAGCCCTGTTTGCCATGAAAGAAAAGGGATCGATCATTGTGGTCATCGCCCATCGCCCCAGCGCCCTTGCCGCAGTCGACTATGTTCTTTGTCTTAACGAAGGGCAGGTTCAGGCCATCGGCCCGAAAAATGAAGTTCTTGCCAAGGTCCTTTCACCTGTTTCCTCGCAAGGGGCTGCTTGATCCGCCATGAATAAGTCACTCGTAAAATCGATCACAAAAGAACTTCGCGTTCATCTCGTCATCGCCCTCATCCTGACGATCATCATTGTTGGCGGTCTGGGCGTTTCCAGTGCCTATTCAAACATTTCAAGCGCTGTCATCGCTTCCGGCTCGGTGGTTGTTGAAGGCAACCGCAAGAGAGTACAGCACCGCGAAGGGGGAACGGTTAAGGAGATTAACGTCAAGGAGGGCGACCCGGTCGCCGCTGGTGACATTCTCATTCGCCTTGACGACACATCCACCCGTGCCAATCTCGCCATCGTCACCAAACATCTTGCGCAATTGCGCGCCGCAGAGGCACGCTTGATCGCCGAACGCGATGGCCTTGAGGACATCGACTTTCCCGAAATTGACCCATCCGTTATGAGCAACAGCGAGAGGGAAGATCTGTATAAAAGCCACAGACAACTGTTGCTCTCCAAACGCAACGCCCTTGCTGGCAACAAGAGCCAGCTGCAAGAACAGATCAATCAGATCCGGACACAGATTGACGGTTTGCAAGTCCAGCGCGATGCCAAGAATGACGAAATTTCCCTTATCCAGAGCGACATCACGGCCAATGTGTCCCTTCTGGAAAAGCAGCTGGTCACAAAATCAAGGGTCAACACCCTAAAGCGCGAAAAAGCCGAGCTGGAAGGAGAATATGGGGCCTTTGTCTCGGATATCGCCCAGCTCAAGCAGGCCATCAGCGAGAAAAAGTTCCAGATCGTCCAGTTGGACGAGAATTATCAATCGTCGGTTCTGGAACAATATCACGAGACCGAAACAAAGATCGGACAACTGGAACAACAGGAAATCGCCGCACGGGAACAGCTCAGGCACATGGAAATCAAGGCTCCTCAGGACGGACGCGTCTTGCAGCTGGCCGTGCACACCATCGGGGCCGTTATTTCTCCGGGCGAAACTGTGATGATCATCGTTCCTTCCTCAGACAATCTGGTGATTGACGCCCAAGTCAGCCCAGCCCAGATCGATCGTTTGTCACCCGAACAGCAAGCCCGCCTGCGCTTTCCTGCCTTCGATCGCCGCACCACCCCAGAGCTTGCTGGCACGTTGCGGCTCATCTCTGCGGACCGCATCGTCGATAGCTCGACAGGCACAGCCTATTATCTGGTGCGCGTCACCATAAATGACGGAGAACTCAGTCGGCTGGGCGGCAAACTTCTGGTGCCCGGCATGCCGGTAGAGGTCTATCTGCAAACCGGATATAGAAGCATCATGTCCTACTTGATCAAACCCATGGTCGACCAGATCACCCATGCCTTCAAGGAACGCTAGCCCAAATAAAGTGACGGACCGGCAAGCGGCTAATCCCCGGCGAGGAACCCAATCGATCCATAGCGCCGCGGTTCAAATGCCCACCCCAAAAGCATGAAAAAATGAAAAAAGCAGCATCCTATAATGGGATGCTGCTTTTAGTTTATGCCTCAAGCTTCAGCCCAGAAGCAGTCAGCGATGCATCACAGAATGACATCACCCGCATTCAGCCCACCGATGTCGTTGATCTGAATTTCAAAATCAGCAACATTGTTACCGTTGTTATCTCCTCGAAGAACAACATCAGTGCCTGTATCGACCCACCAGACCGAATGCGCTTTGGCGACATGGCCCGTAAAAGCAAAGGCCTGATTGCCCGCAGCCGATGTGTTGGCATCAATCCCGGAAAGATCAATCTTGTCTTCCCCACGATCGAACTGGAAGATCTTGTCGCGGACAGCGGCCCCGACACGGCTTTCCAGAACCGTGTTGAAGTCGAACACGTCACGAACATTATCAACACCGGCATACATCCGGTCCATGCCATTGCCACCATTCAGGCGGTCAGCCCCGAGGTTACCTTGCAGGATATCGTTGCCGCTATTTCCGAACAGGCTGTCGGCACCATTTCTGCCATAAAGGGTATCATTGCCGTTGCCACCAAATAGGACATCATTATGATTGCCCCCATCCAGAATGTCATTGCCGTTGGCACCATCAAGCCGATCAGCGCCATCACCACCATTGAGGCGATCATTGCCTTTATAACCAAAGAGCTTGTCATTCCCTAACAGACCATTCAGGATATTATTTCCCAAATTGCCTTCAATCTTGTTGGCCAACCCGTTGCCAATCCCGTTGATGTTTGCCTTGCCCGTAAGGTTCAAATTTTCGACAAAAGCGCCATTCAGATTGAGAGAGAAGCTTGAAGTGCTATTGACGCTATCAATGCCCCCTTTGGCCACTTCGACGACTTTGTCGCCCCAACTTTCGACAAAATAGATGTCATTGCCAGCGCCACCCCGCATGGTATCAAGTCCATTGCCACCATAAAGGCTATCATTGCCATCACCACCGATCAGGGTATCCCGGCCATTGTTGCCATAAATTTTGTCATTTCCCGCAAAGCCATAGAGGACATTGTTGCCCGCATTCCCGGAAATAACATTATTGGCAGCGTTACCATAGCCTTTGAGATTGGCGTCACCCAAGAGGTTCAAGCTCTCGACATTCTGACCATCCTGCATCAAGCTAAACGAAATGTGCGAGTTGATCTTGTCGAACCCACCACGCGCATATTCGGTGACGGTATCGCGGGCCATATTGACATAATAGACGTCGTTGCCGCTACCACCCGACATTTTGTCAGCACCGGCACCGCCAAAGAGTACGTCATTCCCAGACATGCCTGACAAGACGTCATCGCCATGGCCACCATGAATAGTATCATTGCCGCCATTGCCCATGATGGTGTCACTGCCATCATTGCCGAACAAGATATCATCACCATCGCCAGTGCCTGCATTCTTCAATGTCACTCCCACTCTCGCTGTTGTATGAGCGGGATCAGACGCAACCATCCGGACTACGATCTGGTCATTGGCCGAAGTCGACAGGCCATTGACAGTGGCCGAGTATCTCAGGCCGAGAGGTGTACTGGTGAATTCGGCTGGCCTGATTGTTTCCACGACCTTGCCATTGACCAGAATTTCGATACGCGCAACTTCGCTTGCCTGCACAGGCGCACCGGTCAAACTGGAGGTCAGGGCAGACGGTGTCAGCACGCGTTCAGCGGTGTCGTTGTCCAGACCATCATCGACCAGATCCAGTACATCAATATTGGCACCGGTTCCCAAACCAATCGCCCGAATGGTTGCATTCAGCCCATTGGCCGCCAGCAAGGTCGAGACTTCATCTGAATAGGCTCCCTGATCGCCAGGTGCACCATCAGACATGAAGAAGACATGATTTTCGCCTGTCCCCATGCCATTAAGAGCCGTAATTGTCTGGTCGAGCGCAGCTTCAAAATAGGTACTTCCGCTAGCATTCAACGTTTCCAGAACACTGTCGACATTGCCCCCAACGGTCCCGTTATAAATGGTCGTGGCAGAACCCGAGAAGGCAACAACAGCCAGGTTGGAACCAGACAGTCCTGCACTCACCAGAGAATCTGTCACCGATTCATAAGCGGTAATGGCGCCATCGATGAGTTCGTTTGCATAGCCATCTCCGTTCATGTCCGGAACGGTTTCATTGCCGGAGAAGCTTGACCCCATCGAGCCGGAAACATCGATGACATAAACGATATTGAAATCGGATGTCTTCATCGCATCACGGCTAATGAAGCCGGACACATCAATGGAATTCGTATTCGATGTTGCAGGCAGAGTTGCAGAAATGGAGAGCTGCTGCTGCGTACTCGGTACGGTGACTGTATTGGACAGTGTCTGCAGATTATCATCATCGCCATAGATGATATCGTCACCATCTCCGCCCAAAATGACGTCAGCTCCGTTACCACCATGGACCGTGTCATTGCCACCATAGGCGCTTATGATGTCATTGCCATTTTTGCCATCCATCGTATCGGCAAGGTCTGTGCCTTCAAGAAAGTCTGGCCCGGCCGTCCCGATAATCGGGTTCTCAACGCCCAGCTCGAAAACCGATACGCCGCTTTCGCTGCTGCCCGTGGCAATAACATAGCTATGCCCATCAATGGTCACGATGTCTGAATAATCCGTCCCATAGAGATTGACGGTTTCATCGTCACTCACGGTATCCACCAACGTCAAAGACCCATCATTGCCCACGCTGAAGTAACTCAGACTACTATAGTTTGCACCATTGGTCATGAGATAGGTTTGGCCATTGAGCGTAAAGGTCTCTAGCCCCAAGACGCCACTAAGCTCTGTAGAATTGTCACTTTGAGTATTGAAGACGTTGGTCAGGGTTCCGTTAGCGGCCACAGAAAACACACTGACACCAGCAGAAGAGGAGCCACCAACAAACAAATATGTGGTTCCATTCACGACAGCAGTTGTCAGCTCCGTGGCATAAGACAGATTTAGATCGCCGGTATTCTCAACAGTATTGATAAAGGTCATCGTCCCGTTGGGATTCAACCGCATAACGGTGACGGCGCTGTCATAGTAACCGGCAACAAAAACATAAGTGCTCGTCCCGACCTTGGCGGTCGTTACGCCCATGGCGCCATTCAAGCCATAATTTACGTTGGACGCGTCATCATAATCAGACGTATTGACCAACGTACCATCGGTCCCGATTCTGAAAACGCTCACGCCATCATCATCTCGCCCGCTGGCGATCAAGAACTGGGTTGTTCCCACCGTTGTGACACTCATGCTACCGATCGTACCATCCAGTTCAACGGTGGAGCTTTCAGCCACGGTATCAACAGGTGTTAGCGTGCCATCATTATTGACCTTGAAGGAGGTGATGCCTTCCCCATAATAGCCATTTGAATTGGCAAACAGATAGGTGGAGCCTCCAATGGTGGTCGATGTTAGTGTTGAAACACTATCCAGCAGCGCGCTTGTCGTATCATTGTAGGATTCAACAGGCGTCAGGCTCCCGTCGGCCTCCAACTCGAAGACTGTGATTGCATCGTTGTATTGAGCGGCCACATACACATAGGTGTGGTCGCCGATGGTCAGGCTGTGCACCCCATATGCTGAGGACAGCCCGTTGTTTGAACCTGAAACATTATATCGGTTGACGAGTTCGGTGCGAATACCTGAAGCCATTTTTACTCTCCCCTTGAGAACGCGTAAGGCGCGAGTTAAGTTTTGTAATTATTGTATTTTCTGCTCTGGACACATTTATATCTAAATATTTCATTAAAGGGCTTTTGTGTCAATTTGACAATATTGATACCGATTCTCGCCGCCCATTTAACAGTTTGTTTACATTGAGAAATCCCAAATAAACGGCGGAATACTGCTACATCTGCCCTATGGGGATTGCGGTAGAGAAGATTATTTTGGACACATTTAAACAGAAATATTTTTATATAAAAACAACATCAGGCATCCAACACCAACATTCACAAGACTTCCAAAAGCGATCTAAACAGAAGAAATTCCAAAGTTTTGGAATGTAAAACCGGGGACTGCGAGGCACAAAATCAGAGCCGCAAATGGATCCGAGCAATCTGAGCGTAATTCCGAAACAAAGATGCATGCTCTATATTGACCGGCAGGCTCAGCGACAGGGTTTCAAGGGTCTCGGCAAGGGCCTCGCGAGGCGTGACATGAAACGTCGCCAGCCATGCCAACAACAGCAGCCTGAACCCCTTTGGCAACCGGGCCTGATCGCCAAAGTCAACAATATGCAGAGTGCCTCCCGGAGCAAGATGTCTGAGCGCTTCCCGGAGTGCACCTTGCCAATCCGGGATCATGGAAAGACTGTAGGACATGACGATATGATCGAACCCGTCCCGACCAAAAAGGCTCGTGGCATCAAAGGCACAGGCGTCGCCCTGCGCCAACTCAGTCCGTACGCCCAACTTGCCGCGCGCCGTGGCAAGCATCTGTTCTGATATATCCAGCCCATACAAAGAGCGTCCGGGATAACGCCTGCTGATGCAATCCAGATTCCGCCCGGTACCGCATGCGATCTCGAGAATATGAGCCCCTTCGGCGGGCTCCATCTGCATGATCAGCCGATCCCGTCCCAGCAGATAATATTTACGCGAGATATCATAGATCCGGCGTTGATAGCGGTAGATGTCATCCATCAATCCGGCATGGTTGCCTTGTGTCTCACCGGAACAAGCCATTCTCTCACCTGCCCATACGATATAGATGCACGCCACCATAAATCGCTGAGCGATCCTCAGCCGTTGCCTTGCGGGATGCTTCGTCGTCGTAGATCCATTGATCCAGCAGATGAGCAGACACGCGACCGGGCAAAATATCCTCAACACCACCTGTGCGGAACAGTACCCGCGCGCCCGACCGTGCGGTGCGGGTGATTTCAGTCCAGAGCTCGTTCAGCTGCCTGTCATTCATCCAGTCTTGCGCATCCAAAAGCACATAGACGCTCTTGCTGCCATTGGGCTGGCTCGCCAGCATCTCGGTAATGGATTGATTGGCAACCGTCACCCTGTCTGCGTTGGCACGCAGGATTTCGAAATACTGCGCCTCCAGATAGGGCGGAACAGGCCCCTTGCCATCCGGCGCATAGCCGCGATTGGCCGCCTGCCAGGCGAAGTAATTGTCCCCGATTTGAAAATCGCAAAGGAGCTTTCGCGTCCTTTCGCGCAGCACCGACACGATATCGCCATCCCGATCTGCTGCGAGCTTGTCATATTGCGCTGGCGGAATGCCAAGACCAAAGAGCAAGGAACGCCGTCTGGCAAGAAATCTCACAAAGCTTGTTTCAAAGAGCGGCGCAATCTGCTGCTCGAAAAACAAGGCCTGCTCCTCAAGTGTCTTGGCCTGCAACAGACTTTCAAACCGCACGCGACCAATGCGCGTTGCAAGATGAACCAGCCCGATAAAGCGCCCCAACAGCCCATGTCTGTATAGTCCCTTGCGAAACATGCTCTTGCGCTTGCCCACAAGAGAGGCTTTGTCCCAATAGCGCAGCGTATCCGCGTCAAGATGGGGTGCAAGATATTGATCAAAATGCGTGATGTTGTGAGGCCGGTTCGCATGGCCGAAAAAGTCATAGAAGCTCGCCTGATCTGGCAGGTGACGCGCAGCTGCGAGCTTGAGCCGGTTGAGCGCCACATGCGCAGGAGAGAGGTCCACCGCGGAGATTGAAGTTGGCTGGGCGCAGAGATAGGACATCACATTGCAACCACCCGAAGCAATGCAAACGATATCGTCATCGGAGCCAAGCTGCAGCGCAGTCATGTCCGCAACGGGGTCTTCCCAGATCTGGGCATAGACCAAGCCGCGAAAGAAGCGCCCGAATATATGCTCCAGCAAACCTTCCTGAGAGAATACGGCATCTGGATTGACCACCAGAGAAATGCGTTTCTTCACCGACAGAGATTGGTTCATATCACTTCCTAATATCAAGGGAACCTGCATGCACCGACCGCGATTCGGCAGGACAGATGCAGCGCGAACTCCAGTTCCGTTCGAATATTTCGCCAATGTTACAACTGAATGACCTTTTACCCGCTATTGCGGCAGCCGGCTTCAATGCCCTCCAAATCCCCTCTCATCAGGCTTGCCAAAGGACCAAACTCCGACAGACCCCTCAAAAATAAATAATTGACATACTAATAGTTAGCATACTATCTATTTTCTCATGAATGATCTTGAAGACCATCTGACAAAAGAATTTCTGGAATCCCTGACCAAGCTGAGCCGAAAGCTGAAAACGCTGTTCGATGCCCGCGTCACCGCTCATGGCCTAACTTACACCCGTGGCCGGGCCCTCATGCTTTTAGTCCGCTCGCCAGACATGACCCAACGGGAACTGGCGTGCCAACTAGGGCTTGAACAAGCCACTGTCGTGCGGCTACTCGACAGAATGGAAGATCATGATCTGATCCGCAGGCTTCCAGATGAACGAGACAGACGCGTCAAGAAGATCCATCTGACCGAGCAGGGAGAAGCAAGCGGCCAGTTGGTTAAATCAATTGGGGAGGCCATTCGCCAGGAGGTATTTGGCGATATACCAACAAGGGATCTGGAGGTCGCAATTTCCGTATTGCAATCAGCCTCGGCCTGCGTTGGCGAAAAAAGCGACTGAGCCTACATGTCAAATCTATCAGCAAAGCTGGTTGAGAAGCAGCCCACGGCTTCTCAAAAGGGCACAGCCAGCCCTGCCCCAACCGCGCCACCACCAAGGCCTAAAATCGCCAACCTGCCAAGACGCATGCCGCTGGGCCCTCGCCCCTTGCCGGTCAAGGCTGCCTATGTGCTGGTTGCCGTGATAGTCGGGCTCGCCTATGGCTTTGGCTTCAGCTCACTATCGGTCAATCTCTATCAGATTGCCGGCCCCATCGGCGCAACTCCGGCGGAAGCTTCCTGGCTGACGGCAGCCTATCTGGCACCCAATGTCAGCCTCACCTTGTTCCTTTTCAAGATCCGGCTGCAATATGGAATCCGCAAGTTTGCCGAGATCGCCATCATCGTGCATCTGCTGGTCTCACTTCTGGGACTGACGGTACACACTCTGCAAATGGCGCTCATAGTGGAATTTTTCTCAGGCATTGCGGGCGCGTCCCTCACGTCGCTAACCATGATCTACATGATGGAGACCCTGCCGCCCGCCAGAAAAATGACAATCGGCATCAGCCTTGGCGCCACCATGGTGACCCTCGGTCGTCCAATGGCCGGCATGGTTTCGCCTTATCTGCTCGATGTCTGGGGCGTTAAGGGCCTGTTCATGCTGGAATTCGGACTGACCTTGATGGCTATTGCCGCGATCTATGTCTGCCCCCTGCAATCTCCCGCCCGGCGCAAGGTAATCGAGAAGGCCGATTTCATCAGTTTTCCTGCGCTTGCCATCGCAATGGGCGGCTTTTGCATTCTCTGGACGGTCGGCACGACCTATTGGTGGACAGAGGCCCGTTGGCTTGGCTGGATCGTCGTGACCAGCCTTCTGGCTGCCACCCTGTTTGCTACCGTTGAGGTCAACCGCAAAACGCCCTTTATCGACATCCGCTGGCTGACATCGCGGGAGATCCTGCAATTCATCGTCGCCTTGTTCCTCTATCGAATTATCTGTTCGGAACAGACCACCGGTGCGGTGGGGTTCTTCAGGCAAATGGGTGTTGTCGGCGATCAGTTGATCCCCTTCTACGCAATGATCTTCGCCGTCTCCATTACGGCTGGCATCACTTGCTGCTTCGTGCTGAAAATCGGCAAGCAGATCTATCTGAAGATGTTTGCCCTTTTGCTTCTATGCATCGGCTCATGGATGAACAGTCATCTGACAATTCAGACGAGACCGGAACAGATGTATGTCTCGCAAGCCCTGATTGCCTTTGCCAGCGGCCTGTTCATGCCAGCAGCCATGTCCTTTGGCATGATTGCCGCCTTCCGCAAGGGTTTTGACTATATCATGTCCTTCATCTGCCTTTTCATCACGACGCAGAAGATTGGCGCCATGATGGGCTCGGCCTTCTTCAGAAGCTTTGTCATCATCAGAGAGAAATTCCATTCCCACGCCATTACCCAGTCGCTGGTCATGACAGACCCCGATGTGGCGCACCGCATCCAGCTTTATGGCCACAGCGTAGCTTCCGCGATCACTGATCCGGTCCAGCGCAGTGCGCAAGGGGTCGCCATGCTTGCCAGTGCCGCATCCCGTCAGGCTTATGTGCTGGCGTATAATGATGCCTTTTTGCTCATGGCCTTTCTCTCTGCTCTCACCTTTTGCCTGCTTGGTGTGGAACGCCTCATCCAGCTCCATCGGGCCAGAAAACAAACCATGGCTGCCACTGCGGCCTGACCATTACAAGATTGCTTTTTATCATGCCCAAATTTCTACGAACCATCGCAACCTATGTGGCCATCGCCCTTGGTCTGTGTGGCATCTTCGTGGTGCTCTATGTCTGGGGGTTGCCGCCCTTCAACGCAACGAACCTGCAACGCACCGAGGACGCCTATATCAAGGGGCGCGTCACAACGATCAGTCCGCAACTGGCCGGATATATCGTGGCTGTGCCTGTACAGGATTATCAGCATGTCACCAAGGGGCAAACACTGATCCGCATAGATGACCGCATCTATGTCCAACAGTTAGCTCAAGCCAAGGCAGCCTTGCAGGAAGCCGAAGTAACCCTGCAAAATGCCGATAGCAACGAAGAAACCGCCAAGGCTCAGGTCGATCAGGCCAAGGCTCAACGGGCCAGTACCAAGGCCGCTCTAGAAATCGCCCGCCTTAATCTCAACCGGACCAGCAAACTGCATGAAAAGGGATTTGCCGCCACCAGCCAGGCTGATCAATATCGCGCCACATTCAATCAGGCGCAGGCATCTCTTGATGCCCAGAAAGCCGCGCTCATTGTGGCTCAGCAGCACGTGCGCACCACCCACATCAACCGCGATGCTTTAACAGCTGCCGTTGCCAGCGCCAAAGCGCAGGTTGAGTTGGCCGAAATCAACCTTGAGCATACGCGCATCACCGCCCCGCGCGATGGGGTTCTGGGCACGATCGGCGTCCATGTAGGGCAATATGTTACGGCAGGCACTGCCGCCACCCATCTGGTTCCCAAAGAGGTCTGGGTGGTAGCCAACTACAAGGAGACCCAGCTGGCAAAAATGCGCATTGGCCAGCCGGTGAGCTTCACCGTGGATGCGCAGAATGACAGGCGCTTCACGGGCCATGTGGAACGCTTTTCTCCGGCGACGGGGTCTGAGTTCAGCGTGCTCAAATCAGACAATGCCACCGGCAACTTCACCAAGGTAGCCCAGCGGGTTCCTGTCCGAATTTCCATTGATAGCAATCAGGAAAATTCCAACCGACTTGTGCCCGGCATGTCTGTCATCACCATCGTCGACACATCTGTGCAGACAGACGAGGACAGCGCCAAAGGCGTAGGCGGCCTGTCATTGCCTGATGTGAAGATATCTAGGACGGCCCTCGCTCGGCGCTAGATTTCATATGCCAGCCGATCACGGCCACATATCAAATCATCAAACAAAAAGGGTGCCATACAAAACCGTATGGCACCCTTTTCATATTATCGGCATGGACTGTGAAACGTCTTACTTGGCCGTTCCATTGGCCAAAGCACCTTCTCCATTCGCAGCCAACTGCGCGCGGCCAGCCTTCTGCGAGACATAGGCGCAAACGAGCAACTGGCTCATATGGTAGATCATGATCGGCAGCACGATGGCGCCAACCCTGTCAGCCGCAAACAGCGCGCTGGCAATGGGCAACCCGCTGGCAAGGCTCTTGGTTGAACCGCAATAGAACAGCACCGCCCGGTCTGGATAATCAAGCTTGAACAGCCGACCGCCAAACACCATGGCTGCCATGGTCAAAGCCAGAAAAATAAGGATGACGACAAACAGCATCGCCAGACTGGTCATCGGAATTGCACTCCACAAGCCCGAGGTCGTGCCCGAACTGAACGCCTTGTAGACAATCAGCAAGATGGACCCGCGATCCACGATCATGGTCAGGAATTTATGCTTGGCGATAAAAGCACCGATAAGCGGCCGCGCCAGCTGGCCCAGAATGAAGGGCAAGAGGATTTGCGTGCTGATCTTTACCACCGCATCAAAACTCACCCCGCCATTGCCCTGATGCATCAACAGAGCCACAAGCGCGGGCGTCAACGCCACACCGATCATGTTTGAAACGGAAGCCGCGCAAATGGCTGCAGGCACATTCCCCCCGGCAATCGAGGTGAAGGCAATGGAAGACTGAACCGTGGAAGGCAGCACCGCCAGAAACAGCAGCCCCAGCGTCACCGTACCGCCAAGCAGCGGACCAAAGATGGCCGCCAGTGCCAGACCGATAATAGGGATCACCAGATAGGTGGCCAGAAAGGTAAGCCCCTGAAGACGCCAGTTCATCAGGCCCGCCTTGACAGAGCTGGCATCAAGCTTGGCACCATAGAGAAAAAAGAGCAGCGCCACCGCCCAGAAAGTCACATGACCAAGCCCGACCATGGCGATACCATGGGCCGGGATAAGCAAACCAAGACATACTGTCGCGATCAGCAGCACCATATAGGTGTCGATACCAATGCGTTTGAGAAAATTCATGATTCCTCCGATTATAAGATCTGGTCGCGTGCCAGTCTGCTTCTTATTACTTCTGCCTTGAGCGCCCCTTCATGCTTCAAACAACAAAGGAACGCTCTATATTTCGCCTCAAAGGACCTTTCAAGCACCTAGAACCCTGCGGCCTGCCCATCCTTTCGAGGATCGGACCCGGCAGCATAGCCCCCGTCTGGCAGCTTCTGGACTAGCTGTGCCCCGCCAAAGCCGAAGGCATTGTCGGGCGATTCAATCTGGATGCGATGACCAAGATCCGTAAGCCCTTCCAGAAGCGCTTCAGGCATGGTCGGCTCGCACGCCACATCGAGATTCTCGATCATGCGCCAGCGCGGTGCATCGGCGGCGGTTTGCACATCCTGATCCCAAAGCTGGGTTCTGAGCAAGAGCTGCATATGGCCCTGTGCCTGAATTGGTCCACCCATCATGCCAAAGGCCATTAGCGGTGCCCCATTTTTCATGGCAAAGCCGGGGATGATCGTATGGAACGGGCGCTTTTTCGGCCCCACACAATTGGGATGTCCCTCTTCCGTAACGAAGCCAAAGCCGCGATTCTGAAGTGCAATCCCGGTTTCGGGCACAACAACGCCTGAGCCAAAGCCCGCATAGTTGGACTGGATGAAGCTGACCATCATGCCGGACGCATCGGCAGTGTTGAGCAACACCGTGCCGCCGCGCTTGGGGGCACCATGACCGAGATTTTGAGCCTGATCCATGCTGATCAGGGCGGCCCGCGCCTTCAGATAATCTGGATCGAGCAAGGCCGTTTCCGGCACTTCGGTCATGAAGCGACGGTCAGCCACAAAGCGATGCAAATCGCTGTAAGCCAGCTTGATGGCTTCAAGCTGAAGATGCACAGCAGCCAGATCATCCGGACCGTGGTCGCGGATGGACGTATTCTCAAGAATACCCAGCGCCATCAAGGCGGCGATCCCCTGTCCGTTGGGCGGAATCTCGTGCAAGTCCACATCATCAAAGCTTTGGCTGATGGTGCCGCACCAATCGGCCTCGTGCTCGGCCAGATCTTCTATTGCCATTGCGCCGCCATTGGCCTTGGCAAAGGCAACAATCTTCTCGGCAATCTCACCTTCATAAAAGGCCTTGCCATGGGTCTCGGCAATGGCTTTGAGGGTCTTCGCAGCCGCCTTGTTCACGAAGCGTTCGCCCGCCTTGGGCACGCGCCCACCGGGCATGAAATGATCTGCAAAACCGGGCTGGCTTTTCAGCGTTGCCGCGCCACGCGCCCACAGTTCACCAATGACAGGAGAGACAATAAAGCCTTCTTCCGCATAACGGATGGCTGGCGCCAGAACCTGGGCCAGATCGAGCTTGCCGAAGCGAGCCGAAAGCTCCACCCAGGCACTGATCGCACCGGGAACCGTCACACTATCCCAACCATGCTGTGGCATGCCATTGGGAAAGCGCTCTGGCTTCCAGGCTGCGGGAGCCCGACCAGATGCATTGAGGCCATGCAGTTGCTTGCCATCCCAGAGGATGCAGAAGGCATCGGACCCAAGGCCGTTGCCCGTGGGTTCAACAACGGTCAGGGTTGCAGCCGTAGCAATCGCCGCGTCAACGGCGTTGCCTCCCTTTTGCAGAATCGTCAGACCTGCCTGCGTGGCAAGAGGCTGCGATGTTGCGACGACATTGTCGGCAAGAACCGGTGAGCGGCGGGATGAATAAATGGGATCATGACGCAGCAGCATCGAAGAGCCTTTCTTCTGTCTTGCGTTTCTTCATATGTCCTCTGATGGCCCAGACAATCGAAACGACCGCAGCGATCAAGAACAAAAGACTGATTGGACGGGTGAAAAACAGGGTTGGATCCTCGTTGGTCATCAAGGCCCTGCGCAGGTTTGTTTCGGCAATCGGGCCCAGAATGACGCCCAGAACCAAGGGGGCAAGAGAATAGCCGAGCGCCCGCAAGGCATAGCCGAAGACGCCAATACAGCCCAACAGATACAAATCAGACACCCGGTTGTTAAGCGCAAATGCGCCAACCACACAACAAATCATCACCACCGGTACGATGATCCATTTGGGTACTTCTGCCACACGCAGGAAAAGGCGCATGGACAAGGTGGCAACGATCAACATGATGAAGGAAGCAACAGCCATGGCGATGAACATGCCATAGACCAGATCCGAGTGATCCATGATGAGGCGCGGGCCGACCGAGATGCCATGCACCATCAAGGATGCCATCAGGATGGCATCAACGGCCGAGCCGGGAATACCAAGCCCGATCATCGGTATAAGGCCGCCACCGGCAGTGGCCGAGTTGCCAGCCTCTGAGGCAACAATGCCGTCCGGCGTGCCTGTGCCGAAAGCGTCAGGATTTTTGGACGACCGTTTGGCCTGATCATAGGCCACAAGGTTGGCGATGGAGCCCCCCGCACCGGGAAGAGCGCCAATAAGCACACCGATGATCGAAGACCGAATAAGGTTGACCGGGCGGGTCAGAACCTCACGCATGACTTTCCATGTCTGGAAATCAATGGCGCCAGTCACCAGTTTACTGCCCGATTTTACGCTTTTGGCGTCTTCCACTTCTGAGGCGAGCTGCGAGATAGCATAAATGCCTATCAGCACGACGAGAAATGGCAGGCCTGTCTCAAGGGTTTCAAGACCGAAATCAAAGCGCGAACGCCCCAAGATCGGATCACTGCCAACCGTAGACATGGCCAGACCGATCAGCCCTGCGATCAAGCCGCGAATGACGGATTCGCCCACAAGGCTGGCAACGATGGTCAGAGCAAAGACAATGAGAGAGAAATATTCCCAAGGGCCCAGTTTGACAGCAATCATGGCCAGAGGAGGCGCGGCAACGATCAACACGATGGTGGAAATGACCGTGCCGAAAAAGGAAGCCCAGACCCCCATGGAAAGCGCGCGGCCCGCTTCGCCGCCACGGGCCATGGGAAAGGCGTCAAAAGTCGTGGCGACCGATGAGGGCGTGCCGGGAATGCCCAGCAGGGCTGCCGAAATGAGACCGCCTGTATAGCCACCGACATAAACCGATAACATCACTGCAATGCCCTGCAGGGGCTCCATGGTGAAGGTGAGCGGCAGCGTCAGCACGATGGCCATGGTCACCGTGAAGCCGGGAATGGCTGCTGCGACAATACCGGCGATGGATCCGGCGATCATATAGGCAAGCGTTGTGATCATAAAAATCTGCGAGGCGCCAATCAGGAAACTATCCATATCAGAACACTCCCTTTGGCAGGAAAACGGTGAAAATGTCGGCGAATAACATGTTCAAGCCATAGGAGAAGACCACCGCGACAATCGCGGCAATAAAAATGGTGTTAAGCGAGCGAGGCAGCAGGGCCATTTGCAGGCCAAAGAGAAAAATCAGGCTGGCAAGGCTGAACCCAAGCCATGGCATGGCTACCAGATAGACCCCAAGAGCAGCAAGACAAACAAACACCAGATAGCATTTGCGCGCCCAGAGAATGGCCTGATTAAAAAGCTGGCCATAGGCTCGAGCCGGAATTTTGGGGACGGTCAGCACAATCGCGATCGCACAGATGAGGAAGATGCCGGCAAAGACAAATTGCGGAAACGCCCCTGCCCCAAGCTTCTCGAAACGAGAGGTCGGAATATCCCCTGCAGCAAAGAACATCCCGGCAGCAACAAGAAGAAACAGGATGTAACTCAAGAGGCGGGCGATCTCGCCCACCTCAAGAGACAGTTCTTCGTCAAGATCTGACTGGCTCACGGTGCGAGAACCTCTGCCAGACTGGTGACGGTTTTATCCAGCTTGCCAAGATATTCGGTATAGGCAGTCTGGCCGCGGAAATCGACTTCCGCACCGGCATTGTTGGTCTGGGTCACATAGGTTTCGTCTTCAGACAGAGCCTTGAGCGCAGCTTCCAGTCCGTCGCGGGCTTCCTGCGGTGCGCCTTTTGGCATCACGATACCGCGGGTTACACTCAGCTCGATGTCGGCGCCCAGTTCCTTGAAGGTTGGTACATCCGGAGCAGCCTTGACCCGATTGGCGGAGCCGACGGCGAGGAATGTCAGATCGCCATTGTCGACAAACTGCTTGGAAGAGCTGATGTCGCCGATGGCAGCATCAAGGTTGGCGCCAACCAGTGCGCGGATGCGCTGACCGGTGCCTTCATAGCCCACATAAGAGAATTTGAGATCGAAGGCCTGCTCGATCATGGCAGCATGCAGATGCGGCACACCGCCCAGCGTCACACCCATGGTGATTTCACCCGGATGTTCCTTGGCATAGGCGAGGAATTCTTCAAAAGTCTGGTAGGGCGCCTTGCCATTGACAACCAAATATTGCGGAGAAGAAGTCATCAGGGCGATAGGCTCGAAATCATTCCATTTGAGCTCTGTCAGACCGATCTGAGAGGCAACCAGTAGGCCTTCATGAACCTGAGAAATGGTGTAGCCATCGGCTGCACGGCGTGAGGCTTCGCGCAAGCCAACCGTTCCGCCCACACCGGGCATGTTGATGATCGGCATTTCAGCGCCGAGAAACGGTTCGATATTGTTGGCGATGAGGCGCATCAGGGTATCAGACCCACCACCCGGTGACCATGGAACGATGAATTCGACCGGACGCTCCGGATAATCAGCAGCAACGACCGGCGAGGCAAAAAGAGAAACAGCGGCAAAGAGGCCCACAAGGCCTGAACGTAAATTCATGGAGACTACTCCCAATGGAAAATTTATAACGGAAATCCGTTTTTGTTTGTGATTGCGCAACAACGTTAACACAAGAAACACCCCACCAAAGCGCATAATTCTTGCTATTAAAATAAGATATGCTAACGTTAAACCATGGACACCCGACAGCTCGAAACCCTTTTGGCCGTTGTGCAGCATGGTGGATTCGCCGCAGCAGCACATGCTATCAACCTGACAGCCTCCGCTGTCAGCCAGCAAATCGCAGCGCTTGAAAGCGAACTGCAAACGGACCTGTTCGATCGCTCCCGCCGACCACCAGTTTTGACGGTAAAGGGCGGGGAAATGGTGCGCTCTGCCCGCACGATCCTACAAATCGTCAACGAAACCAAAGCGTCGGTAAGTGGCTCTAAGGTCAGGGGAACACTTGCTTTTGGCACCTTGCGAACGGCAGCCAATTCTTACGTACCAAAAACGCTGGCCACGATGAGGACGACCTATCCAGATTTGAATTTTCGCCTCAGGATCGGCATGTCGGAGCAGTTGATGAGCGAAGTTGCATCAGGCCAGCTGGACGCTGCACTTGTTGCTGATCAGGTGACTGTTCCAAGCGGCCTCAACTGGACGGAAGTACTCAGCGAGCCCTTAATGATTCTCGTACCGGCAGGCACCAAAGAGCTCCCGTTTGAGGAACTCGTGCGCTCGATTCCCTACATCAGATATCGCATTCATGTGCCGCTAGCGCGTCAAATTGACACAGAAATGGCGCGTCTGGGAGCTGAGCCTCGCCGGGTATTCTCTGTAAACACCATGCCAGCCATCGTCGGCTGCGTCGAAGCGGGGCTGGGATTTTCCGTCGTTCCAGAGGTAGCCATGCATGGCATGAAGACATCAGAACTAGGGGCATTTCCCTTCGGGAATCCCCCCATCTATCGCAAACTGGGCGTTGTGCGTCGCCCAACGTCCAGTCGCTCGGCCGTGCTTGATAGTCTGACGGAAGCCCTTTCAAGCTACCGCACATCAAAAAGCTAGATTAGGCCTTCTTGCTCTCCAACATCAGCGAGATGATGGCCTCGCTCAACACTTTCACAGCGGTTGGGATACAGGCTTCATCAAGGTCGAAATCACTGCGGTGAAGCATCGTGTTGAGTTCCTTATGCTGCGAGCCGATGCGCAGATGCGCGGCTGGCTTGCGGCTGGAATATTCAGCAAAATCTTCACTGCCCATGGACCCCTGTGGCAACTCGACCACTTTGTCCGAGCCAAGGGCATCACGGGCGACGCCCACCACATGAGCCAGAATATCCGGCGTGTTGACCACAGGAGGCACGCCTTGCAGGAATTTGACTTCTGCTTCCATGCCATATTGCAGCGCGATGCCTTCCACGATGCGCCCGATGGCGCCTTTCACGGTCTGGCGCACATCTTCAGATTGCGTACGCACAGCGCCTTCCAACGTCACTTCATCGGGGATCTGGTTGCGGGCCGATCCCCCATGGATCGATCCCACGGTTACGACAGCAGCACTGAGGGGCGCCACTTCGCGACTGACAATGCTCTGCAAACCGGACACCAACGCACCGGCAGCAACAATTGGATCCTTTGCCATATGCGGATGCGCACCATGGCCGGATTTACCCTTGATGACGATGTCAAAGGGATCAGAAGAGGCAAAAGCCGTCACCGGATGCCAGCCAATGGTGCCAGCGGGCAACGGCGGCCAATTGTGATAGCCGAGCATTATATCCGGATCGCAATAGTCAAACAGGCCATCTGCGAGCATCGCCCGTGCGCCGCCCAGACCTTCTTCAGCAGGCTGGAACACGAACATGGCCTTGCCCGGAAGATCATCAATCTGGGAGAGAACCCGCACGACACCCAGAATGATCGCGGTGTGGGCGTCATGACCACAGGCATGCATCTTTCCCGCAATCTTGGACTTATAGTCCGGATTGCCCGTCTCATTGATAGGCAGGGCATCGAAATCGGCCCGAAGCGCAATGCAGGGACCATCTCCGCCATCAATCGTCGCACAGACACCGGTTTTACCGAAACCGCCTTTCCAGGAAACACCAATCTTATCCAACTCATGCTGGATCATGCCGGAGGTTTCCACTTCTTCAAAGCCAAGCTCCGGATTTTCGTGCATCCATCTGCGGATGGCGATCAGATCCGGCGTGATCTGGCTCGTGAGCTTTTCGATCTGTGTGCTGATTTCGGCAGGGCAAGTCATCTCTAGTGTCCAACTCCAATTGCTATGCCGAAAACGGCCAGAGCCATCCGACAAGCTTTCGAATGTGAGGGAAAGGCACGCGAACCAGTCAATCGGACTTTCATAAGCCGGGAGCGGCAAGAGCCGGTCAGATCTGGGCGCGAAAAGGCGGGGTGCCGCAAGACCTCGCGACACCCGAAATTGTCAGGAACGATTATTGAGCGCCAATTTCCTTGATCTGCTCGTAAACGTCCTTGCCCCAGGCTTTTGTGCCCAGCTCATCACGCACCGACTGGGTGGCTTCGATGAAAGGGCCTTTTTCCGGATAGGTGATGGTCACACCCGCATCTTTCATGACCTGCAGATATTTTTCCTGCTGCTCAGGCAGAAGCTTTTCGACGACTGCGGTAGAAGCTTCGTTGGCTTCTATCAGAACCGCCTGATCGGCTTCAGACAGGGAATCCCAGAAAGGAGCAGAGATCGTCACGTAGGCTGGCTTGACGATATAGTCGAGCATCGCAACGCCCTTCTGCACTTCATAGAATTTCTGAGCATAAATGGTCTCGATGGGGTTTTCCTGACCGTCAACAACGCCTGTCTGCAAGGCGGTGTAAACCTCGGCAAAAGCCATTGGGGTCGGGCTGGCTCCAAGTGCGGAGAGAGACTTCACATAATAATCGCGCTCGGGAGCACGAAGTTTCAGGCCAGCAAGATCCTCGATGGTTTCGATTGGCTTGTTGGCACTGATCTGGCGGGGACTACGCGGCATAAAGCCGAGAATGCGGACCTTGCGGTCATTGATCAGTTTTTCGTTCCAGACTTCAGCGAAATCGGTCTTCAGAACGTCCTGATAGTTTTTCATGCCCTTCATGAGATATGGCAGGGCAAGATATTCGATTTCCTTCAGACCCGGGTCACCGGAGGCCAGAATCTGGGTCGTGCCCAGAGCCATCTGGGTGTAGACCTCTTTTGGCTTGCCCAGCTGATCACCCGGGAAAATCGTAACGGTGTGGTCGGTCTTTTCTTCAACCACACGCTTGAATTCTTCAGCGCCGACATACTGAGCTTCGCCCTGCTTAGCCCATGTGGCATAGCGGATTTCATCAGCACTTGCCGTGGTGGTGAGAAGCGCAAGAAATGCAACTGCTTTCAATACTGTTTTCATTTCGTTTGGATCCCTGTCTGGAGGTTGGATTTTATTTTTTGGGGTCGGAGGGGTCGACACTGCGGAAGTGTTCGACAAAGTCGGCGCAGAAGCCGACGAGATATTCGGCAAATTTCTCACCCTTCTCTGCAGACGAGAGACGTGGGTCGCCATTGACGATGCCATCCGGGCACCGGTCATCCACATTGACGGGCATGCCGATTTCAACATCCTTGAACTTGGCGCCGCCCAGACCCATCACCGGCATTCCAGCCATTTCTAGCGGAGCGTCTGGCAGCTTTGCCTTCTCCGGATGGGTCAGTTCAGGAAAATAGTGCATGTAAACGGACGTGATCGGGTCGCCGCCATGGGAGAAAGCCTTCTTGCCATAGTCACCATGGATTTCGGTCCAGACACTATCCGGAATGGCGCGCCACAGATTGATGCAAGGAATGATCAGGCCAGTCTCGCGGCGGACCGCACGGATCACCTGATCAATCAGGGAATAGTTGCCGGAGTGACCATTAAGGATCACCAGTCGCTTGTGACCGTGACGCAGGAAATTGTCCAGAATGTCACGCAGCACGCCGCGGAAGCTGTCCGCAGACAGGGCAATCCCCCCCGGGACAGACCAGAAATATTCTGCATAGCCGAATGGCATGGTCGGAGCCGTCACCGCATTGGAGCGTTCGGCAACCTCTTCGGCAATCTTGCGGGCCAACATGAAATCGCCCATGGGCACCACCGGCCCCTGAATTTCCTGCGAGCCGAGCGGGATCAGAACCACAGGATTTTCTTCCTCTTCGCTCCAGGTGCGGAACTCTTCGAAAGTCATATTCTCTAGGAGATGATTTTTGGTCTTGGTCATTTTTGGTTTCTCCATACTTTAAGAGCCGAAGACGAGATTTGGCAGGAAGAGGCTGATTTGCGGGAACATGACCAGCAGCACCACTGCAATGAAAATGGGGAGATAGTAGGGGAGCATCGCCTTGACCATCTTGCCGTGACTGATCTCGGCAATGTCCTGAGCAATGAACATCAGCACACCAACAGGCGGCGTCGCCCCACCAATGATGAGGGTAAAGACCATCAGCACACCGAAATGCACCGGATCAATGCCGAACTGCAGGATCACGGGCACCAAAATCGGGGTCAGCACAATCTCAGCAGATGAGGCGACCATCAACAGGCCAACCACCAGCAGCATCGCCACGATGAGGAAGAAGACAATGGTCGGATCATCAGAGATGTTAGAAATGGCGCTGGCAATGGCCAGAGGCACTCCTTCGCGCACCATGATCCACGAGAAGGTGGAGGCAACCGAAATAATGGCCAGAATGCGCGCAGAGCCAAGCCCTGTCTTGATGATCGCATCGGTAATGTCTTTAAGACTGACATTCTTGTAAATGAAACCAAGGCAGAGCGCATAGAGCACGGCAACTGCAGCTGCTTCAGTTGGCGAAAAGATGCCCCCCAGAATGCCGCCCACGATGATAATGGGGAAGAGCAAGGCTGCACCGCCTTGTTTGACAGCGGTGCAGGCCTCTTCCATCGACGCCCGCTCATATTTGGGGAACTTTTTGTGACGGGCGTAGAAATAGGTAAAGACCATCTGCGTGCCAACGATCACCACACCAGGCAGGATACCAGCCAGAAGCAGGCGCCCGATAGAAACATCAGCCAGAGTACCATAGATCACCAGCGCCACCGAAGGCGGCACCATCGGACCGACCATCGAGGAGGCCACCGTAACGGCTGCAGAGAATGGTGCCGGATAGCCTTCGCGCTTCATAGCCGGGATAAGCACCGAGCCGAGCGCCGTGGTATCAGCGGTGGGAGAACCGGACATGCCCGAGAAAATCAGGCTGGCAAAAATATTGACCTGAGCCAGACCGCCATCGATATGGCCGACAAAAGCGCGAGCAAGATTGATGATGCGATCCGTCAACTTGCAGGCATTCATCAGTTCTCCGGCCAGAAAGAAGAAGGGAATGGCCAGAATGAGGAAGGAATCCACGGCGCCACTCATCCTTTGCCCCATCAGGGCAAGATTGATGTCGGCCATGTAGAAATAGACCATCGAAGAAATACCGATGGAGAAGAAGAGCGGCAAACCACAGGCAATCAGAACCAGCAACAGCAGAATAATGGATACGGTCAACAAGGGCTTACTCCATGTCCTGCGAAGGGGATTGAGAGGGGGAAGATTTTGAAGCGTAATATTCCGGCGCGCGCTTATAGAAGACACGTAACAGGATGGCTGCGATCATCAGAAAACTGCCCACGGTCACGGCAAGGCGCAAATGACCCAGCGTCAGGGGAAGCGCAGAAAGCTCATTCATCATGTCGATCTTGACCAGCGTGATGGAGGTCCACCCGAGAATGGCCAGAAAACCGAAAGAGAGAATTGCATTGAACCAATGCAGGGCGCGCTTGATAGGGGCTGGAGCCTTTTGCAAAAAAACATCGACATTGAGATGCCGGCCATCATAGCAAACAACAACTGCGCCGATGAATGTCATCCATACCGTGACGAAGCGAACGAATTCTTCGCTCCAGATCAGTGGTGCATTGAACAGATAGCGCATTACAATCTGCAACAGCGTCACCACGACAACCATTGACAGCATTGATGCAGTGAGCCACCGCAAAGGTAGAAAAAGGTCCATCTTTTTAACTCTGGTCTGGTGAATTCTTGTTTTTTCAAAAAATTAAACACTGACAAATCAAGTTGTCCAATATATTAATCAGCATAATTATTCTGTTTAGAGACTTAATCATGCAAGGCATTGAAATCAGACACCTTCGGTATTTCTTACGAGTGGCCGACGAACTGCACTTCGGACGCGCCGCAGAAATACTGGGCATCAGCCAAGCGCCTCTCAGTCAGCAGATCAGACAACTGGAGGAACGAATCGGCGTTCGCCTGTTTGACCGCAACACCCGCAGCGTGCAGTTGACACCGGCCGGAGAAGTCTTTGCCACCAAGGCGCAGGCTCTGGTCACTGCCCTTTCGAATGCCGTTGATGAAACCCGCATGGCTGGTGGCCTAGGCTCAGGCGTGCTGCGCATAGGCGCGATGGGCTCTGCAGTCCATTCAGTCTTGCCAGCCGCTCTCTCCGCCTTCAGCAAAAAATATCCATCGGCCCGACTCGACATGCATTTGCACACCACTGAGGAGCAACTGGACCTGTTGGCCTCACGTCAAATTGACATCGCCTTGATGCGGCCGCCGCGTGTCGCCAGCGGGTTGGAAACCCGCCAGATCTATCGCGAAGGCTTTGTCGCGGTCGTCCATGACAAGTCAGAGCTTGCCCGGCGCGCGACCCTTACGGTCAAAGACCTCAAGGATCAGAAATTTATCAGCTACACCGAAATCCGGGGCATCGGCTATCAGGATATCGTCAACCAACATTGCCGCGAAGCAGGCTTCCTGCCCCATGTGATCCAGCGGGTGTCTCACACCATTGGCGTCGTCACGCTGGTGGCGGCTGGACTGGGAGTTGGCATCGTGCCTGCGTGGGTACTCAACGAACCGGTTGCCGGTGTCTGCTATCGCCCCCTGCCCGAGTTGCCCAGCTCAGTCACGCTGGTCTGCGCCTGGAGGTCAGACACCATGAACCCGCTGGTCTTGCCCTTTTCTGCAGAGTTGTGCGCTGCGCAGACAGATGCATCTTCGGGTGATTGAACTTTGGAAGATACAGTCTTACCTTTGCCCTGAAAAGCGCCAATCAGTGCGTTGATGTGTCTCGCCTCATGGTGTTTAATCAAAGAAGCTTTCAATTTTTTTCCCAATTTTTTATCAGGCACCACCATGAGCACCAGCGATCTTCAGCCCCACTATGCGATTCCGGCGCCAGCCATTCCTTCCCTGCCCATCAAGACATCAGACAAGAGCTTTCCCGTCCGGCGTGTCTATTGTGTTGGCCGGAACTATGCCGACCATGCCATTGAAATGGGCCATGACCCGGACCGTGAATTTCCATTCTTCTTTCAGAAAAACCCGGATAACCTGCTGTTTGGCAAAGACTTCCCCTATCCGCCTCTCAGTCAGGATGTGCATTTCGAGGTAGAATTGTTCGTCGCGCTCAAGGCAGGCGGGACCAATATCGCTGTCAGCGATGCCAACGCATTGATTTTCGGCTATGGCGTTGGCGTGGATTTCACCCGCCGCGACCTGCAGGCCGAAGCAAAGAAGAAGGGCCGCCCCTGGATCGCCGCCAAAGCCTTCGAGCATTCGGCGCCCGTTTCAGAAATCATCGCGGCCGAAAGTGTTCCCACACTGGAGAAGAAAAAAATCTGGCTCAAGCAGAATGGCGAAACCAGACAGGAAAGCGATCTTGATCATCTGATCTGGAAAGTGCCCGAAGTCATCGCCAACCTGTCAGAGCAGTTCAAACTGGCCGCTGGCGATATCATCTTCACCGGCACCCCTGCTGGCGTTGGCCCCGTTGCCATCGGAGATCACATCCAATGTGCAATCGAAGGCCTTGCAGACCTGTCCTTCAAGGTCTCCGAACCACTCAAAGGCTAACACCTGCACCAATAAGCCCGCAAACGTGAGAGGCCGCAACCATGCGGCCTTTTTCACGAGCATTCCAAAGACACGCCCTCAAGCCCTTGCCAAACGGCATAGGCCCTCTGCATCCATATGTCTCATCGGCAATATAACGGAGAGACGTCTCAGAGCAGACTCTCTACAAGCATAGAGATAGATCGGCGCCAACCACAGCTTTTATGCGCCAACAATTTCAGGATCTTCTCCATGCTTCACTTTAAAATTCAGCTCGTTAGAGCTATTTTCCTGATTGCCGCAATCGGGCTTTTTGTTCTGTCTCTCAACTATCTGATCGAAGGGTTCAGCCCCGGTGAAGCAGATGTGGCAACATGGCCCATCATTGCAAGCACGTTGCTCTTCATTTTGGCTCTGGTGGCGCTACAATTTTTCAGCCCCGGGCTCTACAACAAGTTTAATGACAGCGTGAAACTGGTCGTCAACACGCGTGGCGCAAGCCTTGAAGAGATCTTTGACGCCTTCAAGGGCATGGAAACCGCGTGGGGCATGCCTTGGTTCGGCAAAATCTCGACGATCAGCAAGGATGTCATCATTCTGGGGCCTAATCCGGAAGAAGAATATGTCTTCATCAGGCCGGTACTGGGCATCTTCATCAGCGTCAATTTCAGCACGATGACATCCAGACTGCGACCCGCTAGCGAAGATGCATGGCGCCTGAAACAGCCCGAACGCCCGAAGAGCACAGAGGGTATCATCCGCTATTCCTTCGGCTCGGCCTGCCTGTTGCCCACATTGATCGACCGGTTGCAGGGCTTCTTCAGTTCAGGCAAGGCAGACAACTCCGCTCTGGGCATGGATAGCAAGGAAGAGATCTATCTCTTCAACGAAGAATTCAAATGGACCGGGCAGGACTTCCACCTGCTTGATGCAGATCTGACTCCAGCACTGACCGTCACGTCGCAGCTTCCGTGCAAAACCTTCCACATCTACGAAACAGACAGCGATCAGGAGCGTTTCATGCTCACCAAGCGCCTGTTTCACATCTTTACCACCTATGATCTTTATCTGGATGGCAGCAAATTCTGTCGCCTCAAAAGACGGCTTGTTCTGCACCATACCTATTTTTCCGGAAAGACATCACAAGGCAAGCTTGAGCTAATCAAGATGAATGCCATGTTCGGCTCCAACTATCAGGTCAAGCTTGCAGACAAACAGATCGGGACCATAGCCAGAAAACTGAACGCCACGCTGGGCAATATCGTGTTTGACAATTTCGTCCTCTCGGTCTCGGACAAAAAATGGCTTCCCCTCATGGCAGGCATGAGTGTGATGGTCGCCCGTCAGGCCCAACGCGAAAAGGTCACCAACGCGGTAACCTTATCCGATGTGGACGATTGAGGACTGAAGCTGTCAAACACAGTGAGCTTGGCATCAAGAAGCCAATAGCCTTGATGCCGTTCGAAGCAGACTGTCTTTGAAAAGAAAACCGTCCAAAGGATAAGGGTAGCAAGCCACCGGGTAGTACAGGGGAGACGGCTCTTTTTCACAAAGCCGCCCCCCTTCGAACCGTCTTGGAACCAAGAACTTCTAGCCGTGTTGGTCTTTTATTGTTTGTGCTGCAACGAAATTGTCCTTCAGATCGTCATAGAGCTTTTCATAAAGGACAAAATAGTCGTCATAAATGCTGGAGGCTTCGTTGTTCGGCTGGACGACTTCACAGTTCTGGGTTGTGTATCCGGTCATCTTGTCCAGAGTGTCAATCAAACCCACTCCCTTTGCTGCCAGAATGGCAGCCCCCAGCGTCTCGGTCTCACTAACGCGCAATCGGACAATCGGCTCATTGAGGATGTCCGCAAAAATCTGACACCAGATGCGACTGTTGGCAATACCGCCGCCAAGCGACAGGGTCTTGGGTTTGTCATTATGCTTGAGAACAATCTTCATGCCCTGACGAATGGAATAGGCCACACCTTCCATAATCGCGCGGACCATGTCTCCATAGCTTGTGCCAAAGCTAAGGCCAAACATGACACCGCGGGCATTGGGATCCCAGATCGGGCATCGTTCGCCCGATAGGTAGGGGAGATAGATAACACCATTGGACCCGGCATCTGCTTCCTCGGCCACCTTGTCCAGCATCTCATAGATGGAACAACCTTCCTCATGACAGCGCTTTTCAAGAGCCTCCCCGAACTGGTCGCGAAACCATCTTAGGGATGCGCCCGCTGCGTTGGTTGCTTCCACGCTCAACCACTGGCCTTCGACAGCATGTCGGCAATTCATCAATCGATCGTCAAAAAGCGGGGTTTCACTGGTAAAGCAGGCCCGTCCACAAGTACCTATGGCAAGGAAGGTATCCCCGGGGAGGATCGCTCCTGCACCGATTGCCGCCGATACAGTGTCCATGGAGCCGGCGATAACAGGCGTGCCTTCTCTCAGCCCGCATTGCGCCGCAGCCCACGACGTGACATGCCCCACAATGTCCGAAGCATTGTAGGGCTTGGGCAGTTTATCGATTGGAACACCTGTATCTCTAGCCAGCCCTTCGTCCCACTCACCGGTGCGAATGTTGGAGAGAAGAGTGAACCCCATCCGAGAGGTGTTAATAGAGAATTCTCCGGTCAGTTTATTGATGATAAAGCCGCTGGGGACGACAAATTTGTGTGTCTTCTCGATGATGTCTGGGCGGTTCTTTAGATACCAAAGCAGGGTTGGAAGGGCGAATGTACCCCTGGCAATGCGGTTGCCGGTAATTTCGTAGATTCGGTCCCGGCCGATGGTGTCTTCAAGCCATTTCACTTCGCTTGCCGAGCGCTGATCAAGCTGAAGGATCGCGTTGTAAAGATTGTTGCCTTCCCGGTCGAGAGGAATAAAGGAATTGGTGCAACTGACGCCAATACCAGCCACTTCAATAGGATCGACATCCCCGCGATCGATGCAGAGTTTGACATTGCGGACGACGCTGGCCCACCAGACATTCGGGTCTTCTTCAACCCATCCCTCGCGGGGATGGATCATTGGATATTCCTGATATTCACTTGCAACGAGATTGCATTCCAGATCATAGAAGCTGCATTTGGTTCCGGTGGTTCCAATATCGATACCGAGCACAATGGGGCGGTTCATTTGCGTGACCATCTTATTTTTCTTTCCTGTTGTTTTGGTTGTCACAGATGATCAGTATTTGCCGGTCAAATCTTCCTGCTGTTCTCTGGTCAGGGGTTTACCCGCCCCGCCTAGAGTAAAGTGCAAGTGAGCGTTCTCCTCGACTTCCTCCACCAGATTAAAGGCCTGATCCATGGTTACACCGACGGTGAGCAGACCATGATTTTCTAACAGAAGTGAATTGCGATGCGCCATGATGGCGATGATACTGTCGGCGAGCTCGGTCGAACCTGCACGATAATAGGGCACGACGGGCAGCGCACCCACGCGCACCGAATAGCCCGGCGTATAGACCGGCATGGCGCAGGTGGTGTCGAGCTCCTTCAGGCAAGCAATGGCGACAGCGTAAGGGCTATGAACATGAATGACCGCATTGACATCGGCACGTTCATAACAATTCATGTGCATTCGCCACTCTTTTGAAGGTTTCCCTTTGCCGATGACCGAGCCATCCATGGCGATGGACACAAGGTCCGTTTCTTCAAGTTTGCCAAGACTGATCCCCGAGGGCGTTATGACGATCCTGTCACCAAGGCGAATACTCGCATTGCCTCCTGATCCGGGCACGAAATCGTGGGCATATATCTTGTGGCACAGGGCGATGAAGTCAGACAGAGTTTTAGACGCTTCCATTTTGGATTCCTTGACGCCCGTCAGCTGTCGGCGCGCGATTTCCATTGGTTCGCGCGTGGTTCCGACGGCTGGGCGGTTGTCCAATATCTTGTTTATTTCAAAATGCTCGGCAGCCAGGTGGTCATGGCTGGTATATAGGTCGTGCACATCAGAATGACGGCGCCGACGAGGAACAGGCTGGCACAGTAGCGTAAGGTAAGCTCCAGCCTCCCTTCAGCGATATTGTTCCCAAGCAATGCGCATAGACCAACCGGCGGGGTGATCAATCCAAGGCAAAGGTTGAAGCACATCACGACACCAAACTGGACGACGCTGAGGCCACAGGCCATGGCAATGGGCAGCAGGATGGGAGTGAAAATCACAACAGCCACGTTTGCTTCCATGAACATGCCGACAATCAGGAGGAAAACGTTGAGCAGCAGTAGCAGCAAAACGGGCTGGTCGGTCACCGAAAGCAGATTGGACGCGATGGCTTCAGGAACACGTCCCATGGCCAGGACCCAACTGGAAGTCTTGGAACAACCAACCAGAAACAGCATGATCGTTGAAACAATACAGCTATCATAAAAGATCCGGTTGATGCTCTTCAGCGTCAGATTTCGATAGACGAAGATGCCGATGATGAAGGCATAGACCGCAGAGACGGCCGCCGCTTCTGTGGGGGTAAAAACACCACCAAAGATACCACCCAGAATGATAATCGGCATCAACAGAGCCCAGAAGCTGCGTTTCGTTTCACGGCAGACTTCCTTATGGTCCAATTTTTTGCCGACAGGCAGATTAAGACTGCGGGCCTTGTAATAGGTGTAGCCCAGAAACCCCAGAACAAGCATGACGCCAGGAATGACTGCCGCCATGAACAGCTCGCGAATGGATGTCTGCACCGAGTTGCCATAAACGATCAGAATGATGCTCGGTGGGATAAGAGGGCCGACGGTGGAAGCACTGGCAGCAATGGCCGCAGATAATTCAGGCGGGTAGCCTTCCTTTTTCATGGCAGGAATGGTGATGCCACCGATGGCTGTTACCGTAGCCGTGCCTGAGCCGGAAATGGCTGCGAAAATCGCAGAGGCGATAACCGTGACGATGCCCAGACTGCCGCGCATCCATCCCATCGTCGCCTTGGTGAAACTCAGAATACGGTCAGTAATGCCACCTCCCGTCATCAGGTTGCCAGCGAGCACAAAGAAGGGGATTGCCAGCATGGGAAAGGAGTCCATGCCTGCGAGGATCTTCTGGGGAACAACGATCAGATTATAGTTCCCCACGAGAATGGAAGCCATAGATGCAATGCCGATTGCAAAGGCGACGGGCATGCCCATCAGCACAAGCACAATCAGGCCAACGAGAAGAACGGTTCCGATACCCATGGCTATTCCCCCTCCAGAGCTGGTGAATTGGCATCAGAAGGCAGCAAGTAATCTCTCAGAATGATCTGGATCGTAAACAGCAGCATCAGCGCTGCTCCAATCGGAATACTCAGATACATGAAGGACATTGGAATATGCAGTCCGGCTGAAATCTGGTGCGTGGTTTTCATTGAAATGGCAATGCCATATTTGATCAGCGTCAAGAGGAAACCGACAATCAGAACATAGTTGATGAAGCCGATCAGCTTCTGGCCTCGCTCTGGCAACATGTTGACCACGAAATCGATCCTGATGTGCTGAAAGCGCCTGAGCGCACTGGCCGCTCCTAGCAGGACGACCCAAATGAAGGCATAGCGGGCGAATTCTTCCGCCCAGATGTTGGAGCTGTTGAAGACGTAGCGCAGTACGACCTGATAGAAGATCACAACAGTCATCATCATGAGACACACGATGATGATGAAATTGATGATTTTCTCGATCGCACCACAGACCCACTCTAAAATACGCATGGTTTTCTCCGCAGGTCTTGGCGGCATGGGCCGCCCTGCAGTGGGGTAGGCTGGGCATGACTGACCCGTCGGGTGCCAGCTTGGAACTCTGACACCCGTTGGTCATTCATTTGGCTCTAGCGAGTGCTGATTATTGGACGGCTTTGATCTTCTCGACCCATTCCGTCAATTGTGGGAAGTTGTCCTTGACGACATCCTTTGTTGCTTCCCGGAAGCCGTCAAGTTCAGGCTTGACGATTTCCGCGCCTGCATCTTTCCATTTCTGCAGATAGCCGTCTTCATTGTCCGTGATCAGACCACTGGTGTAGTGGCCAGCCTCATTACCGGCTTCCACAATGGCAGTCTGAACATCTTCAGGCAGGCTGTTAAAATAGTTTTGGTCCATCATGAAGACGTCTGCGCTCCAGCGATGGTCCGTTTTGATGAGGAATTTGCAGATGTCAGCAAGACCGAAATTGTATGAAAGGATTGGAGGGTTTTCCTGTGCTTCCACGGTACCCTGCTGAATACCGGTGAGCACTTCTGTCATGGCCATCGGGGTTGGCGTCGCCCCCAGAGCCTGCCATGTCTTGACGCTCATATCATCAGCCGGCACGCGGATCTTGAGACCCTTGACGCCTTCTACATCGGTAAATTTCTTCGTTGACGTGGTCACGCGAACGCCGCGATAGGACGGGCCAAACAGCTTCATGCCAGCCTGATCACCGGCTTCCTTGAGCAGATCTGCACCAAGTTCACCTTCCCAGACCTTATCAAAATGGGCCCGATCACGGAACATGAAGGGGACAAGATCAAGCAAGGAAAGGTCGGTGTAAGATGGCAGTGTACCGAAGCCTTCAATAACGACTTCATTGGTGCCCAACTGCAAGCCTTCGATGATCTCGCGCACATTGCCAAGCACGCCAGCACCATAGATTTCAACCTTGACCTGGCCATTGGTCTTTTGCTCGACAAGTTCCTTGAACTTCTCGGCATCTTTTTGTTTCGGATCAGTATTTGCGTTGATATGAGCCAGACGTAGAACGATCTGGTCTGCTGCCAGAGCGGATGTGCTAGCCATCATTCCTCCTACTGCCGCGAAAGCAGCACCGGCCAGCAACGTCAGCACCCAATTTGTTTTTTTCATGATTTCCTCCATAGGGTTAAACGCAAATCTGTCTCGGGTACGAGGCGGGGTCCTGACCATGCAAGCACGGAACAGGCTCAGTCGAGACGTATCCAGGGCAGAAAGTCAGGAGATTTTTTGAGACGGTTCTCCCAATCCGTCGAGGTGGCACTCTGCCAACCTCTTGATTTGTTCGATGCGAAGTTGAGCCTCCTCATCGACATTGTAGTCTTCGCAGGCGTGCAACACATGCCATGCGATGGCTCTGACAAATCTGGCTTGATCGAGTGCCTTGAGGGCATCAATGATCGCTCGATGTTCAACCAGATTATTCTCGAAAATGGGCCGCTTCAGCGGCTTGTGTTCATTGTGCAGATACGCAAAGAAAGTGAATTCGTTGGTGTTGAGGCCATTATAGACGCTCACCAGAGTCTGGTTCTTTGCTGCGGTCATGTATCGGCGGTGAAAGCGGGTTTCGTTCGACACCCAAGCTTCATAGTCAATGTTGCTATCGTCGCAGATTGCCTCCTCCATGGCAGTCAGACAGGCTTCCAGATCAGACACCAATGTGTCGTCCTCTTTGGCCGAGCGAATGATCTCTCCGGCATAAAAAAGCTCGCACATCAGCCGCACCCCCAAGCGTTCGACCAGTTCGTTGTTGGTGAAGCTCTTGACCACCATGCTCTTGTTGGGAATTGCCTCGACCAGTTCTTCAGCGACCAGACGGTTCAGCGCGTCCTTGACTGGCGTATGGCTGACACCCAGCACTTCCGACAATTCCCTCACAACCAGCTTCTCTCCTGGCAGATAATCTCCGGCAAAAATCATTGAGCGGATCTGTTTGGCGACCAGATCCACCAGCGATGTGTTGATGAACCGCGTGAGGTCGGACTTACGAGCGTTGCGCCTTTTGGGCATTCCGGTCTTGGAGGCTTTCATTCAGATGTCTTCCTTTGAGTGGATTTGAGCTGCAGCGTTCATTTTTACTCAAAAATATTTAGGTAAATATTGGCTAAGCCCATGATTATGTCAACAAAATTGTTTTTTGCTTCAGTCATAGATAGAATGAATTTTGGCCGCACTGTGCGATGAGCAGAAAATGAGCGATCAAAAATAATCTGTATATTCAGCTATTTGATCAGCTTTGAAAGTTTAAAGATCCGAACTTTCCCTTAAGCCCATTTGTGCACTCAAATAAGAGTGGGAATGTGCTTGCATATCGCTGAGAGAAGACCTTCGGTGAGCTGTTTAGACTCAAATACTGCGATCAGAAGGTGGAACACTGGCCCGTTTGAAATACAAGTTCTTCGCGCCATTCTTATGGTCAACTGATGACAAAAGAAATGACAGGGCATCGCCTTCTCGGCCACCCTCGACGAGATGCCGCCAGAGTGCAAGGGGCACTTGCCAATGGAGCCATCTGGCCACGACTGATAGGCCAGGATATATCAGACACAACTCTTACCGGCCATTTTCGGCGTTAGAAAAACTGGCACACGAACAAAATGCCCGTGTGCCAAACTTATGCTTGTTTCGCTATTTCTTGCTGACTGCTTTGAAATTGTAGAAGAAGCCCGAAGGGTGGACCTTATAGCCCTCAATTCGGTTGTTTGAGGCCGCCACATAGATCTTGTGCACGAGAGGGATGATCGGTGCATCGTCCTGCAGGATTTGCTGCGCCTTGATATAGACGTCCTTGGCTTCAGGTCCCACGTCCAGACCGCGCCCTTTATCCACCAGCGCATCGAACTCCGGATTGGCCCAGTTCTGATAGTTGAGGCCGGCTTTGGAGTGGAATTGGGATTTCAGATGCAAATCCGGATGACCAGTCATTTCAGGGGTCCAGAAGACAACTGAGACATCATAGGCGCCCTGCTTGACCTTATCGAGCATGCCTGCCCAAGTGAACATTTCGATCTTGGACTTGATGCCATTTTGTGCCAGCAAAGCAGCCATCGTCTCGGTAATCACAGACATTTCGGCGCGACTGGAGTAGCTGACGATGCGCAACTCAAGCGGCGTTCCGTTCTTGGACCAAATGCCATCGACCTTCTCATAGCCCGCTTCGGTCAGCAAGGTGGCAGCTGCCTCGGGATCAAATCTGTAGCTGGAAACCTTGTCCGAAGACCATGGAAATGCGTCCGGGAAGAATTTCCAGGCAGGCTTGCCGATATTGTCGAGAGCACCCTTGACCAACAGATCACGATCAACAAGCAGGTTCACGGCCTGACGGAGCTTGCTGTCATTCAACGGGCTCATCTCACCTGCATTGAAGGCACCATAATAAAGACCTGCACTGGGCGCCTTGTAGACCTTGAAACTATCATCAGCTTCCATTCTTTGAACATCGGATGGCAACAGATGTACGACAAAATCCACTTCGCCAGTCTCCAACGCAAGGGCACGCGCATTATGATCAGGAATGTAGCGATAGATGATTTTGTCCAGAGCGGGGGCGTCTCCCCAATAGCCATCGAACCGCTCGACCACGGTCCGGTCCTGCTTCTTATAGTCGACAAACTTCCACGGACCAGTGCCGACCGGTTTGACAAACGCGCCCTTTTCATCGAAGGACGCACGGGCATAGATAACCGTGATTGCATCGGTCAATTGGTTAGGCAAAGCTGCGAAAGGTGCGTTGGTTTCGATTGCAAGTTCTGTATCCGAGACGGCATCGATTTCCTTGATATTCAGGAGATCCGAAGCGTAAGGCAGAAGAGCAATCACGCGTTCCAGCGAGTATTTTGCAGCGGCAGCGTTGAAGGCGGTGCCATCATGGAATTTGACACCTTCACGAAGCGTGAAATGCCAGCTCGTTGGCGTCTCTCTTCTCCAGGACGTGGCGAGACCGGGAATGAGCTTCATGTCAAAGTCGAGTTTGACCAGGGTGTCAAGGATCTCGCTCTCATTAAAGAAGCGGCTTCTGCGTGGTTTCATGGAAAGCGGCAAGGCTTCCCACATGGTCGCGACAGTGAGGGTGTTATCACCCTCGTCAGCGTGACTGGCCGACAGAGGCGTCGCCAATGCTGCAACGGCAAGCAAAGCTGTCGCCACGCCTTTAAACAATGACCTGAGTTTCATTCAAGATCTCCGTGATTTGAGTGGATTGGTGTGTGTCCCCCGCAGACGGTCGCCAAAGGCGTCTCCGAACAGATTGATCGCCATGACGAGAGCCATGATGGCCAGCCCGGGGGCAAGAACGAGGTGGGGATGGGATCTCAGATGAGATCGGGATTCAGCAATCATACGGCCCCATTCAGCCGTGCCGGGCTCTACGCCAAGTCCAAGAAAGCTGAGGCCTGCAAAAGAGAGAATGGCCCATGACATGGAAAAGGCCGTAATGGTAAGAAGCGGCCCGGCGATATTGGGCAATAGATGGTGCCTGATGATCCGAAAGCGCCCGGCCCCCAGGCTTTCTGCTGCCTGGATGTAAGTCTTGGCCTTTTCCACCATCACCATGTTGCGCACCAGTCGGGCATATTCGGTCCAGTGCACCGAGATGAGCGCGACAATGACCGCCCACAAACCAAGCCCCAGAACGCCTGCAATGACCATGGTGATTGCGAGCGCCGGGAGCACTGACATGCCTTCGCACAGGCGCATGACAACCTTGTCCAGTAAACCACCCAGATAGCCGGAGAGAGCACCGATGAGCGTTCCGATGCCGCCCGCAAACAGGACGACGAGCAAGGCGCTGCCAACAGTAATGCGAGCCCCATACAGAAGGCGCGAAAAGACGTCTCGTCCCATCTGATCAGTCCCGAGCCAATGGCTGGGTGACGGGCTTGCAAGTCTGTTCAGAATATCAATCGCTTGGGGATCATAAGGAGCGAAAAATGGAATCCAGATACACAGGAGAACCACGACAAGAAACACCAGCCCCTTTAGCGGCATTCGTCTCCAATGAGAGCGGGCTCGCAATTGATTGTCCGGAGTTTTTCGGAGCATCTATATGGCTCCTCTCACTCTGGGATCAATCAGCGTGATCAGATAGTCGACCACCAGATTGATAACGACATATCCGGATGCGATCACAAGAAAGCACATCTGGATGAGCGGATAGTCTCTGTTGAACAGAGATTCAACCAGCAGACTGCCGATTCCGGGCCAAGCAAAAATAGTTTCGACCACAATCATGCCATCGAAAATCTTGGCAAACTGTAGCCCGGTCAGCGTCAGCGTTGATGGCAAGATGTTCGGCACCACGTGGCTCAAGAGAATGCGAAGCCGCCCCATTCCCTTGGCATTAGCTGTGCGGACATAATCCTGCGACAGCTCGTCAAGCAGGCGCGCGCGGACAAAGCGCGCAATGACACCGGTAACCGACGTTGCGATAACCAACGCAGGAAGAACCACGTGTGCCAGTGTGCCATGGCCGGAACTTGGCAAAAGATCGAGGAAAAGCGAGAAGAACAACGCCATCAAAAGCGCCAGCCAAAAATTGGGAATGGACATGCCCACCACACTCAAGGCGGTCAGGGCTCTGTCGATCCATCCACCCGTATGAGTGGCGCAGAAAAAGCCGATTGGAATGGCTAGTATCAATGCTGTTGCCAGTGATGTGACGCCAAGAAATAGCGAGCGGCTGATACGAAGGGCCATGTCGCTCGAAACAGCCTCGCCTGTAATGAACGATTGCCCAAGGTCACCACCCAGCGCATCTGTCAGCCAGTGCCAATATTGCAGTGGCATAGGATCATTGAAGCCATTGTCTTGCGCAAATTGCGCGACAGTGGCTGGGTCCGGCAGGGTTCCATCCATCTGGGCAAGGAGCAGCACCTCTGCGAAATCTCCCGGAAGCAGCCGTAGCAAGGCAAACCCGACGGTAGAGATTACAAACAATAGGATCACAGCCTGGACGAGGCGCTGGAAAAGTTGGATCGCCATAAGAAATATCGGTTCTGGAGACAAATGATTAAATTATTCTTGAGTTTTATACTCATATTTAATTCACTTTGTCCAGATCCGCTTCTAACCTTCCGAAAGCCAGGTGAGGAACCTGTCCAGAAATACCGTTGTCGCAGGCATGAAATGACAGCCATGATGATAGAATGGATCAAGTGTGGTCACGATCAGGGTGCCGGGGGCGTAACTTGATACATCTTCAAACATCAGGCATTCGCCATTCTGCGTAGCGATCAAGCTTTGCTGGTTCTTAGTCAGAGGATCCAATGTTCCGTGCAGATGCCACGTCGCGCCCTCCTTGGTGACATGGGCCGACATGGGATGATTGGTGTCCACGATCCGCACACCAAGATCGGCCCCTTTCTCAAGCCACCACCAGAAATTCGTTTCCATCCCTGTGAAACTGATGTTTGGCAACCACCGATCGGGGAAAGTTTCCCCCATCACGACCAGCCTGCCTCCGGCTTTCATGTAACTTTGAAACTGCTCCGATAGCGGAGCGAGATGAAACGCGTTCGTTCTGCATGGAATGATGAGCGTTCCGAACTGTGTCAGATCGGTAAGAGGAACATCCCTGATATAGATGACCTCATCGAAAAAGTGCGCAAACGGCTCACACCGTAAGGATTGATGGTGATAAGAGAATCCACCATCAATCGCTGCGATGGATTTCTTCTGGGGGGCTTGCTCGATAGTCATCATCGAAAAATCCTTCTCAAAGGGCCAGTCACACAGCTACGATCGTATCTTTCAGGCTTGAGCTTTCGCTCAGCCAGTCGAAGAAGCGTTGAACGTAAGGCAGATTTCCCGGAGAGCCGATCATCAGAAACCCCCAGATATCATTGCCAGCATGAACGAAAATGCGCCCACCGCCCTCGCGCTCGACAATCCAGTCAAGCGGCCAATGGTCCGCACCGATGCTGTTGATGACAAAGGCTCCCTCAGGAGGTGGATTCATCCCGCGGCCATAAAAACCAGATACGCCTTTTCTGAATGACAATAGCTCACCAGTGATGCCGTCAAACGCAGGATGATCCGCTTCGCGATGAACGATAAGATCGTTTCTTCCGCGCTTTGGCAGCGGCTGAAAGCGGGTGAGTTCTGGCAGGAAAGGCTGCACCACATGGCCGTTGAACAGGACCGTCCCACCGCATGCCAGATAGCTTTCGAACTTGTCCTTCAACTCCATCAGATGAATCTGATCTGCATGGATAGTCAGAATGACCGCGTCATAGACAGCCCAGTTCAGACGATCGATCTCATATTGCTGCAGAACATCGACCCGATGACGATCCAAGCGGGGCGGAAGGGCAGCCAATCCTACAGCAGTATTGTCGACGAACAGAAAACGTCCTTGTGATTTTGCCATTGGCTCTCTTTCGCAAGTGCGTTGAAATGAATTATTTTATCTTGAGTTCCTAACTCATATTATTTATCGATATTCTTGTATAAAAAACTCAAATTTTGTCAACAGCGATATGGGAAAACACTCAAAATGAAAAATCCGTACGGCATTGGAGAACGTCACGCACCGACAGTGGATCTGAGAGAAGGCGATTGCCCTCTTTCTTTTACGCGGGAGGATTTTATCCGCTATGCCGGACCGGATCAGATCATCGCCACGGCTCTTATGTTTCAGATGCTCAAAAAGGCTTCTGCAGAATTGGCCAATGATGGTTTGATCGAAAGAAACGCACTTAAGGTGCAAGTGGGTTTCCCCGGCCCCGGAGTCACTGATATCATTGAGCTTGTCCTTCGCGGCAGCACACGCAATGCTGACAATATAACGATAAAAACGGAAGGGCTCCCCGAACAGGCCCCAGAAGCTCTGATCGGACGCTTCTACTATGAATTCGAGTATGAAGGAAAACGGATTGCCCTATGGCCGGTGGATGGCTATTTCACAGAAGAATTTCGCAATATGGTGCGAGGGTTCCAGCCGCGCAAAGGTGATGACGCTGAACAAAGTGCCTATCAATCTTTCAAACAGGACTTGATTGCAAGACTCATGGCTACGGCGCCAGATGATCTGTTCAATGTAAAAATTCTGAGCCAATAAATTTGCACGGAGGGATGACACCACCTGAATCAATGGGATTGGATCAGGGGACTGTTGAAGCAGAAGAAACATTTACCAGAATTCAAAACCAAAGTTATGTCTGAGGCTTTGGAAGGCCAGCTCTTGGGAGTTGGCCTTTTCATTTGGAGAATTGACAGTGAAATAAGTCTCCGATTTTAAAGCTAAGGCTATATTCCCCGCATTTCCCCAGTTTTTCACCTGCTCCGAGCCTTATAAACTTGCAAATATCAAAAATATAATGCCCTAATGCAATTGCAAGTCATTCGCAATATTCAGACTATCTCGAGACAGGAGCCCTCAATGCCCCTTTCAAAACGGCATTTTAAAACAGCAATCCTATCTTTCTTTGCATCGGCCCTATTGAGCACCGCCGCCTCATCATTTGCTCATGCCGCGGAGAAAATGAAAGTGGTTACCACTTTCACGGTGCTGGCAGACATGGCTTCAAATGTCGCCGGAGATGCCGCTGAGGTCGTATCGATTACCAAGCCCGGAGCAGAAATTCACGGCTATGAGCCAACACCGCAAGACATCGTGCGCGCCCATAACGCGGATCTCATTCTCTGGAACGGCCTGAATCTGGAACGCTGGTTCGAACAATTTGTCGGCCAACTGGGAGAGGTCCCCTCGGCAACCTTATCGAAAGGCATAAAGCCGATCTCCATTGCCGAAGGCGACTATGAGGGAAAGCCAAACCCGCATGCATGGATGGGGCTCGATAATGCACTGATCTATATCGACAATATCCTTGAGGCATTTGCTGAGCATGATCCAGAGAACGCGGAGATCTATGTCCGCAACGCAGCAGCGTACAAAGACGAGCTTCGCAGCACGCTTGAGCCTTTACGCGACATGATCTCCAAGATTCCTGAAGACAAACGATGGCTTGTAACCTGCGAAGGAGCTTTCAGCTATCTCGCCCGCGACTTCCGCATGAAAGAACTCTATCTCTGGCCCATGAACGCCGATCAGATCGGCACCCCGAAGCAGGTCAAGAAAGTCATTGATGGGGTGAAACAGAACCACATTCCGGTTGTCTTCTGCGAGAGCACGGTGAACACATCGCCTGCCAAACAGGTGGCGCGCGAAACCGGCAGTCGCTATGGCGGAGAGCTTTATGTCGATTCATTAAGCGAAGCCGGAGGGCCCGTGCCAACCTATCTCGATCTGCTCCGCGTCACATCGAGCACCGTTGCCAAAGGACTTCTGGACTGACATGACTTTTGACAACCAGCTCCCCGGCACATCAGCCCCTCTTGAGGGGGGCGGCATTTCGGCTCACGGTGTCACGGTAACCTATCGCAACGGACACACCGCGCTGCATGATGCATCCTTTGAAACGCCGACGGGCACCATCACAGCGCTGGTGGGGGTGAATGGATCGGGAAAATCCACCTTATTCAAAGCCATCATGGGCTTTGTGCCGGTGGCTGCGGGCACGATTTCCCTTTGGGGGCTTCCCATCAAGCAGGCGTTGAAGCGCAATCTTGTTGCCTATGTGCCGCAGGCTGAAGAGGTAGACTGGGCCTTCCCCGTATTGGTGGAAGATGTTGTGATGATGGGGCGCTATGGCCATATGGGCTTTCTGCGCCGCCCCAAAAAGGCAGATCATGACGCGGTGAATGAAGCACTTGATCGGGTCAATATGCAGGACTTTCGCAAGCGACAGATCGGCGAGCTCTCGGGCGGGCAGCGCAAGCGCGTGTTTCTGGCTAGAGCACTGGCGCAGAATGGCATGGTCATCCTGCTCGACGAGCCCTTTACCGGCGTTGATGTCAAAACGGAAGACCAGATCATTGCCCTGTTGCGCTCCTTGCGCGAAGAAGGACGCGTGATGCTGGTATCAACTCACAATCTGGGCTCGGTGCCTGAATTCTGCGACCGAACCGTGTTGGTCAAAGGCACGGTGCTGGGCTATGGCCCGACCGAGACCACGTTCACCCGCACGAACTTGGAACAAGCCTTTGGTGGCGTGCTACGCCATTTCACATTGGGGGGCCAAAACTTGCATGAAGATAAGGACGGGCGAGAGGTTACCATTCTTTCTGATGACGAACGACCCTTTGTGCAATATGGCCAGAAAACAATGATAAGTGAGGAGGAGCAATGATGGAGTTCCTTCTCGAGCCCTTTGGCTATGGCTATATGACAAACGCCATGTGGGTTTCGGCCCTTGTGGGGTGTGTCTGTGCCTTCTTGTCGGCCTTTCTCATGCTCAAGGGCTGGTCGCTGATCGGGGACGCCCTGTCCCATTCGGTGGTCCCCGGTGTGGCAGGCGCCTATATGCTCGGGCTGCCCTTTGCGCTTGGAGCCTTCATTGCAGGTGGCCTTGCGGCAGGCAGCATGCTTTTTCTGTCAGAACGCTCAGGGCTCAAAATCGATGTCATCATCGGACTGATTTTTACGTCCTTCTTCGGGCTCGGTCTGTTCATGGTGTCCATCAACCCGATGTCCATCAGCATTCAGACCATCACCATGGGCAACATTCTCGCCATCACACCAGAAGATACCCTGCAGCTCGCGCTCATCGGTATCATTTCGCTCATCATCCTGACGGCCAAATGGAAAGACCTGATGGTCACCTTCTTTGATGAAAGCCACGCCCGCACCATCGGCCTCAATCCGCCATTGCTCAAGGCGATCTTCTTTGTGCTGCTTTCGGCCTCGGTGGTAGCGGCGATGCAGACGGTGGGAGCTTTCCTTGTGATCGCAATGGTCGTCACCCCCGGCGCAACGGCCTATCTGTTCTGCGAACGTTTCCCTCGGCTTATCATCACCGCAATCATCATTGGAGCCCTGACCGGATTTTTCGGTGCCTATATCAGCTATTTTCTGGATGGCGCCACTGGTGGTGTGATCGTTACCCTGCAAACGCTGCTTTTCCTGATCGCTTTTCTGCTGGCGCCAAAACATGGATTGCTGGCAGCCAAACGCAAGGCCAGAAAGGCCGTTGCAAGGTATGATGAACCACTGGCTGCAGAGCGGAAAGACGCGTGACATGCCCCTTGATACCCTGCTCCTCCCCTTCCAGTTCGGCTTCATGCAGAATGCCTTCCTGATTGCGATCATTGTTTCCGTGCCGACGGCGCTCCTTTCCTGCTTTCTGGTGCTCAAGGGATGGGCCCTAATGGGCGATTCCGTCAGCCATGCCATTCTGCCCGGCATCGTTCTGGCCTATATCTTCAGCTTTCCGCTCCTGATTGGCGCTTTTGCGGCCGGTATGGTCTGCGCGCTCTCGACCGGCTATCTGTCCGCCAACAGCCGCATCAAGCGCGACACAGTCATGGGCGTTGTCTTCTCGGGCATGTTTGCAGTGGGTATCGTTCTTTATGTTTCAATCCACACAAACGTGCATCTCGATCATGTTCTATTCGGCAATATGCTCGGCGTCGATAACAGCGAATTGCTCAATGCCGGAGTCATTTCTGCAATTGTTGCAGCCAGTCTGCTCCTCAAGTGGAAAGACCTGTTGCTCCACAGTTTCGATCCGGCACAGGCCCGGGTTTCAGGGCTCTCGGTCAGTCTGTTACATTATGGCTTGCTGACCCTGCTCTCACTCACCATCGTGGCGACGCTTTCAGCCGCCGGCCTCATTCTGGCCGTTGGCCTGCTCATCGCACCGGGGGCCATCGCCTTTCTGCTGGTTCGCAAGTTCAGTACAATGCTTTGGGTGTCAGTTGCTGTTTGTATGGCATCAATGCTTGCAGGCACCTATTTGAGCTTCTTCCTTGATAGTGCCCCTGCCCCAACCATCATCCTCATTATGACGGCTCTGTTCCTGGCGGCATTTATCCGCAAGATCATCCTCGTCAAAGCGACTTCACTAAAAGCTGTTGTCGAACAGCAAAAGGGCGAAGCATAGAGCGCTTCCTGCGCTCCGGCTAGCCCGCGCAGCCTACGGACGGGGTGTTCATATACCTTGATCTGACTGTAAAATGATTGCTGCCTACATAGGGCAAGAGAGACCTTAACCGCTCCGGCACGGTTACCCTTGCGCGATATTGACCACAATAAAAATCGATGTCCTTGCCAAGCTTTGCCATCTGCATAGCAAGGCTCATTTTGAAACAAACTCTGTGTCAAATCTTGTAGCAAGCAGTGCGTAAAGGCAAGATTGTATAGGGAAGCAAACGGGCAACAGTTAATGGCGGAGAGAGAGGGATTCGAACCCTCGGAACGCTTGCGCGATCAACGGTTTTCGAGACCGCCCCGTTCGACCACTCCGGCACCTCTCCGCAACACTTTTCGAGCATTGTGTGGTCCAATATGGCTCAAAAAGGTGGCCGGACCATACACATCCATTCAGCCAAGCTCAAGACTCCAAACGAAAAAATCCCCACTCACGCACAAGAGACCTTTGATGGATAGCAGAAGGCCTTTGCGTTTCCCTGAGATTTGTCCCTATCAGGCTACCCAAGATGGCCCGACTTAAAGCCAGGAGAGCCCCAGCATCACCATGAGAACAAGCTGGGCCAGAAAAGCGAAAATGAAGAAGTAACTGCGCAAACTGGGATTCTTGCGTGTCCCTACGAGATAATAGGTAATCATGTGCGCCAGCCGACCGCCCACATAGGCCCAACTTAGCAGCGCCAGCCAAAAGGCATCAAAGCCTGTCATCGCCGCTAGGATGACAAGGCCAATCATGAAAGGCACATTCTCGATCGAATTCATGAAAGTACGGTGGCTTCTGAAAACGAAGGATTCAGGCCCTAATGACTCATCGACGATGCCGGGCACGTAAGACTTCTGCGCCCGATGCGCCACGGCCGCGACCAGCGACTGCACAAAGACCATCACCAACAAGGCGTAAACCGCCCCCAGCGCCCCACCGTAGCTGGCATACATCGACAATCCTTCTGTCATGACAAAGCATTCCTTTCCAAACATCCTATATAATATGTCCAACCATGTGGTATCCGGTTTATCGACCTTCAAGGCCGCATTGAAACTCCCCCAATGACAGGCAAAACCGCAGCTTTTTCTTGACTCTGATGCCTTTCCAAGTATATTGCCCGAGAACTCAAGGCGTGGACGCGAATCCGCGCCCTTTTGCTTGTCTGATTTTAAATCAACAAATCTTTGATTTTATTAGCCAAACAAGCTTCCTGTTAACTGACTGAAAAAAGACAGACCCGCCGATTGAAAAATCCCGGAGCCTGGACTGAACGGAGAAAAAAATGTTCGCAGTCATCAAAACCGGTGGTAAGCAGTACACTGTTTCCCCCGAAGATGTAATCAAGGTCGAAAAGCTCGAAGGCGAAGCTGGCGAAACCGTTGTTTTTGACAGCGTTCTGCTGGTTGGCGGCGAAGGCGAAGCTGAAGTTGGCGCTCCTCTGGTTGATGGCGCTTCCGTAGCAGCTGAGATTGTTGATCAGGGCCGTGGCCGCAAGATCATCATCTTCAAGAAACGTCGTCGTCAGAACTCGCGTCGCCGCAATGGCCATCGCCAGTATTTCACCACAGTCAAGATCTCGGAGATCCTGACCGGCGGTAAAGCTCCTGCGAAAGCAGCCAAGAAAGCAACCCCAGCCAAAGCTGAAGCCGCACCGGCAGCAGCTGCTCCGGTTGCCGCTGCAGCAGATGGCGAAAAAGACGACCTGAAGAAACTGAAAGGTCTCGGCAAGGTCATGGAAGGCAAGCTGAATGATCTGGGCATCACCACATACGCTCAGATTGCTGCCTTCACTGCTGAAGACATTGATAAAGCCGAAGAAGCCCTGAGTGCAAAAGGCCGCTTCGAACGTGATAACTGGATCGAGCAGGCCGCTGCTCTTGCAGCCGAGAAATAAGATAGAGACCAGGAGACACCAAAATGGCACATAAAAAAGCAGGTGGTTCATCCCGTAACGGTCGCGATACAGCCGGCCGTCGTCTGGGCGTGAAAAAGTTTGGCGGTGAACTTGTCATCGCAGGCAACATTATTATTCGTCAGCGCGGCACCAAGTGGCATCCGGGCAACAATGTCGGTATGGGCAAAGATCACACCATTTTTGCGACCACCGAAGGCAACGTAGAGTTCAAGACCAAGTCTAATGGCCGAACTTACGTGTCCGTGAACCCGATGGCGGAAGCGGCTGAATAACACTGGCATGAACATAATACGATTTGCCGGTGTCCCAGACCCCGGCAAATCGAAAAGCCTCCCTCCTGAAAAGGGCTAAAGAGGCAAAAGATTTAAAGGGAAGATGGGACACCATCTTCCCTTTTTCTTTTGACCTGACCCAAGCCCTTAGGAGGGACAAAATGTTGGAAATAGACGAAAGCTTACAGCAGACCGAACCTGACTGTAGAGAGGGTTCGGAAAGCAAACCTTTCCTGTTGCGCCACCCAGCTCGCACAGATCTGGAAGTGCTGGTCGCTCTGGCAAATATTCCGGCCATGACCAAGAACCTATGCAGCAACTGGCTGCCGATTTCCGCCAAAGGGGCGGAATCCTGGTTCCTCAATCAGACGGAAAAGACAGACCCGACGGAATTCCCTTTCATCATTACCGATATGAAAGGCGCCATGATCGGCGTGATTTGCCTGCTTCTCGAAGAGAACCGAAAGCAGGCCGAAATCAGCGTGATCATCGACCGCGACCAATGGCAGCACGGATATGCCACACGAGCCATTCAGGCAGTGGCAGACTTTGCATTTTCGAGCCCGAACATCAATCAACCAACCCTCGAAGCGCTGGTGGCGCAATGCAGGGTTTCATGCGGCAGTTCCCGGCGCGTTGTCGAGAAATGCGGCTTTCAATATAGCGGCACCGGTATGGCGCATTCCCAGCACTATAACGGCATGATCCCTATCGACCGCTATCGCCTCGACAGAGGTGTCTGGTACGCCCTGCGGAACTGGTCCGGCATGGGCCAGACAAACGCGTGGTCCTTCGGCCCCAACAGCGGGCAAAAAACCTATAGCCTGAAAGGAGCGGCATGATGAGAATCCCTGATCTGGCGAGTGACCGGCTTGTCTTGCGCCCTCTGCGCCCAAGCGATGCACCAGACCTTGCAAAATATTGTCAGGATATCGAGGTTTCGAAATATCTGGCTGTGGTGCCCCACCCCTATCCTGAAAATGCCGCCAATGATTGGCTGGAAAAGCAGGATAAAGGGGTCGCCGGAATCAACATGGCCATCACCAGAAACGATGCCCTGATGGGAGTTGTCGGTATCAAGGCATCCACGGAACGGGACGTCGGAATCTTTGCGCCAACCATAGGCTATTGGCTTGCGACCGCCTATTGGGGCAAAGGTTTCATGCAAGAGGCCGTGCGCCGTCTGCTCGACTGGTATCTACCACTCGAACCGACGGAAAAGATGTGCGCGGCAGCTTTTGAAGACAACCCGCGTTCGATCAATCTCCTGCGCAATCTGGGCTTTGAAGAAGTCCGCCGTGATACCGGATACAGCGTCGCTCGTGGCGAGAAAGTACCCGAAATCATCATGCAGCTAACCTCCGAACGATTCCAGCAGATGGGCTGTGCCTGACAAGACACGCCCCTTTCGTAAGGTCAAAACGGGCCGCACCCCACAAAAGCACGGGTGCGGCCCTTCGCTACAACGATTGGCTATTGGCTTGGAACCCCATGCTGGGGTATAGGCTGTAACAATGAAACCGCGCAAAGCCCGCGTTTGGAGCAACCACTCCTTCGCAATCGGCCAGAGCACCATGTCCGGGCACATGGCCCGTAAGACAAAGACGCGGCAAAACAGATAGAAAAGATCCGGTCCGAATTCGGCTGGACATCAAGCGTGAGCCCGAAAGCTCAACGACACAACGAGGCCAAATAATGAAATTTCTCGATCAGGCAAAGGTTTATGTTCGCTCCGGAGATGGCGGAGCTGGCTGTATTTCCTTCCGCCGTGAAAAATATGTCGCATTGGGTGGCCCCGATGGTGGAGATGGAGGCAAGGGCGGTGACGTAATCGTTGAATGCGTCAACGGTCTCAACACGCTCATCGACTATCGCTTCAAGCAGCATTTCAAAGCTGAAACCGGCATGCACGGCATGGGACGCAACCGCAATGGGCGCAAAGGCAAAGACGTCGTGTTGCGCGTACCGGTCGGAACCCAGATTCTGGATGAAGACAACGAAACCATCATCGCCGACATGACCGAAGAGGGCCAAACATACACCCTTGCCAAGGGCGGCAACGGTGGCTTTGGCAACACCCATTTCAAATCGGCCACCAATCAGGCGCCACGCCATGCCAATCCGGGCCTTGAAGGCGAAGAAGCCTATATCTGGCTGCGTTTGAAGCTGATTGCCGACGCTGGCCTCGTGGGCCTGCCCAACGCTGGCAAATCCACCTTCCTGTCGTCGGTTTCCTCGGCCAAACCAAAAGTCGCCGACTATCCATTCACCACCCTACACCCCAATCTGGGCGTGGTGGGCATCGATACGCGCGAATTTGTCGTGGCCGACATTCCCGGGCTGATTGAAGGCGCCCATGAAGGGCTTGGCATCGGCGACCGCTTCCTTGGTCATGTGGAGCGCTGCCGCGTTCTGCTGCATCTGGTTGATGCCACTCAGGAGGATTATCTCGATGCCTATCGCGTCATCCGTGGGGAACTGGAAGCCTATGATGAAGGTCTGGGTGAAAAGGACGAAATCGTTGCATTGACCAAGGTCGACTCCTTGACCGAAGAAGACATTGCTGAAAAAGTGAGCGCGTTCGAAGCCGCCTATGGCATTCGTCCGCACGCCATTTCCGCAGTTGCCAAAACCAACATGGACACGATCCTGCGCGCCCTTCTGGAAAAGATCGATTCTGAAAATACGCGCGAGCAACTGGCAGATCAGGAGCCGGCACCTTGGCGACCGTGAAGGCCAAACGCCTTTAATAGCCGTCGTGGAGTGGATGCAGACGCCCGACGGCTTGGACAAAGTTACCAACAACGTCGGCCTGACCTCTCGGGCCTTTAAGAGACGGACTTCCAAGTGAGACTCGAGGATCAAAAGAGAATTGTCGTCAAAATCGGATCGGCAACTCTTGTAGACGAAAAAACCGGCCGCCTGCGCGCCGCCTGGCTGCAAACCCTGATCGATGACATCGCCATGCTGTATGAGCAGGGCAAGGAAATCATTATTGTTTCGTCTGGCGCCATCGCGCTTGGGCGACGCAAGGTCGCCTTGCCAAAGGGCAAGTTGAGGCTGCATGAAAGTCAGGCTGCGGCCGCCATTGGCCAGATTGCTCTGGGCGAAGCCTATGCGGACGCCCTGCACAAGGTCGATCTGACAACGGGGCAGGTCTTGCTAACCCTGAGTGACACCGAAGAGCGCCGTCGCTATCTCAACGCCCGCGCAACGCTGGCGACCATGCTCAAGCTGGGCGCTGTGCCGATCATCAACGAGAATGACACGGTCGCCACCACGGAGATCAAGTTCGGCGATAATGATCGCCTTGCCGCCCGTGTCGCCACCATGATCAGTGCTGACTGCCTTATTCTGCTCTCAGACATCGATGGTCTCTATACCGCCCCGCCTGCCCAAGACCCTGACGCGCAACATATTCCGGTGATCGAACATATCACGCCGGAGATTGAAGCGATGGCAGGGAGCGCTGGCTCGGCCCTCGCCAAAGGTGGCATGACCACAAAAATCGCAGCCGCCAAGATTGCCGTGAATGCCGGCACCGCCATGATCATTGCCAATGGCAGCGACTATAACCCGCTCAAAGCCATCATGAATGGTGCCAAGCACAGCTGGTTCGAGCCCAAATCCAACCCGATCACCCAGCGCAAGCGCTGGATTAACGGCAATCTGGAGCCCCACGGCACCATAACGCTCGATGAAGGCGCGGTGCATGCGCTGATGTGTGGCAAAAGCCTGCTTCCTGCCGGGGTTACTCATCTGGAAGGCGATTTCGCCAAGGGCGATGCGCTGATCATTCTCGATTCTGCCGGTCTTGAAATCGCACGCGGCCTAGTGGCCTATGACCGATCAGAGGCCGACCAGATCAAGGGCTGCAAATCTTCGCAGATCGCTGACATTTTGGGCTATGATGGCCGTGCGGAGCTGATCCATCGGGACGATATGGTCCTGAGCGGAGTGGACCATGCAGACCACATCGACCATTCAGATCATGCCGATCGTAGTTGAAACGCAACCATCAACCCCGTAAAGCCAAAGACAGCTGAGAGCGCGTATGGCAAGACACCTTGCCGAAAATCCGCCAAACGCCTATATCCGCAGACATAAAGTCACTTTCCCGAAGGGGGACTCGCCATGAATGATATGACAGAGACTGTTACCGAAATCATGACCGTGCTGGGGGCCAAGGCCCGCAAGGCAGCGCGCCATCTGGCCAATGCCCCGACGGAGCAGAAGAACGCAGCCCTCAGTCAGGCAGCTGTCGCCATGCGCGCTGATGTCCAATCCATTCTGGAGGCCAATGCCAAAGACATTGCCAAGGGCAAGGAAGATGGCATGACCGAGGCTTTCCTCGATCGTCTTACGCTGAGCGCCGACCGCATCGAAGCCATCGCTGCGGGCCTTGATGCCATTGTCTCCCTACCCGACCCTGTCGGCACCATCATCACCGGTTGGGATCGCCCCAACGGTTTGCATATCGAGCGTGTACGCACCCCGCTCGGCGTCATCGGCGTCATTTATGAAAGCCGCCCCAATGTCACCGCAGATGCAGGAGCGCTCTGTCTGAAAGCGGGCAACGCATCTATTTTGCGCGGTGGCTCTGACAGCTATCATTCTTCCCGCGCCATCCATGCTTGTCTGGCCAAAGGGCTTGAGAGCGCCGGTCTGCCAGCAGACTGCATCCAGATTGTCCCCACCATAGACCGGGCTGCTGTGGGCGAAATGCTCAAGGGGCTAGATGGCAACCTCGACGTGCTCGTTCCCCGCGGCGGCAAAGGGCTGGTCGGGCGTGTGCAATCTGAAGCGCGGGTACCCGTCTTTTCCCATCTGGAAGGCATTTGCCATATCTATATCGACAAGGAAGCCGAGCCTGAAAAGGCAAAGGCCATTACGCTTAATGCCAAGATGCGCCGCACCGGTATTTGTGGTGCCGCCGAGACTTTGCTGATTGATCGTTCCATTGCCAATACCATCGGCAAGGACGTGTTGCAAACCCTCAGCGAGGCGGGCTGCGTGGTGCGCGGCACCGATGAAATCAAGGCTCTTCTACCGGCAGCAGACCTCGCCAGCGATGAGGATTGGTCAACCGAATATCTCGACGCCATCATCTCGGCAAAGATCGTGGACGGTGTCGATGCCGCCATCGACCATATCGCTCAATATAGTTCGCACCACACCGAGAGCATCATCACGGAGAATACCGTGGCCGCCGATAAGTTCCTCAAGGAAGTGGACAGCGCCATCGTTATGCACAATGCGTCCACCCAATTTGCCGATGGTGGCGAGTTCGGCATGGGCGCAGAAATCGGCATTGCAACAGGCCGCATGCATGCGCGCGGACCGGTTGGACTGGAGCAATTGACCAGTTTCAAATACCGAGTGCATGGATCAGGGCAGACACGCCCCTGATTTCAACATCTCATCCACACGGATTTGGCCCTTTGCCCCATCCCTCTTTTCCAGTCGGTTGACGCGATGACACGATCCCGCATTTATCCTCATGATCTTCCGCTCGTCGCGCCGGGCATGCGCATCGGCCTTTACGGAGGCAGCTTCAACCCAGCTCATGAGGGCCACAGGCACGTGGCTCTCACGGCGCTCAAACGCCTGCAGCTGGATCGTATCTGGTGCCTGGTCACACCGGGCAACCCGCTGAAAGATATAAGGGAACTGCCATCCCTTAAAACAAGACTGACTGACACAGCACGCCTCATGGATCACCCCCGCATCGATATCACCGGGGTTGAGGCCAAGGCAGGCACGCATTTCACCGCAGAAACACTGGACCGGCTAGGCACACGATCAAAAGGGGCGCATCTGGTCTGGTTGATGGGGGCGGACAATCTTAAGCAGTTTCACAAATGGCAACGCTGGGAAAATATTTTCAACAGAATCCCTGTTGCCATTATAGACCGTCCCGGCTACAGTCTCTCACCGCTTAACGCACTGGCAGCGCGGAATTTTGCATGGGCGCGGCTTCCTTCTCGCAAGGAAGCGACACTCGCGACTGCGCAATGTCCGGTTTGGACCTTCATTTATGGTCCGCGCTCGGAATTATCTTCCACCGCACTAAGGCAAAGCACGAAAGCCCAAGGCACGCATAACGCGCAAGAGCCTTGAAAATGTCACATAGCATGACTTATTCTTATGGGGCGAAGATTCGATCCGAGATCAGTCTTGGCCCTGTCCATGTCCGTTCATCCACCCTGATCGGCTGATGAACGGGAGAGAAACTGTCTGCAGTTTGATTCAAGAGGTATATTCCTGTCCACCGCAGCACAAATGGAGATCATGCCAGAAGGTCCGTCTCCCATCCGTCTCGTTTCGGGTCGCAAGGATCCTGAACAGGCGCTCGCAGTCATCCTCTCGAGCCTTGACGAAGCCAAGGCCGAAGATATTCTGTCAATTGATCTGCGCGGCAAGTCCGCACTTGCCGACTATATGGTCATCACATCCGGTCGTTCCCACAGACATGTCGGTGCCGTTTCTGATCGTCTCCTCAGAGACCTCAAGGACAATGGCTTTGGCAGCGCCAATGTGGAAGGTCTGCCCAATTGCGATTGGGTGCTGATCGACACCGGCGACGTGATCGTTCATATTTTCCGTCCAGAAGTACGCGAGTTCTACAACATCGAAAAGATGTGGGCCGCGGACGCAGACGAAGATCTGTAATCCCGTCTGACAGACTGGTCTCTTGATATGACGGTCTGACCGATACGCAAATCGGCCAGATTTCCCGCAGAGACCAGCCGGAAAGAGGATGATGAAGCTACTAATCAGCGCTATCGGGCGGCAAAAGGCTGGCCCCGAAACGGATCTCGTTGCGCGCTATCAGGACCGGGCCCAGAAGGCTGGCAGGAATCTCGGTCTCAATGGTCCTGATATCCTTGAGTTCACTGAAAGCCGCGCCCGCAAGACCGCCGAGCGCAAGGCGCAGGAAGCCGAGCAGACTCTGACCGCCTTGCCAACAGGCACCTTCATCGTCGCGCTGGATGAGCATGGCAAGAACATGTCCAGCGAAGATTTTGCCAAGCTGATAGACAGGGAACGCAATCAGGGAACACCGGCCATGGCCTTCTGCCTTGGCGGACCTGATGGACACGGCCAGCAACTGCTTGGTGCAGCCAATGCAAAGCTGGCACTAGGCGCCATGACATGGCCACACCAGATCGCGCGCATTCTTCTCTCCGAGCAGATTTACCGCGCCATGACCATTCTCTCGGGCCATCCTTATCATCGCAGCTGAGCTGTCCGTCCAAAAGTCGACACAAAAGGTCGATAATTGCAGCCTTTTCACGCATAGACGATTCCACCCGTCAAGGGCATGCACTAAATTGCAGACAAATCGGCGCAACAGGTGATTCGGGTGCGAGACAAAAAGGCAAGCAGACCCACTCTGAGAACAAAGTCATGCACAAGGTCGTTCCTCGGCCTTGCCTTTGCGGTTGTCACTCTGCTCCCCCTGATATCACAAACTGGGCTAGCCCAGGATGCTCAACAGCTTCCGACCCCTGCACCCAATTCAGCAACGTCGATCCCGGATACAGAGGAAAAAGAGCCGCCGCAGAAGACCGAAGCCGAACAGCAGGCTGAACGGGCGCTGCAAGCGCGTCTGAAGGCACGCAAGGATCAGGAAGAGGCCCTTGCGAGCCTGGAATCCAGCATCGCTCTCTCCCAAAAGCGACAGGAAGAGCTGAGCGCGGAAATTGACCAGCTGAAATCAGATCGGGAGACCATTCAGGGCGATATGATCGCCACCGGCGAACGCATTTCCAATCTGGAAAGCTCCATTTCGCAGCGCGAAGATCGGCTAAGAGTGCTGTTTGAAGACCAGACGCAGCTGAAAGTTTCTCTTGCCGAAGAACGGGATTCCCTCTCTGAAATCCTTGCTGCGTTGCAAAGAATTGGCCGAAATCCGCCACCAGCCCTTGTCATTCGCCCCAATGAAGCCCTTGATGCCGTCCGCTCTGCCATTCTTCTTTCCACGCTGGTTCCCGAAATCCGGGTAGAGGCCAACGCGTTGGCGACCCAGCTGGCAGAACTGATCCGATTACACAAAGATATCGAAGAAGAAAAGGACGCGCTGCAATCCAGCCTCGCCAGCCTTCAAGAAGAAAACGAGCGCCTTGCCCTGCTGATTGAGAAGAAAAAGACGCAGGAAGCAACCACCGCTCAGGCGGCAGAGCAGGAGCAGCAGAAAACATCCGAACTGGCCGCAAGAGCCCGAACGCTTGAACAGCTTATCAATGGCATGGAGCAGGAAATCGAAGCGGCCCGCATAGCCGTCAAAGAAGCGCAGGAAGCCGAGAAAAGAGCCATTGAGCATGAAATTGAGACAAAAAAGCAGAAAATAGCCGCATTAAAAGATGCCGCTCGCCTTTCTCCTGCCATACCTTTTGTTAAGATGAAAGGCCTTATGCATTTACCTGCCAATGGTGCAATTTTAAAAGCCTATGGCAATGATGATGGATTTGGGGGCCAAACCAAGGGCATGTCGGTTGCGACACGCATTGGCGCACAGGTCTCAAGCCCGGCCGATGGTTGGATTGTCTATGCAGGCCCCTTCCGCTCGTTTGGGAAACTCTTGATTATCAATGCCGGAGGCGGCTACCATATCGTTCTGTCAGGAATGGACGAAGTATATCCCGAAGTAGGGAGTTTTGTTTTGGCCAATGAACCTGTAGGAAAGATGCAGCAGACAAGACTGGCTTCCAGCGATTTACTGGATGCAAGCGCCTCGCGGCCAGTTTTATATATTGAATTGAGAAAAGATGGTGTTGCGATCGATCCTTCACCATGGTGGACAGCAGATTTGAAGGAAAAGGCAGACGGATGATCCGGAAACTTTCACTATTGCTAATCGGCGCTCTCATGGGAGCTGGTCTGGTCGTGACCCTTTCAGTTGCCTCTTGGGAGGCGACTGGCACCGCCAACGCCGCAAGTTCGGATACCTATCGCCAGCTGAATCTGTTTGGTGATGTGTTCGAACGCGTACGACGCGAATATGTCGAGATACCCGATGACGACAAGCTGATCGCTTCAGCCCTCAACGGAATGCTCACCTCCCTTGACCCGCATTCGAGCTACATGTCTCCGGACAGCTTCGAAGACATGACCGTTGAAACGCAAGGCGAATTCGGTGGACTGGGCATTCAGGTGACCATGGACAAGGGCGTCGTCAAGGTCATCTCTCCGATGGACGACACCCCGGCCCATGCCGCAGGCATTCTGGCCGATGACTATATCACCCATCTGGATGGCAAACCCGTGCGCGGCATGTCCCTCAGTGAAGCTGTGGACCAGATGCGCGGCCGGGTTGGCACCAAGATCAAGCTGACGATCGTACGCGAAAATGTCGAAAAGCCGATCGAAGTGGAAATCACGCGCGAAATTATCAAGCTGACCTCGGTCAAGTTCAAGGCACAGGGCGATGTCGGCTATATTCGCATCACCCAATTCAACGGTCAGGCCTTTGCCGGACTGACTGATGCCATCGGCAAACTTGAAGAAGAAATCGGCGAAGACAAGATCAAGGGCTACATCCTCGACCTGCGGTCCAACCCGGGCGGTCAGCTGGATCAGTCCATCGCGGTAGCCGATACCTTCCTTGATCAAGGCGAGATCGTCTCCACCCGCGGTCGCAACAAGGAAGAAGTCAAGCGCTACTATTCCCGCGCTGGCGATCTGGCCAAGGGGCATCCGGTTATTGTGTTGATCAATGGCGGCTCTGCATCCGCATCCGAGATTGTTGCCGGAGCTCTGGCTGATCATCACCGCGCGACGCTCATTGGCTCCAAGTCGTTTGGTAAGGGATCGGTTCAGACCATCATCCCGCTCTCCAACAATGGCGCCATCCGCCTCACCACGGCGCGCTACTATACCCCGTCTGGCACGTCCATTCAGGCCAAGGGTATTGTGCCGGATATTTTCGTCAAACAGGAACTGCCTGACGACCTCAAGGACAAGTTCCCGCAGACGACGACCACGGAAGCCACGTTGAAAGGGCATCTGGAAGCGGAAGGCGAAAGCGAAACAGCAACCGATGCACTGCTTGGTGAAGAAGAGGATACCGGTGAAGAAGCAAAGGATGAAAAGGAAGCCTATTCCCCATCCTATGTGCCTGTTGAAGCTGAAAAAGACACCCAGCTTCAGTTCGCTCTTGAGCTGATGCGCGGTGAAATCACCAATGAAGCATTCCCTCCCAAAGGGGAAACAGAATAGAGCACTATCAAGGGTGGGCTGAACAGCCCACCTTAACCCTCTTTTGAGGAGACGGATCATGGCGGCGAGTGATCTGAGCAAGCCTCTGGGCCAAGATCAAAGCGAAGCATCCGGAATAAGCCGGTTGTTCATGTTTGGCTCCTTCGGGTTGCTGGCGCTGGTTCTGCTTGGTCTTACATCCGTGATCATGCTGGCAGACAATCCCGATGGGGGATTGCCAACCCAAGAGGTTGACCTGAACGCTTCGATCGATTCCAATTCCCGTATTGGAGTTTCTGGCATTCGCCCCAGCATCAAGCCGGGTATCCCCGAAACGGCCCGCCCCGATCAACAGGATTCTCCTTCGCCCCAACTTGAACAAGCCATGCCGGCAAACGCCAATACGTCTGACGAGATTCGCGTGCTGGACCCTGCCGACCCCAGCTTGAATTCGGCTACGGCAACCAACGGCACAGTGCCCTATGAAGCCTTTGCCCGCCCGATCAACACGGACGCCATTGCCGGATTGCCCAAAATCGCCATTATCGTGGATGGCCTCGGCCTGTCTCAAACAACGACAGAAGAAGCCCTGACCCTGCTCCCGCCGGATATAACTCTGGCCTTTGCCCCTTATGGTAACAGTCTTTCGCGCTGGACACGCAAGGCACGCAGTCAAGGTCATGAACTGCTCGTGCAGGTTCCCATGGAACCCTTTGACTATCCCAACAACGACCCCGGCCCGCATACCCTTCTGACATCGGCCAATGCCGAGGCGAACAAGGCCAATCTCAATTGGGTGTTAGAGCGCTTTGATCAATATGTTGGCGTCATCAACTATATGGGCGCCCGCTTTGCCTCCGATGAGCTGGCGGGCTCGGAATTCATGACCGAGTTGAAGAATAAAGGCCTTCTCTATGTCGAGAATGGCTCTTCAGGCCGCAGCCATCTCAATACCATTGCTAGCAAGATGAGCATTCCCAATCTGCGCTCGGATCTTGTCATCGACTTCCGGGGCCGCCCCTCGGACATTGAAACCCGCCTTGTTCAGCTCGAATCCATCGCGCAGGAAAGCGGCACGGCGCTTGGTGTTGCCTCGGCCTTCCCCACCTCGATCAGATCCATTTCCGACTGGACCCAGTCCCTGCGGCAACGCGGCTTCGCACTGGTGCCCGTCACCACACTCCTGAATCAATAAGGCATCCAAGATGGCCAAAAAAGATAATCTGCCCTATCGCGATTGCGTGGGCATCTGCCTGTTCAACCATGAAAACAAGGTCTGGATCGGCAACCGCTATGGCGCCTCCGAACTTGAGAATAGCAACCACACCTGGCAAATGCCCCAAGGCGGCATCGACAAGGGCGAGGAGCCCCTCCAGGCGGCAATCCGTGAGCTCTACGAGGAAACCTCCATCAAGTCCGTATCGCTTATCAGAGAGGCGCCAGACTGGCTGTATTATGACTTTCCCGATCACGTGGTGAAGGCTGGCAAAATTGGTAAGTTCAAGGGCCAGAGACAAAGGTGGTTTGCCTTCCGCTTCGAAGGCGATGAATCCGAGATTGAAGTGATCAATCCCGCCAAGGGCAAACATCCGCAGGAATTTGAAGGTTGGCGCTGGGAGGCCTTGGCCAAAACACCGGATCTCATCGTCCCCTTCAAACGCGATGTCTATCTGGATGTCGTCAAGGCCTTCGCCGATCTGGCAGCCTGACTGGGTAGCGGACCAGTCAGCCGCAAGCCGCCCATAAAAAAGAGGCTGCGCCGCGCAGCCTCAAAAGATGTTGGGGGACTTTTCTTATCGTTGCTCGCTCACCAATTATGCATTGCGCACCTGCTCCATGAACTTGTCGACCTCGGACTTGAGCAGAGCTGATTGTTTGTTCAACTCGTCTGCGGCCCCCATCACCTGAGCAGACGCCGCCGCGGCCTCCTGCGAAGCTTTCGAAACATGCTGGATATTCTCGCTGACAACCTCGGTTCCCTGAGCGGCGTGGAACACGCTGCCTGAAATTTCCTTGGTCGCCGCATTCTGTTCTTCCATCGCCGATGCGATGGCGGCCGAAATCTCATCGAGGCTTTGGATGACGTGAGACACTTCATCCATGGAGGTGGATGCATCCCGCGAAGCGGTCTGGATCTCGCCAATCTGTTTGGCAATCTCTTCTGTTGCCTTGGCCGTTTGCCCAGCAAGCGCCTTGACCTCGCCAGCCACCACGGCAAACCCCTTGCCTGCTTCTCCAGCTCTCGCAGATTCGATAGTCGCGTTAAGCGCCAGAAGGTTGGTCTGCTCGGCAATGGAAGAAATCATTTCCACGACTTTGCCAATCTTGGATGACGTCTCGGCCAACGTGGCCATCTGGGCCGTTGTCTGGGTCACCTTGCCAGCCGCATCACGCGCACATTTGGATGCCTGAAGCACCTGCTCGCTGATCTCGCCAATCGTGCTCGTCATCTCCTCAGTTGCCGTGGCAACCGTCTGTACGTTGCCCGAAGTCTGCTGTGAGGCTGCGGAGGCGTCCGTCACCTGTTTGGCTGTCCGTTCGGAGACATCAGACATCGACTTGGCGCTGGCGTTTAGTTCGGTGGACGCAGCCGAAACAGTCTGAACAATACTGCCGACATGCGCATCGAAATCATCGGCCATCGCCATCATCATCTGCCGTTTTTCCTGCTCGGTGCGCCGCTTCTGCTCTTCCTGTTCGGCCTCCAGCTCACGCGCTCTGATCGCATTCTGCTTGAAGACTTCCACCGCAGCAGCCATCTTGCCAACTTCGTCACCGCGCACCACGCCGGGCACATCAACGCCCAGCTCACCATGCGCCAGACGCCCCATGGTCGAAGTCAGCGCCACGACTGGCTTCGTGATACCGCGTGCGATGACGAAAGCACTCACGATACCAGCAATCAAAGCAGCAGCCCCGACGCTTAGCAGCATGAAGTGGAAGTCGTCTATTTGCTTGTTTACGCCTTCCTGTGTGCTCTCTTCTTCAGCCTTTGCAGAGACTGTAATGGCCTTGGCGGCAGCCATGATCTCGTTCGCACCATCGTCCAGGGTTTCCAGTCTGATACGCTGGCTCTCTTCGATGGCATCAACCATCTTCTGGACTGATGACTGGTAAAGCTGGGTGTTCTTAAGCGCCAGCTCCAGCTTGAACTGATCCTGATCCCCCACGATCGCCCCACGCATTTGTACCAGCTTGTTTTCCAGCTCCGCCAGATACTGGGTCACCTTCACGGCAGCTTCTCTTTCTCCATCGGACCAGAATTTCATGACCGACAGCCGTGCGAGCAACATGCTTTCCTGCGCATCTCCGATTTTGTTCAGCAAGGATAGCTGACTGTTGGAATAAGCGCCTTCGTGGATGTCATGCAAGGAACCCGTGATAATGTCTCCGGTAGGCGCAAGGATGTCATAGAGCAGATGATGGGATTCCTCCTTCAACCGCATGATGTTGGTGAACCCGTCTCTGTAAGCACCAAGTCTGCCCTCGATTTTGTTGAGCAAAGCCACACGTTCTGGCTTCTGCAATTCATCATGCGCGTCGACCATCAGGGTTTGGATGACATCAAAACGAGCTCTATACTCCTTCTCGGCTTCATTTGCGGCTTCCGGAGACGAGGTTCCGACATATTCACGAGCGGCCAGCTGTAGCTCCGTCACGGCTCTTTGCATATCGGATAGCAAAAGAGCATCGCCCGCCTTGTCACCGTAGATTACGATACGCCCTTCCAGACCAGTCAGTTTCGAATTCCCGTAAATCGTCAGACCGGCCAGAAGGCAAAGCACAATGGCAAAGCCCAGATAAATCCTCGCACCGATTTTCACATTTCGGAAAAAGGAAAAGCCCCTCTTTTGCGAAGCGCCCGGAGAAATCAACGGAGCACTAACAAGAGAGGGACTACCCCCAGTTGATTGTATAGACATGCCAAGTTCCCCCAGAGCATCCACTTCCAGATGAGTTGAATCAGAAGACAACCTCAAGACTTGTTGAGCATGGTTAACAATTGGTTAATTTTCAGTGTATGAAAACTTAATGACATTAACGAATTGAATGTAAACGTTAATTTAAATTTATAAATTGTTAAAAAATTTTCTATATCCAATAGTCTACAAACAACACACATTCGTACAAAACCAAAATGTCCAAAACCTATTTAACTTCGGCTGAAAGTTTTATTTACAAATATTTTATTTTGTAAGTTAATTTTGAATCTATATTAGAGCTTCATATAATAATACAATATAAAAAAGGCCATGCACAACATGCACGGCCTTTCTCAATCAGGTTTTCTGAGAAGGACTATCCCTCCCGGACATGAGCAATGAAGCTCTGAACTTCCGACTTCAAGAAGTCGGATTGTTTCGCCAGTTCTCGCGCTGCAACCATGACATGTGACGATGCCTGCGAGGCTTCCTGCGACGCCTTGGAGACCGAATTGATGCTGTTGTCGACAACTTCCGTCCCTTGCGCAGCCTGATGGATCGAACTCGAAATCTCGCTCGTAGCAGAATTCTGCTGTTCCATGGCGGAGGCAATTGTGGCCGTAAATTCGTCAAGTTTCTGGATAACCTGACTGACATCATGCATCGATAAGGAGGCCTTTTCGGTCGCCGTCTGGATTTCGTTAATCTGCAGGGCAATCTCGTCGGTCGCTTTGGCAGTTTGCCCCGCCAGCGCCTTGACCTCACCGGCTACAACAGCAAACCCCTTGCCTGCCTCACCGGCACGCGCCGATTCAATGGTCGCATTGAGAGCCAGAAGATTGGTCTGTTCCGCAATCTTGGAAATCATTTCGACCACTTCACCAATCTTGTTGGAATTATGCGCAAGCATCTCCATCATCTGGTTTGTCGCATCCACTTTGGTGACCGCATCACGCGCAGAACCGGACGCCTGTTGCACTTGCAAACTGATTTCACCAATCGTGCTGGTCATCTCTTCTGTTGCAGTCGCAACCGTCTGTACATTGCCCGAAGTCTGGGCGGAGGCCACTGAAGCCTCTGAGACCTGCTTTTCAGTCTGCTCGGACACGTCTGCCATTGCCTGAGCATTGGAACTGAGCTCTTCAGACGCATTGGACACGGTATCGATGATCCCGCCGATATGCTCGTTGAAGTCATCGGCCATCTTGCCCATCATTGCGCGTTTTTCAACTTCCGCTCGGCGCTGATTTTCTTCCTGTGTTTGCTCCAACTCCTTCGTGCGAAGCGCATTCTGCTTAAACACTTCCAGGGCAGCGGACATTTCACCTATTTCATCGCCTCGCTCCTTGCCCGGTACATCCAGGTCGAGCTGTCCCGATGCCAATTGCTTCATAGCCACCGTAATCGCCAGCAAAGGTTTTGTGATACCGCGTGAAATCAACAAGGCACAGCCGATACCAACCAACACGGAAAGAATCGTTGCCAGAACCAGCATCTCCGTCGTGCTTTTGAAATTGCTCTTAACAGACGCCTCAACCGCATTACTATCGGAAGATACAGTCGAAACAATCTCCCTTGAAGCCTTCAGAATTTCTGTTGCCCGGGTGTCCAAAGTTTGTTCTCGCACCATATTGCGCTCTGCAATGGTATTCTGCAAAGACGCCATCATGCTTTTATAGTCATCCACCCTTGACGACAAACGAATAAGGCCTGTCTTCAGGTCCTCATTCACCGTTGCATCCCGGATTTTTCTAACCGCTGAGCGCAACGCGTCAAGATGGCTCGAAGCAGCGGCCAAGCTGTCTTCTTTACCATCATCGATGAATTTCATCAGATTGACGCGGGCAAGCAGCATGCTTTCCCGAATATCGACAGCATAGATGCTCAAGCCAAGATCGAGGGAATTGGCAATTGTGCTATCAATCGCGTCAATCTTTGTGTCGATATCATCCGAGATTTCAGCAAGCGTCTTATTGACCAGCTCATTACGCTTGTTCATCAGTGCGACAAGCGTATCAAAGCCGATATCGTAGTCCTCAACGTTGAAATCAATCGATTCCAGCAGCTTGACCCGGTCTGGATCCTGAATTTCGTCATTGGCCGTAGCCAGGAGTTGCCGCAGGTTAGCATAACGCTGCTTGAAACGATCAACATTCTTCTTGCTAGGTTGCGAAAGATATTCACGCGCCGACAATTGCAGATCAACCAGCTGTGTCTGCAGCTGCGTTGCAATAATGGAATCACCCGCAAAATCACCGTATTTCTCAAAACTCGTATCAAGTCTGTTCAATGCCTGACCGGCAAAGAAGGATACGCCGTTAAGAACCGCGATCACGACAAGAAAGCCAAGAAAGATCCGATGGCCAATTTTGAGGCGCTTAAGCCAATGCATCGGTTTACTTGCTTTCCGCCCCTTTTTGCGACCGCGCCCCCCTGCGAGATCTGTGATTTCTTCGTTCGTAGTCATCTGTTACTTCCCTTAAGCGACGCCTATGCGTGTTTCGCAACACATTCCACCCTCCTCTAGGATTGATTTCGGGAGTTAACGCATCTTTAAATCGCAAGGAAAAGGCGGGACCCCATTAGGCTATGCCACCTCAGGTTTAAAAATAAAAATCAATAAATTCAGATAATTGCACAATTGTATCACCCGCTATTGGCAATTTTACTCCACAATATATTTTACGACAAAAGGCGCTTCTTTGTTTAAGGGCGTACAATATTGGAAAAAACATCAATGATGTAAATACTTATTCGATTCAAGTATTAGACATAAAAAAAGCCGCGAATGAAACCATCCGCAGCTTCTTGATTGTAAATGTCTTGTTCAATTACTGAGCGACAGCAACCTGAATCTTCTGCAATCGAGCCAAGCGCAAAGTAGCCTCGTTGCGCTGATCATCGGTCTCCGCGTCGGCGACATCCTCTTCAGCGTCCTTGATCAGCTGAGCCATCTTCTCATGGTCCAGCTCTTCAACCGGAAGCGCCTGTTCGACGAGGATCTTCAGACCCGCGTCGTTGACATCGGCAAAACCACCGCGAACATAGATATCGCGTTTGCTGCCATCTTCCAGTTCTGCTTCGAGAATACCCGGAGCAATCGTGGAAATAACAGGAGCATGGTTATTGAGCACGGTGAAGTAACCGTCTGAACCTGGAACCAGAACAGAGACACAGGATTCGGAAAGAACCAGTCTCTCGGGAGACACAAGTTCAAAACCAAAAGCTTCAGCCATGATGTGTACCTACTTCCTTCTCCGCCGGGAAGAAGCCGCTTAAGCGGCCTCTGCTGCGAGTTTCTCGGCTTTTTCGATTGCTTCCTCAATGGAACCAACCATGTAGAATGCCGCTTCTGGCAGATGGTCATATTCACCACTGACAAGGCCCTTGAAGCCCTTGATTGTGTCTTCCAGAGAGACCAGCTTACCAGGAGAACCAGTGAAGACCTCGGCAACGTGGAACGGCTGAGAAAGGAAACGCTCGATCTTACGAGCACGTGCAACCGCCATCTTGTCTTCTTCAGAAAGTTCATCCATGCCAAGAATGGCAATGATGTCCTGAAGAGCCTTGTAGCGCTGCAGTGTTTCCTGAACCTGACGAGCCACTTCGTAATGCTCATCACCGATAATACGCGGATCAAGCATACGGGAGGTGGAGTCAAGCGGGTCCACAGCCGGATAAATCCCTTTCTCGGCAATCGCACGGTTCAGAACCGTCGTTGCATCCAAGTGAGCAAAGGACGTTGCTGGCGCCGGGTCGGTCAAGTCATCGGCTGGCACATAAATGGCCTGCACGGACGTAATCGAACCCTTGTTGGTCGTGGTAATACGTTCCTGCAGCTGGCCCATATCGGTCGCCAGAGTAGGCTGATAGCCCACAGCTGACGGAATACGACCCAGAAGCGCGGACACCTCGGAACCTGCCTGCGTGAAGCGGAAGATATTGTCCACGAAGAACAACACGTCCTGACCTTCGTCACGGAAATGCTCAGCCACGGTCAGGCCGGAAAGAGCAACACGGGCACGGGCTCCTGGAGGCTCGTTCATCTGGCCATAAACCAGAGCACATTTGGAGCCTTCGCCGCCGCCTTCCTTGTTCACGCCGGATTCGATCATTTCCCAGTACAGGTCGTTCCCTTCACGGGTCCGTTCCCCAACACCGGCAAACACCGAGTAACCACCGTGGGCTTTAGCGATGTTGTTGATCAACTCCATGATAAGCACGGTTTTGCCCACACCGGCACCGCCGAACAGACCAATTTTACCGCCCTTTGCATAAGGCGCGAGCAGATCAACCACCTTGATGCCGGTTTCCAGAATCTCACCTTCGGTGGACTGCTCCACAAAGGTTGGTGCTGGCTGGTGAATTTCGCGGGTCAGCTTGGTGCCCAGTTCGCCGGCTTCGTCAACAGGCTCACCAACAACGTTGATGATGCGTCCGAGCATTTCTTCACCGACCGGCACGGCAATAGCCCGTCCGGTATTGGAGACGCCTTGGCCGCGAACCAGCCCCTCGGTGCTGTCCATTGCAATGGTGCGAACGGTATTTTCGCCCATATGCAACGCTACCTCGAGAATGAGGCGCTGACCGTTGTTATCAGTTTCAAGTGCGTTCAAGATCGGTGGAAGATCACCCTCGAACTGGACGTCCACAACAGCGCCGATAACCTGCGTGATACGTCCGGTAGCTGCTTCATTTGCTGCCATTCGTCTGTCCTCATCAATCGCCGTCAGAGCGCCTCAGCACCCGAGATGATTTCAATCAATTCATTCGTGATTTGAGCCTGACGCTGACGGTTGTATGACATTTCCAGTTTGCCAATCATTTCGCCAGCATTGCGCGTAGCATTGTCCATGGCGGACATGCGAGCACCTTGCTCAGAAGCACCATTTTCTAGAAGCGCATGGTAAACCTGAACCGATACGTTTCTCGGTAGAAGATCCAAAAGGATTTCTTCCTCATCCGGTTCATAGTCATATACTGCACCGGATGCATGAGACCCTTCGCTCTCGACCTCTTCAAAAACAGCTGGAATGATCTGCATAGCAGTTGGAACCTGTGTCACCACAGATTGGAACTGAGAATAAAAGAGCGTACAAACATCGAATTCGCCTTTTTCGAACTTGTTCAAAATCGGGCGTCCGATGCGGACTTCTGCGTCGCTGAAGCGGATATGTTTCAAATCTCGCATATCAACGACTTCGATGATGTCATCACCAAATTCGCTCTTGAGTGCGTCAAAGCCTTTGCTCCCGACGCAGATCATCTTGACTGTCTTGCCCGCAGCTTTCAAAGCACGGGCCTTATCGCGCGCAAGACGCGCGATAGAAGAGTTGAAGCCACCGCAAAGACCACGTTCAGCGGTACAAACCAACAGCAGGTGGGTCTGATCAGATCCTGTTCCTGCCAGCAGCTTTGGTGTCGATTCATCCATCGCACACCGCGCTGCCACGTTGGCCAGCACCTCACTCATGCGTTCGGCATAAGGCCGGGCATTTTCCGCCGCGCTCTGGGCACGACGGAGTTTTGCGGCCGCCACCATCTGCATGGCTTTGGTGATCTTCTGAGTCGCCTTAACCGAGGCGATACGATTCTTGAGGTCCTTAAGGCTTGGCATGATTAGCCTCCGTTCCCCGTCAGTCCAAAGTTACGCAAAATTCTTTGCGAAACCGTCGACCGCCGCCTTCAGTTTAGATGTAATTTCGTCATCGAGAGCCTTCTTCTCGCGAATGGCTTCCAGCACATCCTTGTGCTCGTTGCGCATCACGGAAAGCAGACCTTCTTCGAACGAGCGAACCTGGCTAACTTCAATGGTGTCCAGATAACCGTTCACACCGGCATAGATCACAGCGACCTGTTCTTCCACCCGAAGAGGTGAGAACTGCGGCTGTTTCAAAAGCTCGGTCAAACGGGCACCACGGTTCAGCAAGCGCTGGGTCGTGGCATCAAGGTCGGACCCGAACTGCGCAAACGCGGCCATTTCACGATACTGTGCCAATTCACCCTTAATCGGGCCGGCAACCTGTTTCATGGCCTTGATCTGTGCCGAAGAGCCCACGCGGGACACGGACAGACCAACGTTCACAGCAGGACGAACACCCTGATAGAACAAATCGGTTTCCAGGAAGATCTGACCATCGGTAATGGAAATCACGTTGGTCGGAATGAACGCGGACACGTCGTTTGCCTGGGTTTCAATAACCGGCAGAGCGGTCATGGAGCCAGAGCCATTGTCTTCGTTCAGCTTCGCAGCGCGTTCCAACAGACGAGAGTGCAGATAGAACACGTCACCTGGATAAGCTTCACGCCCTGGAGGACGACGCAGAAGCAAGGACATCTGGCGATAAGCCACAGCCTGCTTGGTCAGGTCATCATAAACCAGAAGCGAGTGCATGCCATTGTCACGGAAGAATTCGCCCATGGCGCAACCGGCAAACGGTGCCAGATACTGCATTGGAGCAGGATCGGAAGCCGTAGCAGCCACGATGATCGAATATTCCAGCGCACCGTTTTCTTCCAGCGTTTTCACGAACTGGGCAACGGTGGAGCGCTTCTGACCAATAGCAACATAAACGCAATAGAGTTTTTCGCTTTCCTCTCCAGTGTCGTTGATCGACTTCTGGTTCAGGATCGCGTCAAGAGCAATCGCGGTTTTACCGGTCTGACGGTCACCAATGATCAGCTCGCGCTGTCCACGACCGATCGGGATCAAGGCGTCCACGGCCTTGAGTCCTGTCTGCATTGGTTCATGAACGGATTTACGCGGGATAATGCCCGGCGCTTTCACGTCCACGCGACGGCGTTCGTCGGCCTCGATCGGGCCTTTACCATCAATTGGGTTACCAAGCGGATCAACGACACGGCCCAGAAGGCCCTTGCCGACAGGTACGTCAACGATGGCGCCGGTCCTTTTGACCACATCGCCTTCCTTAACGCCTCGGTCATCGCCAAACAGCACGACGCCGACATTGTCCATTTCAAGGTTGAGCGCCATACCGCGCATTCCACCAGGGAATTCCACCATCTCACCGGCCTGGACATTATCCAGACCATAGATGCGGGCGATACCGTCACCAACAGACAGAACCTGACCAACTTCGGAGACATGAGCGTCTGTGCCGAAGTTCTTGATCTGCTCTTTGAGGATTGCGGAAATTTCCGCGGCCCGAATATCCATCAGCCGACCTCTTTCAGTGCAATCTTGAGCGAGTTGAGTTTAGTGCGCACAGATGAGTCAATCATCCGCGAGCCTACTTTTACAACAAGGCCGCCCAGAATATCTGCATCGACCTTGGCATGAATTGCAATATCCTTGCCCAACGCTTCCTTGAGCGACGCTTTGAGCGCAGTCAAGTCGTCATCGCCCAAAGGCTGAGCGGACGTGACTTCTGCCACCTGCTCACCACGATGGATGGAAAGGATTTTGCGAAAAGCTTTAATTATTCCCGGCAGAGAGAACAGCCGGCGATTTTGAGCAACGACACGAACAAAGTTTCCGACAGTGCCGGACATGCCGACCTTGTCCAAAAGCGCTGAAACAGCCGAGAGTTGCTCGTCAGCAGTAAAGACAGGGCTTTCAACAAGCCGCATGAAATCTTCACTTTCATCCATGATGGCCTCAATGCGTGCAAGATCAGCTTCCACCGCATCGATTGCCTTTTCTTCGAGAGCAAGATCGAACAACGCGCGAGCGTAACGTTCGGCCACTCCTGAAACTTCTGAATTTGTATCTGTCACTTGGTCGCTCTCTGACATTTGGAGAATACTCCCAACCATAATGCGAAAACATGAGCCAATAAAAGCCCTTATCTTCCCTGGAAGTCTGTCTCATCTGTCCGGGGATATAAATCCCTGAAACCGCTAGCTCGTCTAGCACATGGAATGAGCATGCGCAACATTGCGGTTAAAGCCATAAGTCGTAAATCGTACTGTGAAACCAGGCTTATGAGCCTGTTCTACACAGTTTCATCCCTTCGCATAAGCAAAAAGATTACATGAAGGAAACCGGGTCTACATCCACCTGAATACGTAAAGATCCTGCGATTTTAGGGCTTTGCGCGAGCCAGCGACGCAGCCATTGCGACAGCGAAAAAGAGCGCGGAGCCATCACCAAAAGTCTAAAGCGAAAACGTCCACGAAGCACGGAAATCGGGGCTTCAGCGGGCCCCAGCACCCGCACCCCTTCCTCATGAGGAACGGCCCTCACCATCTCCCGACCATAGGCCAGAGCGGCCTCGCGATGCTCCGAAGACAGAATCACAGCAGCCAGTCGACCAAAAGGTGGCATAGCCGCTTTGCGACGTTGGTCCAACTCATATGTGTAAAACTCTTCTCTTTCGCCTTTCGCAAGCGCAGCAATAACCGGATGATCAGGTACATAGCTCTGAAGCAGGCCTCGCCCCTGCCCCTTCACACGCCCGGCCCGCCCTGTCACTTGTGCTAAGGTCTGGAAGACCTTTTCGCCTGCTCTTAGATCGCCATGCGCAAGTCCAAGATCGGCATCGATCACCCCGACAAGCGTCATGCCGGGGAAGTTATGCCCCTTGGCAACCAGCTGTGTGCCGATCACGATATCCGCCTCTCCCGAGGCGATCAGATCAAGCTCGGCCCGCAATTGCTGCACCCCATGTATGAGATCGCTGGAGAGAATAACAATTTTGTGATCCGGCCAACGAGTCGCCGCTTCTTCGGCAATCCGCTCTACTCCGGGGCCACATGCCACCAGACTATGCTCATCTCCGCATTGCGGACAAGCAGGCGGAACAGGCTCGCAATGGCCACAATGATGACAGACAAGCTGCTTGCGGAAGCGATGCTCCACCAGCCATGTTGAACAGTTAGGGCACTGAAAGCGATGCCCGCAGGTTCGGCAAAGGGTAAGCGGCGCATAGCCGCGCCGGTTCAGGAACAATAGGCTCTGCTGCCCCGCTTCAATGGTCTCGTTGACTGCATCAATGAGAACAGGAGAAAGCCAGCTACCCTTCTCGGGCGGATTGACGCGCATATCAATCAGGGAAATATCCGGCATCGACTGACCGCCATAACGGCTTGGCAACCGGATGTGCCTATAGCGCCCCTGATCAGCATTGTTGCGACTCTCTACCGACGGGGTCGCGCTGGCCAGAATCACGGGAAAACCGGACAGGTGACCGCGCACCACCGACATATCCCGAGCATTGTAGATGACGCGGTCCTCCTGCTTGTAGGCACCGTCATGCTCTTCATCGACCACGATCAGCCCCAGATCGCGGAAAGGCAGCATGAGGGAAGACCGAGCCCCGACAACCACCTGCACTTCGCCCGTAGCCACCCCGCGCCAGACAAGATTCTTGTAACGCTGGGCCTGGCCGGAGTGCCATTCCCCCGGTCGCACACCGAATCGGCTTTCAAAGCGATGCAAAAAGGCATCTGTCAGCGCGATTTCGGGCACGAGAATGAGAATCTGTTTGCCCTGACGCAACGCCTCGGCAACAGCTTCGAAATAAACCTCGGTCTTGCCCGAACCAGTCACCCCGTCCAACAACACACCCTCGAAGACCTGAGCCTCAACAATCTTGCGGATTTCTTCAGCGGCCTCAGCCTGAAGGTCAGACAAGGCAGGGGGTGCGAAATCAGCCTGCGGCGGCTCCATCAGGGCCGGAGGGGGCAATTGGCATTGAGTGAGTGTCCCGCTCTTTACCAAGCCATCAACCACCGATGACGAGACGCCAGCCCGCTCCGCGATGGCGGCCTTTGTTTCAGCCAATCCGCCTTCCATAGCTTCCAACACACGCGCACGCGCCTTGGTCATGCGCTCTGGCGCGTCGCCCGTCAGCCTGAGTGCTGCAACCGGCTTGGGCGGCAACAGCGCATCCTCGCCGCGCAGCACCATGCGCAGCACCATGCCGCGCTGAGACAGCGTATATTGCGCAATCCAGTCAACAAATTTGCGGAAATCCTCAGACAGGCGCACCCCGTGGTAAACTTCCTGAATATCCTTGAGCCTTGCTTCATCGGAAAATTCACTGGGATCATCCCACACCACGCCAAGCACGGAGCGCGGCCCCAACGGAACCCTGACCACCTGCCCCGGCTCAAGTCCCCCATCAAACCCCCGCCCCGTTTCATCGCCAAACAAAGAAGGCGAATCGACAGGCACTCGATAACTGTAACAACTATCCACATAAACCGGGACGAGAACTGACACAATTTGACGCTTTGACGACAAGATGATCCCTATTCCTTTACGAAGGAAGCAAATAAATTGATTTCGCCTTAGAGGTGGGCTGACGATGCGTGTACTATAGTTTATTGAACATATCGTACCTCGCCCGCGATTTCCAATCAGGTAGTCGCGCATGCATGGCTAACGGAAACGGAGCACGAAAGACAATGAAATTCTTCGTCGATACTGCCGAAACAAAAGATATCCGCGAACTGGCGTCTACTGGCCTGATCGACGGTGTTACCACCAACCCATCCCTGATCGTGAAATCCGGGCGCGACTTCAAAGAAGTCATTGCTGAAATCTGCGAAATCACCGATGGTCCGGTTTCTGCGGAAGTCACCGCACTCGAAACCACCCAGATGCTGGCAGAAGCCAAAGAACTTCTCAAGATCGCAAATAACATTGCCATCAAGGTTCCCCTGACGATCGACGGTCTGAAAACCTGTAAGGCCCTGACCGACGAAGGCCACATGGTCAACGTAACCCTGTGCTTCTCTGCCAACCAGGCTCTTCTGGCTGCAAAAGCTGGCGCAACCTTTATTTCCCCGTTCATCGGTCGCCTGGATGATCTGAACATCGACGGCATGGAACTGATCGAAGATATTCGCACCATCTATGACAATTACGGCTTCGAAACCGAAATTCTGGCTGCGTCCATCCGCAATGCCAACCATGTCAAGGAATGTGCGCTTGCTGGTGCCGATGTGGCAACCATTCCGCCAGCAGTGATCAAGGGTCTCGCAAACCATGCCCTGACCGACAAAGGCATCGAAGCCTTCATGAAAGACTGGGCAACCACCGGTCAGTCCATCCTGTAATCAACAGAGGCGAAGGCGGACCCGGTTCTGCCTTAAAGCTTGTGTAAATTTTATCCCCGATGCTGAGACCACCAGCACCGGGGATTTTTGATTCCCCAAGTATCATACCCGAAGCACCCATCCCGCCTCGGGCACGACAGAATGAGACACGGCAGCATGCCTAGCAATCAGGCCAAGAAACAGACAAGAAAGCAGGTCAACAGCGATGCCCCCCTTATCATCGCAACGCCGACCCTGCGCGAAAAGCAAAGTCGCTGGCTCAAGAGCCTTGAAGGCGAGCGCCGCCTCTCGGCAGCAACGCTGGAAGCCTATGATCGCGATCTCGACCAGTTCTTCACCTTTCTGACCCGGCATATGGGCGAGGTCTCGGACCTGCCGCATTTTCCCGGCCTCAGACCGGCCGATATTCGCGCTTATATGGCCGAGCGTCGTCGACAGGGCACAGGCTCACGTTCTTTGGCGCGCGGCATGGCTGGCATCCGCTCTTTTGTCAGATATCTGGAAGAACAGGGGCTGGCCTCCAGCGCGCCGTTCAACGCCATCCAGACGCCTAAATATTCCCGCTCGCTGCCCAAGCCACTCAGCGAAGAGAAGGCGAGCCAGTTGGTCGATCCAGGCCAGTCCCTTTCCGATGAACCATGGGTGACAGCTCGCGACAGCGCCATCATGTTGTTGCTTTATGCCGTTGGCCTGCGTATTTCAGAAGCTCTGTCGCTGACGCCGAACAGCGCTCCGCTGCCCGGACAGGACGCCATGACCATAACCGGCAAGGGCGGCAAACAAAGGCGACTTCCGGTACTGCCCGTCGTGCAGTCGGCTCTGCAGCACTATCTCTCTCTTTGTCCCTTCGATCTGGAGCCCGATGAAGCGCTTTTCAGAGGCGTACGCGGCGGCGCCCTTAATCCACGCATCGTGCAGAAAACCATAGCCTCCATGCGCGGAGCACTCGGGTTACCCGACAGCGCAACACCGCACGCCCTGCGTCACTCTTTTGCGACCCACCTTCTGGCCAACGGTGGCGATTTGCGCACCATTCAGGAACTATTGGGACATGCCAGCCTTTCAACAACACAAGCCTATACCGAGGTGGAGATGTCTGAGCTAATGCAAATCTATCAAAAAGCGCACCCACGTTCCTGAACATCAACCATAGTAAAAAGAATTTCTTCTAACAAAGATTGCAAAGCTCTCGCTTGCGATCCGCTTAATAGATGAATTTAAATTCAATAAATTAGATACGACTAAGAATTAATTTTCTATTATTTTTCTTAATTGCAACGTAACACATTTAGTCTATACTTTACAAAAGGCGTTCTTCACGTCGAGAAACTACCTGTTTTGGCAATCAAACGATATATCGGAGGAGGAGCCAAATGGTATATCGCGCCGCTTTAGTATTTTTACTGGGGCTATTTGCTTCGAGCATCGCGCAAGCTGGCGAATGCGTTGACTCTCAAACGCTCGGTACTTGGGAGAATCCATTTGCCGGTCATCGATATGATCTCACCAAGCTCGAAATCAAGGAAATCTGCAACGCACGCACCGTTCCCCATATTCAGGTGAAAGCCTACACCGCATGCGCACCCCGCGATTGCACATGGGGACGGTCCATCGCCCATCAAAGTAGCTCGACCAGCCTGACGGTTGGCTACAACACCTTTTTCGCAAGGCGCACGGTAACCGTGTCCATCAATGGCAAACGCATGGACGCCACCGTCTATGACGATTTCCATGACCCGCGGAAAGCAAACACCACACGGTCTTTTGTCCTCTGGCGCAAATAGCCAATACTTTCCGCACCCGAGAAAAGATCCGGACAGCCCAATCCAGCAAAAAGGCCGCCCTGATAGAGAGCGGCCTTTTGTATATTCTCAAAGACGATATCAGCGGCATGAGCCGCCCGACTACATATGGATCGGGCGTTTATCGACCGCCAGAGCGGCTTCCTTGACTGCTTCGGAAAGAGTCGGATGTGCGTGAATGGTGCGAGCCAGATCTTCAGCAGACCCTGAGAAGGCCATCAGAACAGAAGCTTCATGGATCATTTCACCGACACCGGCACCGATCATATGCACGCCCAGAACCTTGTCTGAGGTCTTGTCAGCCAAGATCTTGACGAAACCGTCTGTATGACGCTGTGCCTTGGCGCGACCATTCGCCGTGAAAGGGAATTTGCCGACATTATAAGCGATACCGGCTTCCTTGAGCTGTTCTTCGGTCTGCCCCAGAACGGCGATTTCCGGCATCGTGTAAACAACGCCCGGAACAAGGTTATAATCCACATGACCGGCCTGCCCGGCCAGAGTTTCAGCCAGCGCAACGCCATCATCTTCAGCCTTGTGCGCCAGCATAGGACCGGCAATCACATCACCAATGGCATAGATGCCGTCAACATTGGTCTTGAAATGCCCATCAGTCGCCACGCGACCGCGTTCATCCAGAGCAACACCGGCTTCTTCAAGGCCAAGACCTTCGGTATAAGGACGCCGCCCGATTGCCACCAGAACGATGTCTGCTTCCAGCTCGGATGCTTCCCCGCCCTTGGCAGGTTCAAGGGTTACCTTGACCCCTTTCTTGCTCTTTTCAACGCCAGTCACCTTGGTGCTCAGCTTGAAGTCAAAGCCCTGCTTCTTGAAGATGCGCTGAGCATTCTTGACCACTTCGCCATCCATACCCGGCAGGATGCGATCAAGGAACTCGACAACGGTTACTTCCGAGCCCAGACGACGCCAGACAGAGCCCAGTTCAAGACCGATAACACCGGCCCCGACCACGATAAGCTTGCCCGGAACCTCGTCCAGTTCCAGTGCACCGGTGGAAGAAACAACCTGTTTTTCGTCAATTTCAACGCCCGGCAGCGGCGCAACATCAGAACCGGTGGCAATCACGATTGCCTTGGCTTCAAGGGTCTGTGCCTCGCCGGTTTCCGGCGTGACTTCCACTTTGCCCGCAGCAAGGATCTTGCCTGCGCCATGAAAGACATCGATCTTGTTTTTCTTGAACAGGAAGTCGACACCACCAACATTACCATCGATCACGGCCTGCTTGTGGCCCATCATGGCCTTCAGATCGAGAGACGGCTTGCCAACCTTGATGCCCATATTGGCAAAGTCATGGCCAGCTTCCTCAAACAGTTCCGAGGCATGCAGCAGGGCTTTTGAAGGGATACAGCCAACATTCAGGCATGTCCCACCATGGGTGCTGCGCTTTTCGACCACAGCCACCTTCATGCCCAACTGCGCGGCTCGAATCGCGCAAACATATCCGCCAGGGCCGGTACCGATCACGACCATATCATAAGACATTTCATTCACTCCTGAAGAATGCTGGATTGATGGAGTGTTGGCAAAAACCAAACTCGAATATCAAAAACGGGGCACACCGGCCCCGTTTCATAAATCGTCAAATCAGATGTCCATAACCAGACGCTGTGGATCTTCAAGGCTTTCCTTGATGCGCACAAGGAAGGTAACCGCTTCCTTGCCATCCACGACGCGGTGGTCATAAGACAATGCCAGATACATCATCGGACGAATAACGATCTCGCCATTGCGCACCACCGGACGCTCTTCAATGCGGTGCATGCCCAGAATACCGGACTGCGGCGCATTAAGAATAGGCGTGGACATCATGGAACCATAAACACCGCCGTTGGAAACGGTGAAAGTACCACCCTGCATTTCCTCGATGGTCAGCTGACCATCTCGGGCGCGGCGGCCAAAATCTGCGATTTCTTTTTCAATTTCAGAAAGAGACTTCTGATCCGCATCCCGCAGAACCGGAACCACCAGACCGCGAGGAGAACCCACGGCAACGCCAAGATGGACGAAATGCTTGTAGACCAGATCCGTACCATCAATCTCGGCATTCACTGCCGGGATTTCTTCCAGAGCCTTACAGATGGCCTTGGCGAAGAAGCCCATGAAGCCGAGACGAACGCCGTGTTTCTTCTCGAACAGATCCTTATACTGCTTACGCATCCCCATAACGGCGGACATGTCCACATCGTTGAAGGTGGTCAGCATGGCAGCCGTGTTCTGGGCATCCTTGAGACGGCGCGCAATGGTCTGGCGCAGCTTGGTCATGCGAACGCGTTCTTCACGGGCCGCATCTTCAGGTGCAGAAGCCGGACGCTTTGCAGCAGGCTGGGGCGCAGAGCCAGAAGGAGCGGTTACGCCACCAGCGATCGCATTGATCACGTCGCCCTTGAGCACCTGACCGCGCACACCAGTGCCAGAAACAGAAGCGGGATCCACTTTCTGTTCGGTCATCATCTTGGCAGCGCTAGGAGCTGGAGGCATGGAGGTCGGTGCAGCACTTTGAGCAGCAGGGGCAGGAGCTGCGGCAGGCGCGGCTTCTTCCTTCGGAGCTTCTTTCTTGGGAGCAGGAGCCGCAGCTTCGCCTTCCCCTTCAAGCAGCATCGCCAACAGCGCGCCAACTTCAACGGTTTCCCCTTCCGGAGCAACAATATCGCCCATGGTACCGGAAACCGGCGCAGGCACCTCAATGGTCACCTTGTCGGTTTCAAGTTCTACGAGCGGCTCATCGGCTTGAACCGCATCACCTGTTGCCTTGAACCATTGACCGATCGTTGCTTCGGTCACAGATTCGCCCAGTGTAGGGACTTTGATTTCCGTAGCCATTTGGTTTTCTCACATTTATTATTTGGTTCAGCCGTTATTCGGCAAACGCATCATCAAGAAAGGCCCTGAGCTGGTTCATATGCCTGCTCATCAGACCGGTAGCTGTCGCTGCGGATGCCGGACGCCCTACATAGGCCGGCCGTTTGACACTCGCATCAATCTGGTTGAGAACCCATTCCAAATAAGGCTCAATGAAGGTCCAGGAGCCCTGATTCTTCGGCTCTTCCTGACACCAGACCATATCGGCCTGCTTGAAGCGCCCAAGTTCCTTGATCAGGGTTTTTGCCGGGAAAGGATAAAGCTGCTCGACACGCATAAGATAGACATCATTGATGCCGCGTTTCTCGCGCTCTTCATAAAGATCGTAATAGACCTTGCCAGAACACAAAATGACACGACGGATCTTGTCATCCGATGCCAGCTTGATTTCCTGATTAGGCCGGATCTCTGCATCATCCCAGAGCACACGATGGAACGTGCTGCCTGCACCAAGCTCGGCGAGATTGGATACCGCACGTTTGTGGCGCAGCAGGCTTTTGGGCGTCATAAGGATCAGCGGCTTGCGGAAGCTGCGTCTCACCTGACGGCGCAGAATATGGAAATAGTTGGCCGGCGTGGAGCAGTTGGCCACCTGAATATTATCCTCGGCACAAGACTGAAGATAGCGTTCAAGACGAGCCGAGCTATGCTCAGGACCCTGCCCTTCATAACCATGTGGCAGCAGAACCACCAGACCAGACGCACGCAGCCATTTTCGTTCTGCGGAGGAAAGGAACTGGTCAAACACCACCTGAGCGCCGTTGGCAAAATCGCCAAACTGGGCTTCCCACATGGTCAACCCGCTTGGCTCAGCCAGAGAGTAGCCATATTCAAAGCCAAGAACAGCTTCTTCGGAGAGCATCGAGTTGATGACCTCATAGCGGTTCTGGCCCTTGCCGACATGGTTGAGCGGAATATAGCGGCTTTCATCCTGCTGATCATACAAAACCGTATGACGCTGGGAGAAAGTGCCGCGTTCGCTGTCCTGACCGGAAAGACGCACCGGATACCCTTCACGAACCAAAGAGCCAAAGGCCAGTGATTCAGCCGTTGCCCAATCGATTCCCTCGCCGGTTTCCATCATCTTGGCCCGGTTGTTAAGGAACCGCTGCACCGTGCGGTGAACGTTGAACCCTTCGGGAACCGTTGTCAGCTTTTCGCCGATTTCCCTCAGTTCTTCCACATCAACACCGGTGTTACCCGAACGACGATCATCTTCGGCGCTGGCGGTCGTCAGACCGGACCATTTGCCATCGAACCAGTCGGCCTTGTTGGGAGAGAAGCTCTGGCCGGCCTCGAATTCATCATCCAGCATCTTACGCACATCGGCGCGCATCTGCTCAAAATCTTCCGGCGTGATGACCCCTTCTGCAATCAACTGGTCAGCATAACGCTGAAGGCTGGTTGGATGCTTGCGGATCTTCTTATACATCAGCGGCTGGGTAAAGGCCGGTTCATCGCCTTCGTTATGACCGAAACGACGATAGCAGAACATGTCGATCACGACCGGTTTGCCAAACAGCTGACGGAATTCCGTGGCGATCTTGGCGGCAAACACCACCGATTCCGGATCGTCCCCGTTACAGTGGAAGATCGGAGCCTCGATCATCTTGGCCAGATCAGACGGATAAGGTGACGAACGCGAGAAACGCGGATAGGTCGTAAAGCCGATCTGGTTGTTGATGATGAAATGGATCGAGCCGCCGGTCCTATGGCCTCTGAGGCCGGAAAGGCCGAAACACTCAGCCACAACGCCCTGCCCGGCAAAAGCAGCATCACCGTGGATCAGCAAAGGCAGCACCGAGGTACGATCCACTTCCGTGGTTTCGATGAACTTGCCATCGTCCGCAGAGAGCTGATCCTGCTTGGCACGCGCTTTACCCAGAACAACCGGATTCACGATCTCAAGGTGAGACGGGTTTGCCGTCAGCGACAGGTGCACATTGTTATCATCGAAAGACCGGTCCGAAGAGGCACCAAGGTGATATTTCACGTCACCGGAGCCTTCCACATCATCAGGCGTAATAGACCCACCCTTGAACTCATGGAAGATGGCGCGATGCGGCTTGCCCATCACCTGGCTCAAAACGTTGAGGCGACCACGGTGGGCCATGCCGAACACGATCTGCTTGACGCCCATGGCGCCGCCGCGCTTGATGATCTGTTCCAGCGCCGGAATAAGCGACTCGCTGCCATCAAGTCCGAAGCGCTTGGTGCCGGTATATTTGACGTCGAGGAATTTCTCGAAGCCTTCCGCTTCCACCAGCTTGTAGAGAATGGCCTTCTTGCCGTTTTCGGTGAAGGCAATCTGCTTGTCCGGCCCTTCGATACGTTCCTGAATCCAGGACTTTTCAGCCGGATCGGAAATATGCATGAATTCCACACCAAGGGTGGAACAATAAGTCCGGCGAAGAATTTCGAGCATTTCAGGGATCGTGGCAAACTCGAGCCCCAGAACATGGTCGATGAAAATCTTGCGGGTATAATCGGCTTCGGTGAAGCCGTAAGAGGAAGGATGCAGCTCTTCATGATCCTTGGCATCTGCCAGATTGAGCGGATCAAGTTCTGCATGCAGGTGACCGCGCATACGATAGGCGCGAATCATCATGAGAGCGCGAACGGAATCGCGTGTTGCCTGCTGAACGGCAGCATCGGTCAGTTCCACACCCTGACCCTGCGCCTTGCTTTTCAGCTTGTCGCCCAGCTTTTTCTCATCGGCGACAAAGTCGCCACCAGCCAATGCAGAAACCAACTCACCATTGGTCGTTGGAGGCCAGTCATCTCGCTTCCAGGATGCGCCACGCGCATTCGCGGCAATATCGCCGCTGTCATCCTGCAAATCCTTGAAGAAGACTCGCCACTCTTCTTCTACAGATGTCGGATCTTTCTGAAAACGGGCATAAAGATCTTCGATATAAGACGCGTTACCTCCATAGAGGAAGGAAGATAACGCAAACGCTTCATTTGCGTCCTGACGTGCCATCGCCACCACCGCCGAACCTTCGTTCGGTCTCTTTTTTCTAGCTCAGCACCATTGCTGAACTGATCTGCTGCCACGAGATAGGTATAACTCCTATCTCGCAGCAATAACGTAATGTCGCGCTTTTACTTACCTTTGAGCAAGTCAACCAAAGTGGTACCGAGACTTGCCGGAGAAGGTGAAACGCGGATCCCTGCGCTTTCCATCGCAGCAATTTTATCTTCAGCCCCGCCTTTTCCGCCGGAAATCACGGCACCTGCGTGCCCCATTGTCCGGCCGGGAGGAGCCGTGCGGCCAGCAATAAAGCCGACCATTGGCTTCTTGCGCCCTTTTTCTGCCTGCTCCTTGAGCCATTCGGCAGCATCTTCTTCAGCGGATCCACCAATCTCACCAATCATGATGATGGATTCCGTTTCCGGATCATCAAGGAACAGGTCCAGCACATCGATAAATTCGGTGCCCTTGACCGGATCACCGCCAATCCCAACGGCAGTGGTCTGGCCCAGACCTTCATTCGTCGTCTGAAACACTGCTTCATACGTAAGTGTACCGGACCGGGAAACAATACCAACCGAGCCTTTCTTGAAGATGGAACCGGGCATGATGCCGATTTTGCACTCTTCAGGAGTAAGGACACCGGGGCAGTTCGGACCAAGAAGACGGGAATTGGAGTTTTCAAGGCGCTGCTTGACTTTCACCATATCCACCACAGGAATCCCTTCGGTGATACAGGTGATGAATTCAACGCCAGCATCAATCGCCTCGATAATCGCAGCAGCAGCCCCTGCGGGCGGCACATAGATCACCGAAGCCGTGGCGCCCGTTGCGTCCTTGGCTTCCTTCACATTGGCAAAGATCGGCAGCTCGGCAGCGCACTCAACGCCGGAAGACCAGGTTTCCCCGCCCTTCTTGGGATGAACACCCGCCACCATTTTCGTGCCGAAATAATTGAGAGCCTGCTCGGTGTGAAACGTACCGGTTTTACCGGTCAGACCCTGCACGATGATTTTGGTATCTTTGTTGACAAGAATGGACATCGTATTAGGCCCCCTTCACAGCTGCGACGATTTTCTGAGCAGCATCGTTGAGATCATCAGCAGGAATGACATTGAGGTCGCTTTCAGCGATCAATTTCTTGCCTTCTTCAACACGCGTGCCTTCCAGTCGCACCACGAGGGGCACTTCAAGCCCGACTTCCTGAACAGCCGTCAACACACCTTGCGCAATCACATCGCACCGCATGATTCCGCCGAAGATGTTGACCAGAATGCCCTTCACATTGGGATCAGACGTAATGATCTTGAAGGCCGCCGTTACCTTTTCAACGCTCGCCCCACCGCCAACATCAAGGAAGTTGGCCGGTTCAGCACCGTAAAGCTTGATGATGTCCATCGTGGCCATGGCAAGACCAGCACCGTTCACCATGCAACCGATGTTGCCATCAAGGGCCACATAGGCAAGATCATATTTGGAGGCCTCGATTTCCTTGGCGTCTTCTTCGGTCTTGTCGCGAAGCGCCATCACATCGGGATGACGGAACAGCGCATTGCCATCGAAGGACACCTTGGCGTCCAACACACGCAGGCGCTGGTTTTCCATCACGATCAAAGGGTTGATCTCGAGAAGGGACATGTCCTTCTCAACGAAAGCCTTGTAGAGGATCGGGAAGAGATGCATGCCATCATCGCGTGCAGTGCCTTCCAGCTTCAGCGCATCGCACAGCGCGATCGCATTGTCCGCCGTCACTCCCGCATCCGGGTTGATCGGCACGGTAAGAATCTTGTCCGGCGTCTCTTCAGCAACAGCTTCGATATCCATGCCGCCTTCGGTCGAAACCACGAAGGCTACGCGACCGCTTGTCCGGTCGACGAGGATGGATAGATAGAGTTCGCGGTCAATATCGGCACCATCTTCAAGATAGATGCGGTTGACCTGCTTACCGGCTTCACCGGTCTGGTTCGTTACCAGGGTTGACCCCAGCATCTGTCCGACAAACTCGACAACTTCCTCCTTGGAGAAAGCGAGTCGAACACCCCCTTTTTCGCCGGCAGACTCTTCTTTGAATTTGCCTTTGCCGCGACCGCCCGCATGAATCTGGGATTTAACCACCCAGAGCGGACCGCCCAGTTTTTCTGCAACAGCACCTGCTTCGTCAGCGGAAAAGATGGGCAAACCGTCAGCGACGGGCGCACCATATTCCTTAAGCAAGGCCTTAGCCTGATACTCATGAATATTCATGGGATCTCCCCTAATCTTTGGATCGGCCTGATGAACACCGTGAGCAAGCGCCACCAGACTGGTCTTTGCTTGTGGTCTTAATGCACCACTCCCGTGCGCTTCCCGATCCATCCCCATGGGCCGTTTCACGCTTGGAAGTGGTGCAAGAATTTAGGCCGGGGGATTCCTGAGCCGTAAGCCAGGAGCGCAGGAAAGCCCGGTATCAATCCCTCTCGATTGTTCAAGCCGTCTCAAGAGGGGGGATCTCAATCGCCTATCTTACTCAAGCGAGTTCTGGAGCAAGACGCTGGCAAGCCTCGATGAGGCCTTTCACAGAGTCAACAGAGTTGTCGAACTGTGCTTTTTCGTCTTTGTCCATTTCGATCTCGACAACGCGCTCGATGCCACCAGCACCGATAACGGTCGGAACACCGACATACATGCCATCGATGCCATACTCACCGAAAAGATGAGCAGCACAAGGCATAACGCGTTTTTTGTCTTTGAGGTAAGATTCTGCCATTGCGATTGCTGAAGCAGCCGGAGCGTAGAATGCAGAACCGGTTTTCAGCAGCTTGACAATTTCTGCACCGCCATCACGGGTACGCTGAACGATTTCGTCCAGACGGCTCTGTTCGATCCAGCCCATTTTAACCAGATCAGGAAGAGGAATACCAGCAACAGTGGAGTAGCGAATGAGCGGAACCATGGTATCACCATGACCACCCAGAACAAATGCGGTAACGTCCTGTACGGATACGTCGAATTCGTCTGCCAGGAAGTAACGAAAACGAGCGGAGTCCAGAACGCCAGCCATGCCGACAACTTTGTTGGCAGGCAGACCCGAGAATTTCTGCAGAGCCCAAACCATCGCATCAAGCGGGTTGGTGATGCAGATTACGAAAGCATCTGGTGCATATTTGCCAATGCCGGCACCAACCTGCTTCATGACCTTGAGGTTGATTTCAACCAGGTCATCACGGCTCATGCCAGGCTTGCGAGGTACACCAGCGGTAACGATAACAACGTCAGCACCAGCAATCGCTTCGTAAGACTGGGTACCAGACAGTTTAGCATCGAAGCCGTCTACTGGAGACGATTCAGCAATATCGAGTGCCTTGCCTTCCGGGGTCCCTTCAGCAATGTCGAAAAGGACGACATCGCCCATTTCGCTCAAGCTGGCAAGGTGTGCCAGAGTGCCGCCAATTTGGCCTGATCCGATAAGTGCAATTTTCTTCCGCGCCATATTCAGTTTCCCTTAACGTAAGGTTCTCCCAAAACTGGGAATGGATGGCTGTGTGAGTACCGCGAATCCGGTGCGCTTTCAAGTCGCAGATAGTTTTAAATGCATAAAAAACCCGAGACTTTTGGCGAACTTAACCTTTACGTTAAGGGAATTATAACCTTGAGCAATCTTCCAGATATTCGTCTGATTGCATTTCGGTAAGACGGGAGGCTGTGCGATCAAACTCGAAGGCCTCCGTTCCGTTCATATTCTGCGCCAAATCAAACTGGGAAACCTTGGCCAACGCAATGACACGCACATGATTGTCATAGAGCGTATCGATCAGAATGATGAAGCGTTTGGCCTCGTTGCGCATGGTCCGCTCGAATGGCGGAATACCGTCGATAAAGATCGTATGATAGACCTCGCACAAGCGCAAATAGTCCGAGGCACCCAAGGGGCGAACACAAAGATCTTCGAACGAAAAACGGGCCATGCCATGGTAAGCCTCGGGCACATGGATGCTGCGCCCCTGATTTTCCACCGCATCGCTGGGCGCACGTGGCGCCTCAATAACCGTCTCCCACATGGACTGGAAACGGGCTTCGGTTTCTGCATTTTTCGGGAAGAGATAAACCGGTTGACCACCCAACTTTTCCATCCGGAAATCGGTCCGCGACGAGAGCCGAACCACCTCACATCGCTCTTTCAGAAGCGCGATGAAGGGCAAGAACAGCTGCCGGTTCAACCCGTCCTTATACAGCAGATCCGGATCAACGTTGGACGTGGCAACCACCACCACCCCATCCGCAAACAGACGGGAGAAGAGACGCCCCAGAAGCATCGCATCAGCAATGTCCGTGACGCTAAACTCATCAAAGCACAACAATCGCATTTCCTGACACAGAGCGTCAGCGACGGGTTTGATCGGATCATCACCCTTGATCTTGCCGCTGGCGATGTCGGCCCGTGCCTGCTTGATGCGCGCATGCATGTTACGCATGAATTCATGGAAATGATAGCGCCCCTTGCGCTTGACCGGAGCCACCTCGAAAAACAGGTCCATGATCATGGTTTTGCCGCGACCGACCTCACCCCAGATATAGAGCCCCCTTACGGGTTCAACGGGCTGGCGTTTGGCAAACAACCAACCAAGGGAGGACGTCTTCCGCGAGAGCCGCTTTTCACTCACTTTTTCAAGCAATTGGTCGAAACGAACGGCCAATGCCCTCTGATCAGCATCCTCATCGATATCACCGTGGCGCACTTTACTGTCATACAGGTCCGATACCGAAATGTCGCCTAATTCACTGTTCAATTGCTTGCCTCATCAAGATCCGGCATGTAATGCCCTGAATATGCGCCGCAATGCCCCGCCTGCCGCAGCCTTCACCAGATCGCAAGGCGAGACATCGAAACAAAGAGCAAGCAGCGATAGCTTTATCCGTACACGCGATCAAAAGCGGCATACGGACAAAACGCAAATAAGAATGGTTCTGCTTTAGGGGAAATGACGACGCAAGGAAATGATCCCTAAGACGGATGAAGAGCATAAAGACCTGCTTCATGCTCTCCCATATACGCCATCAGCTTGAAGGACACTCTCAGACCGAGAAAGCCGCCCTGGCTCAGCGGGTGAAGGACAAACTACGCCCATCCATCGTTGCTTGACCGGAAAAACGCCCCGGCGCATTCGAATGGAACCGTCCAAGAATGGTCGATCCATCTTCTGCCAGGAAGACAACCAGCTTTTCACCATCCAGACGCCATGCATTGATCCTCTGTAGATCGGACGAACTACAGCCACGCGAAGACGCCCGATACCCGCCAGTCCAGTTGGTCAAATTGATATTCAATTTGCACTGCTCGGCTCCGGAGGTCAGCGTCCAGGCCCCCAGAAGATCGGTTCGCTTCAAGCTACGCGCCGAAGATGGCACGGGCTGGGATAGCGCCGACATGTCATTCTGAACCGGAGGCGCCAGTTCGGCCTCAGCGCCCATCGCGTTGTTGATCGGCTGGCCGGACTGCTGCCCCGTTGAATAGGACTGGTTCGGATACTGATCATTGGGAATAAGAGATCCAAGCGCCTGACTCTCGACAGGCGACGTCGGAGCTGGGTTCAATGGGGATGCGTCATTGCCACCAAACCGGTCAAAGCCAGCGGATGAACAAGCTGTCAGCAACAAACCGGCACACAAAAGCGCGGAATAGCGAATCATACCACTCTCCTTACGTCACACAGATAAGAGTTTTGATTCTTATTGGTAAATATTCAAGGACCAACTGAAAGATCCGTTAATTTCAAGCAGAAACTGGTCAAGATTTCTTCAGAACCAGCATATTGCCTTCTTTATTCACACCAACCCAGACACCTCTCCCATCAGACCGTAGTTTGACAATGTCGTCGCCCATATGGTCGCGCAACACCAAACGGTCATCAAAGGCCACCCAACTGTCCAGCATAAACAGGCTCGTCGGGCAGGCAGAATTCCCCGATGCCTTGTAGCCATAATCCCTGCGGGCATCCTCAAGAACCAGCTCGCAACTCTCTGAGAGCCCCAGAGAGGAACCCAACTGCCTGAGCTTTTCCCTTGAGTTCTTCGGCTGCAACTTCCAACGGCCAACATAGGGCTTGAGTTCCGCATGGGTTGTGCCTGCAGGCACAAAATTCTGCGAGGCCTCGGCATAGGCTTGTCTGAATTCAGCATCTACGGCATCAAACGCCGCACCCGGCTCGGCAACACCCAGTGAACTTTCATTTGGCTTGGAAAATTTATCCGACGCAGACACCAGCGCAAGATCTGCGCTTTGGTCAGGCATGGCAACAGGACCACGCCCCACCGCGCCGGCTGTTTGCTGAGCCCCGCTCTGGCTGGAAGAGAGCCCTCCAGAAGACACCGCACAGCCCCCCAGCGCCAAAGCGAAGAGAGAGATGGTCATGAGTGTTCCAGATCGTTTCACAATCAACCCCGAGAGCGCACAAAGAAGAAATACGGCCCTGCCCTGCGCGCCCCAAAACCATAGCAAGCCAGCCAAAAGCCGGAAGAATCAGTGTTTTGCGCAAAGCAGTTGCCCGATACGCATCAACGGATAACAGGGAAATGTGGCAAAGACAAAAGTTTTCTGCCCAAGCCCGTGTTCCATAAGACCAATTCACAGGACCCCGGCCAATATCACCCGCTCCGGATTACAATACGCCACCCAAAACGAAAAAAGCCCTCCGGGAACACCCGGAGAGCCTTGTTCTTGAAGCAACACTATTCGTCTATCACTTGTCAGCGACAGAACGACCAGCCGAGCCCAGATCCTGCATGGCTTCTTCGAGGCGAGCAATCATGCCCTCTTCGCCTGCACGCAGCCATTTGCGCGGATCGTAGAATTTCTTGTATGGCGTACCGTCTTTCGGATCCACCTGATGCTTGAAGGCTACCGGCTTTTCGTCGACTTTCGCGCCAACAGCCTCAGCAAAGGCAAACTGGATGTCGGTGTCGATGTTCATCTTGAACACGCCATAGGACACAGCTTCGGAAATCTGCTCTTTCGGAGACCCAGAACCGCCGTGGAACACCAGGCTCAACGGCTTGTCGGCCAGATTGCGTTCCTTGGCAACCAGCTCCTGAGAATGCTTCAGGATTTCCGGACGCAGCTTGACGTTGCCCGGAGCATAAACGCCATGCACGTTACCGAAGGATGCAGCCACGGTGAAGTGACCGATTTTGGACAGGATGTCATAGGCATAAAGAACATCTTCAGGCTGGGTGTAGAGACGTGGATCGGCTGCATCGCCTTCTTCCAGCTCTTTACCGATGCCATCTTCTTCACCACCGGTGACGCCAAGCTCAATCTCGAGGCTCATGCCCATCGGAGCCATGCGTTCGAGATATTTGGCGCTGATCGCAACGTTGTCTTCCAGGGTTTCTTCGGACAGGTCGATCATGTGGGAGGTGTAAAGCGGACGACCGTTCGCCTTGTAATATTTCTCACCTTCGTCTAGCAGACCGTCGATCCATGGCAACAGTTTCTTGTTGCAATGGTCGGTGTGAAGAACGGCACAGATGCCATATTCTTTTGCCAGCAGATGTACATGCTGGGCGATGGATACAGAGCCCAAAACACGCGCGCGCATCGCATCAGGAGCACCCTGACCAGCGAAGAACTGTGCGCCGCCGTTCGACATCTGAATGATGATATCGGATTTTGCTTTGGCAGCTGCTTCCATTACCGCATTGAGACTGTTGGTGCCGGTAACGTTGACGGCTGGCAGAGCATATCCACCTTCTTTGCATGCTTCCAGAAGCTGCAAATACTCTTCGCCGGTGATGACGCCCGGGCTCAATTTGATTCCGCTCACGCTGATCTCCCTTAAAGTTTCGAGACTAAATTAATTCTCGATAGTCAAATAAAACATTCCTTCTCCAACGTCCAGAAAATAGCAAAGAAAGAAGCAATATCGGTCCTATCGGTTAGTATTTTTCCTGTGTTAGCACAAATCATTGAACAGCTTCAATGTTTACCCGCAAACACAGAAAAGCAAATGCCAATCAGTAGCATTTCATCGCTTATGCCAGCCTTTTTACATGAGCTGACATGCAGACAAGGCAGACCGGGCTCAAGGATAATCCCGACCTGACAGTCTATTTACTGCATTAAGCAGCCATGGAACCGGGCAACAACCCTGTCGCAACGGCCCGATCAATGGCAAGACGCAGATCCGCATAGGTTTCCCTTACCGCCCTCTTGCGATGCCCCGGAAGGTCAATTCGGTCAAAAGAGCCAGGCACCTTGAGATAGGTGACGGGAGGATTGTAAGGAAAAATCGGACGCTTGTGCGCCCCTCTTGCCGGCTCAAACCCAACCACCAGATCAATGCGTGGCGAATAGGCCTGTAAGAAGATATCGACCGGCTTGGGACAATAATCCTCCGGCGCAATGCCATTCCCTCTGAGCACGTCGAACACATGCCTGTCCAGTCGGTCCGCAGGTTCGAATCCGGCGCTGAATGCACGCACGGCATTGTTAAGCCCCCGATTGAAATATGCTTCAGCCATGATGCTCCGATCATTGTTCGTTTCATCAAGGAACAGGATATTCGTTTGCAGCATGAAACCCTCCGTTCTGCCAACGCTCAGGCAGCCAACTAAACAAACTTTCCGACAACTCCATGACAACCCGAAAAGAATTGTCCTTCTCTCCTCCGAAGCAGGCCGGAAATCAGAAATGGTGTTTGGTTGACAATGTCACCACTCACATGGGCTTAAGCAGACAGTATTTCAAGAATTCAATTTTCTCATTTATTTCAATAGCTAAGATCGCGTAACCTCGCATTCTTGACACATTCCTGACAATCCACATTTGGACACTTTCGCTTAAAAACAAATGAGCCCAAACCAAAAAACCGCCCACCAGATCTCTCTGGAGGGCGGTTCTGATTCACTCAGCTTCTAGCTTATAGCCAGAAACGACACACCATATTAAACAGCGCGTTCAAGCAGCATACGCTTGATTTCGGCAATTGCCTTGGCCGGGTTCAGGCCTTTCGGGCAAACCTTGGTGCAGTTCATGATCGTGTGACAACGATAGGCACCGAAGGCATGATCGAGTTGATCAAGACGTTCACCGGTATATTCGTCACGGCTATCGATGATCCAGCGATAAGCCTGAAGAAGAGCCGATGGGCCGATGTAACGATCGCCATTCCACCAGTAGGATGGGCAAGAGGTCGAGCAGCAGGCACACAGGATACATTCATAAAGGCCGTCCAGTTTCTGACGATCTTCATGAGACTGCAGCCATTCGGTGTCTGGAGCCGGCGTATCGGTCTTCAGATAAGGCTCGATGGAAGCATGCTGGGCATAGAAATTGTTGAGGTCAGGTACAAGGTCCTTGACCACCTTCATATGCGGCAGCGGATACACATTCACAGACTTGGACTTGCATTCGTCCATACCGAAGGTACAGGCGAGATTGTTTGCCCCGTCGATGTTCATGGCGCACGAACCGCAGATGCCTTCACGGCAAGAACGGCGCAACGTCAAGGTCGCATCGATGTTGTCTTTAATGTAGAGCAGCCCATCGAGAACCATCGGGCCACAATCGTCACGATCGACATAATATGTGTCGATCTGGGGGTTTTTGCCGTCATCAGGATTCCAGCGATAAACGCGGAATTCGGTCAAGTTGGTCGCACCTTCAGGCTTTGGCCAAGTCTTGCCTTCTTTAATCCGTGAATTTTTCGGCAGCGCAAGTTCAACCATCTTTTCGCTCCGTATTCGGGTCGCGCCCTTATCGCATCAAGGCGAGCTCGGGCTTTAATTTCGAAAAGGCCGGGCAACGTCATGCTGCCCGACTTGAAAGACATTAGTAGACGCGAGCTTTCGGCGCGATCTTGGCAAGGTCGATACCGCCTTCTTCCTCGGAAGTAAGCGGATCGAGAATAACCGGACGATAGTCAAGTTTGACATCGCCATTCTCTGCGACCCAAGCCAGCGTATGCTTACGCCAGTTTTCGTCGTCACGACCACCCAGAGGACCATCTTTATAGTCTTCACGAGCGTGTGCACCGCGGCTTTCCTTACGAGCTTCAGCACCAACGACCGTTGGAAGGGCGTTGATCATCAGGTTCTGAAGTTCGAGAGATTCCATGAGGTCGGAGTTCCAGATCAGCGACCGGTCGGTCACTTTCATTTCACTCATTTCACCCCAAAGAGCAGCCATTTCCTTGCAGCCCTGTTCCAACGTTTCCTGAGTACGGAAGACGGCAGCATTGTTCTGCATGCTCTTCTGCATCTTCAAGCGCAGCTGAGCAGTGGTCTGAGAGCCGTTTGCATGACGGACCATGTCGAAGTTGGCCATGATCTTGTCAAAGCAAGCCTGGTTCGGCGTCGGCATCGGCGCTTCGCGGTCGATAACCTTGCCAGCCTTGATAGCTGCTGCACGGCCAAAGACCACAAGGTCGATGAGCGAGTTGGACCCAAGACGGTTGGCACCATGAACCGAGGCACAAGCCGCTTCACCGACAGCCATAAGGCCCGGAGCAACTGCGTTCGGATCATCCTTGGTTGGGTTGAGCACTTCACCCCAATAGTTGGTCGGAATACCACCCATATTGTAGTGAACGGTCGGCAGAACCGGAATAGGTTCCTTGGTCACGTCAACACCGGCAAAAATCTCGGCCGATTCGGAAATACCCGGCAGGCGCTCTGCCAGCATATCCGGATCAAGGTGATCAAGATGCAGGAAGATGTGGTCCTTATTCGGGCCAACACCGCGACCTTCGCGAATTTCGATGGTCATGCAGCGGGAAACCACGTCACGGGAAGCAAGGTCCTTGGCACTCGGAGCATAACGCTCCATGAAGCGTTCGCCTTCGGAGTTAACCAGATACCCGCCTTCACCACGAACACCTTCGGTGATCAGGCAGCCAGCGCCATAGATGCCGGTCGGATGGAACTGAACGAATTCCATGTCCTGCAGCGGCAGACCAGCACGGGCGATCATAGCATTACCGTCACCGGTAATCGTGTGGGCAGACGTAGCGGAGAAGTAGCAACGACCATAACCACCGGTCGCCAGAACAACCATTTTGGCGTTGAAGCGATGGATGGTGCCGTCGTCAAGGTTCCAGGCAACCAGACCTTCGCAGGTGCCGTCTTCGTTCATCAGCAGGTCAAGACCGAAATATTCGATATAGAACTCAGCCTTGTTGCGGATGGACTGACCATAAAGCGTATGCAGGATAGCGTGGCCGGTACGGTCAGCAGCAGCACAGGTACGCTGCACAGCAGGCCCTTCACCATAGTTCTGCATATGGCCACCGAACGGGCGCTGGTAGATCTTGCCTTCTTCAGTACGCGAGAAAGGAACACCATAATGTTCCAGCTCATAGACCGCAGCCGGAGCTTCACGCGCAAGATATTCCATGGCGTCGGTATCACCGAGCCAGTCAGAACCCTTGACGGTGTCATACATATGCCACTGCCAGCTGTCAGGCCCCATATTTTCAAGTGATGCTGCGATACCGCCCTGTGCGGCAACCGTGTGCGAACGGGTTGGGAAAACCTTGGTTACGCAAGCGGTGCGCAGACCCTGCTCGGCCATGCCGAGGGTTGCGCGCAGACCAGCGCCACCGGCCCCCAAAACGACAACATCATGATAGTGGTCGTGAACTTCGTAGGCACGACCATTGATATTATAAGTATTGGCCATCTGATCTTACCCTCCAAATGCCACTTTAAGCACCGCAAAGAAAAGGGCGGCACAGACGACGATAGCCGCGAAGCTGTTCAGGATCTTGGACAGCGTGCGATATAGCTGATTCTGGAAATAATCTTCCGGAATGGTGATAGCGCCCAGATAAGCGTGATATCCGGACACGGCGATAACCAACAGAAGGAAAATCGCGACAAGCGGATGTCCAACAAGCGCTCTGGCCTGCTCATAGTCGGATCCTGCAGCGGCCATTACAAAAATAACGAAACCGATGGTGAGGAAAACCAGAGCAAAAGCGGTAAGCCGGATCATCCAGTGATGTTCCGTGCCGTGATGAGTTTCACCAAGGCCACGAATGATTTTGGTAGATGTTTTCATTTCTCTCTCCCCGTCCTCACATCACAGCATAACCGATGATCCAGATAACGACCGTCAACAGGAAGCCGCCCAGGATGGTTGCGCGATAAAGGAATTCAATCTGGGGCTTCTCGATCATCACAGGAATATCCCACAGGAAGTGACGGATACCACCAAGCATGTGATGCATGAGTGACCAGGTAAAGCAGAACAACACAAAGCGCCCCAGAATGGAGCCCCAGAGGGTCTGCGCGGTTTCAAAAGCTTCAGGCCCGATTGCCAGAGCAATCAGCCAGTACGCCAAAAAGAATAAGCCGATGTAAGCACCAACCCCGGTTACACGATGGCTAATGGAAGTCGCCATCGACAGGGTGATCTTGTAGGCAAAGTTTTGGACATGGGGAGATGTAGGGCGTTTACCCTTCAGGTCGACGTCTGTCATATTTTCGGTCCTCGACAGCTGACACTTACGTATTACGTAAAAATAACCAGGTTTTGGTCTGCATGTCTGTTGTCATAGCGAGATTTCTGGATCTGGTCAAAGCGACCAACCCGCTAATTCGATGAATTTTGTCCAAACTGCGCCTAACGGACAGCATCACATTTGAACAATAATGCCATTATCTCGATCAAGATTAAGATCAAGTAAGCAATATCTTAGCGGACGTGACGAAACTTAATTGCAATAATGGGGATGATATATGATATTTCGCAAATCCTCCCGACTTTTGGCTAACTAGCCACAAGACATTTACAAAAAGACACACCAAGTGGCTCCCAACTGCAAACGCAAGACAGAATCCTAGTGTCTTTTCCTCCAATTGATTCCAGCAGGTCGGGGCCGAACAAGCCTCCCCTCAACCAAACCGGGTTCACCTTCTTGTACCATGTTCAGCGCGGAAGCACCAACCACAGATCCGTGTCCAGGATAACAGAAGGTTCATAGCCGGCCTCATTTTTCCCCGGATATGCACCGCATGGCGCGTCTTTTGTCGCATAGAGCCGGATTCGCAAGGCCCCGACATCATCGCGAGCAGGTAGCGCCGCCTTATCAATGATCTCCGACCAGGCGAATACGGTTTCCCCGGCGAACAGGGGTGCGACATGTCGCCCTCCATTGATGGCAGCAATGTGGAAAGCATTGGATAACCCGTTGAAAGACAAAGCGCGGGCAAGCGAGATGACATGCCCACCATAAATGAGTCGGCGCCCGAATCGCCCCTTACCCTCCGTAAACTGGTTGAAATGCACCTTGGCTGTATTCTGATAAAGACGTGTCGCCATCTGATGCTCGGCTTCTTCGACCGTCATGCCATCCAAATGATCGATCCTTTCGCCCACCTCATAGTCATCCCACTTGTAGGGAGAGCCGGAAAGGTCGGTGTCGAAGTCCTCAACATCTAGAATGGGCACCGCATCCCCCAGCGCATCAGGCGCCAGAGCGGCTGGCAGTGAAGGCACCGTATCGTGCCCGGTCGGCACGGCGGGATCTTTTTTTCGCACCATTACCCAGCGAACATAATCCAGCACCGTGTCCCCGTGTTGATTGACCCCGAAGGAGCGCACATAAACAACACCGGTCTTGCCATTGGAATTTTCCTTGAGGCCAATCACCTCCGACGTTGCAGTCAGGCTGTCGCCGGGAAAGACGGGCACAAGAAACCGGCACCCCGCATAGCCTAGATTGGCCACGGCATTGAGCGAAATATCCGGTACGGTTTTGCCAAAGACAATATGAAAGACCAACAGGTCATCCAGCGGGGCCCTTTGATAGCCGATGGACCGCGCAAAAGCGTCCGAACTCTGCACCGCAAAACGGGAGCCATAGAGCGCGGTATAAAGCGAGGCATCACCCTCGGTCACGGTACGCGGCGTCGCATGCCGGATAACTTGACCCACTGAAAAATCTTCAAAAAAGTTACCTGGATTGGTCTTGCTCATTGTCCCCTCCCCTTACACACCACCCAAGCAGAGCGGCAGACTGTGCAGGCAATATATTGCACCGCAGCAAAGCTGTCATTTGGAGGAAAGGCGGATAGATAAGCAAAAGGGATGCCCCCCTTGGGCATCCCTCATATCACCACATATCAGAAAGAGACGAAGTCAGGCAGGCTTGGCAGGGGCATCACTTATGGATTTCTCCGAACTGTCCGCCTGACCGTGCACCCAATAGCCAGCAGCTTTCATCCATTGCAGCGGATGCCCCTTCTCTTCAAGAAAGAAGGTCCGAATCGCCTTGGCAACGCGTGCTTCAGCAGCAATCCAGATATAAGTGCCCTCGCCGCAAGAGACATCCTTGATGCTATCAAGGAAAGGCGTCGGACTGGCAGCCTTTTTCTCAGAACGATGAATCCAGTGCATCGTGAGCTCGGCGTCAGTCTGAAAATTCTGCTCATCCTCAGCGCCGGGGACAGTCGCAAAAGCTTCCACCTCTGTTTCTGGCCCCATTTCTTCCACCCAACGCCCCAGTGCAGGCAAACCCGTTTCATCCGCGATCAGCACATAGCGCGCGATATCCCCTTTGAGGACGGCAGAGCCGCGCGGGCCACCGATCTGCAGATGATCACCCGGTTTGACAGAAAGAGCCCACGCCGTCGCAGGTCCGGCATCATGCACAGCAAAATCGACAGTCAACGTCCGCGCCTCATTGTCATAGGCGCGCGGCGTGTAATCCCGCATCACCATCATGCCGCTGGGATCAGGCACAAACAGCTTCATGTGATCATCGGCCGCCAGACTGGTAAAATCTGCCAATTCCTCACCGATCAGCGTGACCCGGATCATTGATGGCGTCAGCCGCTCGACCGTCTTCACTTCCAGATCCCGCTTCTTCAGTTCATGGCGCACACGTTCAAGGATCGGGGCGGGGATCGGGGCGGGGATCGGGGCGGGGATCGGGGATTTGCTGTTTTCTGAAGTCATATTGTCATCACTCAATCTGTTTTTGAAATATCTGAACCATATCGGAAGCAAACAAGAGAATTCAAGAGTTTCCAACTCAACTTTTATGCATCAATGCCAGAAAAGCAGTCCCCTTTTCAACCCGCCATATCAATCCGAATGGGTATTTTCTACTATGCGGAGTGCCCAACCGAATCAGACATGCCTGGAGCGGGGTGCAACCAAACAAACCCGAGCCATCAGAGGCCCAGTCATGCCACAAACCAAGCCCCCCAAAGAATCAGCCACACCAGACACACACTCGACAGCGCAGGTAAGCCTTGCCCCTTTTGCCGAGGCTGATTTCCAGAGCTGGTTTGATCATTGCACCGAAGAATATGCCAAAGACAAGCAGAAAACCTTTGGATGCACACTGGAGGCGGCTCGCACCTTTGCCCAATCGAGCATGCAGTGCGCCCTTGCCGATGGTTTGCAAACCAAAGACAACCATTTTTTCAAGGTGATCGATGAAAAAGGCGACAGGATCGGCGCAATCTGGATTGCGGCGCAAACCCAATTCAATCAGAAGAGCGCCTTCATTTACGACATCGAGATTGAGGAGAATGAGCGCGGCAAAGGATATGGGCGCGCCGCGATGCTGGCTCTGGAAGCGGAAGTTGCCCAAATGGGCTTTCCTTCCATCGGCTTGCATGTCTTTGCCTTCAACGAGCGAGCCTTTGCCCTTTATCAATCCCTCGGCTTTGAAGTCACGGATTACACAATGCGCAAAAAAATACAGCCTCAAAACTGAGGCTGTTTTCTTTACTCTTTGGCTAGATAAGCGTCGTTCAAACGCAATCCGGTTATAGCTCGCCCAGAACCACGTCCCGGCTATACTCAAACGGCTCGACCAGCTTGGTCACCGCCTGCCCACATTTCATCACCCGTGCTTCGGCATCATAAGCATAGCTGGGAGAGCCATGCAGTTCCCACCCCTTGGAGAGCGCCTCGGTGACCCGGTGACAAAAGGTGGCGTCATCCACGCCTGTGAGAAACCGGTATACTCTTTGTTTTTCGTTCATGACTATTCCTCATCCCGAGCCGCAATGGCTTCGGCAATATCCACCAGACGGCGGGCCATTTCCGCATGCAGTCGCTCGACCATTTTGCCGTCAATCGTCATGACATTTTTTGACTGATTCTCCGGTGCATCGAAAGCCTCGATCACCTTTCGCCCCCACGCCACGGCATCAGCGTCCGGTGAGAAAATGCGGTTGCAGTCGGCAATCTGTTTGGGATGAATCAGCGTCTTGCCATCCATGCCCATTTCTGCGCCCTGCACGCACTCGGCAACGAAACCGTCCGTATCGTTGAAATTGTTGAACACCCCGTCGATGATATCCAGATCAAAGCTTCTGGCCGCGGCCTGACAATTCATCAGCAAGCCATAAACCGGGGCCCGTCCGGGCACCATTGCAACGCGTGTTTCCTTGACCAAGTCATTGGTTCCCAAGACAAAACAACTCAAGCGGCGACCATGATATTCTTTTGTCGCCTCGGCAATTTCCAGCGCCCGCAACATCCCTTGCGGGGTCTCCATCATGGCCCAGATCTTGATATCCTGATCGGCGCCTGCATCATTCATCTTGCGCCCCACCGTATAGACGTCTTCGGCACAATTGACCTTGGGCACAAGTATCGCATCAGGCTTGGCTTCGATAGCAGAGACCAGGTCATCCGGCCCCCATTGGGTCTCCAGACCATTGATGCGGATCACCACTTCGCGATGCCCGAAGCCCCCTGCCTTGACAGCTTCGGCAACCTGAGTCCGAGCCACTTCCTTCATGTCAATCGCAACGGCATCTTCCAGATCCAGAAGCAGCACATCCACATCAAGGCTGCGGGCTTTTTCAAGAGCACGGGCATTGGATCCGGGCATGTAAAGAGCTGTTCGGCGCGGGCTGAAAGACATTGAAATTTCTCCGATCTTTGAGGCAATATGCTGGCGCGCGACAACTTAAAACACAAACGCGCGCCTAGCCATCCCCTTCCTTAGGCCAACCTCCCTTTAAGGAAGACAAGAAGAAAAACGGAACAGCAAATGAAACAGGCAGATCTCGTCATTATTGGTGGCGCAATCATGGGGGCTTCAGTGGCCTATTTCCTGAAAAAGGATCTCGGCTTCGAAGGCTCTGTCATTGTGGTCGAAAAGGACCCCACCTATGCCAACAGCTCAACCACACTTTCGGCGGCATCGATTCGCCAGCAATTCTCCACTCCGGAAAATATAGCCCTGTCCCAATATGGGCTGCAGTTTTTCTCAGAGCTGAAAGATCGTTTCGGTCCAGATGCAGATATCGCTTATCAGGAAGGTGGCTATCTCATTCTGGCATCGGAGGCAGGCCTACCGATCCTTCAGAACAACTACAAGACTCAGATCGAATGCGGCGCGGACATCGAGCTGATGTCGCCGGACGAGATGAAGAAGACCTTCCCATGGCTCAATGTCGAAGATCTCGCAGCCGGGGCCTACGGACGGTCCGGTGAGGGCTGGTTCGACGCACACATGTTCCTTGACCTCGTTCGCAAGGGGGCCATTGCAGCTGGTGCCGAATTCATCAAGGGTACCGTCGTTGCCATGGAAAAACAGGGCAACAAGGTAACCTCGGTCAAACTGGACAATGGTGACACCATCGGCTGCGGAGCCGTGGTGAACTGTGCTGGCGCCAACGCTGGCAAGGTTGCCGCCATGCTCGACATTCCTTTGCCGATTGAGCCACGCAAGCGTACCATCTTTGTCATCGACAACAAGAAGCCGCATCCGAACATGCCACTGATCACGGACACCTCCGGCGTCTATGTCCGTCCGGAAGGGGAATTCTTCATTTCCGGCTGCCCTCCAATCGATGACCCGGCTGCCGAATATGAAGACCACGATCCGCATTACGATCTGTTTGACGAAGTCATCTGGCCTGCTCTCTACAACCGCATGCCCGGCTTTGACGCCATCAAGATGACCAACGCCTGGGCCGGTCATTACGAATATTGCACCCTCGATCAGAATGCCTTCATCGGTGCGCATCCGGAGATCACCAACTTCTATATCAACGCTGGATATTCCGGTCACGGGCTGCAACATGGCCCCGGAGCTGGTCGCGGCATTGGAGAACTGTTCCTTTTTGGCGAATATCGCTCGCTTGATCTCTCTATTTTCGGTTATGAAAGGATCGCGAATAACAAACCCGTCAGAGAATTCAACATCATCTGACGCAAACGACAAAGAGATGATCGCATGACCGACCTGATGGCCCAAACCGGCAATCCCAATGTGCGCGACGCCCCGTTTGTGGCAAAACCGATCATCGTCATTTCATCTCATGTCATGGCTGGCGCGGTGGGCAACCGCGCCGCTGCCTTCACGCTGGAGCGTCTGGGGTTCCCGGTCTGGGAAGTCCCGACGGTCATTCTTCCCTGGCATCCGGGCCACGGCCCAGGCACGGTTCAGAAGATGGATCCGGATCTTTTTGCCAAAAGCCTGGAAGATCTGTCCCGCCACCCGGATTTTGCCTCGGTCAGCGCCATTTATTCTGGCTATTTGGGATCGCTCGAACAGGTCGCGGCCATTGCTACGCTTGTTGACAAATACAGACAGGCCAATCCGGAAGGCCTCTATTTCTGCGATCCTGTGGTCGGCGACAAGGGCGGCCTCTATATGGCTGAGCCGATCGCCGTTGCCATCCGCGATGAGCTGATCCCGCGTGCGGACATAATTTCGCCCAACCGCTTCGAGCTTAACTGGCTCACCGGCTCTGCCGAAGAAAACAATATCGGCCTCATCGAACAGGCCAAAAAGCTGGAACGCAAGACCACACTGATCACCAGCGCCTTTGCCCTGATGCGTAACTCCATCGCCAACCTGCTCATTCAAAAAGGCACCGCCGACAAACAACCGTTGCCGATCATGTGCGAACATCCCGCCATTCCCAATCCGCAGAACGGTACAGGCGACATGATGGCCTCCCTGTTTCTGGGCCACAAACTGGCTGGTGCGTCCGATGAAATGGCGCTCAAGAAGGCCTCAAGCGGTGTATTGGAAGTTGTCACCCGTTCGGCCAATCTGGGCTACAGGGATTTGGAAGTTGCCCGTTTTGCCGACCGCTTCCACTCTCCCATGGCTATGGTCAACATGCGCCAGATCGGAGCAGGTCCCAAACTGACGCCGGTCAGACGCGCGCCCAAAAAGCCGCAACCGCTGGACTGATGTGGGCTTTTCCCCTTGTTTTCCGCATAGCCGCTTTGACAGATCAAAAAAATCGCGCAGACTTGCGCAACAACTCTTGATTTTTCATGCGTCCGGCGCGAGATGTCATACGGAAAAACCAGTATGCGATGAAAAGAGGATATGATGGCCCAGTTACCTGACCGCTTGCTTGAAGGCTATGCCGAGTTCAAAAAGGGGCGTTTCCCCACAGAACAGGGGCGGTATGAAAAACTGGCCGAAAAAGGCCAGAGCCCGAACATCATGCTCGTTGGTTGTTGCGACAGCCGTGCAGCACCGGAAATCATCTTCGATTCGGGACCGGGCGAAATCTTTGTCATGCGCAACGTGGCCAACATCGTGCCGCACAAATCCTCTCAGGATGATGGCATCCACGGCACCACGGCAGCGCTGGAATTCGCCGTCAACGGCCTCAATGTCGAACATATCGTCATTATGGGCCATGGGCGCTGTGGTGGCGTGAAGAGCTATATTTCCGCAGGCGATTCCGAACCCCTGTCAGAGAGCAACTATATTGGCAAATGGTCTGGCCAGCTGCAGGCTGCCGACAACCCGATCCGCTACAAGGCGCTCAATCGCCCCGATCTGGATCATGGCGGGCTGCTGGAACGCTCTTCGATCATCCATTCGCTGGAAAATCTCTACTCCTACGATTTCATCAAAACCCGCGTGCAGGAAAGCAAATTGGCCCTTCATGGCGCATGGTTCGACATCTCGACAGGCGAACTGGAATATTACGAAGAAGAACAGGGTACCTTCCTGAAGGTCTAAACCCTTCTTAATAAGACGTCTCAATCAAAAAACCGGCCTGGTGCGAACCAGACCGGTTTTTCAATTTGATGCATCACGCACGAGAAGAGTGATTTAAGCTTCAGCGCGAGGCTTGACCAGACCGCGATTGATCAGGGCTTCCGCAATCTGAACGGTGTTCAGAGCTGCGCCCTTGCGCAGGTTATCGGAAACAACCCAGATGTTGAGGCCGTTATCAACGGTTGAATCTTCGCGAATACGGGAGATATAGGTTGCGTCTTCACCAGCCGCTTCAACGGGGGTGATGTAGCCACCGTCTTCACGCTTGTCGACAACCAGACAACCCGGAGCTTCACGCAGGATATCGCGGGCTTCATCAGCGGAAATCGGCTGTTCGAACTCGAGGTTCACAGCTTCACCGTGAGAAACGAAAACCGGAACGCGCACGGCGGTGCAGGTCACCTTGATTTTCGGATCGAGCATTTTCTTGGTTTCGGCCACAACCTTCCATTCTTCCTTGGTGGAGCCGTCATCCATGAATTTATCGATATGCGGGATCACGTTATAGGCGATGCGCTTGGAGAATTTGTTCACTTCGATCGGATCGGAAACAAACACCGCGCGGGTCTGGGTGAACAGCTCGTCCATGGCTTCCTTGCCAGCGCCAGAAACGGACTGATAGGTGGAAACAACGACGCGCTTGATGGTTGCCTTGTCATGCAGGGGCTTCAAAGCAACCAGCAACTGAGCCGTTGAGCAGTTCGGGTTGGCGATGATGTTGATGCGATCTTCTTTCTTGATCCAGTCTTCCAGCACCTGAGCATTCACTTCCGGCACGATCAGCGGAATACGCTCGTCATAACGCCACTGGGAGCTGTTATCGATCACAATGCAGCCCTGAGCCGCGATCTTTGGTGCCCACTCGGCAGAAAGGCTGCCGCCAGCTGACATCAGGCAGAAATCAGTGTCGGAGAAATCATAGTGATCCAGCACCTGACATTTCAGATTTTTGTCGCCAAAGGACACGTCCTTGCCCTTGGAGCGGCTGGAGGCCAATGCGACAACTTCATCAGCGGGAAAACCACGCTCGGCAAGAATGTCGAGCATTTCACGACCCACATTGCCCGTAGCCCCGACAACTGCAACTTTATAACCCATTTTCAATGATCTCCTGATCCGCAAGCTCCCCCTAAGGTTTCCGCTCTGCCCTGTGCTTTCGCTGATTGGCAGGCGGTTTCGCTCCCCTCACATCCCTGGGGGAAGCCGAAGCAGGGAGCGAGAGGGGCCTAAACCTTGGTGGTAGTAGTGGTTGTTGTGTCTGTCATCTGGCCAGCAGTGAGAGCACCAGCGACAACGCCAGTGGTTTTGCTCATCATTCCTGTTTTCATTTCAAATGCCATATCACAGTGTCACACGCGGCAAGCGTATGCCCAACCCTCTCGGTTCACGTCATGCCTTTTGCTTTATGGGTGCCTGCAAGTCAAGACAAAATCAGCACATAACGCCCATGCGATGCGGAATCTCATGGAAAGAGCCCCCATACCGGCACTCCATACAGCATATTATCTTGAAAATCAGGCAAAAAGCAGGTTAAAGAAGCGTATGACAGAACGGGAACCAAAATCACGGCAACAGCGCCAGGATGAAAAGGCCAGACAAGCCGAGCGCGCCCTTGAGCGCGTCGACGCCGAAGGCGAAGCCCTTGGCACGTCGGCATTTGCCCGCACGGCAAACCGGGCCAGGGACCATCTGGGCGCCAATGACGCAGACCCCAATGATCCCATTGAGATCTGGGGCACGCGCATTGGCCGCATTGGTGGCGTCATCTTTGCGATCTTTCTCGTTCTTTGGCTTGTCAATCATTTCACCCGATGACAAAAGCCCTTAAGTGCTGTAAAGCAGGATTCATTAACGGATCGGCACAGCAAACCATCCCCATGAAGGCATAGAAGCAGCCTCACAAGCATTCAGGCAGAAGACAATGACGACAAAATTATTCATCGACGGCGAAGCAGGCACCACCGGATTGCAGATTCGGACGCGCCTTGAAGGCCGCGACGATATCAAATTCCTGCGCTTGCCTGAAAATCTGCGCAAGGATGCCGAGGCACGGGCACAGATGCTCAACGAGGCCGACATCGCCATTCTCTGCCTACCGGACGCAGCAGCCATCGAGGCGGTTAACCTGATCGAAGACAAGGACACCCGTGTCATTGATGCATCTACCGCCCACCGGACGGCAGAAGGATGGGCCTATGGCTTTGCCGAGCTCGATTCCGATCAGCGCGAAAAGATTGCCGCGTCCAAGCGGGTTGCCAACCCGGGCTGCTATCCGCAGGGCTATATCGCCATCATGCGGCCGCTTGTCGATGCTGGCATCATTCCAGCTAACTTCCCGGCCACGCTCAATGCCGTTTCCGGCTATTCGGGCGGAGGCAAGGGCATGATCGCTGAATATGAGCGCGAGGAAGAGCCCGTAACGGTGCCTTACTGGCCCTATGGCCTCACCTTGGCTCACAAGCATGTGCCAGAAATGACCTTTTATGCCGGACTTGAACACCCACCCGTGTTCCAGCCCGCCGTTGGCCGCTATGCGCAGGGCATGATTGACGCCGTGCCACTCAATCTGTGGGCACTGGACTCCGCCCCCAAGCTTGCTGACCTTCATGCTTGCCTGGAACGGCGCTACCGGAACGAAACCTTCGTCAAGGTCGCCCCTCTGGAAGCAGCAGGACGTCTTGAAGCGATCACCCCGGAAAAGCTCAACGGCACAAACTCGCTGCATCTTCACATTCACGGCAATGACGAAACCGGACAGGCCGTCTTGCTGGCCGTTTACGACAATCTGGGCAAAGGCGCCTCCGGCGCTGCCGTTCAGAATATGAACATCATGATGGGCATCGAAGAGACCACCGGCCTCACCATTGCTGATCTCTGATTTCATTTTCAAACGTTGATTCAGCTATCCGAAAAATCAAAAGGCTTTCCATTCAAAATGGGAAGCCTTTTTCTTTAAGCCATTCGCATTGAGAACAACAACATGAAGTTCCCCGGTTCATTCTCACGATAACATGGCCTCAGCAGGTCCTGTAGAAAATCGCAAGGGATGGGGCTATGACTTCATTCGCTCCCAATCGATCAATGTCGTTTCATTTTTGGAAACCCGATCAACAGCATGGTACAGACCATCCAATTTTCTCGATTTTCTTGAAGAGCTTGAACAGATAATCGATTTCAGCAAATTCTCGTCTCGGATAAGCTATGGCGGCTCTATGGGCGGATATGCAGCTGGGGCTTTTGCATCGCGCCTCAATTGCGATGCGGCGATTCTGCTTAATCCGATCTCGTCATTGAGTAGAGAGCTGGCTCCATGGGAAACACGTTTCGAAATTGCGAAGAGAGTAAACTGGTCCTCCTCCTACCATGATGCGGCAGAGGGAATAGTCGGTGTTCCCCATGTCTATCTGGTTGCCGACTCGTTGCATTCTCTGGATCTCAAACATATCAAGCGTTTCGAGCGGGCTTGTCCAAGCTGTGAATTCTATCGTTTTCCCGATGTGGGCCACGGAATCGCCGTCCATATGCATGCTCTTGGCGTTCTGAAGCCGTTCGTGCTGGATATTTTCAATGGCCACGCGCCAGATAAAGCCGACTTCTTCCAAGCCATTCGCCAACGTCGCGACTATGTGCGCTACTACAAACAGGTCTTCATAGAAAAGGAAGATCGCATCACCCCCGCCAGAGCCAACATATTGGCGCAAAATCTGGCACGCACCCTCAAGCGCAATCGCGTTCCCAAAAAGCTGGCAATCCAGATTTTCCAAAACATCACCGCTCTGGATCCGATTGAATTTGGCCTTGAACTTCCAGCGAGTGCCGGATAGCCAAAACTCTTTGATGCATGATATAAGCCAGCAAGCGTCAAAGCCGGATTTTTCACCCAGATCTGCCGAATAAGAATGGCCGATATCCAATCCCAATCTTTCACAGAACGGTACAAGATTTTAAAAATCTCATTGAAAAGCACTATTCATCCCCGTAAACATGGCTTTGAATGCGGAATGTCTCAATGAGACAAGAGAATTTCGATATACAAGACCGAGCCAGTCTATGCGCAGCTTGTATCGTTAGGTCAGTTGGGTTGAGCGGCTGATCGCCTATCAGAAGGACCGCCAGAGAATGGAAAAATTCACGACCTTGACCGCTGTTGCGGCACCCATGCCCTTGATCAATATCGACACGGATATGATCATTCCGAAACAGTTCCTGAAAACCATCAAGCGCTCCGGCCTTGGCGTCGATCTCTTCTATGAAATGCGCTACAACGAAGATGGCTCGGAAAACACGGACTTCATTCTCAATCAGGATGCATACCGCAACGCGGAGATCATCGTGGCGGGTGACAATTTCGGCTGCGGCTCTTCCCGTGAGCATGCGCCTTGGGCCCTGAAGGATTTCGGCATCAAATGCATCATTTCCACCAGCTTTGCCGACATCTTCTACAATAACAGCTTCAAGAACGGTATCCTGCCGATCGTTGTGAGTGAAGAAGATCATGCCAAACTGATGGATGACGCGTCACGCGGTGCCAACGCCACCCTGACCATCGACCTTGAAAATCAGGTTATCAAAGGCCCCGATGGCGGCGAGATCAGCTTCGACCTTGATCCGTTTAAGCGCAAATGCCTGCTTGAAGGCCTCGATGACATTGGCCTGACGATGGAAAAAATCGCCAATGTCGACAAATTCGAAACTGAAATGACCAAAGAGCGCCCTTGGGTCTAGAGCATTTTACCTTGTAGAATATGTACGCCTATTCCCATTCGCTCAGATCTTGCAGCGACAAGTGATTTTTAAACGATAGATCAGACATAGGCTAATCAACAAGCCAGGCCCCTCGGGTCTGGCTTTTTTGTATCAGATCGCAGTCGACACCGGCCTCTCATCGGCTTTGACCTTGCATTCGGCGCCATTCGGTATTAATCGAATACATAACGCATCCAATCTTTTCGATCCTTGCGCGCAATACGCAAATTCGAAGAAAATCCAAACTCGGAAGTAGACCATGTCCCACAAACTTTTCCTTCTGCCCGGCGACGGCATCGGCCCTGAAATCATGAAAGAAGTAAAGGCGATCATCGACTGGATGAACGCCAATCTCGATGTGAGCTTCGAAACCGACGATGGACTGGTCGGCGGCTCCGCTTATGATGCCTATGGCGTTGCCATTTCGGAAGAAGACATGGCCAAGGCAATGGCAGCAGATGCTGTCATCTTCGGCGCAGTGGGTGGTCCAAAATGGGCCAGCGTACCTTATGAAGCCCGCCCCGAAGCCGCGCTTCTGCGTCTGCGCAAGGATCTGGGCCTGTTTGCAAACCTGCGTCCGGCGCTGGTATATCCGGCTCTGGCTGACAGCTCATCCCTCAAGAAGGAACTGGTTGAGGGTCTCGACATCCTCATCGTGCGCGAACTGACCGGCGGCGTCTATTTCGGCGAGCCAAAGGAAATCGTGACGCTGGAAGATGGCCAGAAACGCGCCATCGACACCCAGCTCTACACGACGAGCGAAATCGAACGCATCACCCGCGTTGCCTTCGACCTTGCCAAGACCCGCTCCAACCGCGTGGCTTCTGCGGAAAAGCACAATGTGATGAAATCCGGCCTGCTCTGGAAGGAAGTTGTCACCAAGCTGGGCGCCAAGGAATATCCCGATACCCCGCTTGAGCATGTTCTGGCCGACAACTGCGCCATGCAGCTGGTGCGCCGTCCCAAGCAGTTTGACGTCATCCTTTGCGACAACCTGTTCGGTGACATCCTGTCTGACGTCGCAGCCATGCTGACCGGCTCTCTGGGCATGTTGCCATCGGCATCCCTTGGTGCTCCGGATGAGAAGACCGGCAAGCGCAAAGCCATGTATGAGCCGGTACACGGTTCCGCTCCGGACATCGCAGGCAAAGGTATCGCCAACCCGATCGCCATGATCGCCTCCTTCTCCATGGCCCTGCGCTACAGCTTTGAAATGGGCAAGGAAGCCGACATGATCGACAAGGCTATTGCCACCGTGCTGGAAAAAGGCCTGCGCACCGGCGACATCGCCAAGGAAGGCGACACCGTCGTCACGACTTCGCAAATGGGCGCTGCAGTGCTGGAAGAGATCAAGGCACTGGCATAAGCCAGCCCCTGCCAAGACAGATCAAACAAAAAGCCGGATGGGAAACCATCCGGCTTTTTTCATGTCATCAACAGTCAAACGCCTCAGCCTTTTTTCAGCCGAGAGGAAACAGCCAGCGCCGCCAAGGCCAAAAGACAGGTGAGCGCGGCAAGCCCCGGCCAATGACCCCAATGCCAGAACCATCCGCCGATATAGCCCACAAGGCTCGCCCCCATATAGTAGAACAGCAGATAGAGCGAGGAGGCATGCCCCTTGTTGCCCTTGGCTGACAGCCCGACCAGACCACTCGCCACCGAATGACCGATAAAGAAGCCAACGGTGATAAAGGCAATGCCCACGCAAATGAAAAAGAGCGAGCCCGGCAGCGTGATCAGCACGCCGACAAAGGTCAGCGCGAAAGAGAAAAGCAGCAACCGCTTGGCGCCGAACCGCATGGTCAGAGCACCCGTATAGGAAGACGCCACCGTTCCGAACAGGAACAGCAGGAACATCAGGCTCACCGTAAAGGGGCTCATATTGTAGGGCGGCTCGAACAGGCGGAAGGAAAGATAGTTATAGACCGTCGAAAAGACACCGGTAAGACAGAAGCCCAGCATGTAGACCTTCTGCAAAGCCGGATTTTTCAGATGCCCCAACCAGGTCTGCACATGAAAGCCAAGCCCGGCATGGCTGGTTTTGGTAAAATTCTTAGATGGCGGCAGCAACAAGGCAAAGCCACCAGCGGCCATCAGGCACAGAACACCGAGCACTTCCATGGCCTGCTGCCACGAAATGAACTCACTGAGCGAGCCCATGCCCACACGCCCCAACATGGCACCGACCGATGTACCCGCGATATAGATGCCCATGGCTTTGGGCAGATGTTTCGGGTCGATCTCTTCGGCCAGATAGGCCATCGCAACGGCAGGCAGCCCGCCAAGCGCGATGCCTTCAAGCGCGCGGGCAATCAGAAGGGTGGTCCAGTCAGGCGCGACGGACGCCAGCAGGTTGAGGGCGGCAGCCGAGACCATCGAGGTAAGCATCAACCCCTTGCGCCCCAGTTGCTGGGAGAGCGCCCCCATGATCATGATGGACACCGCAAGGCAACCTAAAGTCAGCGACAGGGGCAGCGAGCTGGTCGCGGGAAGCACGTTGAAATGCTCGGCAAATAGCGGCAGCAGCGGCTGCACACAATAAAGCAGCGCAAAGGTCGCAAAACCGGCAAGAAAAAAGGCAACGGAAATCCGGCGAAAGGTGCTGGTGCCGGACTGGACGTGAGAAACGGCATTCTCTTCAAATCCCGAACGTATGTCGCCGGGATCGGAGTAGGTCGTAGACATGGACTCTTCCTGAGACTCTCTTATCAAGGTAGGAAAAAAGAGTATAGCGCAGACGCGATCAGTTATCTAATATATGGAACAATCGAATGTCATACAAAAAAGATATAGCATGGAACTGCGCCATATCCGCTATTTTCTCGCCGTTGCCGAAGAGGGAAACTTCACCCGCGCGGCCGAGAAAGTGGGCATCGCCCAACCGCCCCTGAGTCAGCAAATCCGGGATCTGGAAACGGAAATCGGCGTGCAGCTGTTCCACCGCGTACCCCATGGCGCCGAATTGACCACCGCCGGACAGGCCTTCCTGGAGCGCGTCATCGCTCTGCCGAACATCGCCAAAGAGGCGAGCGAAGCAGCAAGACGGGCCGCCCGCGGCGAAACCGGCACCCTCAATCTGGGCTTCACCGGAGCCTCGCTGCTCAACCCGACAGTCTCCCGCCTCATCCGCACCTTTCGGCGCGATCATCCCGATGTCAGCTTCAAGTTGGAAGAGGGCAACTCGGTGGAATTGCGCGATGATCTGCTCAATGGCACGCTGGATATTGCCATTCTGCGCCCCAATCACGACGACCCGAAGAATATTCTTACCCATCCGCTTTCGTCGGAAAGGCTCATTGCGGCGATCCCGACCTCACGCGATCCGGAGCCCGACAGCGATGAGATCGACCTGTTTCTGTTACGGGATGAGCCGCTGGTCTTGACCCCTCGCCATATCGGCCTGAGCTTACACGATTCCGCCATTTCCGCCTGCCGCCGCGCCGGATTTGAGCCACGCCTTGGCCAGCCGGCGCCGCAGATCACTTCTATCATGAGCATGGTCTCAGCCGAACAGGGCATCTCGCTGGTGCCCGAATGCATGCGCCAGTTGGCCCTTGAAAATGTCAGCTACAAGCACCTCAAAGACCTGCCGATGAAAGCGACCATCGCCACCGCGATTCTGCGGGGCACGCCTTCGCCTACAGCGTCAGCCTTCATCGCCCTTGCGCGCACCATTCACAACCAGGATCAGGCCCCTCTTTAAAAGGCCACCTTCTGCCCCGATATCTCAGATTGTACAAGCCACACCCCATACCAAAGTTGAAAAGCATTGTTTGACGGTGCTTTAAGCAAATCAGCGTATCTTCTTACATCAAGATTTTGTCGCACAAGGCGGATTCGGCGACAGAATGTCAAATTGCAGTCAATAAAGTCAGGCAGATCTTGGACACACAAGGTCGCCGGAGGAAAAAATGGCAACGGATTTAAAACGCGAGCACAAAAAACTCATGGCAGAAGCCAAGGCACTGGCAGCAAAGAACAGTGCACTGGAAGCGGAGTTTCTGGAACGTTTCTTCATTCAGGGAGATATGGAAGATCTCTCGCGCTACAGCGCTGAAGAAATCGCGTTCCTTGCCCATCATTCCTTCGAGAAGTTCCATACCCCCTTTGATGGCAAGCACCGGATCGACATTTTCGAGCCTTCCTTCAAGGCCAACAAGGAAGCTGTCTCCAACCAGATCACCATCATCGAGCTGCACAACATCAACAAGCCGTTTCTCGTCGATTCCATCATGGGCGAATTACAGCAGGCAGGCCTAGGCATTCATCTGGTGCTGCACCCGATCATGAATGTGGAGCGCAACGGCGCTGGTGAAGTTGTGGCCTTCAAAGAGCGCAAGGATGTGCAGACCAACCCGAATCTCAAGCGCGAAAGCCTCATTCACGTCCATATCTCCCGCATTTCCGACAGCCAGAAGAGAAAAGACCTGCAAAAGACTCTCGACAGTATCCTCGATGATGTCGATTCAGTCGTTGACGACTGGAAGCCAATGCTGCTGCGGCTGGAAGAAACCATCGCCATCCTCAAGATCACACCACCGCCGTTGCCAGAAGGGGATGTCACCGAAACGGTTGAATTTTTGCGCTGGCTGGTCGACAACAATTTCACCCTTCTGGGCATGCGCGAATATACCTTCGATGGCACCACCGAAGAGGGCGATCTGGTTCGCACCAAGCGCGACGGCCTCGGCCTTTTGCGCAATCCCGAAGTGCGGGTACTGCGCCGGGGCAATGAACTGGTGACGATGACGCCGGAAATCCGCGATTTCCTCCTGCGCCCGGAACCCCTGTTCATCACCAAGGCCAATGTGAAGACCAAGGTGCACCGCCGTACCTACATGGATTATATCGGCATCAAGCGCTACGATGACGACGGCAAGCTGACGGGCGAATTGCGCATTGTCGGCCTGTTCACCAACACCGCCTATAACCGTTCGGTCCTCAATATCCCATTCCTGAGACGGAAGGTGGAAAGTATCATCGACATGGCGGCGGTCGATCCGTCCGGCCATTCAGGCAAGGCCATGCTCAACGTGCTGGAAAATTATCCACGCGACGAGCTGTTCCAGACCGATAGCGAAACCCTGCTCTATCATTCGCAGGAAATCCTGCGGCTGCATCAGCGTCCGCGTGTGCGCGTGCTCTCCCGCGTTGATAAATTCAACCGCTTCGTCTCCTGCCTCGTGTTCGTCCCCCGTGACCGCTATAACACGTCAGCACGTATAGAGATCGGACATCTGCTCAAAGATGTCTATGAAGGCCGCCTCTCAGCCGTTTATCCCGAATTCCCGGACGGGCCTCTTGCCCGTGTGCATTTCATCATCGGCCGTTCAGGCGGCAAGACCCCGGCACCGTCGCGCACCATTCTTGAAGATGCCATCAACAGCATCGTGCGCACCTGGGTCGACAGTCTTTGCAAGGTCGTCAAGGCCAAGAATTCCATCAAGACAGCCAGTCGTCTGATTGATCGCTATTGCGTTGCCTTTTCCGATGCTTACCGCGACACCTTCTCTCCGGAAACGGGCATGGATGACATCACCATCATGGAAGGTATGGATGGCATCCACGACACCGCAATCCAGTTCTATCGCAAGGAGAAAGATCAGGACCATCGCATCACCCTGAAGATTTTCCATCAGGGTATGCCAATCCCGCTCTCCGAGCGCGTGCCGATTCTGGAGAATATGGGCTTCCGGGTGATCGATGAACGCTCCTATGAAATCGCGCCGCTCAATACAAACCACAAATTCTGGCTCCATGACATGGATCTGGAGCGGGCCAGCGGCAAGCCGATTCCCTTTAAGGATGTGCAGGACGATCTGGAAGCCTGCTTCCTGGCTGTCTGGAATGGGCTGGCCGAGAATGATGGCTACAACAAGCTTTCCATGGCCGCCGATCTGCCTTGGCGCGACATCACCGTGCTACGCACCATTTCGCGCTATTTGCGTCAGGTCCGCATCCCCTATGATCAAGACTATATGTGGGAAACCCTCAACACCTATCCGGATCTGGCCGCCCTTCTGGTCCACCTGTTCCATGCCAAATTCGATCCGGATCAAGCCAAGCGCGAGGAAGAGTGCAATCGCCTGTCGAACGGCATTCTGACAGCCCTTGAGCAGGTTTCCAATCTTGATGACGACCGCATCCTGCGCAAGTTCCACGGCGTCATTCAGGCCACCCTGCGCACAAACTTCTACCAGCGCACCCCAGACGGGGCCTATAAGCCAACCCTGTCTCTCAAACTCAACCCGCGTGCCATGGAAGACATGCCAGAGCCAAAACCCTTCCGCGAAATCTTCGTATACAGTCCGAGGGTGGAAGGCCTGCACCTGCGCTTCGGCAAAGTTGCTCGTGGTGGCCTCAGATGGTCTGACCGTCCGCAGGATTTCCGCACCGAAGTGCTTGGTCTCGTAAAAGCCCAGCAGGTCAAGAATGCGGTGATCGTGCCGGTTGGCTCCAAGGGTGGCTTCGTGCCCAAGCATCTGCCAACCGAAGGTGGACGAGAAGCCTTCATGGCAGAAGGCATTGCGACCTATAAGCTCTTCATCTCGGCCCTGCTGGATGTGACTGACAATCTGGAAGGGCAGACCATTCTGCCGCCAGAGAATGTCACCCGTCACGACGAAGACGATCCTTATCTCGTTGTCGCTGCAGATAAGGGCACCGCCACCTTCTCCGATATCGCCAACGGTATTTCCGAATCCTATGGCTTCTGGCTCGGCGATGCCTTTGCTTCCGGCGGCTCGGCTGGTTATGACCACAAAAAAATGGGCATCACGGCCCGCGGCGCATGGGAAGCGGTCAAGCGGCACTTCCGCGAAATGGATCGCGATATCCAGAGCGACCCCTTCACCGCTGTTGGCGTGGGCGACATGTCCGGCGACGTCTTCGGCAACGGCATGTTGCTCTCCAAGGAAACACGGCTCATCGCGGCCTTCGACCACAGGGACATCTTCATTGATCCGGATCCCGATCCGGCCAAAAGCTGGAAGGAACGCAAGCGTGTCTTCGATCTGGGCCGCTCCTCCTGGCGCGACTATGACGAGAGCCTGATTTCAAAGGGTGGTGGCATCTTCTCGCGCACCGAAAAATCCATTTCCCTATCCAAGGAAGTCAAAGCCGTCTTGGGCATCGCCAAAACCAAGGTCACGCCGCAAGAGCTGATGAAAGCCATTCTGATGGCGCCTGCCGATCTGTTGTGGTTCGGCGGCATCGGCACCTACATTCGCGCCAGCTCGGAAACCGACGCAGATGCGGATGATCGCGCCAATGATGCCATTCGCGTCACGCCCAAAGAGCTACGCGTCAAGGTGATCGGCGAAGGCGCCAACCTCGGTGTCACCCAGCGGGCCCGAATCGAGTTCGACCATCTGGGCGGGCGCTGCAACTCCGACGCCATCGACAACTCCGCTGGCGTCAACAGCTCCGATATGGAGGTCAACATCAAGATCGCCTTCGGTGCTGCTATCCGCGAGAACAAGATCGATCTGGATGGCCGCAACAAGCTGCTTGTCCAAATGACAGAAAATGTCTCCGAGCTGATCCTGCGCAACAACTATCTCCAGACCCTTTCCATCTCGCTCACAGAGCTGCGCGGCATGGAAGACTTCGGCTATCAACGCCGTTTGATGGAACGGCTCGAAGAAGCCGGTGAGCTGAATCGTGTGGTTGAGTTCCTGCCCGACAATGAAGCCCTTAAGGAAGCCCGTAAGAAGGGCCAGCCTCTCAGCCGCGCCGAAGTGGGGCTGTTGCTGGCCTATGCCAAAAACTCGCTCTATGAAGAGCTGTTGCATAGCGACTTCCCCGACGAGAGCTATCTCGAACATGAGCTGATGCATTATTTCCCAGAGAAAATGCGTGAGGCCTATGCCGAGGAAATCAAAGGCCATCGCTTGCGCCGCGAAATCATCTCGACGGTTATTTCCAACTCGATGATCAACCGGGGCGGAGCAACGCTCATCCCGCGCATTGCCGACAAGACGGGCGCGTCTGCCAAAGACATTGCCAAAGCCTATGTGACGGTACGCGATTCCTTCGATCTGCCTGCCCTCAACGCAAGCATCGACGCGCTCGACAACAAGATCTCCGGAGCCGTGCAGCTGGAGCTATATGAAGAAATCCAGAAGCTGCTGCTGGGTAACATCCAGTGGTTCATGCGTAACATTCCCGCATCAACCCCGATTGCAGAAACCGTAGCTCTTTATAAAAAAGGCATCAGCGCGCTTTCTGGCAATATGGATCAATATCTGCCCACCTACCTTACGGACCTCGTACAAAGCGACACCCGCAAGTTTGAGCAGAAGAATATTCCATCTGATCTGGCCGCCAGAATTGCGCGCCTCTTCCTGATCGCGGATATTCCGGACATGGTGCTGATTGCAGAAAAATCCCAGCATTCGCTCAATGAAGTTGCAGAGGCTTATTTTGCTGTGGCAGGCCACTTCAATATCGGCCGCATTGATGCGATTGCCGGGGATCTTGATGTGTCCGACTATTATGAAGGGCTGGCTCTGGATCGTGTCCGCGATTCCATTTCATCCGCTCATAATCAGATGACCGCTTATGTTCTGGGGTTGGCAACCAAAGAGAAGAGCGGCATGGAAATCTGGCTTGAGCAGGAAGGCGCTGCCATCAAACGCACTGTCAAGTCTGTCAACACGATCACCCAGAGCGATGATCTGACAGTTTCGAAATTGTCAGTTGCCGCTGGCCTGCTGGAGGATCTGGCAAGACTGGTCTGACGCTATACCGATAAGACGACAGAAATACAGAACAGCCCGTTGGCATCCGTCATCGGGCTGTTTTTCTTTTATGGTCTTTGCATTTTGCGTTTTGAGGTCTATCCCTATGGCAACGAGCCTACCATCCGGCCCTCGCCATTCCGCAAAGTCATGATCATCGTATATTTCCTCAAAGGCGAAAGCCTTGCCTGATCCACGACTTTGGACCATGGTTTTCTCAAGCCTCCGGCAGCTCCGCCAGAGGGATGGTGCAGGACGCTCCCGGCACTGTCACTTCCCAATATAACCTGCCTTTAACATCTGTGATGGATCGATCCGGTCATGAAACAAGGCAAGCTGAAATGGTTAACAACCATCCAAGGCGTGCAATTTGCGTCCCTTTCCGCTTGCAAGAGTTAAAACTGCCTTAACCAAAAGCCAGCTAAAATGATCGCCGATTTACCACAACACCCAAGGCTTTCGAAAGGCCCAGATTCCCAATGCAAGACGAACGTTCCCCTTTCCAGAAACTCGCAGATCTGCTGGATGGTGTTGTACCGGTCAATGAAAAAGACGCCCAGCCAATCAATATGACCATTGGCGAACCGCGCCATGCCTTTCCTGATTTCATCCCCGATGTGATCATGAAAAACGCGCAGTATTTCCGCCCCTATCCGCAGATGCGTGGCACCGACGAGTTCCGCAAGGCGGTAGAAGATTGGTTGAACTGGCGCTATGATCTGGGTGGTCTGCCGCTGGGAGAGAAGAATATCCTGCCGCTCAATGGCACCCGCGAAGGGCTGTTCCATGCCTGCGTAGGCGCGCGCGACTATGCCCGCTCCCAGTTTGGCAAAGACACGAGCAATGCCGCTGTCCTGCTGCCAAACCCTTTCTATCACACCTATAAGGGTGCCGCGGCGGCAATTGATGCGGAACAGATTTTCCTCAATGGCACCGCAGAAACCGGTTTTCTGCCAGATCTGGATGAACTGGCCAAGGAAACAGACCTACTCGAGCGCACCATCGCCTTCTATTATGCCTCGCCAGCCAACCCGCAAGGCAATGTGGCTGACATCGCCACATGGAAGAAACTGATCGCCCTTGCGCGCAAGCATCGCTTCTTTATCTTTGCGGATGAGTGCTATTCCGAGCTTTATCGTGAGACGCCCCCTGCCGGTATCCTTCAGGCTTGCGAAGGCGATTTCTCCAATGTTGTGACCTTCCACTCGCTCTCCAAGCGCTCCAACCTTGCCGGCATGCGCTGTGGCTTTGCCGCAGGGGACGGCGCCTTCATGACCCAGTGGACGAAATACCGCAACCTGGTTGCCCCTCAGGTATCCATGGCGATACAAGCAGCTGCTGCTGCGGCCTATCGGGATGAAGAGCATGTGAAGGAAAACCGCAGGCTCTATAACGAAAAATTCGATGCGGCCCGCCGTATTTTGGGCAAAGAGCTGCCATATGAAACGCCCCCTGCAGGCTTTTTCCTCTGGCTTGACGTCAGTGCCTTTGGCGATGACGTCACAGTTGCGCAAAAGCTCTGGAAGGAAGTGGGGGTAAGAGTCATTCCGGGCTCCTATCTTGCGCGCGAAGACCGCTCCGGTGTCAATCCCGGCGACGGGTTCCTGCGCCTTGCACTGGTGGGAGACCTTGCAGAAACAGAAGAAGCCCTTACGAGACTGCGCAGCTGCCTGATCAACTGATCAGGCATCCACCAACCGGTGACCGGCAACGTCTTTTTTAGGGTAAACAGGAAAGCCACACAAGTTGAAATGGGGCAAATGAAACTGGAACTGAGCAGATCATGACCACATTCGACGACTATCGAACCGCACCCTATGAAGGCGGAGCAATGGGAAGACGAGATCGCGATGGAGCTTTGAAACATGCCTTGCGCCGCAATGCCTATGCAGGCCTTGGGCTGCTGGGGCTATTGCTTTGCGCTGTCGTGGCCACCAGTCTGGTCACATGGCATGTGGCCGACCCGAGCTTGTCCAACGCCACGGAAGTCAGCCCGCGCAATGCGTTCGGGCTGGCGGGCGCCATCATTTCCGATCTCAGTTTTCAAGGTTTGGGGCTGGCTTCGGCCTTCCTGATCATCACCCCGACCGTCTGGTTCTGGCGGCTCGTGCTCATGCGTCCGGCTCGCATCAGTCGCAACCGCTTCATGGGCTGGTTTGCCGGGCTGTGCATGCTTGCCATTGCCTGCTCCACCATTCCCGTACCCGACAGCTGGCCTCTGCCGCTCAGCCTTGGCGGCATGGTTGGGGATGCCTTTCTTTCGGTCGTCAGCCGCTTTGACACTGAGGTCATGCAGGGTCTTGGTGCTGTACTTGTTGGGGCAGGTGCCGCCTTTCTGGGCGTTCTCATCCTCCTAGCCTCCATGGACATGGGCCTTAAAGATCTCGCCTTCCGCCGCAAACCAGCAGCCGCCTTTGAGGAAGAAGACGCCGAAACCTACGACGAAACCGACTATGAAGAAGACGACTGGGACGATGACGACAGCGAAGAGTACGCTTCACATCATGAAGAACATGATGGTGCCGGCACGCTTGATCGCACTAAGGGCCCTGCGTCAAAACGCGGCTCCTTCTTCTCGGTACCGATCGGTGCTTTGAACCACTGGTATCTCTCACGCCGCGCCAACAAGGCGCGAAAAGCAAGAGAACGTGAGATTGAGCGGCAGGAAAAGGCCAGGAAACCATCCTTCTTCTCGCGCCTTCTGGCCGATGACGATGATGGTCTGGACGCTCTGAGCGATCGCATGGAACCACGCCTTGAGCGCTCGGCCCAACCGGGCTACCAGCAGCAGAAACCCGGCCCCGCCCCGGACATGGGCTATTCCGGACCGGAAGATTTCGCGCCGCAATCCGCAGCAGGCTATGAGGATTATGACGAAGAAGACGACTGGAACGACGATGGCCCCTATCAGTCTTCCCCTGTCGGCATTGCGCCTCCCGAATTGAATCGTCCCTCCAGCCAGCCGGGCAACCGCGCCGAGACCAACGAGAGAGCCCAGACCAAACCCGCAGGCGCTCCAGCCAGAGGCGGCAAAGGCAAGGGCAAACGCATGGTCAAGGCGGGTCAGGGCAATCTGTTCAGCCGTCAGGATGAATATCAATTCCCCTCTCTAGACATTCTCTCCGAGCCGGAAAGCCTGGGGCCCAATGCGGGCCTTACCGCCGACCAACTTGAGCACAATGCCCGCCTTCTGGAAGGCGTTCTCTCGGATTTCGGCATTCGCGGCGAAATCATCAAGGTACGTCCGGGCCCTGTGGTCACGCTTTATGAGCTGGAACCGGCTCCGGGTATCAAATCATCCCGTGTTATCGGCCTGGCGGACGATATCGCCCGTTCCATGAGCGCTATCTCTGCGCGTGTGGCCGTGGTTCCGGGCCGCAATGCCATCGGCATCGAATTGCCGAACGCCCGTCGGGAAACCGTCTATTTGCGCGAAATGCTGGCCTCCAAGGATTTCGAGAAATCCAAGGCCAAATTGCCCATCTGCCTCGGCAAGAATATCTCCGGCGATCCGGTAGTCGTCGATCTGGCCCGCATGCCCCACGTGCTGGTGGCTGGTACCACCGGTTCGGGTAAGTCGGTCTCGATCAACACCACCATTCTCTCGCTGCTATACCGGCATCGCCCGGAAGAATGCCGCCTGATCATGATCGACCCGAAGATGCTGGAACTCTCCGTCTATGATGGCATCCCGCATCTGTTGACCCCTGTTGTGACCGATCCGTCCAAGGCCGTTGTCGCCCTCAAATGGGCCGTGCGCGAGATGGAACAACGCTACAAGAACATGTCCAAGATGGGTGTGCGCAACATCGACGGCTTCAACAAGCGCGTACGCGATTCGCTGGCCAAGGGTGACGAGGTGACCCGCACCATCCAGACAGGGTTTGATCCGGACACGGGCGAACCGATCTATGAGCAGGAAACGCTCGACCTCGAGCCTATGCCATTCATCGTCATCATCGTCGACGAGATGGCAGACCTGATGATGGTTGCCGGCAAGGACATCGAAGGCGCCATCCAGCGTCTGGCCCAGATGGCCCGTGCCGCCGGCATTCATTTGATCATGGCTACCCAACGTCCGTCTGTCGACGTCATCACCGGTACCATCAAGGCCAACTTCCCGACCCGCATGTCCTTCCAGGTAACCTCCAAGATCGACAGCCGCACCATTTTGGGTGAAATGGGGGCAGAACAGCTGCTCGGCATGGGCGACATGCTCTATATGGCCGGTGGCGGTCGCATCCAGCGTGTTCATGGTGCCTTTGTTGCCGATGAGGAAGTCGAGGAAATCGTCGCCCATCTGAAGCTACAGGGTACGCCGGACTATCTGGAAGCCGTAACGGAAGAAAGCGATGCTGATCAGGGGGACAATTCCTCGGCCGGAGGCAGCTCTAGCGATGCCGAAACCCTTTATGACAAGGCCGTCGATATTGTTCTGAGAGACCGCAAGGCCTCGACAAGCTACATCCAGCGCCGCCTCTCCATTGGCTACAACCGGGCCGCAACCCTCATCGAGCAGATGGAACAACAAGGCGTGATCAGCCCGGCAAACCACGCCGGTAAACGCGAGATCCTGGTTCCCGAAGAGGGCGCAACCATGTAGCCTTTTCTCATACCGCCAAAGGAAGGCGGCGAGAGAGAAGAACAACCCTTGCGGCGGCGAAAACAAACAATCGTCAGATTTATTTCGTCATTCTGCCGCATTGGCTTGCTATTGAAATATGCAGGGCAAAACGTACATTGATGCGGCAAAACATGAAAAAGAACGAAGGCAAGCTTATGGACGACTATTATTCTGATGGCCCAACCACCGCGCAAGATACAAAACTGATGACAAAAACCGCTCATTCGTTCCGCTTGGCAGCCCTGCTTGTTGCCAGTCTTTTCATGATATTGGCGTCTGGCTTTACCCCCACCGCGCAAGCGGCACTCAGTGAAACCTCCGTCAAAGCGCTGGACACCATCTCCAAGGCCTTCAACGCGACCAAAACCATGAATGGCGAGTTCATTCAGACCGCCCCCAATGGCGACACGCTGCAAGGCTATTTCTTCATCGAGCGTCCGGGCAAAATCCGTTTCTATTATTCCAAACCCTCTTACACGGACATCATCTCCGACGGCAAAACCCTGTCCATCGAAGACCGTAAGCTCAAGACACAGGATATCTATCCGCTGAGCAAAACCCCCTTGCGCGTTCTTTTGTCAGAAAATCTGGATCTCGCCCGCGATCCGCGCGTGCGTCAGGCCAGCATCGCCGATGATATCGTCTCGGTGGTGGTGGAACAGGAAAGCTTGTTTGGAGACGGCATCCTGACTCTCATCTTCGACAGGGAACAGTCCCTTCTGCGCCAGTGGACCATTCGAGATGCCAACGGCAATGACACCACCGTTACCGTGTTTAATGTGGAAACCGGCAAACCGATCAAACCCTCTGTTTTCGAAATCAAATATGATCTGAGTCCGACAAACGACTGACCCGTTGGCAAACAGCCCGGACCTTTAGAGATTCAGCAAAAGTGAATGATTTAAGCACCGCAACCCATTGCGGTGCTTTTTTTGTCGAAATGGCCTGCTATAAAGGAAAACAAAGCCGATTCCCGCTATGCCTATCGGCATTCTTTTTCAGTCCAATCCCTTTACAAGGCGCTGCCCGTGACCATCACTCTTGCCACCTGGAACATTAATTCCATCCGCCCCAGACTTCACCATGTCGAACAGTTCAATGCCGATCGAGCGCCGGATATTCTCTGCCTGCAGGAAACCAAGGTGATCAACGATCAGTTTCCCACGGCAAGCCTGAAAAAGCTGGGCTATGAGCATTATGCGATCAACGGGCAGAAGAGCTATCACGGGGTCGCCATCCTCTCACGCATTCCCTTCGCCAAGGTCGATATGCGCGGTTTTTGCGACAAGGGCGATGCACGCCATGTGGAAGTGACCATCGACACAGACAAGGGACCGTTGCGCATTCATAACTTCTATGTCCCGGCCGGTGGCGATATTCCAGACCCGGCAGTCAATGACAAATTCCAGCACAAGCTGGATTTCCTTGAAGAAATGAAGAGCTGGCTGACCGGTAAGGAAACCGACAATGCGTCCATTCTGGTGGGGGATTTGAACATCGCGCCACATGAAAATGATGTCTGGAGCCACAAGCAGCTGCTCAAGGTCGTCAGCCACACCCCCATCGAGGTTGAAGCTTTGGCAGCTGTGCAAGCTGCGGGTCCATGGCAGGATGTGGTGCGCAACCACATCCCGGTGGAGCATCGTCTTTACAGCTGGTGGAGCTATCGCTCTCGTGATTGGTCCAAGGCAGACAAGGGCCGCCGCCTTGATCACATCTGGGCAACGGATGCAGCCGCAGACAAGGTGAGCGGTGTGGAGGTTTATCGCGACGCGCGCAGCTGGGAAAAACCATCGGACCACGCCCCTGTAATTGCCAAACTGGATATGACCCCGCTTGCATAAAGCAGCAAGGGACGATCAAAAAACGCCAACAGATTTGGCCCCTCAAGGAAAGGGCGGGACACAGAGCCCAACCTTTTCCTTGCATCCATGGCACTGATATGATGTATAGCCATCCACGCGAACCGTCCGCATGCGGACCGTTGACCGGGGTTTGAGCGGCGCTTGTGAGGCGCTCGCAAGCATCGTGCCGGACAGTGCGGTTTTTCGGTTTGACACAGCAACATCCAAGGCACTTTGCCGCACGCTTCCATGAGGCGTCGCCCCAAGATGCACCGTAAGGCCAGAAACATGGAAAAATCCCAATCCTCCGGAAAAAGCGGAATGGCTGCACGCGCTGGCGCCCTGCGCCTTATCCATGCGGTGCTCAGCGAAAAAGCCCTTTTGGACGAAGCCTACGCCCATGAACTGGCAGAAGGCCCCTTGCGCAAACTCAACGGCAGCGACCGCGCCTTTGCCAAGCGCATCGCCACCACGGTTCTGCAGCATCTTGGAGAAATCGACACCATTTTGAGCCGCTTCATGGAGCGCGGCATTCCCAAAAAGTCCGGCCCCTTGCGCAACATCCTGCGCATTGGTACCGCCGAGCTTCTGTTTTTGAATACTCCGCCCCATGCGGTGGTCGATTGTGCCGTGTCGCACTATCGCACATGGCGCAAATATGCCGGCTTCAAGGGCCTGACCAATGCCGTTCTGCGCCGCATCAGCCGCGATGGCGCTGATGAGCTGGCTACCATCGATCCGGCCATAGCAACCCTGCCCGACTGGATGTATCAATCCCTCAACAAGGCCTATGGGCAAGACAGCACCAACGCCATGATGGCGCAATTCCAGAAGGCGCAAATCCCGCTCGATCTAACCCTCAAAGATCCTGCTTCTGCGGACGAATGGGCCGAGCGCCTTGGCGCAGAAAAGATGCCGTCCGGCAGTCTGCGTCTTGCCAGCCACGACAAGGTGGACACACTGGAAGGCTTTGCCGAAGGGGCCTGGTGGGTACAGGATGCCGCAGCCACGCTGCCCGTGCAGATGCTGGGCGAGGTTTCCGGTCAAAAGGTTCTTGATCTCTGCGCCGCTCCGGGCGGTAAAACCATGCAGTTGGCCGCAGGCGGAGCGGATGTCACTGCGCTGGATATTTCGGCCAAACGCCTTGAACGCATCGAACAGAATTTGAAGCGGGTTGGCCTCTCTGCGGAGTTGGTAAAAGGCGATCTGCTCAAGAAAAGCTTCGACGCAAAATGGCCTTTCATTCTACTTGATGCCCCCTGCTCGGCCACCGGCACCATGCGCCGCCACCCTGAGCTCATCCATCAGCGGACACCCGCTGACATAGGCCATTTCGCCAAATTGCAGGCAAAGATGCTCAATCATGTTGCCGACATGCTGGCTCCGGGCGGCTTGATGGTTTTCTGCACTTGCTCCCTCCAGCCCGAAGAAGGGCCCGAGTTGATCGCGGATTTCCTCATGCAGAACCCGACATTCGGCATCGAGCCGCTCACAGCGGAAGAAACACCCGCCCTTGCCCCCTTCATCCAGCCTGATGGCAGCCTGAGAACAAGGCCTGACTATTGGTCTGAAGCGGGCGGCATGGATGGATTCTTTGCGATCCGGCTGCGCAACCACGCCCCTTCCTGACCTTGACAAAGCTTTGTGTAAATCGGGACCAAATGGACTCAGATAGACCTTGTTAACCATAGCTTGATAAAATTGTAACCAATCGATTACCAAAAAGCGCCTGCATCCGGTGATTCGCCATGATCGGATGACTGAGCGCTTGGACCATTCATGAATCGGATGACGCGCGGCAAAGACCCAAATGGTTTGAAGCCCGTACCAATCCTGGCCATCAGCTCCCTTTCACAGAAGCCCTGCTTGAAGGGAGCCCTTAACACGGACGACTATTGCGTGTCACAAAACTGGCAAAAACTGCGAATCTCCATGGCGACTCTTTTGCGCCGTGCCAAGCGCATCCCGGTTAGGCGGCCAGCCTGCAACACGCGTTATGTTCCGCGCTGCCCGGACCGGTTGCTCATTGCGCCGCAAGATTTGCGTACCTCTGATCCGACCATCGCAGAGGATATCTATTCGGGTCTTTTCATTTTTGCCGGTCAGGTGGAAAATTGTCAGGGCCACTCCCCATTTGTGCATGCCGCCCCTAGCAAGGAATGGGCGCGCGAGCTGCATGGCTTCCGCTGGCTGCGCCATCTGCGCGCCTCCAATGCCACCCTGCCGCGCTCGAATGCCCGAGCCTTGGTAGAAGACTGGATCAAGAATTCCGGCAAACTGGATTATGAAGCATGGGCCGCTCCCGTGGTGGCAAACAGGGTGCTGGCATGGCTTAACAATTCGCCCTTAATCCTTCAGGATGCAGACCATGTCTTCTATCGCGCCTTCTTGCGCGCGCTTTATCTACAGGTGCGGTATTTGCGTGCGACATACTCGGGTATGCCCAACAATCTCGACAGGTTGCTTCTTCTGATTGCCGAGCTGGCTGGTTGGCTTTGCTTTTCGGATAAGGAGCGCCTCGTGCGCTCCGTTTCCAAGCGGTTGGTCCATGAGCTCAACGACCAAATCCTGCCGGATGGCGGCCATGTTTCGCGCAACCCGCTGGCCATCGTGTCCATCCTGCTGGAGCTGCTGCCTTTGCGCCAGACCTTCATGTCCCGCGACATGGTGCCGCCCGAAGGCATGAATCTAGCCATCGAACGCATGATGCCCATGCTGCGTTTTTTCCGCCACCCCAATGGCAGTTTTGCCCATTTCAATGGCACCGGCGCTACACCGGCGGATTCTCTGGCCACCATTCTGGCCTATGATGACACCCGCGGCACCCCCGTCTCGGATGCCTCCTTCTCGGGCTATCAGCGCATGGAAGCAGGCCAGTCGATTCTCATCATGGATACCGGCGCCCCGCCGCCGACCGAGCAATCCACACTGGCCCATGCAGGCGCGCTGTCCTTTGAAATCTGCTCCGGCACGGCTCCCATGGTGGTCAACTGCGGCACCCCTGCGCCACAACATGAAGGCTGGCGCGAATTGGCCCGCAGCACGGCAGCGCATTCCACCCTCATCGTGCAGGACCATTCGACTTGCAAGATCGCCCCAAGGAGCTTTGACCTGGATGGCCGCCCGCTGATTTGTGGGGATAGCCATGTCAGATATGAGCGTTTTCTTGAACGTGGGCAGGAAACGATCCATGCCAGCCATGATGCCTATGGCTCGAAATTCGGCATTCGGCACACGCGCCAGATTTGGCTGGCCATCGATGGACGCCGTCTGGATGGGCGCGATGAAATGGATGCCATAGGCAAAGGCATCACCAAGGGACAGGACAGCTACGCCATCCGCTTCCATCTTCATCCATCGGTACAGGTGGAATTCTCCGAAGACAGGGACGTCGCCTATCTGGGGCTTGCCAACGGCGAGATCTGGAAATTCGTTTGCCAGGAAATCGATCCCGGCATCGAAGAGAGTGTCTATCTTTCCGATATTCACGGCATCCGCCCGACCACACAGCTCGTCATTTATGGCCATGCCAGCCATGTACCGACCGTCAACTGGTTCTTTGAGCGCGTCGCGATTGCTCCTCTCTAGGACACCCCTCCTTTGATGCCAAAAAGGCAACACAATGATGCCGTTTTGTGCTAAATGGATTGTTTCCCTCCAAGCTGATTTGTGCTATCGCAATGGCGAAATTTCCCATATCAAACGCAGCAGGATAACCGATGTCCGTAGCTCCTCTTTCTGTTTCCGCGCCGGAAGTTGTTTCCGTCAAGCGCGCTCTCATCTCCGTTTCTGATAAAACCGGCATTGTCGACTTTGCCAAGGCCCTCGCCGACAAAGGCGTCGAGCTTGTCTCGACCGGCGGCACCTGCAAGGCCATTGCCGATGCTGGCATTCCGGTCAAAGACATCTCCGAGGTTACCGAATTCCCGGAAATCATGGATGGCCGCGTCAAGACCCTACATCCCCGCGTGCATGGCGGTCTTCTGGGCGCCCGTTCGGTGGAAGCCCACAGCGCAGCAATGAAAGAGCATGGCATTCCGGAAATCGACCTGCTGGTGGTCAACCTTTATCCCTTCGAGGAAACCATCCTCAAGGGAGCAGACTATGCCACCACTGTTGAAAATATCGACATAGGCGGCCCGGCCATGATCCGCGCTGCGGCAAAGAACCACGCTTTCGTCACCACCTTGGTTGATCCGGCAGACTATGCCGAGATCCTCGCCCAGATCGAGGAAAAGGGTGGCATCAGCTATGACGTGCGCAAGAAATTTGCCGCCAAGGCCTATGCCCGCACCGCCGCTTACGATGCAGCCATCTCTGGCTGGTTCGCCGCTGAACTGGAAATCGAATCTCCAACCTTCCGCGCCTTTGGTGGTGAACTGGCTGAAGTGATGCGCTACGGCGAAAACCCGCACCAGAAAGCCGGTTTCTACAAGACCGCCTCTTCCCGCCCCGGTGTTGCCACCGCAACGCAGGTACAGGGCAAGCAGCTTTCCTACAACAACATCAACGACACCGACGCCGCCTTCGAGCTGGTCTGCGAGTTCGATCCGGCCATCTCTCCGGCCGTTGCCATCATCAAACATGCCAACCCTTGCGGTGTCGCCATGGGCGCTACGCTCAAAGACGCCTATGTCAAGGCGCTGGCCTGTGATCCGGTTTCCGCATTTGGCGGCATCGTGGCCCTGAACGGCACACTGGATGAAGCAGTCGCAGAAGAAATCACAAAGATCTTCGTTGAAGTGATCATCGCCCCCGATGCAACGGAAGGCGCCAAGGCGCTTGTCTCCAAGAAGAAGAACCTGCGCCTGCTGCTCACCGGTGGCCTTGCTGATCCACGCGAAGAAGGCGTGACCGTCAAATCCGTTTCCGGCGGCCTCCTGGTACAGAACCGCGACAACGGCAACGTCGCAGATCTGGACCTCACGGTTGCTACCGAGCGCCAGCCTTCCGAGCAGGAAATGGCCGATCTCAAATTTGCGTTCCAGGTTTGCAAGCATGTCAAATCCAACGCCATCATCTATGTGAAAGACGGCGCGACCGTCGGCATCGGCGCTGGCCAGATGAGCCGTGTGGATTCTGCCCGCATCGCAGCCCGCAAGGCAGAAGACGCAGCCGAGGCAGCCGGAATGACCGAACCACTCACAAAGGGATGCGTTGTGGCCTCCGATGCCTTCTTCCCATTTGCCGATGGTCTTCTGGCAGCCGCCGAAGCCGGAGCAACCGCTGTTATCCAGCCAGGCGGCTCCATGCGCGATCAGGAAGTCATCGATGCGGCCAACGAAGCCGGCCTTGCCATGGTCATGACCGGCATGCGCCATTTCCGGCACTAGGGAACACTTCGCCAGAAAAAGGCGAAAGCCTGTCCAATATACAAAGCCCGGAGCAATCGCTTCGGGCTTTTTCCATGGCTGCACGACGCCCCAAACAAGGAGAAAACCCAGCGTAAAAACACGTATCCACTGCTTGACATCAAGTCTGAAAGAAATTCTTGAACCAAAAAGTTTGATATTTAGCGTCTATCAAGCAATTGGAAAAATTTTTAAATATCTGTTTTCAAAGACAAAACCCATGTAGATATGCAAAAATAGTCTGCCTAAAAAATAATCACCACCACAAATGCAATGCCAACAAAACAGCCATGCAATTTTGTGCGATGTAAAATCGAGAGCCATGAACTATATTCATGGTCAAGGAAGCGATGACGAGTTCGAAAGACAAAATCAAGTAAACGCTTCTGAAACGCAGTTGAAGATAAACAGCCACATAGCAACAAAGGAATGACACCGATGATCAATACTGTTGTTGAAAACTATCGCCAGTGGCGCAACTACCGTGACACGGTTGATGAACTTGCCCGCCTGAGCAATCGCGATCTGGGCGAACTGGGAATTTCCCGCGGCGACATCACCGAAATCGCACGTGAAGCTGCTACTGCAAAATAAAAAGTCTTTCGCTGACAGAAATGTCCAAGCGAAAGCCACGAGTTTCAAGGAATTCAGGCTTTTCCTCCTCCCAAAGCCTGATCGATTCAAAACTACCTCCTCCCAGTTTTGAATCTCCTAACAAAGCCCTCCGGACCTCCTCCCCCGGAGGGTTTTTGTTATCTGCCTTCCTTCGACAATCCCCAAAGCCACCCGACATTCCCGTCGCACGCAGCTTGCTTTCCGCATATTTTGCCCCATATCAAGAAGGCAAGACATTCTGGGGAAGGACAAATGGCTGATAAACACTATTCCGAAGACGAAATCGAACTGCTTCCGCCAGAGAAAGCAGCCGAGGATGAGCAGGGCCATCGCGATTCTTCCATGGCCAAAAAGGCTGCCAATGTACGCAAGAAATTCTGGTCTGTGGTCAGAAAAGCAGCCAAGCAGATGCCCATCATCGAGGATGTGGTCGCCGCCTATTATTGTGCTTTTGATCCCGAAACGCCGGTCAAGGTGCGCCTCACGCTGATCGGGGCGCTCGCCTATTTCGTCTTGCCACTGGATGCCATCCCCGACATGATTTTCGGCCTCGGCTTTGCCGACGACATCGCGCTGCTGACCTATGTCATCAAGACCGTACACGGCAACATCACCGATAAACACCGGCTGCGTGCCAAACAGGCCATGGCCGAGCATGATGTGCATGTAGAGCGCTAGCCAAAACCTCTCTTGGCCACTCGGCCTAAAGCGTGATCACCACCTTGCCCTTGGCTTCTCTGTTGGCAATGGCCTTGATCGCCTCTGGCGTTTCTTCAAGAGCATAACGGCGATCGATATATGGCTTGAGCTGACCGCTGGCGACCCAGGCCATGATCTGCTTCATATTCTCCGCATGATCAGCGGGCTCCCGCCCGATCGCCTCTCCCCAAAAGACCCCAAGCAGGTCCACGCCCTTCAGCATCACCAGATTGAGCGGCATTTTGGGGATGGCGCCCGACGCAAAACCGATAACCAGAAACCGCCCATACCAGCCCGTAGCTCTGAGCGCCGCTTCGGACAGATCGCCACCAACCGGATCATAGACCACATCGACACCATGGCCGTAGGTCATGTCTTTCAGCGCCTCCTTAAGGTCATCTGTCTTGTAATTGAGAAGGTCATCTGCGCCATGGGCCTTGCAAAGCTGAAGCTTCTCATCCGATGACGCACAGGCGATGACCCGAGCCCCCATCAGCTTGCCGATTTCCACTGCAGCAAGCCCAACGCCCCCAGCGGCTCCAAGCACCGCAAGGGTTTCCCCCGGCTGCATGCGGGCGCGGCTGCGAAGGCCATAAATGGTGGTGCCATAGGTAATCATCAGACCGGCAGCATGCTCAAAGCCGAGTTTGGACGGCATCGTGATCGCTTCATCCTGCTGGACAACGACATAGTCGCGCGCGCCACCCCAACGGATATAGGCAATTGCCTTTTCACCAACGCGGTGCGGGTCCACCCCTTCCCCAACCGCCTCGATAATACCGGCGATCTCCCCAGCAGGAGAAAAAGGCAGCTCAGGTGTGAACTGATATTTGTCGTGCAAAATCAACGTGTCGAAGAAATTAAGCGCGGCCGCCTTCACCCGGATCAAAACCTCCCCCGGCCCGGCAGAAGGTTTCTTCATGTCAACCAGCTTGAGATTATCAACGCCTTCAAAGGCATCGCACACAATTGCCCGCATACTCGGTTCCCCCTTCTGCAACCCTCCCCATAGCCCTAGCATGAGAAAACGGCGTCACAAAGATGCAAACACGCGCAATAAGACAAAAGGAGGCAGGCAAAGTAAAATCTAGCGCTGTTTGTAGTAAACAACCCCTTCATTAATCAGGGCTTTGCCATCCCGGGTTAGCACGAAAACACTTCTATTGGGGGCTCCGGGAGGATCCGAGCGTTGCACATGAAGAATAACGTCTCTCCCTCTGACCGAGTAAACACCCGAAACCAAAATTACATAGCGCCCCGGCGTGCCCAAAGGCTTATATTGCATCACGCTCAACTTGAATTCGCCGTTCCCCATCAAATACAGAAGTGTATCCACCTCACTATTTTGATAAATTTTTTCATTGAGATAGCTCCCGGGTATTTTGGGCCGAACAGCCCGAGCCATAGCGGCGCATCGATCGGAGCCTGCCCCTTGTTCGGCCCGAGCTTTGCGCAGCACCCTGACAAACTGATCCGTCATCATACTCGAGGTCTCGTTTTTGGCTGTCCATTCCCGCCGGTTACGCTTGAAGGACGCAATGGCATCACGCGTCTTGCGGCCCATAATTCCGTCGACCGGCCCGACACAGAAGCCCAGATAGTTGAGCGCTGACTGGATTTCCCGCACGTTCGGGGGCGGACTTGGTCGGGTGTCGGGTTGAGCGCCCCAGCCCGATGCAGGGGCTGAAGGAGTAGGGGAAGGAGCGGAGGCCTGCTGCTGCTCACTTAGATTTTTAACATGCTGATATTCCTGGCCATCAAACGCCCAGATCGCGTCGCCCCTGCTGCCACCAAGCATCAGCCCTTTCATGCCATTCCGAGATTGATCCTCAATCGGGTCTATCGAATGGGTGACAATGTCCAAAAGCTTGGTCACCTTCCTGTCGCGAACCTGCAAGACTTCATGGGAACAGCCTGCGGTCCCGCAATATAGCGAGCCCCTGAAGGAGACGATATATTCATCACTTCTGTCCCCATGGGCTTCCAGATTGACCTTTTTAACCGTGAAGAGGCCAAGATCAGAGCCATTTTCCGCCCTCAGATACTGAACCACGAGATCTTCGCGCGCCATGGATGAAGGGCAAGAGGCCATAAAGACCGCAAACGCGCAGGCGACAAGGCCAGCCAGATATAGGTGTTTCAAGAGACTAGTCCATTTGCAATAAATTTGCCCGCCAATCGGGCCGAAAGAATGATCTGCAAATGATAGGGTTTCAGAAAAAATTTTATCAACCCGAAATTTCATCACTGCGCTTTTTGTCTAGCTCATCGCCGAGCTTTTGCGCTGTGAAAAGCCAGATGGTTCCCTTTTGGCGCGTTCTGGTCTAGAAAGGCGCATCTGTGGCCATTGCGCTGATACCTTACCAGAGCAGCAAGCCGCAGCACCAAAACAAAGAACAACAAAAGCGGAAGACAGGAAACAAATGCGCGGATATTTCGCAGTCGGCGTACAAGGGCTATCCAAAGAGGGCAACTTCGGAAATCTGGTCAGAACGGCCCATGCCTTCGGCGCCAGCTTCTTTTTCACGATTGCGGCGGAAAAAACATTCGCCAAGCCGGGAACGGACACCTCCAACAGCGGCGACCACCTGCCCTATTATCCATGGGCCAGTGAAGATGAGCTCATACTGCCCAAGGATTGCCGCCTTGTCGGCATCGAACTGACAGACGACGCCGTGGATCTGCCCAGTTTCAGGCACCCGACCAAGGCAGCCTATATTCTGGGCCCCGAGCGGGGTAACCTGACCAAGTCGATGCAGGATAAATGCGAATTCATCGTCAAGATCCCGACACGCTTCTGCCTGAATGTCGCGACAGCGGGTGCGATCATCATGTATGATCGTGTGCAATCCATGGGCGGTTTTACTGATCGTCCGGTGCGCGCTGGCGGCCCACGCGAAACCCGTGTGCATCAACATGGCCAGCCAAGATTCCGCTCCGGTACACCGGATGCGCTCAAGGGCTGAAAAATGGCCTGAAGGTCTTCTTTCAAAGAAGGATCTTTAGACAACAGAGAAGATGGCATCTGCCTATCTCTTGCCGCATTTGCGGTGAATCTTGCCTGCAATCACATCAGAATCGCGGAATTCCGGGCAGTGAACGGCAAACGAGCAAAAAAAATCAAAATTTGCTGCAACTTCACTGTTTGGTAACCCTGACTTTGGTAAATGTTAAATGAATGAATTGGAGCTTGAGGCTCCTGTTGGCATCCAGTCGAAAGCGACAGGTAGAGATGAAAAGCGTAAAAATCCTCGGAGCAGCCACCCTTCTCGCACTTTCCGCCACTGCAGCAAATGCTCAGGGCGCGGCCACTCGCGTCGAACAATTCCAAGATTGGGGTGCTTATGTTTTTAACGATCCTCAACGTGGCAAGATGTGCTTTGCGGTTAGCCAACCCAAAGACATGGAGCCAAAGAATGTGAACCGCGATCCGGTCTATTTCTTCATCACCACGCGCCCGCGCGAAGGTGTTCGCGAAGAAGTGAACGTGATCACCGGCTATCCTTACAAAGAGGGGTCCAAGACCTCCATTCAGGTCGGTTCGGATACATTCTCTCTTTATACGTCCGGCGATGGAGCCTGGCTTGAGAATGCAGCTGAAGAAGCCCGTTTGGTCAATGCAATGCGCGCTGGCGCAAGCATGGTCGTCAAGGGCACCTCGTCTCGCGGCACCCTGACGGTTGATACCTACTCCCTCTCGGGCGTTACGGCGGCAACCCGCAAGGCTCTGGCCGAGTGTCAGTAAGATAAAGTGACCAGAAAAATCAACAAAAGCGGCTGACAAGGCCGCTTTTTTGCTTTATACACCCGCCAATTCGCACAGCATTCAACCGGATTGCCCCCTGATGGACAGCATTTGCTGAAAAAAGGGCAAGGATCGGGCCACCCATAGCCAATGCACGGTGGTCGTTCTGGAATGGCAGTCTACAAGGATCGCGCCACACCTTGCGCCTTTGCCGATCGGCAAGCGAAGGAACAGACGTGATCGGCCTTGAAAAGAGGAACCGCGCCAACCCGCGGCTTTGAAAATTACATGACGCACGCCTCCGCTCTCGACACAGCACAGGAGACCCCTGTTCTGGACACTGTCGCTATTGAAACAAGCCACAATTACACCTGGCCTGCCCTTGATCCGGACAAGCTCAATCTTGTGGGCATGAACCGCGAAGACCTTTCGGAGGCAATGCGCCGGGTCGGCGTGGCGGAAAAGCAGATCCGCATGCGCGTCAACCAGCTCTGGCACTGGATCTATGTGCGCGGGGCCACTTCCTTTGATCAGATGACCAACGTGTCGAAGGATCTGCGCGCCAAGATGGATCTGGTCTACACCATTACCCATCCCGAACTGGTCGCCGAACAGATCTCGGTAGACGGCACCCGCAAATGGCTGCTGCGCTTTCCGCCCCGTGGCGCCGGACGTCCGGTGGAAGTGGAAACTGTCTATATTCCCGATGAAAATCGGGGCACGCTTTGCGTTTCCTCCCAGGTTGGCTGCACGCTCAACTGCACCTTCTGCCACACAGGCACCCAGAAGCTGGTGCGCAACCTGACAGCGGAAGAAATCGTCGCTCAGCTGCGCGTTGCGCGCGAAATCCTCAACGATTTCCCTGATCGCGAAGCAAAGGTCGGCACCATCGTACCAAAAATGGGCCGTTTTGTTTCCAACGTCGTCATGATGGGCATGGGCGAACCACTCTTCAACTATGACCATGTGAAAACCGCGATGCTGATCATGTCCGATGGTGAAGGTCTGTCCATCTCCAAGCGCCGCATCACGCTGTCGACCTCCGGGCACGTGCCAAACATCCGGCGCGCTGGCGAGGAAGTCGGCTGCATGCTGGCCATTTCCCTTCATGCCACCAATGATGAGTTGCGCGACGAAATCGTGCCCATCAACAAGAAGTGGAACCTCAAGGAACTGCTTGAGGCGTGCCGTACTTATCCCGGCGTTTCCAACGCCAAGCGCATCACCTTCGAATATGTGATGCTCAAGGGTGTGAATGATTCCATCGAGGATGCCCGCAACCTCGTAAAGCTGCTGCGCGGCATCCCGGCAAAAATCAACCTCATTCCCTTTAATCCGTGGCCGGGCAGCAATTATGAATGCTCCGACTGGGACCAGATCGAGGAATTTGCTGATTTCATCAACCGCGCCGGTTATGCGTCTCCGGTTCGCACGCCACGCGGACGTGACATCTATGCTGCCTGTGGCCAGTTGAAATCCGAATCCGAGCGCCTGCGCAAGGTTGAGCGCGAAAAGCTGGAAGCCGAGTTGGCCGCCCTTGAAAGAATGCGCTTGGCAAACCTTGTCGGCGACGGCTCCAACGACGATATGGAAGAAGAGGAATAGGGAGAGCCCAAACACTCCCCTTCTCTCACTCGCAAGATACCCAGTAAGCCCAAGGAGCCTGCCATGAGCCTGTCCCGCCTGATTGCCCGCATCATCATGGTGCCAATCGGCCTGTTTCTGGCCATCATGGCAGCCAGCATCTTTCTGGGCTTTGCCCTCAATTCCATGGCGCCCAGCCCCGGCATGTATCATGATCCGGCAGCGGAAAATATGTTCGCCATCTTTTCCGGCTTTGTACTTGTCTTCCCACTGGGGCATTTTGCCTTCTATCCAGCCATTCTGGGCCTGATCATCGCGGAAATCTTCTCATGGCGCAGCATCTGGATCTATTTGGCCTATGGGTTGGTGCTGTCCTTCTTTATTACCCATTCTCCCAATGAGCCGGTTGATGCCATGGCAATCGCCATAGATATTCGCGCCATGGCAGCGGGCCTCATCGGCGGCTTTGTCTACTGGCTGATTGCAGGAAGAGGCGCAGGCATCGTCAAGCGATCTCTCGACAACAAGCCCAAATCACTCTGAAGTCACGAAAACTCTTGGAATATCTCTGCTCGTCTCGCAAAAAAAAGGCGCGCTCCAGCAGGAACGCACCTCTCCAGATTTGGCTTGTCAGAATAGAAGCCGACTAGGCCGCAGCCTTGCGCACGGCTGCCTTGAAAGCAATCAGTGCCAGCAGCAGTCCTGCCACGGCAAGAATTCCCGCGGCCGGCATACTGCCCACCTTGGCAACAAGCCAATTGACCAGATCGGCTATCGCGCGACCGCGCCGCCCACTCACACCTAGAGTTTCGCCGCTATAGGCGACATAGGCGAGATATTCACAGACAGCGAAGACCAGCGCTCCGATAACAAACGGTTTTACGGACATTTTCTTCTTCTCTTCCTTACAAAACTGAAAACCCGACAAACCAGAACATGAAGGCTCTGCCGGGTTGGCATCTCTTTTCGAGAGCTTCTAATAATAGACACGAATGTCGAAAAAAGCGGTATGGAGGAATAGTGGCGAAGATGCGGCACGATTCAGGATGCAAGCAAGCGGTAAGGCCGACTCAAGCGCCGCCGCGACCGGCGAACAGCTCGGCATGATCGCTAAGCAGACCTGCCACGCGATCCATCATCATGCGCACTTCGGGGCGTCGGCGATCATCATCATTGACCACGATATAGAGCCGCGTGGTTAAATCCTCGATTATATCGCCTTCCCGGATCACGGAAGGCTGCATATCTCCGATGAAGCAAGGCAAAACCCCTCGCCCCTGCCCGCTCACGATGAGGTGCAGCAACATATGCGCCTTGTTGGTCCAACTGTAGATTTCCCTGTCAAAATGCTCAAACACCCAACGATCGGCGGGAAAACGCGACGTCTCCTTGCCCAGAGAAATCCATGGCACATCCTCTGTTTGGGCCAGCTCAATGCTTTTATAGACCGCATAGCGCATCACGACCGATTGCAGGATGGCATAGTTGCCTGAAGTGGGCGGTGCAATCGTCAGAAACACGAGCCTGTCGCGATTGATATGTTGGGTTGTTTCATGACAGTCGGTAAAGCCGACTCGAATATCACCCGGCCCCTTAGACAGGTCCTTGCCATGATGCGCAAAAAACATTGCTAACCATGTATCGGCAGCGACTTCCACCACAGGATCCTTGAAGGCGCCGCCATGCCAGTCCGTTATCTCGGTTGAGATCTTCTGCATCTGCTTGACCTGCTCAAGCAGAATCTCGCCGTCCTTGGCCAAGACATAGCCGCGTCTGCTGCGCTCGAACAGCAAACGATTCATCGTCCGCTCAAGAGCCAGAATGCGTCGCCCGATTGTCGGCGCACTAAGCCCCGTACGCGCCGCTGCACCGGATAATCCGCCGCACTCGGCCACAATCATAAAGAGCCTGAGATCATCCCAACTTGCTTCCATGACACTTCTTTCCTACGGAGCACAAACAGGCGAAACGCATAAGAATGAAAAACGACTTTCAAACTCTAATCTACATCGCTCATGCGGGTGATGCTATATCTTAGGGTGTCCCCAAGGACCGGTGCGCGATTTTTCAATGGATCAACACCGAGCCATTCCAAGGGAACCATCAGTCACAATCGGCGTATAGAATCATCCGTTCCTGCCTCCACGGGCCGACGGCAGGGATTTTTATGCGCATAATGCAGGAGTGTAGAAAATGACACATATGCAAACATTGCTCATGTGGGATTCTGCAACAAAGACCAGCCATACCAAACATGACGCCTTCCAGGACCCGTTTGAACGTCCTGAATGGCAACCTTTCATGCCATGGGTCAATATGCTTCAGGCCCTTTCACGCAAACACTAACGCCTACTTTTCAAAGAAAAATACCCATTGATAGGCCCTATCCTCCCAAAGATAGCGAGCCAGAGCCGATGCAAGCGATCACAGCCCTTGCGTCGGCTCTTTTCATGTCACCATGAAGCGACAAACCCCGCGATCGCACCCGCAGAGCCTATCTAAGCTTTTCAGAGGGCTTGGGATTGCGCGTGATACTGCCCCGCCTCTGGGGGGGGATCCGCGTGACGGTAGTGGAGGACTTCTCGCCATTGAGCAATTTATTGATGGCCGAGCTTTTATTGCGGTTCTTGGCCAGGCAATGGGCACCAATGCGTGCGCCCGTCTTGGTCATGTAGCTCTTCACCCAAATACATCGGGACGCTGCATCACACCGCACCATGGACAGAGCTCTGCAACTATCATCCCGGCTTTGTGTCGCGCCGGAAACGCTGCTGACGGCAAAGAGTCCCGCGCCAAGAAAGGCAACAAGAACCAACCGCATCAGACTTATCCATAAATGCGTCATCGAATCGATCCTTTCCCCACCCAGAAGGACATAAGTCATCACCACGATGCAACCGCCCGCAGTCCCTTTTCTTTGCCCGACAAATAGGCTAGAGCAGGCAAAGACCAAGCGACCCGGACCCACCCATGCGCAAGACTTTTATACACGAAGCATACCGTTACCCTGTCTATTGGGCGACTATGGCGATTTTGCTGCTATCAAGCCTCTTTCTCATCCTGCCGGAGCTGGACATCTGGGTCAGTGGGCTCTTTTTCAGTCCTGTCGATGGCTTCTGGCTCAAGGCTCACGATGTGCCACTGCGGTTGCGCAAGCTGGGCCTGTTTCTGCCTCGTTCCGCCATTCTGCTCTTGCTTGGCTTCGCTCTTGCGCGTCTCTTCTGGCCATCTCTCAAGAAGCTGTTTCCCCTCCCGATTGTCTTATTTCTGGGAGCAAGCGCCCTATTGGGGCCGGGACTACTGGTCAATGGCCTGCTCAAGGCCAACTGGGGCCGCGCCCGCCCGATCCAGACAGATCTGTTTGGCGGCGACTGGCCCTACTCTGAAGTCTGGGTGTTGGCCGATCACTGCCAGAGCAACTGTTCCTTCGTATCAGGTGAAGCCTCAATGGGCTTCTGGATGTTGGGATTGGTATTGCTATTGCCATTTGCCTGGCGCAAGGCATCAGTTTGGCTCCTTGCCACTCTGTGTGTGCTGATCTCGCTTAATCGCATCGCCTTTGGGGGGCATTTCCTCTCCGACATTCTCCTTTCGTGGGCGCTGACAGGCTGGGTGATGCTCATCCTCTATCGCCTCATGCAGCGGGCCGGATGGTTTGGCGACAGGGCACAGAGAATCGAGGAAAACTGGGATCATACAGGACAACAGCTCCGCGCGCGCCTTGCAACGCTCTGGCGCATTCTGAGCCAATAACCCAGCCAAATGCTAAGAAGCCTTGGCAGAGTGGAAGGACCTACGCTGCCATAAGGACAAAACCCGGCGGATAACTCGCCCCCCTCAGGAGGAAATTCTCCCCTCTCCCTCTTGCGCAGAATTATATAGCGCCTATAGTGCCGCCAGATATATTAAAGAGAGCAGTCTCTTCCCAATGACTATGGCGCAGACATTGCATCAGGCGCCTCCAGACAATCAGGTGAAATCGCATGGCGAAAAAAGGCGATATCAAAAAAGTCGTATTGGCCTATTCAGGGGGCCTGGATACATCCATCATTCTCAAATGGCTGCAGACCGAATATGGCTGCGAAGTGGTTACCTTCACCGCCGATCTCGGTCAGGGTGAAGAGCTGGAACCAGCCCGCAAAAAAGCCGAAATGCTAGGCATCAAGGATATCTATATCGAAGATGTCCGCGAAGAATTCGTGCGTGACTTCGTTTTCCCGATGTTCCGCGCCAACGCCCTTTATGAAGGCGTCTACCTGCTCGGCACCTCCATCGCCCGCCCGCTGATCTCCAAACGCCTTGTCGAGATCGCCAAGGAAACCGGCGCCGATGCCGTCGCTCACGGCGCAACCGGCAAGGGCAATGATCAGGTTCGTTTCGAACTGGCCGCCCGTGCCCTCAACCCGGACATCAAGGTCATCGCACCTTGGCGTGAATGGGACCTGACCTCGCGCACCAAGCTTCTTGAGTTCGCAGAGCAAAACCAGATCCCCATCACCAAGGACAAACGCGGCGAAGCCCCCTTCTCGGTGGATGCCAACCTGCTGCACACCTCTTCTGAAGGCCGTGTTCTGGAAGATCCGGCCATCCCGGCTGAGGAATATGTCTATTCCCGCACCATCAGCCCGGAAGCGGCTCCAGACAAAGCCACCATCATCGAAGTTGGCTTTGAAAAGGGCGACGCTGTTTCCATTGATGGCGTCAAAATGACCCCGGCCGAAATTCTCACCAAGCTCAACGAGCTGGGCCATGACAATGGCATCGGCCGCCTTGATCTGGTGGAAAACCGTTTCGTCGGCATGAAATCCCGTGGCATCTATGAAACCCCGGGCGGCACGATCCTGATCGCAGCGCACCGCGGCATCGAATCCATCACCCTTGATGGCGGCTCGGCGCACCTGAAGGATTCCATCATGCCGCGCTATGCAGAGTTGATCTATAACGGCTTCTGGTACAGCCCGGAACGCGAAATGCTGCAGGCTCTGATCGACAAATCTCAGGAATATGTCACCGGCACTGTTAAACTGAAGCTCTACAAGGGCAATGTTGACGTCATCGCCCGAGACAGCGAATACAGCCTCTATAGCGAAGATCTGGTGACCTTCGAAGAAGGCGCGATCGACTATGACCATAATGACGCTGCCGGCTTTATCGAGCTGCAGGGACTGCGCCTAAGGACCATTGGCTATCGCAACCGCAAGGCCAAAGGCTAAGTTGAAGCCTCCAATCTGGAATGACAAAGTGGCGGGGTTACAACCTCGCCATTTTTTATGGATGAGACAGATTGCTCCTTAGTCGATTTGCACCCGCAAACCAGCCGCGATCCTGTATCCATAAGGCCTTTATGTGATTGGGAACCATCCAATGCTTAGAAATATCAATCCACTTCTCTCCCCAGACCTTCTTCATATTCTCGCTGCCATGGGACATGGCGATGATCTGGTGATTGCTGATGCGAATTACCCCGGCGAGCAGATCGCCCGCACCAACGGCTGCCGCTATGTGCGCCTTGACGGCATATTGGCAACGGACGTTTTGAAAGCCGTGCTGGAGCTGATGCCACTGGACGACTTCGTGAAAGACCCGGCCTATGTGATGGAAGTGGTTGGCGATACTGCCGAGATTCCGCCTGTTGTGACCGAATTCCAGTCTGTCATCAAAGATGCGGCTGACAATCCGGCAGACATTGCATCGATGAACCGCTTTGCCTTCTATGAGCGCTCCCAGAACGCCTATGCCATCGTCCAGACCGGCGAACGGCGGCTCTATGGCAATATTATCGTCAAGAAGGGCGTTGTGCGTCTCTGACGCGCATGAAACAGAGCATATTGCCCTCTTTGGAAACGCATATGACCGAAACACTTTTGATCAGACAGCATATCGAAGAGGGCAAAATCTCCACGGCCCATTACTCGCCATGCGAAACCTACCGCTACGCCCTCACGCGGGTCTGGGACGAGACGGCCCCCAAACTCCTGTTCATCATGCTCAATCCGTCCACGGCAACCGAGCTGAAGAATGATCCCACCATCGAGCGCTGCGAACGACGTGCCCGCGCACTGGGCTATGGCGGTTTCAGGGCTTGCAACCTCTTTGCCTATCGCGCCACAGATCCGAAAGACCTCAAACGGGCAAAGGAGCCGATAGGGCCGGACAATCTGGCCATCCTGACGAAATCCGCCCGTCTTGCCGACACGATCCTGTGTGCATGGGGCACCCACGGAGCCTATCTGGGCATGGGACCTGCGGTCTCCAGGCTGCTGGCCTCGGAAGGGTTGGTATTGCACCATCTTGGCCTCTCCCGCGACAATCACCCAAAACACCCTCTTTATGTCTCCTACCAGACAGCTTTTGAGGTCTGGCCGACTGAGCACGCGTCAAAGGCAACAAGACCGTTCAACACAAAGCTGGTCTCATCGCGATCCATCTCCTCACCCCTGAAGGGTGCGCCTCCACAATCGGTATCGACCGCAAACGCGCCTATGAAAACGCGGTCTTAAGCCGCGCGCATCGCTGTTCGAGATCGGTCAATTATGGTCCCGCAACAAGCTTCATTCCCCTGTCACAGGAACGCTTTAGGGAGCTATGCAATACTGCAACGCAGCCAATTTGCCGTTTTTCCGCATGAACAAGGCTTTTCAACTGGGGAAAATTCGTATAGAGCTTGCGCCAACTTCCTGAATAAGTCGGGCTGAGAGGGTGCGTCGGCATTTGCCGAGGCCGTTTGCTATGCCCGTAAAACATGAGAAACAGACATGAATCTGCGCAACATTGCGATCATCGCACACGTTGACCACGGCAAGACCACTCTGATCGATGAACTGCTCAAAGCCTCTGGCATGTTCCGGGCCAACCAGCAAACCGAAGAACGGATGATGGATTCCAACGATATCGAACGTGAGCGCGGTATCACCATTTTGGCCAAAGTGACTTCGCTGGAACATGACGGCACACGCATCAACATCGTTGACACCCCGGGCCACGCCGACTTTGGCGGCGAAGTGGAACGTATCCTCAACATGGTCGATGGCGTTATCGTGCTGGTGGATGCGGCTGAAGGCCCTATGCCTCAGACCAAATTCGTGGTCTCCAAGGCATTGAATCTTGGCCTGCGCCCGATCGTAGCCATCAACAAGATCGACAAACCCGAGCAGCGCGCTGACGAAGTGCTCGACGAAGTCTTTGACCTGTTCGCCAATCTGGATGCCGACGAGCATCAGCTCGACTTCCCCGTTCTTTACGGCTCCGCCAAGAACGGCTGGATGGCGACCGATCCGGACGGCCCCAAGGATAGCCTTGAGCCATTGTTCGATATGGTCATCAAGCATGTGCCTGCCCCCAAAGTGGAAGAAGGCGAATTCCGTCTGCTGGCAACCACCATTCAGTCGGACAACTTCCTTGGCCGCATCCTGACCGGTCGTATCATCGCAGGCGAGGTCACCCCGAACATGGCCGTCAAGGCTTTGTCCCGTGATGGTTCACTGATCGAACAGGGCCGCATCTCCAAGGTTCTGGCTTTCCGCGGCCTTGAACGCGCCGCCATCGAAAAGGGCGAAGCAGGCGACATCGTTTCCATCGCCGGCCTGCAGAAGGCCACCGTTGCCGACACCATCTGCGCGCCAGCCGTGACCGAAGCCATTCAGGCCCAGCCGATTGACCCGCCAACCTTGTCCATGACCTTCCGCGTCAACGACAGCCCGCTGGCCGGCCAGGAAGGCGACAAGGTACAGAGCCGCGTCATCCGTTCCCGCCTGCTGTCTGAAGCCGAGGGCAACGTTGCCCTGAAAGTGGAAGAAGCCCAGGGCACAGACGCCTTCATCGTATCGGGCCGTGGCGAGCTGATGCTCTCCATCCTCATCGAGAATATGCGTCGCGAAGGCTTCGAACTTGGCGTCGGCCGTCCGCAGGTCGTCATGCAGAAGGACGAAAATGGCAAGCGCCTCGAGCCAATCGAAGAAGTTACCATCGACGTTGATGATGAATTTTCCGGTATCGTTGTGCAAAAGATGCAGGAACGCAAAGCCGAAATGGTCGAAATGCGCCCATCCGGTGGCGGTCGTACACGCCTGATGTTCCACGCGCCGACCCGTGGCCTGATCGGCTACCAGTCCGAACTGCTCAGCGACACGCGCGGCACGGCCATCATGAACCGTATTTTCCATGAATATCAGCCGCACAAGGGCGAGATCGCCTCGCGCAACACCGGCGTATTGCTTTCCAACGGCAATGGCGAAGCTGTGGCTTACGCCCTCTGGCAGCTGGAAGATCGCGGACCTATGATGATCGATCCGGGCACCAAGGTCTATGAAGGCATGATTGTGGGCGAGCATACGCGCGGCAACGATCTGGACATCAACGTGCTCAAGGGCAAGCAGCTGACCAACATCCGCTCTTCGGGCAAGGATGATGCCATCAAGCTGACCACGCCGCTAAGGCTGAGCCTTGAAGCTGCGCTGAGCTACATCTCCGATGATGAACTGGTAGAAGTGACGCCACAGTCCATCCGCCTGCGCAAGATCCTGCTGGATCCCAATGATCGCAAGCGGGCCATGCGCGCCTCCAAAAAGGCCAGCTGATAGGCCGCCCCTTCAAAGCAATCAAAAAAGCCGCCTCGGGAGACCCCGCAGGCGGCTTTTTCATGATTAGGTTTTACCAAGCCGGTGCTAGAAAGTGCCACCCATGAAGCAGTCATTGGCATCCACCGCCAAATGGAACAACGCCCCAAGGCCGAACGCCCGTGCCCGCCAGTCTGGCACCAACACAAGCCCGACATAAACCACACCAGCCCAAAGCGTATGCAGCGGATGAAAACCGATGCTGCAACGGTTCGGATCAAAAATCGGGTCGGCCAAAAGATGGTCCACATCGATGACAATGGTAGCGACCATGACCAATGCAGCCTTGAGCCATATCTCTTTGGGAAAGAGCAACCGAGCCAGCACAAATGGCACCAGAAAATGCCCTGAATAATGCACAAGGGTGCGAAGCAAGTCGTAAGATCCGTCCACGTTGGCTCTCTTTGTCTAAACCCGGATTGTTACCAGAAAAGAGCCGCGTCAGCTTGAGCAGACAAGCCTTTCCTGCCTTTACAGGCGCTCTATCAAACATAGATCAATCGAAATCGCCAATAAAAAAACCCGGATCTAGATCCGGGTTTGAAAGTCACACGGCTTACGCGATCGATATTCACAAAACCAATGCAGACAATCTCTTTAGCCAGCGAACAGAGAAAAGACGCTGATACCAAAGGCCACAACAGTAATAATGACAAGCAGATAGAACCAGAAACGAACAGGAATGAAAAACAGGCTATCGCCCCGCTTCAAAAGAAGTTCCTCTCCACTATCCTTGTCGATAACCACTTTGCCCTTATCAGTACGGCCGAGAAGCGCCACAACGCCATAGGCCCCGATTGTCGCAAAAAGCGAAATAATGACAGGAGCAAAACCGGACTGAGGGCCAAGAAGGCTACCGGATACGAGAAAACCGATAAATGCACCGGCGAAGACACCAAGAGGAAGCAGAAGGCCCCAGCCTCTCCAGATCAAAAACATCGAATATTCCTTTTTCTTTTTCGTAGAGCCCCGTTTAGAACATGCCAATAAAGGCAAAAAAGGGGACAACAAACGCGAAATGGCAACTCTCAAGGAATTATGGAAACCTCCTAAGGTCCAGCACGGGAAAACCACCTGTTGCACAATGTCCCATAGTTGCATGGAACGCGCAGCCTATACCGGAGACATAAAAAAGCCCGGCTTAACCGGGCTCTTCCTATCTCCTGAATGATTCGTCTCAAGCTGCAACGCAGCCAATCTCCCCCTAGCCCCAAGGCCCGGGCTGATTGTCATCCCTTGGGGAAGAACTGCGCCCCCAAGGGCCGTCTGCGCCCGCATCCTGTTGCATCTGGCCGCGACGCTGGGAAGCTCCGAGCGTACCGCCACCACTTACCTTGAGAGGGCTCTGTCCGCCATACCATTCAGACTGCAGCGACTGCAGCGCATCGATCCGATTCTGCGTATCGGGGTGGGTGGAGAAGAGATTATCCATCTTCTGCCCCGATAGCGGGTTGATAATGAACATATGGGCCGTTTCAGGATGCTGTTCGGCGGTCACATTGGCCGTGCGCCCCGCAGCGTTGGCAATCTTGGCCAGCGCCGTAGCCAGCCACATGGGCTGACCGCAGATTTCAGCACCGGTCTTGTCAGCCGCATATTCCCGCGTCCGGCTGATGGCCATCTGCACGATGGACGCTGCCAACGGAGCCAGAATCATGATGGCAATCGTGCCGATGATACCGCCCCTTTCCCTGCTGCCGCCAAAAAACATCGCAAAGTTGGCGAGCATGGAAATGGCACCCGCAAAGGTCGCCGTCACGGTCATGGTCAGAATGTCGTAATTCTTGATATGCGCCAGCTCATGGGCCATCACGCCAGCCACCTCTTCATAGGTCAGCCGGTTGAGCAGGCCCGTCGAGGCAGCAACAGCAGCATGCTGCGGACTACGTCCGGTGGCGAACGCATTGGGCTGATCGGAATTGATGACATACACCTTGGGCATGGGCAGCCCGGCAGACTTGGCCAGCTTCTGCACAATCTCGTAATATTCAGGAGCCGTACGCGCATCCACCTCCATGGCGTTGTGCATGCGCAGCACCATCTTGTCCGAATTCCAATAGCTGAACACATTCATGCCCAGCGCAAAGATGAAGGCAATCATCATGCCTCCCGAGCCACCGAGCAAATAGCCGATGGCCATGAACAGGCCCGTCATGGCGGCCAGCAATAATGTGGTACGGAAGAAATTCATGCCAAATCTATCCTTCTTTATGGCGCACAGCGATTGGATCGCATTATAATATCCTATATGGTGCCGCACGAGACCCATTTTCAAGATAGGAAAGCAAGGGAGCAAATTTATGGCAGACGAAGCCCCGAAAAGACAGACGGTTGACGTCGACTCCCCTCAGTTCAAGAGCACGGAAGAACGCGTCGCCGATACTGCCAAGCCGAAAGAAGAGCCAAGACCACGCCGCAAGTTTGAGGATCTGCCCCCCGCAGCCCAGCGCGCGCTCATGGAAGCGGAACAGCGCCGCAAGGAACGCGATGCACTGAAAGTCAGTGCAGACCGCCCCAAAGAATTCAATGGTCGCGGCGGTCTCGATCCATCACGCTATGATGATTATGAAATCGACGGTCGTGCCATCGATTTTTGATACGATCACACAGCGATCAACAAAAGGGCGAACGGCTTGGCCGCTCGCCCTTTTTTCGTTTTTCAATAAGCCACAAAGACCGGGTCAATCACAGATCGGATGATTTCTTCCAGATATTGATGTCCTCATCCTGCGCATAAAGATCAATCTCAGCCAGTTCTTCCGCTGTGAAATCAAGATTCGCTACCGCACCTGCGCAGTCAACGATCTGCGACGCACGAGACGCCCCGATCAGTGCCGTGGTAATACCCTCATCACGCAGCACCCACGCAATCGCCATCTGCGCCAACGTCTGACCGCGACGAGCGGCAATCTCATTGAGCTTCTTGAGATGCTCGACAGCGCGATCCGTGATCATTTCCTTTTTGAGAAAACGACCGGAAGCAGCACGCGAATCAGCCGGAATACCGTTGAGATATTTGTTGGACAACATGCCCTGAGCCAATGGCGTAAAGGCAATCGAGCCCACACCGAGCTCCTTGAGCGTATCCTTCAGACCATCGCGTTCAACCCAGCGGTTGAGCATATTATAGCTCGGCTGATGGATAAGGCACGGCGTACCAAGTTCATTGAGAATCTTGACCGCTTCCCGCGTTCGCTGGGAATTGTAGGACGAAATGCCCACATAGAGCGCCTTGCCCTGACGCACCAGCGTATCTAGCGCCCCCATGGTTTCTTCCAACGGCGTATTGGGATCGAAGCGGTGGGAATAGAAAATGTCGACATAGTCGAGCCCCATACGCTTGAGGGATTGATCGCAGGACGCGATCAGATATTTCCTGCTACCCCATTCCCCATAAGGCCCCGGCCACATGTCATAGCCTGCCTTTGAAGAAATGATCATTTCATCGCGATAGGGTTTGAAGTCGGTCTTGAGAATGTCACCGAAGGCTTCTTCGGCAGCACCAGCAGGCGGGCCATAATTGTTGGCCAGGTCGAAATGGGTAATGCCCAGATCAAATGCGGTCCGACACATTTCCTGCTTAGTGAAATGCGGTGTGTCATAGCCAAAGTTGTTCCAGAGCCCCAGCGAAACCGCTGGCAACTTGAGTCCTGATTTGCCACACCGACGGTAAGGCATGGTGTCATAGCGTTTATCAGATGCAGTATAAATCATATCTTCCCTCCAACGTTCAAACGTCATTGCGCCACCCCGACTTGGCTCTTGCCAAAGCGTGGGAGAGGTCACAAAATTTCACTCTTTCAAACTCGAATCCGTTCGTCCTCTGGCGAGCACGAGGAAACAATGAGAAATCTAATCCTTTCATGGCAGTTCTGGGCCATTCTTTCGGCCTGCTTTGCTGCATTAACGGCCATTTTTGCCAAGGTCGGCGTATCCGGTATTGGGTCGGATTTCGCAACCTTCATACGCACGATCGTTATTCTGTTCGCTCTGGCAGCCATGCTCAGTGCGACAGGCGGCTGGGACAGCCTTTCCAGCCTATCGTCAAAATCAATCCTCTTTCTGTTCCTTTCCGGTCTGGCCACAGGCGCATCATGGATTTGCTATTTCCGCGCCCTCAAAATCGGACAAGCCTCTCAGGTTGCCCCCATAGACAAAATGAGCGTTGTGCTCGTTGCCATCTTCGGCGCTCTCTTCCTTGGCGAACAGCTCTCCATTGGTGGCTGGCTCGGCGTTGGCTTCATCGCCACAGGAGCCGTGCTCGTTGCCCTTTTCTAAGCTCAAACCTTCAGCAGCCGTGACTGCCATCATAAGCATTCACAGCAGGGCTTTGCCAGCCCTCCAGGCTTCCCGCAGCAGGCTTATAGACTTCCATCTTCAAGGGATAGCATTGTGCCGCATCACTGGAATGTTCTGATGAGCAATCCCCGCCCGGACAGGCACTCTGCACTGCCAAAAGATCAATCTCGGCAAACAGCCCCAGAGTATCGCCGGGCCGCACCGGGCTGGCCTTCATGAAATATTGCCCCGTATCCCGCGTAAAGCCGGTGCACATGAAGACATTGAGCACATCATGTACATATTTCTCAGCTTCAGGCAGGCTGAGCCCGCGCGCCCGCGCCAAAGCGCGCGTCAGATTCGAATGGCAACAATAGTGATAATCCACCCCGTTGAGCACACGCCCCGTATAGGGATCACAGCGCGTACCAATCACGTCATGCACCGAGCCACCATATTCATCGATGCCATACCATGCCAGCGTGTCTTCCATAACGGTCGCCATCGGCCGCATATAGGGAAAGCTCGACCAGAGCTGATCACCAATGCTCACATGGGTTCCATGCAGCGCGCGGGTCTTGCCTGAATAAAAACGCTCGTCGAGATTGCCGCTGTTGAAGAGATCAAGATCCCCCACCTGCGGCCCTTCCGGACAGATGATGCGCAGCAGATGCCCTGCAGGCACCTCAATGCTGGCAGCATCTCGCGCCGGAATGATGACTTCATCAATCTTCTCGGCCCCCTCAAAAGCAGCCTGATAAAGCCCGATATCCGGCTTGGGCAAGGTCTCGGTCGGATAGCAAATAACGGGTTTGATCGCGCGACGCGCGTCTGCATCAGCGGGTGGAACGATGTTGGACATGGGAAAACTCGATTTGGAAGGATATTCTTTTTTATCAGTCTGACAGAAAAGCGGCAACCAGCGCAAGAAAAAATCCGGCGCGCAGTGGCGCCGGGCTGTTTCGTTAAGCTGTCACCTCATAGGTGAGCTGTAACAACGGAAAACCCGAATGCGGGTCACTCACCTGCTTATCGCCGGTGAAGCCATAGGCTGTGTAAAAGCGCCGTCCGATAGCGTTGTCGACAAAGACCTCAACCGTCAAGGATCCCTTCTCTGCCAAAGCCTTATCGACAAGCGCCCGCCCTATGCCCTCGCCATGATGAGAGGGGTCGACAAACAGTCCGCCTATATAGGCGTCGATCAGTCCGATAAAGCCGACAATTGCGCCATCGCGCACAAAGACCCATGTCTCGGCTTGCGGGAGATAGACCTCTCGGGTCAACCGCTCGGCCTCGATCATAAAGTCGGCAGGAAGAAAGGAATGCGCCAGTTCGCTGGCAGATTGCCAGATGGCAATCACGGCGTCGGTGTCTTCAGATGTAAATGTCCGGATCATGATGTGATATCCAGTTTTCGTCCGGAAAGGCTGGTGCCGTTCCGGTTTCATTGCTTCGCTAAAAATGGTCGCACAAACAGTGACTGCTGGCGCAACGCGCCGCAGGTCTCACACGGTTCATGCAATTGGAAGCATCTGCGGCTTCCCTTTTCAGCGGGACATCAAAACTCCTCTATCCATCAACATATCCTGGATAAGCGCCCCCACCTTCACAGTCAAGCAAGCAAAAAGCCCGACGCTCTTTCGAACGCCGGGCTCTTAATTCGATATCAAGGAGAGCGAAGCTCAACCGAATGATCCTAGAAATGCACAGACCGCGAGGTGCCCGGAATTTCCTTTGGAGGGGCAAACTTGGTCAGGTCAATGCCTTCAACCGCAGTCTTGTATTCCTCAAGGGTTGGCGTGCGGCCAAGGATTGCAGAGAGAACGACAACCGGCGTGGAGGCCAGCAAGGATTCGCCCTTCTTCTCGGAGCTGTCTTCCACAACACGGCCCTGGAAGAGGCGTGTGGAGGTTGCCAGAACGGTGTCACCCTTCTCGGCTTTTTCCTGGTTACCCATGCAGAGGTTACAGCCCGGACGCTCCAGATAGAGAATATTCTCATATTCGGTACGCGCAGCGCTCTTTGGTGCCAGATCATCAAATTCAAAGCCTGAATATTTCTGAAGCACGTCCCAGTCGCCTTCTTCCTTCAGCTCATCAATGATGTTGTAGGTCGGTGCGGCAACAACGAGCGGCGCCTTGAACTCGACCTTGCCTTTGGCAGCCTCGAGATTGCGCAGCATCTTGGCAACGATTTTCATGTCACCCTTATGCACCATACAAGACCCGACAAAGCCCAGATCAACCTTCTTCTCTGCATGATAGTAGGAGATCGGACGGATCGTATCATGGGTATAGCGCTTGGAAACGTCGGCATTGTTGACATCTGGATCGGCAATCATCGGCTCGACGATCTCGTCCAGATCAACCACGACTTCTGCGAAATATTGCGCATTGTCGTCAGGACGCAGAGCCGGTTTCTCACCAGACTTGATCTCGTCAATGCGTTTGTTCGCCTTGTCGATCAGACCCTGCAGAACCTTCTTCTCATTGTCCATGCCCTTGTCGATCATTACCTGAATGCGGCTCTTGGCCAGTTCAAGCGACCCGATCAGGGTTTCATCGTTGGAGATACAGATGGAAGCCTTGGCTTTCATTTCTGCGGTCCAGTCAGTGAAGGTGAAGGCCTGGTCAGCCAACAGTGTGCCGATATGCACTTCAATCACTCGGCCCTGGAAGACATTGTCTCCATGCTGTTTGAGCATCTGCGCCTGAGTTGCATGCACCACATCACGGAAATCCATATAATCAGCCATAGTGCCCTTGAAGGTCACCTTGACGGATTCCGGAATAGGCATGGAGGCTTCGCCCGTGGCCAGAGCCAATGCAACGGTGCCTGAGTCGGCCCCGAAGGCAACACCCTTTGACATGCGGGTATGACTGTCGCCACCGATAATAATGTCCCAGTCATCAACGGTCAGATCGTTCAGCATCTTGTGAATGACGTCCGTCAGCGGCGGATAGACATCTTTCGGGTCACGACCGGTGATGAGACCAAAGTCATTCATGAATTTCATGAGCCGCGGAATATTCGCCTGCGCCTTGAGATCCCAAACGGACGCTGTATGACAGCCAGACTGATAGGCCCCGTCCAGCGTTGGCGAGATCACGGTTGCCGCCATGGCTTCCAGTTCCTGCGATGTCATCAGGCCCGTAGTATCCTGCGAGCCGACGATATTCACCTTGACGCGCACGTCCGAACCAGCGAGCAGTGGCAAATCGGAGTTCACGCCCACGGCATTCTTGTTGAAGATTTTCTCGACAGCCGTCAGGCCCTGCCCTTCATTGGTCACTTCCTTGGGTGGCGCAAAGACGGTCGGTGCTTCAATGCCAAGGGTTTCGGCAGCAAATGTCTGCAGCTTCTTGCCAAAGACAATCGCATAGGAACTGCCAGCCTTCATGAATTCAAGCTTCTGCGGCGTGAAGGATCTGGAAACATCCGTCAGCTCTTCAGAGCCATCCTCATTATAAAGCTTCTTCTCTTTGGTGTTGATCTTGAGAACAGTGCCCGTCTCGACGGAATATTTCTGTTCGAGAACAGGGTTGCCATCATTATTCAGAATTGGTTTGCCATCCGGATCAACCTTCTTGACCCAGTTTTTAAGGTCAAGACCAATACCACCGGTCACATCGACCGTGGTCAGGAAGATCGGCGAAATACCGTTGGTACCGGCAACCACCGGAGCGAAATTGACGAACGGCACATAAGGGCTGGCAGGCTTGCCGGTCCACAGCGCCACGTTGTTAACGCCAGACATGCGCGAAGAGCCCACACCCATGGTGCCTTTTTCCGCCACCAACATGACACGTTTTTGCGGATGCTGCAGCTTCAGTGCTTCAATTTCCTTCTGTGCCTTTTCCGAGATCATGCATTTGCCATGCAGTTCGCGGTCGGAGCGGGAATGGGCCTGATTGCCCGGAGACAGAAGGTCGGTGGAGATATCGCCTTCGGCGGCGACATAGGTAACCACTTCCACTTCTTCGTCCACGTCGGGAAGCTTGGTGAAGAATTCTGCCTTCGCATAACTCTCCAGAACGTCTTTGGCAATCGCGTTGCCAGCCTTGTAGGCGCTTTCGAGGCGTTCCATATCGGCTTCATACAGGAAGACCTGCATTTTCAGCACTTCGGCGGCCTGTTTGGCAATGGCATCATCATCACCAAGAGCAAGATCGAGCAGAACCTCGATCGACGGTCCACCCTTCATATGGGAGAGAAGCTCAAAGGCATAAGTCGGAGTGATTTCCTCAACGACTTCATTGCCCAGAATGATCTCTTTAAGAAAGGCCGCTTTTGCCCCCGCTGCGCTCGTGGTCCCGGGCAGCGTGTTATAGATGAAGTGGTGAAGTGAATCGGCCCGGTGCTCGTTGCCGGTGTCCTTGATCTGCGCAATAATCTCATTCAAGAGAGCGGCATCATCAATAGGCTTGGGGTGCAACCCTTGAATCTTGCGAGTTTCGATTTCGTCTAGATAGTCTGTATATAAGGTCATATCGGTCCCAGCTTATTCGTTAACGCTCAACCATTTTCTTCCCATTAAACGTGGTGAGAAGAAAATGGCATTTCAACTGCCGTCCTGAATCAATGAGATCAACGTGCAATGCTTCGACAAAAGGCCATTGCTCCAACGTCGATCATCACCTATTTGTGCAGATCATGCGCCCGAGCCAACAAAAGGGCACATGCAGTGCAATGATTGAAAGAAAATGCTCACGAGAAGATCTCAAAAAGCCGGTTTTCCGCCCAAAAAGAGCGCAACATTACCCGACCTCGCGAGAACCGCAGGCATCAAACAAGCCATTTTTATGATCTTTTACTACTGATTGCTAGATAACCGATGGTCTTGACTGTGCTTTTTTATAGCTGGAATATGCAAAAGACAGGCTGGACAGCCCCAAGCAGGAAAATCCAGATAAAAGAATGAAATTCAAGGCAAGATTTGGTTTCCAATACAGATCCCAGCGGTGAGTAACCAACCATTGACTCTTCAAGAAGACACAAAGCTTTTAAGCGTTCATAATTTGGGATGTATCCGTGGAGGCCGTCCTGTCATCGAGAATATTTCCTTCGACCTGCCCGGAAGCAAGGCGCTTGTGGTGACCGGCCCGAACGGCATAGGAAAATCATCCCTGCTGCGCACATTGGCGGGCCTCATCAAGGCCCATGCCGGTTCCATGACGCTTGAGGGGGCCGAGGACGACCTATCTGTCGGCCAGCAAGCCCATTATTTTGGCCATGCCGACGCTATCAAGCCAGCCCTGTCTTGCAGGGAAAATCTCAAATTCTGGCAAACCTATTATGGCCACCCCACCCGCAGTCCCTATCAGGCAATGATCGAAGTGGGGATCGAGGATCTCATCGACCTGCCTGCGGCCTATCTCTCCGCCGGTCAGCGCCGACGTCTGTCGCTGGCGCGCCTGCTGGTCAGCTACCGCCCCCTCTGGCTGCTCGATGAGCCGACCTCGGCGCTCGACAAGGCATCCGAACACAAGCTGGAGGTTCTGATGGCAGAGCACTTGATTGAGGGCGGCCTGATCATTGCCGCCACCCATGCGCCTCTTGGACTGGTCGACCCGCTGCGCCTGCATCTTGACCGCAATCTGGCCAGCGAGCCCGCGCTTGATGACGCTTTGAGCGAACCAACCGCCCACTAGGAGAGCAGAATATGTCAGCCATGGGTGCCCTCTTTGTACGGGATCTAAAACTGTCCATCCGGATCGGCGGCGGTGCGCTCATGGGCGTGCTGTTTTTCCTGATCGTCGTCACCATCTTTCCCTTTGCCGTGGGGCCAGATCTCAATCTTCTTGCCCGCATCGGCCCGGCCATTCTATGGATCGGAGCCCTGCTGGCGACGCTGCTTAGCCTGGATCGACTGTTTCAGGCAGATCAGGAAGACGGCACGCTGGACCTTCTGCTGCTGGGCGAACATCCGCTGGAGCTGGTGGTGCTGGTCAAATGCGCAGCTCAATGGATCTCCACCGGCCTGCCTCTGGTGGTCGCAACCCCGCTTCTGTCGCTGTTTCTCAATGTGGAGCCGGTCGGCATTGCCGCCGTAACTGCCACCTTACTTGTCGGCACGCCAGCACTCACGCTCATTGGCGCGGTGGGTGCGGCCCTGACGGTGATCCTGAGGCGCGGCGGTTTGCTGCTTTCGATTCTCATTCTGCCGCTGACGATCCCCGTACTGATCTTTGGTGTCAGCGCATCCCTTGGCGCGGTCACAGATCCTGCGCCTTTTGATACGCCATTCTACATTCTATGCGGCCTATCGCTTCTCTATCTGGTAATCGGCCCCGTGGCCGCCGCAGCCGCCTTGAGGAGTTCGCAGGAATAGCAGAAAGTCGGCGCGCAAAAGCGGCTTTGTTACAAAATCGTAATTCGCGCGCCTTTCATCTCGTGATATTTGTCTAGAAACCCGGCGCGCTTTTCGGTGACCAACCGAACAAGCCGCCCCCTTCGCGGGGCTCGACCAGACCGCAGGACGCTTGATGACTGAGACCAAACAAACATCTTTCCGGATTAGAGACCTGGCCAATCCAACGCGCTTTCTCGCATTGCTTGACAAGATCATGATCCCGCTCGTTATTCTCACGGTGGTCGTAATCGGCGTAGGGCTCTATATGGCGTTGATTGATTCCCCGGAAGACTATCAGCAAGGCGCCACGGTCCGGATCATGTATATCCATGTACCTGCTGCGTGGCTGGCCATGTTCGCCTATACCATGATGACCATTTCCGCCCTCGGCACGTTGGTCTGGAAGCACCCGCTGGCTGATGTTTCGGCTAAGGCTGCAGCCCCTCTGGGCGCGGCTTTCACCTTCGTGTGCCTGACCACCGGCAGTTTCTGGGGCAAGCCCATGTGGGGCACTTGGTGGGTTTGGGATGCACGGCTCACCTCCATGCTCATTCTGCTGATCATCTATCTTGGGCTCATCGCCCTCTGGCACGCCATCGAAGACCCGATCAAGGCAGGCAAGGCCGTCGCCATCCTCACCCTTGTGGGCTTTATCATCATCCCGATCATCAAATTCTCGGTCGACTGGTGGAGCACCCTGCATCAGCCCGCCAGCGTCTTCACACTCGAAGGGCCCAAGATGGACAATTCCATGTTGATCCCCTTGATGGTGATGGCAATCGGCTTCACGCTGCTTTTCACCGTGTTGCATTTCAAAGCCATGAAAAACGAAATTCTGCGACGCCGCATCCGCTCGATGCAAATGCAGGCCGCCCGTCAGGTCGCCTCCGGCAATCGGGCCGCAGCCACTCAGGCAGCCAGCCCTTCCACCGGCCCTTCGGCCTCACACTGACGCGCAAAGGCACCTGAGATACTTGGGGCAAAAGCAGAGCAAGGAGAACAGCATGTTTGGAAATTACGCCGGTTTCATTCTCGCCTCCTATGGCGTCACCGCTGCAACCATCCTTGTCTTGATCCTGTGGGTCCTGCTGGATGGGCGCAAACAGACCAAAATTTTGGCCCAATTGCATGAGAGAGGTATTCATCGCCGCTCCGAACGCACAAAAGCGGCCACACATTCCTAATCTGACACGTCACATCCTGCGAGCAGAACGACCAGCATGAGCGAAGACAACAAAACGCCCGAAAACCAGACGACCGAACAAGCACCAAGCGAAGAAGCGGCCCCTTCCAAGCGCGGGTTCAATATCTTTATCCTGCTGCCATTGCTCATCTTTGTCGGCATGGCGCTATTGTTTGGCTATCAGATGCAATTCGGGCGCAACCCCAATGAAGTGCCCAGCGTGCTGATCAACAAGCCCGCACCAGAGTTTGACCTGCCGCCGCTGGATGCCAGCTTCGGCATTCGCCGCCCCGATGGCGGCATCATTCCCGGTTTCAAGACCGAGGATTTCAAGGAAAAGGTTGCCGTCGTCAATGTCTGGGCATCCTGGTGTCCCACATGCCGCGACGAACATCCGCTGCTCATCGAGATGACCAATGACAATCGCTTCGACCTCATCGGCCTTGCCTACAAAGACGAACCGGCCAACTCGGCCCGCTTCCTGAAAAATCACGGCAACCCGTTTGACAAGGTCGGCATGGATGTTTCAGGCCGCGTCGGCATCGACTGGGGCGTCTATGGCGCGCCGGAAACCTTCATTGTCGATAAAAAAGGCATCATCCGCTACAAGCATATTGGCGCCCTGACCAAACGCTCCATCGCCGAAAATTTCATGCCCAAACTGGAAAAGATTCTGGCAGAGGCCAATTAAGGCAGTGCGCGGATGCTGTCTGCAAGACGGACGCAGTTGGTTTCAAGGTCAGCTTTATCGGTGTGATAGATCAAGTCGCAGAAGCTTCGCTGACCATTGCCTTCCTTGATCATCTGCATGCTTCTGGCCAACTCTCCCTTTGAGAGCACCCGTTCGCGTTTTGCGATCTGGCTGCTTTGCGCAATCAGGCCAATGCAGCGGCAGCAATATCCCAGATGCGCAAATGTTTCTTTAAAGAAAATCCAGTTCGTGCGGCGCACAGGATAGGCGACAATCACCCCCTGCCCGCTATCAAGCAACTTGATGCACAAAGACGCAATGCTCTTGTTGGTTTGCAAACTGGAATCCAACCAGCGCTCCGTCTTACAATGATCATCGCCGTCGATGAAAGCAAGTGCCAGACGCTCTGCCCCAGAGATGTCTTACCCACTCCTATAGGCCCGTCAAACAGAAACACCTGAGGTTTCATCTCGTAAGACTTTCATATGCAGCCGGCTCAGGCTTCTTCTTCCTTGCCCGGCGCGTAGCGATTGAGCAGGGGCATCTGGAAGGCCCCGAAAACCATCGTCAGCGGCATGACACCAAAGACCTTGAAGTCCACCCAGACGTCGGTGGAGAAATTGCGCCAGACAATCTCGTTGAGGAACGCCAGCACAAAGAAGAAAATGCCCCAGCGAATGGTCAGAATGCGCCAGCCTTCTGCATTGAGCTCAAACACGGAATCAAACACATAGCCCAGCAGGCTCTTGCCAAACAGCAAGCCCCCAAGCAGAACCGATCCGAACAGCACATTGACGATGGTCGGTTTCATCTTGATGAAGGTGTCATCCTGAAGATAGAGCGTCAGCCCTCCGAAAATGAACACCACAACACCGGTGACCATGGGCATCACGGGCAGCTTACCAAGCTTGACTCGGGAAATGACCAGAGAGATCACGGTGGCAACCATGAAACAGGCTGTGGCGATGAAGATCGGCTTCATGCCAGCAAGCGCCGGTATCCAGTCTGCCAGCATTTCGCCCTTGGCATTGGCAAAGAAGAAAATGCCAAGTGGCCCCAGTTCCAGAACCAGCTTGAGAAGCTGGGCCTTGTCCAACTGCGGCTCGGCCGCCTGCTGTGCGCTCCCCTCAGAAGCATCCTTGCCGGGATATTCGGAATTGCTCATGCTATGCCTTTATTTGCCTGTTCAATATGCCTGCGAACAGGCCTGTTCTCAATTGTCTGCCAACCCAGCAATGGCTCGTGCGAAATCACGTGATGCGAATGGCTCCAGATCATCAACGCCTTCGCCAACACCGATGAAATGCACCGGCACCTTGTGCTTGGCTGAAATGGCAACGAGAATACCACCCCGCGCCGTGCCGTCCAGCTTGGTCATGACAAGGCCCGTAACGCCCGCCATCTTGGTGAAGACCTCAACCTGATTGAGCGCATTCTGCCCCGTGGTCGCATCCAGCACCAACAGCACCGAGTGCGGAGCCGCTTCATCATGCTTCTTGATCACGCGGACGATCTTTTCCAACTCGGCCATCAGCTCGGTGCGATTTTGCAATCGCCCAGCGGTATCGATCAGAAGAACATCCATGTCCTTCTCTTTCGCTTCCAGCATCGCATCATAAGCCAACCCGGCGGCATCAGCCCCCACTTCGCGGGCAATCACGGGTGCGCCCGTGCGTTCGCCCCAGACCTTCAGCTGGTCAATGGCAGCCGCTCGGAAGGTATCGCCAGCGGCCATCATGACCTTTTTGCCATCGGCGCGGAATTTCTGCGCCAGCTTGCCGATCGTGGTGGTCTTGCCTGCGCCGTTGACCCCGATCATCAGGACCACATGCGGACCGCTGGCCGGCTTTGTGATCTCCAGCGGCTTGGCCACCGGCTCCAGCACCTTGTCCACCTCGTCGGCGAGAATTTCCTGTACTTCCTTGTCAGACACTTCCTTGTTGTAGCGCCCGTCAGAAAGGCGCTCCGTGATCGTCATCGCCGTTTCAACGCCAAGGTCGGCCTGAATGAGAATGTCTTCCAGATCCTGCAGGGTGTCGTCATCAAGCTTGCGCTTGGTAAAGATCGAGCTGATCCCTTCACCCAACGCCCCTGAAGAGCGCGACAGCCCCTGTTTGAGCCGCTCGAACCATGAGAGCTTTTTCGCTGGCGTTTCTGCTTCTTCAGTAACTGTTGCTGGCTCAACGACTGGTTCAAGCACGTCAGCGGCGTCGTCCGCAGGTGCGCTTTCGGCAGCAATCTCTGGGAGCTCAGGCTCTTCAGCCACTGCCTCAATAGCTTCTTCCGGTCCGTCTTCCTCGGCAGCTGGCGCGTCTAGTGGTGCAGGGGCCTCTTCCAAGGGAGTATCATCGACCGCATCCTCTTCCAGAACAACGGCTTCTTCCGCTTCAAGCGCGGCCAGATCGGCCTCGGAGACAGCCTCACCGGCTTCCTCTCCCAGCTTGTCTTCGGCGAGCTCCTCGGCGTCGGATGCAACGGCTCCGGCAGGGACATCCCCGCCCATAATGGCCACATCCACTTCTTCGACAGCATCGCCAGCATTGCCTGTATCGTCACCAGCAGCCGCAACCACCGCTTCAGCTTCGGTCTCAACAGGCGTCGCTTCCGTCGCCTCCTGGGCAGGATCGGCAACATCCTCGCCTTCCGCCTCCAGAGCCTTGTCCTTGACTTGCTCTTCGGGCGTGTTCTCCTCGGACGAGCCGAACAAACGCGAGAAAAATCCTTTTTTGGCCACGATCCTACTCCCTGATCGAAAAACGCGCTCGAAAGCGCAAGGCGGCGCGCATCTATATGCGGACGATCAAAGCCCGACCGCCATCAAATGGCGCTGGCTGGCATCCACGACGCGCGCAGCAACAATATCACCTGAATCGCCTTCTGCAATCTCCGTAAGCGTAAATTGCTCAGTGCGGGCAAGACCTTTCCCCTCTACAAGCAATCGCACCTCACGCCCGATCTGGCTTTGAAGATGGCGCTGCAGGGCCGCTTCCCCCGCTTCACGCAACCGGGCAGCCCGTTCGCGAATGACCGGACCACGCACCTGCGGCATCCGCGCTGCGGGTGTTCCGGGCCGAGCGGAATATGGGAACACATGCAAATGGGTCAGATCGCACTCTTCGACAATATCAAGGCTGCGCTGGAACATCTCTTCGGTCTCGGTTGGGAACCCGACAATGATATCCGCCCCGAACACCATATCCGGCCGCAACGCGCGCACATCCTTGCAAAAGGCAATGGTATGTTCGCGATTATGCCGCCGTTTCATGCGCTTGAGGATCATATTGTCTCCCGACTGCAAAGAGAGATGTAGATGCGGCATCAGGCGCTCTTCATTGGCAATGCAGTCCATCAGGTCCGGATCGGCCTCGATGGAATCAATCGATGAAATGCGCAGACGCGGCAGATCCGGTACATGCTTGAGAATGGACTTGACCAACGTGCCCAACTTGGGCTGACCGGGCAGATCTGCCCCGTAAGAGGTGATATCCACGCCCGTGAGCACCACTTCCGCATAGCCATTGTCCACCAGTTTGGTGATCTGCTCGACAATCGGCCCCATCGCAACAGAGCGGGAATTGCCCCGCCCGAAAGGAATGATGCAGAAGGTACAGCGATGGTCGCAGCCATTCTGGATCTGCACGAAGGCACGGGTGCGCCCTTCCAGCCCGTCAATCAGATGCAGCGCCGTTTCGCGCACACTCATAATGTCGTTGACGCGGATCTTCTCTGGTAGCGGCACACCGAAGTCAGGCACGGCCTTATAGCTCTCGGCCCGCAATTTCTCATCGTTGCCAAGCACCAGATCCACCTCTTCCATGGAGGCAAACCGCTCGCTCTCGGTCTGCGCGGCGCAACCGGTCACGATGATGCGGGCATCGGGATTGTCCCTCTTCGCCTTGCGAATCTGCTGGCGGGCCTGACGCACCGCTTCGCTGGTTACAGCGCAGGTATTCACAAGAATGGCATTGTCCAGCCCGGCTTCATCGGCCTGCTGTTTCATCACTTCGGATTCATAGGTGTTCAAGCGACATCCGAAGGTAAGAACCTTGATTGTCATATAAGGCTACTCCACGCTGCCTGCTGGCAGCTTGCGCCAGGAGAGATCTGCAAGATCAATCTCACCGGCATATTCCAGTTCTGTCCCACCGGACATCATGATGTGCTCATCCGCTTCGCGCCACTCGATCGTGAGGTCGCCACCGGGCAAATGCACCAGCACGGTGCGGTCGGTCATCTTGTTGCGAATGGCCGCCACCGTGGCAGCACAGGCAGCCGTGCCGCACGCCTGCGTAAGGCCCACGCCGCGTTCCCAGACCTTGAGGGTCATCTCGCTGCGATTATGCACCTGCGCCAGAGAGATATTGGCCCGCTCCGGAAAGATCATGTGATTTTCCAGCAGCGGTCCGTTCACTTCCAGCCCATAGCTCTCGACATCATTCTTCACCCAGAAAATGGCATGCGGGTTGCCCACATTGACCACCGAGGGGGAATGAAGAATAGGCGCATCAATCGGTCCGACTTGCAGTTCAATGACACGGGTATCTTCGAAAGGTTCGGAAAGGGGGATATCCTGCCAGCCGAATTTCGGCACGCCCATATCCACCGTCACCATGCTTTCATCATCACAGCGATAGCCGATCAGCTTGCCGACCACTGTTTCGATCACCGCCCGATTGACGCCGCTCTCGGCCATCATCAGCCGCCCGACACAGCGGGTCGCGTTGCCACAGGCTTCCACCTCGCCACCATCGGCATTGTGAATGCGCATAAAAACATCCCCGCCAGCGGGCGACTTTTCAAGCGTGATGAACTGATCGCAGCCCGGTCCGGTCTGATGGTTGGAAAGTGCGCGCACGGCATCGGCCCCAAGTTGGGGCTTGGTCTTTCGGGCATCGATCACGATGAATTCGTTGCCAAGACCATTCATTTTCAAGAATTGCACGTGCGGGGCCATTTCTCAGCCATTCCTGCTTGATCACTTTGCTGATCATTATGATGGGAAGGAGAGCCCGATCCGTATCTGGGCTCTCGGTTTTCTCGTTCTATATGGCGAAACTGGGCGCAAATTACCACCCCCGAAACCGGGAGGCACCTCTTCACCTTTACAAGAGTGCTGCTAATACAACAAAAAAGCCGCGAAAGATACCCTCCTTCGCGGCTTGATGTCATCCAATCGCGCCGATTGGTTTATGCGGCAGGTCTCTTACTTGAGACCCGACATCATCACCTTGCTGAGGCGTGTGGCAAAGTCGGCCGGATTGGTCGGATGTTCGCCATCCAGAATAAGCGCCTGATCGAGCAACAGATGCGCCCCGTCTTCTACGCTGGCCTTGTCGCTGGCAGCCTTATACTGGTCAGCCAGCATGCGAATGAGGCTGTGATCCGGATTAACCTCAAGAATTGGCTTCATTCCGACCTCAGCGCCCTTCTGACTGCGCATCAGTTTTTCCAACTGACGATCCGGACCATAATCCGGAGCCACAATGCAAACCGGGCTCGTTGCCAGACGAGCAGAAATGCGCACGTCAGACACGGCCTCCCCGAGGGTTTCCTTAACGAAGGTCACCAGCTCGGCCACATCGCCCTGTTCCTTGGCCTTGTCTTCCTCGCTCTTGCCCTTGTCTTCTTCCTTTTCCGGCTTCTCGATCAAATCGAGATCGGCACCGCCCTGGGAAATAGACTTGAAGCTCTTGCCATCAAAGCCAAGCGCTGTCTGCACCCAGAAGGCATCCACTGCATCAGAGAGCAGCAGAACCTCTACATCGCGCGCCTGATAGCCTTCAAGCTGCGGGCTGGCCAGAATGGCTTCCTTGCTGTCGCCGAGCGCATAATAGATCGCGGTCTGGTTTTCCTTCAGATCCTCGACATATTGCGCCAAGGTGCGGTTGTCGCCCTTGGTGGTGTTGAAGCGCACCAGCTTGAACAACTGATCGCGACGCTCGGGATCTTCATAAAGGCCTTCCTTGATGACCGGGCCGAAGGCTTCCCAGACGGAAGCAAATTTCTCTTCTTCCTTGTTGGCCAGCTTTTCCAGCTCGCTGAGAATGCGATTGGTCACGCCTTTGGAAATGGCATTGAGGATCGGGTTGTCCTGCAACATTTCGCGGGAAATGTTGAGCGGGATATCCTCGCTGTCCACGACACCGCGCACAAAGCGCAGATAAGCCGGCAGCACATCTGCATCATCGGTGATGAAGACACGACGCACATAAAGCTTGATGCGGCCCTTGCGGTTTGGATCAAACAGATCAAACGGCTTATGCTCAGGCACGAAAGCCAGCACGTTATATTCCGTCCGCCCTTCAGCGCGATAATGGATCGTCAGGGCCGGATGGTCGAACTGGCCAGCCGTATGCTGATAAAACTCGGTATATTGCTCTTCGGTGATGTCCGACTTCGGCTTGATCCAGAGTGCGGAGCCATCGGTCAGCTCTTCCTCGTCAATCGCCTTGGCTTCTTCATTGTAGCTCATCAGGCGGATCGGTACGGGCACATGAGAGGAATATTCGCGTACGACGCGGCGAATGGTTACCGGATCGGCAAAACTCTTTTCGTCTTCCTTCAGATACAGCGTGATCTTGGTGCCGCGCACCGGCGCGTCTTCATCGCTTGCCGGGGCAATCTCGTAAGACCCCATGCCATCGGACGACCAGCGCCATGCTTCATCGGCTCCGGCGCGGCGGGAAACGACTTCTACGCTGTCGGCCACCATGAAGGCGGAATAGAAACCGATACCGAACTGGCCGATCAGGGCCGAACCATCTTCGCCATTGGAGCTGCTGGCAAGCTGATCAAGAAAGGCGCGGGTGCCGGAGCGGGCGATCGTGCCAAGATTGTCGATTAGCTCTTCCTTGCTCATGCCAACGCCGTTATCGACAACCTTCAGCGTTCCAGCCTTGCCATCAGAAGACAGTGTGATCTTGAAAGTGGGGTCGTTGCGCGTCAGATCGGAATTGGTCAGAGCCTCATGGCGCAATTTCTCGCAGGCATCCGCCGCGTTGGAAATCAGCTCACGCAGGAAAATTTCCTTGTTGGAATAGACGGCATGCACCATCAGGTGGAGCAGTCGGGAAACCTCGGCTTCAAACGAATGGGTCTCGGCGCCCGCAGCAGCAGTTTGCGCTTCATCAGTCATGACAGATGTCCTTCCTTATCAGCATCGCCGGAAGCAGCCGCTTTGGCCCAAATCCGGCAACCAGATTGATCGCCTTTCTGCAAGGTTCATCCGCCTCCCCGCCTCGCAAGCACGAGAAGAGCAAAAGGATACCCCGGAAAACTGCAAGAAAGACGGTTTTCAGCACAGGATCTAGCAATGCTGCCGGTGAGTTTCAAGATGGGAAGGGCAAAGCAGAGCCCAAAAAAAACGGGATGCGCTAAGGCATCCCGTGAAGGAGCTGTTGGGATGTTGACCGCTATCGGGAATCCGAAGGACAAATGACCTCTATCGAACGCTTGCCGAGCAAGCTGCTCGAGCCATTGAAATCAAAGCTCAAGCAGACCAAGCTTAACAATCAGGTTCATGGACATAAGTCAGAGGGGGCAGAGTCCCATGTCCAATCAATGAACCGTACCGCGATGCAACATATCTGATATTGGTCCCCACCTGCGACTTTCCAAGGGCCGAAATAAGGCAATTGTGTGATTTTCCTATGCCGATCAATCAGATAACACCACGATCAGTCATCCGGTCAGGCCCCCATCGCCAGGTGACAGGAGACCAGATCCTCCACGAAAGAAAGCGAATGCTTCTCTACCCATATCTTGCTTTAAAACAGAATAATCGTGTCCCCCTCTATGAACTTTGCGACAAGCCCCTTGCTGGTTCGGGTCTCCACTCTTGCCAAGCGGGCGTTTTACAGCAATCATATCTCTTGAGTTTTCGAAGATCGGCGCCACATTAGGTGTCATGCCTTCCATGACCACGAACAAACGGAGGATCGCTTGCTCGATAATTCTGATGAAAGTGTGACCTCACTGGCAAGTCTGCGTCCGGCAACAACGACAGGCCATTCGAACCAACAGCCAAAGCCACCTCAGCAAATCTGTTTCCATCGCATGGAGCTGACGAATATTCTCAACGTTTACGGACGCATGGTGGCAGCAGGCGAGTGGCGCGACTACGCCATCGACACACTGAAAGACCGGGCGGTCTTTTCCATCTTCCGACGATCAAGCGAAATGCCCATTTACCGCATCGAGAAAAATCCCAAGCTCGCCCGCCGTCAGGGCGCCTACAGCCTCATTTCGCAACAGGGCCAGATTCTCAAACGCGGTCACGAGCTGGATTCCATCCTCAAGCTTCTCAATCAGAAACTGCTCAAGGTCGTGGAAAGCTAGGCACGAAAAACAGATGGCGCCGGCTCCAGAGCGCCCACACGGCCCAGAAAGCAAACAGCGTGAAGGGCATAAAGAGATAGGAGCCGGGCTTGAAATCCCCCGTCAGCCCGTCCCTGACCAGAATGAAGGTCATGGAATAGAAATAGAGCCCGTTCGCCATCTGCGCACAGAGCCAGCCGAACGCATGCTGGCGCATTAGCCCTATCGAGCCAATCAACAACAAAGGCACCGACCAGACGAGATCGGCCACCCCGATTCCGAACGTCGTCGCCAACGCTGTCGTTGGTGCCGTACCAAAGACCCCGTCCCAAAAATGGAAGGCCACCAGCCCCCAGAAAAGCAGATGAACCATGGCGGCAACAAAATTGACGCCTGCGATGAGTTTGATCACGACAAATCCTCCCCTATCCCGCAAATATCCTTACAAACAAGGCCGCACAGTATGAGGCGACACCTTACCTATGTCGCGCGAGAGCCAAGCGTCAATGTGACCGATTTTGTCGGGAATGGCCCCAATTGAAAGACAGGGCAAGACGCACCATATCTATGGCATCAAACGAAAAAAGCCGCCCCGAATGGAGCGGCTTTTTCTAATTCAGCAGAGCGCTGTTCTATGCCTATTCGCGGTTGCCAAGCAGCTGCAGAAGCATGATGAACAGGTTGATGAAGTCCAGATACAGTCGCAGAGCGCCCATGATGGCTTTCTTGCCAGCGACTTCGGAGCTGTCACCTTCGAAATACATTTCCTTGATCTGCTGGGTGTCATAGGCGGTCAGGCCTGCAAAGACCAGAACACCGATCACAGACACGGCAAAGGCCAGTGCGCTGGACGCAAGGAAGATGTTGACGATCGAAGCGATCACGATACCGATCAGGCCCATGAACAGGAAGCTGCCCCAGCCAGACAGGCTCTTCGGCGTGGTGTAGCCATAGAGGCTAAGACCAGCGAAGGCTGCTGCGGTGATGAAGAAGACCTGCGTAATGGATGTCGAGGTATAAACCGCAAAGATCGATGAAAGGGAAATACCCATCAGCGCCGCGTAAGCCCAGAACATGGTCTGAGCAGCACTAGCGCTCATTTTCTGGATACGGAAGCTCAGGAACATTACCATCGCCAGAGGCGCAAACATCACGACCCATTTAAGCGGGCTGCCAAACAGTGTGTAACCAAGCTGGGTCACATACAGGCTACCGCTCACCTGAGCTACGGCCTGAGACGGATCCTGTGTAAAGGCGACAGTGTAAAGGCCATAGGCAAATACGCCGGTCACTGCCAGCGCAATGGCCATATAGTTATAGACCTTCAGCATATAGCTGCGCAGGCCCTGATCGATACGCGCCATTTCGGCGGCACGGCCACTCATATGCTGCGCGCTTTGACGGAAGTCATTCACCATGGTTTCTCCTCACAAAACTCAAAAGCTCGAACGGTTCGACTGACCAATCCGAAGTGTTCATGTCGTTGGTGGTCGCCGGACCTAATTTCAAAACCGACGTGTGTCCCATATATGGGTGGGTTCAGGCACCAGCTCAAGACCTTTTTGCGCAACAAACGGGATTCTATCGTCGAATTCACGCAAATGTCATCACTGGCCGCAAAGTTTGATGCACAATCCTTGCCCGACCCTTGTAAAAGCTTGAAAAGACTCGCCCAAGCTTCATTTGAAATCTTAACGCCAGTTAACCGTTACGCAGAATTCGGGCCGGTTTCCGGTTCAAACTTGACCATGTACCAATGAGACCAAGCAAAATTGTCAGAAGCATGGCAAGCACCACCACGATGGCCGAAACCAATGGCTGCCAGGCAAAGGCCATTTCCATCATCTCGGTCAGCACCAGATAAGCCGCCACATGGCCGATGATCAGCGCAAAGACTGCCGTAATCACGCCCAACAGACAATATTCCAGCGAATAGGCCTGCAAAACCTTACCACGGGTTGCCCCCAACGTCTTGAGGATCACCGCATCATAGATGCGTTCGCGTTGCCCAGCGGCCAAGGCCCCGGCGAGCACCAGAATGGAGGCAATAATGGCAAGCGATGAAGCCGCGCGCATGCCCCAGGCCAACTGGCGCACAAGATCATTGACCGTATCAAGCGCATCACCAACCCGAATAGAGGTGACAGCTGGAAAATCCTGCACAAGGGCCTTCATGATGGCCGATTCCCGTTGCCCAATTTGCTCGGCACTCTCCTTGCCATCAGGATCAAGGGTCAGAGTGGCAAGATGGGCGTGCGGCGCTCCGGCAAAGGTGTTGGGCGAGAAGACCATGACGAAATTGATCGCCAGAGACTGCCATTCCACCTGCCGCAGATTGTAAATCTTTGCCGAAATGGTGCGCCCAAGCACATTGACTTCCAAAATATCACCAATGGCCAGCCCCATTTCGTCAGCCAACTCGGCATCAAAGGAAAGCAGCGGCTCGCCGGAATAATCCTGAGGCCACCATTCGCCTTCCACCAGCGTGGAATTTTCAGGCAGATGGGCCGAATAGGTGATGCCACGATCCCCGCGCAGCACCCATTGCGCTCCGTCCGGCGCTTCGAAATCACGTGCAGCGATCCCCTTCAGCGTCACCAGCCGACCGCGCAACATCGGCACGCGCTGATGCATGCCTTCCGGAGCCATGGCTTCCAGTTCGGCTTCAAACTGATCGACCTCGGAATTCTGGATGTTCATGAAGAAGAAGTTTGGTGCCTTCTGCTGCAAATTGCCTGTCAGTTGCTGTTGCAGATTAAGATCGATCAGCACCAGCGTCACCAACAGACTGAGCCCGAGCCCGAGCGACAGCGCCACCGAAGGCGTCAACGCGCCGGGCCTATGCAGGTTGGCAATGGCAAGCCGCGGCACCACATGCCGAAAACGCGGCAACCTAGCAGCCACCTTCATGATGACGAAAGCCACGAACCGCAGCAGCAAGAAGACAATCACCATGCCCAAAAGGAAAGCCGCAGCCACATAGAGCACCTCTGCCGTTGCAAGAACCAGCCCCACCAGCAAAGCCCCAAGCGCCAGAACGATCAGCCAATCGCGTTTGCTGGCCCGATATTTGACCGGTGCGATCTGGTCACGAAACAGCGCCGTTGCCGGAATGGAACGGGTACGCAGCAGAGGGCGCATGGAGAAAAGCAGCGCAGCCAGCAGACCGAACAGAGCCGCCTTGCCCAACTGCAGCGGATGAAACAACGACGAAGACAGCGGCAAATTATCCGGTATCACAGCCTGCAGAATGAAAGGCACGAGCGCCGCGAAAAAGACACCGATCGCAATGCCAATGAAAGCAATAAAGACAATCTGCATCAGGTAGATGCCGACAATCAGCCAACTGGGCGCCCCAAGGCACTTATAACTGGCAATGGTCGTCTGCCGACCGGAGATGAAGGCTTGCACAGCATTGGCGATACCAACCCCGCCAGTGATCAGCGAGGCAAGGCCGACCAACACCAGAAAGGCCGCAAAGCGATCGATATTGCGCTTTAGCCCCTGCGCGGCATCGGCACGAGAGCGAATGCGCCAACCCGCATCGGGAAATTCTGCCCTTATCTGTTCAATAACGGCCTCGACTTGGGAAAGAGACGGATCACCATCCATCTTCAGCCGCGTGATCCAGCGCACGATGACGCCGGGCTGTAGCAGATCGGTTGCTTGCAGATCATCAAGCCCCATGATCACCCTTGGCCCGAAGGCGATGCCAGAGGCCAGCGCGTCCGGTTCGTCAGCAATGCTGTCTGCGATGGTGAATTGCTTGACCCCGATAACCAGCGGATCCCCAACCGAAAGCCCGAGCCGATCCAGAAGGAGCGGATCAACAATCAGCGAGCCGGGCGCAAGCGTCTTGCCATTGGTGGTCACCAGATCCCCGACCATGGGGTAATTGCCATCCACAGCCTTGATATCAATCAGCAACTGATCGGACGCATCAACCGTGCGCGCCATAGCCCTGAGGCTGGCCAACTGTGCCAATTGGCCAAACTGTCTCAAATAGGCGCGCTGCTCTTCAGTCGACGGCGTGTGAATGGCCGATAGCGAGATATCCCCGCCCAGAATCTGCCGTCCCTGCTCATTGAGACCACCGGTTAGCGCCTTTGAAGCCGAGCCGACAGCGCCAATGGCAGCCACGCCAAGAGCAATACAGGCCAGAAAAATATAAAATCCACGCAATCCGCCACGCATTTCTCTAAGTGCAAAGCGGAAGGCAAGGCGCAATGATGCCCAAATACCACGTGGCGCAGGCAAGCCGGGAAACGCATGCGCGCTGCCTGTGTCCTTATTCGAAGTCAGCTGATCCATAGCGCCCTCCTATTGAGCCGGATGGGCGGCATCATGGGGTGTTTCCACCAACTGGCCGGATTTGAGCCGCACCACACGCTCACATCGATCTGCAAGGCGCGGATCATGGGTCACCAGCATCAGCGTCATGCCCCGCTCTTTATGCAGGCGGAACATCAAATCGGAAATCTCCTGCCCCGTGTCTGCGTCAAGGTTCCCCGTCGGCTCATCGGCAATAAGAATGGAGGGACGCGGCGCCAGCGCACGGGCAATGGCCACGCGCTGCTGCTCACCACCGGAAAGCTCTGCCGGATAATGATGCACGCGATGCCCCAGCCCCACCGCTTCCAACTCGGCCTTGGCGACATCAAAGGCATCGCGGCGGCCAGCAAGTTCCAGAGGAATGGCGGTATTTTCAAGCGCTGTCATGGTCGGCACCAGATGGAAGGACTGGAAGATGATGCCAATCCGCGTGCCGCGAAACTGCGCCAACGTATCCTCATCCATTTGCGACAGATCGCTGCCCTCAACAAGCACCTTGCCCTGATCGGCTTGCTCAAGACCTGCCATCACCATCAGCAAGGTTGACTTGCCCGAGCCGGACGGCCCGACAAGGCCCACCGAGTGGCCGCTTTCGATGTCGAGATCGATGCCGCGCAGAATATCGACCCGTGAATTCCCTGCCCCGAGGCTCAAATAGACGCCATGCAGCGAAATAATCGCTTCTTTTGCAGTCTCTCCGTCTGCCGGATTGGCCATTGTTTTGGAAACTTCTTGAGCAAGGGATGAAGTCACGATGATCCTAACCTATATTGCAAGTAACTCTGCACGCAGTGTGAAGACAAGACAAAGGAAAATATGATCAATCCTATATGGGGTCGTTATTTCGGAATCAAAGACAGCAAAGCGCATTCTTGGGCGTTTTGCTTATGCGCACCAAAGATAAGTCTTATGAAAATGAAGTATGAATATAGCCAACATGGCCAAACAACGGCTCGCCTGCAATCGCCACACGGCGGTGCGGCAACGGCTCGGATGACCAGTCATCCTGCCCATTTCTTCCCTTCCTTTTTTCTATTACTGCTTCTTGGCCTCTTCACCATGACCTCTGCAAAAGCCGCCGACACCACCAGAATTCTTGCCTTTGGCGATTCTCTCTCCGCTGGCTATCAGTTGCCCGCCGGAGAGGATTTCCCAACGCAGCTTCAGCAGCATTTAAAAAACCAGGGACTTGATGTAGAGATCGTCAACGCCTCCGTTTCTGGCGACACCACGGCCTCTGGCCTCTCTCGTCTTGACTGGTCAACACCGGAGAATATCGATCTTGTATTGTTGGAACTGGGCGCAAATGATGCCTTGCAAGGGCTCTCGGTAGACAATGCCAAGGCCAATCTGGCGGCCATGATCGAGAAATTCCAGCAAAAGGACATCAAGGTCGCCTTGATGGGCATGCGGTCGCCCCCCAATATGGGCGCTGACTATACTCAGGCCTTTGACGCCATTTACCCTGCCCTTGCCAATGAATACCAAATACCGCTATACCCCTTCTTTCTGGAAGATGTGGCCGCTGAGCCAGACCTGAATCTGCAGGACGGCATGCACCCGAACCAGAAGGGCATTCAAGTGATTGTCAAAAATATCGCACCCTTCGTGATTGATTTATTGAACCAACCTAACTGACAGCATGCATCTGGCATGTAGCCATTTTAACACAGCCAGATCCCTTCCCCCTTTGCTGGCGATGAATAAACGGATCCCGATATGGAAATGAGAAAACTGGGTCGCACAGACCTCGAAGTGAGCAGCCTTTGCCTTGGTACCATGACCTGGGGCGAGCAGAACACCAAAGCAGACGGCTATGAACAGATGGATTATGCCATCGATCAGGGCATCAATTTCTTTGATGTTGCCGAGCTTTACCCGGTTCCTAGCCGCGCAGCCACGCAAGGACGCACCGAAGAGATCATCGGCGACTGGATGCAAGATCGCGGCAACCGCTCCGACATCATTCTGGCCACAAAGGTCGTGGGCCGCTCCATGAGCACATGGTTCCGCGATGGCGAAATCGAACCGCGCCTCACCCGCGCACAGATTTTTGAAGCCGTCGACAAGAGCCTCAAGCGCCTCAAGACCGATTATATCGATCTGTACCAGATCCACTGGCCAGATCGTAAGGTCTCCCAGTTCGGCGCCAACCCGGTCATCTATTCCCATCCGGAACCAGCCGAAGACGAAACCCCGATCGCCGAAACACTCGCCGCGATGGACGAGTTGGTCAAGGCTGGTAAGGTGCGTCATGTGGGCCTGTCCAACGAGACCGGCTGGGGAACCATGAACTATCTGAATGAAGCGGAAAAAGGCACCGGCCCCCGCGTCGTTTCCATCCAGAATGCCTATAGTCTGCTGAACCGCACCTTCGAGGTCAACCTCGCAGAGGTCGCGATGCGCGAACAGGTCGGCCTGCTGGCTTATTCCTCACTGGGTCAGGGCACTCTTACGGGTAAATATCTTGATGGCAAACATCCTGAAGGTGCACGCATGACCCTGTTCAAGAATTTCGGTGGTCGCTATCAGACTCCTGGAGCTGAACCAGCCATTCGCGGCTATCTCAAGGTTGCCGAAGAGTTTGGCGTGGATGTTGCCCAAATGGCTTTGGCCTTTGTCCACACCCGCTCGTTCACCACGTCGGTGATCCTCGGTGCGTCCAAACTCGAGCAGCTGAAAACAGACATCGCTTGTCACGATTTCAAGCTGACCGACGAAATGGAAGAAGCCATCAACAAGGTTCATCTGCTGCATTCCAACCCTTGCCCATGATCTGGCAGCGGTAGATTTCAACAGCCCCAAGACCTAATAGACAAGAATAAAAAAGCCGCCCCGGCCTGCCAGAACTAGCCGGGGCGGCTTTCTTTTATGAGCAAATGCCAACAGGACAAGGCAACGGCGGATAAAGCTTTTAAAGCATCGTCACAATTTTTCAGCTATCCTGCAACGACAACAGCCCCGAAGTGATTCGACATTGACCTATCAATTACTTTGGCCGAACTCATTTCGACTGTAACACGGATCACGTGATCCTGCCCCCACGTCCAATACGGGAGCGAAATGATGCCACGCTTATTTGCCGGTCTGGAAATCCCCCCCGACATCACGACCATGTTGTCCCTGCAGAAGGGCGGCCTTTATGGTGCGCGCTGGGTGGACGAGTCCAACTACCACATCACGCTGCGCTTCATGGGTGATGTCGATTACACTCTGGCCAATGAAATTGTATTTCAAATGTCCCAGATCCAATGTCCCGAATTTGACCTCTCCTTGCGAGGCTTTGGGTCTTTCGGAGCCAAGAAGCCCCATTCGGTCTTTGCGGCGGTGCAGAATAATGAAGATCTGCTGCTCCTGCATCACGAACTGGAACGGCGCATGCGCAAACTTGGCCTCAAGTCAGACAAGCATGACTATACGCCCCATGTCACATTGGCCCGCCTGAAAAAATCAGCCGAACCAATTGATGTCGCCAACTATTTGACATTGCGCGGCGGCTTCCGGACAGATCATTTCAGAGTGCCGCGCTTTATACTCTATTCATCACGCGACAGTACCGGCGGTGGCCCCTATGTGATCGAGGAAACCTTCGATCTCTTATAGGCGCTGTGATCGAATAAAAGGGCCCCTTATGGGCCCTTTTTGATGATTGGCATAAAGCACTCTACCGCGCTAGCCAAACTTGACAAAAAGCTTGGCATAGGCAGGCTTCAGCGCTTTTTGCGCAGCTGCAACCTTGGCCGGGTCATTGCTCTCCAGCGCTTCCATGAAGGCCCGGACAGATCCTGTCAGCCCTCTGAGGAGCTTTTTGAATTCACTATTGGACAGCAGCTCAGCCGGAGCATGGGCGACCAGATCATCGCTCAAATAACCAAGCACACCGGCTTGTTCCAAAAGCTGCGCCCGCGTCTCATCTGACCAGCTTTGTTCGCTGACTTTCACCCCGAGTACGGGTTCCATGGCGGCATGATAGGCATTGACGAAACTGCTGAACACGCGCACGCCATTTCGATCTCGCAAATCATCGAGCTCATTGCGGATTGCTTCGAGAATTTCATGTGCCTCAAGCGCCTCTCCCTTTGCCGTGGCGTCGACGGCCTTGGCCGCAATGGTGCTTATGGACTGAAGGCTTTCGGACCATTTGGCCTCATCGGCATAGCGAGCCGGAGCAGTGGGGTAGGTTTCAAGGATGCTGCCATTCCAGACCGTCTGGAATTGTGCCAGAGCCTTTTTGGTGCCCTCAACATCCTTTTGATTGCTCTTGAAGAGCGCAACACGATAAGGCGCATAGGCCTTTGCAACATCGGAATCGAAATCAGCCAAGGCGACCGAAGACATGCCAACCAGCAGCGCGGTGGCAAGAATGAGTCTGGAAGGGCGAGCCATGATCTTCTCCATAATTAGCCATATTCGAAAATACAGAAGCATAAAGAGACGACATGTACAGCCAGATCCGTCAAGCGAAGCAGGTTTTTCAACGAAGTTTTTGTAATAAAATGTCGCTGGCCTGATCGACCATATGATAGACATCCTCAAAAGCATCCGCGCCGCCATAATAGGGATCCGGCACTTCATAAGAGCGCTTCATTTGCTCAAGACCGCAATATTCCAGATAGAGTGCGACTTCTGCGGTGCCATCGCGTGGCTGCATTGCCCGGATATCACTCAGATTGTCCCGATCCATCGCTAGAATGAGATCAAAAGCATAAAAATCCTCAACAGCGATGCGCCGGGCACGCAGATCAGAGATATCGGTTCCATGGACCCTGGCAACGCTAATGGTACGGCCATCCGGCTGATGGCCCACATGCCAGGCACCAAGGCCAGCACTGTCGAGCAAAAACTGATCGTCAAGGCCAGCCTCTTGAATCTTCTGCCTGAAAACCCCTTCTGCCAAAGGGGAGCGGCAAATGTTGCCAAGACAAACAAAAAGAACCGAGGTGGGATGCGCAGGAATCATGAAGTATCTCGCGGTAGATTGATCTGACCGATCTGTTTGCAGACAACCTATTCGCCTAAAGGCGCAGTCGCAACCCCCTTTGCAGGCTTGGCGGGCATCAGTCCGGTTTCTTTACCTAAGGCCACATGAGCCACACCTTCTGCCCAAGCCTCCCAACCACGGACATGAAAGGACACAGACAAGTCGTCAATCCAGGCAATGTCTATAAAGTTAGATAATATCAGAAAATACTTGCGTAATTTATAGTAAACAAAACGTTTAATAAACATAAACTCAACCATGAAAATAGATGAATTTAGGAATTCTAGTTTCATTAACAATTATATTATAAATTTTGTAAAAAACCCGAGGGAGGACACATGCCTTACTTCATAAAAAACAAGAATATCGAGAATAATCTGATTTCATTCTTGATGGAATCCGTCGAACAGGGAATTTCGGTTACAGACGAAGATCTCAATATAGTTTTTATGAACCGGGCAGCTTGCAAGATGCTGGATATTCCTGTCAGCCTCTTGCAAAAAAACAATACTGTTTACAATCTTATTCGCTATATGGCTGAACGGGGCGACTATGGCCCGGGCGATATCGATGAAATCATCAAGCATCGCATTGAGCTGCTGCGCAAGGAAACCGTCCACGATATCGATCACGAAACACAGGACGGACGCGTCATCTGCCTGCAGGGCAAATTCGCCACCGAAGGCATCTTTGTTTCCATTTTCAGCGACGTGACGGAACAACGCGCCTATGAGGCAAAACTAGAAGCCGTCCAGTATGAGCTGGAACTCAAGCTGGAAAACAGCCTGCGAGAAGTGCGCTACAACAGGGATCTGTTGCTCAATGCGATCAACGCCATCGACGACGGCATCATTCTGTTTGATGAGGATGACCGACTGGTTTTGGCCAACACCCGCATACTGGATCTTTATCCAAGCCTGAAACGACACCTGATCCAGCAGTCCCATATCAAAAAGATCGAAGGCTTCGATCTGCCCGAGCCGGATGAAACAAACGAAGAAGACCTGCTCAAGGGGCGGCATCGCAACGAAGTCAAACTGCATGATGATCACTGGTACCGGATCGAGCAATCGGCAACGGTCAATGGCGGCAAGATAGCCATATTCTCCGATATCTCGACCTACAAGGACCAGACCAGCAAGCTGCAGCAACATACCAACAAGCTGGTCAAACTGTTGCAAAAGGAAATCTCGCTTTCCGAGACGCAGCGCGAATTTGTCTCCATGGCCTCCCATGAATTCAAGACGCCGCTCGCCATCATCGACAGCAATGCCCAGCGCATTGAACGCAAGGCAGGCGACATGACCACCGAGCGCTTGTTGACGCGCATCGATAACATTCGCGACTCCGTGCAAAGGATGCAGTATCTGATCAACCGCTTCATGGATTTCTCCAGCGAAGAAATCGCAGGTCTCAAGATGGCCGCCAAGAAGCAGAATTTTCGCAGTACTGTAGAGCGCCTATGTGCGAACCATTTGGAAATGGGGGAGACCGCCAATATTCTTTGGGATTTGAACGAGCTGCCCAAATATGCCAGCTTTGATCAGAATCTGTTGGATCAGTGCGTCAGCAATATCCTTTCCAATGCGATCAAATATTCCGAGCCGGGCGCCCCTATCAATGTAATCGGACGTCGCGGCGATCAGCATATCACGATTGATATTTGCGACGAAGGCATCGGCATTCCAGAAGACGAAGTGCCCAAGATCTTCAACAAATACTATCGCGCCTCCAACTCAAGTGGCATTGCCGGAACAGGCATCGGCCTCAATTTCACCCAAATGGCATTGAAGGAACAAGGCGGTAGAATTGAAGTAAAAAGCAAACTCGGAGAGGGTTCCTGCTTCACCATTTTCCTTCCGGCATCCATCGCAGATGATGTCCAAGAGCAGGAAGACACCGGTAAGGCCCGCCCCGACAAAGATCAGGGCACCCCTGACGAACTGGCATCCTGATTAAAGACATATCGGAGAAAGACCCATGCCGGAAAAGATTCTTTGCATTGAAGACGAAGCCCTGTTGCTGGAAGATATCGTCGAAGAATTGCAGGACGCTGGCTATAGAACGCTGAAAGCCTCCAACGGCAAGGAGGCCATCGAGATTCTGAAAGTGGAAACCGTAGATCTCATCCTGTGCGACATAATGATGCCGCTGATCGATGGTCCAACCACGCTCAAACTCATCCGCGAACGACTGCCACAACATAATGAAGTGCCTTTCATCTTTCTGACGGCAAAGTCGACAAGAGAAGATATTCTCGTGGGCAAAAAAATGGGGGTGGATGACTATCTCACCAAACCCATCGATTATGACCTGCTGCTGGCCACGATCAAAGCGCGCCTCGAACAGGTTTATCGCATCAAGGAAACCAACGAGACCAAGCTCAAACGCATCTACAATGCCTTGCGCGAAAACCGGTCATCCGAACCACTTTCGATCGCTCTGGTGGCAAGCTCGCACAAGTTCGTTTTGCCAATCGAACAGGCCCTTCAGGATTTGGGCTGCCTTGTGGAGTTCGTGCATGAAGAGCATTTGTCCGTGCGCAAGGATGCGATCGAAAATAATGATCTGGTTTTTCTGCTCTACAGCAAAATCGTGCATTTCTATCTCAATGATCTCATCAACACCCGCGCTACCCATGGGCGCGGAAAAATGGTGCTGCTTTGCAAGGAAAATGTCGACAGGAACCTGAAAGAAGCGCTGTTGGATCTGGGCATCGGCAAAACCATCGATTACCCCTATCCACCTGTCGCAATCTTCAAAGTTATTCTAGAAGCCACACAAAACAAGGTGTGAAAAGCAGCCTCATATTCCCTTAGCCTCGAAGGCCAGAGCTTGGCGCGACAGACGTGCGATACGCTCCTGTCGCACCTAGCATGGCCATCAGAGGATGAGCGCTATCCCCCCTGCCACTCAATAACTGCTTTTAGCAATTTCAAAAATGTTGTAAAACCAGTGCGCAAGAGAGCATTTGAAATCAAAATCCTGTGCCTTGCGCCTGCCCCTTCAAACCGCGTTGCAAAATGACGTCATACAGTCAAAGCCTTGCGTGCGCCTCTTAGCGGAGAGCCAGCTATGAAAAACAAAGTCCAGCTTATCACCTATGTAGACCGGCTCACCGATGGCACATTTGCCGATCTCAAGACCATGATCGATGGCCCGCTCAAGGGTCTTTTCGGCACGGTCCACGCCTTGCCCTTTTTCGATCCCTATGATGGCGCGGATGCGGGCTTTGACCCCAAAGACCACACCAACGTCGACTCACGCCTTGGCACATGGGATGACGTGCGCAGCCTCAGCAAATCAGTGGATCTGATGGCAGACCTTATCGTCAATCATGTGTCGGCCGATGGCGAGGCCTTTCAGGATTTTCTCGCCCATGGAGACGCCTCCGACTATGCGGAGATGTTCCTGACCTATGCATCTATCTTCCCTGATGGCGCCACCGAAAAGGATCTGACCTCCATCTATCGTCCGCGCCCGGGGTTGCCGTTCAACCAGATGTCGCTGAAAAACGGGAGCAGTCGCCTGATCTGGACCACCTTTACGCCCAAGCAGATCGATATCGATGTACGCAGCGAAAAGGGCGAAGCCTATCTCGATAGCATCCTGACGCGCTTTGCCGAAGCAGGGATCAGCTGCATTCGCCTGGATGCGGCCGGCTATGCCATCAAGAAGCCGGGCACCAGCTGCTTCATGATTCCGGAAACCTACGATTTCCTCGCCGAGCTGACACAGAAAGCCAAGGCGCGCGGCATGGAGGTTCTGGTCGAAATCCATAGTTACTATCAGGATCAGATCGAAATTTCGAAAAAAGTCGACTGTGTGTATGATTTCGCTCTGCCGCCTCTCATCATGCATGCGCTGTTCACTGGCGATGCGGCTCCGCTCTGCCGCTGGCTTGACATCAGCCCGCGCAATGCACTCACCGTGCTCGACACCCATGACGGTATCGGCGTCATTGATGTAGGGGCCCATTCCGATGGACGCCCGGGCCTGCTGGAGCCGGATGCCATTCACAATCTGGTAGAAACCATTCATGAGCGCTCCGATGGCACCTCTCGCAAAGCAACAGGCGCCAAGGCCTCCAACCTCGATCTCTATCAGGTCAACAGCACCTATTTCGACGCGATCGGTCGCAGAGAAGCCGACTATCTGATCGCACGTGCCGTACAGTTTTTTGCGCCGGGCATTCCGCAGGTCTATTATATCGGCCTGCTGGGCGGAGAAAATGACATGGAGCTGCTGGCCAAAACCGATGTCGGGCGCGACATCAACCGTCACTATTACAAGAATGACGAAGTTGTAGAGGCGCTCGAGACCCCAATGGTCGCAGCCCTCATAAAACTGATTAGCTTCCGAAATGAACACCCTGCCTTCAATGGCACCTTCTCCATTGTGCAGCCGGCCCGAGCTCAGCTTGAAATAACCTGGAAAGCCGAGGGCCAATGGGCCAAGCTTTCGGTCGACTTTGCCCAAATGGAAGCAACCATTTCCCACACCACGCCGGATGGGACCGGGCGTTTCCCGGTTAAACCTTAAAGCCCTGCCAAAGTTGCATGAGCCTGATGGCCTTACAGCTTGCAATTGTTCAAAATTCGCGCACTTTTAGAACAATGCTCAAAAGTAAGGCAAAGTTGCTCCACAAAGCAACACAACTTTGGGTAAAATTTAAGCTGGAAACGATTCAAAGTGGTTGGAAGACCACCTTGAAACGGCATAACATGCCAAAAAGACAGAACCTTGCCCAATTTATGACGCTTGGTCCAAAACTTGCTTTTGAATAACTCGTAACAGTTAATTCGTACGTTTCAGGCTCAAAGGACGATTTTCCGCACGAAGAACAGACTGGGGAACAGCTTATCAAGGCTATAAGCCACACAAACAGCACACGGCGGGAAAGCAGACGACGCGGGCAATTGAAGCGCCAACATAAAGGTGCATCGCGTGAGTAATTACGATCCCTGCGCATTTTTTTGCGAAATGTCGAGCGCCATGTCAGAGCGCAGTCCGCAATTGAAGGATATCTGGCACAGGTTCGACGAAGCAGATTTTGAAAATCTGAAGACACGCGCCAAGGACGCGGATCTGGAGCTTTTCAATCTCGGTGTCACATTCACGGTCTACAGCGACAAGGATGTTATCGATCGGGTTCTCCCCTTCGATATCATCCCACGGGTCTTGACCGCCAACGAATGGAACACCATCGATCGCGGCGTCATTCAACGTGTCGCGGCCATCAATGCCTTTCTTCACGATATCTATAACGACCGTCACATCATCAATGACGGCATTGTGCCTGCCGATCTGGTACTCGGCAATTCCAACTATCGCGACGTCATGGTCGGTTTCACACCCGCCAGCAATGTCTACACCCATATTTCGGGCACGGATATCATCCGCGATGACAGTGGTAATTTTCTCGTACTGGAAGACAATGTGCGCTCCCCTTCAGGTGTCTCCTATGTAGTCGAGAACCGACATCTTATGGAGCGCTCCTTCCCCGATCTTCTGGCCGATCTCAAGCTACGCAAGGTGTCAGACTATGGCACCAACCTGTTTGCCAAGCTGAGCGAGACCGCGCCGGAAGGATGCCTCGACAAGGACGATCCGCAAGTGGTCGTCATGTCCCCGGGCATGTTCAACTCGGCCTATTTCGAACATATTTTCCTCGCCCGCGAGATGGGCGTTCCCGTCGTGGAAGGCAATGATCTCTTCTGCGATGACGACAAGGTCTATATGAAAACCATCGGCGGCCCGCGTCGGGTGGATGTCATCTACCGCCGCATCGATGATGAATTCCTCGACCCCGAAGCCTTCAAACCGGATTCAATGCTTGGCGTCAAAGGGCTCGTAAGCGCCATGCTGAAAGGCAATGTGACCATCGCCAACGCATTGGGCACCGGTGTTGCCGATGACAAGGCTGTCTATGCCTATATGCCACGCATCATCAAATATTATCTTGATGAAGAGCCCATTCTGTCCAACGTGGAAACCCACATTTGCCGCGAACAGGACGCATTGCAATATACCCTTGATCATCTGGATGAACTGGTCGTCAAGCCGGTGGGAGAATCCGGCGGCTATGGTATCACGATCGGCCCCAAGGCCAGCAAGGAAGAATTGGCCACGGCCCGCGAGGCTCTTCTGGCCAAGCCAAGCAATTTCATTGCCCAGCCCATGATTTCCCTGTCGGTCTGCCCCACATTGGGCGAAACAGATCTGGTGGCGCGCCATGTGGATTTGCGCCCCTTTGCCATCACGGGCAAAGGCACATGGGTTCTGCCCGGAGGTCTCACCCGTGTGGCCCTCAAGGAAGGCTCTCTCATCGTCAATTCCTCCCAAGGCGGCGGCACAAAGGACACTTGGGTTCTCGCTGAAACCCCATTCAATCCAACGGACGGAGGCAACTCATGAGCCTGCTACTCAGTCGTTATGCCGAAGCCCTGTTCTGGTTCGCCCGCTATATCGAGCGCTCAGCCAGCCTTGCGCGCATTCTCAATGTGCAAGCCGGCTTCTGGCAGGATCACTCCAGTCAGGAAAACTGGGCATCCATTCTATCCCTCTATGCCGATAAGGACCGCTTCACTGAGCAGAACGGTCAGATCACCGCCCAGAAGGTAGCCAAATTCTATATCACGGACCGCGACAATCCGGGCTCGATCCTCTCCTGCCTTTGGGCTGCGCGAGAAAATGCCCGCCTGTTGCGCCCGCTGATTTCTGTTTCCATGTGGTCCTACATCAACGTTTCATACAATCAGATGAAGAGCCTCAGCGACCGGGATCTGGATGCGTCGCGCCTGTCTCGCACCTGCGAATCCATCGCCCGCACCTGCGATGCGATCATGGGAGTGACAGAAGGCACCTATTATCGCGATGCCGGATGGCGCTTCTATCAGCTTGGCCTCTGGATCGAGCGTGCAGACCAGACCAGCCGCCTGCTCGACGTCAAGGTCGCCCAGGTTGCCAGTTTCAATGGCCTCGATCAGACCGAGACCGTTGCCGATATGGAATTCTGGAAACTGCTGCTCCACTCCTTTGAGGCCTATCATGCCTTCCAGCGCGCAAAATCGGGCAAACTGGACCCCAAAAAAGTCGCCAACTTCTTGATGTTCAACCAGAGCTTCCCAAAATCGCTAACCCATTGCATCGGCGAAATACAGGATATGCTCAATGACCTCTATATGGGCTACCAGCTACGCCGGGCCGCTCAATGCTATGAAGAGGTGGAGATGTTGCTCTACGAACTGGAGGCTGCGGCAAAAGACCCGCACTTGCATATGCGGTTCCATGGGTTCAACGACAAGGTTCAGCACAGATTGATGGAGATTACCAACCAGCTGGGCACGTCATTCTTCGGACATGCAGATTGGTCAAAAGAAGCTGAGGAATGCGAAAGCCAGTCCCAGTCTCAAACCCAGTCACAAACGATGGCCTGACGCCACAGCCGGCCCGCTCACTTTGAACCTTTATATTCGTGATCTTATCCTGATCCGTCCATGGGCATTTGTCCGCAGGGGATCAGAGTCTTGAAACAAAGGCACATTTTCAATGTCCATTCATGCAGCTCTGACACACAAGACAAAATATATCTATGATCGCCCGACAGGCATGGGGCCGCAAATCATTCGCCTGCGCCCTGCCCCGCATACGCGCAACCAGATTCTGTCCTATTCGCTCAATATCGAACCGGCCGACCACTGGATCAACTGGCAACAGGATCCATTCGGCAACTATATGGCGCGGATTGTCTTCCCCGAAAAGATCAACGCCTTTTCCGTTACTGTGGATCTGGTGACCGACATGTCGGTGATCAACCCGTTCGATTTCTTCATCGAAGAAAGCGCCGAGCATTATCCTTTCCCCTATGCCGAGGGAGAAAAAAAGGATCTCGCCCCCTATCTGGAACTTGGTGAAGAAACGCCCCTTCTCTCTGCTCTGCTCAAGGAAATCGAGCCGATCCACAAGGGCAAGGAAATCAAGACCATCGATATGCTCGTACAGATCAACCATCTGGTCGAAAGCAAGATCGATTATCTGATCCGCATGGAACCCGGCGTACAGTCGCCTGAAGAGACACTGACCAAATGCTCCGGCTCCTGCCGCGACAGTTCATGGCTCTTGGTCCATGTCATGCGTCACCTTGGGCTCGCAGCCCGCTTCACCTCCGGCTATCTCATTCAGCTCAAACCCGACGTCAAGCCACTGGAAGGGCCGGAAGGCACCGATCACGATTTCACCGATCTGCACGCTTGGACCGAAGTCTATATCCCCGGAGCGGGCTGGATCGGTCTGGACCCGACATCGGGCCTTCTGACCGGTGAAAGCCATATTCCGCTGGCAGCAACGCCGCACCCCATTTCTGCAGCCCCCATCACCGGGGCGCATGACAAGGCCGAAGTCGAGTTCGAATTTGAAATGGATGTGCAGCGCATCTTCGAGCGCCCCCGTGTTACCAAGCCCTACACCGATGACCAATGGAAGGCCATCAACAAGATGGGCGACATGGTAGACCGACGCCTTGACGAGGGCGATGTCCGCCTGACAATGGGGGGCGAACCGACCTTTGTCTCCATCGATGATTATGAAGGCGATGAATGGAACACCGGCGCCGTAGGCCCGACCAAGCGCTATTACGCGGAAAATCTCATTCGCCGTCTGCGCGACCGCTTCGCACCGGGTGGCCTTCTGCATTTTGGACAGGGCAAATGGTATCCCGGCGAACAGCTCCCCCGCTGGGCCTTTGCCCTTTATTGGCGCGCCGATGATGAACCACTGTGGGAAGACCCCGCTCTGATCGATCAGGAAACCCCGCAGGAACCGGCGGATGCAAAGATCGCGCAGCGCTTCATCTACAAGCTCGTCGAAAAGCTCAAGATAGACCCCAATTGCGTGCTGCCCGCTTATGAGGATCCGGCGCATTTCTCTTTGGTGGAGCAGAAGCTTCCCGTCGATGTCGATCCATCCAAAAACAAGATCGACGATCCGGCAGAGCGTGCCCGCATCATCAAGGTGTTTGAGCAGGGTCTATCCACTCCAGCAGGATTCGTCCTGCCCGTTCAGGCATGGAACAGCGAGGCCTATGGCCGGTCCTGGATGTCGGAAGTCTGGAAATTCCGCCGTGACAGGCTCTTCCTCATCCCCGGCGACAGCCCGGTCGGCTTCCGTCTGCCACTCGGCTCTCTTACCCATATTCCGGAAACCCAATTTCCGCATGTGATCCCGATGGACCCCCATGCAGCCCATGCGGCGCTCCCTGCCCGTGAGGCTCTGTTGCGCGACCGGCGCCAGCCCTTCACCCCGCGTGAAAAACTGAAAAAGACCGATCCAGCCAGATTGCTCGATGCCCCTGAACCGCAATGGCACGAGACGGAACACCCGACTTTCATTCCCATGAATGAGGTCTCAGGGCATGTGCGCACCGCGTTGTCAGTTGAACCGCGCGATGGTCATCTCTGCATTTTCATGCCACCGCTGCACAATGCCGAAGACTATGCCGCTATGGTCGCGGCCATTGAGGATGCTGCCAGAGATGTCGGCCAGCCGGTGCATATCGAAGGCTATGAGCCACCCTTTGACCCGCGTATCAACGCCATCAAGGTAACGCCGGATCCGGGCGTCATCGAAGTCAATATCCAGCCGGCTGCCAACTGGAAGGAAGCCAGCAAGATCACCCAGATCCTCTATGAGGAAGCGCGACTGGCCCGCCTTGGCACCGAGAAATTCATGCTCGACGGACGCCACACGGGCACCGGAGGCGGCAACCATATCGTACTGGGTGGCATCACCCCATCGGACAGCCCCTTCCTGAGGCGCCCCGATCTGGTGGCAAGCCTTGTAACCTATTGGCAGAACCACCCCAGCCTGTCCTATCTCTTCTCGGGCACCTTCATCGGCCCGACGTCGCAGGCGCCCCGCGTGGATGAAGGCCGTCATGACAATCTCTATGAGCTGGAGATTGCCCTCAAGCAGGTTCCGCTGCCCGGTGATGGCTTCATTCCCAACTGGCAGGTGGATCGCCTGTTTCGCAACCTGCTCATCGACGTCACCGGCAACACCCACCGGGCGGAAATCTGCATTGACAAACTCTTCTCCCCCGATGGTCCGACAGGGCGTCTGGGGCTGGTCGAATTCCGCTCCTTCGAAATGCCGCCCCATGATCGCATGTCTCTGGCCCAGCAGCTTCTGCTGCGCGCCATCATCGTGCGCCTTTGGGAAAAGCCCTATCGCAACAAGTTGATCCGCTGGGGCACGCAGCTGCATGACCGCTTCATGCTGCCTCACTATGTGCGTGAAGACTTCAGGGACATCCTGAAGGATCTTTCCCTGCATAGGCTCGAACTGGATGAAGGCTGGTTTGCCCCCCATTTCGAGTTCCGCTTCCCCCGCTACGGCGAAGTGAATTATGACGGTGTACAGATCGAATTGCGACAGGCACTTGAGCCCTGGAATGTGCTCGGAGAAGAAGGCGCAGTTGGCGGCACCGCGCGTTACGTCGACAGCTCTCTTGAACGGGTGCAGGTCAAGGTAAGAGGCATCAACCCGGATCGCCATATTCTCTCGGTCAACAAGGTCGCCATTCCGCTGCAGCCAACAGGACGACAAGATGAAGCCGTTGCCGGCATCCGCTATCGCGCCTGGCAGCCCCCCTCCTGCCTGCATCCGATGATCGGCGTCCACACGCCACTGACCTTTGACCTCATGGACAGCTGGAACCGTCGCTCTCTGGGTGGCTGTCGCTATCATGTTGCCCATCCGGGTGGACGTGGCTATGACACCTTCCCGGTCAACGCCTATGAAGCAGAGAGCCGACGTCTCTCGCGTTTCGAGATGATGGGACATTCGCCGGGCTATGCCGAGCCGATCAAGCTGGAAGAAAGCGCAGAATTCCCCTATACGCTGGATCTGCGCCTCGCATCCATCCGCTAGACGGCGCGAGCATCAGGGAAAATAAAAAAACATGAGGGCAGGAGCAACCATCTCCCGCCCTTTTCATTATGGTATAAAGGTGTGTTGTGCGCGTCATGAAGCTATGGCCAAATATCATTCGCATGACAATCGAATCTGTGACTTTGTATTTTTACGGAACAGATGATAAAAGCGTAGCTCCATTTCCATAAAAACACCGTACGGATTTGGAAAGACATTCCGGTCAATAAGAATAACAAATGGCCCTTTGAGGCACATGTCACGGAGAAAATGAAGTTGGAAAAAACTTCAGACCCCAAAACCAGATTATCTGGCAGCACCGCAGAAGATGGCATGCAGCCCCCCGCAGGCGCGCCAGTGCTCTATCAGACTCTGCCCGGCATCCATGATGAAATGATGGATGCGGATGGCTCCATCATGCCCCACTGGCAGCAATGGTTCGGAGCCTTTTCGCGCTGGTCGCCCTCAGATCGAAGCACCCATTGGGAGGAGTTGAATGAGGTCGTCCGGGAAACCGGCATTGCCTACGATCTATTCGCAGACCCAAATGACGCCAGACAGCCATGGTCGATTGACCTTGCTCCCCTTATTATCGCCCCCGAAGAATGGCAATGGCTCAAAGTCGCGCTGGCCCAGCGGGCCCGCCTCTTCAATGCCATGCATAATGATCTTTACGGCCACCGACGCCTTTTGCATGAGGGGTACATTCCGGCTGCGCTGGTGATGAGTGATCCTTCCTATCTGCGCCCGATGCGCGGCAACCAGAGCGCCTATAATGGCGTCCAGTTTTTCGCAGCCGACCTTGCCAAGGCGCCCGATGGCAATTGGCGCGTGCTGGACAACCACGCCGAAACACCGGCAGGTCTGGGCTTTGCTCTTGCCAACCGCATCGCCCTTACCCATTGCGAAGGCAATCTCTTCCGCTCCAGCAAAGCGGTGCGCCTTGCCTCCTATTTCCAGCAATTGCAGTCAACGCTGGTCAAGCGCACCGAGCTTGAAGATCCCTATATCGCCATTCTATCGCCCGGACCGGAACATCCGGACTATTTCTCCCATGCCTATCTGGCCCGCTATCTGGGCTATCTGCTGGTGGAAGGCGGCGACCTTGTTTATCAGAATAACCGGATCTGCCTTAAAACGCTGGCAGGCCTCAAGCCCATCGACCTGATCGTCCGCTCGATCGAAGGCCTCAATGCCGATCCGCTGGAATTGAACCCCAATGGCATGGATGGCACCACCTCCATGGTGCAGGCCATCCGCGATAAAGGCATTATCATGGCCAACCAGCTAGGCTCCTCCATCGTTGAGAACCGTGCGCTGGCACCCTACATGCCAGACATCTGCCGTTTCCTGCTTGGTGAAGACCTGATGCTGCGCGAAGCAGAACGCTGGTGGCTGGGTGACCACACAAGCCGCAGCCATGTGCTTGCAAATCTCGATGACATGTTGATTTCAGATGCCCATGAAGGCTCGGGACGCCCAGGCGAGGCCCGCCCGGCAACCGATCCCGTCAGGCTTTCTGAAGCAGAACGCAAAGACCTCATCGACAAGATCCATTTGTTCAGCAACACCCTCGTTGCGGAAAAGAAAACCGGCTATGCCACGACCCCCAGTTGGTCTGGCGAAACCCTCGAACCGCGCCCCTTTGCCATTCGTTTCTTTGGATCGCGCAGGGAACAAGGCTACGAGATCCTGCCCGGCGGCCTGTCCATGTCGGTTGGTGAACAACATGCTATCGGGCTCCATTCGCCAGAAGGGCTTACCCGCGATGTATGGGTCGTATCCGACGCCCAGCCAGAACCCTTTGAAAGCATCTGGGCCAGCATAGCCCGTCAGGGTTCCTATTCGCGCGCAGGCCGCTCTCTGCAGAGCCGCATTGCCGATAACCTCTTCTGGCTCGGGCGCAATGTAGAACGCATCGAATGGCAGTTTCGCCTTTGCCGTCAGGCTCTGTCGCGCCTGAATGAAGATAGTGGTCCGGAAGAAGATCAGCGGACCGTCGTCTCGGCCCTCAACTCTCTCATCCTGCGCGCTCCCAAAGCACAGGTTTTTGACGCCGGCTTTGGCGGCATGAATGAAATCGAACGACTCGTTCGCACCGTTCTGTATGGCAAGAATCGCGCCTACGGATTTCAGGAAAGCCTGGCCCATATGCATCGGCTGACGGGCCTCACCCGCGACCGCATGTCGTCTGATGCCTGGCGCATTCTGAATGAATTTTTCACGGACCACCGCTGGTTCAAGGAACCCGGCTTCATGCACACCGGCCATGTCATTGATCTGCTCGACAAGGGCCTGATGGTGCTTGCCGCCTTTTCCGGCATGGCCATGGAGAATATGACCCGCAATTATGGCTGGCGGTTCCTTGATATCGGACGCCGCATTGAACGGGCCGAAAATCTGTCCGGCCTGCTCAACAGGCTCATCTTTGCCCCCGGCATGGTCAGCGACGCCCCGCGCCGCCTGATGTTCATTCTGGAAGTGGCAGACAGCTTCATCACCTACCGCTCGCGCTACCGCATTACGCCGACGCTGCCTGCGGTGATTGATCTTTTGCTGCTGGACGAAACCAACCCGCGCTCCATTGCCTTTCAGATCGCGGCGCTGCATGAGCATGTCAATTATTTGCCCAAGGAGCCCGAAAGCGGGCTGCGCAGCGAGGAAAACAGGCTCATTCTTGAACTCCTGACCGATATTCAACTGTCAGAAGGGCACAAGCTGGCCCAGATTCCGCAATTCGAGCAGGGCAAGGATATTGAGCAGATCATCTCGGAAGAATGCCGCCTCGAGCAGCTTTTGAACAATCAGATTTCAAAACTGCCACAATTGACTGAGCTTTTGACCCGCCGGTATTTCACCCATACCGAAGAGCAGGCTCAACGGATTTGACCGGACAGGGAGGCATGGAAAAACGATGCGCTACAAGATAACGCACAAGACAGAATATCGCTATTCAGCACCGGTTGCCCAATCCAACCATCTGGTGCATTTGAGCCCCTGTGCCGTCGACGGGCAGATCATCGAGCAGCATGACATCGCCATCACGCCGCGTCCTGCCCATCGCCGTGACTTCAAGGATTATTTCGGCAATTCCACCATTCATCTGACGCTGGAAGAAGACCACAGCGTCTTGACCATGAATGCGCAGACCGTCGTCACCATAACCCGCGATCACACGCCCCTTCTGGCCAAATCTGTCGCCTCATGGGAGAACGTGCGCGATCTCATGTTCGAAGCGGCCCATGTGGATCAGGCTGAATTCTCCTGCTATTCGCCTTTTACCAACCCCACCTCGGACATTGCCGCCTATGGGGCCGAATCCTTCCCGCCCGGACGTCCACTGCTGGAAGGAGTGATGGAACTGACCAGCCGCATTTTCACCGATTTTGATTATAACAGCACCGTCACAGACATTTTTACGCCGGTATCGCAAGTCTTCGAGATGAAAAGCGGCGTCTGTCAGGACTTTGCCCATTTGCAACTTGCCTGCCTGAGGGCGCTTGGCCTGCCAGCGCGCTATGTTTCAGGCTATCTGCGCACCTATCCGCCCAAGGGTCAGCCGCGCCTTGTGGGGGCGGATGCGTCCCATGCATGGATTTCTGTCTGGTGTCCGGAAGCTGGATGGGTCGATTTCGACCCCACCAACAACAAGACCATCGCAGATGAACATGTCACGCTCACCGTGGGCCGCGATTTTGGCGATGTCAGCCCCATTTCCGGTGTCATCCTCGGAGGCGGCAATCATTTTGTGAATGTGTCGGTGGATGTCATGCCGATTGACGAACAGGGCGAGGAAATCGGAGAATCCGTCTCCAACCAGCTTGAACCGGAAATCGTCACAATAGACAAGGACACACTGCAAGAGCAATCTCAACGCCCTATCCAGATGCATATTCAGGAACAAAGCCAGGAGCAAAGTCAGACTCAGGCAGCAGATCCTTTGCCCGCAGACAGAACCTACTAGGGGCAGAACCACGTGCCATAACCCCGAGTTATTGCGGCTTCGCACCGATCCGGCTTTGATATGACAATCACCTGACAACAAGAAAGCCCGCCCATCCCTATCAGGGAGCGAGAAAAAGCAACGGATTGCCGGCCTGTTCGCCGGAGCGAAGGCTGGCTTTCAAATTGTTGAAAAGGCGCAAAAACAAAAAGGGCTCAGGAAATTTCCTGAACCCTTTTATGTAATGGAGCGGGCGATGGGATTCGAACCCACGACCCCAACCTTGGCAAGGACTGAAGGGTTTACACCAATTTTAGGAGTAAACTCATGCCATCCAAACGACAGCTTAAATCCGGCAAATGGAACATCCAAATTCGATCCAAAGGCCAGCCCTCTTTGTCGAAAACCTTTACGACAGAGAAAGAAGCGGACCAATGGGCCGAACGCATTGAGGCGCAACTAAAAGGCAAGAAAGGCTCGCTGCCTACATGGAGGGAGATGGGCCAACTCTATTGTGATGTGGTGTTAGCTGGTAAACCTTCTCGACATTTAAAAATCGGTCGCGTTGATATCATTGGATTCCATTCGGCATTGGACAAGCCATACGACAAAATAACGGTTGCTGATATCAACATCTTCAAACAGGATCGCTCAACAAAGGTTGGGCCAACGACAGTTCATGACGATCTAGTCTTTATAAGGTGAGTCTTTCGCTGGATTGATAGGGAAGCCAGATCCAAAGGACAATCGCCTGTCGCTAATCCAGCAGAGTTTGTCATTGTCCCCAAACCAACGCCGCCAAGATCCCATATCGTCACTTCAAAGGAATTAGCACTGCTGATCAATGCACTCCCTTCTGGAATGCGACCAATCATAGAACTGGCATACGAAACTGCCATGAGGCGAACAGAGATCACTCGTTTGCGACTTAGAGACCTGCATTTGTCAGAGAGATTTCTTGACGTCATTCACGGGAAGGAAGGGGATCGAAGCGTTCCACTAACCAGCAGGGCTTGTGAGCTTTTGGCTGAGGCCCAAAAGGGACTGAAGCACCCTAACGCCCGCTTGTTCCCTGTTGCTCCTCACAGTGTCACCACAGCTGTAAGACGAGCGAGGAGGGACGCAGGGTTAGACGAAGATGTAAGAATATATCAGCTCAGGCATACCCGTTGCACGATTGTTGCCAAGAAAGGCTTCAATCAAGCCCAAATCATGATGGTGATCGACCAAAGAGATAGACGCAGCGTTCAGCGCTACACGCACTTGAATGTCAAGGATGTGATTGACATTCTTGATTAGCGGCTCACTCAAACAATCAAAGTCCAAACACACGTTATCTCGCACCTAAAGGCGATGAAAATCACGTCAATTTTGCAGAGAAATTTTCAGCTTTGACCGATCCCGTGTTCGTCATCTAACCAATGGCGGAAAGGAAAAATCATGAATATCACAATTACTAGCGTCATAAGTTCAATGCTTTCGACCACCATGTTCGCCGTCTATATCTTGCTACCCATTGGCTGAATTTATTGGATTTGGATCGCTATCAAACTCGGCGACTTCCTTATGTTTGTACTAGCCTTATTTCCGCTCACAGCTCCTCTAACAGCTATTTTCGGAGACTACTGCCGACCGTTTGGAATGCCTCACTGCGCACAGACTGCATTTCTGAAATAGAAAATTGAGCTAGTGGCATCTGTTTGCCGCTAGCCTCTCTTGACTGTTGACGGCCGAGGCTGTGTGGAAACTCGATTATTGAGAATTTCAATAGAATGCCATTCCTTCGTTAAACACTGAGTAAGAAAGTAATTGCTGCTGCTGCATTGAAACTACTGAGTTTTAAAAACCGTTTCTGGCGGCTTTGTAAAATTTTGAGTTTTTACACAGCCTCGGCCCAATCCGGTCATTTGACTTTCAGAATTCTGTACAAGGTAGCTTCCTCATTTCTGACATTCGATTGAAGCGCAGTATTTTTGGCCCGCCGAGGGCGGATTGCTGACGTTTCCTGCAGGTGCGAAGCCTCTTATGAAGCGAGCAAGAGCGAACATTCGAGGACGCCAAATCCTCTTCCTTTAAGCAGCCTTTCGGGAGTGAGTAACCGAACTATGCAGAAGATATGCAGCCTTCTTTCTTTTGCCGATAGCTGGATTTTCAAGAGAAACACTGGTCATCTGATCTGTCGATCGACGATAATCAGGGTTTCACCAGCGTATGGAAAATACACACCCTTGGAGAGTTCAGTTCTCCAAGTCAATTTGCTGAGCGACTAGAACAAGCTCTCTTTCGCGTCGAGTTATTTAGGTGAAGGCGTCCTGAATATATCAATCTGGTCCTTTCGGCTAAGCATTATGGTGCTGCCCTTGCAAATGAAGATGAGTTATGTTTGAGTGGTCATACCACAGACGATCTCTTGGGAAAAATTATGGCAGATACAGCTAGAAAAACAACAAACGGCTATCAACGTGTGATGGACTTTTTGCGGGAGCAGCTTCTGTCTGGTGCCCTTAAGGAAGGAGATGTTCTGCTGCCCGAGCGAGACCTTTGTCAGATGCTTGAGGTGAGCCGTCCCGTTCTTAGGGAGGCGTTAAGGGCACTTTCCATTTTGAGTGTTATCGAAATCCGCCACGGTGTCGGTTCGATCGTGCGCACACCCGACATCAACGTTTTGGGTGACTTCGTCAGTTTTGCTCTTGCGCAGCAAGGGGATGATGTGATGGAAGCGCGAATTGCGGTTGAATGTCAGGCCGCCCGGCTTGTTGTGACGCGTTCGACCATTTCTGGTTTTGAAAAAATGCGTCGTTATGCCGACGAGATCGCAGACACGATTACTGATCCTGTCGCCGGATCTCAGGCTGATTACAATTTTCACATGGCGTTGGTTGAGGCGAGCGCATCTCCTGCGCTGCGAACTCTTTATGTGGCTATCGCGGACCTTCTCAAACGATCTCATTTTGACCGGCGTGAGTTTGTCGGGGCAGATGAAGAAACCCGCAAGCAGGTTATCGATGATCACTATCGGATCTTGACCATCCTGACGGAGGGAAATGCAGATGCGGCTGAAGCCGCCATTCGTGAGCATTTCGAAATAGGACGAGCCATTCGCATGAGGATGTCTCTCCAGCGTGGCTAAGTCACGAAATTGAAAAATCTCATACGGGAGGAAAATATGAGAGTTTTAGTAAATCCAGTTTTTGGAGCCTTGTTGGCCAGCGCTTTGATGGCGGGAACCGCCCTTGCCGGTAACGTGACGTTGCGTCTTGGTCATGTCGGGGCTCCAGTTAGCCCTCAGCAGACAATTGCGGATTTGTTTGCCCAAAAGGTGCAGGACTACAGTGCAGGCAGCGTCAAGCTCCAGATTTTCAACTCGAGCACGCTTGGTAACGAGCGTCAGCTTCAGGATGGGGTGCGCAGTGGCACTCTTGACATGACTGTTGCTGGCACATTTTCCTATTTTGTGCCTTGGGCTGGCGCTCTTGAGGCCCCGATGCTCTATTCGAGCCTGGATCATTTCACGAGCTTCTTCTCCAGTGACAAAGGTAAAGCCCTTATGGAAGCCTTTGAACAGGATGCGGGTGTTAAAACTCTTTTCGTCGTTCCGCATGGTGGCTTTCGCTATATCACGATGAATGATGTGGAGGTCAAATCCCCATCGGATCTTAAAGGCGTAAAGATCCGTAATCCGAACGTTCCGTCCTTCAACATCATGGCCGAAGCTGTTGGTGCTATTCCTACGCCAATCGATTTTTCCGAGCTTTATGTTGCCCTTCAGCGTGGTGTTGTTCAGGGCCAGCATAACCCTGTTGGCAATATTGTTGGGGCACGTCTTTATGAAGTTCAGGATTCCCTGTCCATGGTGCCTTGGGGTATCTCACCGCATATGGTGTCCATGAGTACTCGTGCATGGGAAAAGCTGGACAAAGACCAACAAGATGCAGTGACCCGAGCAGCTTCTGAGGTGGCCACGGAATATCCTTCTATTGCCGTGCAGGATGAAGAAAAGCTGCTGGATCAAATCAAGGATCAGATCACGCTTATCAAGCCGGACGACATTGACCTTGATGCATTCTTGGCTGTTTTCCGAGAGAAGGGCCTCTCTGCCTTGAAGAGCGAATATGGCGACGCAGCTGGCAAATGGCTCGATGCCATTGATGCAGCTCGCTGATCGCAAAAGACCTGAGAAGAGCCACCCAGGGCTCTTCTCTTACTAGAGGTATAAACAGATGTCTCCCGAAGCAATTTATGCGTTGGGCGCGCTCATGGCTTTGCTGTTGAGCGGCGTTCCAATCGCTCTTGCTCTGCTTTTGTCCGGAGCTTTGGGGCTGTGGCTTCTTGAGTTTCCAATTCTCATCGTTATTCAGAGATTTGTCGCAGGCTCGGAAAGCTATGTCCTTTTGGCAATTCCCTTTTTCATTCTGGCGGGCGCTGTGATGGAAGCTGGAGGTATCTCCAAGCGACTGATCGGCTTTTGCGATGCTTGCTTCGGGTTTCTTCCAGGTGGGCTTGCCAATGCCAATATCGGTGCTTCGATGATCTTTGGCGGCATTTCAGGGTCTGCGGTGGCTGACACATCGGCTGTTGGATCAGTGATGATCCCTGCGATGGAGCGCGAAGGATATTCGCGGGAATATAGTGCCGCCATTACTGCCGCAACCTCGCCCGTAGGGATGATTATCCCGCCGTCTATTCCCATGATTGTCTGGAGTTTCATTTCCGGACAATCGCTAAACGAGCTATTTATGGCAGGGATTATACCGGGCATTCTGATCACGGTTGCCATGTCGTTGGTCAGTACATGGATCTGTCAGAAAAGGGGATATCAAAGGGGATTTCGAGCCTTTAATACCTCCTATTTCGTTTCCTCACTGATGGATGGTCTTTTGGCTATCGGAGCGCCAGTTCTGATTGTCGGTGGTATTCTGAGTGGTGTTTTCACGCCAACGGAAGCCTCGGTTGTTGTGCTTGCCTATTCCCTGGTGGTCAGCTTTGTTGTCTATCGTGAAATGAAACCTGCACAACTGGGTCGGATCGTCGTAAAGGCGGGCATAACAAGTGCCACAATCATGTTCATCATCTGTGGTGCCACAGTATTTTCCTTTTTCCTGACAGTGGCCGGCGTGCCTGCGCAGATTGGTAACCTGATACTGGGAATTTCGGATTCTCCGCTTGGCTTCATCATAGCGGTTTCAGTCTTGATGTTTGTTTTGGGAATGTTCCTTGACACAACAACTACCATTCTTATGGCTGGGCCTATCATCATTCCCCTGTTCAATCAGGTGGGTGTTGATCCTCTGGTTGCTACAATGATTATCTTGGTGGTGCTCGCGATAGGTCTGATCACTCCGCCAGTGGGGTTGTGTCTCTTTGTTGTTTCGTCAATCTGCCCCGTACGGGTCTGGGACGTAGCCAGGGAATGCGTACCCTTCATTCTGGCAATGCTTTTCGTGACGATGCTGATCTGGATCTTCCCTTCTATCGTGACATGGGTGACGCCATGAGACTGTTTGCTCCCTATCTTAGCCTATGCCGTTGGCTAGCGAAAATTACGGCTGTACTGCTTGGAGTGGCTTTGACCTCCATGTTCTTCTGTGTTGGCATTCAGGTTTTTGTTCGCAGTCTACTCTCCATGTCAGTGCTTTGGCTTGATGACATCCTGATGTCTTGCTTCGTTGTGGCTATCTTCAGTGGTATCGCTCTTGGTTTCAGATTTCGCTCGCATTTGGCGACCACGATTATCGTGGAAGGATTTGGCGAGCTTGCCGCACGCGTTTTCGGGCATCTGGTTGATCTGCTGTGTGTGATCTCCATGGCTGGCGTTGCCTGGTACGGCATTGAATTCGCAGAGAGTGCCTTTGGTCAGTTCACCCCGGTTCTAAGGCTACCGCTTGGATGGGTCTACCTGATCATTCCTGTTTCCGCGGCTATCTCAATTCTCTTTATTCTTGAAAATCAACTCGTAAGAAAGGATCCTCAACATGACTGAACGAGCTGTAGAGGGTATGTCATCTGTCGCTTTCATTGGCGCTGGCGTTATGGGCCGGCCTATGATTGCCAACCTTCGTAAATCGGGTTTCTCTGTCAAAGCCTTCGACCTCAGCCCAGTGGCGGTAGAAAACCTGCGCAGCGATGGAGTCGAAGTTGCCGAAACTCTTGCTGACGCAGTTGAAGGTGTTGATGCCATTGTCACCATGCTTCCGGATACACCGCATGTGCAGAGTGTGCTGCTGGGGGATGGCGGAATCGGGAATATCCTTCCTTCTGGCATGCTTGTTATTGATATGAGTACAATTTCAGCATCGGGCATTCAGGCAATTGGAGAACAACTGGCTAAAAATGGCGTTGAGCTGTTAGATGCGCCGGTTAGCGGTGGCGTCAAGGGGGCAATCGGCGGTACGCTTTCCATCATGTGTGGCGGTTCTGATGTGGCCTTTGAACGGGCTCAGCCAGTGCTCAGTGCCATGGGAACGACGATCACCCATGCCGGCAAACTGGGCATGGGGCAGGTCTTCAAGATGTGCAACCAGTTGATGGTTGGTGTTCATATTCAGGCCATGTGTGAAGCTTTTGCCCTCTGTCGTGCTCAGGGTGCTGACCTCGATCTATTGCGTAATACGCTGATGGGCGGGGCTGCCGCGTCATGGATGCTTGAGAATCTTGGACCTCAGGTCATTGCCAAGGATGACAGTGCTGGCTTCCGGATCGATTTGCAGCTTAAGGACTTGCGCCTCGCAGGCGAGGCCGCATTCGAGAAGGGGCTGGCCCTGCCTGGTTTGGCGATGGCTACAGCTCTCTATCTTGAAGCACGAGCCCATGGAGAAGGATCCAATGGCAACCAGGCCATGTTCCGCACATACGACAGGCTGACCAATCAGGAATAGTCACCTTTAGACCGGAAAACGATCAAACGGAATAAAACATATGAAAATTGTAATTGGTTCAGACCATGCGGGATTTCCGCTCAAGGCCGATATTGTTACGCATATCGAGGCTTTAGGTCACGAGGTAACTGACGTAGGCTGCTATGATGCTGGCGAAGTCGACTTCCCTGATGTTGCCAACGCGCTCGTTGATTTTCTGCTCGAAGGCAAGGCGGAGAGGGGCATCATGGTTTGTGGCACAGGGGTGGGAGCAGCTATTGCCGCCAACAAGAGGGCCGGTATCCGTGCTGCTGTTGGGCATGACGTGCATTCTGCCCATCAATGTGTTGAACATGACAATGTCAACGTTCTCTGTATTGGGGCGCAAATTGTTGGGTTGTGGCTGGCCCGAGATCTGGTTTCAGCATTTCTGGAAGCGGAATTCTCTACCAGCGAGGAATTCCGCCGCCGTGTCTGCAAGCTTTCAGAGATGGAACTCAAGGGCTAAGCAACCTTATGATATATATAGTAGGTTCTATTAACCTGGACTATGTCGCTCGGCTGGAGGCTTTGCCTCTGCCGGGTGAAACTGTCCTTGGCTCTTCGCTCGTCAAAAGTCCTGGCGGTAAGGGAGCTAATCAGGCTGTTGCAGCACAGCGTGCTGGCGCGCCGGTGCGTATGATCGCTTGTTCGGGAAGAGACTTGGACGGTGAACTGGCGACCAAATTCCTGGCTCAAGATGGCGTTGATCTTTCGGGCGTTGAAAGAACGGAGATGCCGACCGGTATTGCGATCATTGAAATAGACGCAAAGGGTGAAAACTCGATTGCTGTGCTTCCCGGAGCCAATGAAGCTGTTTCTTCAGAGATGGTGAAGAAGTATCTGCAAGGTCTGAATAATAGCGACCTCGTTGTGCTTCAACAGGAGATTCCGCAAGAGGCCACGTTGACGGCTCTTTGCATGGCAAAGCAGGCTGGAGCTATGTCTATCCTCAATGTCGCGCCTGTGTTGGCCGATAGTGGGGATGCCGTTGCGCAGGCTGACCTGATTATCGTCAACGAAACTGAGTTCGAGAAAATTGCCGGCCTTGAAGCGTCATCGAATGCTGCCGAACAATGGTGCCAGCAAACAGGCAAGGCGTTGGCTCTTACACTCGGGGCTGATGGCGCGATTCTCGCGGGTGTCGGCGAAAGCAGCCATATCCGACCTCCGGCTATTGATCCTGTTGATACCGTCGGCGCTGGGGACACCTTTTGCGGTTATCTGGCTGCTGGATTGCACAACGAGCTTTCCTACAAAGATGCAGTCGAAACGGCCGTAGTCGCATCCGCCAAGGCTTGTCTGGCTTCGGGCGCGCAAGAAGCGATGCCGTGGGCCAAAGACATTGAGTTTTAGGAAAATTATATCGATCAATTGCTGAGACATGCGTAAAATTATAGAGAAACGCTTAAGCCATACCTTCTATCGAGAAAAAGGGATATGTGATTAGTCCAACGGGTCCAAGATATTAGGGTTCTAAATGGTTCGAATTTAGGGGAGCCTAGTGTCTTTAATTCATTCGGGGTTGTCGTTTGCCGTGGTGTTAGGAGCTTGATGGTTTAGCGGTTCTGGGCGACTACCGTTGAAAAGGCTTCTTCTCTGGGCGAGCTTATCGTGTTCTAAGTGAATTGGATATGGGCCATCGTCGTCTCCTTGCCTCATTTTTAGGGGACAAGGTGTCTACAATTCTAGGGGCAATTCAAGGAAAAGCCTACGAGAAAGAAGCGGCTTATCGTTGAGAAGATTCCAATACTCACCGCCTCGCTTGAAATATGCCGCCGCTCTATTGTAACCCAAATAAAGTTCATGGTCCTCCTGCGTAGCCACAACAAGCTCAGCATACAGCTTTTCTAAATAGCACCGTATCCGGGGGATATCACGTTGATTGGGCTTCCTGCCTTGTCGCCGCTCCAAATAATCAGCATATAAATGATCAATTGCATCTTGAACTAAGCGGCTATCAATTGCCCGGCTCAACTCGAAACGGCGTGAGTGATCAAGTCCTTCTTTATTTTTGACCGCAGGAACGCCTTTCAACGCCATTTCCTTCTCCCATTCTTAACCCATTAACTCTAAGTAGACTGGCCCATTTGCGGTATAAATAAAACATTCAAATATTTTAGATATTTACCAACCATCGCTATCCAGAAGCGTCGTTAGCAGGAGCGAAAACTATTGAGGCATTTATCATCTCCCATATTCAGAGCCGTATGGAGGACTGAATACACAAGAGATTGATTGGTCTGATAGTTCAATCATGATTGTGCTATAGGCGTTTACGATGGAAAACCTGATAATTTTGGCGAGAAATCTTTGAGCCCGAGTGCAATATAGAGCAGCCCCCAAGCCCCCCTTGGTGGGTGGCAAGGAGAGGTCATATAGACTGCGTGCGATGAAAGGCCCCTAGAAACTGATATTTCGCGAGTGTCGCTCAGTGGTAGAGCAACGCTGCCAAAGCTTGCTTTGCGCACCTTGCCTGTTGGCTATTGTGAACAGACTTGTGAATGAGGGCTTTATTGTGAACGAAAAAGGGCCCAGGAAATTTCCTGAACCCTTTTATGTAATGGAGCGGGCGATGGGATTCGAACCCACGACCCCAACCTTGGCAAGGTTGTGCTCTACCCCTGAGCTACACCCGCGAAACTCTTAAGCTTTTTCAAGCTCTTAGCAACATTTCGTTGCTTCGCTGCGGCGCTCCGTGCCGTCTGTGGGTGCTTATATGTACGACCTGAGGAGCAATTGCAACAGGGAAATTACAAAAAATGATTTTTTCCCACTGGCTGTGCAAGTTTTTCACAAACGGTGAAAAACTTGCTGGCCGCTTTGCCGCCTCTCCGACGGGTCATCCCTTGCAGGTTCGGCCCCTTCACTCTATTAGCTAGATGAGAGAAAGCCGGGCCTTACAGACAGTTAACTCGCCCCAACACAGCACTCCATGCTATCGGATCACAGCGTCCGCCCCTATTTTCAGACCTGATCAATCTTTCCAGAGCACAGTTCAATGACCTCATCAGAAAAATGCAGCCGCCAAGATCTTTTTGATTTTTTCGCCGCACTCGACATAGAAACCACCACTCATGAGCATGAGGCGGTTTTCACCGTAAGCGAAAGCCACAAGATCAAGGAAGACCTGCCCGGTGGTCACACCAAGAATCTCTTTCTCAAGGACAAGAAGGGCAAGATGATGCTGGTTGTCTGCCTCAATGACACGGAGGTGGACCTCAAAAGCTTTCATCGGAAATATGATTGCGGCCGCGTCAGCTTTGGCAATGCAGACCTGTTGTGGCAGCATCTGGGTGTGCGCCCCGGTTCGGTCACCCCCTTTGCTCTGATCAACGACAAGGAAGACCACGCCATCAATCTGGTGCTCGACGCCAATCTAATGGAACAGGATCTGGTGAATTTCCACCCTTTGGAAAATACTGCCACGACGGCTATCTCGAAACAGGATCTGCTGCGCTTTCTCGAAGGCACGGGTCATAGCCCGACCATATTGGCGCTCGAAAAAGAAGACGCCTAGGCGAGACAAGCCGGATCTTTGTGCCTCTGCCCGAAAGGCGGACATGTTAATCGCCTTTCAGGCCAATTGGGCATTGAACAAAATGTGCCACTATCCCATATTGGGGACGACAAATCACAAGGCATGTAACCCGGTTACATAGCGGCTTTGACAAACAGACTTAGACACTGTCCAAGATCCAAAGGCAGGCACAGTCCCTCACGAAAAGGACCGTCCAGATGAGCAACACCACATATGGCTACGGAAGCGGCATGTCCGCCAGCTACACCACATCCCAGAGCTCTAATGCGCAATCTTTCGGCGCAGCTCCGCAGCCAACTCCCGCTCCGAAGCCGGCGCAAGACACTGGCCCGCTTATCAAGGATACCTCGACGCAGGAATTCATGCAGGATGTGATCGAAGCGTCCAATAGCACAACCATCCTCGTCGATTTCTGGGCACCATGGTGCGGCCCCTGCAAACAGCTGGGCCCGGATCTGGAAAAGGCCGTCACCGAGGCCAAGGGCAGGGTCAAGCTGGTCAAGCTCAATATCGACGATCACCCCGCCATCCCACAGCAGATGGGCATCCAGTCCGTTCCCGCCGTGGTCGCCTTCAAGGATGGCCGCCCGGTGGATGGCTTCATGGGCGTGCAGCCACCAAGCCAGATCAAGGCCTTCATCGAAAAGAATGGCAGTGAGCCGCAGGCCGATCCTGTAGAAGAAGCCTGCAATCATGCCAACGAATTGCTCGAAGCGGGCAATCCGGTTGAAGCCGCGCAGATTTTTGGCGCCATCATGCAGCAGGTTCCGGACCATCTCCCTGCCGTTGTCGGCATGATCAAATGCCTGCTTGCCAATGAAGAAGTTGAAAAGGCCCGCACCCTGTTTGACAGCCTGCCCGAGGAAGCCCTCAAGGAGCAGGATGTGTCTGCCGTCAAGGCCAGCCTTGAGCTAGCCGAACAGAGTGCAGATCTGGGCGATCTGGCAGAATTGCAAGCCAAGCTGGAAGCCAATCCTGAAGACAATCAGGCCCAGTTCGATCTGGCCGTGGCGCTCAATGGCAAGAACAAACGCGAAGAGGCCGTCGACCAGCTGATCGCCATCATCAAACGTGATCGCGAATGGAATGATGACGGAGCCCGCAAACAGCTTCTGCAATTCTTTGAAAGCTGGGGCGTGATGGACCCTGCCAGCGTCTATGGCCGCCGGCAGCTATCCTCTATTCTTTTCTCATAACTGACGAAAAGCCGCCCCATCGCTTATGCATGCGGCGGCCAGTTTTATTCCATTCGATGCGCATGCGACCCATGCAAATGAAGAAAGCACAGATCGCAGGCTTCAAAGCGAGCGAAAACAAGGAGATCAAATGGCTCAGGCAGGCAATGCATATTATGACAGCCCGAGAGACATTCCCGCTATCATTCCGGTGTTTCCCCTGGAGGAAGCCCTGTTGCTGCCACGCACCCAGATGCCGCTGAATATCTTCGAAGAACGCTATCTGATGATGATCGACTATGCCATGCATAAGGATCGGATCATCGGTATCATCCAGCCGCTCGAGCCTGAAGGCGATCCGGCAGAAAGCGATGCGCCCGAAAAGCTCTACGCCCCCAAGCTTCAGCAAGTCGGCTGTCTGGGGCGTATCTCGGCCTATGGCGAAACCGGAGACGGGCGCGTATTGGTCACCTTGTCCGGCATTTGCCGTTTCAAGCTGGTCAAGGAAATGCTCACCGACCTGCCCTTCCGCCTCGCCGAGATCGACTGCGAAGAGTATGTGCATGATCTGACCGAAGGCCTTGGCGAAGATCAGGTGAACAGGGAAGGTCTGCTGGAAGCCTTCCGCGCCTTTCTTGAGGCCAATGATATGGAAGCAGACTGGGACAGCATCGGAAAATCCTCCAACGAAGTGCTGGTCAACTCCCTTTCCATGATGAGCCCTTATGGATTGGCAGAAAAACAGGCGCTCCTGGAAGCGGAAAGTCTGGCTCTGCGTGCCGACACGCTGATTGCCATGACGGAAATGCATCTGGCCAGCGAAAGTGGCGAAGCCCCTCAAACCTTGCAGTGATCTGACCTGCAGCAACAAGCCGGTCAGGACAGATAGGACCCATCATGAGCAAAAAAGAAACCCAAGATCATGGCGTCGGCGAGAAGACCGGCACGGTTGATCGCAAATTGCTCGAAATTCTTGTCTGCCCCCTGACCAAGACAACGCTCACCTATGATGCAGACGCGCAAGAGCTGATCAGCCACGCTGCAAAGCTCGCCTATCCGATCAGAGATGGCGTGCCCATCATGCTGCCCAGCGAAGCACGCCAGTTGGAAGACTGAGTGCTATCGCGGAAGGGCTGTAAGCTTTCTTTCCCACAGAGACTAGAGGCCTTCCCCGCGCAGCAGCTTGGGCACCTCACCGCGATTACCCGCGGCTTCCTCGATGAACATGCGCTTGAGGCCCGGCAAACGATCCACCATGCCGAGGCCGAAATCGCGGACATGGCGCAGCACCTCGCTCTTGTTGGAAAAGAGCCGATTGAGCAGATCGCAGGTGACACCCATCTGCGTGACGTCAAACCGGCGCCAGCGCTCATAGCGCTCCAACACATCAAACGCCCCGATATCCTGCCCAAGGCGCGCAGCCTCAACGATCACCTCGGCGAGAGAAGCGACATCCTTGAATCCAAGATTGAGCCCCTGCCCGGCGATCGGATGAATCCCGTGCGCTGCATCGCCCACCAGAGCAAAGCGCGAAGCGACATAGGAGCGCGCCAGAACCATCCCGAGAGGGAAGCCCTTGCGCGGCCCTTTTTCCTCAAGTGCGCCCAGCTGCTTGCCAAACCGGCGTTCCAGCTCAAGCCCGAAGGTAAAGTCATCCATGGACAGCAAGCGCTTGGCATCATCTGTGCGCTCATTCCACACCAGAGATGAGCGATTACCCTTGAGCGGCAAAATAGCAAAGGGACCGGCAGGCAGGAAATGCTCCACCGCACAGCCTTCATGCGGGCGCTCATGTTCAACCGTGGTTACAATCCCGACCTGATCATAATCAAACCGATTCACGTGAATCCCGGCTAGATCCCGCAAACGCGAGCGTACCCCATCGGCCGCCACAAGCAGCTTGGCGCCAACCGTTTCGCCAGATTGCAAGAAGAGAGAAACAGCAGAGCCATCAACGATGAAATCCTTGACGCTGTGTCCTTCCAGAACATCTACCCCGGCGGCCTTTGCCGCATCGCCAAGAGCGCCAACCATGGCTCCGTTCGGCACCATATAGGCAAAGGGCTCGCCATCCTTGGCTCCGCCCTCAAAGGTCAGCAAAACCGGACGCACGATATCCTTGAGCTTGCTATCGGTGACTTCCATTTTCCGGATGGGTTCGGCATCTGGCGCGATTGTGTCCCACACACCGAGGCTTTGCAGCATCCGCGTCGCCGCAGAGGCAACCGCAGACGCACGCTCATCCTTGCGCATGCGCTCCATGACCTGAGGCTCGACAACAAGAACAGACAAGCCGCTTGCCTGCCGCACGGCCAGCGCCAGCGACAAACCAACATATCCCCCTCCGGCAATCACCAGATCATAGCTTTCCTTCAGGCAAGACGCATTGTCATTGGCTCCGACCGGTTCTGCCTTTGCGTGCCGTGGTGAATTCATGCTTTAATCCCTTCTGCCTGCCTTTAATGTGGCCGCACCATAACGCTGCCTGCACTCCGCTTCCATTATATAGTGATAAGAAATCGGAAGATCTCGACAAACTGACTAGAGAAAGCGATTTTTTCGTCGCGCCATCTCCTGCTATAAGCGCTAAGATAGGCCTTGGCCTTATCCTGTTTGAAAACATTATATCGCTATCCACAAATCCCGGGACATTTTTCATGACGTCAGCAATTGATACCCTCCTCTCCATTCTGGATCTCGAAACTCTGGAAACAGACCTGTTCAGAGGCATGAGCCCGCAGGATGGGTGGCAACGGGTTTTTGGCGGTCAGGTGATTGGACAGGCCCTTGTGGCAGCATCCCGAACGGTGGAGGCTGAACGCAGCGCCCATTCCCTGCATTGCTATTTCATGCGCCCGGGCGACCCCAAGACACCAATCATTTATGAGGTGGACCGACTGCGCAACGGGCGGTCCTTTTCCACACGCCGCGTTCTGGGCATCCAGCATGGCAAAGCCATTTTCAACATGGCCGCTTCCTTTCACAAGAAGGAAGAAGGTCTCTCCCACCAGATCGAGCTGCCCGACATTCCCGGACCGGAAGATCTGCCCAGCGAGGAAGAGGTCTATGAGAGCTATGTTGCCAAGGCACCGGACAATATAAAGGCCTATTTCCGTCGCGAGCGCCCTATCGAGCTGCGCCCCATCAATATGGAACATTATGTAACGCGTAAAAAACTGGAGCCGCAGCAACTCATCTGGGTGCGCACAACATCGAAACTCCCCGATGATCCGGCCATCCACAAATGCGCATTGGCCTATGCCTCGGACATGACCTTGCTGGACACGTCCCTTTTCGCGCATGGCCTCTCCGTTTTCAGTAAGACCATCAGCGCCGCCAGTCTGGACCACGCCATGTGGTTCCATGGTGATTTTCGCGCTGACGAATGGCTGCTCTATTGTCAGGACAGCCCATGGGCAGGTGGTGGCCGCGGTTTCAACCGCGGCAGTCTTTACCGGCGAGATGGCACATTGGTTGCATCAGCTGCTCAGGAAGGCCTTATACGCGAAATTGACCGGTAAATGAAAGATTAAGCCTAACAGATGCGGATTATTTAGAACCTACGCACAATCAATGTGCAGTTTAAAAGCTTGAAATGACTCATTGCTTTTCACTCATCACAAAACGGCCACAATGTGTGCATGAAAAATAGGCAATTTTTGTAATTTGCCTATAATTATCGCAAAATCACCCTGTGCACAAATATGAAGCAAAGATCGATTTTATTATCAAAATCGAATTTTGGACAGCATTTCAACAACTTAATAAAAAGTTACAAAACTGGCACGGCTTTTGTAAGAGAGAAAGCACAAAACAAGAGGTTTTGCCCCGGCTGATTGCAATTTGGGGCATGACATTCAAACCCGACAGAGGGACAAAACCCATAAGAGGGACATGAGAGAGTGCCATGAAGTTCATTATTGCCATTATCAAGCCTTTCAAGTTGGAAGCTGTGCGTGAAGCATTGTCTGCCGAAGGTATTGAAGGCCTGACCGTGACTGAAGTTAAGGGCTTTGGTCGTCAACGCGGTCATACGGAAATCTATCGCGGAACCGAATATTCCGTCAGCTTCCTGCCGAAACTGAAAATCGAAGTTGCCGTAACAGCAGACAAGGCTGAAAAGACCATCGAAGCCATTTCGAAGGCAGCAGCAACCGGCCAGATTGGCGATGGCAAGATTTTCGTCACCTCACTCGAGCATGTCATGCGCATCCGTACCGGCGAAACCGACAACGACGCGCTCTAAGCCCAACCCCAATCAAGTAGAAGTGAAAAACAAGGACAATCAAATGTCAAAAGTAACCCTTGCCCTTCTTGTTGGCGCAGCAAGCCTTATGGCTGGCCCGGCCCTCGCACAGGAAGCAGCAGAAGCAGCGGCAGCTGCTCCAGCAGCAACCGGCGAAGCTGCCGCCCATACGCAATATATTCTCAACACCCTGCTCTTCTTGATCGGCGGTTTCCTTGTGATGTGGATGGCAGCAGGCTTCGCAATGCTCGAAGCTGGCCTTGTTCGCTCCAAGAACGTTTCCATGCAGAGCATGAAGAACATCTCCCTTTATGCCGTTGCTGGCATCATGTACTATCTGGTCGGCTATAACCTGATGTATACCGGCGTTGACGGCGGCTATATCGGGTCTTTCTCCTTCTTCTACGCTCTTGATCCGGTAGGCGGCGACGCTCTTGATACCGGCTATTCCACGGCTTCCGACTGGTTCTTCCAGATGGTCTTCGTGGCAACCGCAGCATCTGTTGTGTCCGGCACCCTGGCTGAGCGCATCAAACTGTGGCCGTTCATGATCTTCACCGTAGTGCTGACCGCATTCATCTACCCGATCGCCGGTTCCTGGCAGTGGGGCGGTGGTTGGCTCTCCGAAATGGGCTTCTCCGATTTCGCCGGTTCCACCCTCGTTCACTCCGTAGGCGGCTGGGCAGCTCTTGCTGGTGCACTTCTGCTTGGTGCTCGTAAAGGCAAATATGGTGCTGACGGTTCTGTAAACCCGATGCCTGCTTCCAACATTCCGCTGGCTACTCTGGGTACTTTCATCCTGTGGCTCGGCTGGTTCGGCTTTAACGGTGCTTCCCAGCTCGCTATGGGCACCATCGGTGACGTTTCCGACGTTTCCCGCATCTTTGCCAACACCAACATGGCTGCCGCTGGTGGCGTTGTTGCCGCGATGATCCTTCTGCAGATTCTCTACAAGAAGGTCGACGTAACCATGGTCCTCAACGGCGCACTGGCTGGTCTGGTATCCATTACCGCTGAGCCTCTGACCCCGACCATCGGCGAATCCATCATCATCGGCGCAATCGGCGCAATCCTCGTCATCATCGTTGTTCCGCTTCTCGACAAGCTGAAAATCGACGACGTTGTTGGTGCGATCCCGGTTCACCTTGTCTGCGGTATCTGGGGCACTCTGGTTGTTCCGTTCACCAACGATGGCACCTCCTACGCTACCCAGTTCATCGGCGTAATCTCCTACGGCGTCTTCACTCTGGTTTGCTCCTTCATCGTATGGGGTATCCTGAAGGCAACCATGGGCATCCGCGTTACCGAAGAAGAAGAATATATCGGTCTCGACAAAGCTGAAATCGGCGTCGAAGCTTATCCGGAATTCGGCATCGGTAGCCAGCGCGTATAATAAAATGGGCTAGGCGGAGTCCTCCTGATCACCTTCTTCGCCTAAAGCGCCCACGGCCTACTTGCACAGGCCCAGAGGGGGAAACCCGTCGGAACACCGGCGGGTTTCTTTTTGTCTATAGCGATGAGGCACAAGACCAACAGAAGGCGTGCGCCCCGGCACAGCGGCAACCAGTGTAAGGAAGCGCCAGACACACGCGTCACTTTCGCAAGACAAACAATGGAAAATCAGGAAGAGCAAGAGACGCTTTTTGCGCCAAGAGCGCACTGTCTAAAAATTAGGCAGTGATTTTTAGCTGCGATCACACCCTAAAGAATCCAGCCAAACAGCACGACGCTGCTCACGAGCGAGAAGCCTGCGACAAAGGCCATGAATTTCATCGGATCGAACAGTGTCATAGTCTGCCTCCCTCACTCAATCAGCAACGCTCCTCTTTGAACCCCATCATTCTGGCTGCAAAATCTGAACATCCCTTACTATCGGAACGGGTAAGGCCAACGACAGGGAAAATTCCACAAATTATGGTTTCCAAAGGATGAACAGGCCGCCCTGTGCTTGCTTGGGCATGCGCGCAAGGGGCCAGCATCCCCAAGCTTGGGCAAATTGGCCCATTCTGTCAGCTAAACCGAATGTTTGTCTTGCCATCATCGCTGAGACACCCTAAACCGGCTGTAACACCGTGATCTCAATTGGAGTTGCACCTATGAATATTAGCGAAATCCCTGCTGGCAAAGACGCCCCGGAAGATATCTTCGTTGTCATCGAAGTGCCAAAAGGCTCTTCGGTGAAATATGAAGTAGACAAAGCATCCGGCGCGGTCTTCGTTGATCGTTTCCTCTTTACCCCGATGGCCTATCCTTGCGATTACGGCTTCATTCCGAACACGCTGGCTGACGATGGCGATCCGATCGATGTATTGGTTGTTGGCGACGCACAGCTGACCCCGGGCGTTGTCATGCGCGCGCGTCCAATCGGCGTTCTGATCATGGAAGACGATGGCGGCAAAGACGAAAAAGTCGTTGCAGTGCCACACACCAAGCTGACCAGCCACTATGATCACATCAAGACCTACGAAGACCTGCCGAAAAACCTCGTTGAGCAGATCAAGCATTTCTTCGAGCACTACAAAGATCTTGAGCCAGGCAAATGGGTAAAGATCGAAGACTGGGCAGGCCCGGAAAAAGCCAAGGAAATGATCCAGATTTCCATCGACAACATGAAGAAATAAGTCTTCCTGTCGGCCAGAAACAAGAAAGCGCGGCAACCCACCGGTTCCGCGCTTTTCTTATGGCCGGATTTTAAAAGAGGCGGGCTGTCGTCCTCTCCTCTTCGAACAGATCAATAGAGCCCGGTTCTGAGCAGATTCCGAACGAAGAAGATCCCCAGCAGCAAAATGACCGGCGAAAGGTCCAGCCCACCCATTGCAGGGATAATCGAGCGGATACGTCCAAGAACCGGTTCGGTCAACCGCCAACAAACCTCGTAAATCGAGGAGACAATCTGATTGCGCGGATTGACGATATTGAAGGCGAACAGCCATGAGAAAACCGCCGACGCGATTACAACATAGGTGTAGATCGCCAGAACCTGATCAATCAAAAGAATTAAAGCTGTCATAGTCATCCTCGTGTTCGGAAAAAGAGACCTCGGTCCTTACGACTTCCCAAAATATTTATGCACCCGCCACGGGGGCTGCTCACCCCGAATATATGTTGAGACATGTAGCGATCTATAGCCCCCCCTGCAAGGGCCAAAGAGAGACGAAACGTCGGTATTACCTCATGCTTTCTTATGCCTGAACTGTGTTAAGTTTTGGAAAAAGCAAACCTTTAAAATACAAAAAGCCCCGATACATACGCAAACACAGGTGCATCGGGGCTTGATGAGATGAGGTGCTGGCTACGCGAACACCAAATGCCAGCTTGCTCTTTACTGAGCAAGCGGCGTGCCAAGCGTGAGAAAAATTCCAAAAGACACATTTAGTAGCCAGATGCCCAAAATCACCACAGGATCTAGAGAAGCGCATAATCCGGTCAAGGCTTTGGTAACAACCCGACCCGCAATATGCAAAGCCTCCATTGCAAATTGCATGACTCAATCGCAGCATCAGCGAGCGGGACCGGCACCGATCCAGACATCAAGAAAGCGGTTCAACCAACGCTCGACATAGGGGTCATAAGCGCTGCGCTCTCTGAAATGGTCTCCACGCTTGCGCGCGCCCTCCACCGTCAGGTGATCGGCAGCAACCGTCGTCCACTGATGCATCATCTGCAAAGTGACTTCGGGATGGAACTGGATGGCATAGGCGCTTTTTCCATATCGCATGGCCTGATTGCTGAAATAGGAGCTACTGGCCAGACGCTCGGCACCGGAAGGCAGCGAAAAGCCCTCCTTATGCCACTGATAAACCTTCTCTGGCCAATCAAACAGCACCTTGCCTTCATCGGTCGGCGCAATTTCGTAATAGCCGCGCTCGACGAGCCCGCAAGGATGCAACTCAACCTGCCCACCCAACTGCCGACACATCATTTGTGCGCCAAGACAGATGCCCAGAAATGGCGTCTCATCACGCAAGGGCACAGAAATCCAGTCAATCTCCTTGGTAACATAGTCCTCTTCATCATTGGCGCTCATCGGGCCACCGAAGATCACGGCACCGGCATGCTCGCTCATGCTCGTAGGCAAAGGATCCCCAAAGCGAGGCCGCCGGATATCCAGCGAGTACCCTCTTTGCTCCAGCAGATATCCAACCCGACCGGGCGTTGAGGCTTCCTGATGAAGAATGATCAGTATCTTTTGCAAATTAGAACTCATTCAGCTTCTTTTTCAATCTGGGCCTGTACATGCTGTCGCATTCGGATGCGATCCCGTCGGGATACGCCCAGCAACTCGGAAACACGCCAGACCAGATTGTCCTCGAATTCATGAATTTGCCCGTCGGCGAAAACGAGTTGCCACATCATTTCGATGATCTTGATACGCCCGTCTTCATCCAGCTCCCGTTTGAGCACGGAGGTGAATTTATAAAGATCAACCGATTCCTCATCGCATTTGCTCGCAAAATCAATCAGTTCGGCAGTTTCCGAATCGGTGAGGGAATAGTGCTTTTTCAGCACCTTGCGGATTTCTTCGGTTTCATTGTCATCGATCACGCCATCAATCGACATCAGATGCACCAGCAGTGCAGCAGTTGCCACGCGCAGATCACTATCGGAGAAAACCTCACTGTCTTCCGATGCGCCGGCGAGATCGCGAAACACCTGCATTAAGCTATCAAACATATTCAATTCCAGTTCTTGAGTTCACACTACATATAATCACGCAAATATTTCAGTCAATTATATGGTCGACTTAAGATGGTTCAAAGAATGATCCATATTTTCGACAGTGCCGGGCGCTTTCCCTTTTGAAACAAAGAGCATATCCTGCGCGAAGATCGCAAGAATCGCACGAGATTTATTTCGAATGTGCCACGGATTGCTGGCTGGTTTCTGAAAAACCTGCTTTTTAGACGATCACATATTGGGGAGGATACTATGCATAGTCGTAAATTGGGCAAAGATGGCTTTATCGTCAGCGAAGTGGGCCTTGGCTGTTGGCAGCTTGGTGCAGACTGGGGTGCTGCTCTGGCGGAAGAAACAGGCCTTTCCATTCTGGAAACCGCACTGGAAAAGGGCGTGACCTTTTTTGACACCGCCAATGTCTATGGCGATGGCAAGAGCGAGAGCCTGATCGGCAAATTCCTCGCAAGCAAGGACCGCTCAGACATCCGTGTGGCCACAAAGTTTGGTCGCGGCGATGTATACCCGGATGGCTATAGCGAGCAATCCCTACGGGCGGGCATTGATGCATCACGCAAGCGCCTTGGCATGGATTGCCTCGACCTGGTGCAGCTTCACTGCATTCCCACCGAAGTGATGCGGGAAGGTGCCATTTTCGATTGGCTGCGCGCTCTGCAGTCCGAAGGCGTGATCAAGCATTTCGGGGCCAGTGTGGAAACGGTTGAAGAAGGGCTGATGTGCATCGAGCAGGAAGGTCTTCTGAGCCTGCAGGTGATTTACAACATCTTCCGCCAAAAACTCACCGAAGAGCTTCTGCCTCAGGCAAAGGCCAAGGGCGTGGGCATCATCGTCCGCCTGCCACTGGCCAGTGGCATGCTATCTGGCAAATTCTCTGCTGACACGAAATTTGCCGAGAATGACCACCGCAATTTCAACCGCGATGGCCAGTGCTTCAACGTGGGCGAAACTTTCGCTGGCCTGCCATATGAAAAAGGTCTGGAGCTGGTGGAGGAGCTTAAGGGCATGCTGCCCGAAGGCATGAGCATGGCCGACATGGCCCAGCGCTGGATTCTGGATCATGATGCTGTCTCAACCATCATTCCCGGAGCCAGCCGCCCGGACCAGATCGGACGCAACGCCGTCATTTCAGATCTGGCACCCTTGCCACAGCAACTGCATGACGACCTCATCGCCTTCTACAAGGAAAAAGTCGCCCAGCATGTGCGCGGGGCCTACTGATCTTAAAACCAATTGGAGCCAGCTCCTTGGCTTCAAAGACCACGACAAACAAAAACCCCGCCATTTGGCGGGGTTTCCTTTTGATATCAAGGCTCACAACAGTAACGCCACAAGCACGCAATCATCTTTACATGAAGTCACGCTTGACTGTTTTGCTGAAATTCTTGGAAAAGATCTCTTCTCCCCTTTCATAGCCCTTAACCGAAGCAGACAAAATCCATTCGGTCTTTGTGCAGGTCAACTCCGTGCGCGTATGCGTACGCACATTCCAGCCATCTTCCCGCTCATAGCGCGTGGTGCCTTCACAGACACCTTTCATGGATTGCGGATCATCGGCATTGATAGACCAACATTCTGTACGCGTTTCCTGATTACGCAGCTTGGTATCAGGATGCTCTTCAAAGCCGGTGTCTTCCTGAATGTGATAATGGGTCATACCCGTCATCAAATCCCGCTCGACGAAGCGCCGCGTGCTGCCCGCTTCCAGAATGGTATAGTTTGGCAGCGGATCGGGATTTTCCGGCTGAGGCATATCAATGCGTTCATGTGCCCCCAGAAGCGGCATGGCAAGACGAATCGAAGCGGTATCAATCGTGACCCCTGGCGCATCCGGCGATGGCAGGATGAGCGGCCAGCTGGCCGTTGCCAGAGACAGGCGCATGCGATGACCCGGCTTCAAGCGATAACCGCAGGCATCCAGACGCATGGTCACGGAGACCTTCTCATCCTTAGGCATGGCTTTCGGCTCGGCATAGCCATCGCGATGCGCAAGGTTGAGAACACCGTAAGCCACCCGCGTGGCTGTTCCATCAGGATGCACATCCACAATACGCGCAACCATATTCTCCCACTCGCCCGAGCAGGAAAGATCCAGAGTTAATTCCGGCATGCCCAGATAGACGGCCTCTTCCTCGAGTGGAGCGGTTTCAAACACTAGAGCACCAGCATCATCTACCCGCTGATCCCCCGCCATTTCGGCATCTGGTTTCAAGGTGAACCATTCACCGGAATTGACGCCACTATCGAGTGGTGAGCGCAGGTAAATGTCACCAACGCCGGCTCCGCCCTCTCCTTCTGTGAGACTCTTATCACCTGCGATCGAGAAGACGGTAACCTCTGGTTTGGACCATGTATCCTTGGCCACCCAGAAGCCCGGATCTTCATCCCGCCATGTCTTCGGACGGGGACCATCCAGAATATAGGCACGAGCCTGAGGAATCGATTCGGCACCGTTCTGTTCATCACGCAGCCAGCGATTCCACCATGCAATCGCCTCACCGTGGAAGTCAGCCCGTGGCTTGGGCCATGCGAAATGCGGATATTTATGAATCCACGGACCAATCAGCGCCTTGGCCTTTTCCCCGACGCCCTCAACCGCCTTGAGCGGCGTGTTGCGATAGCCATCGGCCCAACCGGCAATCACCAGCGCAGGCGTGTCAAAGCCTTCGAAATCCTCGCAAATGGAACCATGTTCCCAATAGGCATCGCGCCGTTGATGCTCGATCCATTCTTCAAGAAAGAAGGGTTCCCCTTCCAGACGCTCCAGCCACATCTCTTTCCATTTGTCGCCGACCAGCGCCTTGTCCGGCGTGCGCGACTGGTAAGTGAGCATGGTCGAAGCCCAGGACAAGTTGGCATAGAGGTGACAGCCATTCTTGTAGTGAATGTCATCATTAAAGCGGTCCACCGTTGAAGCGATGGAAATCACGGCCTTCAGCGCCTCGGGCTTGAGAGCTGCCGTCTGCAGACAATTGAAGCCGCCCCAGGAAATGCCCATCATGCCCACCTTGCCATTGGACCATGGCTGGCTGGCAATCCATTCGATGACCTCACAGGCGTCGGACAATTCACGCGGGGTATATTCCCCATCGATCACACCCTCGGATTCGCCCGAGCCGCGAATATCAACGCGCACTCCGGCGATGCCAGCTTCGGCAAAGACCGGATAAGTGCTCTCGTCACGCGGCGAGGTTCCATCCCGCTTGCGATAAGGAAGAAATTCGAGAACTGCGGGCACAGGGTCCTTCTCAGCCCCTTCCGGCATCCAGATGCGCGTGGCAAGACGAGTGCCATCCTTCAGCGTGATCCAAACGTCCTCAGAGACGGAAAAGCTTCGTTTTTCCATAATATTGCTTTCTATTCTATGTATATTGTGTACGAAGCCAAGGCTGGCTTCATACCATCAGTTGCCAGCAGATTCGATTTTGCGCGTGGCAAGAACCTCTTCCAGCCAGCCCAGATGCATTTCCGGAACAGACTTGAGCAACAGATCGGTATAGTCATCAAATGGCGGGCTCAGAACTTCCGATTTGGGTCCGAAACGAACCAGTTCGCCTTGATACATCACCGCGACGCTATCGGCGATGGCGCGAACGATCGCGATATCGTGGGTGATGAAAATATAGGAAAGCCCTTTTTTCTTCTGCAGATCGAGCAGCAGATGCAGAATCCCGTCCGCTACCAATGGATCGAGAGCAGAGGTCGGTTCATCGCAAATGATGATTTCCGGTTTGGCCGCCAAAGCCCGGGCAATTGCCACCCGCTGCTTTTGGCCACCGGATAGCTCGGCCGGATAGCGGTCAATATAACCTTCACCCATCTCAATCTGATCGAGCAATTCCTGAACACGCCTGTCACGTTCAGCGCCCCTGACCCCCTCATAGAAGGTAAGCGGACGCCCTATGATCTGCCCCACAGTCTGACGGGGGTTCATGGCCGTATCGGCCATCTGATAGATCAATTGCAAGCGACGCAGCTGTTCCCGTGAGCGCTGCTTAAGTGCGGCAGGCAGTGGCTCACCTTCAATGCGCACCTCTCCCGCCATGGGTGGAAGCAGACCTGTAGCCACGCGGGCCAGCGTTGATTTACCGGAGCCGGATTCGCCCACGATCGCCAGAGTCTGGCCTTTCGGCACATGCAACGACACATCATTGAGCACCTTGACGCCGCCGATATAGGCTGCGTGAATACCGCTCATCTCGAAATATTTTCGCTTCTGATCAGCCGCTTCCTGATGCTTGATGCTGCGCACATTGACAAGCGCCCGGGTATAGTCTTCCTCGGGCTGTTCGATGATCTGCTCGGTCGGACCATATTCCACCATGGCACCATCACGCAGCACCATGATGTCATCGGACACCTGCGCCACAACAGCCAGATCGTGGGTGATGTAGAGCGCTGCAGTTTCTGTCTTCTCGATGGCCAGCTTGATCGCCGCCAGCACGTCAATCTGCGTGGTCACGTCAAGAGCCGTAGTCGGCTCATCAAACACGATGAGATCTGGCCGGGAACAGAGCGCCATGGCCGTCATGGCCCTTTGCAACTGGCCACCAGACACCTGATGCGGATAGCGTTTGCCGAAGCTTTCCGGCTCAGGCAGCCCCAGAATATCAAACAGATAGGCGGCTCTTTCACGCGCCTCAGCTTTTGTCATCAGCTTGTGCCGAAGGCTGGCTTCAATCACCTGATCCCCGATCCGGTGAGCCGGATTGAAGGAGGCTGCCGCCGACTGCGAGACATAACAGACCTTGGCGCCACGAATCGCGCGAATTTCCTTGCGGTTCATGGCCAGCAGATCTTCTCCATCCAGCAAGGCCTGGCCGCCGGTGATCTCAACCCCGCCTCGCCCATAGGCAAGCGCGGAAAGGCCGATGGTGGATTTGCCTGCACCGGATTCCCCGATCAACCCCAGCACCTTGCCCCTTTCGAGGGTGAAATTGATTCCCTCAACAATGGTGATGCGGACAGGATCTTCCCCCGGCGGATAACTGGTCGCCTCGATTTTGAGGTCTTTGACTTCAAGAAGCTCAGGCATCGCCGCGCCCTCCTTTCAGGCTGGAAGTTCGTCTGAGCAGCCAGTCAACGACCAGATTGACGCAAATGGTCAGAATGGCGATGGCCGCACCGGGCACCAAGGCAGCGGAAATGCCGAAAATGATACCATCCTTGTTATCCTTGACCATGCCGCCCCAGTCTGCGGTGGGTGGTTGGATGCCAAGCCCAAGGAAGGACAGGGTGGAAACAAACAGAATGGCAAAGGCAAAGCGCAAACCGAATTCGGCCAGCAGCGGCGACAGCGTGTTTGGCAGAATTTCCCGCAGGATCACCCAAGCCGTTCCCTCGCCGCGCAGGCGCGCCGCTTCAACAAAATCCATGACCGCGACATCCAGCGCCACGGCTCGCCCAAGACGGAACACACGGGTACTATCCAGAACCGCCATGACGATGATGAGCGTCGGCATATTCTGGGGCAGAGTTGCCAGCACCACGAGCGCAAAAATCAGCGTGGGAATTGACATCATCAAGTCATTGAAGCGCGACAGGCCAAGATCGATCCAGCCTCTGTTGGTCGCCGCGATAAAGCTCATCACGATGCCCAGCGTAAAGGACAACAGCGTCGCACAGAAAGCGACAAACAAAGTCGTCCGCGCGCCAAAAATCATGCGCGAGAGAATATCCCGGCCCAGATTGTCCAGCCCAAAGAAAAATTGATCTGACGCCGGCGCCCAGACGTCACCGACAACTTCCGTTTCGCCATAGGGGGCGATCCAAGGTGCAAAAAAGGCGCAGATGAGGGCAACGATAATGCCTGTCATGCCAATCCACACCGAAATGGGTATATCTTTCAGTCTCATCGTGGGTGCCTCAAACGTGGATTGGCGATAATGGCGAGAATATCGGCGGTCATGTTGAGCGCGATATAGATGGTCGCAAAGATCAGGCCGCAGGCCTGCACCACCGGCAGGTCACGCACGGTCACCGCGTCCACCATATATTGGCCCATGCCTGGATAAACGAAGACCACTTCAACCACGACCACACCAACGATCAGATAAGCCAGATTGAGCGCCACCACATTGATGATCGGCGCCAGCGCATTGGGCGCTGCATGCTTGATGATGATCCGGAGACCATCGAGCCCCTTGAGCTCAGCCGTTTCCATATAGGCGGACGACATGACCTGAATGATCGCGGCCCGCGTCATGCGCATCATATGGGCCAGCACAACAAGCACCAGCGTGGCAACAGGCAGCGCAATGGCCTCGAGCCGAGTAAGAAAATCCATGCCGTCATAGACGGTCGACGGGAAAATCGCCGTGGGGAAGGTCACCACGAATACCATGATCAGCAAATAGCCGACGAAAAATTCGGGCAGCGACACGGCGGCGAGAGAAAAGATATTGATGATCTTGTCGGGTATCCGATTGCGGTAGCGCACCGCCAGCAGTCCCAGCCCAACCGAAAGGGGGACAGCCACCAGTGCAGCAAAGAAAGCAAGAAACAGTGAGTTTCCAAGGCGTTTGCCAATCTGCTCGCTCACAGATTGGCCACTAGCCCAGGAATTGCCGAAATCGCCGCTCACCGCATCTCCCAACCAGGTGACATAGCGGGTGAGAAGAGGCTGATCGAGCCCGAGCTCGGAGCGAATGTTTGCAACCGCCTCGGGGGTTGCCGATTGTCCCAGATAGGTGGTGGCAAAATCACCCGGCAGGGCTTCAACGCCAATAAAAATCATGACTGTTACAGCCCATAGCAACACAAAGGACAACAACAGACGACGCAGGATATTCGCAGCCAAAGGAAACTGCCGCGAAAAGGCGACAAATGGCCGGAAAAGTGATTGAGGGGTCATAGGAGACCTTCTTTTGTTTTCAGCAAGAGAAGGACCGTGGCGTTCCACGGCCCCAATTTTTCATTCCGACAATCCGGAATCAGGCGTCAAGCCAGACACGGCTTGCAATCTGGCCGTTGGAAAGATCGTTGCCGATATCATGCACGAAGCCCTTCATGGATTTGGCCGATGCATTCAGGAAGTCATTGAAAACAGGAATGATACTGCCGCCTTCATCGCGCACCATGACAGCCATCTGACGATAAAGCGCCTTGCGCTTGTCGTTATCCAGCTCGGCGCGGGCTTCCAGAAGCAGTTTGTCGAAATCATCCCGTTTGAAGCGGGAATCATTCCAGTCTGCGCTGGAGAGATAAGAGGTCGCATAACGCAGATCCTGCGTCGGACGACCACCCCAATAGGTGGCGCTGAATGGCTTCACATTCCAAACGTTGGACCAGTAGCCATCGGCCGGCTCACGCTTCACTTCGATATTGATGCCACCTTTCTTGGCATGTTCCTGATAGAGCACGGCAGCGTCCACAGCGCCCGGGAAGGCGGCATCGGACGTGCGCAGAAGCACAGGACCATCATGGCCAGACTTCTTATAGTGGAAGGCAGCCTTTTCAGGATCATACATGCGCTGTTCAATATCGTCCGGTGCCAGCTGATAGGTGCTGTTGACCGGATAGTCATTGCCCAGAGAGCCATAGCCACCGACGATGCGGTCCAGAATTTCCTGCCGGTCAATGGCATATTTCATGGCAAGACGCAGGTCGTTATTATCAAATGGAGCCGTATCGCAGAACATCTGGAAGCTGTAATAGCCCTTGGCATGCGTCTGCAGAATATCCACATGCGGCGCGCGTTCCAGCAGCTTGATGGTCTTTGGCTCAACAAAGTTGATGAAATGCACCTGACGGGACGACAGCGCTGCGATACGCGCGGTGTTGTCGTTCATCACGATCACTTCGACGCTGTCCACATGGCCACGGTCATCGCGCCAGTCATTCTTGTTTTTCTCAAAGGTTGCACGAATGCCCGGCTCATAGCTCTTAAGCGTAAAAGCGCCCGTACCAATCGCCGCATTCGGATCATCATAGCCGCCGTTTGGCTGCACCATCAGGTGATAATCCGTCAGCAGCAATGGCAGGTCGGCATTGCCTTCAGACAAAGTGATCACCAGATCGCCGGCCTTGTCTTCAACCGTCTTGATTGAACGCAGCAAGCCCAGCGCACCGGATTTGGACTTCTCGTCGGTATGGCGCTTGAGCGTTGCAACAAGGTCGGCAACGCTCATGCTAGAGCCATCATGGAAGGCAACATCCTTGCGGATCTTGAAGGTCCAGACAGACGCATCAGCCGATGATTCCCAAGATTCAGCCAACCCGGGCAACGGCGCACCGGTCTCGGGATCGGATTCCACGATCTTGTCGCCCCAAAGATGGTTGCACAGGAAAGAAACCGTGCCCGCAGCGGCAGCAGGATCAAGCACATCAGTCGCCGCGCCCCCTTTAATGCCCAGCTTGAGGTTGCCCCCTTTTTTTGGCGTTTCGGCAGCCATTGCTGAATTGGGAACAATCAGACCCGAAGCCGTCATGGCGAACCCTGCAGCAGCTGTCGCTCCCAGAAACTGGCGGCGAGACAGGCTATTAGGCAGGATTGGGTCAATGGAAGGTCTTTTTGTCATAATCATTCACTCTTTTTGCTAACGACGGAACATAATCTTGATCACACCAACATCCACGCAAAGGCTACGCGGGGGGTGATAGTAGAAAGCGAAACGCTTTGGATGCGTATGGCAGAAAGGGCTCCGAATATTGGGCCAGCCGAATACGCACTCTGATTGCCAGTAACCTAAAAGTCTGAAAGGCAAGAAACAACTTCGCACTTTTAAGCTTTTTTATGCTACTTTACGCACTATTCGATTAAAAACGACAGACTTGGACAGTTTCATACGTGGAAACCAGTAACTTCATTGAAAATCTTCGCTATGCCTGCAGCCAGAAAAAATCCGTTTCGCAAATTTGCCGCGATATCGGCCTCAATCGGCAGCAATTCAATCGATATATCAACGGCACGTCCCATCCGTCTGCCTACAACCTGACCAGAATAGCACGGTATTTTTCGCTGCACCCGTCCGACTTTCATACCGTGCCATCGGTTTTTGCCGGCCGTTTTGAAAAGGCTCAAAAAGGCACAATCGGCAAGGACCGCATCAATGAGGGCTTTCCGGGCGACATCAGAGCTCTGCGACATCATCTGGGCTTTTTTCAAACCTACCATGTGTCGTTGTCCTGGCCCGGAAATGTGGTTTGCTCCTGCAGTCATCTGGAAGAACGCGATGGACTGGTGATCTCAAAATCAATCGAGCGCATCCGCAATGTGGAATTGGAGATCAAGCAATTCACCAAATATAATGGCAAGGCGTCCTATTTGCGCGACCGCATCTTTGTTGTCGAAACCGCCTCGATGGGTGAACCGATCATCACCCAGACGATCCTCCTGCCCTTTCAGGAGCATCAGCAGCTCTACCTCAAGGGCCTATGCACCGGCATTTCATGGCGAAACCAGAATATGCCCTATGCGACGCGCATGATTTGGCGCTATCTGGGCACGAATCCGGACAAGCGCGCCATGCTGGAACGGTGCGGAATTCTGTCACCCCGTTCGCGTCTGTTGTCACCGACCGTCAAGAAATTTCTCCTCTCTGGCGATATGGAACGGGCCATGCTTCAGCTGGCATAAAAAGAGCCCTGAGCATTCCTGCACAGGGCCGTATTTAGCGTCCAATGAAAGAGCGAGGCGACCGCTGCCTCGCAACAGGCTTCCTAAGCTTGAAGGCTTTTCATATCGATGACGAAACGATAGTGAACATCAGAGCGTTCAAGGCGTTCGTAAGCGGTGTTGATGTCCTGAATATTGATCATCTCGACTTCCGGATGGATACCGAAACGGGCACAGAAATCGAGGCATTCCTGCGTTTCCTTGATGCCACCGATAATCGAACCGGCTACCCGACGGCGCCCACGGATCATGAAGGGAGTTGTCAGCTCTTCCAAAGGACCAATCTGGCCAACCAGGCAGAGCGTGCCGTCAATATCGAGCAGCGGCAGATACGGATTGACGTCATGCTTGACCGGAACCGTGTCGATGATCAGATCAAAGCCATTGGCATAGGCTGCCATCTGGTCTGCATCCTTGGAGACAAGGAAATTATGCGCCCCGAGAGCTTCGGCATCTTTCTGCTTGTCGGGCGAGCGGGAAATGACGGTAACAATGGCCCCCATCGCATGAGCCAGCTTGATGGCCATGTGGCCAAGGCCGCCCATCCCGACAACACCAACGCGCGAGCCCGGCCCGACATTCCATTCACGCAAGGGAGAATAAGTGGTGATACCGGCGCAGAGCAGCGGCGCAGCTTTGCTGATGTCGAGCCCATCCGGCACGGTCAGCACAAATTCTTCACGGGCGATAAGATTGTTGGAATAGCCCCCTTGTGTAAGGTCACCTGTCTGACGGTCCGGCGCGTTATAGGTGCCCGTCCAGCCCTCACGGCAATATTGCTCGTGATCCTTCTTGCACTGATCACATTCCTGACAGCTATCCACCATGCAGCCAACCGCAACAATATCGCCAACCTTATGCTTGGAAACACCTGAACCAACTTCCGTGACACGCCCGATAATTTCATGGCCGGGAACGCATGGGTAAACGGTTTTGGCCCAATCATCCTTCACATAATGCAAATCCGAGTGGCACACACCGCAATAGAGAATGTCCATGGCGACGTCATTGTTTCTGAGATCCCGTCGCTCGAACGAAAAGGGTTCTAACGGACTTCCGACAGAGTGAGCCGCATAACCGAATGATTTCATTTATCTATCCTTGAAATTTCTTAACCAGAAGAGTCGTTTCGAGGCCCCATCCATGGGGAGGAAATGGGGCTTCACCCTTAGAGATGCTAAAAACAGACAGCAAACAGGCAGAAGCCATGGGACCGAACCGATAAAGACGATGATGTTTCCTTGGTATTGTGGGCAATTTTGGCAATCACCCAAACCACGGCAACCATTATGAATGTAGCATGCAATCGCGACAGAGACTTGAAACCCAAGGCGCAATCAGAACACTCCGCGTCGAGTTAAACGCTTTTCACGCCCCATTGCAATAAACGAAAACTACTCATGCCATGACCAATTGTTTGTCCGCACCATGGGCCAGAAACACATCTGCCGTCAGGAGACCCGGCGGCAGACACTTTTCTCGTTGTGATCAATAAGCCCTCTTTACGAGCGCACTTCCTGTCGCTGGAAGCTGACATAAGCCAGCGTAAACATGAAGAGCATGCCGGCTATCAGGCCAGCGATCTGTGGCCATATAATCTTGATGCTCTGCATCGTCGGCAGGGGCGAGCCGATGAGGGCACCCTGCAATTGCGACATGAAGATCGGCCCCACCGAGCGTGAGGTCGGATCAAGCAGCATGGTGGCTGTTTCCCCATAGAGGATGGCTGGCGAAATGCGGGCCAGAGACTGCTGGGTGTGGAACTGGGCCAGCATCGTCATCGGATCATAAGGATTGATCGGCGAAATGACGCTTGCGAGCAATGGCGTGATCATCTGCCAGAAGATCGTGAAGATCAACCACACAGACAGGGCCGCCAATGCTGATGTCGCCGGAGAGCGGGTAAGCGTCGAGAAGGCCAATGCCAAAGCCAGCCACACCCCGGTATAGAACAGGGTGGCAGCCAGATAGACCAGCCCCCGCGCCACATCAGCGCCGGAAGGAGGCAAACCGAGAAACAGAATACCCAGCCCGACCATCAACAGCCACAAGGTGACAAGTGCGATGGCCAGCACCATCAGCCCACCCAGAAACTTGCCGAACAGCACCGCATCGCGATAGATCGGCTGCGCCAGAATGCGGCTCATGGTGCGCCGGCTGAACTCACCATTGACCGCATCAAACCCGAGGGCGATTGCCAGTAGCGGCAACAGAAAGCCCATGAAGGATGAGAAAGACGGCAATGGCGCCTTGGCCACAGTAAACAGTTTGAGGAACAGGAACGCGTCCTGCGCCGTGGTTGTCTTGATCTGACCGATAGCCGCATAGACCGCACCAATAGCGGTCAGCAGAACCAGCATCATAATCAGATGCATGCGGGCACTGGTCATGTGATCGGCGGCCTCTTTGAGCGCAATCGAGGCAACGCCTGTAAGAGGAGATCCTTTCCTTTTCATTGCTGTATCTCCTTTTGCTCGATATCGAGGAAGAAGCGATTATAGGCTTCACTCAAGCTTGCCCGATGGGCCTGCAAAGACAAAAGGTCGCCCCCATGTTCGGTGATCATCCGGGCCAGCTCCGGCCTGACATCATGCGTCGCAGACACCATCCAGTGTTCCTTGTCACGATGATCGACAGCTCCGACAGCAGGGATGATATCGACACAAGCGCTCAAATCGATCTTCCGGGCTGCCACATCGATCTGGAAGGACCCGCCTGCAACATCATTGGTGAATTTTTCCACTGACCCCATGAAGCCGATCTTCCCCTTGTTGAACAAGGCGACACGCGTGCAGATGGATTGCACCACATCGAGCATATGCGAGGAGATGAGCAGGGTCATCCCATCCGCAGCAAAGGCACGAATCAGATCGAGCAATTCATCGGTCGAGCGCGGATCAAGCCCGGACGTGGGCTCGTCCAGCACCGCCAGCCGAATTTGCCGCATCGCCAGCTCGGCAAGGCCCAGACGTTGGCGCATACCACGCGAATAGGTGCCAACACGCTTGTTGGCAACATGATCCAGATGCACTTGCTGCAACGCGGTCATTATGCGGTCATCTATCTCACTGACATCAATGCCACCGAGGCGAGCGGTATAACGCAGATTTTCCAACCCGGTCATGCCATCATAAAAGCCCACAGAATCGGGCAGATAGCCAACCTGTGTCTTCACCGCCAACGGATCACGCAATGGATCCAGATCCAGCACCCGCACAGAGCCGGCGCTGGGCTCAGTTAGCCCGATCAGCATCAGAATGGTTGTCGTCTTGCCCGCCCCATTGGGGCCGAGCAAACCGACAATTTCGCCCTCATCCACCGCAAGGTTGACTCCGTCAACGACAGTGGATGCGCCGTAGCGCTTGGTAAGGCCTACGGCTTCAACAACCGGTCTACTCATCTGCGACCATACCGGAAGATAGCGCCGAGCAGAACGATCACGGCAATGGCGATGATACCGACCCCGATGATGCCCCACATGGTGGAGGTTTCAACGGTCACGCGATAATCGACCTCTTTGGACACCCCGTCAGCCTTGGCGCGGATGTGAACCATATAGTCACCGGCGATTGCCTTGCTGGATGGCTCGATCTTCACATTCACATTCTGGGTCTTGCCTTCATCCAGCTTGGCCAGTTCCTTGGGATCAAAAGACACTTTCCAGCCGCTTGGCGAGGTTGCGCTCAAAGTGACCTTGTTGGCAGCTGCCGTTCCGTTATTGACCAGCACAAACGGGAAGGTCGTTTCCGAACCAGCGGTGGCCTGCCCGCTCAATCGGTCGTTTGGACCGCTTAGCAGCAATTTGGGAGAGCCACTGACCTTGAGGCTGACCTTGGCCTTGGCTGCGGGATCATCCGGCCCGGCAACGGCGGCTACCTCGATCGGATAATCGCCCTCGGCCACGTCATGATTGAGCTTGATGGTCATGGTGACCGATTCGGTCGCACCTGCCTTCACCGGAATGCCGGTGATTTCCTCGTTGCCATAGCCTTTCTTGAAGGTCGCCATGAAACCGGCAGGCGCATCGGCGGACAGGTTGAACAGAGTGTCGTGGTTGGAACCGTTGGTCAGCTTCATCTTATATTGAAAGCTGGTATTGACCGTGCCATGCAGCGCGGGCAATTCGGGCACAAGCGTTGTATCCCCAAGCGGAATGTCCGCAATGGCAACGCTCAAAGGCAGCTTGAACTGATCGCCATTGGCGATGGCATCCACCTCGAACTTGTAGGTCTTCTTCTCGGCATCATTGGCCGGATCAACCTTGAGCGTCAGATTATCAATTTCATTGGGAAGAGGCATCGCAGAGGTAACATCCGTCCCCCCCGCCTTAATGGAATAGGTCCACCCCTCCGGCAGGCCCTTAACAGCCAGTTTGGTGCGCACAGGATTGTCTAGTGCATTGAGAAGGGATAGCGGAATGGATACCTTTTTGCCCGCAGATACCGCCACGTCAGGGTGATCGGCGGTAAGCCAGAAACCATGGATGGCCGGACCATTGGCCGGTTGGGTGAAGGCTTCGGCCAGGGCATGGGAAGAGAGAAGCGGAGTCATGGCCATAGCGGCCCCGAGCAGCGCGAAACTTGCGCTTTTTGCCAGAGATTTCATCGGAAATCTTCCTTGTAAAAGTCTGTAAAGGTATGGATGAAAATCCGCTCAGCCGGGCATCAATGCCCTGTCTTGCGCATTTGCGATGTCAAGCCCCTCACAAGGGTGACAATGCGCCAGGACAACAAACCAAGCGAATGATTGTTCAGGCTTTTACAGGAAGAGGAGGACCTCGGCCGAAAGGTTTGACATTGGACGGACTGCCATCAATGGACAGTTCCAGCCAGATACGCGCCAATTTGAGGAAAACGGGATCGGGATGTTTGAGGGTGGCCTTGTCAACGGGGACGAACTGCCCCATCCCGTCTTGAAGGTCTTCACGTACCTCCACATCGGCGACAGGACGCGCATAAAGCTGATCCTGAAAGCTGCTGACCTGTTTCGCGCCCAGCCATTGCAGCTTGCCAAGGCTGGCGGCATCAGACTGGAAGGACGAGGAGAACAGAAGCAGGAAGGCCAGAAAGAGACCAAGCAGCCCGCGCAACCAGACAGCTTTCTGGTTGTTCAGACGATCGGCCCTCATCCCTTTTCCCAACGTCTCGCTCATCCCTATGTCCCCGGTTTTGCATCCCCGGATCATGGCAGATCAATGCCATCCTCGCGAGATCTTACCAAGGCCCCGGATATGGCGAAAATTTGTCTATGAACAAGTGCGGAAAATTAAATTTCCGTAGGGTTTGCGGCTTCAAACCTCATATTTGCTTTTATCGCCAATATCGAAATGCAGCGGCATGCGCCATTTGGCAATGCTGACGACAAGAAACAGAAGCGCCGAAATACCCGCCAGAATCTGGGCAATGGGTCCAGCATCAAGCGCCAGAGCAAACCACAATGCAGCCAGTAAAAGCGGCTGCGCTGGCAAACCGGGCACCTTGAAGCAGAAATATTCCTTAAAGCAAAGCCCGCCCAGCGTGATGAAACATCCCCCAAGACCAATCAGCGGAAAGCCCAGCATCGCACAGAGTAGCCCAACCCATGTCGCTCCCTGCAAAGTCAATCGATAGGGCTTCATATAAATATGCAGGCTGCTGGCACACATCGTGGCAGCAACAAAGCAGAGCTGTTGGACCGGATAAGCAGTCTGCCAGGGCAAAAGCGCGATGGACGGCGCGGCCAGAACAAAGCCCAGCCGATATAGAATCACGGAAACATAGTCGAGCCAGTCCATTTCAGATTTGATATGCGGATCTGCCAAAGGGATGTCCTTCTATATCGGGTGGGGCGTGCGGGGTTGGTCAACATCATGATAACGCAAGTCACCGGCTTAACCCAAACGCTTTCCCCCTTGCTCCAACGTCATTTTCTTCTGCACGCCCGCTTTTTGGACAGCGAACTATTCTATAAAACCCATTTAAAACAATAGCATAAGTTCCTTCACCAGCGATTTCACAAAAGTGACATGAAATCGAAAAGAAAGTTTCGCAAAGCCCAACCATAGTGCCGCCAACTCCATTGCACAGCTGTGCAAACCAAATAGGACCTTCCCGATGGGCGCTATTGAAATCACCGGCATTCACAAATCATTCGGCAAAACCGAAGTCTTGCGCGACATATCACTCTCCATCAAATCAGGCGAATTCGTTGCGGTGCTCGGCCCATCCGGCTGCGGCAAGACAACCCTGCTGCGTACGCTGGCCGGATTTGAAAAGCTGGACAAGGGCGAAATCCATGTGGACGGCCGCTGCCTTTCCGGACGCGATATTCATCTTTCGCCAGAAGAGCGTGGCATCGGCGTGGTTTTCCAGAATTACGCCCTATGGCCTCATATGAGCGTTGAGCAGAATGTGTCCTACAGCCTGAAGGTCAAGGGCATGTCCCGGACCGAGCGCACCCAACGGACGAAAGATGTGCTCGAACTGGTGGGGCTCGACCGCTTGGCCAATCGTAGACCGGCAGATCTGTCCGGCGGGCAACGTCAGCGTGTAGCTCTGGCCCGCTGTCTGGCCATGCAGGCCGGAGTGGTGCTGCTTGATGAACCGCTCGCCAACCTTGATGTCCACTTGCGCGCCACGCTGGAAGAGGAATTCTCCCGTTTCCATCAGCGCTCGGGCGCAACCATGTTCTACATCACCCATGACCAGTCCGAAGCGTTGGCGCTGGCCGATCGCGTCGCCGTCATGGACAAGGGCCGCATCGCTCAGTTTGCCACCCCCAGCAAGCTTTACCTCGAGCCAAGCAACGAAATGGTTGCCGGTTTCATTGGTGAAGGCAAATTGATGGATGTTTCCAATCTCACCCCGAGCGATGACGGTATGGCCCATGCCAACCTGTTTGGCAAACCCATCCGGTTGCGCTGTGCCAACTCGGCCAGCGCCCGCTCGCAGGCCCGCATTTCATTCCATCCGTCCGATCTATCCCTTGCGACGGCCAAAGAAGAAGGCATTCCGGCCACCGTCAAGCGATTGACCTATCGCGGCGATCATCTGCGTGCCGAGGTCGCCCCCGTCCCGGCACCCGATGTCTCGCTCACCCTGAATGTTGCACCTCCCTTCTCCATCGAGCAGGGACAACATGTGTCCATCGCCCTTAACGATGGATGGGTCTTACCCGACCCACAATTTGCTTAATCCCCTCTCTCAAACTCACCTAATCATTCAAGGACTTCCCTTATGCGTACCCTTACTCTGGCTGCTCTGGCCCTTATGGCAGCAACCGCAGCGCACGCTGAAACCACCATCACGCTTTACACCAGCCAGGCTCCCGAGCAGGCTCAGGAAACCGTTGATGCTTTTGAAAAAGCCAATCCGGATATCAAGGTCAACTGGACCCGCAACGGCACCTCCGCCCTGATGAATGTGATGCGCGCCGAAATCGAAGCCGGTCAGGTTCAGGCCGACATTCTGCTGGTTGCCGACCCGATCAACCTCGGCCTGCTGAAAGCTCAGGATCAGCTGCTGGCCTATCCCGAGGCCCCGGTCGCTGCCTATGACAAGGCGGCTTACGACAAGGACATGACCTATTTCGGCACCAAGGCCATCACCACCGGTATCGCCTACAACACCAACAGCGCCAAGCCTATCAAGAAATGGGCTGACCTGCTGACCGAAGAAAACCGTGGTCAGATCGCCGTACCGAGCCCGCTTTACTCCGGCGCCGCTCTCAATCATCTGCATACCCTGATCAATCAGGACTCCATCGGTTGGAGTTTCTATGAAGGTCTTGCCGACCTCGACATCGCTCCGGAAGGCGGCAACGGCCCGGCAACCAAGGCTGTTGCGTCCGGCATGGCCAAATATGCCATCATCGTTGATGCCAACGCCCTGCGCGCCAAAGCAAAAGGCTCTCCGGTAGACTATATCGCTCCGGAAGACGGCGTCTCCTTCATCGGCGAACCGGTTGCTATCCTCAAAAACACCAAGCATGTTGCCGAAGCCAAGAAATTCGTCGACTTCCTGCTTTCCAAGGAAGGTCAGGAACTGGTTTCCAAACAGGGCAACCTGCCTTTGCTGTCCGACGTTGCAAGCCCAGAAGGCTTCCCGGCTCTCTCTTCCATGAAACTGCTCGGCTATGATGTCGATGCAGCTGTGAAAGCGAACGAAGAAGTTCGTGCCAAATTCGCAGACATCTTCGGAATGTAAGCGCGTGTCAGACCTCGCAGTAGAACAGGAGCGCCCCGAGCGGGCGTTCCGCCTTTCGCGTCTCAAGCTCAGTGGCGAGATGCGTCTGATCATCTGTCTTGCCCTGTTTGTCGGCCTGCTCTCTATCGCGCCGCTGGGACGACTTGTTTATGCCGCCTTCTTTACCGATGGCTCTCTGGATCTGGAGAGAATCACCCACATTCTGGGTGGCCGTCGCGTGTTGCAGGCAACCGGCAACACCATCTGGATTTCCATCACCTCCACACTTCTGGCCTCTGTTATCGGCACACTCGCTGCCCTGCTGGTCGGCATGACGGACATGAAGGCCCGTACCGCGTGGGTATTCGGCTTTGTCCTGCCGCTGATGATCCCGCCGCAGGTAACAGCCCTTGCATGGGTGCAGTCATTCTCCCCCGCCAGCCCATTGCTTGCTCCTCTTGGCTTGACCCTTGAGCCTGGTATGCGTCATCCGCTCTATTCGTCTGGTGGCATCATCTTTTTGCTTGGGCTCTATAACGCGCCGCTGGTCTTTCTTTCCGTGCGCGCAAGCCTCAGACGGGTGCCAGCCAATCTGCTCGAAGCGGCCCAAAGCGCTGGCGCAAAGCCTCTGCCCGTGGTTCTGGACATTATCCTGCCACTCGTGCGCAGCGGCATCTTCGCCGGAGCCGCACTGGCCTTTGTCTCCTCCATCGGTAATTTCGGCATTCAGGCCATGCTGGGCATTCCCGCCCGCGTGCCAACCCTCATCACAATGATTTACCGTCGCCTGAACAGCTATGGTCCCTCGGCCCTTAATGACATGGCGCTTCTGGCCCTGTTGCTTGCCGTGCTCACCATCATCGGCATGACCATCACCGGATGGCTGGGTCGACAGGGCGACCAGCGGGTTGACGGCGCCAGCATCACATTGCGCCTTTCCCTTGGCCGCTGGCATTGGCCCGTCGCCACTCTGGCATGGGGCTATCTGGCAGCGGTGTTGGTGCTGCCTCTCTCCTCTCTTGCTGGTTCGGCACTGGTGCGCGGCTATGGCCAGCCCCTCACACTGGACACCCTAACTTTTGAAAATTTCAACAATGCACTGTTTCGCCATGAAGGCATTCGCGAGGCCTTTGCCACGAGCTTCATGCTCACCGGACTGACGGTGTTCATTCTCATTCCCGTTTCCATCGCCCTTGGTTATTTTCTCGTCTGGCGCACGGGGTTCTTGTCCAAACTTCTGCATCTGGCTTCCGAATTGGCCTATGCCCTGCCCGGCATCATCATCGGCGTGGCCATGATCCTGTTTTTTCTGCGCCCGTTGCCCCTCGTCAATGTCAGCATCTATGGCACCATTTGGGTCATCTTTGCCGCCTATCTGTCCAACTATCTCGCCCTCGCCCTGCGTCCCATTCTAGGCGGCTTTGCGCAGGTGGACCGCTCGCTCAACGAAGCAGCCCAGATTGCGGGTGCGGGTATCCTTTCACGCCTTCGGGATATCGTCCTGCCAGTGCTTGCGCCTTCTGCAGCAGCAGCCGCAATCCTTGTCTTCATGACGGCGATCAACGAAATCCAGACTTCTGTACTGCTGGTCTCTTCCCGCGCTCAGACCATTGGGCCGATGATCATTTTCCTCGAAGAAGCTGGCTCCTCCACCCTGGCCGCCGCAGTGGGCTGCCTGATGGTACTGCTCATCCTGTCCCTCATGCTGGTTTCACTGTGCTTTAGCAAATTTCTGCCCAAGGGGGTGCTGCCATGGCGCGACTGATCGCTATCAGCGGCCTCAACCGCAAAAGTGCCGCCCTGTTTCTTGTCGAAATCGGTGGGCGTCGCATCCTGTTCGATTTTGGCGATGGCCTCGAACCGGGGGAGCATCCCGACATTGCCAGCATCGGCAAGGTGGATGCGCTTTGTCTCAGCCACGCCCATGAAGATCATATCGGCTCTCTTTTGCGCCTTGATGAAGTGGGCATGCCCCCGGTCTATGCCACCAAACGGTGCTTTGATGACATTCCCGCGGGCATAGTGCCCGCTGACCGCCGCGAAATTCCTCAAAAGGGTCAGTTCGATCTGCTGGGCATACCCATGACAGTTGGCCAAAGTGGCCACGCGCCGGGCGGCGTCTGGTTTCACCTGCCAACTGATCTGGGCGGCTTCATCTATTCAGGTGACGTCTCGGCAGAATCCGACAGCATGCCCATGGACCCGATGCCCCCCGCAGCAACCCTGCTGATTGATGCCTCCTATGGCGACCGGGACAGTCTGCTCACAGAGCAAAAGCAGCAAATAATCGCTAAGGCAAAAGGCGGAGCCGTGGTCTGTTGCCCTCCTGCCGGACGGGGCGCAGACATGGTCCACGCCCTCAGGCAAGCGGGCTATGAAGTCAAGGCCGAAGCCATCATCGCCAAAGAATACCAAATCGCCATGGGACATACGGTTCCGGTGGTGGACGCAGAGACAGCCAACCCCGAGGATGTTATTGTCACAACCGGCTCGAATGGCGAGGAAGGCCTGTCGGCTGACCTGCTCAAGCGAGAGGGATTTCGCTTTCTCTTCTCCAGCCATGTCCCCAAAGGCAGCCCGGCCTTCCCGCTGATCGCGGAGAAGCGTGCGCAATGGTTGCCATGGAATGTTCATCCGCGCCTCAGGGATATACTCATCTGGGCCGACCAATGCAGAGCAGACCGGGTCATACCGGCCTTTCTTGATATTACGACCGCTCCGAAGCTGGTATCCGGCCTCGGCCCCCGTCTTGCCCTCAAGCGGGAATTGGAGATTTGAGACTTTGAAGCACAAGACATCCCGCCATGGCTTGCCAACCGACGTCGATGCAGCCGAAGCCATGGAAGACGCGCAATCCCTGTTGATTCCGATTATCGAGAATTTCGGCCCCCATCGCAAAGCGCTTTACCTTGGCAATTTGCCCGCAGCAGAAGATGCCCACGCCTTACAGAGCGCCAATATCACCGAAAGCCTCAATGTCTCTATCAATATTTTCCCGCAGGATTTGACCCTTGACGACGGAACCGAAATCCGCCGCTACCAGATCGGCATGATCGATGGGCCAGGCAACAGCCCCCATCTGCTAGCAGCATCGGTGATGACACTTCAAGGCCTGATGCATGGCTATATCGAAGGCAAGCCCCATTACCCTCAGCATCACTGCGGCAATATTCTCATTCATTGCCGGGGTGGCCGCTCTCGCTCCGTCACGGTTCTGGCACTCTGGATGGCCGCTTTCTGCCCAGATCAATTCGCCTCCTTTAAAGACGCTCTGGATCATATCCGAATCATTCGCGCCCTTCCGCAAAGCTACCCCTTGCCCGGCATGATGGCTCTGGCCGATGACGTCCTGTCCAACAGACTGTTACCGAACATGAGCAGGTAGGCCCATGAACGATAAATTCGTGTCGGCTTCCGATGTCGCCAAACGGGCGGGCGTGTCCCGCTCGGCAGTTTCGCGCACCTTCACCACAGGGGCCAGCGTCTCGGAAAAGACACGGCGCAAGGTGATGGCGGCAGCAGAAGAGCTGGGCTACAAAGTCAATCTGTTGGCCCGCACGCTGCATATGAGCCGCTCCGATCTGGTGGGGGTTGTGGGCAAAAACCTCTCCAGCCCCTATATTTCCGCTCAGATCGATGCCTTGAGCGCCGCTTTGAGTAAGCATGACCTACAGTGCATTCTGGTCAATTTGGCGCAGGTGGATGGCGACATCACCAAATCCGTCGAACGTCTGCTGGAATATCGGGTACGCACCGTTGTGCTTCTTTCTGGCGCAGCGCCCGATGAAGTGGTTCGCATCTGTGCGGCCAATGGAACCCGGTTGGTCCTGATCAACCGCACGATGCCGGCCGCAGTTGCCCATGCAGATATGATCGAAGCGGATTCGGCAACGGGCGGACGATTGGCAGCCCGCAGGCTCATACAGGCAGGATGCCAAAATGTGGCCGTGCTGGTGTCCGCCTCACGCACCCATGCCAAACGGGCCCGTGCCGAAGCCTTCATTGCCGAAATGGATCGCAGCGGGGTCGCAGTCACACAATGGCGCGAAGGCCCCCATTGTTATGAAACCGGAGCGGACGCCGCCCGGACCCTTCTTGCCCGTCCTGGCATAGACGGCATCTTTGCCGTGAGCGACGAGCTGGCGCTGGGCGCCCTTAACACCGCCAGACATGAGCTGGGATTTTCGGTGCCTGAAGATCTATCCATCATCGGCTTTGATGATGCGCCCATTTCCGGCTGGTCCTCTCACGATTTGACCACGGTGCGGCAATCCCTGTCAGCCTTGACTGAAGCAACGCTGCAAGCGGTGATGGGGCCTGCCAATGGACCAAGCTCTCGCAGAAGCATCCCGGTAAAGCTTGTTGAACGTGGCTCGGTTCGCTAGAGGCTGCCACCTTTCCAAAAAAATCCCCCTTATCCTGACAGGTGGACAAGGGGGAGAGGAACAACAGGCTGCGAGGACTGTTGGAAAAAGCGAAGCCGACCGTCAGAGGGGAGAAACGACCGGCTTCCTTTGCCTAGCTTACATGCAGCTAGCAATATACTCGTATTTGTCAGCCAGTTCCGGCTGATCAGCCGTGATCGTAACAATCTCGGTCATGGTCACCTTATCAAGGGTTTTGCCATCGATCAGAGCGACGGCAGCATCCATTGCAGCTGCGCCTTCAGCTGCCGGGTTCTGCGCAATCAGAGCCTGAATGGCGCCATTCTTGAGCGCAGCAACTTCAGCGGAAGCAGCATCATAGGCAATCATCTTGACCTTGCCGATAGCGCCAGCCTGACGCAGACCAGTGATCGCGCCAATGGCACCCTGGTCGTTGGTAGAGAAGATCGCCGCCAGATCCGGATGTGCAGACAAGGTGGAGGTTACGATTTCAGCCGCTTTCTGCGGATCATCAGACTGATATTGCGGGCCGATATATTCGATATTCGGGAATTTCTTGATTTCTTCCTCGAAACCGGAGGTACGGGCGTCCTGTGCCAGAGAGCCAGGAGGCTGGGTGATAACCATGACCTTGCCTTTTTCGCCGATCAGCTTAGCCATGGCGTCAGCAGCCAGCTTGCCACCTTCCGCATTGTCGGTCAGAACCTGCGTTTCAACAAAAGAGGTGTCGGAAATCGTCTGATCAATGGTGAGAACCTTGGTGCCGCGTTCTGCCAGCTCTTTCATCGGCTGAATAAGCGCCTGCATGTCGGTGGGAACGATGGCCGCAACGTCAGGCTTGGTGGCCGTTACCGCATTGACAACCGGAATCTGGCTATCAGCAGCGAACTGATCAGGAGCAGAGACCGAGAGGTCAAGGCCGAGCTCTTCAGCGCGCGCCATCGCGCCACACTGAAGGGCCTGATAGAAAGGGCTGCCCTTGACGCCGAGGACGAGGGAAACAGTGCCCTTGTCTGCGGCCTGGGAAGGCAGGGTCAAGGCGGCAAGGCTTGCTGAAAGGACAAGCGCGGAGACAATCTTTTTAGTAAACATGGTGATTATTCCTTTTCTGGAAGGCTTGGTTTTTGACACGGTTTACCCGCGTTTTCTGAGCCGTCTCTTGAGCTGGTCGATCCAGACGGCAAGGATCAGTACCGCACCCATGGCAACAGTTTGCCAGAAGGGCGGAATTCCGAGAATAACAAAACCATTAAGCAAGATGATCGGGATGAAGACACCGATCACGGTGCCGAAAATACCGCCCGACCCGCCAAACAGGCTGGTTCCACCCAGAACAACGGCCGAGATAGTCGTCAGGTTGTCCATGGCGTGACCATTGATGGTCGTGGTGGCAAAGCGTGCATTGGCCATGACCGCTGCAATACCGGCCATCGCACCAGAAATGGCATACACGGTCATCATGCGTTGGGTCACCTTGATGCCGCTGCGTCGCGCGCCCTCATCATTGGAGCCGACGGCATAGACATGCAGACCAAAGCGGGTAAAACGCAAGACCAATCCGGCCACGATCACACAAACAACCGCGATCAATACCAGAACCGGAATGCCGAACAGACGGCCTGACCCGATTTCGGTTACAAGCAACTCCGGCATGGCCCGAACATCCACTCCGCCAGACAGAATCTGGGCCCCGCCCAGTGCCATACCCATCGTACCGAGAGTAACGATCAGGGCCGGAATTTTGGCGACAGACACCAGAAAGCCATTAAGAAGGCCCCAAAGAATACCCGTGACGATCGAAGCAAAAACGCCGATCAAGATCACGCCCCACCCGGCGGAGGTGGTGCCAAAAGTCGTGCCGCTGTCGCCGGAAAGCGCCAGCATGACTTGTGCCGATACGACAGAACAAAAAACCAGCACCGAGCCGATGGACAGATCAATCCCGGCGGCGATGATCACATAGGTTTGCCCGGCTGCCAGCACCAGAATGAGCGCTGCGTTGATGGCCAGCTGCTGCATGTTGTAGGCAGACGCAAACTGACTTGGGCGCAAGCCGGTGAAAATGCAGATCAGTACCAGCAGCAGCAGAAAGATCCAGCCCGAGGCCAGAAGGCGCAGCATGCGGCCGTCATTGGATTGCGGCATGTTGAAATCTTGGCTTGTGCTCATGACTGCTTCTCCGTGGTACCGCTGGTCATTTCTCTGACAAGGTCGTTGACGGTGACATCCTTGGGGTTGAGATCGGCAACAGATTGGCCCAGTCGCAAGACATGCACCCGATCGGCGACTTCAAGCACCTGCGGCATGTTGTGGCTGATCAGAACCACCGAGGTACCGTTATCGCGCACCCGCTTTGTCAGCTCGAGCACACGCTCGGTCTGCACCACACCGAGGGCTGCAGTGGGTTCATCAAGAAAAACGATTTTTTCCGCCCACATGGCAGCTCGCGAAATGGCAACCGACTGTCGCTGACCGCCGGAAAGAGTATCAACGGCCACATTCTGGGACTTCAGCTTGACGCCAAGCTCGGTGAAGACCTTTGCCGCCCGCTCTCGCATGGTCACGCGATCCAGAACCCCCAGCCTGCCAAGCAGGCCTGAGCGGACAAGTTCGCGACCAAGATAAAGGTTCTCCGCCGGTGGCAGATCAGGAGCCAGCGCCAGATCCTGATAGACCGTGGCAAGGCCTGCATCCTGTGCATCACGCGGGGAGCCGAAATGCACCGGCTTACCATCGATCAGCAATTCGCCACTATCAAATTGATCAGCGCCGGAAAGGATTTTTACCAGTGTCGACTTGCCTGCGCCGTTATCGCCAATAAGCGCGACGATTTCACCCGGCATGACCTTGAAGTCGACACCGCGCAACGCCTGAACATGGCCAAATGTGCGGCGAATGTTGCGGGCTTCAAGCAAAGGCTGGGTCATTTCACCGCATCCTCCATCTCAAGCCCGATATTGTTCGAAAAGGCAAAGAATTCGCTGTAACGCGCTTCAACAAGGGCCTGCCAATGGTCGTACGCCGCCTGACTGCTCGGAAAGCGCCAGATTTCAACCGTTTCAAAATCATGCTGACCGCGAATATGGAACCGTCCCTGCGAAACGGCGCCCTTCTCGGTAGCAGCCTTGCGAATGCTGTTCCAGGAAACGCAAAGCGCATCCTTGTCAGCTTGCGCTGTCAGATACCAGTGTGGACGGGGGCGCGCATAATGCAGCCATGCACAGTCAGCACCGGATTTTTGAGCATGATCAGACATTGTGACCCTCTCCTTCAGTCTTTTTGGGCGCGATCAGGTCGCCGAGTGGGCGAATGCGCCCGACAATGTGTCGGGATGTTGTGAATTTGAAATCGGCTACACGCTCATGGCCACGAATGGCACTGTCTGCAACGTCCGGCCCGGCAATTTCCCAATAGCCCAGATGATGCCAGTGATGAGCGATATCGAAGCGCATGCGCCCCGAAATATTGACCTCATGATCCAGATCGCCCTTGAAGGCTTCATCACACTCCAGATCATAGTCATTCCGCTCAGCCACCGTGGCTTCACACCATTGGTCATTCCACTCCCACAGAGCAAGAAAGGCCCATTCATGGTCGCTATGGGCACCCTTGCCGAAAACGGGTGAGAATTCTCGAAGACCAATCAACCATTCGGTCTTGAAAGCGCGGACCCAGCCAGCCTTTTCCAATCGAACGGTACCCGCCAACGCGGCATCAAGGCTTGGCGCTTCAAACACGCCTGCCAGATCATGTGAATGAGTAAAGCCGGTATCAATGCCCATGGGAACATTGGGAGCCTCTGGATCGAAAACGCAGCGCTGCGAAACAATCCAACCCTCGGCCACAAGCTCATCCAGAACCCCGTTGATCGCCGCTTCATGACTGGCATCATAGATACCCGGCAAATCGTCCTGGCGGGTCGCAAGAAACAGCACGCAGGCCCGCGCCCTGTCTGCTCCTTCAGCCGTAAAGACATCCGTATCGCCTGTCAGTGCGCTCATGTCAGCGAGCCTTCCGGACAGCAGTCATCAGACGCTCGACCCGTTCCGGATCAATCGGATTCCACCAGACATTGTCCTTTTTCAGCCATTGACCAACGATGGCACCATCGGCAACAGACATGAGGGCCGGCACCTGTTCGGGAGAAAGACCAGAGCCGACAATCACTGGCAGGTGAGTGCCTGCGCGCACCTGATCCACTTCTTCCGGCTGGGTTGGAGACCCTGTCCGCTGGCCGGTGGCGATCAGCACATCAGCATCGAACCATTCTGCATCGGTTGCCTGCTCCGTGATCGTGCGGTCTGCCGTGATCGCGTGTGCACCGAACTTCACATGCACGTCGGCTAGGATTGCCACATCCTTGGCACCGATATTGGCTCGGTAGCGCAGAGCCTGCGAAGAGGCACCGTTGAGGAAGCCTTCATTGGCCACATAGGCATTGGCCCACTGGTTGACTCGCACCCACTTGGCCCCGACAGCCTTGGCGACAGCAAGCCCCGGAATGGCGCCATTGGCAACGCAGGTAATCCCGATTGGAGTATCCACTGCTGCGCGCACCGCTTCACAAGCAGCCGTCAAACCGGCAACTGTCTCATAGCCGATATCTTCAGGACGGGAGAAGGGCATATCCCCGGCATTCTCGATCATGATGCCATCGACACCGCCTTCAGCAAGCGTCTTGGCATCCTTCACAGCCGCAGCATAGATTTCACGGACAGGTGCGCCATCGTAGCGGGGCGCACCCGGCAGGGCTTGCAAATGGATCACACCAATAATCGGCTTTTTGACCCCAAACAGACGCTCAAGCGCATTGTCTTTTGGCGGCATTACTACGGGAGCTGTCATTTTGCCCTCTTTTCTTTTTCGTGATTGAGTTGTTTCAAAGTCGGATATGCCGTTTGTGCGCCCTTGGCGCCACAAGACAACGTCGCGGCCAATACCGCATCTTCCAAGGCCACTGCGGGGCAGACACCCCGCGAAAGCCCGGCCAAAAACCAGCCCGCCAAACAGTCACCTGCCCCTGTCGTATCACGCACGGGCAATCCTTCTGGTGCGGGAATATGGGTTACTGTGCCTGCAGCGTGATATTCCGCCCCCAAAGGCCCACGTGTGCGTACAACAGAGTGGGCGCCCATGGCTTCAAGGCGCGCAACCGGCGCTTCGCCAATCAGAGCCGCAGCCCGATCATTCACAAACAGCACAGACGCACCATCGATGGCATAATCCAGTTGCTCTATTCCCTCGGGAAATGTCGCGGGTTCCAGATCGAGCGACCAGGAGAGGTCAGCCTTTTTCGCCATTTCAATGAGAGGCCGACCTGCTGGCCCGTAAATGGCCGTATGAAGATGGAAGCTGCCCTCAAGAGAGAGGCTGGATAGGTCTTCCGGCTCGGGATAGATTGATACACCGGGATAAAGCACAAGACGCTTTTCACCGTGCGGCTCGACAATCGAGACAACACGGCAAAGCATGCCATCCGCCCGAACCAGCATGGTGCGGATATCATGATCACGCATATGCTTGTCTGCCTGACGCGACATATCATCTTGACCGACACGCCCCATGAACGCAACTGCAGCCCCGGCACGCACGGCTGCAACCGCGCTATTGGCGGCCACACCGCCAAAGCCATCAATCAGGCCACGCGCAGAAACTTTTTCATCGGGATCGGGAAAATGGGAAACAGTGAATGTCTCATCCCAACTCATATCGCCGACAAAAACAATGTCATCCATGGGTATATCCTCATTTGTTATGACATTAGTATCTTTGTAATGACAAATTAGGTCAACATCTGATAGCTTGTTTTTGCACAATATTAGTGCTGTGTATAATATTTGTGCATTTATTAGCAATTTTGTTCGAAAAATACGCAGGATTACGGGTTGCAGGATTAAGTCTCAACCATTGATTATGGTTGCTCGGTTGAGAAAAACCTGCAAATGATATGAAGAAGCAATACAAATGGTGTCTTATGAAGTGGACTGAACATAAAATCGTCGCCAACGGCGTTCCACGCTGGCTGCAAATTGCAGAGATCTTGCGCGAAGCAATTGAGGACGGTTCATTTGCAGTTGGTCAAAGCATCCCGACTGAAGCCGAAATCAATAAGGCTTTTGATGTCAGCCGTACGACAACCCGTGCAGCAATGCAGAAACTCGTGCAAGATGGCTTGATTTCTCGTCGCGCCGGTTTGGGCTCAATCGTTGTCGATCAGAAGGTCGATCAACCACTTCATCAGATCCGCAGCTTCTCAGAAGATATGGAAAGCCGCGGTATGACAGCATCCTACGAGGTTTTGAGTTGCGGTCTGACGACGGCAACCCCCGAAGCCACCCATGGACTGGGTCTGGCCTCCGGCGATAGACCATTTCACATCGAACGGTTGCTGAAAGGCAATGATCGTCTGATTGGCTACTCCCAATCCTTCGTCCGCCCAGATATTTTCAATTCCGTGGCCCCACCAGATGCAGACTTCCTGTCCCAAGGTTCACTCTATGACTGGATCGCTACGGAACTGGGCATCAAGATCAATGGCGGCGTAGAATTTATCGAAGCCGGTCTGGCAGATGCCTTTCTTGCCAAAACGCTGGATGTGAAAGAGGGAGACCCTGTTCTGGTCGCCCATCGCACGGCGCAATCAGAAGCCGGTTTACCAATTGAATTTGCCGTGATCACCTATCGCGCCGATCGCTATCGCTTCCGCGTAGAACTGTAGCCCCTGATGGGATCAGCGAGCGTTTCTGCCAACTTTTTTTGGCCTCTTCATATCCGAATGAAAAAAACCGCCGCCAGATGTCTCCGACGACGGTTTGATTGATTGGGTGAAATCCCGTCATTCGATCAAAAATAGACAAAATAGGCATAAATCGCCGAAATAACGGTCGTCACCATCATCAAGGGGAAAGACAGCTTAAGGAACTGCATGAAAGAAATGCGCTGTCCGGCCCTTTCCGAGAAGCTGGCCACCATAACGTTCGCACTGGCACCAATCAGCGTGCCGTTGCCCCCCAGACAGGCTCCGAGCGACAAACACCACCAAAGAGGTTCGATGGCCTGTGGCCCCCCAAGGTCCGTCTGCATCGCTTTGAGCAGAGGAATCATGGTAGCCACAAACGGAATATTATCCACGATGGATGACAGGATCGCCGAGGCAAACAGAACGATCATCCCCGCAAACTCGACATTTGTGCCTGTGATGGCCAAAAGCTTGCCTGCAATGATCTTTAAAAGCCCCGTATGCTCAACGCCGGCGACCAACACAAATAGCCCCAAGAAGAAGAAAATCGTCTCCCATTCAACCTGATTGAACGCTTTGTGCACTGCATGAGACTGCTCTTCTGGCTTTCCACCAAAGGTGTGTAGAAGAAGCAAAAAAGCCGCACCAGTAAGAGCAATCGTGCCCGGCTCCCATCCCTGACCATGACCATAGATAAAGCCGAACAGAACCAGAGCCAGCGTAATCAGCGATTTGGTAAGAAGCACTTTGTCTTCTATCGCCTCAAACGCGTTATATTGCATCATCGCCTGCTTATCTTCTTCTGCGGCATGCATCTTCCGACCCCAGATAAAGTCAAAAAACACCAAGCAGACTATAAGAATAAGGATGGCAATCGGACTTACCCATTCCACAAAATCCATAAAACTGAGCCCAACAGCAGATCCGATCAAAATGTTCGGAGGGTCACCAATCAAAGTTGCTGTACCGCCAATGTTGGACGCAAAAATTTGGGAGAAGAGGAACGGGTAAGCCTTTAGATTGAGCTGATCTGTCAACAGCAGCGTAACCGGTACAACGAGAAGCACCGTAGTCACGTTATCAAGCAGGGCTGAGAATACGGCTGTTACCACCGCGAGTGCGATAAGCAACATCCTTGGGTTGGCTTTGACCAGTTTGGCGGTATAGATCGCCACAAACTGAAACACGCCTGATTCCTTGGTGATGGCGACAATCACCATCATACCGGTAAGCAGGAAAATCGTGTTGAAATCAATTCCATGAATGACCAGCTCGAAGTTCAGTACACCTAGAAGAACCAACAGACCAGCACCCAACAAGGACACAATGGCTCTGTTTATCTTTTCAGTGATAATGAAGAAGTAAGCTGCAATCAGAATGACGGTCGCCACAATCATGGGCGGCCATCCAAAAATAGCACTTGTGGCTATTTCACTGGCATTTTCCATTGATCAACTATCGCTTTTATTGCCGATGGATAGGCAAACAGTCGCCTGCGCCCACCCAATCGAGATTGTTGGATGTGCTAAGCTGTCGATCAGGAAGAACTGGAAACAATCAGTTCCAGTTCGGAGATGGCGGATTGTTCCGTCAAAATGCCGAGGAACTTTTGTGTCCCGCTCTCGACGACCGGCAAGGGGCTGCCGTGTTTGGTCAGCTTTAGGATACCCTCCCATACCGAAAGGTCTGGGCTGATGGTAATCGGTTCCTGTTCCATGGCGGATTCAACGGGCTTTGACTTGATTTCGTTGATGCGCTTTGCGATGTCGGGTTTGGCACCGCGCGCAAAATCAAGATGCTCAAGACCGTTGGTCATTGTTACAGAAACGGGTAGGACTTGCCTCATAACGGACATGAATCCAAACATGCCCAGAAGTCTATTGTCACTAGATATGACGGGAGCAGTTCTGATCTTTTCATGTTCGAGAATATGCAAGGCATCCTCGACAATCATATCGGGAGTCAGACTGATCACTTTTTCGATCATTGCGTCTTTACAAGGCACTGTAACCTCCTAATCTTGTGTTGGCATATGAGCCACAGTCCCTGTTGACGCAATTAAACCTCAATTGTGGCATGCTAAAGTAGAATTGGTGCATTTTGACGCAGTATGAACAGAAAAATCACATTTCTGTGATTACGCCCTTGTTACACTGTCCTCATTCAGACGCAAAAACCCCCCGGCTTATGGAGCACGGGGGGTTTTTGAATGTTTGTTATTAGCAGGCCCGGCAGCGACCTACTCTCCCACGTCTTAAGACGGAGTACCATTGGCGCAGAGGATATTAACGGCCGAGTTCGGGATGGGATCGGGTTTGGTGTCCTCGCCATAACCACCGGGCCGGCGAATAACAAACAGAGAAGCTGGAGTTGCTAACGGTGATTTTATCCAATCACCTAGCGCTTAGTTTTTTCGTGTTGCTAAAGAGCAACCCGCTTTGAATGAATATAGACAAATGAGAGTAATCAAGCCTATCGAGCTATTAGTATCAGTAAGCTTCGCACGTTACCGCGCTTCCACACCTGACCTATCAACGTGGTGGTCTTCCACGGCTCTCAGGGAGAACTCGTCTCAAGGTGGGCTTCCCGCTTAGATGCTTTCAGCGGTTATCCCTTCCGCACATAGCTACCCTGCAATGCGGCTGGCGCCACAACAGGTCCACCAGAGGTGCGTCCAACCCGGTCCTCTCGTACTAGGGTCAGCTCCTTTCAATTCTCCTGCGCCCACGGCAGATAGGGACCGAACTGTCTCACGACGTTCTGAACCCAGCTCACGTACCGCTTTAATTGGCGAACAGCCAAACCCTTGGGACCTGCTCCAGCCCCAGGATGCGATGAGCCGACATCGAGGTGCCAAACAATGCCGTCGATATGGACTCTTGGGCATCATCAGCCTGTTATCCCCGGAGTACCTTTTATCCGTTGAGCGATGGCCCTTCCACACGGGACCACCGGATCACTATGACCGACTTTCGTCTCTGCTCGACTTGTCAGTCTCGCAGTCAGGCTGGCTTATGCCATTG
>NZ_OY762534.1:3565000-3827500 GCF_963665895.2 Cohaesibacter marisflavi | reverse complement strand
CCATATTCCCCCTCCCAGAGGCGCCAGAAGCATCACAGGAGAGACTTTGCACGGTCATATTTAGTGGCTCCGTGCGTTTTCTCTCCTTTATCTCTATTGTCATGGCCAAAGAAAACCAATGGACTAGTCTCATAAGATTAGCTCTATCACCTTCCACAAAGTGCTATATAAGAAGCCTAGATTTCATGGTATGAAGTCTAGTCCCTTTTTTTGCCGTATTTGCGTGTTCCCTAGCGATGTCTTAAAAGAGGGTAAAGGATCTGGACCAAAGCGTGCGCGCTATCGCCGCTGACCCGTTTCAGGGACCCAAATCCGCAACCGTTGTCTGATGAATTGAAAGCCATATGAGCACAACAAGTTTGCCACAGGCGCCCTATCAAAAGGCGCCCCAAAAGAGACTGCAAGCTTCAGAGCGCCTCAGCAGCAAAATTAGTCTCGGACAGATGCCTGCGCTCCTGTCTCCATCTGCGCGGCTCAATCCACCCGATCGCCGTACTTTGAATATACGCTGGCTGGTTGGAACCGTTCTGACCGGTTGTACTTCTATTTTTTTGATGGGGGGAGCTCTTGTTGCCGGCATCCAAAGCCAGGACAAGATGACCGAGCAGGCCTTCTATCAGCAGACGGAACAAGACAGAGAACTGGCCCCTGGCGAATTGATCACGGCAGGAACCAAAGGCAACCGCCTGTCGCGCTCCATACGTCCGGTTTCCCACCGACGCGAAATTCAGGTCAGCACCATTTCGACCCTCGGCGACGAAAATTTGGTGACCACCAAGCCATTCATGCTTATCTCGGCCAGTCTTGAAACCAAGAAAAGCCTGAATGTGAATTTTCCGGCGTTTGATCCGGTTCGAATCTTTTCTTCCTCAGCAGAAAAGAAACCGCAAACGTCAAACCTACAGGACGATCAGCTTTACTCAGCCAATGTAGAAGGCGAAATGCGCCTTCGCAGTGAGCCCCTCAACCTGGTCAGCAATTATAAGCTGGATGCGGGGCGCCCCAGCAATTTTGAAATTCGGCGTCTTGTTGATCAGTCCGCATTGTTCCTCTCCGCAGACAATGATCCGACAGAACCTGCCTTTGGCGTCATTGATCCGGGGCGGTTTGAATTCCCAGCCACATCGGTTGATGTGATGGCACCTTCCTATATCCGCATTGTGCCAGAAAATATGAGTTCCATCACCAAGACGGAACTCAATGGACAGGGCACCGAAACCGAGGAAAAGATCGTTGTTGCTGTACAGGGAGATACCGTCCGCAACCTGCTGCTAGAAAACGAAGCCACAGAAGAAGAAGCAGCCAATCTCGCAGACCTGTTTGCAAACAAGGCAGGCATCGAAGCGCTTTCCAATAACCAACGTATGCGCATTGTTTACCAGCTGGTGCATGATGGTATCCGCGAGCGCAAGCCTCTGCGAATCAGTCTTTATCTTGGAGAAGAACATCAGATTACGGTCGCGCGTTCGGATCAGGGTACCTTCCAGGTTGCTGATGAGCCGGTGGAAAGCACACTTTCTCTTTCTGCCGCTGCAGAAAATCTGACCAATCTCCAGAGCGGCCCGCGTCTTTCGGTGTATGAATCGGTCTATCAGACAGCCCTTAACAATGGCATCGCGCCGGAGATGATCGATGAAATGATCAAGATCATGTCCTTCGATGTCGACTTCAATGCGAAGGTCAAACCGGGCGACTCTCTACAGCTTTTCCATTCCGTACCGGAAGATGGCGATGCGGAAAAAGCAGAAATCATGTTCATCGAAATTCAGCTCAACGGTGAAACCAAGCGCTATTACCGCTATCGCACACAGGATGATGGCATCGTTGACTATTATGATGAGAATGGCCGTAGCGCGAAAAAATTCCTGATGCGCAAACCAGCACCCGGAGCCAAATTCCGCTCGCCCTTCGGCTGGCGACGCCATCCGATCCTGAAGATCATGCGTCTGCATAAGGGCGTTGACTGGTCCGCCCCGCGTGGCACGCCGATTCTTGCATCTGGCAACGGTCGCCTGATCACGCGCAAATGGTCCAGCGGCTATGGCAAATTCATACAGATCCAGCATACCAACGGCTATGCCACAGGTTACGCGCATATGACGCGCTTCGAGCCGGGTCTTGAGGTTGGCGATTATGTTCATCAAGGCCAGATCATTGGCTATGTCGGCTCAACCGGCCTTTCGACCGGCCCGCATTTGCACTATGAGGTGACGGTGAATGGTCGCCATGTGGACCCGATGCGCATTCGGCTGCCGCGTGGCCGCACCTTGAGTGGCGACATGCTCGCCAGCTTTACTCAGGAGCGGGAACGCATCAACGATCTTCTGGGCAAACCAAGCGAAGTGCAGGTAGCCCAGAACGATACAGACTAAGAACACAGCAATAGTGTGTGAATCAAAAAGCCCCGACAGCCAATCTGCCGGGGCTTTCTTTATCTGCTTTGCTTGCCTTAAGGCGAAAGAAGAGGCTCGTTTATTCTTCAACACCGAAGGTCAAAGCATCATCCTTGACCACCACATGCACGCGTGACCCATCCAGAATACCGCCCGAGAGCAGTTCTTCAGCAAGAGGGTCCTGAATATAGCGCTGGATCACCCGCTTCAGCGGACGAGCACCATAAGCCGGATCATATCCCTTGTTGGCCACCCATTGGGTTGCTTCATCATCCAGCACCAACTCGATCTTGCGATCGGCCAGAAGGTTGGCCAGATGCTTCATCTGAATGGCCACGATGGAAGCCATATGCTCGCGCATCAGGCGATGGAAGATAATGATCTCATCGATCCTGTTGAGGAACTCGGGCCGGAAGGCAGCCCGGACAACGTCCAGAACCCGCTCCCTGTCGGCCTCGCTAAGATCCGTTTCCTCCTTGCCAAGCAGGAATTCGGCCCCAAGGTTCGAGGTCATGATGATCAGGGTATTGCGGAAGTCCACCGTACGCCCCTGCCCGTCAGTCAACCGGCCATCATCCAGCACCTGCAGCAGAACGTTGAAGACATCCGGATGCGCCTTTTCGATCTCGTCGAACAGAATCACCTGATAAGGACGCCGCCGAACCGCTTCGGTCAACACACCGCCTTCTTCATAGCCCACATAGCCCGGAGGCGCACCGATGAGCCGCGCCACCGAATGCTTCTCCATAAACTCGGACATATCGAGCCGAACCATGGCATGTTCGTCATCGAACAAGAAATCCGCCAATGATTTAGTCAACTCGGTTTTGCCGACACCCGTTGGCCCAAGGAACATGAACGACCCGATCGGGCGATTCGGATCTTGCAGACCGGCCCGTGCACGACGCACCGCCTTGGAAACGGCAGCAACCGCTTCCGCCTGCCCGATCACCCGTTCGCCAAGCTCGGCTTCCATACGCAACAGCTTGTCCCGCTCGCCTTCCAGCATCTTGTCGACCGGAATGCCGGTCCAGCGCGAGATGACATGGGCAATATGGTCAGACTGAACAGACCGATCGACCATGGCACCGCCCTGCTGGGTTCGTTCCTCCACTTCCGCAAGCGTCGCTTCAAGCCGCGGAATTTCGCCATAGGCCAATTCGCCAGCCTTGGCCAAGTCACCACGACGCTGAGCCTGTTCAAGCTGAACACGGGCTTCGTCGAGCTGCTCCTTCAGCTTGGTTGCATCGGAAAGCTTGTTCTTTTCCGCCTGCCAGCGCTGGGTCAGCCCTGCCGATTCTTCTTCAAGTCCAGCCAGTTCCTCTTCCAGCTTTTCAAGCCGATCCCGTGAGGCATCATCGTCCTCTTTCTTGAGGGCTTCGCGCTCGATTTTGAGCTGAATGATACGCCGGTCCAATTCGTCCAGCTCTTCAGGCTTGGAATCCACCTGCATACGCAGCCTTGAAGCAGCTTCGTCCATCAGGTCGATGGCCTTGTCGGGCAAAAAGCGGTCGGTTATATAGCGATCCGAAAGCGTAGCGGCCGAGACTAGCGCGTTATCGCTAATTCGCACCCCATGGTGGAGTTCATACTTCTCCTTGAGGCCACGCAGAATGGACACCGTATCAGCCACCGTCGGTTCATTGACCATAACAGGCTGGAACCGGCGAGCCAGCGCCGCATCCTTCTCGACATATTTACGATATTCATCCAACGTGGTTGCACCAACGCAGTGTAGCTCACCCCGCGCCAGGGCAGGCTTGAGTAGGTTGGACGCATCCATGGCGCCATCAGACTTGCCAGCACCCACAAGCGTGTGCATTTCGTCGATGAATAGGATCAGTTCACCACTGGCCGCTTCCACTTCGCTGAGCACAGCTTTAAGGCGTTCTTCGAATTCACCGCGATATTTTGCACCAGCAATCAAGGCCCCCATATCCAGAGCCAGAAGACGCTTTTCCTTAAGGGATTCGGGCACATCACCATTGATGATGCGAAGAGCCAGCCCTTCGGCAATGGCAGTTTTACCCACGCCGGGTTCACCAATCAGAACCGGATTGTTCTTGGTCCGACGAGACAGCACCTGAATGGTACGGCGAATCTCGTCATCACGCCCGATAACCGGATCAAGCTTGCCGTCGCGCGCATCCTGCGTCAGATCGCGGGCATATTTCTTGAGCGCATCATAGCCCTCTTCTGCCGAAGCCGAATCAGCGGTGCGCCCTTTGCGAATTTCTTCAATTGCGCGATTGAGATTCTGCGGCGAAACGCCGGCCTTGTTCAGAATTTTGCCTGCGTCACTCTCAGTCAGCATGCTGATAGCCAGCAGCAACCGTTCCACAGTCACAAAGGAATCACCGGCCTTCTTGGCAATTTCTTCGGCTTTTTCGAACAGTTTGGCCATATCTGGTGATAGATAAAGCTGCCCCGCACCCGCGCCGGAAACGGACGGGATGGATTTGAGATGATCTTCCAGCAGCAGACGCACCTGCGCCGACTGGCCACCAGACCGGTCGATCAGACCAGAGGCCATGCCTTCCTTGTCATCCATCAATACCTTGAGAATATGCTCCGGCAAAAAGGCCTGATGCCCCTGCCCGATCGCATAGGTTTGCGCTGACTGCATGAAGCCGCGCGCACGCTCCGTGTAGCGTTCCAAGTTCATTGTCACTCTCCTTGTGCACAGTCCTGATCATCCAGCCTTGGCATGATCGAGATGCCACCCTTGAATTTGACTATCGCACAAGCTCCTGATCTGTTCCAGCGAGCAGCACGATGAGCCAGCCAGCCTCCCTGCTATCCTAGCCAAAGAGGTCTCCCCCTCAATATGGTGTTGCATTTGCGCAACAAAAGAGGCAAGTATGAATTAATTTCCAGCTTAGACTACCCCCTCCTCCTTGCCCCGACATTGCGGGCCTTTTCCCAAAGGAAGCGCCTCCCATGAGCATTTCTCTCAAAGCCATATATCGCTACCCAATCAAGGGATTTACCCCGCAGCTTCTGTCGCAGGTCGAGATTTCAGAAGGCAAGCCGCTGCCATGGGACCGCGCCTTCGCTATTGAGAATGGAGCCAGCGGCTTTGATACCAAAGCCCCCGCCCATCTTCCCAAGATCCATTTCCTGATGCTGATGAAGCAGCCCGAGCTGGCAGCCCTCGAAACTGCGTTTGACCCGGAAACCGGCGCATTGACCATTAGCAAAGACGGAGAAAGAGTGGCCGAAGGCAATCTGTTCAACCCCGAATCCATGCAAACCGCGCTCGACTATCTGTCCAGCTATTGCGCCAAACCTTTGCGCGGCACGCCAAGCCTGCTGCATGCTGAGAATTTCGCCTTCACCGATTCCAAAACGCAGGATATCACGCTCATCAATCTGGCATCTGTCGACGCCATCAGCGAGAAGGCCGGCAGCGTGCTAGATCCCTTACGTTTTCGCGGCAATTTCTATATTGAAGGAGCCAAGCCGTGGCAGGAGCATGACTGGGTTGGCAAGGATGTAACCATCGGCGGCCTTCGCTTCCATGTCCGCAAGCGCACCAGGCGATGCGCGGCCACCAACGCCAACCCCACTACCGGTGAACGCGACCAGAATATCCCGAAACTGCTGATGACGCATTTCGACCATTGTGACTGCGGTATTCATCTGATGCCCTTGCAAAGTGGCGCCCTAAAACCCGGTGCTTCGCTGGAGTTCCCACCGGAGGAATAAGGCAGCCGTTTCTCTGTTCGTTTTTACTCATCAGAGAACAACAGGCAATAAAAAGTGGGGCACCTTTTCGGGCGCCCCATCAACTCAGTCAAGGTAGAGGGTATTTATATGAGGGGAGTGCCTTATTTAAAGGCCATTGTTGCTTTGACAGCAGTCTGCCAACCGGCATAAAGCTTGTCAGCTTCTTCTGCTTCCATCTTCGGAGCAAAAGTGCGATCAACGCCAAAGTTCTGAACGATGTCGTTCTTGTCTTTCCAGAAACCAACAGCCAGACCAGCCAGATAGGCAGCACCCAGAGCTGTTGTTTCAATGCACATCGGGCGTTCAGCCGGTGTCTGCAAGAAGTTGGCCTGGATCTGCAGCAACAGGTCGTTGGCAACCGCCCCGCCATCAACACGCAGTTTTTCAAGCTTGATGCCAGAGTCCGCTTCCATTGCCGAAACGACATCGCGGGTCTGGTAGCACAGGGATTCCAGCGTAGCCCGAACGAAATGTTCCTTGGTCGTCCCACGGGTCAGACCAAACATTGCGCCGCGCACTTCTGAATCCCAGTATGGCGCACCAAGGCCAACAAAGGCCGGAACCATGTAAACCCCATCAGATCCCTGCACGCGGGTTGCGTACAATTCACTGTCTCTGGCTTCACGGAACATGCGCAGGCCATCACGCAGCCACTGAATGGCAGAACCGGCAACAAAGATGGAGCCTTCAAGAGCATATTCCACTTTGCCGTCAACGCCCCAGGCGATGGTCGTCAGCAGGCCGTTTTTGGAAGGAACAGCCTTCTCGCCGGTATTCATCAGCAAGAAGCAGCCAGTGCCATAGGTGTTCTTGACCATACCTTCGGTAAAGCAAGCCTGACCGAACAGGGCAGCCTGCTGGTCACCAGCCATACCGGCAATCGGCAGTTCCATGCCCTGGAAGGCATCTTTGGAGGTCATGCCATAAACTTCGGAGTTCGGGCGGACTTCTGGCAGCATGGAAGCAGGAACGGTGAGATGAGCCAGCAGCTCTTCATCCCATTTCAGCTCATGGATGTTATACATCAGGGTACGCGATGCGTTGGTATAGTCGGTGACATGCACTTTGCCGCCGGTCAGCTTCCAGACCAGCCAAGAGTCAATCGTACCAAACAGCAGATCGCCTTTTTCGGCTTTCTCACGCGCCCCTTCCACATTGTCCAGAATCCATTTGACCTTGGTGCCAGAGAAATAGGCGTCGATCAGCAGGCCGGTTTTGCTGCGGAACTCGTCGTTAAGACCCTTTTCTTTCAACTCATTACAGACATCCATGGTCTGGCGAGACTGCCAAACGATGGCATTGTAAACAGGACGACCGGTATTTTTGTCCCAGACAACGGCGGTTTCGCGCTGGTTGGTGATGCCGATAGCGGCAACTTCAGAAACCTTCACATCCGGAGCAGACAGCAATTCAGCCACAACGGACTGCACCGAAGACCAGATTTCCATCGCATCATGCTCAACCCAGCCCGGTTTCGGGAAGATCTGGGTGAATTCTTTCTGAGTGACCTGTGCAATCTGGCCAGAATGATCGAACAGGATCGCTCTTGAGCTTGTAGTGCCCTGGTCGATTGCAAGTACGTATTTCTTTTCCATTTGATAATTCCTCCACGATGTCTACGAGGCAGGCGCCTTTCGGCGCCCGCAAATTGTTTTTTATTCACCAATCAGGCAAAGAGAACCTGATAAAGCGCGGCGCCACAAATACCACCGCAGATCGGGCCGAGCACAGGAATCCACGCATAGCCCCAGTTGCTGCCGCCCTTGCCGGGAATGGGCAGAAGAGCATGGGCAATACGTGGGCCCAGATCACGGGCCGGGTTGATGGCGTAACCCGTTGTGCCACCCAAAGACAAACCGATTGCAACGATCAGGAAGCCGACGATCAGCGGGTTGACCCCATCAGCAAACTGGTTAGCACCGATGCCTTGCAGGCAGAAGAGCAGTACAGCCGTTCCGATGAATTCACTGATAAAGTTGGCAACAGGGCTCTTGATGGCAGGACCCGTTGAAAAGACGCCAAGCTTGGTGCCTTCATCTTTGGTTTCGGCCCAATGGGGACCATACATCAGCACGATTATGGCAGCACCAAGGAAACCGCCAACCATCTGGCCGGCAATATATTCCGGCACCAGAGCCCAGGGGAAAGCCCCGACAGCGGCAAGACCAATGGTAACGGCCGGGTTGATGTGCGCGCCGGTGAATTTTCCGGTGACATAGACTGCCATGGCAACCGCAAAACCCCAGCCAAAGGCGATCACGATCCAACCGCCTCCCTTGCCATAGGATTTTTCCAAAGATGCGTTAGCGCACACACCGGCCCCAAAAATGATCAGCAGCATGGTGCCAATCATTTCACCAATAAAGTTTTCCAATTCTTCCTCCACATGTATTTCTGCAACTGCAAGGAGCGCAAAGCGTCGCTCCTTTCCTTCCCCCGGCAGGCTGGCCGGCATCGTCCTCCCAAACGATGCCTAAGCACAGACGAAGGATATCTCTCCTTGGATGGAGCGGTGCAGGTGTTTCCAAATGACCTGCCCGGATCCGGAACTCCGAGGAAAGAGAACAGCAAACGGCTTAACCCTATACAGAGGCACATTTAGTCGTGTGCTGAAACTTCTCTTGAAAACCGCTGCAATCAGAACGCAACCTCGATGCGCTTCATGACGGCCTGAGTTTCATTCGTGATGCGTGCTTCGTCCCATCCCAAAAGTTCGGCCATAAGAGCCACAACTCTCGGAACAGCGGACGCCGCCGCATTTTTATCGATCAATGCAAGAGTGATACGCCCGCAGATAAAGTCGGATGCAGAAACAGCAGCTTCCTTTTCAATGGCATAGGGCACTTCAGCCTCGATAAAGGCGTAGTCAGGATGCAGGCGCTGGTTCAACCCCTGCTCCTTGGCGAGGCGGGCAACATGCTCTGCCTGATCGCCATAGGCTTCATTCAGATGCTTGGCAACAGCCTCATCCAGATCATAGCTTTTGGCGATCACGCCAGCCTGATCAGGTGAGAAGGCTTCAGCACCGATCACTTTCATGTCGTGTGTGCGGCTTCCTCCGACAGATCCGAAAACACCACCCTTGATGACGGTATCCACGGCCTGCTCGGCCATCAGACGATAGGTCGTCCATTTGCCGCCCGAAATGGTCACAAGACCGGAGTTGTCTTCGATGATCACATGGTCACGCGCCAGCTGCGAGGTGTCCTTGGCATTTGGATTAAAGACCAGCGGACGAATGCCGCTCCAGGCTGACTTCACATCCTTTTCGGTCACATCGATATCGAAATAGCGACGGACATAACTCAACAGATAGCTGATATCTTCCGGTGACACTTCCGGATGGGATTCCACCTTGCATTCATTGTCTGTCGTGCCCACAAGCGCCTGCCCCTGCCATGGCAGAATGAACAGCACGCGGCCATCATCAGTTTTCGGGATCAGCAGTCCGCCATCCGGCGGCACAAAGTTGGCATCGAGAATCATGTGAATGCCAGAACTGACCTTCAGGATAGGCTTGGCTGCCGCATCATCCATCTTGCGAATGCCATCGGCAAATGGACCCGTTGCGTTGATGACCTTCTTGGCTTTGACATCCCATTCTTCGCCCGTATAGGCATCACGCACACGAGCACCCGCCACATTTTTCGCTTCATCATGCAGAAGAGACACAACTTCCACATGGTTGGCCAAAACGGCACCGGCACGCTCGGCAGTCATGGCAATGGAGATGGCCATGCGCACATCAACAAACTGGCCATCATAATAGAGAATGCAGGCTTTCAGGCCCTTGGCGTGCAGCATAGGAAAGCGCCGGATAGCTTCCTTGGCGCTGATGATCTTGCTGTGGCCGATATTCATCTTGCCAGACAGGATGTCATACATCTTGAGACCGGCATAAAGGTAAGGAACCTGCCACCAGGAATAGACTGGAGTAATCAGCGGCAAACGGTTGGACAGATGAGGCGCATTGCGCAAAAATGCGCCGCGTTCATGTAGCGCTTCGCGCACCAGATTATATTGTTCCTTGTCAAGCCGTTTAACTGCAGCTTCAAGATAGCGCACACCACCATGCACCAACTTGGTGCAGCGACTGGACGTCCCTTCACAAAAATCATAGCGTTCAACAAGAGCCGTTCTCAGACCGCGTGTTGCCGCATCCAGAGCAATGCCACACCCTGTCGCGCCACCACCAATCACAAGCACGTCAAATGGGGTGTCGTCATGCAATTTTTTCAGAGTTTCGGATCTCATCTCTTCCTCCCGAATAAACCGACAAGGTCTGGTTTTCTTTGAAGCAGAGCCTCAAAATGTTCGTTTTTGTATCTTTTCTTTCGTTATTTATATCATTGCTCGAAATAATGTTCAATTGAGTAATTTCGATCCATTAAACGAAAGAATAAGAACACCAACAGACGTTGTGCAGAAAAGACGAAACGCATCTGATTTTCTACATTAAAACAGAAGCTTATGTGAGACAAGGGAAAGGAAGGCACCAAGAGAAAGAAGACACAAAAAGGAAGAGAACAGAGAAAAAGGAAAATGAAGCTTCTGAGGTACCAGAAAACAAACTATTCGAAAGGTGAGCGTAAAATTACTAGGTCCAAAATTTTCGTTTGAATAAAAACGAACATACTCGGGACACCGCGTCTTTAAGACCCGAAAGACGTCAATCACGGCCAAAGCCCAAAATTCAGCTCTCTGACACCAGATGTGCCGTAACGGTAGAGGATTTGATAAGCTCGTCATAGGGTGCAGGAGGCAGGCAATCCAGAAACAGACCATCAAGCTCCGTTATGTTGCCCAGTTTAACCATCGCACGCCGCCCGAACTTTGTGTGATCGGTTGCCAGAAAAGTCGTGCGAGAATTCTCTATAATCGTCTGGGCGACCCGAACCTCCCGATAGTCGAAATCCAGCAAGGTGCCGTCTTCATCAATTCCGGAAATGCCAATCACACCGAAATCAACCTTGAACTGTTTGATAAAATCGATAGTCGCCTCACCAATCACCGCCAGATCTCGCGGACGCACATGCCCGGGCGCAATTGAAACATCGAAGCTTTCCTGCTGGCTCAGCTTGGCAGCAACGTTGATGTTGTTGGTCACCACATTGAGATTCTTGTGATTGAGCAGGGCATCAGCCACAGCTTCAGTGGTCGTACCGATATTGAGAAAAAGGGATGCTCCATCAGGGATATGAGCGGCAACCATCTGACCGATTCTGGCCTTCTCGTCCTTCATCACTTCGCGCCGTTCGGTGTAATCGACATTGCGCGTATTGGAAATCAGGCTCGCCCCCCCGTGATAGCGGCGCAAAATGCCATGATCACACAAAAGCGCGATATCCCGCCGGATTGTTTGTGGAGTGATGTCAAAGAGGGCAGCCAGTTTTTCAATGCCAACAAAGCCCTCAGAGCGCGCAATCTCAACGATCTTTTCCTGTCTCTGATTGAGCCCCTTCTGGGTTACGCTGGCATTCTGGCCGGTTACCATTTTTCTTCTCCACTTTGATAAAGCCTGATTATTTCAAGCATATCCGCTTTCCTTATACACCGGATGGGCGAACGGGTTCCACCGATAAAGGGTAGCAATACGGAGATTAACCGAAGGTTTCCGGCGCTGCCAGCCTATCAAGGCCCAGACAGCTGCCACCGATACCGATCAGTGTCTATCTGACGCATCCCCGACTTTGATCCATTTACCCCGCGCTAAAGCAGCGGATGACTATTCAGGTTCACGAGCAGAAATCTCTCTTGAAAAGTCCATCAACCTTCTGCCTGCCATTTTCAAAGCCCATTGAACCTGCTAGTCGTCCAACAAACAAAATGATATTCAAATTCGAAAATAGCTTTTATACGCGTCTCCTGAGCGTTACGGCGACCAAGATGATGACAAATCCAGAATAGAAGGGATATACAGTCCAGGCATCGCATGTAGTCTCGCAGATTGGACGCATCGAGTTCGCGCGCAAGCCAAAGGCAGTATTCCAGAGTCATATGAAAACAATCATTATCATGCGCTGTGCTCCCGATCTGGAGCATGAATTCTCTGGCGTCACGTCAGATGATATTTGTTTTCTGCCATCCTTCTATGGAGATACCGCGCCGCAGAAGACTAAGGACAGTCCCTATTTTCACTATTTCAAAGGCGGCAAATGGTCAGGCATTTATGACCTGTTCCAGAACTATCCCGAGCTGATCGACGGATTCGATTATTTCTGGTTCGTGGATGATGACATCCGCGCCTCCGGCCAGACCGCATTGGACTTCATCAATATCGTCAGGGAAAACAACTTCCAGCTGGCTCAACCGGCGCTGACGAGCGACAGCTATTGGGCTCACCGGATCACGCTGGAAAACAGAGGCTTGCTCTACCGCAATACCAATCTCGTCGAGCTCATGATGCCAATCATGCATCGCGATTTCCTCAAGCGTGCGCTCCCCCTTTTCAAGGACCGCGACGCTGCCATGGGAATCGATTTCATGTGGCATCAGCTGACCAGTGATCCAGCAAGGGATGTCGCCATCATCGACGCCACCCCCATGCAGCATTCACGCCCGAGGCAAAAGCTCCTCAAAAATGCGATGAAAAAATGCAACAAGGATATTTTTGAAGAGCGAGACAACACGATCCGGCAATTCTCGATTAAAAGACAAATGCCAGTCGTCCTTGGTGCCAAAACCCGACAGAACCTGATCATCAAGCGGAATGCCATGCTGCTGCTGCGCCTTGCGTTGGAGCTGGGGCGATTGCGCGCTGACATGAAAATGCAAAAACTCAGGCTTAGGGATTTTCGCAATCTCTTTATTCATCAGCTGTTTGGTAGAACTGATTCGGATACCTTTGATAGGCAATCACTCTCTTCCGCAAGGCGCCAGCTTTCAGCGACGAAGCCCCCAGAACGATAGCCCTCCCCGTCGGGTCCACGCTCTATAAGCGCATGCATGGCCAGTACGGCCTCATGCTTATTTTTCCTGTTATCCGGCGCAGATCGCGGTAAGCTCGATCTCCATCAGACTATGATGCGCCTTTCCTCTTACCCTGAACAATGACAAAGGAGGCCACAATGCAGAAGAGACAATTGGGAAATGGACTGGAAGTCAGCGCCCTCGCTCTGGGCGCCATGGGCTATGGCAAAAGCCGGGAAATTGAAGACCGGGAAGATATGATCGCCCTGCTTCGCGCCGCCGTCGATCGCGGCATGGACTTCTTTGATACCGCCGAGGTCTATGGCCCCTGGACCAATGAGAAAATGGTGGGCGAGGCCTTTGCAGGCATGCGCGACAAGGTAATACTCGCAACCAAATTTGGCTGGAATATCGACCAGACAACAGGAGAGCATCTCGGCGGCGTCAACAGCCGCCCCGAACAGATCCGCTCGGTTGCAGAAGGCAGCCTGAAGCGCCTTGGCACAGACTATATCGATCTGTTCTACCAGCATCGTGTCGACCCCGATGTCCCGGTCGAAGAGGTGGCAGGAACGGTCGGGGATCTGATCAATGAAGGAAAAGTCCGCTGGTTTGGCATGTCTGAAGCCAGCGCCACGTCAATCCGCCGCGCCCATGCCGAATATCCCGTCGCCGCGCTGCAAAGTGAATATTCCCTATGGACCCGCGAACCAGAGGAAGAAATCATCCCGCTGCTCGAAGAATTGGGCATCGGTCTGGTTCCCTTTTCACCATTGGGCAGAGGTTTCCTCACAGGGAAAATCGACACAGTCACCGAATTCAGCTCCAATGACATGCGCAGCCAAATGCCTCGATTCGACGAAGAGTCCCGTGCCGCTAACAAACAATTTGTCAGCCTTCTTACGGAAATAGCAGAGCGTCAGGGCGCCACACCGGCTCAAATTGCCCTTGCCTGGCTATTGGCACGCAAGCCTTTCATCGTCCCGCTCTTTGGCACGCGCAAACTGGAACGCTTTGATGAAAATATCGGCGCTCTTGACGTCATTTTGAGTGCGGAGGATCTGACCGAGATCGATGGAGCCGACCTCAAGGCACAAGGCGCCCGCTATCCGGACTCACTGCTCCAGTTTTCCGGAAAATAGCCCAAAAGCGAACAAGCAAGCTGCTGATGCTCTTCAAACCAAACCTGAAGCCATCGGCAGCAAATAAAATAGCACGCACAACTCCAGCGCCCGCTTTACTTAAGCGATTAAACGGACAGATTGTTCAAAAGAAGAAATGGTGCCGCTGATAGGACTTGAACCTACGACCCACGCATTACGAATGCGTTGCTCTACCAACTGAGCTACAGCGGCTTACCAGTGTCCGGTCATGAGACCGATCTGTTTCTGGCCCCCGAAGCCTGCCTGCATCAAAAGCGTAATTCAACGCAAAGCCACTGATCAAACGATCAAAAACGGGGTGGCCTCTCTTAGCCAATTCCATGAACGAGAGCAAGAGGCAAAATCGCTTTGTGGTGGAAATTCCAGAAGGCGTGAACAGATCTGGTTAGAAAATCCTTCCAGACGAAAAAAGGGCCCGGTTTACCAACGGGCCCTCTTGTATTCTTGAGCTGCACAGAATCAGAAAAGCTTGAACCGTTTTTCCGGTTTGTGTGCTGTGCCATCCTTCTTCGGTCCGGGATCGTCAGGAGGAAATGGCATCGGAAACTCGACTTCTTTCGGTTTTTCGATTTCAACCTTTTCAGCGGATTTTTCCACGCGCTCTGCTTTTGGTTCTTCCGCTTTGGCGTCCTTGGTTTCAGCCTCAGGCTTTTCCTCTTCTGCGCTTAGCGTATCCTTGGCCGTCTCCGGCTCTTCTGGCTCAGCAGGAGGTGTCGAACCAGCTTCTTCTGCTGCGGCCTCTACAACATCGGATTCAGATGCGGCTTCCCTCTTCTCTTCTGTTTCGGCCTCGACGACAGGTTCTTTCTGCTGAGGCTCTTCAGGGGTGATTTCCTCTACAGTATCTTCAGAGACAGCGAAGGCCTTTTCCTTCTCTTGCGAGCCATCAGACGGAATGAGGACCATTTTCTCTTCAGAGGCAGGTTCCAGCTCGCTGCTATCCAGAACAGGCTGTTCAGCATGAGCCGCTTCGCGTACAGGCACTTTCCACTCATAGGCATCAATCTTCCCCGTTACAGGGGAAATCGGCTGCCAGACCTCGCTGACCTGCCCGTCAGCCGTCCATGCAGGGTCCCGATGAGCCCCCACAGCGCGAGCCAGCCACTGGCGAACCAGACCGAAGTCATTCTTCTCGCCTTCTTCGAGCTCGGCCATCAACATGCAGATACGCGGTGTCAGATGACTTTCAGCCATTGGCTCGAGCAAACTGCGGGCTTCTGCCCATTCACGTGCATCAATAAAGGCGCGTGCCATGGCAAGCTTGGATTCGACATTGTCTGGCATCAGACCAAACAGAACCCGCATGCGCTTGAGCCGGTCCAGAGCGGTGTCCCCGTCCTTAATATAGACATAGGCTTGGGCCAAATCCGGATGCGGCTCAATGCGCCAAGCCGCTTCAACCAGCTTGGAAGCTTTGCGATAATCCCGTGCGTCATTCAGAATGCGTGCTTGCATCGTGACAGCCGGAACAAGCCCTGGCGCCAGTTTGCATGCTTCGCTGAGCAATGGCCGCATGGAAAGATCCGCATTGTCTTCCCCTTCCAGCTCCATGGCCTGAGCGGTCAGGATCACAGCGCGTTGACGGCGGAAATCCGCTTTTTCTATATGCTTGTTGGCGTAATTCTGCGAAAGCGTCACCAGAGCGCCCTGCCAATCCTCACCGGCGGTCTGCATATCGAACAGGGCAGCACCAGCCCAACCCGGCGCCTTTGTGCTCTCGTCCGTTGCAGCTTTGGCCATTTGCAGAGCCTCTTCCATATCGCCGCGTCGCTGCGCCTCGATATAGAGCCCACGCCGACCAAGCGCCCGGGTTTCATCGGTATCAAGCATGGCCTCAAAGCTCTGACGTGCTTTGGTGGGCTCGCCTGCCAGCTGCGCGGTCTGCGCCTCCAACATCAGGGTCATCGGCTCCTGCCCGATCAGCTTACGTGCCTTGGCGGCCTGCTTGCGTGCGAGAGCCAGATCACCAACGCCCACAGCAATCATGCCGGTGGAGAGCGCCTTATAGCCCTTGTCACGACGACGGGAGGAAAAGAAGCCAGTCACCGAGCGTGGCGAATTCCAGATGCTTTTGATAACGATCCACAACACGACGGCAACGCCCATCGCAGCCACAATGAGCAGAAAGCCCATCAGCAAAGAAACCTCGAAGCCCATATCGAGCCAAGGCCAGTTGATGATGATTTCCCCGGGGCGATCAGCCAGCCAGGCACCGCCAAACGCGATGGCCAGCAAGACAGCAAAAAAGATGAGTGCTTTAATCATAACGTTCCGTTCCCCACCTTAGCTCGCTTTATCGCTGGCGCCAGTGCCGAACTCAGCGCGAATGGTGTCCATCGCCGCATTCACTGCAATGCGAGCCTTCAATCCTTCAATCCAGTCGGCACCCGCTTTCGAAGTGCGGGCCGCTTCAGGCAAGGCATCCCATTCTTCTGCGGCTTTCACCAGATCACCTTGTTTGATATGAAATTCGATAACGCCAAGCCGACTGGTCAGGCTATCGCCTTTCTGTTCGCCATTGAGGGAGCGAACCTTGACCATGCTCTGAGCACTGATCAGGAATTTATCGAGCAAAGTCGTAGCCCCCGCGCCTTCCGCTTCGCGCAGGATATCGTCATATCTGGCGCGGAAGCCTGCAGCCAGCTGTTGCGCTGTTGGTGCGCCGGTTGCCGCATAGTCCTGAAGCGCAGTAACCGCCTCATGATCGCCAACCACATTGGCAAAGGTCTTGAGCGCCAGCTCATAATTGGCACCCGATGCAACAGCATTCTCCAAACCGGCCAAGGCAATCGTGCGAGCCGAGCTCTGCATCCGCTCGGACAGGTTATTCTCTTCAAGAGCGGTGACCCGCTCGCGCAAGGATGACGTTTCCGTGGTCATCTTTTCCGAGAAATTGGCAAGATCGACAACCACATCATTGATGCGGCGATCGGCGGACGACAGAATGTCATCCCTTGCGGCTTGTAGATCCTCTTCGAGCTTGGCGGCCTGCTCGGCAGCCTTGCTTTCGATCAACGCGCCCTGCTCTGCGGTCTGGGACTGCAAGGTCGCCAATTGAGCCTTGGCGTCAAGCAACTCCGTCTGCAGGGAATCAATGGCGCTAACACTTTCCTTCAACTCATCAATGCGACCGGCAAGCGCTTCAAGCTGCAAACCGACCGGACTGTTGCTATCCACCGGAGCAGCCTCTTCATCGCTGCCCCCTTCTTCTGATGCCGTTGCGCCACCATCAGCGCCGCCCAAAGCAGCAAGCTTGGTTTCAAGCGCTTCAATGCGTGCGCTCACGTCAGCAAGGTCCGCGGTTGGAATTTCTGAAAGACTGCTCTTGACGCTGGCCAGTTCCGACTGCACCCCATCGATCTTGCCAGTGTTGGCCTCAAGCTGAGCATCGACATTGGGCAGGGAAACCCAGCCCTGCTGCAAACCCACATAGCCCAGAGCGATAATCGCGACGCCACCGAGCAGACCACCCACAAAGCCACCGCCAAAGCCGCCGCTTTTCGCCGCTTCATCAGACCGGGGGGTTGAAGCCGGAGGCGCACCACTATCTCCGCCGCTACCAGCGCCCTGATCCATGGACGATTTCTCGCCAGTCACCTCGTCAGAGGCCTCGCTCTCGCCAATCCCCGTATCATCAACAGAGGACTCATCATCCGAAGCCGCGCTATCTTCAACAGCGCTGCGGGCCTCTTCATCCACTGGGTCCTTGGCAGGAGTCTTTTCATCTGGGCCGTCTGAAGCAACAGTCGTTTCTGAAGCCTTATCCCCCTCGGCACTGGCCTGTTCAGCCTTGGCAGCCTCTTTAGCTTCAGGCTTTGTTTTCTCTGCTTCTGTAGATGGCTTTTCAGCCGCAGGGGCTTCAGATTTGGTCACCTCTTCTGCGGTCAGATCAATGGTTTTGACCGGCTTACCTTTAGCCTCGGTCCTATTATTGGATTTGCGAGTTGTCATACCATTCCTCAATTCCCGCGAGACGGGACGATCACTTCTCAGCTCTGCCCTCTTGGTCTTCACAAAGGGCCAGATTCAATAAATCTTCATATGCAGTATCGACCTGCCATAAGGGTCTGGTCAGGGTGCAAATAAGTACCGACCCCGACCTCAAGCCTCCAACCTTACGGCGATCTGATGTCATTTTTGCGGCCACAAAAGCCACAAAGCCTGCATAGTTTACAATCTTGTGCCTTCCGGCAACATAGCTGCCACAAAAAATAAGCACTATTAGATTAATTAGTTATGGCCATTTTGCACGCATGCAAGCAAAGATCGCTCATTTGGTGCCTCGGCCACAACCAAAGGATAGCCCAAGCCCTCCAATGGAAGCGCAACAGCAGGGGAAAGGCAATAGAAAATAGCCTTGTGTAAGTGTTCAGACAGACCCACTTGTTCAATTAATGAAAGAAATATCCGACAGCTACGCTGCGAATAGAGCAGAATTCCATCCAGCTGCTCGGTCCGGATCGCCTCGCAAACCTCATCGCTCAAGCATGTAAGAGCTTGGCTTTCATACACCTCACATAAGCGAACGGAAAAACCGTCAGCCGACAGGGCCTCGGCGAGGCGCCCCGAGCGCACCTTGCCTGACAGATAGAGAATTTCCCCTTTTTGTGGATCAAGCGCGCTCAGAAGCTGCTTTTCCAATTCCGCACCATTGGGGGCCACAAAGGCAATTTTAATAAATCCGAGCGCAGCGGCCAGATCTGCCGTGCGCTTGCCGACACAATAGAGAGGCACGCTTTTCAACCGCTCAAGCTGATCGCCCGCCACCATGCGCAGCCCGTTGCGAGAGGTCACAACAAGAGCCTGCCATGATGCATCCGGAAAAGAAAAAGAGAGCGGCACGATCTTCATGACCGGAGAGGCGAGCCCCTCCACACCGAGTGTTTCGAGCGCCTTGATGGTCTGGTGCTGATCGATTTCAGGTCGCGTGACCAGAATTTTCAACAGCCTATCCTTCCATGGCTTAAGTCTTGTGGGCCTTAGCTCTATTGACAGGCCGCCAATACGGCGGCGAAGAAAGCTTCCCCTGCCTTTTCCTTGAGCCTGTTGGCCGCATTCACGCCAACCATTTCAGCTTCATCGGCTGATCCCGCAACGGTGATATCATAATGCTCGCTGCCATCGGGCAAAAGCACCAAGCCCGAAAAGGTCAACCGGTCACCATCCACTTGCGCAAGACCTGCGATCGGTGTGCGGCAGGACCCATCCAGCACACGCAGAAAGGCACGTTCGCAAGCAAGCTCCTTGGCGGTGGTCTCATGATGGATACCAGCCAGCAAACCGGAGATCATTTCGTCACCGATACGAGATTCGATGGTAATAGCCCCCTGACCGACAGCGGGCAAAAATTGGTCCACCTCGATGGGAGCCGTGATCACATCTTCATCCCCGAGTCGCTTCAAGCCCGCGCACGCCAGAAGGGTCGCATCGGCCACCCCTTCATCAAGCTTTTGCAGGCGGCGCTGAACATTGCCCCGATAGGTGATCACCTTAAGATCTGGACGCAGCTTTTTTACCAAAGCCTGACGACGCAAAGAGGATGTGCCCACCACTGCCCCTTCGGGCATATCCGTAAGGCAGGTATATTTGCGCGAAATAAAGGCGTCTCGCACATCTTCACGGGGCAAGAAGCAACTAAGCTCCAGCCCATCCGGCAACCATGTGGGCATGTCTTTGGAAGAATGGACCGCCATATCGATTCGCCCATCCAGTAGAGCGTCCTCGATCTCTTTGGTAAAAAGCCCCTTGCCCCCAGCTTCAGAAAGCGGGCGATCAAGGATACGGTCACCGGTGGTCTTGATTACAACAATCTCGAAGTCATCCTCGCCCATGCCATGGGTAGCCATCAGCCGGTTGCGCGTCTCATAGGCCTGTGCCAATGCAAGTTTACTGCCTCGAGTGCCGATTTTGATGAGTTTGGATTGCATCGAACGGGCCTTCATGCTCTTGTTGCGGTGTCCATCCCCGTTTCGCTTAAAGCGAGGCCCCACAAACAGGGCCCAAAAAAGGGGATGCCAATGATCTCTCTTTGCTCTAAAAGTCAGGCCATGCGGCATGTCGCTGCAAGCATCGCCTTTGAGGGGCACAATAAAGGCAATAAAGTAGTCCGCGCAATGATCGTTTTAGGCATAGAAACAAGTTGTGACGAAACCGCCGCCGCGGTGGTTAGACGATATGATGACACATCAGGTGATGAGCGCAGCGGTCAGGGCGAAATTCTTTCCAATGTGGTGCTCAGCCAGATAGAAGATCACGCAGCCTATGGCGGTGTCGTTCCGGAAATCGCGGCCCGTGCCCATGTGGAAGCCCTCGACGGCATCATCAAGACCGCCATGGCAGAAGCCGGCATGCGCTTTGATCAACTCGATGCTGTGGCAGCAACCTCGGGTCCGGGGCTTATTGGCGGCGTGCTGATCGGCCTGATGAGCGCCAAGGCCATTGCCGCCGCGCATGATTTGCCCCTTATTGCTGTCAATCATTTAGAAGGCCACGCACTCACCGCGCGCCTAACCAACAATGCCCCCTTCCCCCATCTCATTTTGCTGGTCTCTGGCGGGCACAGTCAAATCCTGCTGGTCAAGGGTGTCGGCGACTATGAACGCTGGGGCACCACCATCGACGACGCACTGGGTGAAGCCTTCGATAAAACCGCCAAACTGCTCGGCCTGCCCTATCCCGGCGGACCGGAAGTGGAAAAGGCGGCCCTTCATGGCGATAGCAAACGCTTTGCGCTGCCTCGCTCCATGAAGGGGCGCGATGGCTATGATTTTTCCTTCTCTGGCCTCAAAAGCGCGGTACGGCGGGAAGCGGAAAAGATCGCCCCGCTAAGTGATCAGGATATCGCCGATCTGTGCGCCTCTTTTCAGGCCGCCATTTGCGATATTCTCGCTGACCGCATCGACAAGGCCCTTGTTACCTTCTCCGAACGCTTCCCTGAGAAGAAAGAACCCCAATTGGTTGTCGCCGGAGGGGTTGCCTCCAACAAGGCCATCCGGGCAACGCTCGACACGGTTCTGGCCAAGCGGGGCGCTGAACTGGTCGCGCCACCGATTAAACTGTGCACCGACAATGGCGTCATGATCGCATGGGCCGGTGCCGAACGCTTTGCGCTGGGCATGAGCGATCCTCTGGACGCTCCGGCACGCCCGCGCTGGCCACTGGACAAGGATGCCCAAGCCAAGATTGGCGCAGGCAGAAAGGGAGCCAAAGCATGAGTAAGCCGGTAGCAACGTTATCCGCATCAAATGTTTTCCAGCGCATTTCGGTGCTCGGCGCCGGTGCGTGGGGCACCGCTCTGGCGCTCAATGCAGCCCGGGCAGGACGAGATGTCGTGCTTTGGGGCCGCAACGCAGAAAGCCTTGATTCCATCAGCACAAAGCGCCAGTTGCCCGCCTATCTGCCGGGCATCACTTTTGATCAACCACTGGAAACCACCACGGATATCACCGAAGCCGCTGACGCAGACTGCATCTTGCTGGTCGCACCTGCCCAGATGACCGCAAGCATCGCGGAAACCATCGGGCTTTATGTGCGCAAAGGCACGCCGGTGGTGCTGGCCGCCAAGGGTCTTGAAAAAGGCACCCAGCGCATGATGAGCGAAGTATTGGCCGACTATCTACCGCAAGCGACCCCGGCCATTCTGTCCGGTCCGTCCTTTGCTGCCGATGTCGCCCGCGGGCTACCCACCGCTGTAACCATCGCAACCCCTTCTGCGCCGTTGGCAGACAAGCTATGCGCAACCCTTTCAAGCCAGTCATTCCGCCCCTATGCCAGCACAGACATGATTGGTGTCCAACTGGGTGGTGCGCTCAAGAATATTCTCGCCATCGCCTGTGGCATCGTGCTTGGCAAGCAGCTCGGCGCCAGTGCTCACGCGGCGCTCATGACCCGCGGTTTTGCTGAAATGCAGCGCCTTGCCCTCAAGCTTGGCGCGCGTTCTGACACCCTGATGGGCCTTTCAGGCTTTGGCGATGTAGCGCTTTCCTGCTCCAATCATCAGAGCCGCAACTTTGCCTTCGGCTTCGCCCTTGGTGAAGGCAAGGCCTTGTCCGACCTCATGGCTCCGGGCGCCAAGCTTTCCGAAGGGGCCTATAGCGCTCGCGTTGCTTGCGAATTGGCCAACGCTCATGGTGTTGAACTGCCCGTCGCTCAGGCCGTAGCCGACGTACTGGAGCAGAAAGACAGCATCGACGAAGCCGTAACCAAGCTGATGAGCAGACCGCTACGCGCCGAGAGCGAAGTCCCTTCCAAACCGAATTCTTAAAGTCAAGAACAGGAGAACTCTCATGTATTTCATCGTAAACTGCACCGATAAAAAAGGCGCCCTGAACATCCGCAAGGCAAACCGCGATGCGCATCTTGAATTCGCGCATGCCAATGCCGACACCATCAAGGTGGGTGGCCCTGTCCTGTCTGACGAAGGCGAAATGATCGGCTCCTGCCTCATCTGTGAAGTAGAAGACAAGGCAGCCCTTGATGCATTCCTCGCTCAGGACCCATATGCAAAAGCAGGCTTGTTTGAATCCGTCACCTCCCAGCCTTGGAAATGGGTTCTGGGCAAACCGGAATAACAACAACCGCAATCAGATCAACCGGAGAGGCATATGGCTTACTGGCTTTTCAAATCCGAGCCCAACACCTGGGGCTGGGACCAGCAAATGGCAAAAGGCGAGGAAGGTGAACAATGGGACGGCGTGCGCAACTATCAGGCACGCAACAACATGCGCAAAATGAAGCTCGGCGAGAAAGGCTTTTTCTATCACTCGGTGAACGAAAAGCAGATCGTCGGCATTGTTGAAGTGTGCGCTGAAGTTCATCCAGACACGACCGATGACACCGGCAAATGGGAATGCGTTGACATCAAGGCCGTCAAACCGGTCAAGACACCCGTCACCTTGGAAGATTGCAAGAATCATCCCGAGCTTGGCAACATGATTCTCGTCAATAATTCCCGCCTCTCCGTTCAGCCCGTATCAGACGAGGAATGGAAAATCGTCTGCGAAATGGCTGGCGTTGATCCTTGAGCGAGCGATAGATCACAAAAAAGGGGAAGCCGGTTCATCCAGCTTCCCCTTTTTCTTTGCCTTTATTCCCTTCCGCGCTTTTGACCAGAAGAACTGGTCACCACACACCAGCTCCCCCTCATTTACGCCCTGACTGTGATAAATGCCTGCATCCGCTGCTGAATGAACGGGATGATGAGATACACCATGGCGATCACCACGAGCGGCACCATGATCATCGCCCGTTGCCAAAGCTGCCATTGCGGTGTCATCGCCGCTATCCCATAAAGCAACAGGGTCACCAGCGGATAGACAAAAAGCAGAATCATCAGCGCAAAACGGGCGCGGGACGGTTTACGTGCAGTCATATTCATGCGATCTTCCTTTCGAGACGATCCGTTCCGTTTAATAGATCTTTATATGAACGATACGTTCCGTTTCGTCAAGAGGAAGATCATGACTACTGAAACTGAAGACCCGGACCACAAAGAAAACAAGAAAACCCGCCACTCGATAGGGGCCAAAAAAAACCCCGATACCGAGACAGCTATTCTGGATGCGGCAGCTGATATCATCGCGGAAAAAGGCATCGGAGGCCTGCGCATGGAAGCGGTTGCTCGCAAGGCCAAGGCAGGCAAGGCGACGCTCTACAGATGGTGGCCCAGCCGTGGCGCTCTTCTGCTTGCGGTCTACCAACGCAAGAAACCGTCCGTATGCTACAGAGATACAGGCTCGCTCTATGACGATTTCCTGCATTTTGCAAAGGATCTTATAGAGATTTGGCAGGGAGAGAATGGGCTGTTTTTCAAAGCCATCATCGCTGAATCCCAGTCGGATCCAGATGTCGCGGAAAAACTGAAAGACTATCACGCCGAAAGGCTTGAAGCGCTGGCCGCTGTGGTCACGCGCGCCCAACAGCGGGGCGAAATTCCCCAAAAAGAAGATCCCACCACAAGAGCCGAGCTTGTCATCGGCCTATTGTGGCAAAGGCTGCTCAACAACCGGCTCGATGAGTCAATTGACGAGCATATCAGAATGCTCGCCAATAGTGATGAGACATAAGCCCCGAAGAAAAAGGGGTCATGTCTATTATTGCACCTTGGTATGTTCTTCGTGAATGCCAATGCTGAGTCGAATCGATGCTGTCGTGGAAAGATGGGAAATTTCCGCAATCTTTTCCTGTTGCACCGCATTGGGGTCATTCCACTGCAGCTCAAGCCAGTTGCGCTCATAGCCGATTTTCACCAAGGCTTCGATGACCGACTTGGTCACACCAATGCCCCGCGCATCATAATCGACATACAGAATATCAACATGCCCGACCCGTTTGCCGGAAATGGTTTCTGGCAAATCAAAGAAGGTGCAGAACGCACTCAATTTGCCATTCACATAAGCGCCCATAACCTCGGCTGTCCGATCGGTCAGCAAAGTTTCAGCGTAAAACATATCTGGCTGGCGAGGAGCCCCGCGTTTGCGCTCCTGTGCGTAAGACGAAATCAAAGGAGCCAGCTCGAGGGCTGAATCCAGTTCCAGGATCTTGGTCAAAAATTCGCTCATTCTCACTCCCGTATCGATTTAAGGCCACTAAAAATCTTGGCTGGCAAAACATGCCGGTTGCCTTCTATCCAGCAGCGATCAATTCATTAGACTATCTCTATGGTAAATAGTGCAGCAAATTACACAATCCATTGTGCAGCACCTTCCCCATTTATCCAAGCCGTACCAAACCAAAGCATAGGAACAAAAAAAGCCGGATCGCGCGACCCGGCCTTTCGTCCATGAAAACAGGCAATAAATCCAGCAGATCAGACCGAGATCCCAGATCCGCCAGCAGCCAATCAGTCCAGATCACGCACATCAACAAAATGACCCGCAACCGCAGCCGCAGCAGCCATGGCCGGAGAAACCAGATGGGTGCGGCCCTTGAAGCCCTGACGGCCTTCAAAGTTACGGTTGGATGTTGATGCACACCGTTCGCCCGGGGCCAGCTTGTCAGCATTCATGGCAAGGCACATGGAGCAACCCGGCTCACGCCATTCGCAACCAGCTTCGATGAAGATCTTGTCCAGACCTTCTTCTTCGGCCTGCACCTTGACCAGGCCCGAGCCCGGCACGATCATCGCATTGATGCCTTCCTTGACCTTGCGTCCCTTGAAGATATCAGCAGCAGCGCGCAAATCTTCAATGCGACCGTTGGTGCAGGAGCCAATGAAGATACGATCGACGGCAATGTCGGTCATCTTGGTGTTTGGCTTAAGACCCATATAGTCCAACGCACGCAGAACAGCATTGCGGCGACCTTCATCTTCAATCTTGTCCGGATCCGGTGTGGAACCATCGATGGTCGTCACATTCTCAGGGCTCGTACCCCAGGAAACGATTGGTGGCAGCGATGCGGCGTCCAGCGTGACAACCGTATCGAATGTAGCATCCTCATCCGTATAAAGGGTTTTCCAGAATTCCAGTGCCTTGTCCCAATCAGCCCCTTTCGGTGCTTTCGGGCGGCCCTTGATATAGTTGAAGGTTGTTTCGTCCGGTGCGATCAGACCAGCGCGTGCCCCGCCTTCAATGGCCATGTTACACACGGTCATACGGCCTTCCATGGACAAGCCGCGAATGGCTTCACCACAGAATTCAATCACATGGCCGGTACCGCCTGCAGTGCCGATCTTGCCGATAATGGCCAGAACGATGTCTTTGGCGGTTACGCCTTCGCCCAGCTTGCCATTGACTTCGACCTTCATATTCTTGGCTTTTTTCTGCACCAGCGTCTGGGTCGCCAACACATGCTCGACCTCCGAGGTGCCGATGCCGTGAGCCAGAGAGCCAAAAGCGCCGTGGGTGGACGTGTGCGAGTCACCACAAACGATGGTCATGCCCGGCAGCGTGAAGCCCTGTTCCGGGCCAACGATATGAACAACACCCTGGCGGTTATCCAGCTCGTCATAATATTCCACACCGAACTCGGCAGCATTTGCGGCGAGCGTTTCCACCTGCAGCTTGGACTGCGGATCATCAATACCCTTGGTGCGATCGGTCGTCGGGACATTGTGGTCAACAACGGCCAGCGTACGCTGTGGTGCGCGCACCTTACGGTTTGCCATGCGCAAGCCTTCAAAGGCCTGCGGCGAGGTGACCTCATGAACGAGATGGCGATCAATATAGAGCAGGCATGTGCCGTCTTCCTGTTGATCAGCCACATGGGAGTCCCAGATTTTGTCATAAAGGGTCTTAGGTGCAGACATGCTCGTCATCAGTCCTCTTAACAAACGATTTCGAAAATGGGCTGCATCTGTAACCTGACTTTTTGGTCAAAAGACTGGTGGCAAATGGCTCTCTTTAGCGAGATAGACCCATCTTGCCAGACACGCCCAAATGTGGATTGTGTTTGTATTGCGATAAATCGGTGGTCAAGGTCAAGCAATATTCTAATGAAAAATTCCGATCAGGCGCAATTTCGATACAAAAAAGCCCGACACCGGCACGGTATCGGGCTTCTTCATATATTAACAATCAAACCGGACAGTCGGGCTTATTCAGCGTCAGCCTTGGCTGCAGCAGCTTCTGCTTTCTTGGCAGCGCGTGCTTCAGCAACCTTTGCCTTGGCAACGTCGTTCAGCTTGCGAGCGCGAGAGTTGGTTGCCTCAACGATACGAGCGGATTTACCACGACGACCGCGCAGATAGTAGAGTTTCGCACGACGGACTTTACCGCGGCGGATCACTTCAACACCTTCAAGCATCGGGCTGAAAACCGGGAATACACGCTCAACACCTTCGCCATAGGAAATTTTGCGGACGGTGAAAGCCTCGTTCAGGCCGCCGCCGGTACGAGCGATGCAAACGCCTTCATAGGCCTGCACACGGGTACGGGTACCTTCGGTCACGCGCACGTTTACGCGAACAGTGTCGCCAGCGGAGAATTCAGGGATTTCGCGTTTTGCAGCGATTTCGGCCATTTGCTCTTTTTCGAGCTCTTCAATGATATTCATGATGTTCACTCTTGTTGTATCACTACGACCAGAGCGTCCTAAGCAGTCCCGTTGGGCTCATTGATGCCCGCCTTGCCACAAAGGCCCGTTTCGCCGTACTTGTTGGAAATCAGATTTGGGGGTCTATACCCAATGCAGCACCGTTTGTCACCCCCAAAAGTGACTCAAATCGGCGCTTTTCGGCACTAATTGCACCAGAAGCGCGAATGCACCCGCTTTTGCTTCAATAACAACCTGTTTTCAAATCTCACCAACACAAATACACCTTACAAACCCTTTACAGGGAGCGGGTTTCTCCAATCTTCAGGATCACGGCATTTTCCTCGCCAAAGCCCTGATCGATCGCAGCCTGACGAAAACGAACCGGTGCTTCGAACGGGTCCTCTGGTGTCAGCATGATGGTACCCCAATGCATACCGATGGCCTTTTTGGCTCCCACTGCACGGGCAATGGAGATGGCCTCTTCTGGCGTTGCATGCACCTCAACCATGATGGAAGGTGGTTCATAGGCGCCAATACCAACAATGGCATAGTCAAACGGCCCCGCCTTCTCGCCTACATCCTTGAAAATCTCTCCGGCGGCCGTATCACCGGAAAACCAGATTTTCCCATCGGGTGTTTCAATTGCAAAGCTGGCCCATAGGGTCTTTTTGCGATCAAACAAGCCGCGACCGGAGAAATGCACCGCTGGCAATGTCTTGATCGACAAGCCCGGCATCATCCATTCATCCCACCAGTCCTGCTCAACCACCCTCTTATAGCCACGGCGGGTGAAAAACGAACCCAGTCCGAGCGGGACGATCACCTGCGTCTCCCCCTTATAGGGATAAGCATCGATGGTCTTTTCATCCAGATGATCATAATGGTTGTGGCTCATCAGCAAAATATCAACCTTGGGCAGTTGCTCCACGCTCAAGGCTGCCGGCACGAAACGCTTCGGACCCATTCCCATTTTGCCGGCTCTTTCCTGCAAAAAGGGATCGGTGAGGAGAATTTTGCCACCGGTTCTAATGAGAAAGGACGCATGGCCCAACCATGTTACGCTGGGATTGCTGGCGGATGAAAGCTGCGCTTGCGTCTCGCCATGGTCCACCACATGCCAATCAGGCACCTCCGGCGCCTTGGTCTTGAAGGTCTGCTGATACAGAAAACGGGCAAAATCGCCAAATGTTGCACCCCCTTTGGGGCTTCCCGGCGGATTTTGAAATCTGCCCTTCACACGATTGGATGCTTTTGCGTTTTTTTCTTCCATGAATCCATTGCCTTGAAATTGCTTTGCTCGATCAAAACCACGGCAGCTCTTAAGAGAAAGAAACAGCCGAATACAGACCTTCTATGCTTGATGAGGTATGTATGCTTTTGAAAAATGCAAGCAGAACAGGGCCCAGATCACACAGCCAGATGACACAGTGGAAATCACACAGGCGGATTGCGCAGCGGCACGGGCTGGCGATGCACAATGCTGGTTTTGGTCCGCGCCATATCATGTAGTGGTCCGAGCAATCGGTCCAAGTCACCGATTTCGCGCAAAACCAGACGCGCAACGAAACAGTCTTCACCCGTTACGACGGAGCATTCGACAATCTCCGGCAATGCCTCGAGCGTCTTCTCCACGCTATGCAATTTGCCCGGCAGAGGCTCCACCCGCAAAATGGCTTCGAGCGTATAGCCCAGTTTACGCCGGTTGATCCGAATGCCAAATCCTTCGATCACGCCCAGATCTTCCATCCGCAGAATACGATCACGAATCGAGGGCGCAGCCAGACCAACCGCAGCACCGATAGAGCGCAAGCTCATGCGGGAATCCCTGTAGAGCAAATCTAGGATGGCGCGGTCTATATCATCAGCAACAAAATCTGTCATGTAAGCCAATTTATAGATTATACCTCTCAAGAACAATAAAATAGCGCAGAACGAGATAACAAACCACCGATACACCCCATCAGACATCTTCTATCATAGTGGCAACAAACAGGAGTGATAGAAATGAAGATACAACGCATCGCGGCTTTTATAGAAAACGGCCTGGGTGGAAATCCGGCTGGCGTCGTCCTGCTCGACGCGCTTCCCAAGAATGAAGACATGCAGAAGGTGGCAGCCGAAGTTGGCTACTCGGAAACGGTGTTTGCTGCGCCAGATGGCGAGAGTTGGACAACACGCTATTTCTCGCCCGAATCGGAGGTCCCCTTTTGCGGTCACGCAACAATCGCATTGGGCGCTGTGCTCGCCAAAGAGCATGGAGCAGGACGCTATCAGCTCTCCCTCTCGGAGGGGGACATTGACGTAACCGCCAGCATGGAGAATGGACAAAGCCAGTCTACCCTCAGCTCACGGCCGACCCATAGTGAACCAGTCGGTGAGACCGTCATCGATGAGGCGCTTGACTTGTTCGGTTACAAACGGGACGATCTGGACCCCGTACTTCCGGCAAGGCGGATCAATGCCGGTGCGGCCCATCTCTTTTTTGCGCTGAAAAGCCGAGAACAGCTGGCTCGCATGCACTATGATCTCGCAGCTGGGCGCGCCTTCATGCAGCGACATGGTCTGGTGACGGTTGTCTTTGTCTGGCGGGAAAGCGAAGATCTGTTCCATGCCAGAAATGCCTTTGCCTCAGGCGGCGTTCTGGAAGACCCGGCAACAGGGGCTGCGGCCGCAGCCATCGCAGGCATGTTGCGCGACGAAGGCCTGACCGGGCGAACCGAGTTGACCATTCTGCAAGGCGCAGACATGGGCCGTCCTTCGCGCATCAATGTGCAATTTACCGCCCCGATGGGCAGTCCGGTTTTTGTCGGCGGAACATCCTCAGAGATTGAAGACCAGAGCTAAGCGAAAACAGAAAACGAGAGAGCGCTCAGCTCTCTCTCTTCGCTAGCCAAGATTCATAGAGATCAGGGCGGCGTTCTTTCGTCAGCTCGATGGCCTTTTTCTGCCGCCATTCGGCAATCTTGCCATGATGGCCAGAGGTTAGGATTTCGGGGATTTCCCGTCCTTCCCATTCAGTCGGGCGCGTGTAATGGGGATATTCCAGCAAACCGCTCTCGAAGCTTTCCTCTTCCCCTGAAGCGATCTTGCCCATGACACCGGGCAGAAGACGCACAACGGCATCCATCAGCACCATCGCGCCCAATTCGCCGCCGGAAAGGATATAGTCGCCAATGGAAATCTCTTCCAGTTCGCGACCGTCAATCACCCGCTGATCAACCCCTTCAAACCGACCACAAAGCAGAATCACACCACCAGCCTCTTTAAGCTGGTGCACCTTTTCCTGCGTCAAGGCTTTGCCACGGGGAGACAACAGAATACGCGGGCGGGTATCCCCCTCACCCGTCACATGATCAATCGCGCGGGAAACCACATCGGGCCGCAACACCATGCCGGCACCGCCGCCAGCGGGCGTGTCATCCACGTTGCGATGCTTGCCTTCGGCGAAGTCGCGGATGTGAACTGCCTCCAGCGACCAGATTTCATTCTCCAGTGCCCGTCCGGCAAGAGACGTGCCCAGAGGTCCGGGAAACATATCGGGATAAAGGGTCAGAACACTGGCACGCCAAGGCGTTTTCAAGCCTTCCGGCTCATCCTTCTCAAATGGATTTGCTTCCGACATGATCCTTGGAGTTCCTATTCTTTCTTGAGGCCATCCAGCAATTCAGGGGTCTTGGAAAAATCGACCCCCTCACCTTCCTGCGCCTTCTCGTCTTCGTCCGGCTCGTCCAGCAAACCTTCAGGCGGCATGACAAGAACATAACCCTGCGAAACCTTCACTTCGGGCACAACCTCGCGGGTGAATGGAATATAGTAGCCTTTGCCACGTTTGGGCATGACATCAAGCATATCGCCTGCGCCAAAATCATGGATCGCCACGATGGAGCCAATTGACGAGCCATCTTCAAGCCGCGCGTCCAGCCCGATGAGATCGGAATGATAGAATTCCTCCTCCTCAAGCTCGGGCAGCTGTTCCCGATCGACATAAAGCCGCGTTCCGGTGAGCGCTTCAACATCATTGCGATTGTTGAGCCCTTTGACGCGACAGACAAAAACGGTCTTGGATTCCCGCGCCGACAGAAATTCGAACTGGCGCGTCCCGTCCGCCGTTTCCAGAGGTCCATAAGCGAACAAAGCATCGGGATCATCAGCAAACAGCTTGACCCGCACCTCGCCGCGTATTCCGTGCGCAGCTCCAAACTGGGCAATACAAACCTTGCCCTGAGGATCGGTAGGACCCTTGGCCATGACACTACTCCTTGCCGGCTGCCGGATTACAAGAATCCGGAATCAAAAAGGGAGTCCGGCCATAGCGGGCCGCACTCCCTCAAAAAAGCGAAGATTACTCAGCGCTTGCTTCTTCAGCCGGAGCTTCTGCTTCAGCAGCAGCCTCGGCAGCTGCAGCAGCTGCTTCTTCTTCTTTCATGCGCTGTTCTTCAAGACGTTCCTGAGCTTTCGCACCCGGCAGAGCTTTTTTCGGGTTGTTACGAGCAGGACGGGTTGCCAGACCAGCAGCATCAAGGAAGCGCAGAACACGGTCGGTCGGCTTTGCGCCTTTTTCGATCCAGTGCTGGATGCGCTCTACGTCGAGCTGAACGCGCTGTTCGGAATCTTTTGGAAGCAGCGGGTTGTAAGACCCAACTTTGTCGATGAAGCGGCCATCACGAGGAGAGCGCACATCAGCGATAACGATGCGGTAGTAAGGACGTTTTTTGGAGCCGCCGCGGGCCAGACGAATTTTCAGTGCCATGGAGTTTCCTTTCCAAATTCGGCATATTCTTGTTTCAATGGCCAACTTTTTAGCGACTGCCAGCAGTCCTTGGCCTTGTATTGGATGCAAACGGGATCTTGGAACAGACCCGGCTTAGCGTTTCTTCTTACCTTTGCCGGGCATACCGCCCAGACCGGGAAATTTAGGGCCGCCCAGACCGGGAAGACCTGGCATACCGCCGGGTAATCCTCCTGGAAGACCACCGGGGAGACCGCCACCAGGCAGGCCACCGCCCATTCCTTTGGCCATATCACCCATATCGGGCATCTGGCCGGATTTCTGCATTTCTTCAAGCTGGGCAGGATCTACCTGGGGCATGCCGCCACCGAACAGGCCGCCAAGGCCGCCCTTCTTCTTGCCCAGCATCTTCATCATGTCCGCCATCTGGCGATGCATTTTGAGAAGCTTGTTGATTTCGGACACCTGCACGCCAGCACCAGCGGCAACGCGCTTCTTGCGGCTTGCATTGAGCAGCTTGGGATTGCGCCGCTCGGCCCGGGTCATGGAATTGATGATCGCCACCTGACGGTTGACGACGGAATCATCAAGATTGGCAGCCGACATCTGCTTTTTCAGTTTGCCGATACCCGGCATCAATCCCATGATGCCGCTCATACCGCCCAGCTTGGCCATCTGGCCCAACTGATCCTTGAGATCCTCAAGATCGAATTTGCCTTTGCGCAGCTTTTCAGCAGCGGCGGCAGCCTTCTCGGCATCGATATTTTCGGCTGCTTTTTCAACCAGCGAAACGATATCGCCCATGCCCAGAATACGGCCGGCAATACGTTCGGGATGGAATTCTTCCAGCGCATCTGCTTTTTCGCCGGTACCCATCAGCTTGATCGGCTTGCCGGTAACCGCGCGCATGGAAAGAGCCGCACCACCGCGTCCGTCACCATCAACACGGGTCAGCACGATGCCGGTGACATCGCAGCGTTCGTCAAAGCTTTTGGCCACATTGACGGCGTCCTGACCGGTCAGGCTATCGGCAACCAGCAGAATTTCGTGCGGGTTGGTAACCTTGCGGATTTCTTCCATCTCAACCATGAGAGGTTCATCCACATGGATTCGGCCAGCGGTATCGAGCATGACCACATCAAAGCCACCGAGCTTGGCGGCATTGATGGCGCGTTCTGCGATCTGTGTCGGCGTCTGGCCAGCCACAATCGGCAGCGTCGCGATGTCATTCTGTTCACCAAGCACCCGCAGCTGTTCTTGCGCGGCAGGACGGCGGGTATCGAGCGAGGCCATCAGAACCTTCTTGCGATCACGGGTCTGCAAGCGCAGCGCGATCTTGGCCGTCGAGGTGGTTTTACCAGACCCCTGAAGACCAACCATCATGATGGGCACAGGTGATGGCGCATTCAGATCAATAACCTTGGCATCCGCGCCGAGCATCTCGACCATCTGGTCATGCACCAGCTTGATCACCATCTGCCCTGGGCTGACCGACTTAATCACTTCAACGCCAACCGCCTTCTGTTTCACCTGCTCGGTGAACTGGCGCACGACATCCAGAGCAACGTCCGCTTCGATCAGGGCGCGACGAACTTCGCGCAGAGCAGCATTGACATCGGACTCGCTAAGCGCACCGCGCTTGGAGAGCTTGTCAAAAATGCCGCTTAGGCGATCTGATAGCGATTCAAACATGCATTGCTCCTTCGTTGCTTCCCATCAGTAAGACATCTTTCCAATTTGGGCCTTTCCGCCTCATCTGCCAAGCAGATCCCCTAAAGAAAACCGCATAGCAAAAATACATCCGAGGGCGCAACGCGCTGTCGGATGTGGACTTCCCGGTTCTCTTTACACCTTTGCGGGACCGGGTCAGTGGCTCAAATTGTCTTGTCTCGTGATGAGAATGGGCGGTTTCTACGCAATATTGCTCTCTGCGTCAACTGGATTCAGCGCTGAATGCAATGAAAAGGCCAGATTTCGGCCTTTTTACAAAAGTTCAGCACGCAATTCATCAATGGTGGCGACAATCTTGTCTGTTCCCGCCGTCTCAAACTCTTCTCTGGAGCCATAGCCCCAGAGTAGGGAAACGGTCTTCATGCCGTTGGCCTTGCCACCCAGAATATCATGCTTGCGGTCTCCGATCATCACCGAGCTTGACGCATTGGCGCCGGTCTTTTCTAGCGCATAGGTCAGAAGATCGGCCTTGTTGCCTCGTGTTCCATCCAGCTCGGCCCCGAACACGGCATCAAAATAGGAGGCCAATTCAAAGCGCTCCAGAATCGGATTGGCAAAGACATGAGGCTTGGAGGTTGCCACATAAAGCGGATGCCCTGCCGCCTTCAACTCACTCAGAAGCTCCGGAATGCCCGCATAGACCTCATTTTCATACAGGCCTGTCACCGAATAATGCTCGCGATAGGCAAGGACCCCCTCTTCTGCGCGTTCGGGACCAACCATCACAGCAAAGCTTTCCGGCAATGGGGGGCCGATGACCCAGTCGAGATCGTCCGGAACCTCGGAAATCCCGAGCTTGTCGAGAGCATAATGGGTGGAGCTGATGATGCCTGCCTTTGGGTCGGTCAGAGTGCCATCAAGGTCGAAGAATAGAGAAGTCATGAAAAACCACTGTCATTGTCTGGCTGCGTTTGCGAAGAAAAGTCAGACAGCCTTGCTAATCATCGTCGGCTCGGAGAAAACACCGGCTGTCATGAGGTTGTCATCCATCACTTCGCGAATGCGCATGGAAGGTTTGTAGGCCAGAACGCGATTGCGTCCGTCCTTCTTGGCAAGATACATAGCATAATCAGCTGCGGTGAACAGATGATCAAAGCTTTTCCCGACTGTTTTCACTGACACATAGCCTATACTCAAAGTGAAACTAATCGGGGCGCCCTTATAATCAAAGGAGGTCTGCTCGATTTTACGTCGCACTCTCTCCAGAATGGCCGCGTGATCATATCCTTTGCCGCCCAAATAGATGGCAAATTCTTCCCCCCCCATACGCCCCATCAGAGCGGAGGTAGGCAATTGCAGTTTGGTAGTCTTCACAAAGTCGATGAGCACCTTATCGCCTGCATCATGACCATATGTGTCATTGATCGTCTTGAAATGATCAATATCCAGAATAGCCATAATAGCATCCGGTCCGCTATCAGGTAGTACGCCATTGATGCCTTTGACAAAGGCACGGCGATTGGAGATACCAGTTAAATCATCTGTTTCGGATGCGATACGATGTCTCTTTTCAGCCTTGTCCTTGATGAGAATCACCGTAGATATCGCCATCATCGTTGTGTTGAAGAAAATTTCCAGCAAGAACAGCTTCCACCATCCCGCTTCCATGCGCCCATTGATCACGGCAGCTGGCTGGGTCAGTGTGAAGAAGACGACGAAGCCACGAATGATGCCATGGACCACCAGGACGATTGATGTCGGCACGGCCATTGGCAAAGCCCGATTGCCAGCACCATTAAAGACAAGATGGGCATTGCTAAAGGCGACGCCCATGACAAACAGGGACTGCACCAAGGCATTCATATTCGGATCGGAATAGAGCCAGGGCGCCGCACCAGCCAAAATCAGATAGACAAACGGGGCAACAAAGAAAGGCCAAGTCGGCGTCTTGTGACCGTTAAAGGCCCGAAAACCGGCAATCATGCCCAAATTGGATGTAATCACCACAGCCGTGCATAACGCTGGAGCGAAGGATCCCAGTATCTCCTGCAATGCCAGAAAGGCAGCAGCCACAACACCCAGAACATAAGCCAACAACCAATATCCAGCGGCCGGTTCATCGGTATTGGTCCGCCAAACCACAGCCATCGTGGATGCCGAGACAAGCAAAGATAAAAATAGACAAGCATAAATAGACGCAATATCAAGCGCATTAAGCATAGATAAACGAGCCCCCAGTTGCATGCAGGCTAATCCAAAACTCTAAAAATAATCATAATCGTTACGATGAAATCGATTGCATTTTGGCGAAAAGGACAGCACTCAGCTTTCCGCGACGGCCCGGTCCACACAGCTTTTCAAGCAAAGCGCAATCCGGCCCGCGAACAGAATGCCAACGGGGCACACACAAATGATTTTTCCTCACAAGGCCGCCTCTATCATTTTTCGCCAAAAGCGGTACATTGTCGCCAACAACAAACACAATCTCCCCAAGCCGGAAAATAGGGACTTATGGAGATGAAAAAGCCTACGGAGCCCCCCATGTCACCTACACCTTCAGATCAGAAAGCCCATTTCTGGCTACGTGACGAAGATCGCAGCACCGAACGCCGCACCGCATTGACACCCAAAAATGCCAAATTACTGATCGAAAAAGGATTTTCCGTAACGGTCGAGAAAAGCGAAAAGCGCGTCTGCACCAATGAGGACTATGAAGCCGTAGGCTGCGCCCTCGCCGAGCCGCGTTCATGGGTGGATGCTCCGAAGGAAACGGTTATTCTCGGTCTCAAGGAACTGGCAGAAACGCCGGACAAACTGCCTCACCGGATGATCCATTTTGCCCATATCTACAAAGACCAGACCGGCTGGGAAAAGGAGATGGCTCGCTTCGTCAATGGCGAAGGCCTGCTTTATGACATCGAATTCCTGACCAACGAAAACGGACGCCGCGTTGCCGCCTTTGGCTATTGGGCCGGATGGATGGGAGCCGCTCTGGGCGCATTCCGCCTCTTGGAACGCCGCGCTGGCCGCAATGAGATTACCAAGGGAGTCTCCCCGTTCGAAAGCCAGCAGGCGATCATAGACAGATTGAAAGCGTTGGCCGAAGAAGGCGAAGGCGATCTGCCAACCGCCATCGTCATTGGCGCCAAGGGCCGTTCCGGCACAGGGGCCAGCGAATGCCTTGAAGCCATCGGCATGACAGTAACCAAGTGGGACATCGAGGAAACCCGCATCCTCGACCGGCGGGCTCTTCTCTCTCACGACATGATGGTCAACTGCGTGCTCATGTTTGGCCCGGGCCTGTTGCTCGCCAACAAGACCCATTTAGCGGCAGAACGCGCAAAGATGAAGGTCATTTCCGACGTATCCTGCGATCCATTCTCCGATTTCAATCCCTTGCCGATCTACAATGCCCCGACCAGTTGGGATGCTCCGGTGATTGAAGTGGCAAAGAATGGATTGGGCGACGCTGTTGAGGTCACCTCCATCGACAATTTGCCTTCCCTTTTGCCAGCTCAGGCAGCGGAAGAATTTTCAGACCAATTCATCACCTCGCTCCTGCGTTTTGATGATGGCATCGAGTGGAAGAACGCCAAAGCCAAATTCGAGGAAGTCCGCGCAAAAGCTAATCTCTGACAGCCTGTTCAAGGCCACAGGCCGACATTTCTTCTGACTTGTTTCAAGGGTGCGAGCAATTATCGCACCCTTTTTCTTTGAACAATCGCGTCAGACCGACTTATTGCCAATCGAAAAATGATGAATTTTCACAAAACTGAAACCAAGGACTTCTCTACTTGCAGACGACCTTTCGAAAACCCTCACGGAAAGTTCATTGATTGAATGCAATTAAACCATTCAATCAGTAGAAAGCCTGATTATATAATCTGAAGGCCATAAATTTTTGGCGAACCTGACCGGATTACTTAATGCAATAATGGGGACCAACCATGCATAAAATCGCTCTTGCTACCATCGCTTTGTCATTGATTGCTGCACCAGCCCTCGCTGGTCCGAAAGAAGACGCTGTTGCCGAACGCCAAGCCTACTTCAAAAAACTTGGTGGCAACATGGGCCCTCTGGCCAAGCTGCTCAAAGGCGACTATGACGCCGCAACCGCTCAGCAGCATGCAGATGCACTAGCAGACCTCACAACACAGGATATCAGTGGACTGTTTGTTGAAGGCACTTCCACCGAAGACATGCCCGGCAAAACCGAAGCGCTTCCGGTTATTTGGGAAGACATGGATGGCTTTGCCGCCAAATATGAAGCATTGGCAACGGCAGCGGCCAACCTGAAGGCTGAAGCCGGCAAAGGCAAAGCCCAGCTGGCCGCCGCTTTTGGCCCTGTTGGTGCCTCTTGCAAAAGCTGCCACGATGGCTTCCGCGACTAATCAACAAAGGAGCCGGGTATAGGTTGATACCCGGCTCCACTTTATTTGATATTCATTTGCAGCACGAAACACAGGCTATGACAATGAACGAACAGCCAGAACAAGACCCGAATCTGGAACGCATCCGTCTTTGGGATCCAGCCATCCGCCTATTTCACTGGACCTTGCTCATTTGCGTTGTCGCCGCCTGGGGGCTGGGCGAATTTGGCCCGGATATCATGACCCTGCATTTCTATTTCGGCTATGCTGTTGCCGCGCTGCTGGGCTTTCGTCTGATCTGGGGACTGGTAGGGCCAAAAGTGGTGCGCTTTACCCATTTTATCTATAGCCCGAAAACAACGCTCTCCTATGCCTCGAAAATCATGGAACGCAAACCCAGCTACTGGCGCGGCCATAATCCGGTCGGCGCTCTGGCAGTCTTTGCCTTGATGGGTATCCTCATCGCTCAGGTCGCAACAGGTCTGATGGGAGATCCCGATGATTATATCAATGTCGGTCCGCTGGCCAGTTATGTTGGCTATGACACCGCCACGTTGGCCATCGAGATCCACGAAACACTGGCACCTATTCTGCTCTTGCTGGTGCTCGTTCACGTCGCCGCTATCGGCTTTTACAAGGTCTGGAAACGCGAAGACCTGATCAAGCCCATGATCACCGGCTGGAAATGGGTCAAAAAAGCAGAAACCGACTGATTTCAAACACCGCTATCAGCGATCAGATTGTGCTGAGCAGGATGCTTGTCTCACTGTTCAGCACCCCCTCGATCAAGCGGACCTCGCGCAGAACCCGGTCGAAATCCGACAGGGACGCTGTCTGGATTTCCGCTACAAGATCCCACGCCCCATTCGTCGTATGCAATGTGTGAAGCTCCGGCATGCCACGCAGCTTCCGGATCACCTGCGACGTCGATTTCCCCACCACCTCAATCAGCATGATTGCGCGAATACCATCCAGCTCATAATCTTCGCGCACACGCACCGTGTAGCCAAGAATCGCACCTGACTCCATCAGACGATCAAGCCTGTTCTGCACTGTCCCCCGCGAGACTTGCAGAATATCGGCCAGTTTGGAGAGAGGCGCACGCCCGTCATGGCGCAAAAGCGAGATGAGATCCCGATCCAGCTGATCAAAAATATGCTTGGCCCCTTGCGTCACCATGTAGTTTGCCCTCTCTCCCCTCGGAATATATGACCAATTCTGACGAATTGCCCAATTTTCACTTTAAATTTGTATAATCACTTATCATTTATTGAAGGGTTTTGCCATTTTTTCTGAAAATTTGTCTCGCTATTCTAATAGGACAATCATGATCCATCCGCCGCGCCGACCATCATCATGTCAGGTGCCCACAGAATGGATCCAAAGGCCTTCAGAGCCGCCTTCTTACAGATTTTCAGGAACGCATCCCATGCCAGCACCACAGAAAGACACTCTCAATCTTGTTCCCTTTGTCAGCGTCGACAACATGATGAAGCTGATCCTGTCCATCGGCGTAGAAGAAGCAATCGAGGGGATAGCAGCCCAGATTGAAGCCGATTTCAAACGCTGGGAAAGCTTCGACAAGACGCCCCGCATCGCATCCCATTCCAAAGAAGGCGTCATCGAACTGATGCCGACCAGTGACGGCGAAGTCTATGGCTTCAAATATGTCAACGGCCACCCGAAGAACACCAAGGAAGGCCTGCAGACGGTCACAGCTTTCGGGCTTCTGGCCGATGTCTATACCGGTTATCCGGTGCTGCTGACAGAAATGACCATCCTCACTGCGCTCAGAACCGCAGCCACCTCCGCCGTTGCCGCCAAATATCTTGCACCAAAGAATGCAAAGGTCATGGCGATGATCGGCAACGGGGCACAATGCGAATTTCAGGCTCTGGCCTTCAAGCGCATTTGCGGCATCGATACCGTGCGCCTGTTTGACATTGACCCGATTGCCACCGACAAGGCGGAATTCAATCTGAAGGATTCCGGCCTCAAGGTTGTGCGCACATCAAGCCATCAGGAATGCGTCTCCGGCGCGGATATCATCACCACCTGCACCGCTGACAAACAGTGCGCCACCATCCTGACCGACAACATGGTCGGCTCGGGCCAACATATCAACGCCATCGGCGGCGACTGTCCGGGCAAGACGGAGCTGCATGGCGACATTCTGCGCCGTTCGGATATTTTCGTCGAATATCCGCCACAAACACGCATTGAAGGCGAAATCCAGCAGCTGGATCCGGACCATCCGGTCAAGGAACTCTGGAAAGTGATGACCGGACAGGAAGAAGGACGCACCTCCGAAGGTCAGATCACCCTGTTTGATTCCGTCGGTTTTGCCATCGAAGATTTTTCCGCCCTGCGCTACATCCATGATGTCATCAAGGGCACGCCATTCTACGACGATCTCGACATGCTAGCCGACCCTGACGAACCCCGCGATCTCTACGGCATGGTCCGCCGCGCAGAAAAGTCTCTGGCCGCTGCCGAATAGGCTTGGCATCCGGGCGAGAAGTATAAAAAGCGCGATCAATTTCAGGTCTCCACGCACTGCGCGGGGGCCTTTTCTTATGCCCTCAACTGATATCCGGTTTTTCCCTTATACGAAAGAATGAACAGGCACAAATTGGTTATATTCCAAGTTTTTATTTGCCTACTGGTCAAGGATATTCAGAAAATACAAGAATAAAGTGACAAAATTTTCCTAATTGTTTAGCGAAACCCTTTTTCCTTCATGATGCTCTAGGCAATTGGTGGAATATTTTCTGTCCCGACCTCAGATATCATACGATTATACCTCCATATTACATACCAAAGAGCAATACCGCACACGTAGACGCTCTGCTATCGCCTAAGCATAATAGTCTGAACACCAAACCGAGCATCACCGCACCAAACACGCTCAAAAGGGGATGGTGCACAATTTCAATAGACGAGTTCTGGGAGGAACGCATGTCGGAGAACGTCTATCCTGTACCGACGGATGTGGCATCACATGCCCTGATCGATAACGATGCCTATTTGTCCATGTACAAGCAGTCAGTGGAAGATCCGGAAGCCTTCTGGGGAGAACACGGCAAACGCCTTGATTGGATCAAACCCTTTACCAAGGTGAAGAACACATCCTTCGATTATCACAATGTTTCCATCAAATGGTTCGAAGATGGCACGCTCAATGTGTCCGCCAACTGCATCGACCGTCATCTGGAAAAACGTGGCGATCAGACTGCGATCATCTGGGAGGGAGATGATCCGGCTGACGACGAGCATATCACCTATAGTCAGCTCCATGAGCGGGTCAGCAAACTGGCCAACGCCTATAAGGAAATGGGCGTCGGCAAGGGTGATCGCATCATTCTTTATCTGCCAATGATCCCGGAAGCAGCCTATGCCATGCTGGCATCGGCCCGCATCGGCGCCATTCATTCCATCGTCTTTGGCGGCTTTTCGCCCGATGCGCTGGCTGACCGCGTCAACGGCTGTGAAGCCAAGCTTGTGGTTACAGCCGACCAGGGCCTGCGAGGCGGCCGGACCGTTCCGCTAAAAACCAACGTGGACACCGCGCTTGAAAAGGTCGATCACGACGTCAAGACACTTGTCGTCAAGCGCACCGGCGGCGACGTGCCCATGACCAGTGGTCGCGACTTCTGGTATGAATATATGGTGGCCAAGGCCTCTGCCGATTGCCCGCCAGAACCGATGAATGCGGAAGATCCTCTCTTCATTCTCTATACGTCCGGCTCCACCGGTAAGCCGAAGGGCGTGGTGCACACCACTGGCGGCTATCTGGTTTACGCCTCCATGACCCATCAATATGTCTTTGACTATCATGAGGGCGATATCTACTGGTGCACCGCAGATGTGGGCTGGGTCACCGGCCATTCCTACATTGTCTATGGTCCGCTCGCCAATGGCGCGACCACGCTGATGTTCGAAGGCGTGCCCAACTATCCATCGCCTTCCCGCTTCTGGGATGTCTGCGACAAGCATAAGGTCAACATTTTCTACACGGCACCAACCGCCATTCGCTCACTGATGGGCGCCGGATCTGAACATGTTGAAAAAGCAGATCTTTCTTCTCTGCGCATTCTTGGCTCAGTGGGTGAACCCATCAATCCTGAAGCCTGGAAATGGTATTATGAAGTCGTCGGTAAAGAGAGATGCCCGATTGTCGATACATGGTGGCAGACGGAAACCGGCGGCATTCTGATCACGCCGCTACCCGGCGCCACCGATCTCAAACCTGGCTCGGCCACGCGCCCCTTCTTTGGCGTTCAGCCAGTCATGCTCGATAATATGGGCAATGAAATCGGGGAAACCGCATGCGAAGGCGTGCTCTGCATTGCCGACAGCTGGCCGGGCCAGATGCGTACGGTCTATGGCGATCATGACCGCTTTGTCTCGACCTATTTCGAAACCTTCAAGGGCTACTATTTCACCGGTGACGGCGCCCGCCGTGATGCAGATGGCTATTACTGGATCACCGGCCGCGTTGATGATGTGATCAACGTTTCTGGCCACCGTATGGGCACAGCGGAAGTGGAAAGCGCTCTTGTGGCTCATGAAAAGGTATCCGAAGCCGCCGTGGTGGGCTATCCGCACGATATCAAGGGTCAGGGCATCTATGTCTATGTCACCCTGATGGAAGGCGAAGAGGAAAGTGAAGAGCTGCGCAAGGAACTGCGCAACTGGGTCCGCCATGAAATCGGCCCGATCGCTTCGCCGGACCTCATCCAGTTCGCTCCGGGCCTGCCGAAAACCCGTTCTGGCAAGATCATGCGCCGCATTCTGCGCAAGATAGCCGAAGACGATTTCGGCTCACTGGGCGATACCTCGACACTGGCTGATCCAACTGTGGTGGAAGATCTCATTGATAACCGCCAGAACCGGTAAGATCTGGACATAGACGCAAAAGAAAAGCCCCGTCGGCCAATCCGGCGGGGTTTCTTTATGCCTTCAACGGTCTGCAGGCCGACAATAACGCATCAAATAGGTGGGAAAGATGATCCCGTTCGGCAGCTCGACCTCATCTTCACACACCGCTTCAAACCCAAGCGAATGGTAAAAGGACATCCCGCTCAAGGATGCCTGACAATCAAACTGGACAATATCGGGCGCTGCATTGAGACAACGATCAAAAAGCGCCCGACCGATGCCATGACGCATCCAATCGGGATGCACGACGAACTGGCGGATATGACCAACGCCGGCGACGCTCGGCAGGCCATGATAATCACGGCTCCAGCCCCCTGCCCCAACCAAAAGATCGTCATCAGCCTCAGCCACATACAGCTGGCCGGACTGAATAAGAGGTTTGGAAACCTGAGAAATAAAGGGAACGGATTGTTCAATTAGATCAGGAGCATAAGCACCAGACAGTCCGCTTGAAAAAGACAAGACGCTCAGATGAACAAGAGCTTCAAAATCAGAAAGTGTGGCTGATCGCAGACGGTATGACATCCCAGACACCCATTTTGCGCGCCTTATCCGCGTTTGACAAAGGCCTCAGCCTCTTCAAGGGACATCTCTTCCTCAGCCTCATGCCCGAGTTTTGAGCGTACCTTTTCAAGATCATCCACCAAACCGGCCAAACGCCCTGCAACGCGATCATGAATGATGGCGGCAAGCTCGGGATATTCATCCATCACACGCCGGAAAGTCACGCGTCTGATCTGGATGACTTTGACATCCTCAATCGCCGTAGCCATCGCCGAGCGGCGTGTTTCTGCCATCAAAGCCATTTCACCAATCAAGCTTCCAGGCCCGAGCACCTGGCTTTGGAGATCAAAGCCATTCTCGGAAATCGTCATGCGGATTTGGCCTTCGGTGATGACAAAACCGGAATCGGCCAGATCACCCTGCCGAAAAATCACCTGCTTAGCCCGATAGGCGCGCATTTCGGCACCAAAGGCCAACAGCCGCAGTTGGTCATTGTCGAAATTGTCAAAGAAAGGGACCTGCTTGAGCAGGTCAATATCACTTGTCAGGCTCATTGATTCTTTTCAACCCGGTGAAATCCGAAAAACACCCCACTATAGGCGCGTCTCATCATTGCCTGTCAAGCAGCATCACCAAGCTCTGCCGCAGAAAGATCAATCATCTTCAGGGAACAAGCTTGTAGCCACCCGACTCGGTAATCAACAACTCCGCATTGGAAGGGTTTTTCTCGATTTTTTGTCGTAGACGATAAATATGGGTTTCGAGCGTATGGGTCGTAACGCCTGAATTATAGCCCCAAACTTCATGCAGCAGAACATCACGGCTAACCGGCTTGTCCCCCGAGCGATAGAGATATCTCAAAATCGAGGTTTCCTTTTCGGTGAGCCGCACCTTGCCGCCGGATTCATCTGCCAGAATTTTAGCCGCCGGCTTGAAGGTATATTGCCCCACGGTAAAGGTGGCATCCTCGCTATTTTCGTGCTGACGAAGCTGCGCTCTTATGCGCGCCAGAAGCACGGCAAAGCGAAAAGGCTTGGTGACATAGTCATTTGCCCCCGCCTCAAGACCAAGAATCGTATCTGAATCAGTGTCATGACCGGTGAGCATGATGATCGGAGCCCGGAAATCACCTTTCCGCAGCAATTTCACTGCTTCGCGCCCATCCATGTCAGGCAGGCCAACATCCATGATCAACAAGTCAAAATGATCCCCACGGGCAGCCTTTACGGCGCCAGCAGCACAATCGGCCTGAGTGATGTCGAATTCCTCATAGAGAGACAACTGTTCGATCAATGCTTCACGCAGCTCGGTGTCATCATCGACCAACAAAATCTTTCTCGCTGTCATCTCATGCTCCTGGCGTTGTCTTAGTCAGAAAATCACAATGGCCTGATTCAAGTCACACTGCGTATTCTATAGATAGAAACACTCACCGACCAGACAAGACCTAGCTCCACTTAAGGACAGCCTAAAGGAAATTCAATTCACAGCCAATCACGTCAGCGTCATGAACGCGTTATCCTTTTGCCATTGCTTAACAACACTCGATCTCGACCTTCTCAAGAAGAGCCATAGCCTCCTCGTCATCATACTCTTCAAACAGGTCCCGTATCAGGTTGATATGGGAGTGAACCAGAAACAAGGCATCTCCCGTTGCAGTATCGCCAGAGCGACTCTTTTCGATCTTTTCAAGAAAGGCTTGCCAATAAGCATTGTCGCTCGCTGGCCCCTTGGCCAACCGCTCGATGAAACCGACGATCCGTTCCGCATTCCTATCGCATTCAATGCCGATGAAACTGACATATCGATCCGTTGCTGTGTTGTCTTGGTCTTGTGACATCTTTCACCTTTGCCATCCACGGCAAATATTCCGCCGTCGCTTTTACATCTTGTTTCGCTGGTAGATCCACTCAGCTCCGATTTTGATGCAAGATGAATGCCGCTCAGTGGGCAGGCGAATAAAAATTTCAAAGACATAGATTCTTTTCACAATTGGCAGAAAAGAGCCAAAGGAGAAGAAAGATCAAAAGGATGATACATATTCCGATTGTAGCATTTATTTCCAGCCACCGACCTAACCACTGACAAAGAGCCCACAAAACGCACCTTTCGTTCTCTTTGCGACAATGCTACAGGCTTATAAGGAAAGACGGGTAAGGGGGAATAGAAATGGCAGGATTTTTAAGCACTATCACCATTCGCCAGAAACCGGGCTATAACAGCAAAGGCCTGCTGACATTTGGCAACCAGACCCTCTCTTGTGCTCTTGGTCGCAGTGGCATGGGGCCAATCAAGCTTGAGGGCAATGGTGTCACCCCCATTCTGACAACCCGCATGCTCTATGGTTTCTATCGCCCGGATAGAGAAAAGCGCCCTCTCTCCGCTATTCCCTTTTATCCCATGCAAACAGACATGGGCTGGTGCGACGAAGCAGAGCACAGATGCTATAACCGATTGGTTTCTTTGCCTTTTGCATCTTCACACGAGACCATGTGGCGCGAGGATCCACTCTATGATCTGGTGATCGTGCTCGATATCAACATAGCCCCGCGCGCCAAAAGACGCGGCAGCGCGATTTTCATGCATGTGGCAAGAGAAGGCTATATGCCAACCGAAGGCTGTATCGCCTTGAAGAAAGGCGATCTGCGGCGCTTGCTTGGCTGGATGTCTCCTGAAACCAGAATTGATATCACCCGTTAGATCTTGGATCTGGAAAAAAGAACGGAGGCTTGATGCCTCCTTAATCCTTCTTTTGCTTACGATGACCGAAGATGGCACTGCCAACGCGGACATAGGTGGCACCCTGTTTGATGGCTTCGGTATAATCCGAGCTCATCCCCATGGAAAGCTCTTTGATGTCATTGCGTTTGGCAATCTTACGCAGCATTTTGAAGTGAGGCTTCGGGTCTTCATCAAACGGCGGAATGCACATCAAGCCGCGGATGCTAAGGCCCAACTCAACCTGGCAAAAACCAATAAAATCATCAGCTTCATCTGGCAGGATGCCGGCTTTTTGCGGTTCTGCACCGGTGTTGATCTGGATGAACAGATCCAGTTCCCGGCTTTGCTTTTCCATTTCCACCCGGATGGAACGCGCAATCTTCTTGCGATCGATGGTATGAATGACGTCAAACAGCGCAACCGCATCCTTGGCCTTATTGGACTGCAGCGGCCCGATAAGGTGCAATTCAACACCCTCATAGGCTTCGCGCAATTGGGGCCACTTGCCCTTGGCTTCCTGAACCTTGTTTTCGCCAAAGACCCTTTGACCGGCCTTCAAGGCCTTTTCGATCACGTCTGCATCGAAGGTTTTTGAAACAGCGATGAGTGTTACGCTCCCATCCTCCCGTCCGGCTTCCTTTTCGCACTCCGTTATGGCTTGTTGAACCTCTGCCAAATGGGACGATATACTCATCTTGATTTTTTATACCTCTTGAAAGCACTTTCGGCGATTTGATTGATAGCTCTAGCTCGAAAATGCGCCTAACTGATGCAGAATATGATAATTCCAGCGTCCACATCATATGGATGAGTTGTTCACTGGTCCAGACACTTTATGCGTTGATATGCCTGCATTATGCACGATAAATTAGCCTCAACGCGCTCTCATCGCAAGATTGAACCGCATCAGGGCCAGATCTCACCTTAAAGGACTTGACGGAAGGTATGAATTCTGTTGATGGTCGGGCCTGAAAGTGACTTGGAGCGCATCCCCGGAAAGTCGCTCGACTTTTTGCATTGGGATTCGCGTAAATACAGATGAATAGAGCATTTTCGCTGATTTCTGAATTACCGAAAATGCTCTAGAGACGAGGCATTGGCGACGATCCATGGCTAATGAACGCTACAACGCACGCGAAGCGGAAGTTCGCTGGCAAAAGACCTGGGATACCCAGAAAATCTTCCAAACCACGAATGAAGACCCACGACCAAAATACTACGTGTTGGAGATGTTCCCCTATCCATCCGGTCGCATTCATATCGGCCATGTGCGCAACTATACCATGGGCGACGTCGTCGCCCGCTATAAACGCGCCAAAGGCTTTAATGTCCTGCACCCGATGGGATGGGATGCATTCGGCATGCCGGCGGAAAATGCCGCCATGCAGAACAAGATCCACCCCAAAGACTGGACTTACGAAAATATCGCAACCATGCGCGCCCAGCTGAAGCTGATGGGCCTGTCGCTGGATTGGGAACGCGAATTTGCAACCTGTGACGTGGATTACTACCATCGTCAGCAGATGCTCTTCCTCGATTTTGTCGAGAAAGGCCTCGCCTATCGCAAAAACGCCAAGGTCAACTGGGACCCGGTAGACCAGACGGTTCTGGCTAACGAACAGGTCATCGACGGCAAGGGCTGGCGCTCCGGCGCTGAAGTGGAACAGCGTGAACTGACACAGTGGTTCTTCAAAATCACTGATTTCGCTGACGATTTGCTCTCCGAAATCGACAATCTGACCCGCTGGCCTGACAAGGTGCGCCTGATGCAGCGCAACTGGATCGGTAAATCCGAGGGCCTACAGGTCCGCTTCCAGTTGAGCGAAGAAGTGCATGGCCATAGTGAAGTGGAAATCTTCACCACCCGCCCTGACACGCTGTTTGGTGCATCCTTCATGGGCCTGTCGGCAGACCATCCACTGACCAAGGAACTGGCCAAGGACAATGCCGAACTGGCAGCCTTTGTTGAAGAATGCCACAAGATGGGCACCTCCGCGGCAGAGCTGGAAACTGCCGAGAAATTTGGTTTTGATACCGGCCTAAAAGTTGTCCATCCTCTTGATTCTTCAATTGAATTGCCGATTTACGTCGCCAACTTCATCTTGATGGATTACGGTACCGGCGCCATCTTTGGCTGTCCGGCCCATGACCAGCGTGACCTTGATTTCGCCCGCAAATACGGGCTGACGGTTACCCCTGTTGTGCTGCCGAAAGACGCAGATCCGGCAAGCTTCACAGTCGCTGATGAAGCCTATACCGGTGAAGGTACCATCTTCAATTCCGAATTCCTCGATGGCATGAGCATTGACGCTGCCAAAGACGCGGTTGCTTCCAAACTGGAAGCCATCATGATCGGTGACAAGCCTCAAGCCTTGCGCAAGACCCAATATCGTCTGCGTGACTGGGGTATTTCCCGTCAGCGCTATTGGGGTTGCCCGATTCCGATGGTCCATTGCCCCGATTGTGGTGTGGTTCCAGAGAAAAAAGAAAACCTGCCAATCAAGCTGCCGGACGACATAAATTTTGACAAGCCGGGCAACCCGCTTGACCGTCATCCGACCTGGCGGGATTGCACCTGCCCCAAATGCGGCAAGGCAGCCAAGCGCGAAACCGACACCATGGACACCTTCGTGGATAGTTCCTGGTATTTCGCGCGCTTTACTGCGCCTTGGGAGACCAACCCGACCGACAAGAAGGCTGTCGATGAATGGCTGCCGGTTGACCAATATATCGGCGGTATCGAGCATGCTATTCTGCATCTGCTCTATTCCCGCTTCTTCGCCCGCGCCATGTGCGAAACCGGCCATATGACGGTAAAAGAGCCCTTCCAGGGCCTCTTCACCCAAGGCATGGTCGTGCATGAGACCTATAAAGGTGAAGATGGTCGCTGGGTATCGCCAGCAGAGATCACCATTTCTGAAAAAGACGGCAAGCGCAGCGCAGTCCATAAGGAAACCGGCGAAACCATCACCATCGGCTCTATCGAGAAGATGTCGAAATCCAAGAAAAATACCGTGGATCCGACCGACATCATCGAAACCTACGGCGCCGACACGGCCCGTTGGTTCATGCTCTCTGACAGCCCTCCGGAACGCGACGTCATCTGGACCGAAGCTGGCGCAGAAGGCGCCCACCGTTTCATCCAGCGCATCTGGCGTCTGACACTTGATGTATCTGAATTCCTTGATTTTTCTGCGCTTTCCAAGCCAGAGAGCCTGTCTGGTGAAGCCCTTGCCTTGCGCAAGCTGACCCACAAGACACTGGCAACCGTGGAAAGCACCATCGAGCAGCTCGGCTTCAACCGTGCCGTTGCCCAGATCTATCAGCTGGTCAATGCCATCGCGTCCGCAGCCAAGAAGGAAAAGCTCGATAAGGATGCATCCCTTTGCTGGGTTGTTGATGAATCCATGCAGCTTCTGTTGTTGATGTGCTCCCCGATGATGCCGCATCTGGCCGAGGAATGCTGGTCGCAGTTTGGCAAGGAAGGTCTCGTTTCCACGCAAAGCTGGCCACAAGCGGACAGCGCCATGTTGACGGAAGACGAAATTACGCTGCCCATTCAGATCAACGGAAAAAAACGCGGTGAATTAACCGTTGCCGCGGACGCAGATAAAGATACAATCGAAAAGGCTGTACTCGCATCTGAACCCGTACTCAAAGCACTGGATGGCAAGGCTCCGCGCAAGGTCATTGTCGTGCCCAAAAGGATCGTCAATGTTGTTATCTGACAATCATAACAAGACGAAAATTCTGACCCTGGCCCTCTTTGTGGGCCTGGGTCTTGGCCTTTCTGCCTGTCAGGTTCGTCCACTCTATTCCTCGAACACGACAACAGGCCAAACGCTTGCAACAGAGCTTTCCGCGGTAGAAATTGCCCCTGCTGACAATCGTATCGAACAGGAAATCCGCAACAATTTGATCTTCGCCTTCACAGGCGGTGGGTCGCCAGAAGCACCCGCTTACAAGTTGGTTCTGGATACCAAATCCACCAGCGATGATCTGACCATTGAAAGCGGGACCGGCCTTGCAAAAACCACCCGTGTCAGCATGACCGCGACCTATACACTCATCAAGCTTTCTGACAAATCTCTGGCAACCAAGGGTTCCAGCTATTTTACGGCTGAATTTGCCCGCAGCACCCAGCGTTTTGCCAACGATCGAGCCAAGCTTGATGCAGAAAACCGTGCGGCTGAACAAATTGCCAATGATATTCAGCTGCGCTTGTCTGCTTTCTTTGCGGCAGGCACATAATATCGGATTAAGGCCGTCCGTATTTGAAGAACAGACGGCCTGATGTCCTGTTTTCCGACTGCAAAACCCGTTTTTCAAAGGCAAACAATGGCGCAAATCAAGACCAATATGGTCGATAGCTATCTGGTCAAACCCAATTATGCCCATAAGGTCATTTTGATTTATGGCCAGGATACGGGTCTTGTTACCGAACGCGCCGAACGCCTTGCAAAAACCTATCTCAAGGACAATTCAGATCCCTTTGCAGTGATCCGTCTGGATTCAACGGATATCGCCTCTGACCCTCTGCGTCTGGCCGATGAAGCCAATACCATTTCGATGTTTGGCGGCAACCGCGTCATCACCATCCAGATGAGCGGCAGCAAATCGATCATGCCGGCGTTGGAACCCGTTTTGTCCACTCCGCCTCAAGATGCCTTCATCATAATCAAGGCGGCTGATCTTAAAAAATCGGCCCCCTTGCGCAAGGCTATAGAGAAGGCACAAAGCGCAGTCACCCTGCCCTGCTATATGGACGCCCGAGAGGCTCTCAACGGCATCATAGACGAAGAATTAGCCCTCTCACGCCTGTCCATCACAAAGAATGCCCGAGCGATGCTTCTGGACAATCTGGGCGCCGACAGAATGGCCTCTCGTGCCGAGGTTCAAAAGCTCTGCCTCTTTGCCATGGATGATGGGGAAATCACCGAGCAGCATATCGAAGATATCGTCGGCGATGCTTCCAACCAACAGATTGATATGATTGTTGATTCTGCCGCGCTTGGAAGAACTGGCGAGTTGGATCGACGCCTTGAACAAATTCTGGGTTCCGGTAATCATCCTGCGGTTATCGGGTCGGCAGCTTTGCGTCATTTTCAGATGCTCGAGCGCGCCCTGAGCCTGATGGACAAAGGCACTCCGCCCCCCTCAGCGCTCGATAAGGCGGCCCCCATGCTGCATTTCAAGCGCAAACCGCTTATTCAGAGCCAATTACGTATATGGGACAGCAAAAAGGCGTCCCGGGCCTGTGAATTGCTCTCTCAGAGCCTGGCAAACAGCCGCAAGCATTATCAATTGGCCCCCACAGTGATCTCCGAGACCCTTCTAATGATTTCGGCAACAGCACAGCGCAGCAACCGCTAAGCCACATTATTCCTGTCTGGATATTGTTTCACGTGAATCGTTTTTTGAATCAGTAAGTTGCTTTTACCGATCTCTCATTTTGTGAAAACAAATAGAGATAGATCCCTCTGTACTCTCCTGATCAGTATTTCAATGAATCACTAAGCCACAGCCAAGCCAGCACCCCAAGTCAAACTCGTTTCACGTGAATCAACCCGATTGGTCCATGCGCCCTCTAGGTCCTAAACACGCGCCGAGAAAATAGCGCGAAGAACTCTCTCCACTGTCTTTTCACTGCCCGAGATTGACTTTAATTTTTAATCATTTGAACCTATTGCGACTAACAAAAGCATAAAGCCGATCGGGTAAGATTTGCAATACGACCCCAACGTCTGGAAAACATAATGACACTCAACAGAATCCGGAAGAATGGGTCCCATGCAGCCTATTTTGCCATGATTACCGTCTTTTTGGATGCCTTCGGAATCGCCTTTATTTCACCAGTCCTACCGGATCTCCTGGAAGAAATAACAGGAAGCAACTTGGGCAACGCAGCAATCTATGGCGGCTACTTGACTTTCATCTATGCTTTCATGCAATTCATTGTTTCGCCCATTTTGGGAAATCTCTCCGATAGCTTCGGCCGCAGACCAATCCTTGTTGTTTCCCTTGGCGCATTGGGCATTGATTATCTGATAATGGGTTTTGCCAATTCCCTTTGGCTGCTGTTTTTTGGCCGCTTTATTGCCGGGATTTTTGGCGCAACCCACGCCACGGCTTCTGCCTTCATTTCAGATATCTCGAACGGAAAGCAGCGCACACGCAATTTCGGCCTGTTGGGTGCCAGCTTTGGTGCCGGATTTGTTGCTGGCCCCTTGATTGGTGGCATGCTTACAGACTATGGCGTACGCGTGCCCTTTTTTGCAGCTTTCTTCTTGATATTACTGAATTTTATCTACGGACTATTCATATTTCCCGAAAGCCTGCCCAAGGAGAAAAGGCGGAAATTTACGCTGACCGGCGTCAATCCCTTCAAGGGACTTGCCGAATGCACGCGCTTTCCATCCATAATGCCCCTGTTTCTGGCGCTCTTTCTCTTTCTCATCGCGGACCATGTTTATGTGTCTGTGTGGCCTTATTATACGCGCGAGGCCTTCGAATGGAGCAGCCGCCAGGTCGGACTAACCTTGGCCATCTTTGGCTTTTTTCATGCCCTTACACAGGCTTTTCTAGTCGGCGTTCTTCTCAAAAAACATGATGAATTGACCATCGCCTTGATTGGTATTGTCAGCAGCGCGGCAATCATGGCGACACTGCTCTTCATCACTCAGGGATGGGTCATCTATGCCTTCTTGCCTTTCACCGCGCTTGGTGGATTGGCGACACCCGGACTGCAATCTCTCATGACCCAGAGAGTGCCGGCAACCCATCAGGGACAATTGCAAGGTGGAATTGGCAGCCTCACCAGTCTCACGACCGTTCTGAGCCCACTGATCATGACCCGCACCTTTTATTTCTTCACTCAGGACCATGCTGCCTACTATCACCCCGCAGGCGTATTCGGCCTTTCTGCCTTCGTATGTCTGTTGGCAATAATCCCTCTGTCCTGTTTTACCAAACGCCATCGACGCAAAAACCAGCGTTAAGTGCCTAATCTTCTGGCCAAAGACCGATATTTCAATAACGTAGGCAACAAAAAAGGGAGCCTTTTTGGCTCCCTTTTCTACAAAATCTATCGATAAACGCGACTTATTGATTTTCCAAAATCGCGATAATCGCATCGAGCTGCTCAAGAGATTTATACTGAATCTTGAGCTCCCCACCCTTTTTCTTGGGTGCGATAAAAACATTCCAGCCGAGGCGATCCGTCAAACGCTTTTCCAAGGCCACCGTATCCGCATCTTTTTCTTTTTTCGGCTTTGGTTCCTTGACCTTTTCCTTTTCCTGACCAGCCTTTTCAGCATCGCGTACTGTCATACCGTCTTCAACGATACGGCGCGCCAGCTCCTCGGGATTCTCTGCCGTGATCAAGGCGCGAGCATGGCCAGCGGTCAGCTCACCCTTTTTGAGATAATCCTTAATGCTTTCAGGAAGCTTCAACAGCCGCAAGGTGTTGGCCACATGAGAGCGGCTCTTGCCAATAACGTCAGCGAGTTCAGCCTGCGTATAATCAAACTCGGCGATCAACTGATCATAGCCAAGTGCTTCTTCCAGTGCATTCAGATCCGCACGCTGAACGTTTTCGATGATCGCGAGTTCAAGCGCTTCTTTGTCATTTACATCATGAATGAGAACAGGAACCTCGTGCAGGCCAGCTGCCTGGGCGGCGCGCCAACGGCGCTCGCCAGCAATGATCTCGTAGGAATCTTCTTCATCTTTCACCGCACGACAAAGAATAGGGTTCATGATCCCCTTTTCCTTGACCGATCGGGTCAGATCATCGAGATCTTTTTCAACGAAATCCTGACGTGGGTTCCGCGGGTTAGGCCGTAAAAACTCAATAGGAATACGCCGTTGAGAGCGAGCTCGCTCAATCGCCTGCGCTTCATTATCCATATCTCCGATCAGAGCCGCCAATCCACGCCCCAAACGTTTGCCTTCAGCTGGTTTTTTTGCCATTTTTCCGCATTCCCATCAAACCCGTATAGCCCCTAAGCAACCGGGCCAGACTTCCCTTTGTCACAGTTATGCTGACCCGACAATCAGGCAGCCTTGTTACGCAATTTCTTCTCGCGCTGGATAATCTCCGATGCGAGTTTCAAATAAGCCTGACTGCCCGAGCATTTCAGATCGTAAAGCAAAGCCGGTTTACCATAGGATGGTGCTTCAGAAACGCGAACATTGCGCGGAATAATCGTCTCATAGACTTTATCCCCCATATGCTCGCGCACATCTTCAACCACCTGATTGGACAGATTATTCCGGCTGTCATACATGGTCATCACGATGCCATGGATAGAAAGTTCAGGGTTCAGTGCACCTTTGACCTGATTCACAGTTTGAATGAGCTGGGTCAAACCTTCAAGCGCGAAGAACTCGCATTGCAGTGGAACAAGAATGGAGTGCGCTGCCGCCATCGCATTGATGGTCAAGAGGTTGAGTGACGGCGGACAATCGATCAACACATAAGTGAAACGCTTTTCTTCTGGGATCTCATCACCCATTTTTCCATGTGTTTCGATGGCCTTGCGCAAACGGAAAGCGCGGTCCTTATCACCCGAAATTTCTTGTTCAAGCCCGAGAAGATCCATCGTCGACGCTGCAACAGACAGACGCGGCACGGCAGTCGGGATGGCAGCTTCCATCAGCGTTGCTTCATTAAGAAGCAATTCGGCGGTAGAAACCTGACGCGCCTGACGATCGATACCCAATCCGGTACTGGCGTTGCCCTGAGGATCGACATCCACGATGAGAACCGTTTCTCCAATCGCCGCCAAAGCGGTACCCAAATTGATTGCAGTTGTTGTTTTCCCTACGCCGCCCTTCTGATTAGCAAGAGTCAGAACGCGGGGAGATTCAGGCAGTGAACTCATAAAGTGGCCTCACTTCGCATTTGTTTCACTATGCGTTTTTGGGTGATAAGCGGCGCAGAATAACGATCCGCGCTTCGGGATCCGTTCTGCTCACTTGTTGTACCAGATCTATATTCCAGCTAACACTGGCCTCACGCAATTCTCGATCAAAGTCCCGACCTTTGTGGAAAACACCCACACAAGTTTCACAAATGTGGGGATGAACAAAAGAACAGAGTTTATCGAGAGAAGCCAGGGCTCGGGCGCTAAAGGCATCCACCGGACCAGACCAGTCTTTTAATACCGATTCGATCCGGTCTCCATGAACGACGACATTGAGCCCCAACTCGCGGGCAACTGTCTTGAGAAATGCACCCTTCCGGCCATTGCTTTCGATCATGTGAACCGAGTAATCCTCACCCGTATCAGCCAGCAGAATGGCAGTGACCAGCCCCGGAAATCCGGCACCAGACCCAAGATCGATCCAATGGCGCGCTTGAGGATAAGCCGCATAGATCTGCACACTGTCCGCTATGTGGCGCACCCAAATTTCATCAAGGGTTTTCGGAGCCACAAGATTCTGCGCTGGCTGCCACTTACGCACCAGAGCCTCATAGCGACCTAGCTTTTCCAGTGATTCACGTGAAACCGGAAGCATTGAATTGATCAACTCAATACCACGTTCCTTAGCGTCCATATGATCTTTCCATTTCTTTCAAACCGTCTGTAGGAGCGCAGCACCCTGCCCGCCAGAAAGCCGGTATCTATCAACATTACATACGCTTGCTATGTGCCAGAACAAGCGTCAAAGCCGCCGGCGTCATTCCATCGATACGCGAGGCCTGTCCAAGGGTCTGCGGACGGACATGCTTGAGCTTCTGCTTTAATTCGTTGGACAGTCCGTTGATATCTTCAAAGACAAGACTGGATGGAATCACCAAGGCCTCATCCTTCTTGAAGGTCTCGATATCATCAGTCTGCTTTTTCATATAGACCTGATAGAGCGCTTCGATCTCAAGCTGCTTGCGAACCTTGGGTGAAAAATTCCCAAATTCGGGCCACACTTCGGTCAATCGATCAAGGGTCAAATCCGGATAAGCCAGAAGCTCATAAGCTGTGCGGCGCTGACCATCCTTGTTGATTTTAAGACCAACCCGTTCCGCTTCATTTGGCGTCAGACTCTTTTCCTGAGCAAGAGCTGTAATGGCCTGAAGTTCTTCTTTCTTCTGTCCGAAAGCCTTACGCCGTTCTTCGCCGATCAGACCCCACCCATCAGCCAGATCCGTCAGGCGCTGATCGGCATTGTCCGCACGCAGAGAAAGACGATATTCCGCCCGCGAGGTAAACATCCGATAGGGTTCCATCACACCGCGTGTAATCAGGTCATCGATCATCACGCCGATATAGGCATCGGATCGTCCGAGAACCACACCATCCTGATCACCACATTGACGCGCCGCATTCATGCCCGCAATCAAACCTTGAGCCCCGGCCTCTTCATAGCCGGTCGTCCCATTGATCTGACCGGCCAGATACAAACCGGACACGCGCTTGGTTTCAAGCGTCGCCTTCAGCTCGGTCGGATCGATATAGTCATATTCAATCGCGTAACCATATTGCTTGATCTCGACATTCTCGAGACCCGGGATAGACCGGATATAGGCATCCTGCACATCTTCCGGTAACGAGGTTGAAATACCATTGGGATAGATCGTGTCAACGTCGAGCCCTTCAGGTTCAAGAAACACCTGATGCCCATCCCGATCACCAAAGCGATTGATTTTATCTTCGATAGACGGACAGTAGCGCGGCCCTACCCCTTCGATTTTACCCGAATACATCGCAGACTTATGGATATTCTCACGAATGATCTGGTGTGTCTTAGGAACGGTACGGGTCACATGACAATCAATCTGCGGTGTCGCGATAGCATTCGTCAGGTAGGAAAAAGCCACAGGCTCATCATCCCCTGGCTGTGTACCAAGAGAAGAATAGTCAATCGTGGCACCATTCAGCCGCGCCGGAGTTCCTGTCTTCAAACGCCCTAATCGAAAATTCTCCGACATCAAACGCAAAGACAGATCATTGGCCGCTGGATCGCCCATGCGCCCGGCCGAGAAACTTTTTTGCCCGATATGAATAAGCCCACGCAGGAAAGTCCCTGTCGTCAAAACGACCGCACCGCAGGCAATTTCCTTGCCACCAGACAAAGTCACGCTGGTGACGCGCCCTTCATCAATGGACATATCGGCGACTTCCCCATCGACAATAATAAGATTGGGAATGTCAGCCAGAAGCGCCTGCACGGCATCTCGATAGAGCTTACGATCTTCCTGCGCGCGCGGTCCCTGAACCGCAGGCCCCTTGCGCCGATTAAGCAGACGAAACTGGATCCCGCCCCTATCCGCAGCAAGCCCCATGACACCGCCCAGAGCATCGATCTCACGAACGAGGTGACCTTTACCCAATCCACCGATTGCCGGATTGCAAGACATCACACCGATTGTCTGTCGACTATGAGTCACCAACGCAACCGTCGCACCAACACGCGCAGCGGCTGCTGCAGCTTCAGCACCTGCATGACCACCACCAACAACCACTACATCAACTCGGTTCATCCATATCCTCTTATGTCTTTAGTCAACATCGGACAGAGCATTGTCATCGGTACGAGCCCGAACGCCAAGAAGACCTTCCCTAAAGCGTTAACTCGCAGACCCCAATTCTTCAGAACTTGTTTACATCCCTCATGATAGCCTGAATCGGGTCGAAATTCAGGATTCACGTGAAACACGTCAAACCCGCAGATTTTCGCTATATAGCACGGATTCACGTGAAACTATTGGGACAAATTCCTCGTTTGATGATTCACGTGAAACAGAGTCAATCCTGAATTTAAAAAACTATGTTTCACGTGAAACGATCCACTATTTACCCACACAGAACTGTGAAAAAATCACGCCGAGCATTTCCTCGACATCAATTCTTCCAGTGATCTTCCCCAACTCATCCCCAGCTTGACGCAAGAATTCTGAGCGAATTTCTATAGGCGACTCTGTATAGATAAGGGAATTATTAACATTATCCACACAGGAGAGCAGATATTTTCTGTGACGCTCACGGGTTATAAGCACATCTTCAGCCCCATCAAACAGGGACTCTATTTGTTTCACAAACGAATCGTAAAGGAAATCCATCCCTTTGCCTGTTTTAACCGAGGCTGAAAAGACCATTTCCTTATCATCGCCTTTACCATTGGCATGAAACGGATCCGAATCGATTCGATCCTGTTTGTTAAACAGAACCATTCGTCGTGCGTGACTGCTCAGCTCCACCCGTTCCTCAGGATGCGTACCATCCACAACTTCAATCAACAGATCCGCATTCTCGCTTTTTTCCAAAGCGCGACGTATCCCTTCCCGCTCGACGACATTGTCTGACTCTCGCAAGCCAGCCGTATCAATCATCGTCACCGGGTAGCCTTCGATATCCAGATGCAGTTCCAAAAGATCGCGCGTCGTTCCGGCTTCTTCGGTCACGATGGCCACATCCCGTTTGGCAAACCAATTAAGCAAGGACGATTTTCCCGCGTTGGGATGACCGGCAAGCACCACGGTCAATCCGTTGCGCAGGCGCTCCCCATGATCGGCCTTGGAAAGGTGACGTTCGATATCAGCTTTCAACTCTCTCAACTTGGGCCAGATCACATCGGAAATCGCGCCCGGAATATCTTCTTCATCAGAGAAATCCAGTTCCGCTTCAATCATGCTTCGCGCCTGAAGCAAAATCTCCCGCCAGCCATCAATGACACTCTTATGGGCCCCACTTGCCTGACGGATTGCCTGTTTGCGCTGATTTTCGGTTTCCGCCTGAATGAGATCGGCCAGCCCTTCGACAGCTGTCAGATCATATTTCCCATTTTCAAACGCCCGCCGTGTGAACTCCCCTGCTTCGGCCAGACGACAACCTTCGAACCGACCCAGAATTTCAAGCATCGCCTTGACCACTGCCCGCCCGCCATGAAGATGAAACTCGACAGCTTCTTCGCCAGTAAAAGACTTGGTATCTGGGAAAACAATAACCAGTGCCTGGTCGATGATGTCACCACTATCAGGATCAGACAGATCACGCAGGGCCGCAAAACGGGGTTTGGGTTCCTTGTCGATCAGCTTGTTCATGACGAAACGCGCCTTGGGGCCGGACAAACGAATCACGGCAACACCAGCCGGAACCGCTCCGCTGGATAGGGCAAAAATGGTATCTTGCGTCATGAGATCAATCCCTGCGCCCCAAAAGATGCGGGTCGCATACTGTGCATTTGCAATGTTGATTGTTTCAGAACCGAATCCATCTGCATCAACCGGCCTGCCAAAAGGTCAGATCTACGCCCGTTATGCGGACCTGACCATCAGGCTGACAATCTGGTTATCCCATCGATTTCGCAGAAGATCCGAATATATCAAGAGCAGGTTTTTCGGTGATCCAGAAGAGAAGATCACAAAATGAAAGCCGCCCAACGACTGTCAGACGGCTTTCTAATCTTTTACATGCGATTGAGCAAGCCCAATTTACAAGCGGATGCAGGACATCAGGTATTCATATTGTCGAAGAATTCCGCATTGTCCTTCGTTGCACGCAATTTATCGAGCAGGAACTCGATGGCATCAACATTGCTCATGGCACCAAGAATACGACGCAGAACAAAGACCTTCTGCAAATCTTTCTTGTCGACCATAAGCTCTTCCTTACGGGTACCCGATTTGAGGATATCCATGGCAGGGAAGATACGCTTGTCGGAAACCTTACGATCAAGAACGATTTCGGCGTTACCCGTGCCCTTGAATTCTTCGAAGATAACCTCGTCCATACGGCTACCCGTATCAATCAGGGCGGTGGCGATGATCGTTAGCGATCCACCTTCCTCGATATTACGGGCTGCACCGAAGAAGCGCTTCGGACGCTGCAACGCGTTGGCATCCACACCACCGGTCAAAACTTTACCGGAAGAAGGAATAACCGTGTTGTAGGCACGCCCAAGACGCGTGATGGAATCAAGCAGAATAACCACATCACGGCCGTGTTCGACCAGACGCTTGGCTTTTTCGATCACCATTTCGGCAACCTGCACGTGACGGGAAGCCGGCTCATCAAACGTAGATGAGACCACTTCACCATTCACCGTCCGCTTCATGTCGGTCACCTCTTCGGGGCGCTCGTCAATGAGCAACACGATAAGGCAACTGTCCGGATGGTTGGCCGTGATTGATTTTGCGATATTCTGCAAAAGAACGGTTTTACCGGTACGCGGCGGCGCAACGATCAAAGCACGCTGACCCTTACCAAGCGGAGCGACCAGATCGATCACTCGACTGGACATGTCTTTCCCGGTTGGATCAGTCGCCTCAAGTTTGAAGCGGTCATCAGGATGCAACGGCGTCAGATTATCGAAATGAACCTTGTGACGCGCCTTGTCCGGATCTTCGAAATTGACAGTATTCACCTTCAGAAGGGCAAAGTAGCGTTCGCCTTCCTTCGGGCTGCGAATATGTCCTTCCACCGTATCCCCCGTACGCAAGGAAAAGCGCCGGATTTGGGAAGGTGAAATGTAGATATCATCCGGGCCAGGCAGATAGTTTGCATCTGGCGACCGCAGAAAACCGAAACCGTCCTGTAGTACCTCGACGACACCTTCGCCGATGATATCTGTTTCTCTTTCTGCAAGCTGTTTGAGGATCGCAAAAAGCAGTTCCTGCTTTCGCAGCGTACTGGCATTTTCGACCTCGAGCTCTTCAGCAAAATTCAGTAGCTCTGTTGGAGATTTTTTTTTGAGTTCTTTTAGTTTCATTTCGCGCATAGCGAAACTCTCATATAAGGGATAAGCAACCAAGGGAAAAAAGGTAGGAAGAAAACAAGGCACTGTTGTTTGTTATTGTGCCTCGCTAGAACCCCGGAAAACAAAGGAAAGAAAGCGTCTCCAAGGTATTCATCGTTAGAAACGATTTCGCGGAACATAGCTGCTTCGCATAGACTGGGCAAGCCCTGTGATACAAAAATATGACGCGAGACCAGATGAAAGAGCCAAATTGAGACGAATTGCTAGTCTCAAACCCCGAATTTGCCGTCAGTAAAAGGGTTTAACAACAGCCAGAATGACGATAGCCACCATCAACAGCGTGGGAACTTCGTTGAAATAACGATAGTAGACATGGTCTTTGCGATTTTCATCAGCAGCAAAGACACGCACATAGCGTGCACACACCATATGGTAAGCGGTCATCAGGCTTACAAGAAGAAACTTGATATGAAGCCAAATGGCATCAGCAGTCCAAATGCCATGACCAAAGGCCAGCCACAAACCGAAAATCCAAGATGCAATCAGAGAAGGGTTCATGATGCCCTTCAGCAATTTTCGTTCCATGACCTTGAATATTTCAGATTTCTCAGACCCGACCTCAGACATTGCATGATAGACAAACAATCGCGGCAAATAGAAAATCCCTGCCATCCATGTGATGACAGAGATGATGTGAAGGGCCTTTGTCCACTCATAGGGAAGAAATTCCAGAAAATCCATTTCAGTCCTCAATTCACTTGAACAAAAGCCCGGTCATTTGCTCGTTCAATATCAAGCTTAACCCCTATAGGAACGCACGCGCTGAATCAGTCGATGAACCAGATCGATATTGCCTTGCGGGGAAATACCATGACCCAGATTGAAAATAAAAGGTCCGTTGCTCCAAGACGCCATGATCCGGTCAATGGATTCATCCAGATGTCGTTCATCAGACATCAACAAGGTCGGATCCAGATTACCCTGCAAAGCCACTTTCGGCTGCAAGACATCCCGCGCCCAGTCCAGTGGTACGGTCCAGTCCAACCCGATGGCATTTACGCCTGTGGCCTCAACAAAATCAACGAGCCGCACACCCGCCCCTTTTGGAAAGCCGATAATCTTCGCGCCCGGAATTTGAGCGCGGACACCCGCCACAATTCTGGCGATGGGATCACGGGAAGCCGAAAGATAGAGCGCATCATCCAGCACGCCCGCCCAGCTATCAAAAATCTGCACCGCGTCAGCGCCTGATTGCAGCTGTTTGACCAGATACAGGATGGATGCTTCAACCAGCACATCGATCAAGGCATGAAAAGCTTCGGGATACTTGCGAGCGAACAAACGGGCAGGAGCCTGATCCGGTGTGCCATGGCCTGCGATCATATAGGTGGCAACGGTCCAGGGAGCACCACAAAAACCAAGAAAGGTGGTTTCCCCCGGTAGCCCTTCTCGAATCTTTCCAATTGCTTCAAAAACCGGATTTAGATTCTCCAGAACGATCGAAGGGTCGAGATCCTTGATTTCTTCAGGAGAGATCGGATCAAGCTGCGGACCTTCCCCTTGAACAAACCTTACCGAACGCCCAAGTGCATCGGGAATTACGAGAATATCGGAAAACAGAATGGCTGCATCAAATCCAAATCGACGGATGGGCTGAAGGGTTACTTCGCAAGCCAAATCAGGATTGTAGCAAAGGGAGAGAAAACTCCCTGCCTCTGCTCTGGTAGCACGATATTCAGCAAGATATCTTCCCGCTTGCCTCATCAACCAGATAGGAGGAACTTTCTCAGTCTGGCCATTGAGCACGTTCATCAAGCGTCGATTGTTCACGAATTTTGTCTCCCCGTTTGCAGTCCGAATTGAGCACGATTCCCAACAAACTTCCTAATAAAATATTTAAGTTTTAGAATCTGTTTCTTCTTTTAGACCGTGGATTGTGGGAGTTATTTTTGGCCCACACATTGCCCACAATGACTCTTGAACAACTGTGATTCAACAGTCCTTACCTTCTAGTAACTTTTAGGGACCAATGGGGACAAGTCTTGTCTGAGGCAGAATTCTGCGGAGTCTTCTGTGGTCAAATCTGGGGGCTTTATGGAGACAGAAATTGAGCAAAGTTTAACAAAGTGTGTATTAACTGTTTGTTAACCTCAGTAAACAGAGTGTTAATAAAACAGGCGTTGCTCAACTCAGCTTGGGGATTAATAAATGGTTAACGGGCATGAAAAGCCAAGCTCGGGAAAAACGGCTTGATTATCCCCTGTTGCCCACACCCCCTGTTGAAGAATCGATTGTTGGAGCCGGTCTTAACCCTCTATTAAGACAGTCTCATGACGGAAATTGCTGTTTTCCGGCCTTTTCAGCCTGTGTAAATCGTGACAGAGGGGAAAGATCCACAACAGCCGTTTTGTTTGACGCCTGCTTGCTCTAAAACTCGGATCATCTTCTCAACGGTTGGACCTTTTTCATGATTCCATTGATTCTAGCTTCCAAAAGTCAGGCTCGGGCACAGCTCTTGTCCAATGCCGGCCTTTCATTTGAGACATCGGTTGCGCAAATTGATGAGCGCGCCGCCGAACAGCCTCTATTGGCAGCAGGGGCCTCTCCTGCCGATATCGCAACTCTGCTTGCTCAGGTGAAAGCAACCGAAGTGTCCGTTCGCAATCCTGGTGCGCTGGTCATCGGTGGGGATCAGACATTGGGCTTTGGGGATAAACGCTTCAACAAACCAGAAGACGAAGCCGCCGCGCGCCGCCAACTGCTGGAATTGGCCGGTCAGAGCCATCAGCTGAACTCGGCTGTGGCTTGTGCAAAAGATGGGGAGATCCTCTGGAACCATGTTTCGACAGCTACTCTCACCATGCGGCCATTGAGCCCGGAAGAGATCGGGCGCTATATGGCGCGCGTTGGCGATCAGGTGCGCTCCAGCGTTGGCTGTTACCAGTTGGAAGGGCTTGGCGTGCAATTGTTTGAAAAGATTGATGGCGACTATTTCACCATCCTGGGATTGCCCCTACTCCCATTGCTCGACTATTTGCGTGACCAACAGGGACTGGATTTCTGATCATGACCAAAACCAATTCATCCAGTGCGCTCTCCTCCAGTGCGCCCAAAGCCTTTGTCATTGGCTGGCCCATTGAACAATCCAAATCACCGGTCATTCATGGATATTGGCTCAAAAAGTTCGACTTTGCCGGCTCTTATGAGAAGATTGCCGTTGAGCCGGACGCATTGGGCAGCTTTATTGCAGAGATGAAAAACAAAGGATTTGCCGGTGGCAATGTGACAATCCCGCACAAACAGGCGGTTCTGGCCTTTGCCGATGTGGTTCATCCTGCGGCCAAAAGACTTCAAGCCGCAAATACCCTTTGGTTTGAGGATGGAAAGCTCCATGCTGACAATACTGATGGCTACGGCTTTCTGGCCAATCTTGATCAGCTACAGCCCGGTTGGGATAGCAAAAAGGGCGGCCACGCAATGGTGTTGGGCGCTGGGGGCGCAGCACGACCCATCATCAATGGCTTGATAGAGCGTGGTTTTTCGACCGTTACGATAGCGAATCGAACAAAAGAAAAAGCAGAAGTGCTCGTAAAGCTTTTCACAGAGCTTGGATATGACGATCATTTGCAGTGCATCGAATGGGAGGAACGGTCTGAGCAGCTTTGCGATATCGATCTGCTTGTGAACACCTCGAGCCTAGGCATGATCGGTCAGCCACCTCTAGAAATTTCCCTTGCCGCTCTGCCCGCCTCTGCATTGGTGACTGATATTGTCTACAATCCCCTTGAAACGGATCTGTTGCGGCAGGCAAGGATGAGAGGCAATTTGGTCGTTGATGGGCTGGGCATGCTGCTGCATCAGGCAGTCCCGGGCTTTGAACACTGGTTTGGCAAGCGACCCACAGTGACCGAAGCCTTGCGCGAAGAGGTGCTGGTGCAGCTTTAGGAGACACACATGATCAAGATCGGCCTTACAGGCTCCATTGGCATGGGCAAAAGCACCACAGGACAGATGTTCGTGCAGCGTGGCTGTCCGCTTCACGATGCAGATGCCGTGGTTCATGAGCTTTATCATGGTGAGGCAGTGCCATTGATTGAAGCCGAGTTCCCCGGAACCACCGGGCCTCTGGGGGCCGATCGCGCGGTGCTTTCTCAAAAGGTGATCGGAAATCCGGAAGCCATGCGTCGGCTGGAAAGTATCATTCACCCTCTCGTGCGGGCCGAGGAAAGGAAATTCTTCGAGAAAGCCCAATCGGATAAGGCCGACATTGTTGTTCTGGATATCCCCCTTCTTTATGAAACCCATGCACAGGACCGTGTGGACGTCGTTGTTGTCGTCTCCGCTGATGAGAGTATCCAGCGGAGGCGTGTGCTTGAGCGTCCGGGCATGACAGCCGAAAAGTTCGAGGCCATCAAGGCCAAGCAGATGCCCGATGCAGAAAAACGCAGCCGCGCCGACTATGTTATCGACACTGGCAAGGGGCTGGAAGCTGCTGCCCGGCAGGTGGAAGCAATTCTGGATGATGTCAGAAGCCGCTTTGCACAAACGGGCGAATAGATCATAGTCTGCAAAGTGATTTGATTTGGAAGAGAGTTTGAAATGGCGCTAAGGGAAATTGTATTCGATACGGAAACGACCGGCCTTGATGTCATGACTGGCGACAGGATCGTGGAAATCGGCTGTGTTGAACTCATCAACCATTTGCCGACCGAGAATAACTTCCACGTTTATATCAATCCAGAACGCGATATGCCCGAAGAGGCCTTCCGGGTGCATGGTCTTTCAGAAGAATTTCTCTCGGATAAACCGAAATTTGCTGAAATCGCCAAGGATTTTCACGACTTCATCAAAGACACCGTGTTGATCGCCCACAACGCCAGCTTCGACGTGAAATTTCTCAATTGGGAATTGGATAAAGCCGGTTTTCCCAAGATCAAGAATGATCTTGTCATCGATACGTTGGCCATGGCGCGCCAGAAATTCCCCGCAGGTCCAAACAATCTCGATGTTCTCTGTAGTCGCTTTGGTATTGATAACTCCAAGCGTACCTTGCACGGAGCCTTGCTCGATAGTGAGATTTTGGCCGATGTCTATCTGGAATTGATTGGTGGCCGCCAGACCAGCTTCATGCTGTCCAATGACCAGCAGAATGATTCCGATGGCGAGGATTGGGAAGCGACACGCGTTCGCAAACCTGCCAAGGCACGTCCCTCTCCGCTGCCTACAAGGCTTACGGAAGAGGAAATTTCAGCACATCGCGTTTTTCTTGGAGAGCTAAAAGGCGAGATGATCTGGTCACACTATATGCCACCGGAACCTGGTGAAGAAGCAGATCAGGATCAAACTGAGGCATAAGGCTTGCTTGATACACGGATTCACGTGAAACGGGATCGCAATTTTCAAAATTGAGCAACAAAAAAGCCGACCGGATAAACCGGTCGGCTTTTGTATTTTGACAGGTGAAAGCAGCTTACTGGGTAGGCTGGTCCTGCTGCTGCTGTGCAGCCATTTCCATCATGCGCTGACGGTAAAGCTGAGCAAAATCGATTGGATCCACGTTCAGCGGTGGGAAACCACCACGTGCAGTCGCATCAGAAATGATCTGACGTGCAAACGGGAACAGCATGCGTGGGCATTCGATCATGATGAACGGATGTAGCTGATCCTGCGGAACGTTGGAAATGGAGAAGATACCGGCATAAAGCAGCTCGACGTTGAACATGGTTGTTTCGTCGCTGGTCGCGGTGGCGTTCAATGTCAGCTCGGCTTCGAATTCAGTTTCCGACAGTGGCGTTGCATTGACGTTGATCTGAACGTTAATCTCAGGCGCTTTCTCGCGAGGACGCAGAGAATCTGGAGCGTTTGGATTTTCGAAGGACATATCCTTGATATATTGGGCTAGAATTCTCAGGCCTGGCAGTTTGAGTTCACCGCCTTCAGCTGCGCCATTTTCTTGTGCGTCGCTCATAAAACTGTTTCCTAATTTATTGGTTGAACAAATTTGGATCCCAAATGGATCGCCTGAACACCCAGCGCCAGAATTAATGTCGAGATCAGGCTTTGATCACCTGATCGCCTCCCATAGCTTACCCAGGCGCTTCAGCAGGGTCCGAAATGATAATCCTCTTGTCTAAGAACCGCTGTAGCATGATGAACCGGTTGAAACAAGGTAAAGGCCAGATTAGCCAATCCATTTACCAGCTTTGCCCAAAATATGTGAAGCAATTTCATGAGATCGTCATTTATTCGGGCGCGCAACAGCCAGTGACCCTAGTTTTTATTCCAGGGTGAGTTGCCGTCTTTTTTGCTTTCAATGGCATCGCGGTCTTTTACTTCCCCGAACTGATCCTCATCCAGATCAATGATGTCATCATTATCCGGGCGAGTATTGTTTTCTCTGTTCGGCGCGTCATAACTTTGGTAGCTATAGCTTTCATAATAGGTGGAGCCGTTACCGAAGGACTGCCCCTGCATGCTAGCGATCGTGACGCGGGATTTGAAAAAGTGGAATATACCATCGCGGATGCCGGGAACCAGAAGCAAGAAGCCGATGGTGTCTGTTACAAAGCCCGGTGTAAGCAATAACAGGCCTGCTGCCAGCAACATGACCCCGTGGGCCATTTCCTTGCCGGGAATCTTGCCCTGATTCATCTGCTGCTGGGCCTGTCCGACCAGAGCAAAGCCTTGATGCCGCAATAGAATGGTGCCAATCACCGCGGTGAGCAAAATGCCAAGCAGGGTGTTGAGAACGCCAATTTGTCCACCCACAATGATGAACACGCCAATTTCCAAGATCGGCACTGCCAGCAGCAGAAAGGGAAGGAATGGAAAGAGCGATTTGTGCGTCACTTAAGCGTTCTCCTCAAAAGTCTGTGTTTTTTATGCTCCTTTCGTTATCCATTATGGATTTGCAAGGAGCCCTCCCCTAAATATAGAAAGAAAAGTGAAAGTTTCAGTGCTTTTTTGCAAAAATCAACTTGGTCAAGGCGAGCTATATGTCCCAATTCCTCGGTTTCGATTTAACTTCAGTCGTTTTCCTCATTATCGCTGTCGTCTTGTTTTGGCGATTAAAGGATGTTTTAGGCACGAGAACAGGCAACGAAGCCGATCCTTTTGATCCTTTTTCAGACCATGAAAGCAGCGAAGAGAAAAAGGCACCGCATGCTGATGATGTCGGCGACAATGTAATTGCCTTGCCTGAGCGTGTGGACAACGAACGAGAATCCACTGAAGAGAAGAGCAAGCGGATCGAGAAGATTGCGCCTGAAGGCTCTTCGCTTAACGCGGCACTTTCCCAGCTGATGGCAATGGATCGCAATTTTGATCCAGATACCTTCCTCTCGGGTGCCCGTGCAGCTTATGAGATGATTGTCACAGCTTATGCACAAGGCGATCGGAAAACCCTCAAGCAGCTTTTGGCCGCCGATGTGTTTGCGGGTTTCTCCGCTGCTTTGGATGATCGAGAGGCCAACAAGCTGCGCGTTGATTTCACCTTTATCGGCATCAACAAGTCTTCCATCGTAGAAGCCGAAGTGGCTGGCAATGAAGCGCAGATCACAGTGCGGTTTGTCTCCTCCATCACCTCCTGCACCAAGGACGAGATTGGGCATGTGATTGAGGGGGATCCGAATGCAGTGGAAGATGTTACAGATATCTGGACCTTCAGCCGCGATGTCACCAGCCGCAACCCGAACTGGAAACTGATCGGTACCGAATCGGCCCAATAAATCCGGATTTTCTGGCAGTTGATACGGGAAGATCCAAAGGAGCAACGCGCAATGGCAGGGCCCGAAAACATCTCTTTTTCAGACCTTGCCGGATGGCGAGACCATGATCACAAGGCGGCTTTTGCCGCCTTTTGTCATGCTGTCCGTTATCTATTGAAAAGCCCGCCAACCTCAAGAGCTGGCAGCGCACGGGCCGAAGACCTTCTGGCTGTCTGCGAGCAGGCGCTCCTTTTTGCTGAAACCGTTGATCAGGCTCTAGACAACACACAAGCCCGCCGTTTTTTTGAAACACACTTTCATCCCGAGGCAATCGTTGGACCGGGTCTGTTGACCGGCTATTTCGAGCCGGTGTTTGAAGGGCGCCTTGAGCCGGATAAATGCTTCTGCTTTCCCCTGCATAAAAGACCCGATGATCTGGTGGCTCTTTCTGAGGATCAGGCCTTAAAAGCCGGGTTCACTGCAGAGACCAGTTTTGCGCGCAAAGGCGTTGATGGCTATCAGTTCCATCACAGTCGTGCCGAGGTCATGGCCGGAGCTCTTGATGACAAGCATCTGGAACTGGTTTGGCTGAAAGATCCCTTCGAAGCCTATATCATCCATATTCAGGGCTCGGCGACCATCGATCTGGGCGGTGGACGGCGCATGCGTATCGCTTTTGATGGCAAATCCGGCCATCCCTATCGCTCTTTGGGCAAGCTGTTGATCGAAAAGGGGGTCTTTACCGCTGAGACGATCACGATGGATGGATTGATCGATTATGTCAGGGCACGTGGTACCGATGGCCATCACTTTCTGGGTGAAAATCCATCCTACATCTATTTTAAAGCGATCAATGATGAAGCAGACGGAGCACAAGCCTTCGGCCCCCGTGCGGCAGCCAGAGTGCCTCTTGTGCCCATGCGTAGCATGGCGGTTGATCGGCATTTGCACACATTCGGATTGCCTTTTTGGCTGCAAACGACCTTGCCTGACGCGAGCGGAGAGGATAAACCCTTCAAGCAAATGGTATTTGCCCATGATACCGGGTCTGCAATCAAGGGCGCGGCCCGCGGCGATCTGTTTGTCGGCACCGGAACCGAAGCGGGCGCATGCGCCGGAAAGCTTCAGCAAGAGACAACCTTTATCTGCCTGATGCCTAACCGGCCAAAGTTGGCAGTTGATGAATGAGAGGAGGAATCAATGGCCCGTAAACCTCCCCTCAGTCGCAAGGATATCAAGCTCTGGCAGAAAGTTGCCAAAACGGTAGAGCCGCTTGAAGGCCGCTCTGCAGAGCTGAAGGCGCTGATCGAGACAATTGATACACAAAGCCTGATGGGCCCCGGCAATCAGCCTGATGCGACCCATCCGGTGCAGCGCAGGGCCAGTGATGCGGAATTGAATGCCCTCAAGGAAGCCGGTATACGCGGCAAGGCAACCTCGAAATCCAAAACGATTTTGCCTCTTGCGGGGATTGACCGGAAAGAAAAGAAGCGCATTGTGCGTGGCCAAATGGCCATTGATGCACGGTTAGATCTACATGGTATGACCCAGCGCGAAGCTCACACAGCTTTGTTCGGCTTCCTCAAGAGCGCTCATCAGCAGAATCACAAGCATGTGCTTGTCATCACCGGCAAGGGCAGCCGGGGCGAGAGGGAAACCTACGCCATTGGCCAGGAAAAAGGCGTGTTGCGACGGGTCGTTCCCAAATGGCTATCCGAACCCGATATCCGAAGCATTATCGTCGGGTTTGAAGAGGCCCATCCCTCTCTTGGCGGGGCGGGTGCCTTGCATATAAGATTGAGACGGCGTAACAAAATCCGCTAAATAGAGCCCCAAGTTTTTCTTATTCTGTCAGATACAAGGATCTGAACCATGACTCCCTTTGGTGCAAAATTGCGGCGTATGCGTAAAGAACGCAAGCTGACGCTTAAGGAAATGGCAGATCGGCTGGATGTTTCAAGCGCTTATTTGTCGGCTCTTGAGCATGGCAAAAGGGGCAAACCCACCTGGTTCCTCATCCAGCGCATCATCGCCTATTTCAACGTGATTTGGGATGAAGCCGAAGAATTGCAGCGGCTGGCAGAAATTTCGGATCCGAATCCAACCATCCGCACCGCCGGCCTTGATCCTCGCGCCACCGAGCTTGCCAACCTGCTGGCAGATCGTATCGACCAGATTTCAAAAGAAAGCCTCGAGGCGTTGATCCTGCAGGTCCGGTCTGCCTCATCGCGCGGGCGCGGCATGGGAACACCCGATTTCAGGGATCAAACCTGACCATAAGAAATAATTATGGTCTGGACGGCATCAAGAGACGACATGAAAAAGGGCATTCCGAGGTGCGGAATGCCCTTTTTATTGGGTGCTTCAATGAAGTGAGAAGCCAACTACAGGATATAGCGGCTGAGGTCGGTATTCTTGGCCAGTTCACCCACATTATTGCGTACGAAGTCGCCGGTGATTTCGATGGTATCGCCACCGCGATCCGGAGCTTCGAATGAGATGTCTTCGAGGATCTTTTCCATCACGGTCTGCAAGCGACGCGCCCCGATATTTTCCACGGTGCTGTTCAGCTCTACGGCAATATCGGCAATGGTGTCGATGGCATCATCACTAAAGGTAAGGGTCACTTCTTCGGTGGCCATCAATGCCGAATATTGCTTGGGCAAATTGGCTTCCGTGTCGATGAGAATGGCCTTGAAGTCTTCTCTTGTCAGCGCCCGCAGCTCAACCCGGATCGGCAAGCGGCCTTGAAGCTCCGGCAGCAAATCCGATGGTTTGGACACATGGAAGGCCCCTGAAGCGATGAAGAGGATATGATCGGTTTTCACCGGACCATATTTGGTGGTAACCGTCGTACCCTCGATCAGCGGCAGCAAATCGCGCTGCACGCCTTCACGGGAGACATCAGCGCCCCCCTTGCCTTCTCGTGCGCAGATCTTGTCGATCTCATCAAGAAAAACAATACCGCTATTTTCTACCAATGATACCGCTTCCGAAATGATTTTATCCTCATCCAGAAGCTTGTCGGATTCTTCAGTGATCAACAGCTCGTAGGAGTCTTTCACATGAATCTTGCGCTGCTTGGTGCGTCCGCCGAAGGCTTTGCCAAACATGTCGGACAGGTTCATCACACCCATAGAGCCTCCCGGCATGCCGGGAATCTCGAAGGAGGACATCGGCGAAGAGGTATCTTTCACCTCGATCTCGATTTCCTTTTCATCCAGCAGCCCATCGCGCAGCTTCTTGCGGAAACTGTCTCTCGTGGCAGAACCGGCGCCCGGACCAACCAGAGCATCCAGCACGCGCTCTTCAGCCGCACCGTGAGCCTTGGCCTGCACATCCTTGCGTCTCTTTTCCCGCGTCAGCGCAATACCGCTTTCAATGAGGTCACGCACGATCTGGTCCACGTCGCGGCCGACATAGCCAACCTCGGTGAACTTGGTCGCCTCGATCTTGATGAAAGGCGCATTAGCCAGCTTGGCCAGACGACGGGAAATTTCTGTCTTGCCGACACCGGTCGGCCCGATCATGAGGATATTTTTCGGCAGGACCTCTTCTCTGAGGTCGTCATCCAATTGTTGCCGCCGCCAGCGGTTCCGAAGTGCAATCGCCACGGCCCGCTTGGCGTCTTTCTGCCCTACGATGAAGCGATCCAGCTCGGAAACAATTTCGCGAGGGGAAAAATTGGTCATACTTGTATCTCCTGAAGGCTTCTGACTGATGTCAGATCCTGATGGTCTTGCCGAGGCTGGAATGGACATTAAGGGCAAAGGCCCTGATAGTCACACCAGCCCATGGGCAAGAGAGATGCCTTATTGGCTGGCATCCAGTATTTCGACGGTCAGATTGTCATTGGTGTAGATGCAGATTTCAGCCGCGATGGCCATTGCCTTGCGGGCGATTGCCTCGGCATCCATATCGGTATCCATAAGAGCCCGAGCAGCGGCGAGGGCATAGTTGCCGCCCGACCCGATGGCCGTAACCCCGTTTTCCGGCTCAAGAACATCACCGGTACCGGTGAGCACAAGGGAAACATCCTTGTCGGCCACGATCATCATGGCTTCCAGACGACGCAGATAACGGTCGGTGCGCCAATCCTTGGCCATGTCCACGCAGGCACGGGTCAATTGATCGGGATATTGTTCAAGCTTTCCTTCGAGGCGCTCGAACAGCGTGAAGGCATCTGCGGTGGCTCCTGCGAAGCCCGAAATCACATTGCCTTTGCCCAAAGGGCGTACCTTGCGCGCATTGCCCTTGATCACGGTCTGTCCAAGGCTCACCTGTCCGTCGCCTGCGACAACAACCTTGCCGCCCTTGCGAACGGTGAGGATGGTGGTTCCGCGCCAGCCGGGGAAAGCCGAATTGTTAGAAGACTGTTCTGTCATGAATGAATTAATCCATCATCTTGCCCGTTTGCTCCGGGCCGTGTGGGTAGGCGGATCAAGCTTGCTTGAGCCGCATGTGTCTAATCAGATGTAAGCATCACACTGCGATTTTCAATCTCGCTTTGATTGAAAGCCGAATGCAAGGCCTTTGCGTTCATTTGTGCCATTTAGGGCAGCTTTCGTTGGTATTCCGTCAACAAAGGGATTAAAACCACAAATATCGCCCCTTCTCAGTTGCATTTTGGACGCTACGCGCTATGGATTTGTCAACTGCGCCCTGATACATATCGATGGCCTTTACAAAACGGTGGCCTCTTCAATAACGCTGGAATGAACCAAACGAAGGAATGCCTTCATGCGCACAGCATCGATCACTCGTAAAACCAACGAAACCGACATCTCCCTTTCCATCAATCTGGATGGAACAGGCTCTTACAGCATTGATACAGGTGTCGGCTTTCTGGACCATATGATCGATCAATTGTCGCGCCATTCCCTGATTGATATGGAAATCAAGGCCAAAGGCGATCTGCATATTGACGTCCATCATACGGCAGAAGATATCGGCATCGCCCTCGGGCAGGCCTTCAAACAGGCGCTCGGTGACAAAAAGGGCATTGCACGCTATGCGGACGTTCATCTGCCGATGGATGAAGTGATGACCCGCGCTGCGGTGGATGTGTCTGGCCGCCCCTTCTTTGTCTGGGATGTGACCTTCACCCGAGACAAGGTGGGCGATTTCGACACTGAGCTGTTTGAAGAATTCTTTCATGCCTTTGCCCAGAATGCCGGTATTACGCTGCATATCGCCAATCTTTACGGCACCAACAATCATCATATTGCGGAAAGCTGCTTCAAGGCGGTTGCGCGGGTGTTGCGCATGGCAGTGGAAGTGGATCCACGTCAGGCCGATCGGGTTCCTTCAACCAAGGGAACATTGAATGGATAAATCCTGCGGGTCTGAGGTGATCTGTTCGGATATGTCCTGCAAGGCAGGCCCTCTCACATAGGCAAGGTTATGGCTTCCTATACGATCTATGAAAAACCGGGGTTTTCCCTCGATCAGACAGTGGAAAGCGCGGTTATTCTGAAGAACCATTACTCAGCGCTGGCTTTTTTCCTGCCCGTGCTGTGGATGCTGTTCAAGCGTTTATGGTGGGTTCTGCTTGGCTATTGCCTGTTCATGATTCCCCTCTGGTCGCTTTATGACACACTGCCCTTATGGTCCGAGATGCTGATCAGCCTGATTATCAGCGTATGGATCAGCGTTGAGGCACCCAATCTGATTGGCTGGCAGCTTGAGAGAAGGGGGTATCAGGAAGTCGTGACCCTTTATGCGGAAGACAAAGAGCATTGCGAGCAGCGCTATATTGCCTTCCGCCTTCAAGCCGCAGACAGCGCCGACAAAAAAGAGACCCCGACCTTTACGCAAGCATCGCGGTCGATGAATGACAAGGGATTGAAGCGTTTTGCAACGGCTGAACCGACCGGCAGGAAAGCAAATGGTCCGGTTCTTGGCCTGTTTCCGACGCCCAATTCTTCCCAGGAGACGAAATAATGCGCATAGCAATCATTGACTACGGCTCGGGCAATCTATGCTCGGCAGCCAAGGCATTTGAGCGAGCTGCCAGAGAGAGCGGCTTTCAGGCTGAGGTGCTGGTGACATCGCATCCCGAAGATGTGCGCACAGCGGGTCATATCGTGTTGCCTGGCGTTGGCGCCTATGCCGATTGTCGGGCGGGGCTTGATGCGGTTGATGGCATGGTCGAAGCGCTCAACGAAGCGGTGATCAAGGGGGGAAAGCCCTTCCTTGGCATTTGCGTGGGGTTGCAGCTCTTGGCCAGCCGCGGGCTGGAATATCAAATCACTGAAGGGTTGGGTTGGATTCCGGGCGATGTGGTGTCGCTGGAGCCTGCCGATCCGAGCCTCAAGATTCCGCATATGGGCTGGAACACCGTGGAACTGGTGAAAGACCATCCCGTCTGGGCGGGCATTCCCACCGGTCCTGATGGCTTGCATGCCTATTTCGTGCATTCCTATCACCTGAAGGCAGCCAATCCCGCGCATGTTCTGGCCACCGCCGATTATGCCGAAACGGTTACCGCCTGCGTTGGGCGCGACAATATCATCGGAACCCAGTTCCACCCGGAAAAGAGCCAGAAACTCGGCCTTTCCCTGATTTCCAACTTCCTCAAATGGAGGCCGTAAATGATCATTTTTCCCGCTATCGATCTGAAGGATGGTCAGTGCGTACGTCTCAAACTGGGCGATATGGATCAGGCCACGGTTTTCAACAATGATCCGGGCGATCAGGCACGCCAGTTTCAGGACCAAGGCTTTGAATGGCTTCATGTGGTGGATCTGAACGGCGCCTTTGCTGGCAAGTCGGAAAACACCGCAGCCGTTGACAGCATCCTCAAAAATACCACCAACCCGGTACAGTTGGGGGGCGGCATTCGCGACTTGAAGGGTATCGAGCATTGGCTTGAAAAAGGCATCACAAGGGTGATTCTGGGTACCGTTGCCGTGCGTGACCCGCAGTTGGTCAAAGAGGCCTGCAAGGCATTTCCGGGGCGTATCGCCGTGGGGATTGATGCCAAGGGTGGCAAGGTTGCTGTTGAAGGCTGGGCCGAAACCTCCGAGCTGACCACGGTTGATCTGGCCAAACAGTTCGAGGATGCTGGTGTTGCCGCCATTATCTATACCGATATTGATCGCGATGGCATCCTGAAAGGGCTCAACATCCCATCGACGCTGGAATTGGCCAATGCAACCTCCATCCCGGTTATCGCATCGGGCGGTCTGGCATCCATCGAAGATGTTAAACGCCTGTTGCAGCCTGATTGCGCCATTCTGGAAGGCGCGATCACAGGCCGCGCCCTGTATGATGGACGCCTTGATCCGAACGAGGCCCTTGGCCTTATTGCCGCTGCCAAAGCCGCTGGAGAGAAAGAATGCTGAAAGCCCGTGTCATCCCCTGCCTTGATGTCAAGGACGGCCGTGTCGTCAAGGGCGTCAATTTCGTTGATCTGAAGGATGCAGGCGATCCGGTGGAAAGCGCCAAGGCCTATGATGCTGCCGGTGCTGATGAGCTTTGCTTCCTCGATATCACCGCCAGTCACGAAAATCGCGGCACCATTCTTGATGTGGTCCGCCGCACTGCCGAAGAATGCTTCATGCCGGTGACCGTCGGTGGCGGCATCCGCACGACGGACAATATCCGTGATCTGTTAAAGGCAGGTGCGGACAAGGTGTCAATCAACACCGCTGCGGTGCTGCGTCGTGAATTCATCAAGGAAGCCTCGGAGAAATTCGGGGCCCAGTGCATTGTGGCCTCCGTGGATGCCAAGCGCGTCTCCAAGGAAGGTGAGCCCCTTAAATGGGAGATCTTCACCCATGGTGGCCGTACGCCAACCGGTATCGATGCCATTGAATATGCGCAAGAAGTGGTTGATCTTGGGGCTGGCGAAATCCTGCTCACGTCTATGGATCGGGATGGTACCAAGATTGGTTTTGATATCGATCTGACCCGCAAGATTGCGGATATGCTGACAGTTCCGGTGATTGCGTCTGGCGGTGTCGGCACACTTGATCACCTGGTTGAAGGCGTGCGCGATGGCCATGCCACGGCTGTTCTAGCCGCCTCCATTTTCCATTTTGGCGAATATTCCATTCAGGAAGCCAAGGACTATATGGTCAAGGCAGGCATTCCCATGCGGATGGACCTCAACAAATAGGCCCGGCTATCAATCCGGGTCTGATGCCCGGAAACTAATAAAAAGGCTTACCTCCCCGAGAGGCGAGCTTTCCTTTGCAGGAAAGGGACATACCCCGTGACACAATTCTCGCTCACTGATCTTGAAGCCATCATCGACAAGCGCGCCGGATCGGAAGACAAGAAATCCTACACCCGCAAGCTGATCGGCAAGGGCGTTGGCAAATGCGCCCAGAAGATGGGTGAGGAAGCCGTGGAAGCCGTGATCGCCGCCGTTGAGGGAGACAAACAGGAACTGACCTCAGAGACAGCTGACCTGCTCTACCATCTCCTGGTGGTGCTGAAGATCTCCAATGTGCCACTTTCTGATGTTATGGATGAATTGGCGAGCCGCACCGGCCAAACGGGTCTTGAGGAGAAAGCATCGCGTCCCGCGGACTAAAGTCTACTGGAATGAGCCTTTTTGCGGGTTCGCAGATGCAAAAAAGCCTGTAGAGATTGAGCTTGATCAAGCCGTTGGCAAGATTCACTCGCTAGGGTGCGCGCGCTTGCCCCGCGCAGTTTTCCGGTATCGGAGCAAAACACCAGTGAGCGTGTGCAGGATCGGGCTAAAGGAGCGTGCAACTCGAAATCGACAGCCAGTCGATCAAAAAGGCTCCGAGGATTTACAATGAAGCAAACGGTAGACCGGCAACTGTCCCCATACAGGGTTTTTTCCAGCGACGAATGGGCGACATTGCGCGCCGATACGCCCCTTACCCTGACACGTTCCGACCTTGAGAAAATCAAGAGTCTGAATGATCCGATTTCCCTTCAGGAAGTCGAGGAAATCTACCTGCCGCTGTCCAGACTGCTTAGCTATTATGTTGAGTTTGCCAAGGGCCTGAACAACGCGACACAGCATTTCCTTGGGACCAATGAACCCAAGACCCCCTTTATCATCGGCATTGCCGGTTCGGTTTCGGTGGGCAAGTCGACCACAGCGCGTCTGCTTCAGACGCTGCTCAGCCGCTGGCCTGCAAGCCCGAAGGTGGATCTGGTAACGACTGACGGCTTTTTGCTGCCCAATGCAGTGCTGGAAGCCGAAGGCCTGATGCGTCGCAAGGGCTTTCCCGAAAGCTATGACCGCACGGCCCTGATCGAATTCCTGACCGACATCAAGGCGGGCAAACGCAATGTGCGCGCTCCGGTTTATTCCCATTTCTATTATGATGTGATGTCGACCGAGGCCCAGATCGTTGATCAACCCGACATCCTGATCCTTGAAGGGCTGAATGTGCTGCAGACCAGCATTCTGCCCACTGATGCCAAGGATGTGCCGTTTGTCTCCGACTTTTTCGATTTCTCGGTCTATATCGATGCGGATGAAGACATGTTGCACCAGTGGTATCTGGATCGCTTCATGCGCTTGCGCGAGACCGCCTTCCGGGATCCCGGTTCTTATTTCCACCGTTACTCCTTGATTGAGGAAGAAGACGCGCTCCAGATTGCCAAGGATCTGTGGCGCTCGATCAACCTGGTGAACTTGCGGGAAAATATCTTCCCTACCCGCCCTCGTGCCGATCTTGTATTGCGCAAGGAAGATGGTCACGCGATCACTACCGTCATGCTGAGAAAACTCTGAGCAGCAGGGTTCGGCTATGGATAAAAGAAAAGGCAGCCTGAAGAGCTGCCTTTTTTATGGAAATTTGGTCTTTTCAGTTGCTTAGAAAGCGGCGATTACAGCCCAAGGCTTTAAAGCAATCGCGCCTGATCAGCCGCCTGTTTCAGGTCATGTTCCGGCCTTGGGCCGACATGCTGAATGACTTCCGAAGCACAGAAATTCCCCAGCAAGGCACATTTCTCAAGACTCATTTCCTGAGACAGGCCATAAAGGAAGCCCGAGGCATATAGATCGCCGGCTCCTGTGGTATCCACCAGCTCGCGAATGGCACAGGCCGGTGCATGGTGGGTCTGATTGCCAGAAATGGCAACAGAGCCTTCAGATCCAAGCGTGACGGCCGACAGCGTGGTATCGCGGCGCAGCGCATTGAGCGCGGTTGCCCGGTCTGCCGTCTGATAAAGTGCCTTGGCTTCGGATTCATTGGCGAAAACAATATCAACCTGACCGGTCTGCATCAGCTCGAGGAATTCCTCACGGAAGCGGTCAACGCAGAAACTGTCTGACAGGGTTATGGAAACCTTTCGACCAGCTGCATGGGCAACCTTGGCTGCCTTCCTGAAGGCATTCTTGGCGTTTTCCTTATCCCACAAATAGCCTTCCATATAGAGGATGCCGGAGTCCTGGACGACTTGTTCGTCGATATCCTGCTCGGTCAGCTCGCTGCAAGCACCCAGATAGGTGTTCATGGTGCGCTCGCCATCGGGCGAAATGAGCACCATACAGCGTGCGGTGGGGTCGCCGCCTACCAGAGGCTTGGTATCAAAATGCGCACCCAGCGAGCGCATGTCATGGCCAAAGATTTCGCCGAGCTGATCATCGGCTACCTTGCCGAAATAGGCAGCCTTGCCACCCAAGCTGGTCAGCCCGAAAATCGTATTGCCTGCACTGCCGCCCGAAGACTCGATACCGGCACCCATTTTGGCATAGAGATATTCGGCGCGTTCGGTATCGATCAGATTCATGGAGCCTTTGTGCAGTTTTTCGGCGACCAGAAAGTCATCTTCAACGCGGGCAAGCACATCAACGATGGCGTTGCCGATCCCCAGAACATCAAAACGTGGTGCAGTCATCTCTTACTCCCGCCATAGTCTTTTCCGGTTACACAAGCGGGGTGCGGCCTGCTGGTGCCGACCGAAAAAGCTGGCGTATTCCTGATTGGTAAAAAGCTGGACGCAGTATAGGAAGACAAAGCGCCAAGGCAACCGGCAAATCGGCTGAATTCCCCTTGCACAAGCGCTTATGCCCGCCTATGTGAAGCAGGAAACTGCACAAAACCCTTTTAAAGAGAACCCAATCATGTTGTCTCCGGCCATTCTGGCACTCAATCAGCTTTTCTCCAAACCCTTCCGCTCGGTACTCTGGAAGATGTTGGGCATCACCCTTCTCTTGCTGCTTCTGGTCGGCATAGGCATGCAAGCGGGTCTGGAATATCTGTTGAGCATGGAATCTTTCCTGCCCGGTTGGGCGGAAACAGGCGCCAGCATTCTGGCGGGCCTTGGGCTGTTTTTCGGGCTTGGTTTTCTCATTATCCCCGTGTCGGCCATCGTCGCCGGGCTCTATCTTGATGAGGTCAGCTATATCGTCGAGAGCACTTACTATCCCCATGAAGCTCATGGTCGGGACTTGCCGATGATGGATGCCATCGTGCAGACGATCCGCTTCCTCGGGGTCGTGATTGGCGTCAACCTGTTGGTGCTGATCCTCATCCCGTTTCTCGGGCTCGGGGTGCCTCTATTCTTCGTTGCCAACGGCTATTTGCTGGGAAGGGAATATTTCGAGCAGGCAGCCCTGCGCTTTCGCTCTCGTGAGCAAGTCAAGGAGCTGCGCTCTCGTCACGGGGCCAAGATATTTCTGTCTGGCCTGCTGATTTCACTGTTTGTTGTGGTGCCCTTCCTCAACCTTCTGACACCTCTGTTTGCGACCGCTTTCATGGTGCATGTCCACAAATGGGTCTCTGGCTCGAAACCCTCACGCATTGAAAGCCCGGTTGTCTGAAACAGCCTGAATTGAAAAAGAATGGATGAAAAGAGAAAGCCGCCTTGTTAGAGAGGCGGCTTTTATATGCGCTGATGCAGGCTCTACGAACTGAATTCACCCGTTTTATCAGGTGTGCTTTGCTTATTTTCATAAGAATCCAGCTCCACAATGGGGGCGGGCACTGAATAGGTCTTTTCCTTGTAGCGGCAGAGATCGGCAACAATACATTTCTGGCAATCGGGCTTGCGCGCCTTGCAGACATAACGTCCGTGCAGGATGAGCCAGTGATGGGAATGACGCACATAGGGCTCAGGGATTACATGTTCGAGCGCCATTTCTACCTCTTCCACGGTCTTGCCCGGTGCCAGCTCCAGCCGGTTGGAAAGGCGGAAGATGTGGGTGTCGACGGCAATGGTCGGCTGGCCGAAAAAGATATTGAGCACGACATTAGCGGTCTTGCGACCAACGCCGGGAAGACGGACCAACGCATCCCGATCTGCGGGGACTTCGCCACCAAATTCATCAATCAGCTTCTGGCTGAGCAGAATGACATTCTTGGCCTTGTTGCGATAAAGTCCGATGGTCTTGATGTAGCTTTCCACGGCTTCCTGCCCCAGAGCCACCATCTTCTCGGGCGTGTCAGCCACAGCGAACAGCGGGCCTGTGGCCTTATTGACGCCTACGTCGGTGGCCTGGGCGGAGAGAACCACAGCCACCAGCAGTGTATAGGCACTGGAATAATCCAATTCACCGCGCGGATTGGGCCGTTGCTTTGAAAAGCGGGCAAACAGCTCCTCGATATCCTCTTTGGGCATCTTGCTCCATTTGCGCCGACGCACGGGCTTTTTTGCTTTCGCGCTTGCTGCTCGGGTTGTTTTTGGCTTGCCTTTGGAAGCGGCGGTTTCTTTCTCGCTCACAATGGTCCCCTTCATGCTCAATTCCGGCAGTCACTTCCCTGCCCTTGCGTCTTCTTCTGTCTTTATCCGATTCTTCAAGTCAGCTGACAAGAGACAAGTGCAAAGCAAGTTTCGGGTGGTTGAAACCGCCTGCACCGAGTAGCATCCTTGGGAATGCGATTTCGGGATGACATCATGACGCCAAAACAAAAACCGCTGATACATCTGCCACTGGACGGGGATTGCCCCATCGTGACCGATGCCCAGACGAGCAAGGAAGACAAGCAGGAAGCCTTGCGGGATTATGACACCATCCGTCGCTCGATCGAGTATCTGACAGATCATTGGCGCGAACAGCCTAGCCTCGAACGTCTGTCTGATCATATCGGTCTGTCGCCCCATCACTTGCAGCGGCTTTTTACCCGCTGGACAGGAGGGCTTTCACCCAAGGGCTTCATTCAGGCTGTAACTTTGGATAATGCCAAGAAAATATTGGATCAGTCCGCTTCCGTAATGGAAGCCTCCTTCGAGGTCGGATTGTCCGGATCATCACGCCTGCATGATCTGTTTGTCACCCATGAAGCGATTACGCCGGGCGCCTATAAGGCCAAGGGTGAGGGGCTCACCATTCTGTTTGGCTTCCACCCAAGCCCCTTTGGCAAGGCTCTGGTGATGGTCACGGACCATGGTCTGGCAGGTCTTGCCTTTGCCGACAAGGGCGATGAGCAGGCCGCGCTTTCAGACATGTATAGCCGTTGGCCGCGGGCCAACTATCAGCAGGATGACGAGGCAACGCGCCCCTTTGCCGCCCATATCTTCACCCCTCACGCATGGCAACAGGAGCAGCCCCTGCGCATCACCCTGATTGGAACCGATTTCGAAGTGCGGGTCTGGGAGATGTTGCTCAAGATTCCCTTGGGTAACATGACGACCTATTCCACCATTGCACGCCATATGGGCAAGCCCAAGGCCGCCCGGGCAGTGGGCTCTGCGGTTGGTCGCAACCCCATTTCCTTTGTCGTGCCCTGCCATCGTGTGGTGGGCAAAGGGGGCTCCATTTGCGGCTATCACTGGGGCCTCACGCGCAAGCGGGCAATCCTTGGCTGGGAACAGGGCCATTTGGGCGGCAATGATATTTAGGCGCGAATGCCCCGCGCGATCAATATTCGCTGTTCAAAAAAAGGGTGGCCAAAGCCACCCTTTTCACTATTCAGCATAACGCTTCGATTAGCCAAGGATTTCCTTGGAAGCAATCGTGGTGTCAGCGTTGAATTTGTAGATGATAGGAACACCGGTGCCCAGGTTGACTTCGAGAATTTCTTCTCTGCTCAGGCGGTCCAGAACCATCACGATGGAGCGCAGGGAGTTACCATGTGCTGCACAAAGAACAGACTTGCCAGCCATGACCTGTGGCAGAATGTCGGTGATGAAGTAAGGCAGCGTACGGGCTGCGGTGTCTTTCAGGCTTTCGCCACCCGGAGGAGGAACGTCGTAAGAACGGCGCCAGATATGCACCTGCTCTTCGCCCCATTTCTTGCGAGCGTCGTCTTTGTTGAGGCCAGACAGATCGCCATAGTCGCGTTCGTTGAGGGCCAGATCGCGGTAGGTCGTCAGGTCAGACTGACCAACGCCATCAAGGATATGCTGGCAGGTTTTCTGGGCGCGCTGCAGGTCGGAAGTGAAAGCAACGTCGAATTTCATGCCCATATCGTTGAGCTTCTTGCCAGCAGCAATCGCTTCAGCGGTGCCCTGTTCGGTCAGGTCGGGGTCTTTCCAGCCGGTGAAAAGGTTTTTCAGATTCCAATCGCTCTGGCCATGACGTGCCAGCACTAGTGTCCGTTCCATCGGATTCACTCCTTAACTGCAAATTGAAGCGCTTTTCTGTTGGTCTGAGCCGCAGAACGATCAGTAAAGCGCTGTGTTACATTGGTTTGCAGCATTCCTCACAGGATTGTTGCGTGAGAATTGCTCTCTTTGCGGTTTAAATCTTCGCCATGTGGCGTGTCTGTTCAATTCAGTCCCAGAACATCCATCATGGAGTAATAGCCAACGGGTTTGTCTTTTGCCCAGGATGCCGCCTTCACGGCACCACGGGCAAAAATGGAGCGATCCTGGGCCTTATGCGTGAGCTCGATGCGCTCGCCTTCCCCTGCCAGGATCACACTATGCTCGCCAATCACCGAACCGCCCCGCAAGGTAGCAAACCCGATGCTACCCCGTTCCCGGGCACCGGTCATGCCTTCGCGAGACATTACGGCATTGGCGTGCAAATCGATGCCGCGCCCCTGCGCAGCAGCTTCACCAAGCAGAAGAGCCGTGCCGGAAGGCGCGTCAACCTTGTGCTTGTGATGCATTTCAAGAATTTCAATGTCGAAATCAGCGTCAAGCGCCTTGGTGGCCTGCTCGATCAGTTTTGAGAGCAGATTGACCCCGAGGCTCATATTGCCAGAGCGAACCATGGTGGCACCGCTTTCAGCGATACCCTTCAGCTCGGCTTCTTCTTCCGGTGTGAAACCGGTGGTGCCGATAATATGGATCTTGCTCTTGGCAGCCGTAATACGGGCAAAAGCGAGGCTCGCCTGTGGTGCGGTGAAATCAATAACCCCGTCCGCTGTGTCCAGCGCTGCGTCCAGATCGCTGGTTACCGGAATATCAAGAGGCTGAAGGCCTGCCAATGTGCCAGCGTCCATGCCGATGCATTCGGCGCCTTCCCGTTCCACGGCTCCTGCAACGCATACTCCCTGCTGTTCGGAAATAGCCGTAATGAGCGCACGGCCCATCCGTCCCTGTGCACCTACTACAACAAGCCGTAAGTCGGTCATAACGCAGTCCTTTGCGATTGCAAGAAAAACACGTTTGTTCTACGCATAAGGGAGCATCAAGGCAAGAACTGATTTTCAAACAGGCGGCGGAATTTGGGCTAGGTTTGGGCAAAAATCCTCCGCTTATGACGGACTCTATGCGGCAGGATGGAACCCTGTTTGTTCCTTTAAAAAGAGGACCAAGCCATTCACTCGGTGAGAGATGTGGCTGTACTCTTTCAAAGAATCCGCTGTCAAATCCCTGAAGGTCTAAAGATGGGACCCAAGCTCACTGTCACGCCAAATCAATATGCATGATGCAGCGCGTCTCAGCATTGGCGCCCGCGTCAATTTCCTTTTGCAGGATGGTCTTGAGTTCGGAATTTGCCCTTGCAGTGGGGAGAATGGAAAATCCAGCCGAGCGATAGAAAGGGCCATTCCAGCTGATGTCCGAGTAGGTCGTAAGCGTGACACACGGAAAGCCCTTCTCGCGCGCATAAGTCAACACATGCTTGATAAGCGCGCGCCCTACTCCCCGGCCCTGATCCCTTTTATGGACAGACAGCTCATACAGATGCAGCCCCTCGCCTAACGGAGCCGCAACGGCAAATCCGGCTTTGACCATGCGTGTCTGATCTTGGTTCGCCTCGTTGTTTGTCTCTATCTCAGCAACAAAAACGGGATGCTTGTTGGCAAAATGCGTCTCATAGGTCTGAGCGGAAAGTGGCGGTGCGAGCGCCAACTCCGAATAGGGTGTCTTGTGAAAAAGAGAGGCTGCAGCCACTTCAATGGCCTGAAGCTCCGGTATGTCTGCCGCCAGAGCATACCGGATGGCTGGGAGCTTTCTACACATGTCCTATCGTATCAAGCGCGGTCAGAAAGCGCCGCCTCGATGTCAGCGACGATGCTGAGCGCCATGTCCTTGCGCTTTTCTGCTGCCAGAATCGGCCGTCCGACCACCAGATAGTCTGCACCGGCTGCAATGGCCTTTTTCGGGGTCATGACGCGTTTCTGATCGCCGACATCAGTACCAGCAGGGCGAATGCCCGGCGTGACGATAGCTATGTCCGGCCCGACGATGGCGCGCATGGCATCGGCTTCCTGAGCAGAGCAGACAATGCCATCCATACCGGCGGCGCGGGCATCGGCGGCCCTTTTCGCAACCAGCTCGCCAGCCTTGAAGCGATAGCCCGCTTCTTCAAGATCTGCGTCATCCATGGATGTAAGCACCGTAACGCCCAGCAGGTTGAGCCCGCTTTCGCCCCTGCCGGCCACTGCGGCCCGCATGGCCTTGGGATAGGCGTGAATGGTCAGGAACTTAGCGCCGAGCGTTGAAATGGACACAACACCCTTCTCGATGGTGTTGTCGATATCCAATAGCTTGAGATCCATGAAGACATCTTTGCCCTCGCTGATCAATTCGCGCGCAAGATCAAATCCACCCGCATATCCAAGCTGATAGCCGATCTTGTAGAAAGAAACGCTGTCACCAAGATCCGCAATGATGGTGCGTGCATCTTCAACGCTGGGGACATCAAGCGGGACAATGAGGCGGTCACGAGGAGAAAGAGACATCGGCGGCTGTTCCTTTTGGTTGCTCGGGCTAAGTCAAATTGGCAAAGGCTTATCACTTCACCTCGCAAGGGTCCAGCTTGTCATGCGGTCTTTTTGCGCGCGCCTTTGTACTCAAACCCATTCCAGCGGTTTCTTGCGTTGAGCCATGTAAACCAGATTGCGCGCGCAGGCGCTCAGGAACATGGCATTCCTGTCATCCTTCAGATTGCCCTTGTCGTCAAAAGCCTCATGAGCAGCGCTGATACTGATCTGTTCGGGAATGGTCAATGCGCCCAAAGCCGTCAGAATATCGCGTAGATGGGCCAGAGAGCGCATGCCCCCCATCTTCCCCGGCGACGCAGCACCGATAGCATAAACAGGTTTGGTGAAAGGATCCTGCTCTTTTGCAGGCACGCGTGAGAGCCAGTCCAGCGTATTCTTCATCAAAGGCGGCACAGAGCCATTATGCTCCGGGCTGGCCAGAAAAACGCCATCATGTGAAGCAATCAGCTTGGCCAGCTTGATTGCATTTTCCGGCAAGCCTTTTTCTGCTTCGTCTTCGACATCAAAAAGGGGAAGAGGATAGTCGACAAGAGAAAGATAGGTGACATCCATTTCCATCAGGCTGAGTTCCTTGGCCATGGCCCCTGCGAGGGTCTGGTTGAAGCTGCCCGAACGGGTTGAACCGGCAAAGCAAAGAAGTCGTATTTGCTGCATGATAGAGCCTCTTGGTCATAGCAATCGCGTTATTTCAAATGTCACTTTTCCATGTAAGGCTGATTGGACGATTTTTGCAATCGCTCTTCTCAAGAGCCTCAATTCATGCAAGGTATTTTGTTCATGTGCGTTACGGAAGCGATAAGGAGCCATCATGTTACCCACCTATGAAACGGAGCGCCTCTTATTGCGTGAACGCACGCTGGACGATCTGGATGCCTGCGTCGCCATGGATCTGGACCCCGAGGTCGTCAAATATATCCGCCCGACACCACCAGAACCGGAACACCGGATCTTCATGCGGGAGAGCATTTCTCGTGACTATGGGGACGGTTTGGGTTTCTGGAGCATTTTTGAAAAGGCAGGGGAAGGGGTCGAGGGAGCGTTTATCGGCTGGGTTCTGCTTGTGCCTTTGGCCGGAGAAGGCCCCGAGGTGGAAATCGGCTACCGCTTTGTGCAGCGGGCCTGGGGCAAGGGCTATGCAACAGAAGCGGCCATAGTCATCCGGGAATATGCTTTTCAAAAGCTCGGTCTTGATGCGATTTGCGGTGTGACCGATCCTGATAATGCGGCCAGTCAGCATGTGTTGCAGAAAATCGGTCTAAGCCGCAAGGGCGATCGATTCGCCTATGGCGAAGTCCTTTCCTTCTTTCTTCTCACAAGAGAAAACTGGATAGCAGGAAGCGCGGAGCGCGAGACGCACGGCCAAGTCTAGTTGACAGGGCGTCGATAAACCCAGACCCGGGCGGGCGGCAGATTACCCAGAATCCAGCTGCTTGTCTCAACGGTGAAATCCCCTTCCCTTTCGGGCACCGGAGGCACCAGAGCATAGGAAAACTGAATGAAGGGGGCTCCCGGTTTCAGGGCATCAAGGCAAAGGGAAATCAAACGTTTGCGCATGGCTTTGGGCTTGGTGAAGAGCGGTAGGCTGGACACCACTGCCGAAAGCGGCGCATCTATATTCCGTTGCCGGATGGCAGCAAAATCATAGGCATCGCCTTCAATCACATTTACGCCTGCAAAGCGATCCCGCAACATGGAAACAAATTGGCTGGAATATTCAACAGCCAGAATATTGGCGGGTTCAACACCATGTTCAAGCACGGCATTGGTTACCACGCCGGTGCCCGGCCCCAACTCCAACACCAGCCCGGTTTGATCCAGTGGAATATAGGACGCCATCTTGCGTGCAAGCGCGGGACTGGACGGGGCAACTGCGCCAATTTTAAGCGGATCGTCAAACCATCGCCTCAAAAAACGGATCTCGTCCGGAATATGGGCCTTCAGTGCGTGGTTTCGCAGTTGCTTGAGCATGGGATCCCCGAAAACAAAGCTTCCAAATCATTTCCCCTTTAAAAGCTCGGTACAAGCTTTGCGTGGGGTGATGGTTCGTGCCAATAAAATCACGTCTATTATGCATGTAAGAGCAATTTGTGTCAGGCAAAAGGCCTTAACCAAATATGCTAATGATAATAGTGCAGTATCGGCGATGAATAAGGGAAAAGCCAGATACAAAAAAGGAGACACCCTCAAAAAGGGTATCTCCTCAAGCTTTGACAAGATCTGCTGAAGCTACTCGCTGATGCGCTCGATGAAGTCCTTCACCTTTGCGAAAAAGCCTGTGCTGTCAGGATGATTGTCGTCATTTGTAAGGGAATCAAATTCCTGAATCAGTTCCCGTTGACGCTTGGTCAGCTTGCGTGGTGTTTCCACCTCGACCTGAATATACATGTCGCCATATTGCTGGCTGCGCAGCACCGGCATGCCTTTGCCGCGCAGGCGGAATTGCTTGCCGCTCTGCGTGCCTTCAGGCACCCTCACCCGGGTTTTGCCGCCATCAACGGTTGGAACTTCAAACTGACCGCCCAGAATGGCCGTTGTCATAGAAATAGGCACGCGGCAGAAAATGTCCGCTCCATCTCGCTGGAACAGGTCATGCGGTTTCTGCGTAAGAAATATATATAGATCGCCCGGAGGGCCGCCACGAACACCGGCCTCCCCTTCGCCCGACAGGCGAATACGGGTGCCATCTTCGATACCGGCTGGAATATTGACGGACAGATTGCGATTTTCCGTGGTTCGGCCTACGCCGCCGCAGCTATCACAGGGATCATCGATGATTTCACCACGCCCATGACAGGTGGGACAGGTGCGTTCGACCGTGAAAAAGCCCTGTGTTGCCCGCACTTTGCCCATGCCGGCACAGGTGGGGCATGGCTTGGGAGAGGTGCCCGGCTTGGCGCCGCTACCCGAACAGGATGTACAGGTAACCGAGGTTGGCACTTCGATCTCTGCGGTCTTGCCATGGAAAGCCTCTTCAAGGGTGATTTCCATATTGTAGCGGAGATCGGCTCCGCGCTCGCGACCACGAGATCGCCTGCCGCCGCCCATCATGTCTCCGAAAATATCTTCGAAGATATCGGACATCGAGGATCCGAAATCGGATCCGAACCCTTGACCCATACCGCCCTGTTCAAAGGCTGCATGTCCATAGCGATCATAAGCGGCGCGCTTTTCGGGATCCTTCAGGATCTCGTAGGCTTCATTCACTTCCTTGAAACGGGATTCGGCATCAGGGTCGTCTGGATTGCGGTCAGGGTGAAACTGCATCGCTTTCTTGCGGAAAGCGCTTTTCAATTCTTTGTCGCCAGCCCCGCGGGAGACCCCGAGCGTTTCATAAAAATCGGCTTTAGACATATTTGCTCATCCACCTTTACCAAAAAGTCGACGCCAGTGAGGCGCCGACTTCATTTGGTTCTATTTGTTCATGAAGTCCGCTCAGGATTTTTTGGAATCGTCGTCTTGAACTTCTTCGAAGTCTGCGTCGACAATATCGTCATCCTTTGCCGCATCGGCAGCAGCGTCAGCTGCAGCGCGTGCTTCTTCATCAGACTGTTGTGCCGAATACATTGCTTCACCCAGTTTCATGGATGCTTGCGTCATGGCTTCGGTCTTGGCCTTGATGGCTTCCAGATCATCGCCTTCAAGGGCCGTTTTCAGCTCTGCAATAGCGGCTTCAATAGCAGATTTGTCTGCTTCGGAAACCTTGTCGCCAAAGTCGGCGAGAGATTTCTCACCGGAGTGAACAAGGGCTTCACCCTGGTTCTTGGCTTCAACCAGTTCCTTACGGATCTTATCGGCTTCGGCGTTGGCTTCAGCATCCTTGACCATCTGTTCGATGTCTGCATCAGACAGGCCACCAGAAGCGCGGATAGAAATTTTCTGTTCCTTGCCGGTGCCCTTATCAAGAGCGGACACATTCACGATGCCGTTGGCGTCGATGTCGAAGGTCACTTCAATCTGCGGAACACCGCGTGGTGCCGGTGGGATACCAACCAGATCGAACTGGCCAAGCGCCTTGTTGTCGGCAGCCATCTCACGTTCGCCCTGGAAGACACGGATCGTTACGGCGTTCTGATTGTCGTCAGCCGTAGAGAAGACCTGGCTCTTCTTGGTTGGGATCGTGGTGTTGCGGTCGATGAGGCGTGTGAACACACCGCCCAGGGTTTCGATACCGAGGGACAGCGGGGTCACGTCGAGCAGCAGCACGTCTTTGACGTCGCCCTGTAGCACGCCTGCCTGAATGGCAGCACCCATGGCAACCACTTCATCCGGGTTCACACCCTTGTGTGGCTCTTTGCCGAAGAACTGTTTAACGGCAGCCTGAACCTTCGGCATACGGGTCATACCACCAACCAGAACGACTTCGTCGATCTCGGAAGCGGAAAGACCGGCGTCTTTCAGTGCAGATTCACAAGGCTTGATGGTGCGTTTGATCAGATCGTCAACCAGCGCTTCAAACTTCGCACGGGTCAGCTTCAGGGCCAGATGTTTCGGGCCAGAAGCGTCTGCCGTGATGTAAGGCAGGTTGATTTCGGTCTGGGTCGAGGAAGAAAGCTCGATCTTGGCTTTTTCGGCAGCTTCCTTGAGGCGCTGCAGAGCCAGATTGTCTTTCTTGAGGTCGATGCCGCTTTCTTTCTTGAACTCTTCAACCAGATAGTCGACCAGACGCATGTCGAAGTCTTCACCACCAAGGAAGGTATCACCGTTGGTGGATTTCACTTCAAACACGCCATCGCCGATTTCAAGAACGGACACGTCGAAGGTACCACCACCAAGGTCATAAACCGCGATGGTCTTGCCGTCATTCTTGTCCAGGCCATAGGCCAGAGCAGCAGCAGTCGGCTCGTTGATGATACGCAGGACTTCCATACCGGCGATCTTGCCAGCGTCCTTGGTAGCCTGACGCTGGGCGTCGTTAAAGTAGGCAGGAACCGTGATGACCGCCTGAGTTACAGGCTCACCGAGATAATCTTCTGCGGTTTCCTTCATTTTCTGAAGGATCATGGCGGATACCTGTGAAGGAGAGTATTTTTCACCCTCGACTTCTACCCATGCATCACCATTGTCGCCTTTGATAATCTTGAACGGAACCAGATCCTTGTCTTTGCCAACAGCCGGATCTTCATAGCGACGGCCAATGAGACGCTTGACCGCGAACAGGGTGTTCATCGGGTTGGTCACAGCCTGACGCTTGGCCGGCTGACCAGCAAGGCGCTCGCCATCGTCGGTGAAGGCGATCATGGAAGGTGTGGTACGTGCACCTTCTGCGTTTTCGATGACTTTCGGTTCTTTGCCATCCATAATGGATACGCACGAGTTTGTGGTACCCAAGTCAATACCAATGACTTTGCTCATTCTCTCTTCTCCTTTCGGCAGGCCGGTCAAACCCTTTAAAAGCGGTTATAAGCGCCGATAATTCGGCCCAGCCCCCATGAAGATGCGCATTTGATGCGCGGGTTGGGTTTTACATTCATGGCACATATAGGAGCCGTTTACGCGGACTGCAAGGCGCAAATCCAGCATCTTTGAATGCATTTGCGACGTTTTTTGAAATTGGCACCCCTCATATAAGAGTAAGGCGAGAAAATAAAGAGGGTCAGGCAGGTTAAGGGCAGGTTAAAGCAAAAAATTCCCCACATCTGTGAAGGTTATTCAGAAAAGCGCGTCCAATCGGAGCAATGGGATGAATTCGGCGTCCATTCTGCCTTGGCGGCTATTGAGATAGGCTGGAAGGAAGCTGCATTTATCCCGATTTCTAGCATGGGCAAAAAATGTCCATGCGCATATGATATGGGGTGCATTGGTTAATTCAGCTGAGGGATGGTCCCGGTCTGTCATATGGATGCATGCAAAGGGCGAATCACGGCAAACAGAACCTCTCCGCTGGCTTATAGGTTCGCGGATTGAAAAAGCTGATCGTAAATCAGAAAGGAGCGCACCAAACCATGCAATATCTGTCCGGATATCTTGATGAAGCCGCCCAGCAGGCCCTTGTTGCAGAAATTCGGGCTCTCGTGGCCAAAGCACCTCTTTTCACACCCACCATGCCGCGCTGGGGGCGTCCCTTTTCCGTTCGCATGAGCAATTGCGGCCCGCTGGGCTGGGTGTCGGACAAATCCGGCTATCGCTATCAAGCCACCCATCCGGTCACCGCAGAGCCATGGCCGCCCATCCCGCAGAGTCTGTTGGATTTGTGGGATGTGACCACTGGCTACCCATTGCCGCCGGAAGCCTGTCTCATCAACTATTACCATCCCGATGCCAAGATGGGCCTTCATGTCGATAATGATGAAGAGGATTTCGATGCACCCATTCTGTCGGTCTCGCTGGGCGATGATGCGCGTTTTCGTCTCGGTGGCAGGGAACGAAAAGACCCAACAGAGAGTTATATCCTCAGGTCAGGAGATATTTTCATTCTCGATGAGGAGGATCGGCTTGCCTATCATGGCATCGATCGGATTTATCCGGGCACTTCGATGCTTCTCAAGGAAGCCGGAAGGATCAACCTGACCATGCGACGGGTGACGCGCGACTGCGCTAAGGGGCGCTGACGTCACACCCGCGTTGTATGACCTGTCTACCTTATGTGGCTGGTTTGGCTTCAGAAATGATGCTATCTGTTAGGGAATGTTTTTTTGCGCGCCTTATAAGGCCAACAGTCAGGCAGGTTATGTCCTTCGTTATTTTTACTGATCTCGATGGAACCTTGCTGGATCATGCCAGCTATTCTTACGCTCCGGCCAAACCGGCGCTGGCGCTGCTGCATAAGCATGATATTCCGCTCATTCTGGCCTCAAGCAAAACCGCCTTTGAAATCGCCCCCCTGCGTGATGAGTTAGGCTTTGCCCATTGTCCGGCAATTGTCGAGAATGGGGCTGGCCTGTTGCCTGCGCACGCTGATCCGGAAAGCCTTGCCGAGGCGCAAAGTGACTATCAGCACATCCGCACGATACTGGACGCGATGCCAGCCGATTTGCGGGCTCTTTTTACCGGCTTTGGGGATTGGAGCGTCGAGGAAATCGCACAGAATACCGGTCTGCCAAAAGACAATGCGGCCCTAGCGGCCCGTCGGCTTTTCTCCGAGCCGGGTCTTTTTTCAGGCAACGCGCACCAGAAGCAACGCTTTGAAAGCTATATTGAAGAAAGAGGCCTTAAGGCACGACAGGGCGGGCGCTATTACACCCTCTCTTTTGGCGCCACCAAGGCCGACCAGATGCGGGGCATCTTGAAGCAGCAATCCTTGGCCGCACCACCGGTCAAATCGATTGCGCTGGGCGATGCCGCAAATGATATTGAAATGCTGGAAACAGCCGATTTCGGCGTCATCATAAGCAATCCCGCAGGCAAGCCTTTACCGCCGCTCTCGGGAGAAGATGAAGGCCGAATCATGCGTGCTGACAATCCCGGCCCAACCGGCTGGAACGAGGCAATATTGAATCATATTGGCGGACCGGCGACGGCCTGACAAAGAAAAATAGAAACGGAGTGTCATATGGGCGATTTTCATCAGAATGGCAAAGTAGCGACCCTGCACCATTTTCCAACAGCATCGGCGGAAAATATGGAGCGGATTCTGGAGACCTACGCCCAGAACAGGAAAATCACCCTGATCCTGCCTTCTCTCTTTTCAGAACTGGAACAGCCCGCCCTCTCCAACATCCTTGATGAACTGAGCAAGGCCAAATTCATCAATCAGATCGTGATCGGGCTGGATCGCGCCAATGAAGAGCAATATCGCCACGCCAAGCAATATTTTGCACGCCTGCCGCAAGATCATGTCGTGTTGTGGAATGATGGGCCGCGGCTGAAGGCCATTGATGAGCGTTTGCAGACCCTTGGTCTTTCCCCTTCCGAACCGGGCAAGGGGCGCAATGTCTGGTATTGCATGGGCTATGTGCTTTCGGCAAAGAATAGCGATGTGGTGGCTCTGCATGATTGCGATATCGTGACCTACAACAAGGAGATGCTGGCGCGTCTGGTCTATCCGGTGGCCAACCCCAATTTCTCCTATCAATTCTGCAAGGGCTTCTATCCGCGCATCGCGGACGGCAAGCTCAACGGCCGCGTTACCCGCCTTTTCATCACGCCGCTGCTGCTTGCCCTGCGTAAATTGATCGGCAACAACGAATATCTGGAATATCTGCAGGCTTTCCGTTATCCGCTGGCGGGCGAATTCGCCATGCGCACCTATATGCTGCCGGATATGCGCATCCCTTCGGACTGGGGGCTGGAAATCGGCGTTCTGTCAGAGGTACACCGGAATTTCTCCTCCAAGGCGGTCTGTCAGGTGGAGATCGCCGATATCTATGACCATAAGCATCAGCCGCTTTCGGAAGAAGATGCCACCACGGGCCTGTCGCGCATGTCAACCGACATCGCCAAGGCTCTCTATCGCAAGCTGGCCATTGATGGCATTATTTTCTCAAGCGAATTCTTCCGCACCCTCAAGGCGACCTATCTGCGCCTGTCGCTGGACATGGTCGAGACCTATTACAATGATGCCATGATGAATGGGCTTCATACGGACAGGCATATGGAAGAGCGTAGCTGCGAGCTGTTTGCTGCCAATATCGTTGAAGCGGGGTCTGCCTATATGGACAACCCCATGGAAGTGCCCTTCATTCCCAACTGGAGCCGCGTCAGCGCCGCAGATTATGATCTGCTGCTCGATTTCTACAATGCGGTGAAGCAGGATAATGAAGAATATGGTGTTGTCTGATGCAATCGCGCGATCATGAAGAAGGCTCTCCCATGCAGAGTGATAAACAATCGGGCCATATCGCCGCTTTTCTGAATACCGGAAGTGGCACCTTCCAGATGCTGGAAATAGGCCATGTACGCGGCATGCTTGAAAGGGCGTTCGGTGACGCAGGCTATGAACTGACCATCTATACAGGTGGCGGAGCCGACCTGATAAGCCAGATGAAAGAGCATAGCCAGTCGGACGATTTTGATATCCTGTTGGCTGGTGGAGGCGATGGCACGGTGTCCGCTGCGGCAGAAACTGCTTGGCGCAACAACAAGACTCTTGCAGTGCTACCTGGCGGCACGATGAATCTTTATGCCCGCGCGCTCAGCATCCCTCTGGATGTGGAGCTCGCAATTGATGCGCTTTCAAGCGGCAAAAAGAAAGACGCCGATATTGCAACAGCCAACGGTGACCCCTTTGTGCATCAGTTTTCGGTGGGCCTGCATCCAAGAATGATCCGGAAGAGAAACAATCTTGATTATCAGTCGCGCATTACCAAGATGCTGGCCAGCACACGTGCCTTTTGGGAAACAATTTCCCATATGCCGACCTGCGGCGTGACCATTGATCTGGATGGCAAAAGCGAAGAACGCCAGCTCAGCGCCCTTTCGGTGTCGAACAACATGTTCGGCTCGACTGCCCCGCCCTATGCGGAAAGGCTGGATGGTGGAGAGCTGGGTGTCTATATGGCAGGCCAACTCACATGGCAGAAAGCATTGATACTGGGGACGGATCTTCTGATCGGGCAGACGCCGAACAATCCTGATCTGGAAATTCACTCGGCCAAATGCGTCAAACTGACCGTGCATGAAAAGCCTGAAGGCTCACAATGTGTGCGTGATGGCGAGCTTTACGATCTGCCTGACGAAATCACCATCGAGCTGCACGCCAAGGAGCTGTCGGTTCTGGTGCCTTGAAAATTTGGTACCTCAGAAGACATCTCTTGTGATGAGAAAGGGCTTTTGATGCAGTGGATTTGCCTCTATCCCCTATCCTTCACGCTTTCCATCACCACGAAGGTGGAGGTGTGTGAGACATAGGGAAGAGCCGAGATCTTCTCGCCCAGCACCTTGCGGTAGTTGCTCATATCGCGGGTGCGGATCTTCAAAAGATAATCGAAATTCGATGCAATCATATGGCATTGCTCGATTTCTCGGATATGGCGTGTGGCTTCGTTGAAGGCATTCAGAGCCTCCGAACGGGTGTCGCTTAGGGACACCTGCACAAAGGCGATATGACCCTCGCCGAGCTTCTCCGGGTCAAGGATGGCGCCATAGCCACGGATGAAGCCGCCCTCCTCCAGACGACGCATGCGAATCTGGCAGGGCGTCTTGGATAATCCGACCTTTTTTGCAAGCTCGGTGATGGTGATGCGCCCATTCTCTGCGAGTATGGTCAGGATGTTTCGGTCGAACCTATCCAATTTGTCCATATATTGTCTCTTTCATAGTGAAAGCGGAAAATATGTCGAAAAATTTCGGTCATATATCCTAAATGTACCTGAATATTGGTCACTCTGACTAGAGCTTTTTCGCTATCCTTGTAGACATAATAAACGACAATCACACATCCCTTCGGTTTTTAAGATCTCAAACAAAACTGCATCAAAAGCAGGATGGATCGCTATGCCAAAACCGGAGCCCTACTTCCAGGAGTGCCCAATGGATCAACAGTCTTTCGACACGCATCGCGATCTGGACGCCCGCCTCTCAGAGCTGCGTCAGGTCATTCGCGAACATTATCTGGCAGACGAAGCAAGCAACGTTCGTCGCCTGATCGAAGAAGCTCATATGGATGAACGCATGAGCCTGCGCATTTCCCAGCGCGCGGCCGATCTCATCCGCACCATCCGTACCACCACCAAGCCATCCATGATGGAAAATTTCCTTGCGGAATATGGCCTGTCCACCCGCGAAGGTGTGGCGCTGATGTGCCTGTCCGAAGCGCTGCTGCGCGTGCCGGATGCTGAAACCATCGATGCCTTGATCTCCGACAAGATCACCCCGAGTGAATGGGGCCAGCATCTGGGCAAGTCCACCTCTTCTCTGATCAATACGTCCACCTGGGGGCTGATGCTGACCGGCAACATCCTCAAGGAGAAAGATGAAGAAGGTCTCGCCGCTTCCATGCGCTCCATGGTCAAGCGCCTCGGCGAACCGGTGATCCGTACCGCCGTTGGTCAGGCCATGAAGGAGCTGGGCCGTCAGTTCGTGCTGGGTACCACAATCGAGAAAGCCATTCAGCGCGGCAAGCATTACGAAACCAAGGGCTTCACTTATTCCTACGACATGCTGGGCGAAGCGGCTCGCACCGAAGCAGACGGCATCAAATATCATCTGGCTTATTCCAAGGCGATCGCCACGCTGGCTCCTTACTGCAAGTCAAAATCGGTTCATAAGAATCCGGGCCTGTCTGTGAAGCTTTCTGCGCTGCATCCGCGCTATGAAGAAGGCAAGAAAGAGCGCGTCATGTCCGAGCTGGTCTCGCGCACCTTCGGTCTTGCCCTTCTGGCACGATCAGCCAACATGAACTTCACCATTGATGCCGAGGAAATGGATCGTCTTGATATTTCCCTCGATGTGATCGAAGCTGTGCTTTCCAATCCGGCCCTTGAAGGCTGGGATGGCTTTGGCGTGGTCGTGCAGGCCTTTGGTCACCGTGCAAGCTTCGTCATCGACTGGCTCTACATGCTTTCCAAGAAGCTGGATCGCAAGATCACCGTGCGTCTGGTGAAGGGCGCTTATTGGGATAGCGAAATCAAGCGGGCGCAGGTCATGGGACTGGAAGGCTTTCCGGTCTTCACCCGCAAGGCCAACTCCGATGTCTCCTACCTGTCCAATGCCCGTCGCCTGCTGGATATGACCGATCATATCTATCCGCAGTTTGCCTCTCATAACGCCCACACCGCAACAGCCGTCATGGAAATGGCCATTTCAGCTCGTGTGGGCAAAGGCTCCTATGAGCTTCAACGCCTGCATGGCATGGGCGATGCGCTGCATGACACGCTGGTCAAACAGGAAAAAGTCGCCTGCCGCATCTATGCGCCGGTGGGGGCTCACTCTGACTTGCTGGCCTATCTGGTCCGTCGCTTGTTGGAAAATGGGTCCAACTCTTCCTTCGTCAACCAGATTGTCGATACCCATATCAGACCGGAGGAAATTGCGGGTGACCCCTTTGCCAAGGTGCGTGAGCTGGGCGATGCTATCGAAAACCCGTTCCTCACCAAGCCTAAGGATATTTTCAAAGGCGTGCGTCGCAATTCCAAAGGCTGGGACCACACTGATCCGCTTTCCATTGAGGCGATTGACGAGAAACGTGGCAAGTTCAAATCCCATCTGTGGGAGGCAACGCCGCTGATCGCCGGGCACAAATCCAAGGAAGACCCCTCCCCGGTCTACAATCCGGCTGATCGTAGCGAACAGATCGGCACAGTGGTCAAGGCTTCCGAGGCAGATGTTGAAAAGGCTCTGGCAGCCAGCGAGAAAGGCTTTGAGGTCTGGTCAGCCAAACCGGTGGCCGAACGCTCTGCCATTCTGACCAAGGTTGCTGAGCTTTATGAAGCCAGCGCAGAGGAATTGTTTGCCATTGCCTCCCGCGAGGCCGGCAAGGTGATGACCGATGCCATTGGCGAAGTCAGAGAAGCGGTTGACTTTGCGCATTATTATGCCGCTGAAGCCGAAAGGCTCGAAAAGGAAGCCAAGGACGGACGCTCCGCGCGTGGCACAATCGCCTGTATTTCGCCATGGAACTTCCCGCTGGCCATCTTCACCGGCCAGATTCTCGCCGCCCTTGCTGCTGGTAATGCCGTAATCGCCAAACCGGCAGGTCCGACCGGCATTATGGCCTTCCGTGCGGTTCAGCTGATGCATGAAGCCGGTGTGCCCAAGGGTGCCATACAATTGCTGCCCGGCAGCGGCTCGGTGGTTGGCACGCCCATCACCTCTGATCCGCGTATTGCTGGCGTCTGCTTTACCGGTTCCACCGGAACAGCGCAGACCATCAACCGTGCGATGGCGGCAAGCCTTGACCCGAGCGCTCCGTTGATTGCGGAAACAGGCGGCCTCAACGCCATGATCGTTGACTCCACCGCCCTGCCCGAGCAGGCGGTGAAAGACATCGTTTCGTCTTCGTTCCAATCTGCAGGTCAGCGCTGTTCTGCTCTGCGCATGCTGTATGTGCAGGAAGATATCTATGATCATCTGATGGAAATGCTCAAGGGGGCCACTGATGAGCTTTCCCTTGGCAATCCGTGGGACTGGTCAACTGATGTTGGTCCGGTCATTGATGAAGCCGCAAAAGCGGGCATCGATAACCATTGCGACAAGATGCGCGCCAAGGGCCGCTTGATCAAGCAGCTCTCCACCCCGAAAGACGGTGTTTTCTGCGCGCCGACCATCATCGAACTGAACGGCATTGAAGAGCTGGAAGAAGAAATCTTCGGTCCGGTTCTGCATGTGGCCAAATTCAAGGCGGGCAAACTGAACGACGTGATTGCGGCTATCAACGCCAAAGGCTTCGGCCTCACCTTCGGTCTGCATACCCGCATGGATAATCGGGTGCAGGAAGTGATTGATCAGATCAAGGTCGGCAACGCTTATGTCAACCGCAATCAGATCGGCGCCGTTGTGGCCTCGCAGCCCTTCGGTGGCGAAGGCTTGTCCGGCACTGGACCGAAAGCCGGTGGACCAAACTATGTGGAACGTTTCTACATGCCCTTCAAGCATGAGGAGCCAGCCGCACCGGAAGGGGATTCTGCTCCGGTCACGGAAATCCAGTATGCCATCCATGAGCTGCGCGCCGACAAGGCCAAACGCAGTAAATGGGCCGAGAAGGACTATCGCTTCGCGGCGCTGAAGAGTGCTTACAATCTGCCGGTTTCGTTCGATGTCTTCCTGCAGCGCGACATGAGCCCGCGGGACATGTCCGGGCCAACCGGTGAATCCAACCGCCTCACCTTCGCACCGCGTGGTGTTGTGATGGTGGTCGGGGCAACCGAGCGGATGACTCTGTTGCAAGCTGTGGCAGCTCTGGTTGCTGGCAACAGTGTTGTTCTTGTTGGCAAGGGTGCAAAAGCCATGGCCACCAAGCTCGCCGAGAGTGGAGCACCAATTATCGGCTTCGACGGCGTGCTCGCAGCCGATGCGATTGCCAAATTCGAAGGCATCGATGCCATTGCCTATATGGCTGACAATGAAACTCTGCGCACTGTCCGTGTGGCAATAGCCAAAAGAGATGGCGCTTTGACTCCTCTGATCACGGAAGCCAACCCCTTCCGCTTTGCTCTGGAGCGTCATGTCTGCGTGGACACCACGGCAGCTGGCGGCAACGCAACCTTGCTGGCAGCCGCCGAAGGAGAGGCCAACTAATCAAAATATTAGGAAAGCCTTACAGTCCTGGAAGCCCCGGAAGCGCTTTGCTTTCGGGGTTCTTTTTTGCTTTCTGGCGTTGAGTGATGGCACTTGTGCCCTGAAAACTGCGGTAGCCGTGAGTCGGAAAAAACCGGTTTCGTCTTAGGGCGGACCATTCCCCGCTTGAGAAATCTGCCATGTCCTGTAAAACAGGAAGCAGACAAGTTCTCAACACAAGCGCTGCAGTGCGAGGCCTATCGTGCAAAGAAAACTCCCTCCTTTCAGTGCCCTCAAGGCGTTTGAAGCGGCCGCAAGAAACGGGTCTTTTGCACGCGCTGCAGCAGAGCTGAATGTCACCGCCACCGCTGTGAGCCAACATGTCAAAGGTCTTGAAAACTGGCTCGGGGAAGCCCTTTTTGTTCGTCATGCCAATGGCGTTGAGTTGAGCGACAGGGCCAAAGCGCTTGTGCCCGAGGCGTCTCGCCTGCTCGATGAAATCGCCACGCTCTTGCCTCCGGCGCAGGAAGAAAATAATTCCGTATCCGTAACGATATCGGCTCCCAGAGCCTTTGCGGACGGATGGCTCGGGCCGCGTTTGGCAGATTTTCAGAATGAGAATCCCGGCATTACCGTATTTGTGGATGCGGAAGACAAGCAAAGTCATCCTGAGCGCAATGTCACAGCCGATTTGATGATCTCGCGAATGCCCGCAACAGATGACGGCCTCTTGTCCGAATTGTTGTTTAAAGACCGCATCATGCCAGTCTGTACCGAGCAATATCGCGACCTGATGGGGCTGGATCATGCAGAGGGCTGGAAGTCCGTCACTCTTTTGCACGATGCGCATTGGGAAAAGGATTGGCCCTTCTGGGGTACGCAGCAGCCTGATGTCAAACTGGATTGGCTTGCGGGTCCTCGCTATCCCAATCATTGGCTGCTTCTGGAGGCGGCAAGGCAAGGGCGCGGGGTCGCCATGGCCCATATGGACTTGGCCGCAGACTCCCTAATGGAGCAATCGCTTGTATCGCTGGCGCCTCAATCCGTCGCAACAGGGGACAGCTATTTCCTCACGAGACGACGGGGCCATCGCTCACCGGCGGCCATTCAGTTGCGCGCCTGGCTTCTGGGCTGCATGCGTTAAGGCCCAAGCACAAGTTCCCGATGAGCTCACACGAGGTCAAAGTGATCCTTCAAGTAGGGCGCTGGAATCAGCACGCATCAAAGCGCGCGTTATATTGGCTCCTGCTGTAGCCTTTAAATAATGGATTTGAAAAAGAAAAGGAGACTCACGGCGGAGCCTCCTTGAGAATGTGATCCATGGACGTAGCACCAGCAGAGGAACGTCGAGGGGAGGAGAGAGACGCACTGGCAAGCCCGAACCACAAGGTTATAATAAGTCTAGACGGCCCGCTTTGGACCAACTTTGATCAATGTCATATTTGACGAGCAAAGGGCTTTGGGCATATGCGACGAAACAGCGCACCTGGGTAATTTTGCAAAGACTTTGGTCTTAAAGATCTGACGCTTACGTTAGGGTAATGAGACTTTCGGCGTATGAGGATCAAGCAAGAGGGCACATTGCTGATCTTAAAAGGCCGGACAATTCAAAATGATAAAGCACGCTGTGGTTCTTTATAGGACAAATGAAAACACCCGGAGGGTGTCCGGGTGTTTTGAAATTTCGAATTCATATCTTCCACTTACGTTAAGGGAAGGTGACGTAGCAGCGCCGCGTTAGACGCTCTTGTCGACGCCGTCTGCATCATCGGCAGGCTGTGCGGGGAACTTCGGTCCACCCTTGGCAACACCAACCATCGCAGGGCGCAGAACGCGGGTTCCGATAACGTAACCGGACTGCACGACCTGAATAACCGAATTGTTCGGAACATCCGGGTTGGGTACTTCAAACATGGCCTGATGATAATTCGGGTCGAATTTCTCCCCTTCCGGGTTCAGCTTCTTGACGCCGTGCTTTTCCAGGGTCTTGAGCATTTCCCGTTCGGTCATCTCGGTGCCTTCCAGCAGAGCTTTCAAAGCGCCATCAGCGTTGGCCCGTTCTTCTTCGGGAATGGCTTCCAGACCACGACGCAGATTGTCAGCCACCGCCAGCATGTCACGTGCAAAGCTGGTAACGGAAAACTGCTTGGCATCGCGGATTTCCTTTTCGGTCCGGCGACGCAGATTTTCCATTTCCGCCACAGTGCGCAGCAGCTGGTCTTTCATCTCGGAAGCTTCTTTTTCCATCTCCTGAATGCGCAGCTCGGCAGCTTCCAGGGGATTGAGATAAGTCTCCTCTTGGGAAACCTCTTCAGCCGGAGCCTCGGCAAGCGGGTCTACGACAGCTTCAGGATTACGGGTTTCGTCAGACATCTACTAGCCTCTATTTTGATTGCGTGCCCAAAATGGCAGGCAGCGTGCATCCACTGCCCGGGCATGAGTTTGAACCGGATATCGAGCTTTCTGATCAAAAAATCAAGAGCTCAGGGCCAAAGAGTTGAATAAAGCGGCCCAATTGTTCAGATTGTGGAACCAATCAGTCGCTTTCAAATCGTCTTTTCGGATCTGTCAGCATGCTGCTCAGCACCCGCGCGGTATAATCGACCATGGGCACGATGCGCGCATAATTGAGCCGGGTCGGGCCAATAACGCCCAGCACGCCGACGATCTTCTGGTTGCCGTCGCGGTAGGGAGATACAATGACCGATGAGCCCGAGAGCGAAAAGAGCTGGTTTTCCGAACCGATATAAATGCGAACCCCGTCGCCCTGTTCGGCCAGTTCCAGAAGCTGAACGAAATCCTTCTTGGATTCCAGATCGTCAAACAGATGACGGATGCGTTCAAGATCTTCCTGCGCTGTGACATTTTCCAAAAGGTTGGAGCGCCCGCGAATGATCAGGCTCTGTGGCTGGTCCTCGCTGGCTCCGGCCCATGTGGCGATCCCGGATTCCACCAGCTTTGCGGTGAGGTCATCCAATTCGGCCTGCAGCTCCACGTGATGGGCTTCAATTTCCTTTTGCGCTTCAGACAGGGTCTTGCCCCGAATATGGGCGTTGAGAAAGTTGCTCGCCTCTGTGAGCGCCGAGGCGGGCAAACCCTTGGGCAGGGTCATAAGGCGGTTTTCCACCTTGTCATCTTCATCCACGAGGACTACCAGCGCCTTGGTGGCTTCCAGCCGTACAAATTCAACATGCTTGAGGCGCTGATCCTGCTTGTTGGCCAGAACGAGCCCCGCGCCGGAAGATAGGCCGGACAGCATCTGGCTCGCCTGTGTCAACAGACTCTCGAAACCGGCATCAGGCTGATGGGAAGACGTCATCTGCCGTTTTATGGCGTTGCGCTCGTCGTTCGACAGGTCGCCAAATTCCATCATCGCATCAACGAAAAAGCGCAGGCCCATTTCTGTGGGCAAGCGGCCGGCACTGGTGTGGGGCGAATAGATCAGCCCCAATTGCTCCAGATCGGACATCACATTGCGCACCGATGCTGGCGACAGGGAAATGGGCAAGGCGCGGGAAATGTTGCGCGATCCCACAGGATCACCAGTCGAAAGATAGGATTCCACGATGGTGCGGAAAATATCCTTTACCCTGTCATCCATTCCAACCAATGGCGGTATCTGGTTCAGACGGTCTCGTTCAAACATTTCTATATCCGTGTTCAAGCAGCCCGGAAGCAGCCGGATTGACGATTGGCACCACAAAGCGGTTGGGCAACTGTTCCATTTATGCCCCAAAAGCAGGAAAAGCTGCAAGCGCCCCTTGTCACCTGCTGCTGACGCTTTAAGAAGCTTGAGGAAACGCCACAAGGGCGTTCGCACAAATTGGAACATGCATAGCATAACGATATATAGGTGCGAATATTCAAGGGAAAACTGTCTATGACAGCAAACAGCCCCGAGCGCCCACTATTTTAACATCACAAGAAAGCAAGGCAGGAGAGCATAATGCGCCCTTCCAAACGGAATCCCGACCAGAAACGCGTCGTCACCATGACACGCAACGTCTCCAAACACGCGGAGGGCTCTTGCCTGATCAAATGCGGCGATACCCATGTATTGTGCATCGCCAGCCTTGAAGAGCGCATTCCGCCCTGGCTGCGCGGACAGAATCGCGGTTGGGTCACCGCTGAATATGGCATGCTGCCGCGCGCCACTGGCGATCGCATGCGCCGCGAAGCACAGGCTGGCAAGCAGTCTGGCCGCACGCAGGAAATCCAGCGCCTGATTGGTCGTTCCCTGCGCGCCGTTGTCGATCTGGAAGCGCTCGGCGAGCGGCAGATCACCATCGACTGTGATGTGCTTCAGGCAGACGGCGGCACTCGCACCGCTTCTATCACCGGTGCATGGGTAGCGCTGAATGACTGCATCGAGTGGATGCGGGCCCGTGGCATGATCGCTGCTGACACAAAGATTCTCAAAGATCAGGTCGCCGCCATTTCCTGCGGTATCTATAACGGCACCCCAGTGCTCGATCTGGATTATCTGGAAGATTCCGATGCGGAAACAGATTCCAACTTTGTCATGACCGGCAAGGGCGGCATCGTGGAAATTCAGGGCACCGCCGAAGGAGAACCATTCTCCGAAGACGAATTCGCCCAGCTGATGGCGCTTGCCAAAAAGGGTATCGGCGAGCTGGTTACCCAGCAGCTTGAAGCCCAGCCTCAGGACTAGTCTCAGGAGTAAAGACCCATGGCAAATAGATTATCCGCTGACACCCCGCTTGTTGTGGCCAGCCATAACAAGGGCAAGATCCGCGAAATCAAGGATCTGCTTGGCCATTATGGCCTCAGCATCAAAACCGCGACCGAACTCGATCTGGAAGAGCCTGAAGAAACCGGCACGACCTTTGAAGCCAATGCGGAACTCAAGGCCATGGCTGCGGCCAAGGCAACCGGCCTGCCTGCGTTGGCCGATGATTCCGGCTTTGCGGTTGATGCGCTTGATGGTGATCCGGGAATCTATTCTGCCCGTTGGGCTGGCCCTGACAGGGATTTTGCTCAAGCCATGCGCAACGTGGAAGAAAAGCTGCAGGCGCTTGGCGCAACCACGCCGGAAAAACGCAGCTGTCGCTTTGTTGCGGTGCTTTGCCTTGCCTGGCCAGATGGGGAAACCCGTTTCTTCCGCGGCGAAGTGGAAGGACTGGCCGTTTGGCCGCCACGCGGTGAAAAGGGCTTTGGCTATGATCCGATGTTCCAGCCCGAGGGCTTTGATATCACCTTTGGCGAAATGGAACCGGACCAGAAACATGGCTGGAAGCCGGGGGAGGAGACTGCCTTGTCGCATCGCTCCCGCGCGTTCAAGCTTTTTGCCGATGCATGCCTTGAAGGGTAATTGCCCATGGTGACAGGTGAGCCTATGCGCCTTGACAATCAACAACTCTCAAAGCCGGGACCAGACAATCCCGGCTTTGGCATTTATTTGCACTGGCCTTTTTGCAAGGCCAAATGCCCCTATTGCGACTTCAATTCCCATGTGCGCCACCAGCCTGTGGATCAGCAGCGCTTTGCTTCTGCCATGATTGCCGAGCTTGGCCTTTATGCCAGTCGCATCAAGGGGGCAGGGCGGAGCGCGCCTGTTACCTCAATCTTTTTCGGTGGCGGCACACCTTCTCTGATGCAGCCCGCCATCGTTGGCCAACTGCTCGATGCTGTCGCTGATCTCTGGACCGTGGCGCCAGACGCCGAAATCACGCTGGAAGCCAACCCCACATCTGTGGAAGCGGAGCATTTCAGGGGCTACGCCAGCGCGGGGGTCAATCGCGTTTCCCTTGGGGTACAGTCGCTCTATGATGATCAGTTGCGTTTTCTGGGCCGGATGCACAGCGCCGATGAGGCGAAGGTCGCCATCGAGCTGGCACAAAAGCATTTTGACCGCATGTCGTTCGATCTCATCTATGCCCGCCCGCATCAAACGCCAAAAGCATGGGCCAGGGAGCTGGACGAGGCCATCGCATTGGCTGCCGATCATCTCTCGCTCTATCAGCTCACCATCGAGCAGGACACGCCCTTCTTCGCGCTGTATCGAAATGGCAAATTCGAGCTGCCCGATGAAGACACCTCGGTGGCGCTCTATGAAATGACCCACGAGCGGCTGGAAATGCATGGCATGCCTGCCTATGAAATTTCCAACCATGCCCGTCCGGGCTATGAATCCCGCCACAATCTGACCTATTGGCGCTATGGCGACTATGTCGGCGTTGGCGCCGGTGCCCATGGGCGGTTACAGCTGGCCAATGGCAGGCTCGCGACCAGCAATGAGCGCCACCCTGAAAGCTGGCTGAAGCGGGTCGAACAACAGGGTACGGGGGCGATCGAAGAGGAAATTCTGACCCTTGAAGAGCAAAGCGATGAATTTCTTATCATGGGCCTGCGTGTCAAGGAAGGCATAGACCTTGATCGCTATGAGAAACTGGCAGGCAGACAGCTTGATGCAGGGCGCATTGACGGTCTGGTCGGCGAGGGGCTGTTGGTGCGCGAGGGTAACCGCATCCACGCCACCCGCAAAGGCTTTCTTGTGCTCAACGCACTGGTCGCCGATTTGGCCAGTGAATAATCAAGAGCACCCCGCCTTTGGAAAGTGGCTATAAAAACAGGCCATAGAATGAGCGCAAAAAAAGGGAGCCATTTGGCTCCCTTTTTGAGTCTGTTTTGATCAATAGTGCGTGCCTAGTTTGGTAGGCCTGCCGCCGACATGGGGGCTTGATCAATAATTCTGGCGTTGCCATCGGAAATTTCCATGATCGCAAGGCTGCGCTGGGATGTGCCATCCGCGCGGAAGCGGAAGAAGCCATCACCAAAGCCGATGAAGCCATTGGGATCGGTCAGGGTCTGCGGCGAGAAGCGACGCTCCCCGGACTGGGCCACCAGAGCCGCAGCGAGAATAACGCTGTCATAAGCCAGCGAAGCAACGCGCGGTGGCTGTGAGCCGAACTGGGCTGCATAGCGATTGGCGAAGCTGTCAAACCCGATGGTGCGTCCATCAAGATTGCGCAAAACTTTTGGAGCGGCAGGATACCAGGCGCCCGACAACATGGGTTCACGCGCAATGGCCGGCTGATCCCACTGGCCGGAGCCAAGGAATGTAACGGATTTGTTGCGAACACCCTGTCCGGCGAGAAGCTGGGTCGCAGAAACGGCCGCAGCGCCTTCGGGAATGAAGATCGTATCGATCTGGTCCTTGACCTTGGCAATCTGCTCGGCGGCATTCTGCAGGCCGAACGGATCAGGCTTGTTGCCCGATTTATAGCTCTCGATGGTCATCACGCGCATGCCATGACGGGCTGCATTCTGACGCAAGGAAGCCTCTACGATATTTCCGTAAGGTGTCTGGGGGACCATGGCAGCGATGCTGCGTTTCCCCTGAGACGCCGCATAGGAAATGATGCGCTCGACGTCATTCTCTGGCGTGAAGTTGATGAGATAGACACCCTGCGCCGCAGCGCCGGTATCCGTTGTGAAGGCAATCATCGGAACGCCAGCCGGTTTTAGCACCATGCCAGCGCGTTTGACTGCATCAGAGCGAAGCGGGCCGATGACCAGCTGAGCGCCTTCGGCCAGTGCGCGGCTGGCCTGCTGGGAGGCACCACTTGTGCTCTGGCCAACATCTTTCACGATGACTTGCAAATCAGCGGAGCTGTAATCCTGCAGCGCCATGGCAGCCGCATTTCGGAGTGCCTGCCCGGTTTGCCCGAAGACCCCTTGCGCAGAAGAGGGCGTCAGCAACGCCACGCGCACAGAACCCGACCCGAGCACTTCGCCCGTGGGTTCGGCAATGGTCACTGGCTGGTTGGTCCCGGTTCCGAAGCCAGGCCCTGAGAGCGTCGTCGGATTACAGGCAGCGAGCAGGGAAGCAGCGCCGATCACGGCGCCGGAAACGGTGTGACGGATCAGCCTGTTCAGGAGCGGGCGAGCGTCAGGGGACGAGCGAAATAAACCTATCAATTTCTGGCCTCCAAATCAGACCACATGTCCGTATTGATTTGCATCGTTTGAATGGTGGAGCTGAATAGACCTATGGCAGCACATTAGAAGGAGCCCGTAAAGAGCTATCTATGCACGAATGCATCCCTCAAATCATCCCAACAACGCAGCGTGTTTGATTCCTTGATTTGTCAGAATTATGGTTTGATAACAAGCGCCTTGGGGAACGCACAGAGAAAAGTGTGATATTTCAACAAAACTGTGGCCTATTTGTCGCGAATCACCCCGGCTATTCACACGACAGGCGCGCCGCGGTGTGGCATGATCAAATGCAGCAACAAAAGCTGTGAAACGCTGTGGCGGGGGTGAAAATGCACCTCAAAGAGCGAAATGAAAGCGCAAGAGATGACCGAAATAGACGAAACAGCCCATGCAGATGAACCTGATGGAGCATCGCTTTGCGCTCATGAAGACGGGGATGAAGCCACCGATGGCCATGCCCGCAGGGATTATATTCTGCTTGGCTCCAAGCAACGGGCCCCTAGTCTTGCCTCAGCGCTCTACATCGTAGCGACCCCGATTGGCAATCTGAAAGATATGACGGTGCGCGCGCTGGAGGTTCTGGCCGGTTGCGACATCATCGCCTGTGAAGACACCCGCGTATCGCGCAAGCTGCTGACCCACTATGGCATTCACACGCGCCTCATTACCTATCATGAGCATAATGCCGACAAGCAGCGCCCCTATTTGCTCAATGCCCTTGACGAGGGAAAGGCCGTGGCGCTGATTTCAGATGCTGGCACGCCGCTGCTTTCAGACCCGGGATACAAGCTCGTTGCCGATATGCTGGAAGCGGATCATGCTGTTGTGCCCATTCCCGGCGCGTCGGCTATGCTTTCCGCGTTGGTTGCAAGCGGTTTGCCCACTGATCAGATCCACTTCGCCGGTTTCCTGCCCCAGAAGGCGGGCGCCAGAAACCGCAAGCTGGCAGACCTCAAGGATATCCCCGGTACGCTGGTCTTTTATGAAAGTCCGCGCCGCCTCGGGGCTGTTCTGCCAGCCATGGCCGAGCATCTGGGCGCAGGGCGCGAAGTTGTCATCGCGCGCGAGCTCACCAAGAAATTTGAGGATTTCCATCGCGGCGCGCTTGGGGAACTGGCTGAGCATTACGCCAATGTTGATGCTCCCAAGGGGGAAGCAGTGGTTCTGCTTGGCCCGGCAGAGGAAGAAGCTCCTGATGAAAATGATATCGATGCAATGATCATCAGGGGCCTTGAAGAGGGCCAACATATCAAGGCGCTGTCTGGCGAGATTGCCCAGAAGGTCGGGGCCAAGAAGAATGATATCTACAAGCGCGCACTGGGCTTGAAAGATGCTTTGGGCAATGGTGGAGACAAGGCATAGACCGATGGCAAGTTTGCAGCCTTCCAAACCCGCTTTGAGGCCCAAAAGAAAAGCCAGCAAGACCCGGCACCGCAAGGAAAGCTATGAGCGGGGTGTGCGTGTCGAGCGCTGGGCAGGTTGGATCATGCGGGTGAAGGGCTTTGAGATCATCAAGCGGCGCTACAAGGCGCAAGGGGGAGAGATCGATCTCATTTGCCGGAAGGACGACCTCATCGTCTTCCTCGAGGTCAAATATCGAGACTGTCTTGATGATGCCCTTTATGCCATCACCCCGCGCAATCAGGGTCGGATTGTGGCTGCCGCCAGTCACTATATCGCAGAGGCCGAAGAGGAACCCGTCAGTAGTTACCGGTTTGACATCATGGCCTTTGCAAAGGGGGCGGGCCCTGCACCCCGCTGGACGCATCTGGAATCCGCATTCGAGGCCTTTTGAGAGACGTCGGATCATAGCCGACTATTCTGGATGGCGGCCCTGACAATCGGCACCTTGAAATATGCTTTCAAAGCGGACATATAGGAACTGACACTTTCTTCCGGACCAACGCTTCCGGACAATCCCGATATTCTCAAGCCGGAGCATCCGTCATGGCTCAGTCACGCACGCTTAAAGTCGCGTTTCAAATGGATCACATCAAGGGCATCAATATTGCAGGGGATTCCACCTTTGCCATGATGCTGGAAGCGCAAAAGCGCGGGCATGAAATTTTCCACTATACGGTCGATACAATGGCCATGGAAAATGGCGAGGTCTTTGCCTCGGTCGAGCCGGTTGAAGTGCGCGACGAAGCGGGCAGCCACTTCACTCTTGGAGATGCCGTGCGGACCAATCTGGCCGAGTTCGACGTCATTCACATGCGTCAGGATCCACCGTTTGATCTCAACTATATCTCCGCTACCCATATGCTGGAGCGCATTCACCCCAAGACGCTGGTGGTCAACGATCCGGCCAACGTGCGTAACGCGCCCGAGAAAATTTTCGTCACCCAGTTCCCAGACTTGATGCCGCCAACCATCATCACCCGTTCGGAAGATGAATTGCGTGCCTTTAAGGAAAAGCACGGCGACATCGTCATGAAGCCGCTTTATGGCCATGGCGGTGCGGCGGTTTTCCGGTTGAACAAGGAAGATCAGAATTTCGGCTCTCTGGTGGCGCTGTTCGGCGACATTTTCCGCGAGCCATGGGTTGCCCAGAAATTCCTGCCTGACGTGAAGGCTGGCGACAAGCGCATTCTGCTGGTCGATGGTGAGGCCGCTGGTGCGGTGAACCGGATTCCTGCCGATGATGATCTGCGTTCTAACATGGTGCGTGGCGGGGCTGCTGCCAAAACAGAGCTGACTGATCGCGAAAAGGAAATTTGCGAACGCATCGGGCCTGCGCTCAAGGAAATGGGCTTTATTCTGGTGGGGATTGATGTGATCGGTGGCTATCTCACCGAAATCAACGTGACGTCCCCGACGGGCATCCGCTCCATTCAGAAGCTTTCGGGCATTGACGTTGCGGCCATGGTCTGGGACGCAATCGAAGCCAAGCGCGCTTAAAAAGAAGGCTCCGGTTCAGGAGCCTTTTTGACAAAGCTTGACCAGTTGCAAGACATATGTGTATCTACGAAGCAAGAGACCTGAATGGACCGCATTTGTCTTGCGTCTGGTGTGACCTGCCAGCCGCTATGCTTTGAATGAGGATAGCATGTCCCGACTGGAAAAGCTGCGGGTGATGGCCCTGTGCGTCTCAATGTCTGCAGGTGCGGCCCCCATGGCTGTGGCTGAAGATCTGCCGACCTTGCCTGACGACAAGGCAACATTGGAAGGCCTCGGCGCGGCCCTGTTTTTTGACGAAAATCTCTCCAAGAATCGCAATCAGGCCTGTGCGACCTGCCATTCTCCGGATGTGGGCTTTGCCGATCCGCGCCCCAATGGCCTTGATGGATTGGCTGGACGCGCGGCGTCTTTGGGCGATGATGATCAGTCGATCGGGGATCGTAACGCCCCGACGGCGAGTTACGCTGCCTTCAGCCCGAAGTTCCATCTCAATGAAGACGGCCTTTATGTTGGTGGCCAGTTCCTTGACGGACGCGAGCCCGATTTGGAAGGGCAGGCGGGTGGACCGCCGCTTAATCCCATTGAAATGGGCATGCCGGACAAGGCCTCCGTTGTCGAACGGCTCAAGGAGAATGAGGAATATGTCAACGGTTTCAAGTTGCTCTATGGAAAAGACATTTTCGAAGAGTCCGAGCGCGCCTATCGAGCGATGACCGAAGCCATCGCGGCTTTCGAGCGTACGGAATTCTTTAGCCCGTTTGATTCCAAATATGATCGCTATTTGCGCGGGGAAGCCGAGTTTACCAATGAAGAGGAATTGGGGCGGACCTTGTTCTTCTCCCAGCAGTTTACCAACTGCAACCAGTGCCATCAGCTGCGTCCTCGCCCGGGCATGGAGAAGGAAACCTTCACAAACTACCAGTATTTCAACATCGGTGTGCCTGCCCACAAAGCCTTGAGAGCGGCCAACGGCTCAAAGGCCGATTTTATCGATCACGGCCTTTTGGAAAACAATCCGCACGTGACCGACAAGAAATGGGATGGCACCTACAAGACCAGCACATTGCGCAATGTAGCCGTGACAGGCCCCTATATGCATAACGGGGTGTTCAACGACCTTGAAACGGTGATCCGCTTTTACAACAAGTATAATTCACGCGCCAAGAGTGCTTTGAACAACCCCGAAACCAATGAGCCATGGGGTGAACCGGAGGTGGCTGATACCATCGATATGGAAAAGCTGACCGATGGTCCGGCGCTGGATGAACGCCGCATCAAGGCTCTGGTTGCCTTCTTGAAAACGCTCACCGATCAGCGCTATGAATATCTATTGGAAGACTAGCCCCTTGATGTGTCCGGCTGTGGCTGATCAGTATCTGATCAGCCTTTGAAGAGTATGGGCCGGAGGCCTTCGCTTACGGAAGGCACTTCAAGACAAGAGAAAGAGCCCAGGACCATGTGTGCCGATCTCAAGAAGCAAACCTCTCCGGGTATCCGCATCGCCATTCCGCCGCTGATCTTTGTTTTGTGCGGTGGGGGCGCTCTGGCGCTGGAGTGGTTTTATTTCTATTCTGTCGGCCCACTTTCGGCTTTGGGGATTCCCATTCTAACGCTCGTTATCGGCGGTTTCCTGATTGGTTGGGCTGGTTTCGCCTTTATGGGATGGGGGTTTTTCAAGTTCAAGCTGGTTGGTACGACAACCAACCTGATTGACCCAGCTTCGCAACTGGTGAGCAGCGGGGCGTTTCGCTTCAGTCGAAACCCGATGTATGTGGGTTTTGTGGTGATGCTGTTCGCAGGGATCATCCTGTTTGACAGTATACCTTTCCTGATCGCCACACTCACTATGTTCTTCTATCTGGATCGCTTTGTGATACCACGCGAGGAAGCCTATCTCCGGGCCGAATTTGGCAAGGCTTTTACAGACTATTGCGCCCGAACCCGCCGTTGGCTCTGATCAGGCATCTGCCTAAAAAGGTCAGAAGGCAAAGCCAAGCTGTCCGGGACTGCAAATCTGCCCCGGGGTGATGCCTTCATGGGATAGCAGCCAGAGTTTCAAGTCTATGCCGCCGCCAAAACCAACCATGGAACCGTCTGCGCCAATAACCCGATGACAGGGGATGATAATCGGCAAGGGATTGGCATGATTGGCCATGCCCACCGCCTGTGCCCCTTTTGGTTTGCCAACCCGCTTGGCGATTTCCCCATAGCTGACAATCGAGCCATAGGGGATGGAGGAAAGGGCGCGCCAGACGGAGAGCTGGAACTGTGACCCCTTGAGCAGATAGGACACGGTGAAACGCTCCAGCTTCTTTTCGAAATAGGCGTCCAGCTCGCGCCGCGCATCAGCAAAGCTGTCAGGATTTTCACGCCATGCAGTATCGGCCGGGATCGCGTCTCCATCGACGGGGAAGGAGAGCGCGTGCAAACAGTCCTCCATTCCGCTGAGCAGAAGGGGACCAATCGGGCTCTCATGATAACAAAATTGGATCTCGTTTGCGTTCACTTCACGACCTGCCAATTCGATAGAGTTGTGCGTCTGACCTCTCCTGTGTAGGGCAAAATTGTGTTCACATATTGTTCTTGAAGCACAACTAGAAACATCATATGGTTGTTAAAATTTCTTCATCACGCAGAAATGGTTTTGTTCTTTTCAATTTTTTGAGTTCACCATGGTTTCCCATGTTCAAACGGTTTCCTTTCAGGGCATAGCCGCCACGCCCGTTGATGTTCAGGTGCATGTGGCTTCGGGCTTGCCAGCCTTTACCATTGTTGGCCTGCCTGACAAGGCTGTGGCGGAAAGTCGCGAGCGGGTGCGGGCCGCGCTTTCAGCCTCTGGCCTGTCGCTGCCGCCCAAACGCATCACCATCAATCTCGCTCCGGCGGATTTGCCCAAGGAAGGCAGCCATTTCGATTTGCCCATCGCTCTTGGCCTGATGGCAGCCATCGGAGCGGTTCCGGCCGACAGTCTGGATGCCTATACAGTGCTGGGCGAGCTGGCGCTTGATGGCCGGTTGGCACCCGTTGTCGGGGTGCTGCCAGCAGCCATTGCAGCCAATGGCGAGGAGCGGGGCCTCATTTGCCCGTTTGATTGCGGGCCGGAAGCGGCATGGGCCGATCCGGATATGGATATACTGGCCCCCGATAGCCTTATCTCGCTGGCCAATCATTTCAAGGGCAGTCAGGTCCTCTCGCGGCCCCATGCCTCGATCCGTGACCCCAATGCGTCCCTTATTGATTTATCCGATATCAAGGGGCAGGAGGTGGCCAAGCGGGCGCTTGAGGTCACTGCGGCCGGTGGTCACAACATGCTCCCATTGTCAACTATAGACCCGCAATCAACTGTCAGATCTCAGCGTGTTGGCTGGTTTATGCGGATTTGGTCCCTGAGGTTCTGGGCTTCGGTCTTTGCATTCTCCAGCAAATAGATCAGTATGGCAGCATTATCTCGATCTGGTTCTGTCAGCTCCTTAGCTTCTTCAATCAATCCAATAATCTTCTCGTAAGTCTGTCTCATGAAATATGCTCTTCTCGCCTTGTTCCTCTTCACCAGTGTGGCCGCCGCGCAATCCATGCCCTTTATGAAGAAATGCGGCTCCAACCGATACAATTGTGTTGTCGATGGAGATACCATTTGGCTCAAAGGGGTAAAGTACCGCTTGAAAGACTACGACACACCAGAGTCCCAAACAAATGTCTGTGGTGGCGACTTTGAGAAGCAGTTGGCAAACAAGGCATCAAAGCGGTTGATAGAGCTGCTCAATGGCAACGATTGGAAGATCGTCACCACAGGAGAGGAGGGGTACTACAAGCGCCAATTAGCCAGCATCATCATCAAAGGGGAAGACGTTGGTGACATCTTGATCCGTGAAAGGTTGGCCCGTCGGTGGCCTGATGGTGACGAGTGGTGGTGTAAGTAAGTATAACTTTGCGGGTTATATAAAGGGAGGACTTCAATAATGGAACACTTTGATCCCGAGAAAGTTTTTAATGGTCACCGTGATCGATATATGGAAATTCTCAAACCTCTTTTCTTCCCGCATCCAGAAATTCAGGGTGATGTGGTTTGTTACTTTGCGTCTTTGCTTCGTATGCTCGGCATAGAGGACAAAGGTTGGGATCCCTATGCTGAAAGCAAATCAATACTAGATGATCTCAATAGGCTTATGAAAACGGGCATCCCGGAAGAAGAAAAAACACCGTGGCGGTTGGGGCTTTTACTATATTGCCACATTGTTGAAATGGATGCTCCGTACGATGTTTTGGCAAACTTACTGAGGTATCGACTTGGAAAAGGATACAGCCCGTCCCCATTTTATGATTTTCTTGGCGAAAAAGAAAAGAAAAATTTCGCTAAAAACGGCATTCGTACAGGCAGGAAAATTGCGATAATAAAAGAGTTGTCAGTAGAAGCCGATCTCAAAGTCGGTGATATCTTCGAAGAATTTTATAATAATAAGCTAAGGAATGCAGTTCAGCATTCAGATTTTATACTAGAAGATAAGGAATTTCGCTCACGAAATGGCATTAGTGGGGTGAAGTCATTTGTTATAGACTATGAGAAAATAGATGTTTTGATTACAAAATCAAAGGCATTTATTGCTGCATTTTTTAAAATTGAGATAATTTCAAGACAAATTTGGGGATTGGAAAAAGGAAAAGCAATTCCGTATGACGATTGTTATAAAGGGCTTTTAGAAATACTTGTTGATGATAGAGACTTGCTTTGTGGCTTTTCTGTTCATTGGCCAAACAATTCTCAATCCGTTTATCGCAGAACCGAAACAGGTATCGAGATGATCAATTGCAGCCTGAATGTGAAAGAAGCTGGGGTTAATCTTTGGGTTGATCTCTATGCAAGAAACCCGGGCCAATTCAGTCCTTTAGTAGAGCATGACGCGGAGCCTATTTATGCGCCATTGGAAAATTCTGACATAAGGCCCAGTTGGCCAAAATGAGGGTGAACCGGTAAAAACACACTGATAGAGACCAAGACGCCTGAAAACAGACAGATAGCGCCTAACCTCTTTGCGCCCATCTCCTTGCCTCTCTCACTGCCTCCAAGATGTCCTCTTTGGGTATACCCCTGCAGGACGTCCGATGAACGCCTGTGGACCGTCCTATTTGAGTCCTTTTCAAATTATCGGACAAACGATATTGATATGTCTAGACCCTATTCGGACACTACGGGACAGGCATCAATGAAGAAATATGGATATGCTCGCGTCAGTACCACTGACCAAGATCTCACCGTGCAGATAGAAGCTCTGGCACCATTCACTGACATGATCAGGGAGGAGAAGCAGTCCGGTACCAGCTTGAAGAACCGCTCTGAGCTTCGGATCATCCTTGATTTCATCCAAGAGGGTGACGTTCTGGTGGTCACTCGGATTGACCGCTTGGCTCGTTCGGTGGCTGACCTGTCTGCTATTGTGAAGGAGCTGATGGACAAAGGCGCATCCCTTGAGGTAACCGAGCAGAACATCGACACCAACACAGCAACTGGCAAAGCCTTCCTCCAGATGCTTGGTGTGTTTGCTGAGTTCGAGACCAACATCAGGCGAGAGAGGCAGCTTGAAGGGATCGCCAAGGCCAAACAGGAAGGCAAATACAGGGGACGTAAGAAGAGCATCGACAGGGAAGCGATCAAGAAGTTGCAGCAAGCAGGCAAAGGACCGGCTGCTATCGCCAAGGAGCTGGGTGTTGCTCGGTCCAGCGTCTACCGTCTTCTTGAAGAGCAGACAGGGTAAGGTACCCCTTCCCCCCTCATATGTACTAGACAGCCTCTGGTTTATCCTTCTCGTCACCTCTCGAAAAGCCAGAGGTGGCTGCTTGGGGAATTGAAGGGGCTGCCTTGGGAATGCTTCCTGCCGGTCTGTGTCAGTTCGGGGACCGGTACGGGGGTTGTCGCGCAAGCTGTTAATCCGATTGGTCGCTCAGAAAATTATGCCGAAAATTCCAAGGTGTCCTCCTCGGTCGTAACCACGGACCAACCCCAGTTTCTCATCAGGTCATCCCTTCAGCGCATCCAATGGCTGACACCGCAGGAGCAACAGTGGTGAGCCTGAGGACAACAGGACTGAAGGGAGACCGGAGTGGTTGCCGGTGTGTGGTCGCCACCTCAGCCGGAAAGGAAGAAACAGCCAAGGGCAACCCGAAGGGCAACGATGAGAAAGACAGGGGGGCAACCTGAGAGATCAACCTTGGTGGTGCAATGAAGTGGAACAGCACAACGGGATCTCGATCAGGTCATTCTTAAAGGGGATGGTGTTGGTGGTTACAGCCTTGGGGAACCATCACTATCCCTATAGGTGAACTAAAGGGAAACTATAGGTAAACTAAAGGTATACCTTAAGGTGAACCAAAGGGGCCTTCGGCCACCCTGTCGGGGACGCAACCTTATTTTCCCACCACTCAAGTCCATGTTCTAACTCGCTTTTCTGGGATGATAAAAGGTTCATCCTGTTGGTGTTCGAGGATGCGCCCTCCTCCTGCATGCTCCAGACAAGCCTCCAACGGCAGGGTAGCCTCCGTATGACTCTGAGAAGCCGCAGGAAAGCCTTCTTGGTCCCTGAGGTGTCAATGCGCCGCCGCTTCAGGATGGCGTTCTGTGAGTCCCTGAGGGCTATATGGTTGATCAAGGAGGGAGGTATGAAAAGACCCGCTTGGTTGCGGGTCCATTCTGTCTTCACTGTGATCGGGAATCGGCTTCGGCCTTACCGGCTACAGTTTTTACGGATCATCGTCTGTTCAATTGTCTGCTGCTGGCCCTTGATGTTGGCGACCTGTGGAGCAACATTGTCACCAGACAGCGAAGACACCGGCAGACCAATTAGGATTACACCGGCAATATCATTGCCTCGTGCTTTGTTTTGCTGGGCTGCAACCTGCTGATAAGCGTGAGACAGCCTTTCCTGTTCTTCAGCAAGCTGACTACAGCTCCAATCATTGTAGATCGTTGGCGAAATATACGACGCCTCGATGCTTTCCGGCTTTTTTGCGCAAGCTGTAACGAGCAGCAAGACTAAGCTTGATAAAATCACTTTTTTCATTGCAACATCCCATAACTTTTTTTGATTTTATCAACTTAAAGTATTTCACCTTAAAGTCGATGCGTCCTTTTGGAGATGTTGAGAAATATTACAAGGATGCCACTTCAGACTCCATAGGGACTCACAGGACTCGATTTAGGGCTGCCTAATGGGGAAGACTCTGGACCACCAAAAGCTGCTCAGTGACTCCCTGAAGGCCATACAGAGGCATGTTGAACGACTCCACAGGAAACTGAATCCAGCATAATTTTCATCCTTGACCGCAACGACTCACCAGCCTTACCCTTGGCCTTGTCGAGTTCAAAACCTCAATGGAAACCTTGGGTTATAGAGAAGTCCACGGCATTCTGCCTATGCAGTTTGTTGACGATAGATCTATGTCTTGAGTTTCCTGAAGTCAGCCGGTTAAGGTGGTTCTCCTCGTTCTGATGGGGCGGGAGGGCAGCGAATAGAAAACCCTTTCGAGGGGAATAAGCTCGCCTGACGTGTATCGGGTTCTGAACCTCCCGCCTACCAGACGGTCGTCAGAAGCTGTCTGTGTAGGTAACTGATCATCTTTTACACGAAGGATATCCAATTATGTCCAAGACCCACGACGCCGACATCATCGACTACAATGCATGCCTCATGCAGCATGAGAATGGGAAGAGTTATATGGTAACCTCTTTGGATATTCGGGCAAAGAACCTGGCGCAAGCTGTCGAGGATCTTCTCCCGCTTATCGGGTTCAATCAAACCATTGAGCTGATGGACTATAGGATTGCGGGAACGGCTGCCATCATTTATGCCGACGCCTCCGTAAAGGCTCCCGCTGAGGCTTCCCATGAAGATCCTGCTGATGCATCCCTTGAGGTTGCAGCCTAAAACAGACAGATATTGCTAGCATCGACGGATGAGAACTTGAGAGGGGTGGCTTAGGCTGCCCCCTTTTTGTTTTGGAGGCGTAACAATTTCAGCAAAGGCTGGATTAGTGCCAACGTATTGGGGAAACTGGAAGGGGCTCTGATAGGTTCTGTGCTTCCTGTCTGGCATGGTGCAGGGCTATCTTGAGATGAGCGGCTTCAACTCTGTCTTCTGTGAGGAGCAACGCTCTGTTGATCAGGGTGATGATCTTGAACCAAGGGTCTTTAAGCCGTGTGTCGTGCATTAGATGTCTCCTCTGTTTTCTGGGCCATTCTATCGATGCATAGGGCGTATTGTCATTGAGAACGAGCTTAAAAACCGTGGGTGCATTTTAAGGTCATCTGTCCACTGCAAGTCTCCCCACACGAGCATAGGGTTCCAGCTTTTCGACCACCTCTTGGGCATAGGTGACCAGCGCCTGAGCTTTCTCCTTTGCTTCCACTTCATCGGCCCACGCACGGGCAGCAGCGGCAGGGTTAGAGAAGTCTGGGAGAGCGAGTGCGGTGGACTGCTTCTCTTCCTCCAGTTCCAACCAGCGGGTCACAATGCGGTGACGGAGGTCTGCCCGATAGCCAGCAACCAAGGTGATCGTGAGATCTTTGGGGAGCTTGAAGCATAGATTTCGTTTGCCGTTGGATGCTGTGTAGTAGGACGCAAATTTGCGCTCTACCAGAGCAAGCTGCTCAAACATGACACGAGCGTCACGCATAACATCGCGATGGTTCTTCCCGGTCAGCTCAGCGATCTCCCTTGAGGACATCGTAAGGGAACCAGAGGCGGGATTGATTGGGGTAACAGCGTTCATGATTGGGTGTTCCTTTCGGGTGTGATTAGCCATGCACCTTCTGTGCTTCATAGAAGTGCTTGACGTTCTTCTCCCAAGCCTCCAGTAGAACCTCGTGCGGGTAGACACCGATGGATGAAATGATGACCTTGCCTTTATTGACCAGCTCTTTGTCCTCACGGCGCAGCTCATAGCCATTCTCGTTGTAGATCTTGGTGGCTGCCTTACCCAGACGCACGGACAGCCCCGGTGCAGCATAGATACCCAGATGGTGATCCAAGAACTCACGCACGGTCACGTAATGCAGCTCATCGGTGAGACTTGCGTTGACCTTGGTGAGGTTCTTGTTGCGATGCTCAAGCTTCGCAGCCTTCTTCTTCTCCAGCTCGACCTGCTCCAGCAGCCCTTGCATCACCTTGGCGGTCATCTCAGCGAAGCTCATCTCGCCTTTAGCTACAGCGGCAGCAGAGGTGTTATATTGGCCGGTCTTGCGGATCGTTGGGAGGACATCGCGGGTCACCCAGAGCTTGAACTTCTTGGCAGATGGCAGCTTCGAGCCGAGGATTAGGGAGTAGACTCCACCTTCGGAAATCACAGTGCGGTTTGGATTTCCTCGTTTACCGTGCGCCAGACGCACGATATCCACCTGAGAGGGATCGACATTATCACGCACTGCGGAAGGCGTGTGAGAGTATCCAAGTACATCACAGACATCCTTAGCGACGAACCATGGTTCACCGTCAATCTGCACCACACGAACCGCATGGTCGTTATGGCCGATGCCATATTGGGTGGGGAAGGTATCGCTGAAGACGAAGGTGGAAACTTCAGTGGAGCCAGAAGAGGCGACGGAAGGGGTGATTGGGGTCATGCCAATTCAAAGTTGCATCCTTCGCAAAATCGTTATCAAATACTAGCGGTAAAAAAAAGAGTGTGACGGTGGGTATGCTATGTCGATAGGCAAATACGGAGGATGGTTTTTAGCCGGTCTATTCGCGCTGCTTTGGCTAGGCGATGAAGACACGAGTGAAAATCAAAAGACTTCGGTAAAGCCACCTGTCATTCAATCCAATCCAGCTCAGCCTTCCAGTTCTGAACAAAAGAGAACATCCTCACCCGAAGTAGGAAGAAGCAACAGGCTCGCCAGTAAAGAAGTTACCCGTTTGGGTAAGGCCGAACTAGTCAAACGACAACCAACCAAGCCCGAACATACTGCACAGACGATGTACGTCGATGCCTCTCGGCTCAACGTAAGGAGCGGCCCCGGCAAGACTTTTAAGAGCGTTTGGACCGTCAAACGTGATGAAGCCGTGCGAGTCGTTTCCCAGTCCGGTCAGTGGAAAGAGATAAAGGGTGATCGCTATTCTGGCTGGGTATTTGGAACCTATCTGACTGCCAAGCCTTCAAGATCGTCATCTCGAAATCAAGAACCTAGAGTGGCGGTAAAGGCCTCCGCACGAATGACCACAGCAGCTATCAAGAAATTATTGATTCAGAGATCCAAGGCGTACTACTCGGGTAGCTGCCCTTGTCCCTACAATGTAACTCGTTCAGGTAGAAGATGTGGAGGGAATAGCGCTTATTCCCGTCCGGGAGGGGCCTCTCCCCTTTGTTATGAGTCTGATGTTTCTGCCGCAATGGTCGCAGAGTTTCGAGCAAGGCTCTAGCATAGACCCGGTATCTGAGTAGATAGGCAGAGTAAGAAGCAAACTTGACGAGCTTGTCCATTCCTTAGGGTGTACAGATTGGACAGGCTTGAGGCGTGACTAAGGGTGGTAGTCTGGAGGAACCCACACGGCACAATGGCCGCTTTGAGCTGATTTTGATGAAAAAGTCGATGGTCTATACTTGGCGTTCAGTTTTGTAAAACTTCATTCCTTAGTTCTTGAAAAGCCGGATTCCAATCCTCCTCAGTACCACTATGAGAAATTGCATTCTAGGATTTTGGCAAGAAATCTGAGAGGAACCCTTTTTCATCAAAATCAGCCCAAGGTGGACGTTCGCGTTGGTGTACTGTACGTTTAGCGGAGCAACTGCAGATAGAGGCAGCAATCGCGTTTTTATGTGGTGATCCCGATGTCAGAGTTTACTAGCCTGCCCGAAGTCATTCAGAATCTTTTGTCCCAAAATAAAGAAGGACAATACTGGGATTTTAAGCGGATACATCATCAGAATAAAGGCGAACTCATTCATGATGTCCTCTGCCTTGCAAACGCCGAACACGACGGTCAACGCTATATAATTTATGGAGTATCTGATGAGGACTTCTCCGTTGTGGGTATTGACAGAAGCCAAGCGCGATCTCAAGCAGATATACTTGATCTTTTTAGCAGCAATCAAAGCAAGTTCGCGTTCGATCAGTACCCAGATTTCCATCTTGAAACGATTTTGATTGATGAGAAGGAAGTGGACGTCCTCATAATCGAGAACCATTTCAAAAAGCCCTATTTTACTACGCAAAAGATCGAGGGAGTTCGAGAAAATTTCATCTATTCGCGTAAGCTGGATCGAAACACCCCTCAAAACAGGAGCGCCCCTCCCAGCGATATCGAACGTATGTGGCGTGAGAGATTTGGATTGAACTTGTCCGCGAAGGAAAGGGCGAAGGGCTTCCTGGCAGACCATGATAACTGGGAGCAATACACTTTAGACAATGGCAACGCTGGCTGGTTTTATAAAATATTTCCAGAATTTACGATCAAAGTGGAAGACGCTGCAGATCATATTGATTCACGCCAAGAATGGACACGAGGGGAAATTGATGAAAATCGGAATTCACCATATTTCTACACCATCTATTTTCATCAGACTCGCCTTGCACAAATACATGCGGTTTCTTTCGATAACCACAAAATGAGCATGGTTGCGCCGAATTGGGAGCCAGCCATGAGAGGGCGCCTATATTTCTACGAACAAGATAGTCTGGATCTAGAAATGCAGAAGTTCCACGTTGCGATTTCTGGAGGTACTGACCATTCAAAAAAGTTGAGAATCAGATTGTTGAACGATAGAAAATCAAATGGAAATATTGTGCCTCATGGTGCTAGCACGGTTCCTATTCCAATCGCCAGCCATGCATCGGTCAAGAAGTTCTTGGAAAGCTATGATCCAGAGGGGTCGCTTGATCCAATCAGGAACGAGAAAGAGCAGTACATCGTTTTTCTAAAAAACCAATTTGCATTTCAGAAATGGCTGTCAACACAAAGCTGAGTTAGAAAACTCTTTTTGGGAATGTCCCCTATGTCCGCTCACCAGTCGTTGTGAAAATGACAGACGTAAAGGATATATAATCCGCTTCATCCGCCATTGCCATATCTTCTTTCACTTGAACCACCGGACACAAAAGACTCTAGTCTTGTCTGTCTCGCGTTCACGGTTATGTCTCTGAAAAACAGCCTAGAAATTGAAGGCCCTGCCTAGGCTTCTGCCCATGCATAGGTAATGCCGCTCTGACCGCCGTGAGCCCAATCAAAAACCAAAGTACCATCTTGCCAATCGATAATCACCTTGTTCAGAAGTTCCGCAAGAATGAAGTTAGCCTTTGCATAATCAAGTGGCTGCTCTTCAAGGGCCGCTTCCAGTCTATCAAAACGATTGATTAGAATAGGCCCCGAAGCGGCAACCGCTTTGGCTTCAAGGTCATCAATGCGTGTCTGACAATTGCGCAGTTCTTCTTCCAACCGCTTCAGCTCAACGGTCAAACGAGGAGACGAACCCGAGCTTGCAATATGCTCAATGATGTTGTCCATCATGTCCTCAATACCTTGATAAGCAGCTTCAGCCTGAGAGAGTTCAGCTTCGACGCCTTCATCTGGGGCTGGGGCTGATTGGATTATCCAGCTAGCATTCTGAAGAATGACATTCTCGATGCCCTCTTGTTTGACACTCTTATACTTGCAACCGAGACCGCGCTTGGCGTTTGAGCAGACAAGGTAGGGCTTTCCAGCCTTCTTTCCCGAACCCTTGTTAACTCGTGTCATTGTCGTCCCACATATCGGGCATTTCGCGAGACCGGCCAAGAGGTGGGAAACATTGGCCTTGTAACTACCTTTGGGGGCTCTACGGTTGCGGCTGGCTGCTTGAAGCTGTTCAAAATCTTCTTTTCCAATGACAGCAGGGAAATAACCTTTGATCGGTTCCTGTGGCTGGCGAATACGTTTGTTTCCTTCATAAACGATCTTATGAGGGACAAAAACGCCGGTGACCGAGGGGTTTTCTAAGATCTTCTTGATGTAAGAGCGGTGCCACCCTTGGGAGCGACCAAAAGGCTTGACCCCCTCTTTGTTGAGAGTTTCAGCTATCTTGTGCTGGCCAATGCCATTAAGGGCATCTCTAAATATGCGACGAACAACGGCGGCTCTCTCTTCGATCAAATCAAAGCTGTTTGCTTCCTCATTGAATTGAAGCCATGCTGGAGCAATTCGTGTGAGGGGCTTTTCCGATGCGCTGCCCCGTTTAGCGTTCCAGACCGCAGATAGCCGTGAAGACTTGGCAGAACTCTCCTCGTTTGCCCTAATCATCGTGAAGATGCTTTCGAGGATGCGCATGGGGTTTGCAATCATTTCGGCGCGGGAATAAATCTTGTTATCCATGAGGGTTACAATGTTGATGCCGCTATTGATAATCATCTGGAAGATTGGCATTGCTTCCCAAGGATTGGCACGGCTAACACGGTCTAGGTTCTCAACAAGCAAGTAGCTACCTTCAGGCACCAAGCCTTCATTGATTGCCCGTAGGAACTGTCCCAATGCACCGGTTTGTACGTTGTTTCCTCTGAAAGCAGAAACGCCTAAGTCGCGTAATGAAAGGCTATCATCCAGATCGAGGTTATGCAGTCGAGCATATTGAGTGGCCAATTCCGTTTGGCGTCTAAGGCTGTCTCCCTTCATTTGTTCTGGGGTGGAAAATCGTGCGTAAGAATAAGCTTTTGGGCGGCTGGAGAACAGCAGATCGTCATTCATAATAGTAACCCTCGTTGCTGGTTTTTGTAGTCTTATTGAGGTCTATTGTAAATGATATGCTGATGGTCGGTCCTCCCGGTTCGGGCAAATCCATGCTGGCCGCACGCTTGCCGACCATTCTGCCGCCCCTTGCACCAACCGAGCTGCTGGATGTTTCGATGATCCATTCCATCGCCGGCCTGTTGCCTAATGGTCAGCTCTCTGTTGCGCGCCCGTTCCGCAACCCTCACCATTCCGCCTCCATGGCGGCCATGATCGGTGGCGGCATGCGCGCCAAACCCGGAGAAGTGGCGCTGGCCCACAATGGCATTCTGTTTTTGGATGAGTTGCCTGAATTCTCCCCGCAGGTGCTTGATAGTTTGCGGCAGCCAATTGAGAGCGGTGAGGCTGTGATCGCTCGCGCTAACCATCGCGTGACTTATCCGGCACGTTTCCAGCTGATTGCTGCAATGAATCCCTGCCGCTGTGGTCATGCCGGCGAGCCGGGTTATGTCTGCAAGCGCGGTCCGCGCTGCGCGGCTGACTATCAGGCTCGCATCTCCGGCCCCCTGATGGACCGTTTTGATTTGCGTGTGGAAGTGCCTGCCGTTTCCGCTACCGATCTCATGCTTCCGCCCTCAAAGGAAGGGTCAGCGGAAGTTGGAGCCCGTGTGCGGCAAGCCCGCAAGGTGCAGAAGGAACGCTTCAGCGCCATGGGACTGGAGACTGTCATCACCAATGCCCAATGCCCGGCCAGCATGATCGAGCGCATTTGCGAGCCAAGCGGTGAAGCGCGCACTCTTCTGGCTCATGCGGCTGAGAGTATGGCACTTTCAGCCCGTGGTTATCATCGTGTTCTGAAACTGGCGCGAACGCTGGCCGATCTTGCCGGTCGCGAGCAACCGGGCAGCGAAGAAATCGCCGAGGCACTCGGCTACAGGGTATCCACGCCATCGCTGGTGGCTTAGCGGTTTAGCGCTTCACAAGGTTGGATGGGATGGAAACTTGCTCTTAATCGAAATTCTTTGATGACCGCAGCTTTTTGATGGCACCGCGCTTGGTTTTGCTATCCATCCGGCGCCTCTTGCTGGCCTTGGTTGGCTTGGTTGCGATGCGCCGCTTGGGCCGATAGGCGGCCTTCTCGATGAGGGCAACGAGGCGCTCGATGGCTTCTTCGCGGTTGCGGGCCTGGGTGCGATGGGTTTGCACCTGCATCACCAGTTCGCCATCCTGTGTCATCAAATGCGCTGCCTGACGCCGCAAGTTTGCCTTGATATAGGCTGGCAGGGATGGAGACCGGCGCACATCAAACCGCAACTCGACCGCAGTGGACACCTTGTTGACATTCTGCCCGCCCGGTCCGGATGAGCGAATGAAGCGCTCCTGCAGCTCGTCTGCGTCCAGGCTCAGGCCTTCCTTGATGAAGATGCGATCAGACATATCCCTCGGTCCACTCGTATGAAGTCGTCAAACGAGACCCGTCTTACCGCGAATTGCCTGAAAGTGCATCCCCTATCCCAGAAATTTAAGGAAGGAGATGATCTTGCGAATGCCCGGCTTGGAGGGAAGATCCGCATAGGCACTGATGGCGGCCCGACGTCCAACCTCCGAGAGGGTCGGGTAGGGCGACACATAGCCGGTGATGGCCTTGATATTCATCTTCTGGGACACGATCAGGGCCCACATGTTGATGATTTCGCCTGCATTCTTGCCAACCACGGAAGCACCAAGCACCACACCCTTCTTGTTGGTGATGATCTTGATGAAGCCCGCCGTTTCCCGTTCAGCCTGCGCGCGATCATTCTCGCCGAAGGGCCAGCGCAAAATCCGCACCTGACGGAATTTCTGTCGCGCCTCCGCTTCGCTATAGCCCACATGAGCCAACTCGGGCGCCGTGAAGGTGACACGCGGTACGATGTGTGTGTTTTCCTTTGCGCCAAGCTTGAACAGGATGTTGCGCACCACAAGACCGGCATGATAGCCCGCCACGTGAGTGAATTGCATACCTCCAGCGACATCACCGATGGCATAAACCCGCCGGTTGCTGGTCTTCATGGTGGGTTTGACCGCAATGCCCCGCTCGCTGTAGCTGACGCCAGCAGCTTCCAGCCCGAGGTCAGACACATTGGCGCGTCTACCCGTGGCGACAAGCACATGGGTTGCCTCCACAAAGTCGGCGTCACCGGCTACTCCCCCATCCAGAGTGTGGTAAAAATGAAGCGTCGCGCCGTAAGGTGTGGCGTCTTTGTCCTCTGCCGGTTCGATGCGATCTATGGTCACGCCTTCATGCAGGGTGATCCCTTCGCGCTTGAGCTGGTCAATCACTACTGACGACAGTTCCGGATCTTCTCTGGACAGAATGCCATAGGCCTCCAGAATGGTGACTTCAGCACCAAGACGGCGATGTGCCTGCGCAAGTTCCACCCCGATCGGACCGCCGCCGATGATCACAAGGTGCCTCGGGCGCTTGGTAAGCGAGAAAATCGTTTCGTTGGTGAAATAGGGGATCCGCTCGATGCCTTCGACAGGTGGGACTGCAGCGGACGACCCCGTTGCAATGACAAAGCTGCGGGCCTTGATTTCATATTGGCCATCGGCGGTGGCAACCGTGCGCTTGTCCGTGAAGTGACCGGCCTGCTGGATGACCCGCACGCCAAGGCCCTCAAAGCGCTCTACCGAATCATTGGGCGCGATGGCCCCGATCACAGAATGGACATGATCATGCACCGCCTGAAAATCGACTCTGGGTTCAACAGAGCTGATGCCGAACAGATTGGCCTTGCGCATGTTTTCTGCATGGTGCGCCGCCGCGATCAGCGCCTTGGAGGGAACACAGCCTGTATTGAGGCAATCGCCTCCCATCTGGCCCTTTTCCAACAACACGACATCTTCACCAAAGGCAGCCGCTGCTGCAGCCACTGTTAGACCGCCAGAGCCTGCGCCGATGACGCAGATGTCTGTTTTGATTTGCTCGCTCATGACTTGTCCTGAAAAATTGTTGATTTGAATGCTATTGTGAAGGGCACAGCCCCCATTCTCAACCATATTTGGCGGCTTTACGTCTTTTTCTGAGCGCCTTGAGAACGGGCGGCATCAGGGAAACGACACCCATGGCCACAAAGGCGGCAATCAGTTCGCCCGTGATGACCGAGCCGGTATCCAGCGTGAGCGTGCAGGTCGGATCGTCAAGGCAGCCCGGATTGCTTGCTAACTGGGCTGCAATGACGCTGTCCAGCCCCGAGCCGACCAGCGCATAGGCAAAAGTACCCGGCAAGATGCCGATGAGTGTTGCCATCGCATAGGTCGCAAAGCGCACCTGAAACAGGGCGGGCACGATATTGACCAGCCAGAAGGGAAACAGCGGCACAAGCCGCAAAAATAGCATATAGCTGAAGGCATCCTCGCGAAAGCCATCGGCAAATCGCTCGGTAAAGCTGCCCGCGCGGGCGCGCAAAGTCGATCCGATGGCAGAGCGGGCTGCCAGAAATACGATGCCGGCACCTGTCGTTGCTGCAAGCACAGTGGTCAGGCCACCAACTGCCCAGCCAAACAGCAGCCCGCCCACAATGGTGAGGAAACTGGCACCGGGAAAGGAAATGGCCACCGCCAATGCATAGAGCACACCGTAGGCCAGAAGCGTCAGGGCGAAATGATCCGTCACATAGCCAGACAGGCGCGCGCGATTCTCCACCAGTGTTTCAAGGGTGAAATAGCTGTGCCACCCTTGGGAAAAGCCAAAGAGAGCCAAGGTCAACAATAGCAACAGTGGGAGCCACTTTTTCAAAAAGACTGTCACGGCGCTATCCTGACAAATTTGGTTGGTCTGATCGGTCATCAACAATGGGCCTCATGACGCAAAAAGAATGAAGGAGTTGTCGTTCCGGTGAAATTCCTTATAAGTCGTATATAGACGGAATTCCGGGCCTTGGGAGGCCTCTCACTGTCATTTGATTGCCGATCATGGGATCCTCACAGGGGTGTGACCACAAGGCTCGTTTTTGTGATCGATCGGTGGCTTTTGACCATCAGAGTGGGTTGTTGCGGGTAACATGGTCAAGAATTGGCGATTTTTCTTTGCGGACGATTGACTCAAAGCCCTCATCTCCGTATAAGCCAGACCAAGTGTATCAGGATAGCGGAAAGCGTCTCTCTGGAGGCGCTTCTTTTTACCGCTCTGGTAGGATTTGAGAAAATCAAATAAGGGGCCGCGAAAGCGGTATAAAGCCCATGAAACGGACTTATCAGCCAAGCCGACTGGTGCGCAAGCGCCGCCACGGCTTCCGGGCTCGTATGGCAACCAAGAATGGCCGTCAGGTCTTGGCACGCCGCCGGGCAAAAGGACGCAAGCGTCTTTCCGCTTAAGGCAATTTGCATCAACCGCCAGAATTTAAGCGCTTGAGCTTCAAATCTGGCGGTTTTGCATGTCCGGGATTATCATTTGCGATGAATCAATCTTTCGTCAGTGATGGCTCTCGGAGCGCTTCAGGGAGGCATTCATGCTTCGATTGAAAAAGCGCAGCGAATTCTTAGCCGCGGCCAGGGGAGTGCGACTCTCACGTCGCGGTTTTGTGCTTCAGGCCATAAGACGCACGCCAGAAGACAAGGATCCGGCTCGTGTCGGCTTCACGGTGACCAAGAAAGTCGGCAATGCTGTGATTCGCAACAGGGTGAAACGCCGGTTGCGCGAAGTGGCGAGGCTTCTGGGGCCAGAGCATCTTCAATCCGGTTGGGACTATGTGCTCATCGGGAAGTATGGCGCGTTGCATTTGCCTTTCGATTCTCTTTGCGCAGATTTCAAGGGATGTGTACGCGATCTTGCCTCGGGCAAGACGGACGCGAAGCGGCGTGCGTCGGGTCGTTCCGGACACAGGAAGACATCCGCGGGGGGCTCGCATTTGTCGGGCAAGCCCGCTGGCAGGAATTCGCAAAGCAGCAGCTGATCAGGAACTTCAGGCGGAGGTTTCAGGCATCAGCGATCAGACGAGCGGAGTGGTTTGCCCCGATTTTGGCCAGCTTGAAGGCCATGTTGAGGTGCTCCAAATGAAACGAAACACTTGACTTGGCGGCATCAAGCGGCCAATTGGGTGTGTATCAAGTCGGATCTGTCAGGTCACAACCGCCCGGGTCAGAGCACAAGTCCGACAGTCAATTATGGGATGAAGAAAGTCGATGGACAATAATCGCAATCTCTTCCTTGCCATCGCCCTGTCTTTCATTGTCTTGCTGGGATGGCAGTATTTTGTCGCCGGACCGCGCATGGAAGCAGAGCAGGCGCGGCAGGAACAACTTGCAGCCCAACAGGCAGCGGAAACTGAAACCTCCACCACAGAGCATGCAGATACGGCACCCACCCCAGGGGCCGCCAATGCACCGGCAACAACGGCAGGTGCCGTTCCGCTGAGCCCGCAAAATGCTCTGTCCCAGTCTGTGCGCATTGAAATTGATACGCCAAAGCTGACCGGATCGCTGAACCTCACGGGTGCCCGTATCGATGATTTGCACCTGAGTGAATATCGCGAAACGCTGGATGAAGACAGCCCAACCATTACGCTTCTTTCTCCTTCCGGATCGCAGAAGCCCTATTATGCAGAATTCGGTTGGGTTTCAGGCTCTGGCGACATTGCCCTGCCAAACGCCAACACCGTCTGGACCGCACCTGAAAATGCCAAACTGACCCTCGACCAGCCTCTGGTGCTGACCTGGGACAACGGCGAAGGCCTTACCTTCGTGCGCACCATCTCTGTGGATAACGACTATCTGTTTACCATCGACCAGAAAGTTGAAAACAACACAGACGCTGCTGTTGCGCTCTATCCTTATGGGTTGATTTCCCGTCACGGTACGATCAAGACCACAGGCATTTACATTCTGCATGAAGGTTTGATCGGTGTGGCTGGTGACGCTGGCCTGCAGGAAGTCGATTACAAGGATCTGGCTGAAGACAAGCTCGTACAGCCGGACAAGTCCTCTCAAGGTTGGGTCGGCATCACGGACAAATATTGGGCAACGGCCGTTATTCCGCCTCAGGGCGAAGGATTCCAGCCGAGCTTCCGCTATAACGAGATCGCCGGAAAGCCTGCTTACCAGTCAGACTATCTGGGCGACGTGGTTAGCGTGGCTGCCGGTTCCAGCATCGATTACAAGACGGCCCTGTTCGCCGGTGCCAAGGAAGTGGCAACGCTTGGCGCTGTGGAAAGCAAGACCAATGCACTCAACTTCGATTTGATGATCGATTGGGGCTGGTTCTACTTCCTCACCAAGCCGATGTTCTGGGCCATTGACCATCTCTATGGGCTGGTCGGCAACTTCGGTATCGCCATCCTTCTGATCACCGTCATCGTCAAGGCAATCTTCTTCCCGTTGGCCAGCAAGTCCTACGCATCCATGGCCAAGATGAAGCTGCTGCAGCCGAAGATGGAAGAGGTCAAGAAGAATTTCGGTGATGACAAGCAGGCCCAACAACAGGCCATCATGAAGCTCTATCAGGAAGAGAAGGTCAATCCGTTGGCGGGCTGTTTGCCAATCGCCATTCAGATTCCGGTCTTCTTCTCCCTCTATAAGGTGCTCTACACCACCATCGAAATGCGTCATGCGCCATTCTTTGGCTGGATTCAGGATCTTTCTGGTCCCGATCCGACCAACCTGTTCACCCTGTTCGGTCTTGTGCCTTGGGATCATCCGGCCTTCTTGGCCATCGGTATCTGGCCGATCATCATGGGTGTTACCATGTTCGTTCAGATGAAACTGAACCCGACACCTCCGGATCCGACCCAGAAGATGATCTTCACCTGGATGCCGATCATGTTCACCTTCATGCTGGCCCGCATGCCAGCCGGCCTGGTGATCTACTGGGCATGGAACAACTCTTTGTCCATCATCCAGCAGGCGACCATCATGAAGAAGCATGGTACCAAGATCGAGATTTGGCAGAATATCAAGGATACGTTCAAGCGCTCGAAGCCGAGCAGCGAATAGAGACCTTGAAATTCAAGAGACAATCGGGCGGCTTTTTAGCCGCCCTTTTTGTTGCAGGAAAGCAACGCACACGCGGCTTGCGTGGTGCAAAGGTCTGGTTTGGATGAATCAGAATGCAATTTCTGATAAATTGACCCCATCCTGCAACGATGCAAATTCGAGTGAACCTGTTCGATGAACAACTGACAGCAGCCAATTCCCAATCCCAATAGGCATCACGCACACGCGTGAGCATGGCGCAAAGCGCCTGCAAGGGGCAATCGTGTGTCTGACACGATCTGTGCTGCATTTCCCACCGTCACCGATAATTTTCTGCTGCATCGAAAGGGTCTTCCCATGCAAGATACGCAGTCCATCAATCCCGATCCGAACTATCCCTATCCCGTCGCCGCTTTCAAGCGCTTTGCCTTTCTCAAGCCGCTGATCACAAATCCGATGATCGAAGTGGGTGACTTCAGCTATTATGATGACCCTGAGGGGCCCGAGAAATTTGAACAGAAGAATGTCCTTTATCATTATGATTTCCTCGGAGATCGTCTGATCATCGGCAATTTCTGCGCGCTCGCGACCGGCGTGACCTTCATCATGAATGGGGCGAACCACGACATGACCGGCCTTTCGACCTACCCCTTCGGCGTCATGGGGCAAGGATGGGGCGAAGGCTTTGATATTGAAACATTCAAGGCCCAGTCTCGTGGCGATACTGTCGTTGGCCATGATGTCTGGATCGGACGCAAGGCCACCATCATGCCCGGCGTTACCATCGGGTCTGGGGCCATCATCGGGTCCGGTGCTCTGGTAGCCAGCGATGTGCCCGACTATGCAATCGTGGTCGGCAATCCGGCCAGACCCATCCGCATGCGGTTTGACGAGGCGACCATAAAACGGCTTTTGGCCATTGCCTGGTGGAACTGGCCCGTTGAGATGATCAATCGTCACCGACTCCTCATTCAGGGCGCAGATATCGACGCGTTGGAAGCAGCTTCCAAGGCATTTTCTGGCACCCTAGACACATAGGGGCCTCGCTTTCACGCTTGTTTCTCTGTAAAAGGCAGGCTACCAAGGCCTGCCCTTTTCTAATCAGGAACGCTCAATCATGACCGATCAAGATAACACCGCCGAGACCAACCCCGCTGAAGACACCGAGAGCCTTGTTGCGCTCGTTGGTGACGATGAGGTGGATCCGGCGCTTTCCGAGCGGGCCAGACTGCTTTTCGCTCAAAGCTGGGATTTCATGTGGGGCACGAAATTCTTCCACCAGCTGCCGCCTATCGAAGGCGTCGAGATTGCGTTTGCCGGTCGATCCAACGTGGGCAAATCCTCTTTGCTCAACGCCATCACCGGTCGCAAGGCCTTGGCACGTACATCCAACACACCGGGGCGTACCAAAGAACTCAATTTCTTCCGCCCCGAAAAAGAGCCCACTCTGGTGATCTGCGACATGCCCGGCTATGGCTATGCCAAGGCCTCCAAGAAGGAAGTGGCAGCCTGGAACGAGCTCATCCTCGACTATTTGCGCGGCCGTCCGAACTTGCGGCGCGTCTATGTTCTGATCGACAGCCGCCACGGCCTCAAGGCCAATGATACGGAGGTGATGGAAACTCTTGATAAGGCCGCAGTCAACTATCAGGTGGTTCTCACCAAGGTCGACAAGACCAAGCTCAAGGATCTCAAGAAGGTTATCGAAAAGGTACAGCTGGGCCTCAAGAAGCGTCCGGCAGCACATCCGGAGATTCTGCTGACTTCCTCCGAAAAGAAGGTTGGTATCAAGCGTTTGCGCGCTGAAATGCTGCTTTTGTCCGATGGGATGTAAAGAAACTAGCCGCACATTGTTTCAAAAATTGTGACAAAAGCGGCATAACCCTCCGGATTTCTTGCGTATCCCAACAATAGTCGTTATACAGCGTGGGCAGTTACGTAACCCGCCGATACAGAGAAGCGCCATGTCCGACACGTCCAATTCATCAAACAAGCCGGCCAATCGTGCCAAGACCATCTCCGAAGCGCTTCCTTTCATGCAGCGCTATGATGGCCAGACTGTTGTTGTCAAATATGGCGGCCATGCCATGGGGGACGCAGAATTGGGGCAGGCCTTTGCGCGCGATATTGTTCTGCTCAAGCAGGCCGGTGTGAAACCTATTGTCGTGCATGGTGGCGGCCCGCAGATCAAATCCATGCTTGAACGTCTCGGTATCGAATCTGAGTTCAAGGGCGGGCTGCGCGTGACAGACGCCCACACCGTGGAAGTGGTTGAAATGGTGCTGGCTGGCTCCATCAACAAATCCATTGTCAGCAATATCAATGCAGAAGGCGGTCGTGCCATCGGTCTGTGTGGCAAGGATGGCAACATGGTGCAGGCTGAAAAGCTGACCAGAACCATCCGCGACCCTGATAGCAAGATCGAGGAAATCGTTGATCTGGGTTTTGTGGGCGATCCAAAGAAAGTGGATCGCTCCGTACTTGACATCGTGGCCAAGGACGCGCTTATCCCGGTGATAGCACCGGTTGCTCCGGGGGCTGATGGCGCCACTTATAACATCAATGCCGATACCTTTGCCGGTGCTGTGGCTGGAGCGGTTGATTCAAAGCGCCTGCTTTTCTTGACGGATGTGCCCGGTGTTCTCGACAAGGACGGCAAGCTGATCAAGGCGCTCACCATCAAACAGGCTCATGATCTCATCGCCGACGGCACGATTTCCGGCGGCATGATTCCAAAAGTGGAAACCTGCATCGATGCGCTCAACAAGGGCGTTGAGGGGGTGGTCATTCTTGATGGCAAGGTGCCACATGCCGTGCTTCTCGAACTCTTCACGGAAGGTGGAGCGGGAACTTTGATTACCCATTGAGATGTGGTGGCGACGCACAAAGCTTGGTATATTAAGGGGGAGCCTCGGCTCCCTTTTTGTTGTCAGAGGCAAAAGGTGCGAGACCGCCAAGGCTTGCTCATGTCTCTTTTAGGGATTTTTTAATGAGCGAGCCGCATTCATGCATGACATTCATAAGTCATTTCTGCCGGACGGTGCTTATCTTGCAGCCAGGGCGGTATTAAATAGAGGTCAACGGTCGATGAACAGGCCGTGAGACTAGAAATTCCAATCTGTAAGACCGTTATGATCCTTGCCCGGCTGGATGTGATGCAGTCGCCGTAATAAATGGCTGGTACCGTCCGGCTCGCGGACAAATGGCAGGAATGACCCGAGAGGAAAGACAATCATGATTTTGCAAGAAACCTATACTCTGTCGAACGATGTCAAGATCCCAAAGCTCGCACTTGGCACATGGATGATCGAGGATGGCGAAGTGGCTGAAGCAGTCAAAACCGCTGTCAAACTGGGCTATCGCCACATTGATACCGCGCAGGCCTATGCCAACGAACGTGGCGTTGGAGAAGGTATCCGTGAGTGTGGGGTTGCCCGCGACGAGCTCTTTTTGACAACCAAGCTGGATGCATCCCATAAGAACTATGCTGATGCAAAGGCCGCCATTGATGGGTCGCTGAAGACATTGGGCTTGGATTATATCGACCTGATGATCATTCACAGCCCGCAGCCTTGGGGTGATTTTGCCGGTGAAGACCGCTATTTCGAAGGCAACCTGGAAGCATGGCGTGCTCTGGAAGAAGCCTATGAAGCTGGCAAGATTCGCGCTATTGGCGTTTCCAACTTCGAGAAAGCTGATCTGGACAACCTGCTTGATAACGCCAAGATCAAGCCGATGATCAACCAGGTGCTGGCGCATGTATCCAACACCCCGTTTGATCTGATCGACTATACACAGAGCAAGGGTATTCAGGTCGAAGCCTATTCCCCTGTGGCGCATGGCAAGATTCTGGACAACGAAAAAATCGGCGAAATGGCCGAGAAATATGGCGTCAGCATTCCGCAGCTCTGCATTCGCTACTGCCTGGAACTGGGCCTTCTGCCTCTGCCGAAAACCGCAAATCCGGACCATATGAAGTCCAACGCTGATGTGAATTTCGAGATTTCCGCAGACGACATGGAAATCCTGAAAAACATCGAGCGCATCAAGGACTATGGCGACGCCAGCATGTTCCCGGTCTTTGGCGGCAAAATGTAAGCCAACGGCTTTCTAACAGATCAATAAAGGGGCGCTTGCGCCCCTTTATTTTTGGCAACTTGCGCAGAAGAAGGTAGAGCGACCACTCTGGGTGATCCGTTCGATTGTGCCACCACAGCCTTCTTTGGTGCAAGCATCGCCCTCCCGGTCATAGGCCTTGAAGCGATGCTGGAAATAGCCAAGGCTGCCGTCCGCTCGTGTGTGATCGCGCAAGGTGGAGCCGCCGGCTGCGATAGCTTCGGCGATGGTTGCGCGGATCTCCTCGGTCAGTAATGCAAGCTTTGCCGAAGGCCTTCCCGTTTTGGTGACGAGTGTTCCCGCACTCCGCCGGGGATCGAGGCCGGAGCGGAACAGCGCTTCGCATACATAGATATTGCCCAGTCCGGCAATGATATGTTGATCGAGCAACGCCGATTTTAACGGCGTCTTCTTGCCGGCAAATTTCTCTGCCAGATAATCAGCGCTCAAGGCATTGCCCACCGGCTCCACCCCCAACTTGGCAAAATAGGGATGTTCGGCCAGCGTCACACGGGCGATGAGATCAAAGAAGCCGAAGCGACGCGGATCATTATAGAGGATCGACGTGCCAGAAGAGAGATGCAACACCACATGATCATGCTGGGGCCGTTTGCCCCGGGCAAGATGAAAGCTTTCCTCGGCGATGAGATGCTGTTCTTCCTCACTGACCACGCGGAAAGATCCGGACATACCCAGATGCATGACCAACACCATGCCATCATCCAGATCGGCCAGCAGATACTTGGCACGCCGTCCCAGCCCCACGACCTGACGACCGGCAAGGCGGTCAGCCAATTGGTCCGGAAAAGGGAATCTGAGATTTTCACGGCGCACTTCGGCCCGCTCGATTGTGGCATTCTCGAGCACCGGCTGCAGGCCGAGCCGTACGGTTTCCACCTCTGGCAATTCTGGCATAACGCTATCTCACATAAGATCCTTGAGCGCCTCGATGCAGGCGTCAAGATCGGCTTCATTATTGTAATAATGTGGCGAAATGCGCAGCATGACGGGTAAATTTCTGCGCTCGGCATCCAGCAAAGAGCTGCCCGGGCGCGTCATGCCAATGGCGATGCCATGATTGCGCAGGCTCTCAACGGCATGTTGGGGCTCGAGACCATCAATGGTGAAGCTGATGATGGCGCATTTCTCAGCTCCCAGATCCATGATGCTGCAACCGGGCAGAAGGGCCAGCTTTGTGCGCAGGGAATCAGCCAACCACCAAGCCCTTTGCTGGATCGCTTCGAGGCCGATGTCCATGGCATAGTCGCAGGCTACCTTGAGCCCTGCACGCAAGGCGTAGCTGTTTTCCCATGTTTCGAATCGGCGGGCATCGTCTCGAACGGCATAGCGGCTGCTGTCGACCAGGGGCGCGGAGAAATGATCAAGGACGGCTGGTTCCAGACTTTCCAGCCATTTTTCCCGAATATAGAGGAATCCGGTGCCGCGCGGACCGCGCAGAAATTTTCGTCCTGTGGCGGAAAGGAAGTCGCAATTGAGCACCTCGACATCCACCGGCATCTGCCCCACGGCCTGACAGGCATCCAGCAAATAGGGCACACCGTGCTTTTTGGCGATTTCCCCAACGGCGGCAGCCGGATTCACCAGACCGCCATTGGTTGGCACCCAAGTGATGGTGATCAATGCCGTTTTCTCGCAAATCAGCTTCTCAAGGGCCACCAGATCCAGCGCCCCGGATTCGTCATTGGGAACGATGTCGATTTCGATCCCGTCCTTTTTCTGGCGATGCAGATAGGCAACATAATTGGCCGCATATTCGGCCTGACAGGTGATGATGCGATCTCCGGCCCCAAGTGGGAGAGCATAAAAGGCCTGACACCATGCAGCTGTCGCATTCTCCATGATGGCGATCTCGCGGGGTTTTGCACCGATCAGACGCGCAACCGAGTTGTATGTCGCATCCAGCATGGCTGTCTCATGGGCGTGGGCTTCATAACCGCCAATTCTGGCTTCAAGATCAAGATAGGCCATCACCGCATCGACAACCGGCTGCGGAGCGAGTGCCGAGCCGCAGGCCATCAGGTGAATGCCATGGGTGAGTCCCGGCGTTTCCTTGCGTATTTTCTCAATATCCATGGAAGGCCCCCAAGAAGAGACAAAAGGAAAAGTCACCCTATCAATGGAACGAAAGCAACACAAGAAAAGCCGTTTGGAAACATGGTATTTGAGAAAAAGATGGGCTATTGTCCGGCGGAAAAGAAATGACAATCGCTCCCCGACAGGGTCGAGCGCAGGAAGTGGATCATGGCGGCACAAAACAAAGAACGCACGGAAAAAGTCACGGAAATGGCCACTTCTTTCGGCTTCGAGCAAGTGGGCGAGGGAGAGAAGCAGACGCGGGTCGACGAGGTCTTCCACCATGTTGCCGATCGCTATGATGTAATGAACGACCTGATGAGTGGGGGAATGCACCGGCTCTGGAAGGATGCCTTTGTTGCGTGGCTCAATCCGCCGCAGGGTGGGCGGGTTCCCTTTAAGCTGCTTGATGTGGCTGGTGGCACGGGGGATATTTCTTTCCGCGTCGTCGAGCGTTCGCGCAAGAATGCCCACTGCACAGTGTTTGATATCAATGGTTCCATGCTTGGCGTGGGCAAGGATCGGGCCAAGGAAAATGGTCTCATCAGCAATCTCGAATTTGTTGAAGGCAACGCAGAAGAGCTGCCTTTCGAGGATAACAGCTTTGACGCCTATACCATCGCCTATGGCATCCGCAATGTGCCACGCATCGACAAGGCACTCAGCGAAGCGTATCGCGTGTTGAAGCGGGGGGGCCGCTTCATGTGTCTTGAATTTTCCAACGTCGACATGCCGCTGCTCGACAAGGCCTATGATCTATTCTCTTTCAACGCCATTCCCGCCATCGGCGATGCCGTCACGGGCGACAGGGAAGGCTATGAGTATTTTGTCCAGTCGATCCGCAAGTTCCCCAATAAGGAACGCTTCAAGATGATGGTCGAGGATGCCGAATTCCAGCAGGTGAGCTATCGGAACCTGTCTGGTGGCATCACCGCCATGCATTCGGGCTGGAAGCTTTAAGGATCGGAAAAGACAATTATGATTGGTGCGTCATCTGCTCTGCTTCGCCTTGTGCATACGGGCTATATTCTGGCTCGTGAAGGTGTCTTTTCTATCGTCGAGCCACCGGCAGACCTGCCGACAGCCCCCCGCGTTGCCTTGGCCTTTCTCAAGCTGTTCGAGCGTAAAAATGCCTCTGCCCGCAACAAGGGCGAACGCCTGAGTGCTGCACTCAACCGGCTGGGGCCATCCTATGTTAAGATGGGCCAGTTTCTGGCAACCCGTCCCGATCTGGTCGGGCCTGAACTGGCCGAGGCGCTGGCCACATTGCAAGACCGTGTGCCTGCCTTCAGTATGCAGGAAGCGCGCAAAGCGGTTGAAGATGCCTTGGGCAAACCGGTTGAAGCACTGTTTGAAAGCTTCTCAGAACCCATTGCCGCCGCCTCCATTGCGCAGGTGCACAAGGCCTCCTTCGTGGATGCCAGCGGCGAGCGACAGGATGTGGCCGTCAAGATCCTGCGACCGAAGATCGCCCAGCGATTTCAGGATGATCTGGCGGGCTTCTATCTGGCAGCCCGTCTGATCGAAGCCGTGCATGCACCGTCCCGTCGCCTCAAGCCGGTTGGTGTGGTGGACACGCTGGCCCAATCCATCCGTCTGGAAATGGATTTTCGCCTCGAAGCAGCCGCCATGAGCGAAATGGCCGAAAATTGCGCTGAAGATGATGATTTCCGCGTACCGACGATCTATTGGGCCAAGTCGGAAAAATCCGTCATGACCATGGAATGGATTGATGGAATCAAGCTCAATGATCTGGAAGCGCTAAAGGCCTCCGGCCATGATCTGAGTGCGCTCGGGCGCACTGTGATCCAGTCTTTCCTGCGTCATGCCCTGCGGGACGGCTTTTTCCATGCAGACATGCATCCGGGCAATCTGTTTCTCGGCAGTGATGGCAAGCTGGTGGCTGTCGATTTCGGCATCATGGGGCGGCTTGGCATGAAGGAACAGCGCTTTCTTGCCGAAATTCTCTATGGCTTCATCAAGCGTGATTATCGCCGTGTCTCCATGGTTCATTTCGAAGCGGGCTATGTGCCTTCCACGCAGGATGTCGATACCTTTGCTCAAGCCCTACGGTCCATCGGTGAGCCGATTCATGGGCGCGATTCTGCTGAGATTTCCATGGCTGGCCTGTTGCAACAACTGTTTGAATTCACCGAGCTGTTTGGTATGGCAACCCGCACGGAACTGATTCTGCTGCAAAAGACCATGGTCGTGGCCGAAGGGGTTGCGCGCATGCTCGACGACAGCCTCAATCTCTGGAACACCTCTGAACCGGTGGTCAAAAGCTGGATGGAAAAGAATCTCGGCCCTGTTGCCAAGGCCAAGGAAATGGCCGAAGGCCTGTCGGTGCTGGGCACGCTTTCCGCTCAATTGCCCGAGATGGCGCGTCGTGCCGAACGCCTATCCAGCAGCTTTGACGAGATGGGCCGTGACGGTCTTCGTCTTGATGCCGAAACGGTGGCCGCTATCGGACAGGCCGAAGCCCGCAAGGGCCGTACAGGGCGTCTCGCGCTCTGGGTGATCGCCATTGCCCTTGCTGCCATAGCCATTCGTATTTGGAGTTAGGATAGGAGAGATCATCATGCTTGAAAACAAGCGCGTCCTGCTCGTCATTTCCGGCGGCATAGCCGCCTTCAAGGCGCTGGATATCATCCGCCTTCTTTTGAAAGAGGGCGCCGGTGTTCAAGTCATCATGACCAAAGCGGCGACCGAATTCGTTGCGCCGCTGACCATCGCCACGCTCACGGGCAAACCGGTGTTGACCGATTTGTTCGACCTGACGCGGGAGAGCGAGATCGGACATATCGAATTGTCCCGCGCCGCAGATCTGGTGGTCGTTGCACCTGCCACCGCCAATCTGATTGCCAAGATGGCCAACGGCATCGCTGATGATCTGCCCAGCACCATGCTGTTGGCAACAGACAAGCCGGTGCTCGTCGCTCCGGCCATGAATGTGCGTATGTGGTACCATCCCGCGACCCAGCGCAATCTTGCCACCATGCAAGAAGACGGCCAGCATTTTGTCGGTCCGGCAGTGGGCATGATGGCCTGCAATGAAGAAGGCCCCGGTCGCCTTAGCGAGCCGGAAGACATTCTTCTCGCCATAAAGGCGCTGCTGGACGACAGCCCCAAACCGCTGGCAGGCAGGCATGTGCTCATCACGGCAGGCCCCACGCATGAACCGATTGATCCGGTGCGCTATATCGCCAATCGCTCTTCGGGCAAACAGGGCTATGCCCTTGCAACTGCCGCGAGGGATGCTGGCGCACGGGTGACCCTCGTTTCGGGCCCTGTGGCGCTTGAGCCGCCAAGGGGTGTGGAAATCATCAGGGTAGAGACTGCACGGGAGATGAAAGCGGCGGTGAGTGCTGCGCTGCCGGCTGATATCGCGATCATGGCAGCTGCGGTCGCCGATTGGCATGTAACCAATCAGGGAGCCGAGAAAATCAAGAAGCAGGCTGATGGTAGCTTTCCTGCGCTGCAGTTCGAGGAAAATCCCGATATTGCCCGCTTTGTCGGCACCCATCCGGACAAAAGGCCCAAGCTCGTTGTCGGCTTTGCCGCCGAAACGCAGGATCTGGAGGCCAACGCAGCCAGGAAGCTCACCAAAAAGGGTGTCGACTGGATCATCGCCAACGATGTATCTCCTCAGACCGGCATCATGGGCGGCGATCATAACATGATCAAGATAATCCGTTCCGATAGCATTGAGGCGTGGCAGGACATGAGCAAGCAGGATGTTGCCAGCCGCCTTATCGCGCGCCTTAGCGAAGCCCTCGAAGAGAGCATCGAAATCTGAGGGCAGCCTGTACCTTGGTCTGGCAATGCCCCTTTGGTCATGCTGTTTAACATAGAGAGACGCACATGAATGATGTGAGATTCAAACGACTGCCGGAAAATCCGGATCTGCCGCTTCCCTCTTATGCGACGCCCGGTGCTGCGGGCATGGACATGCGCGCCTGTTTGCCTGAAGGGCCTGTGACGATCGAGCCGGGTCGGATTGCGCTCATTCCGACCGGATTTGCCGTGGAGCTGCCTCCGGCAACGGAAATGCAGATCAGGCCCCGCTCAGGTTTGGCAACCAAGCATGGTCTTCTCGTGCCCAACAGCCCCGGCACGGTGGATGAAGATTATCGCGGACCCATCAAGATCGCGCTTCTGAACGCAGGGCCGGACGCCTACACCATCAATCATGCAGACCGGATTGCTCAGGCCGTGATCGCCGATGTGCGCCGGCCACGCATCATCGAAGTAACGACGCTGAGCGATACCGAGCGCGGGGCGGGCGGTTTCGGCTCCACCGGCATCAAGGACTAGCCTTTTCGCACCAATAGCGCCGTACTGGATCGGCTTGGCGGAATTGGCGCAGAAAAAAGGCCGGGCGGGGTCCGCTCGGCCACGTATCTCATGCATCCTCTGATGCTTAGGACATGATCAGACCACCATCGATATTGATGGTCTGTCCCGTGATATAGGATGCATCCTCGCTGGCGAGGAAGGCCACGGCATTGGCGATGTCTTTGCCTTCTCCGGCATATTGCATCGGAATGCCCTGTACCCATTCGGCCATCAGCTCGCCCGGGCCATATTCGCCCAGCATGCTACCCCAGACACGGTCATTATAGTCCCACATGTCGGTCTTGATGATACCCGGGCAGATGGCGTTGACATTGATCTTTTCAAGCGCCACTTCCTTGGCAAGGCTCTGGGTTAGGCCCATGACGCCGAATTTGGAGGCTGCGTAATGCGGCGTGTAGATAAAGCCTTCACGCGCCTGACCGGATGCTGTGTTGACCAGCTTGCCGCCCTTGCCATGCTTGCGCATGCGCTTGATGGCTTCCTGACAGGCAAGGAAACAGCCGGTGGTGTTGACGGCTAGCGTCTTGGTCCATTCTTCGTAGGAAACGTCCTCGATCTTGGAGATGTAAATCACGCCGGCATTCTGAATGCCGATATTGATTTCACCGAAGGCTTCTTCGGCGGCATCATAAAGCTTGACGATTTCCTCTGGTTTGGTGACATCACACAAGGCAGGGATCACATTATAGCCTTTGCCGGACAGTTCGGCTGCGGCTTCCTTGACCTGATCTTCAAAGGAAGCGATCACGACATTTGCGCCTTCTTCGGCAAACTTGGTCGCAATTGCGAAACCGATTCCCTTGTTTCCTCCGGTGATCACGGTGGTTTTGCCTTCAAACCGTTTCATTTTATTCTCCCATTGCTTTCTAGCTGCTTGGGCCTGTCTCCTCCAGAAGGCGGCAAGCCGTGAAATTGTCTGTAATCAGAACATCGAGACAACCAGTTTTCAGGGCTCCGTGAATGGCTTCGGTCTTGCTCTCTCCTCCAGCAAGGGCGATGACCCGGTCTACTTTGGCCAGATCCTCAAGGGGCATGCCGATAACGCGTTCATCCAGTGGGGTCTTGATTACTTTTCCGTCACGATCGAAGAAGCGTAGGCTCATATCGCCAACAGCTCCCGCCTCGGTCAGCTCAGCCAACTCGTTGGGGGAGAAAGTGTTGCCGCTTCGAGCCAGCATGGCAGAGGGTTCCGTGGCACCGATCCCGACGATTGCCAACGTGATTTTGTTGAACAACTCCATTGTTTCCCTGACATAGGGATCTCCCAGAAGCACCAGCTTAGCCTCGCGAGACTGGGCAACGCCCGGGGCCGTTAGCAAGCGTGCTTCGGCTCCAGTCAGGCGCGCAAGTCGCGATGTCAACTGGGTTGCGTGTGTCTGCACTGTCGGATCACCCATACCACCCAAGGTCTGCACCACATACTTGGCAAGGCCCGAACGCATGGGGTGGATATTGTCCACCATGCGCAGGATCGTCTCACTCCAGCTGGAAACCCCGATCACTTCGTCCTTTTGAAGGGACACCTCGAGAAAATGCGCAGCCGATTCGCCGATTCTGTCCATGATCGTGCTTTGGCGATCTTCCGACGCTTCCACGACAATGGCTTCAGACAGTCCATATTTCTGGCGCAGCCCGTCTTCCAGTTCCACAAAGGTGCCAGAAGGAGCAACGATTGTTGTTCTTACAATTTCCTCTTCCTGTGCTTTCTTGAGCAATCTTGAAATGGTTGCCTGAGAAATACGCAAATGCTTTGCTATGTCTGCCTGTCTACGGCCTTCCACATGGTATAGCTGAGCTACACGAGCGATAAGCCGCAGTTCGTTTACTCTTGCCAAAGTGGCATCCTCCAATTCAGGGTTGATCGCGCGCGATACTATCCTGAAAGGTTTCAGATTCAAAGAAGCGTTCGTTCAATGGCCATTTGCCATTTGGAAAGCTCTTCCTTGCGTCTGTCACTTGCCATTTTTGGCTGAATTTCCTGCCCATGCTGCCCAAGGGCACTGATAGCATCCAGGTCTGCCCAGAAGCCTGTCGCCAGACCCGCCAGATAGGCCGCTCCCTGCGCCGAGGCCTCGGTGCTTTCGCCCTGAATGACCGAATGATCGATGTAATCGGCGACCATGCCCATGAGGAATGGATTCTGGCTCGGACCGCCGTCCACAAACAGCTTGCCGATGCCATGACCTGAATTGGCCAGAATGATCTTGAAGACATCCTGTACCTGAAAAGCGATGCTTTCTGCTGCGGCGCGTGCCACATGGGCTTTGCCGCTGGCAAAGGAGAGGCCGCACATCAGGCCGCGTGCCGTCGAATTCCAATGGGGTGCTCCCAACCCGACATGGGCCGGAACCAGCACAACGCCTTGGGTATCCTCAACTGTTTGGGCCAGATCGAGCAGTTCCGTGACATCCTTCTGCCCCAAAAGCTCCGCCGTCCAGGGCAGAATGGATGCGCTCACCAATATGTTGCCCTCAAAGGCATAAGTCGGCGTGCCGTTGCGCGCCCATGCGATGGTGGTGGTCACCCCGCGTGGCGGCACGACAAATTCCGGCATCGTGGTCATCACCGATGAGCCCGTGCCAAAGGTTACCTTGCCATCGCCCAAGCCATAGGCGCCATGGCCGAACAGCGCTGCATGCGAATCGCCAATGGCTGAGGCGACCGGAATACCGTCAGGCAATCCGGGCACGCCGGTCGTATGAGTGAATATGTGCGAGGAATCCTGCACTTCGGGCAATACGGCCTTGGGCACGCCGAAGAGCTCGCACAGAGTATCGTCCCAGCAGGTTTCGGAAATGTTGAAGAGTTGGGTTCGTGCCGCATTGGATGCATCGCACTGGTGCAAACTGCCACCGGAAAAATTCCAGATCAGCCAGGAATCGACCGTGCCGATGCAGATCTCTTCCGGTGCTTTGTCCTTGCCGCAATTGTCCAGCAGCCAGCGCACCTTGGTAGCCGGGAAGAGCGGATCGAGCGGCAGGCCGGTGCGTTTGATGACTTCGTCTTCATGACCGGCCGCCTTCAGGCGCTCGCAGGCGTCCGAGGTGCGGCGACATTGCCAAGTGACAACCGGCCCCAGAGCCTTGCCTGTGGTCCGGTCCCAAGCGAGAACCGATTCGCGCTGGTTGGATATGCCAATGGCTTCCAACGCGACGTCCGGACCCGCTGCGAGACAATCGGCAATGGCCTTCAGGGTGCTGGTCCAGATGGTCTCAGCATCCTGTTCAACCCAACCGGACTGGGGATGGTTGATCGGCACAGGGCAGGAGCCCCTGGCAAGAATGTCTCCGGTTTTGGAAACCAGAATTGCCTTGCTGTTTGTCGTGCCTTCGTCAATGGCCAATATTGCCCTTTGCATCGCGTCCTCCTCGGACCCTGCTGTCCGGTTCTCCTCCCGTGCAGGGTCTGTCATCTGAGTCTTGGTTTCCAGAGGGAAACTCAGGCTTTCTTCTTTTTGATCAGCTCTTTGGCACTGGCCGCAAGCCCTTCAGGAGCCATCCCGAATTCATCCAGCAGGAAGCTGGCCGTACCAGTGGGTACAAAAATGCCGGGAACGCCGAGCCGTGTCATGGGAACTGGCACAGTCTCCACAACTACTTCGGCAACCGAGCTGCCCAATCCGCCAAAGATGGTGTGTTCTTCGCACGTCAGGATCGCGCCGGTCTCGCTAGCTGCTGCAATAATGGCGTCGCGATCAATGGGGCGAACGGTCGCCATATTGAGAACGCGAGCGGAAATGCCCTCGGCTGCCAGCAATTCGGCCGCTTTCACGGCGCGCACCGAAAGAATGCCATTGGCAATCAGCGTCACATCGCTACCCTCTTTGAGGGTGACGGCCTTGCCGAGCTCGAACTTGTAGTCGGCAGGGAGCAGATCTGGCACACCTTCCCGAGAAAGGCGCAGGAAGATCGGCCCCGTGGTTTCGGCGGCATAGGCAACCGCTGCTGCGGTTTCAATCGAATCACATGGGGCAACGATCGGCACATTGGGGATGGCACGGACCCACGCGAAATCTTCGGTGGAGTGGTGTGTCGGGCCAAGGGGGCCATAAGCCATGCCCGAGCTGATGCCGACCAGCTTCACATTGGTATTGGAATAGGCCACATCCGCCTTGATCTGCTCAAGGGCCCGTCCGGTCAGGAAGCAGGCCGCGCCGCAAACAAACGGAATCTTGCCGCCATTGGCCAGACCGGCGCCAACGCCGATCATATTCTGTTCGGCGATTCCGACATTGACCAGACGCTCTGGATATTTGTCCTTGAAGCCATTCAGCTTGGAAGACCCGACAGAATCGTTGCAAACGGCGACAATTTCCTGATTGGTCGCAGCCATGCCTTCAAGGGTCTGGGTGAAGGCATCTCGGCAATCGTGGAGTTTTGCTTCTGACAAATTGCTCATGATACGGCCTCCTCCAGCTCGGCCATGGCCTGTTTATATTGGTCTGCGTCAGGAACTTTGTGATGCCAGGCCACATTGTCGGACATGAAGGAAATGCCGTTGCCCTTGTTGGTGTGAGCGACGATGCATCTCGGTTTGCCCGGAACCACCTTGCTGGCGTCCAGCGCGGCGCAGATTTCTTCCATGTCATTGCCGTTGATTTCCTCGACAGCCCAGCCAAAGGCTTCAAGCTTGGGAGGAAGAGGGGCAATATTGTTCGTGTCTGCAAGACGAGCGCCCTGTTGCAGGCGGTTGTGGTCGATAATGAGGGTCAGATTGTCCAGTCCGAACTGGGCTGCGGCCATAATGGCTTCCCAGTTACTGCCTTCCTGCATTTCGCCGTCGCCGGTGATCACCACCGTGCGCCATGTATCCCCGCTGAGCTTGGCCGCTTTTGCCATGCCAACTGCGATTGGCAAGCCATGCCCCAGAGGGCCGGTGTTGGTTTCAACGCCCGGAACCTTGTTGCGGTTGGGGTGGCCATTGAGGCGTGAATGCGGCTTCAGGAAAGTGGAAATCTCTTCTGGATCGATAAATCCCCGTTTTGAGAGCGTGACATAGAGGGCAAGTGCAGCATGGCCCTTGCTGAGAATGAATCTGTCCCGTTTGGGATCGGTCGGGTTCTTTGGATCTACATTCAGAATGCGGAAATAGAGAGCTGTGAGGAGATCCGTTACCGACATTTCACCGCCGATATGCCCCGCGCCCGCTTCAAAGACAGCCCGCAAATCTCGCTGACGAATGTCATTGGCCATCTTTTTCAGTTCTAAGATATCCATGATTGGCTCCCTGAATAAATATTCTATTATAAATTAAAATGCATTTCAGAATCTGTGTCAAGAATTTTGTTTGGGATGATTGTGCTAAACTTTAGACTAAATAACGATTATCTCTTGTGTTTCACGTGTTTTTCATTGACATTGAATCTGTGATCAGATATGAAATTATTATCAACACTGAATATTTATGCAGTTTAAGGAAAATGGGAGGAATTGCTGTCATGATTTCAGTAGCACGGGGGCGTACATCCTCACCGTCTGTCTCAAGCCTGTTTTCTTTAGGTGGGGCAACTGGACCTCTTATCGGACTTCTATTGCTTTGCGCCTTTCTCAGCTTTGCGACGGATTCCTTCTTCACAGCGCGCAATCTTCTGAACGTTCTCGACCAGATCACGGTGCTCGGGATCATGGCCGTGGGCATGACCTTTGTCATTCTTATTGGCGGTATCGATCTGTCCGTTGGTTCAATCCTGGCTCTGTCCATGATGGTCATGGGCTATCTATCCAATGAATTGGGCATAGCGCTGCCATTGGCAATTGTTATTGCCCTGTTTGCGTCAGCCGCAGCCGGAGCAGTGACTGGGTTGCTGATTACGGAATTCAGCGTTCCAGCCTTCATTTCCACGCTTGCCATGATGTCGGTCGCGCGCGGTCTGGCCAATATGATTACAGATGGTCAGCAGATCGTCGGGTTTCCGGGCTGGTTCAACCTGCTGGCAATCATTCGCCATGGCGGCTTTCTGACCGTGACTGTCGGCTTGATGCTGATTGTCTTTGCCGCCGGATGGATATTCCTGCGCAACACCACGGGCGGTCGCTGCCTTTATGCAATCGGTGGCAATCAGGAAGTGGCGCGTCTGGCCGGTATCAATGTGCGTCTATCCACCATCCTCGTCTACATCACTTCGGCGGTTCTTTCCGGCCTTGCAGGTATCGTACTGGCCGCAAGGCTTGACTCGGTTCAGCCAAGCTCGGGTGTTTCCTACGAGCTGGATACGATTGCTGCCGTGGTTATCGGCGGCGCGAGCCTCAGCGGTGGTACCGGCGGCATAGCCGGAACGGTGATCGGTGTGCTGGTGATTGGTGTCTTGCGCAACGGCCTCAATCTGCTGGGGGTCTCTCCCTTCACGCAGCAGGTGGTTATCGGGGTCGTGATTGCTTTGGCAGTGGCTGCCGAAGTGCTCAAGAAAAAGAAGGGATAGGAATTTGGCATCGTGCCAAAAATGGTGGTGAGCACGGGCCACCACCAGCCGGCGCAAGCCGGAAAATTCCAGACACGTTGTTGTTGGAGGCAGTGTCTGGGTCTTAACGGAGGAGAAATATCACATGAAACTCAAACATTCCCTGTTTGCAGCCGCTGCTATTGTAGCAACCGCTCTGACACCAGTAAGTAGTTCTGCAGCAGAACTTCAAAAGCTCGGTCTCGCAGTCGCCAACCTTCAGGCCAACTTCTTCAACCAAATTAAGATGTCGGTTGAAGCCTATTCCAAAGAAAAAGGCCTTGAACTCATCATCGTTGACGCCAAGGGCGATAGCGCAACCCAGGTTAGCCAGGTTCAGGATCTGCTCACGCAGGATATCCAGGCCTTGATTTATGTTCCCGCAGGTGCCGCAGCCGCTGCTGTGCCAACCCGTCTGGCTCATGCTCAGGGTGTTCCCGTCATCAACATTGACCGTAACCCTGAAGGCGCACCGGGCGACACCTTCATCGCTTCCGATTCGGTCGCTTCTGCCAAGGAAATCTGCAACTATGCCTTCGAGCAGGTTGGCGGAAAAGGCACCATGCTGATCGTGCATGGCCAGAAAGGCACCACCCCTGAAGTAGATCGCACCAAGGGCTGCATGGAAGCCAAGGAAAAGTTCCCGGATATCACCATTGCCTCTGAGCAATATAGCCAGATGTGGTCACAGGACGAAGGCTTCCAGATCACCCAGAACATGCTGCAGGCTCATTCTGACGCAACCATCGTTTGGGGACAGGCAGACGCTCTGGCTCTTGGCGCAGCACAGGCTGTGAAAGTTGCCAACCTGCCGCAGGATATTTTCGTCTTCGGCTTTGACGGTGATACCGCAGCGCTTGAAGCTCTGCGTGACGGCGTCTTCGATGCAACCAGCACCCAGCGCACCCAGTATTTCGGTCGTCTGGCCGTGGATAGCGCCATCAAGCTTGTCGCTGGTGAAGAAGTTCCGAAACTGCAGCTGCTGCCGGCAACTCTGACCACAAAGGACAATGTTGGCCCGTTCATCGAAAATCATCCTTGATCGGATCTGACGTCTGATTGTTCGATAATGGCTGGATAAGGGAGGGCCCGAAATGGCTGAGGTCAAATCTCCAATTCTTTCTCTTCGTCAAATCAAGAAGAGTTATGGACCGTTGCAGATTCTTCATGGCATCGATCTTGATATTCATGAAGGAGAAGTGGTTGCGCTGTTGGGAGAAAACGGAGCCGGTAAATCAACGGTGTCCAACATCATCTGCGGAACCATCCGGCCAAGTTCGGGCTCAATGACATGGCGAGGCGCGGAATACGCGCCCGCCAACCCTCGCGAGGCAATCGATTCCGGGCTGGGTCTGATCCATCAGGAGCTGAGATTGCTCCCCCATCTCACGATTGCAGAAAATGTCTTTGTGGGGCGCTGGCCCAAATCCCGCGGTCAGATTGACCGCAAGGCCATGGAGCGCAAAGCGCAAGAACAGCTGGAACGGCTGGGTCTTGATCTGCCTGCGAACCGTAAGGTCGAGGGGCTTTCCACGGCCAATCAGCAGCTGGTGGAAATTGCCAAGGCGCTCACCCTCAATGCAAGATTGCTCATTCTGGATGAACCCACAGCAGCCCTCGGCGATGCCGAGACGGAATTGCTGTTCAAGCAAATCGATCGCCTTCGGGCCGATGGCGTCGGTATCATCTATATTTCGCACCGCCTGGAAGAGATCCGGCGCATCGCTGACCGCATTGTGGTCATGCGCGACGGCGCCAAGGTGCAGGAATTCGACAAGGGCGATGTGCCCGTCCGCACCATTGTTGAAAGTATGGTGGGCCGCGAACTGGGTCGCATGTTCCCGCACTTCCCGCCGGTTGGTGACGACGTGACCTTTGAGGTCAAGGATCTCACATCGGCGCTGGATGCGTTCCATGATGTCAGCTTCAAGGTGCATAAAGGCGAAGTGTTCGGCATTGCCGGGCTGGTCGGGGCAGGGCGCACCGAACTGGTTCGCGCCATCACTGGGGCCGACCCGATTTCCGCCGGCAGCATTTATCTCGATGGCAAGGATGTCACGCCGCGCAGTCCGGGCCAATCCATTCGCAATGGCATTGTGCTGGTACCAGAAGATCGCAAGTTGCAGGGATTGGTGCTGGAACACAGCATCTCAGAAAATATCGGCTACGCCAACATGAAGGCCGTTGCGCCCAAAAAATGGGTGAGCAAGAAGGCTATCGATAGTTTTGCAGCGGCCAATATCCATCGCTTCGGAGTGAAGGGGCAGGGACATCAGAATGCCGATGAAATGTCTGGCGGCAACCAGCAGAAGGTGGTGTTGGCCAAATGGCTGGCGACCGATCCGAAAGTGGTTGTTCTGGATGAGCCGACCCGTGGCATTGATGTTGGGGCCCGTTCGTCCATCTATGACATCATTGTCGAGCTGTCAGCAAAAGGGATCTGCGTGATCGTTGTCAGTTCCGACCTTGAAGAAGTGCTGGGTGTTTCCAACCGGATTCTGGTGATGGCTGAAGGCAGACAAGCCGGAATTCTGGATCGCGCAAATGCAAATGACGTGTCAGTGATGGAACTGGCTACCAGCTAGCTCGTCTGGCAGAGGATTTCCTCGTTCGTATATGGGAGAAAGATATGTCCGAATTTAACTTCAATGCGCCAGCAATGTTTGATCTGGGCGGGCGTGTGGCTCTGGTAACCGGCGCTGGCAGTGGCATTGGACAGCATATTGCCATTGGTCTGGCCCAGTGTGGCGCAGATGTTGCGTGCCTGGACCGCCGTGAAGATGATGGCCTTGCCAAGACGCTTGATGCCATCACGGCGGTTGGTAAAAAGGCAATCGCCATCACCGCTGATGTGACCAACAAGGACTCCCTTGTCGAGGCTGTTGCCAAAACGGAAGCCGAGCTTGGAGATCTGGCCATCGCGGTTAACTCCGCTGGTATCGCCAACGCCAATCCGGCGGAGGAAATGAGCGAAGAGCAGTTCCAGACCCTGATGGACATCAACCTCAAGGGGGTCTTCCTCTCCTGTCAGGCTGAAGCCAACGCAATGCTCAAGCATGGCAAGGGCGCCATCGTCAACATCGCCTCCATGTCTGGTGTAATCGTCAACCGCGGCCTGATGCAGGTGCATTACAATTCCTCCAAGGCTGGCGTCATTCATCTGACCAAGAGCATGGCAATGGAATGGGTTGATGGGGGCCTGCGTGTGAATGCCATCAGCCCGGGTTACACGGCAACGCCAATGAACACGCGCCCCGAAATGGTGCACCAGACCAAGGAATTTGAAGACCAGACGCCGATGCATCGTATGGCCAGCGTGGAAGAAATGGTTGGTCCAACCATCTTTCTTGCCAGTGATGCTGCCTCCTACTGCACGGGTGTGAACCTGCTGGTGGATGGTGGCTTCTGCTGCTGGTGAGTGGCGAAAAAGAGAATTCCGGAACGCTAAGTCCGGATGAGGATTGACTGGCACCTCCCTTGCAATCCTTTCTTGCCTAAGTACCTTCTCCTTCAGCAAGAATAGCTCCAGTCAATTCAAGTGCCTGCTTGTAAAAGCAGGCACTTTTTTATTCGATGCAACGATGCCTTTCATGCCGCACCCATAGACAGGAAAGACCGCTTCATAGAATAATTTTGCCACAACGCCTGTCCAATATGGGGCTTGGGGTAGTCTGTTTCGTTGCATATTTGAACCGTAGCGAAATTTTTCTATTCTATCGCACAAGTTGGTACAGGATTTCTCGTAGTCCCCCATCGAATTACCTACATTGTGGTCAAGAGATTTAATGCTAGGGATGAACGATCCATACGCTTGCCCCGATCCCGATCAGGGATCTTGCAGGGAAAGAGCGTGCATGACGTTCTAAATGCGAGGAACAAAAATGGCCCACACTCCGAAAACCACTGAAGGCCGCGGCCGGATCTATGATTCCATCATCGACACCATCGGCAACACACCACTGGTGCGGTTCGACAAGATTGCTGCCAAGCATGGCGTCAAGGCAAACCTGATCGGCAAGCTAGAATTCTTCAACCCGCTTGCAAGCGTCAAGGATCGCATCGGCGTCAATATGATTGAAGCCATGGAAGACGATGGCAAGATCGAGCCGGGCAAAACCACCCTGATCGAGCCGACATCCGGTAATACCGGCATTGCACTTGCTTTCACGGCAGCTGCCAAGGGCTATCGCCTCATTCTGGTCATGCCGGAAACCATGTCCATCGAGCGCCGCAAGATGTTTGCCTATCTGGGTGCCGAGCTGGAGCTGACCGAAGGACCCAAAGGCATGAAGGGTGCGATTGCGCGCGCAGAAGAGCTGGTCAATGAAATTGACAATGCCATCATTCCGCAGCAGTTCCAGAATGCCGCCAACCCTGAAATTCATCGCAGCACCACCGCCGTAGAAATCTGGAATGACACCAACGGGGAAGTGGACGCGCTAGTCTCCGGCGTGGGCACCGGCGGCACCATCACCGGTGTCGGCTCTGAGCTCAAGGCTCGCAAGTCAGATCTGAAGGTGGTGGCGGTTGAACCTTCAGATAGTCCGGTTCTCTCTGGTGGCAAACCCGGGCCACACAAGATTCAGGGCATCGGCGCGGGCTTTGTGCCTGATGTTCTGGACACCAGCCTCATTGATGAAATCATTCAGGTTTCCAATGAAGATGCTTTTGCCTTTTCGCGTGAATTGGCCCGCACAGAAGGTGTGCCAGTTGGCATTTCATCCGGTGCCGCATTGGCTGCAGCCATCGAATTGGGCAAACGGGATGAATTTGCCGGTAAAAATATCGTCATCATCATTCCAAGCTTTGCCGAGCGTTATCTGTCCACTGCCTTGTTTGATGGAATTGGAGAATAAGAAAACCGAAAATTGTTCCAATTCCGAAACATTTTCTGAGTGCATTGGCCGTGGTGGGATCATATTTCCCCACCACGGCTTTTTACTATCTGTGATATGGTTCATGCATCTTTTTGAATCGCAATTGATTTGCATGAGGGACCGTGTACTTCTGCTTCTTTTGTCCGTAGAGCGAGCACAGTCCCTGCAATTAAAATGGAGATGGCGCTTCTGTCTGGAACGACAGGAAAGCCGCCCGTAAAGACCCGAACAGAATGGTGATGGAATGACCCGATTTTCGAACTGTCTCGCCCTATCGCTGCTTGCAGCGTCTGCCGCAGCACTGGCCGGACCGGTGGTGGCAGGAGACGCAGCCGAATTTCGGTCCCATGGTTTCTCAGATGATGAGCGGGGCCGCTATTTTGCCTTTGAGGAATTTGGCGTGGAGAGTGGCCCCCACTATCCTTATTCCAATATCTATATCGTTGATCTGGCGACGGATAAGTGGGTGCCAGATACGCCGGTGCGCGTGCGTTTGGAAGAAGAAGGCGAAACTCCGATCGTGGCCCGCGTCAAGGCATTTGAACAAGCCACGCCCATTATGCAGCAATATCAGATTTCCAATTCCGGTGTGGTCTTGGCCGCTTCGCCCATCAGTGAGGTGGGGGAAAAAGCCATCATGCGTTTCCAGAAGACATCGCAGCCTCTGTTGAGCAACAGCGCGTCTCCTTACACCCTCGAGATCAACACCAAGGATGTACGGGATCTGAACGGGTGCGAAATGGGTGGCGGCACGGTAACCGGTTTTGCGCTGACCCTGACCACGCCCACAGGCGAGACCCGACAGTTGCATGACGAGACGTCGGCTCCGCGCTCGCGTGGCTGTCCGCTCGACTATCACCTCTCGGCTGTCTTTGCGCCAACGCGGATGGAAGCGCAGACCCATGCGGTGGCGCTGGTGGGTGTCTTCAGTCAGACCGATGACGGGCAGGATTTGCGCTATATCGCGGTGCCCTTCTCTTTTTGATCTGTCCTTCGGGGAATGAAAGCCACGCCATGCTGAGTAAAGACGAACTGGAACGCTACGCCCGCCACATTCTGCTAAGGGATGTGGGCGGTCCGGGCCAGCAAAAGCTGAAAGCAGCCAAGGTGCTAGTGGTCGGGGCAGGAGGGCTTGGCTCGCCTCTTCTGGCCTATCTGGCTGCGGCGGGGGTCGGAACTCTTGGCATCGTGGATGATGACACAGTAGCCCTCTCCAATCTGCAAAGGCAGATCATTCATGCTAGTGAAGCGGTTGGCATGTTGAAGGTGGAGAGCGCAGAAGCCAGCCTTGCGCGCATCAATCCTCATGTGGTGGTGCAGCCTCATGCCATGCGTCTTGATGCGGCAAACGGCAAGACGCTGCTGCAGTCCTACGACCTGGTGATCGATGGCACAGACAATTTTGATACCCGCTATCTGGTGGCAGAGCTATGTGAAGAGGCCTGCAAGCCTCTGATCACGGGTGCGGTGGGCATGTTTGATGGATCTATCACCACGCTGAAACCCTATGAGAAGGATGCGCAAGGTCGTCTTAATCCGCGTTATCAAGACCTTTTCCCGAACCGGCCTGCGCCGGGCTCCATTCCCGCCTGTGCCGAAGCGGGCATTCTTGGCGCACTGACTGGCGTCATTGGCTCCATGATGGCGCTTGAGGTCATCAAGGAGATTGTGGGCCTCGGGGAAGGGCTCGTTGGCCGCCTCATCCTGTATGATGCGCGGGCGAGCCGCTTTGAAACCATCCGCTACCGTCGCCGTAAGGAGTGATAAGGCTTGGTCCTCACACCATGGATGGCAACACTCTGTCCGGTGGCCTGTGCCCATCAATGAAGGCCTTGATATTGATGATCACCTTCTCCCCCATATCCATACGGCCCTCTTCCGTGGCCGACCCCATATGAGGCATGAGCACCACGCGCTCCGATCTGGCCAGCTTTGGGTTGATCTTAGGCTCATTCTCGAACACATCGAGCCCTGCGCCAGCGATGTCGCCATTCTCGATCAGGCGGGCCAGTGTCTGTTCGTCAATCACCTCGCCGCGTGCTGTATTGACGATATAGGCGTCTTTGTTGACCAGCTTGAGTCGTCGGGCCGAGAGCAGATGATAGGTGGCTGGCGTGTGGGGGCAGTGAATTGATATGACATCCATTCGCGCCAGCATCTGGTCAAGGCTCTCCCAGTAGGTCGCTTCCAGGTCATATTCCACATCTTCTGAGAGGCGCCGCCGATTGTGATAATGGATCTGCATGCCGAAGGCCTTGGCCCGTCGTGCCACGGCTTGCCCGATGCGCCCCATGCCGATGATGCCCAGCCGCTTGCCCCAGACGCGCTTGCCCAACATCCAAGTGGGCGACCAGCCCGGCCAGTCCTTATGTTCTTTCAAATAGAGCATGCCTTCGGCAAAGCGCCTTGGCACAGCTAGAATGAGCGACATGGCCATGTCGGCTGTGTCTTCTGTCAGAACGCCGGGCGTGTTGGTCACGGTGATGTTGCGGGCATTGGCTGACAGGACATCTATATTGTCGATACCATTGCCGAAATTGGCGATCAGCTTGAGATTTTCTCCCGCCTGCGAGAGAAGATGCGCGTCGATGCGGTCTGTAACCGTTGGCACAAGAATGTCAGCATGTTTGACCGCCTCGACCAGTTGCGCCTGACTCATTGGTTTGTCATCTTCCTTCAGACGCGTATCAAACAATTCGCGCATCCGCGTTTCCACAGCAGCTGGGAGTTTGCGGGTAACGACCACAATCGGCTTTTGTCTCGCCATAGGTTTGCCCTATTCCTGCCTCATAGCATCACCCGTTTCCAGCAGCGATATTGGCTAAAACACACAGAGAATTCGGGTTTCTGGTGTTTATCCTTTTCGCTTAAAGAAGCGTATTCAGGTGAATTTCTTCGATTTTCAGCATGCCAACAGCACGCCATTCCGCTTTGTGAAGTCAGGATAGGATCAATTCAGAGTGAATTTGATATCCGTGTCTTCTCAAGGGGCCGTGATAACTTGCAAAAAATCGCAATAAATTCAATCGCAGGCACCCTTTGGAATGCTATAGGGAATGCCCCTGTCATGACCAGTCATCCCATGGTTTGAGATGTGCCGAACTTATGCATGCAGGTCACTCAGGGTTAAAAGATTCTTTATTGCAGTGGTGTAGCTTCGACTCTGTCGAATTGAGGAACGCCAAGTAGGAAAGCAGCGCAGAGGCAAGATGAAAAAGAGACCGTTCATTGCACAATGGATTGCGGCGATATGCTTGATCGCCATCGCTGACCTGCCAGCCCATGCTCAGGGCACCACCATAGGGCCGTCCGGGCTGAAGATTCCCAGGTTTGTCTCTTTGAAGTCTGATCGCGTCAATGTGCGGGGCGGTCCATCCACGGACCATAAGGTGAAATGGGTTTTCCGTCGCGCCGGTCTGCCGGTGGAAATTGTGCATGAGTTTGAAAACTGGCGCCAGATTCGCGATTCCGAAGGGGAAGAAGGCTGGGTCTACCATTCCCTTCTTTCCGGGCGACGCACGGCCCTTATCAGCCCCTGGCAGACTGCAGGCACTTTGGTGGACCTGCTCAGAAACCCGGCCGAAGATGCGCCGGTGGCGGCCAAGGCTCAGGTTGGCGTACAGGTGGATATCACAGAGTGTGAAAGAGGCTGGTGTGAAGTCGCCGTGCAGAGCTACAGCGGCTGGCTGAAGGCGAATCTCCTCTGGGGCGTCTATCCCAATGAAGAGATCAACTGAATTCTCTCACGGGCGTCCATGGCGATCCTGTGGCATCTGCATGAGCAGGTGTCTGTATGAGCATGTGACTGGCAGTTGATTGCCCGAAGGCATGCCGGCTTCCAGCCCGACTTCTTTCCAGTTAAACAAAAGGCGCTCACCGATTGCTCGGGAGCGCCTTTTTATTTCATTCAAGAAGGGGAAAGCCTTAGTCGGCTTTCTTTTCTTCCTGTTTTATTTCTTCGCCGGTTTCCTGATCAACCACTTTCATGGACAGGCGAACCTTGCCGCGATCATCAAAGCCGAGCAGCTTGACGAAGACGCTGTCGCCTTCTTTCACAACGTCGGTCACCTTGTTGGTGCGCTGTGGGGTCAGCTGGGAGATGTGAACCAGACCATCGCGTGCGCCGAAGAAGTTCACGAAAGCACCAAAGTCAACGGTTTTGACAACCTTTCCTTTGTAGATAACGCCAACTTCAGGTTCAGCAGCAATGGAGTTGATCCAGTTGATCGCTGCGGTGATGGCTGCGCCGTCAGAAGAAGCAACCTTGATGGTGCCGTCGTCGCTGATGTCGACTTTGGCGCCGGTTTTTTCAACGATCTCACGGATGACCTTGCCGCCAGAACCGATGACTTCGCGGATCTTGTCGACAGGGATCTTCAGGGTTTCGATGCGTGGTGCGAATTCGCCAACTTCAGCGCGAGCTTCGCCCAGAGCCTTGCTCATTTCGCCCAGAATGTGCAGACGACCACCCTTTGCCTGTTCCAGAGCGACCTGCATGATCTCTTCGGTGATACCGTCGATCTTGATGTCCATCTGCAGGGAGGTGATGCCTTCCGAGGTACCGGCAACCTTGAAGTCCATGTCGCCGAGGTGATCTTCGTCACCAAGGATGTCGGAAAGAACAGCAAAGTCGTCGCCTTCCTTGATCAGGCCCATTGCGATACCGGCAACAGGAGCCTTCAGAGGAACACCGGCATCCATCAGCGCCAGAGAGGTGCCGCAAACGGTCGCCATGGAAGAGGAACCGTTGGATTCGGTGATGTCGGAAACAACACGCAGGGTGTATGGGAATTCATGATGGGCAGGCAGCATAGGATGCACAGCGCGCCATGCCAGCTTGCCATGACCGATTTCGCGACGGCCCGGAGACCCGATGCGGCCAGCTTCACCAACAGAGAACGGGGGGAAGTTGTAATGCAGCAGGAAGGTTTCCTTGTAAGTGCCAGCCAGAGAATCGACGAACTGTTCGTCATCGCCGGTACCAAGGGTCGCAACCACCAGAGCCTGCGTTTCACCACGGGTGAACAGAGCAGAACCATGGGTACGAGGCAGCTTGCCAACTTCGGAAACGATCGGGCGAACGGTCTTCAGATCGCGACCATCGATACGACCACCGGTCTTGATGATCTGGCCACGAACGATCTTGGCTTCAGCCTTTTTGAACAGATCGCCAACGATAACAGCGTCAGCTGCATTTTCGTCTTCCGGATTGCACAGGGTTGCCATGACTTTTTCTTTTGCCGCATCAACTGCAGCATAGCGTTCGGTCTTGGCAGCAATCTTGAAAGCAGCCTGAAGGTCTTCACCAGCGATTTCTTCAACCTTGGCAGCCAGCTCGGAATAGTCCGGCATGGAGAATTCGCGAGGCTCTTTGGCAGCTTTTTCAGCAAGGCGGATGATGGCGTCGATAACCGGCTGGAAGCCTGCATGACCGAACATCACGGCCTTCAGCATGGTTTCTTCGGTCAGGTTCTGCGCTTCGGATTCAACCATCAGAACGGCATCGTTGGTACCGGCAACAATCAGATCCAGCTTGGAATCTTCCATCGAGTCGATGGCCGGGTTGAGAACGAATTCGTCATTGATGAGACCAACGCGGGCACCGCCGATCGGGCCCATGAAAGGAACACCGGAAAGGGTCAGCGCTGCGGAAGCGGCAACCATAGCCAGAATGTCTGGGTCATTGACCATGTCATGGCTGACAACGGTGATGATGACCTGTGTCTCGCATTTATATCCATCAACGAACAGCGGACGGATCGGACGGTCGATCAGACGAGAGGTGAGGGTTTCTTTTTCGCTTGGACGGCCTTCACGTTTGAAGTAACCACCCGGAATTTTACCGGCAGCGTAGGTTTTTTCCTGATAGTTGACGGTAAGCGGGAAGAAGTCGAGGCCCGGCTTAGGCTGTTTTGCAGACACAACGGTCGCAAGAACAGTGGTTTCGCCAAGGGAAGCCAGAACAGCGCCGTCAGCCTGACGAGCAACTTGACCGGTTTCCAGAACGAGCTTCTGCCCGCCCCAATCGATTTCTTCACGTTGAATATCGAACATTCAAATGTCCTTTCCTGTATGCCCGGCATATCGGATATATGGGGCATCGATCTAACTCTATTTGATCACGGGCAAGACAACGAGCGGCTTCAGCACTTTGTGGCGCTTGGGCAAAGCGGCTGGCAATCCTGCCTGTGAACGATGGTGAATCAGAAAATCCGATTGCACCAATTTTTAAACCACTCCGGCAGGGTTATGCCAGAGCAACGGGAGGGTTTCCCTTTGGCATTTCGTTTATCGCTCAAGCGCACAACGAAAATGCGTACGATCTGGAAATAACGTCAATCCTTTGAAAAGTAGCACTATCAAAAGGGTTGCGGATCGTACAATTTGAAAACGCGGCGACCGGCAGGCCACCGCGTTTATCAGAGAATTAACGACGCAGTCCGAGGCGTTCGATCAGCGACTGGTAACGTGCCACGTCTTTGGCTTTGACATAGTCAAGCAACTTACGACGCTGGGAAACCAGTTTCAGAAGGCCACGACGGGAGTGGTTATCTTTCTTGTGAGACTTGAAATGCTCAGTCAAGTTGATGATCCGCTCGGTAAGAACAGCGACCTGTACCTCTGGGGAACCGGTATCGCCATCTTTGGTGGCATATTCCTTGATCAGCTCTTGCTTGCGTTCAGCAGTAATCGACATCGGTTTCTCCTTTAGTTCTTTGGCTCGGCATCGCTTGAAAAGACAGGCGGATGCTCAGGCAGATTGAAAACGCGCCTAGGCCAGAGTTCTCCTTCGATCACTTCACATATGGCCACCAGCAATCCTGCATTCATGGCCGCGACGTGACCGTCGATTGGAGCGTCCTGTCCACGCAGCAAAACCGATTGTCCTCGGCGTAATCTTGCTGCGGCATTCCTGTTTATGGCCAGAGCCGGGATGTCGTCCAGCGCGGTCTCAACAGGAAGCAAGGCAGAGGCGAGCCCGGGCTCGCCGGGCGCACTATGGCTCAACTGTTCCAGATCGTCCAGCGAAATAAGCATTTCTTCGGTAAATGGACCTGAAATGAGCCGACGCAGGGCCACAACATGGCCACGCGTTCCGAGATGTCGCCCAATATCCCGTGCCAGAGACCTGACATAGGTGCCCTTGGAACATTCGGCGACAAAAACTGCAGTATCCTCGTCCGGTGCTTCGAGGAGTTCAAGATGATGAATGGTAACCGGGCGGGCGGCGAGTTTGACCTCTTCGCCATCGCGCGCCAGATCATAGGCGCGTTCGCCATTCACCTTGATGGCGGAAAAGGCAGGGGGAACCTGCATGATCTCGCCGGAAAAATGCTCAAGGGCAGCTTCGATTTCCTCTTCGGTCGGGCGGTGGGCCGAGCTGTCGATCAACTCGCCTTCCGCGTCATCCGTCGAGGTCTCTTCGCCCCAGCGCACCGTGAATTCATATTCCTTGTAGCCATCCATGACGAAGGAAACCGTCTTGGTGCCCTCGCCAATGGCAATCGGCAAGCAGCCGGAAGCCAACGGGTCAAGGGTGCCAGCGTGGCCAGCCTTCTTGACATTGAAGATACGCTTGATCGCACCAACAGCCTGCGTCGAGGTCATGTTGAGCGGCTTGTCCAGAGCGATCCATCCATGCACGTCGGTTCGGCGCTTGGCGCGGAATTGCTGCTTCTTTTTCTTCTTCGGTTTCGGGGCTTCGCTTGTCTGTTCTTCAGATGCGGAGCCCGCCTGCTGCATATCTTCGCTCATCTTGGCTCCTACTTGTCGTCAGTATCGTCTTCAGATGCATCGTCTTCGTGATGCAGATCTCTCTGAACAAGGGGCGAATCAAGCAGGGCATCGATGCGGGAAGCCTCATCAAAGGTCTCGTCATAGCGAAAGCGCAAGTCGGGCGTATGCTTGAGCGTCAGGTCACGCCCCAGACGGCCGCGCAGATATTTCTTGTGGCCGTTGAGCGCATCCACGATGGCTTTTTCTTCACCGGGCGCACCAAGCGGCATGACAAAGGCGGTTGCCAATGTCAGATCCGGGCTCATGCGCACTTCGGGGATGGAAATCACGAATTGTTCCAGAAACGGATCGATGATCTCGCCCCGGGTGAGGCATTCGGATAAGGATTTTCGAACCAGTTCGCCTACGCGCAACTGGCGCTGGGACGGCATGCCGCCGCCCTTGCGAGAACTACGTCCCATAAGATGTCCTAATTGTTGGAGGCTATGGGCGGGATTGGACCGGCCAAGCCTGAAATCACGTCAGCCATGCGGCTTCATGCGTTAGGTATATTAAAAATGGCAAAGGTCAAGGGAAAACCCTCGACCTTTGCCCGATTGCGTTAACAAAAGATCCTTAGAGCGTCCGGGCGATCTCTTCCACACGGAAGCATTCGATCTGATCGCCAGCGCGCAGGTCCTGATAGCCTTCGAAGGCCATACCGCATTCCTGCCCAACGCGCACTTCCTTGACTTCGTCCTTGAAGCGCTTGAGGGTCGACAGCTTGCCGGTATGGATAACAACATCATCACGCAGCAGACGCACGCCGGTGCCACGTTCCACCACACCTTCGGTGACGCGACAGCCAGCAACCTTGCCGACTTTGGTGATGTTGAACACTTCCAGAATTTCCGCGTAACCGATGAAGGTTTCGCGAACTTCTGGGCTGAGCATACCGGACATTGCCGCTTTCACATCATCGGTCAGATCGTAGATGATGTTATAGTAGCGGATTTCGACGCCTTTCTGCTCGGCAGCCTGCTTGGCCTGTACGTTTGCACGCACGTTAAAGGCAATGATCGGAGCACCGGACGCAGCCGCAAGGGTCACATCGGATTCGGTCACACCACCAACACCGGAATGCAGGATCTGTGCGGAAACCTCTTCGTTGCCGATGCCGTCGAGTGCGCCGATAATGGCTTCGACAGAACCTTTCACGTCGCCCTTGATGACAAGCGGGAAGGATTGGCTGTCGCCGCTTTCCTTCAGGTTGCTAAGCATCTGTTCCAGAGACCCGCGGTTGGCCTTGGCTGCGGCAAGATCCTTGTTCTTGCGGACACGATAGTCGGTGATCTCGCGAGCGCGGCCTTCGGTCTCAACAACAGCGAACTGGTCACCAGCGTCAGGTGCGGCGTCAAAGCCCAGAATCTCGACCGGTTTGGACGGCTCTGCCTCTTCAACCTTTTCGCCTTGATCGTCGATCAGAGCGCGAACTTTACCCCAATGCTCACCGGCAACAACGATGTCGCCAACCTTGAGGGTACCATTCTGCACCAGAACCGTTGCAACTGGGCCACGGCCTTTGTCGAGCTTGGCTTCAACCACGATACCGTCGGCTTCCCTGTTCGGGTTGGCCTTGAGTTCAAGCAGTTCTGACTGCATCAGAATGGCATCGAGAAGATCTTCCAGATGCAGCTGTTCCTTGGCAGACACTTCCACTTCGAGAACGTCGCCGCCCATGCTTTCGACAAACACACCATGCTGAAGCAACTCGTTGCGAACGCGGGTCGGATCTGCTGCTGGCAGATCTATCTTGTTCACTGCCACGATGATTGGCACTTCAGCGGCCTTGGCGTGGTTGATCGCCTCAATGGTCTGCGGCATGACGCCATCGTCTGCAGCAACCACGAGAATGACGATATCAGTCGACTGAGCACCGCGGGCACGCATTTCGGTAAAGGCAGCGTGGCCTGGCGTATCGATGAAGGTGATCTTCTGATCATTCTGCGTAACCTGATAGGCACCGATATGCTGGGTAATGCCGCCAGCTTCGCCGCGTACCACATTGGCATGGCGAATGGCATCAAGCAGCGAGGTCTTGCCGTGGTCAACGTGACCCATGATGGTCACGACAGACGGACGGGATACCATTTCATCTGCGGCGTCTTTCTTGTCGAACAGACCTTCCTCAACGTCAGATGCGGCAACGCGTTTAACAGTGTGGCCCAGTTCTTCGGCCACCAGCTGTGCGGTATCAGCATCCAATACATCGACGGTTTTGACCATCATGCCCTGTTTCATCAGGATCTTGATCACGTCGACGGCGCGTTCGGTCATACGCTGGGCCAGTTCCTGTACCGTGATGGTTTCAGGAATAACCACTTCGCGGAAGACCTTTTCGCGCGGCGCATCGTGCTGGGCACCTTTTTGCTTTTGACGACGACGGCGCATGGAAGCGAGTGAACGCTCGCGCTGCTCGTCGGCATTGAGCGCATTGGTCAAGGTCAGTTTGCCACGACGACGCTGCGCATCAGAACGTGGTTTGGCTGGCGTGGCTGCCCGGGCATTATCGTCAGGACGTGGCTTCTTTGGCACAGGCTTGAGGGTTTTTGCGCCCGGTTTTGCTTCAACCGACGCATCCGGTGCAACAAAGCCTTCTCCTGCAGACGCACGAGCACCACCTCGTTGTGGGCGGTTGATCTTGGCGCCTGGACGGGCTCCGGAGCGATCATCATCACCCTCGCGACGCGGGCCACGTGGCTTGGCTGGACGTTTGTCAGCACCAGGCTTGGCATCGCGTGCCGGGCGGTCACCTTGCGGACGATCCCCTCTTGGTGGGCGATCGGCCGGTTTGCCTGAGCGTTCCTTGGAGCGAGGCTGAGCATCACCCTTAGCTTCGGTAGGTGCCTTGGCTGGCTTGGTCTCAGCTTTTGCCGCTTCGGCAGCTTCGCGAGCCTTGCGCTCTTCTTCAACCTTCTTCGCTTCGGCTTCTTCTTTGGCCTTCTGCACTGCAGCGGCCTCTTCTTCGGCTTTGCGTTTGGCTTCTTCTTCAGCTTTGCGTGCAGCTTCAACCTTGCGCTTGGCTTCTTCTTCTTTCTTGCGCTGCTCCATTTCGCGCGCGCGGACTTTCGCCGCTTCAAGCGCCTGGAGGCGTTTCGCATTTTCCGAAGACGTCAGATTGCGCTGACCGGTCGCATTGTTGCCACCGTTGCCCTGATTGTTGCCGTTGCGATTGCGCTGGCGCTGGCCGCGACCACCCGAGCCCTTGCCCTGGTTGGCGCCATTGCCGCCGTTGCCACCGCCCGAACGGTTATCCGAGCCGCGATTTTGCGGCTGACCGGAAGCGGCGGCTGGCTTGTCTGCAGACTTGGGCGCAGCTTCGCTGGCGGCCGGCTTGCCGCCAGTCGTCTGCTTCGTTTCACCTGGTGCAGTGAACCGCCGCTTTCGTTTTTCAACAACAACGGCCTTCGATCGGCCATGAGAAAAACTCTGGCGTACGGTGCCTTGCCCCACATTCTTGCCCAGAGACAATGTCTTTTTCTCTGACGGGCTATTGTTGTCGCTGCTGTTTTCGTTGCTCATTTCTCGGTCAATACCCTTCACTGCCTCCCTCAAGAGGCCTGTCCAGCGGTTCGGTCGTCCGGACCGCTGTTAGAATCCGGTTCACTTGGTTGCAAGTAGGCTTCCAGCACCGCAACCTGTTTGATGAAGCTCTTGCTCGCCGAACCGGCGATCAAGGCAGCATGTACCACATTTCCGTATCCAAGCGCGTTACTTAACGCCTCAGCGCTGAATCTGCGAACAATAGGCAGTTCGCAGTCGCTGCCATAATGGCGCCGTACGGCTTGGGACAGTTTCTTCTGTCCGTCTTCTGCAGCATCTGCCGCATGTATTAGTCCAATTGCACCCCTTTGTGCAATGGACGTTTCTACCTTTGCAAAGCCGGTCACAATCTGTCCGGCTTTTCGCGTCATGGATAGGGACGATAAACACCCCTTTTCCATGAGTTCTGCGACAAGCTCTGCCAAGCCGTCGCATTTTGGCACTTTCTGTTTGAAACCGCGCGCAAACAGTCCTTTGTCTGCGGCCTGCTTCACCAGATCATGCCTTGCTGTCACCCAGACGCCACGTCCGGGTAACCGCATTTTCAAGTCTGGAACAACGCTGAAATCAGGAGCCAGCACAAACCGTATCATTCGGTCCTTGGGAAGACTTTCCCGTGTTACCAGACATTGTCTTGTTGTCTGTTCGCTCTTTTGCGGCACGGTTTATCCTCTCAAGGCCGTTTTTGTCAAATCTTGTCGCAAACCGAGACTATTCGGGCGACAGTTCAGACCGGTTTCAGGCCTCTTCTTCTTCTTCCTCAGCGGGTGCTTCCTCTTCTTCTTCAGACGGTTGATCATCTGCGATTGCGCCAGTGGCTTCATCGTCCAGATCCAGATCATCCGTTTCGTCTGCTTCCATCTGCTCATATTCGGCAGCTTCTTCTTCGCTCAGCAGTTCGGAAGGATCAATCCATCCCGCCGCAACGCGGGTCAGCATGACGATGTCTTCGGCTTCCTGACGCGAAATATCGAAATCGGACAGGGTGCCCTTGAAGCGCTTCACTTCACCATTGTGTCGTTCGGTCCAGCCAACCAGATCATCGGTTGCGCAGCCAGCAAGATCTTCAATGGTCTTGATATCGTCGCGACCAAGCGCAACAAGCATCGGCAGGGTGAGGCCCGAAATTTCAAGAAGATCGTCGGAAACACCCAGCGCGAGGCGCTCTTCATTCTGTTTTTCCGCTTCGGCTTCCAGATATTCGCTTGCGCGTCTCTGGATTTCCTGAGCGGTTTCTTCATCGAAGCCCTCGATGTCGGAGACTTCGCTTGCATCCACATAGGCCACTTCTTCAATAGAGGTGAAGCCTTCGGAAGCCAGAAGCTGGGCGACGATATCATCAACATCAAGTGCCTGCATGAAGAGCTGGGCGCGTTCGTTGAATTCTTTCTGGCGACGCTCGGATTCTTCTTCCTCGGTCATGATGTCGATGTCCCAGCCGGTCAGCTGGGAAGCAAGACGGACATTCTGACCGCGACGGCCAATGGCGAGCGAGAGCTGGTCATTGGGAACAACAACTTCGATCCGCTCGCTGTCTTCATCAAGCACAACCTTGGCCACTTCAGCCGGCTGCAGCGCATTGACGATAAAGGTCGCAGGATCTTCGGACCATGGAATGATATCGATCTTTTCACCCTGCAGCTCGTTGACAACGGCCTGAACGCGGGATCCACGCATGCCAACGCAGGCGCCGACCGGATCAATGGAACTGTCACTGGAAACCACAGCGATCTTGGCACGGGAGCCAGGATCGCGCGCCACAGACTTGATGGTGATAATGCCATCATAGATCTCTGGCACTTCCTGTGCAAACAACTTGGCCATGAACTGTGGATGTGTTCTGGACAAAAAGATCTGCGGGCCACGCTGTTCACGACGCACATCATAGATAATGGCGCGGATGCGGTCGCCCGGACGGAAGGCTTCGCGTGCGATCAATTCATCGCGACGGACAATGGCTTCGCTACCAGAAAGATCAAGGGTGACGTTGCCATATTCAACACGTTTGACCTGACCATTGACGATTTCAAACTGGCGGTCCTTGAATTCTTCATACTGGTGATCACGTTCGGCTTCGCGCACTTTCTGCACGATGACCTGCTTGGCAGATTGGGCAGAAATACGCCCGAATTCAAGCGGCGGCAGCTGATCGGAGACGATATCGCCGATCTGGGCATCCGGCTTCTTGTCCTTGGCATCAACCAAGGCAATCTGGGTTGCGTAATCTTCGACCTCGTCAACCACTTCCATCAACCGCTCGAGCCGGGTTTCACCGGTGCGTGGGTTGATCGTCGCCTTGATTTCTGTCTCTTGACCATAACGGGAGCGCGCAGCTTTCTGGATTGCGTCCTCCATGGCCCCGATCACGATCATGCGATCAATCGATTTTTCGCGCGCCACAGCATCTGCGATCTGCAAAAGTTCAAGACGGTTTGCACTGATTGCCATCGTCAGTGTCTCCTATTCTTCCCTGTCAGCGTCAGTGGCTTCTTCCACTTCTGCCGGTTCTGCGGGCTGAGCTTTCAGCGCCAGCTCCATGAGTTTATCAGTCATTACAAGCTTCGCATCTGCCAGATCCGAAAGCGGCAGACGTACATTGGGGTCGCTATCCTGCGGTGCGTCGGGCAAAATCAGCTTGAGTTCCTCTCCCTCGACACCGTCAAGAATGCCTCTGAACCGGCGACGACCATCCATGGGAACGGACAGCTCTATCTTGGCGTCATGCCCACTCCAGGCCACCAGATCGCGTACCCGCACCAACGGACGGTCCACGCCTGGAGAGGAAACTTCAAGATAGTATTCGCTGTCAATCGGATCTTCGACATCAAGCACAGGCGAAAGGGCGCGGGATACAGCCTCGCAGCCTTCGATCGTCATCGTGCCATCGGGGGCTTCGGCCATGATCTGAACGGTACAGCCATGCTGGCCGGTGATTCTCACGCGGACCAGATCGTAGCCCAGATCAACAATCACAGGTTCAACGATGCTGGCGATGCGTGCTTCCAGCCCTTTTTCGCCCGTGAGGCGCGGCTCTTTGCCCGCTTTTACTTGACTGCTCTCAACCATAGGGAAAGCCTGTCTCCATTTCTCTTCGTCCATGCAGGCGACATATGTCACGTGCGAAAGGCGTTTGAACTCAAGGCAACTGCTTTCCGTTATGCGTCTTGTCCCTTGGGAGTTGCCTGTTTCCAAAGCGTGGAAGCGGGCCAGCATATCGGATACTGATCACCTAATTTACCAGACCCGGCTGTAGAAGGGGAGGCCACCTAACAAAAAAGAGCGGGTCCTTGTCGCGGCCCACTCTAAACAGCTTGTCTAGATTTTGAGAGCTTCATACACCAGAAAGAGCGTAAAAAGCAAGGGTTTTTACGATCAGCTGCGACATTTCTCTTCTATTTACGACGAAATGTCAGATATTGCGGTCTTCTTCCTTCGCGAAAAGCTTTGGCTTCATAGCGTGTGCGTTCCCAATCCGGCCATGCAATCAACCGGTCCTCAGGAGTGTTGCATTCCTCGCTCAGTGCTGCGCAGCCATCAACATGCTCCAGCGTCCATTCCACATAGTCTTCAATATCCGAGGCAAAACGGAAGATGCCACCCGGTTTCAACACGCGTGCGATGCGATCAAGATTCTGGCTGGAGACAAACCGCCGCTTCCAGTGACGCTTCTTGTGCCATGGATCCGGATAGAGCAGAAAAATCCTGTCGAGGGATGCGTCCGGCAGCCAATCCAGGATATGGGCTGCATCCTCGTCATAAAGCCGGATATTGCCAATCTGCTTTTCATCGATCGCGGCCAGAGCCTTGACGGCTCCGTTGATGAAAGGCTCGCAGCCGATCAGGCCCACAGTTGGGTTGTTTGTCGCCTGCCTGATGAGATGCTCGCCGCCGCCAAAGCCGATCTCCATCCAGACCTCACCCGGCTCATGGGCAAATTGCGCCTTGATGCTGTCGATCGGGCGGGTCGGGTTGAGGCTGATTTTTGGCAGCAATTCATCAATCAGCCTTTGCTGTGCGGGGCTCAGTGGCTTGCCCTTGCGCCGCCCGAAGAAACTGGTCGCGATCTGCTTTTCGATCAGGCGGGATTGGGAGGGGCGGAATTGGGGCTTTTCAGAAGAAAATGGGCTCATGGTCTCGGACTGGATGCGATTTGTTGAACTGAAAGCAAAAGGCTTTGCGTTCATAATAACAGTTTGGCCCACGCGAACCAAACTGCGTTTCAAGCAACGCGATTGTTCGGGCAGGCCAAAACAAGGTCGATCTTGTTTATGCGCAAAGCGTGTCTTCTTTAGCCGATTGCCTTGTGCAAGGAGTCGACAATATCGGTTTTTTCCCAAGAAAAACCACCGTCAGCGTCCGGTTCACGGCCAAAATGGCCATAAGCAGCGGTGCGCTCATAGATTGGCTTGTTGAGGCCAAGATGGGTGCGGATGCCACGTGGTGTCAGGGGTACAATGTCCCAAAGGGCCTTTTCGATAACCGAATCCCGCACCGAGCCGGTGCCATAGGTATCGACATAGAGCGAAAGAGGTTCCGAAACGCCGATGGCATAGGCCAGCTGGATGGAGCACTTTTCAGCATACCCGGCAGCAACCACATTCTTTGCCAGATAGCGCGAAACATAGGCTGCAGAACGGTCCACCTTGGTCGGGTCTTTGCCCGAGAAGGCACCACCACCATGGGGCGCAGCGCCACCATAGGTGTCAACGATGATCTTGCGGCCCGTTAGGCCCGCATCTCCATCCGGTCCGCCAATGACGAACTTACCGGTCGGGTTCACATGCCAGATGGTCTTGTCGGTCAGCCACCCCTCCGGCAGAGCCGCCGTAATATAGGGCGTTACGATCTCGCGGATATCGGCAGAGGTGAGGCTGCCGTCAAAATGCTGCGTGGAAAGCACCAGAGAAGCCACTTCTACCGGCTTGCCATCGACATAGCGCAATGTGAGCTGGCTTTTCGCATCCGGCCCCAGGCGGGCTTCCGTGCCGGCATGGCGGGCTTCGGCGATCAGACGCAGGATCTTGTGGGCATAGAGAATCGGGGCAGGCATCAATTCAGGCGTTTCATTGACGGCATAACCGAACATGATGCCCTGATCGCCAGCGCCTTCATCTTTGCCATCGGCTTCATCAACGCCCTGAGCGATGTCGGCTGACTGCTCATGCACATAGATGTCGATATCGGCTTTTTCCCAATGGAAACCGTCCTGCTCATAGCCGATCTCCCTGATCACGCGGCGCGCAGCCTTTTCCATGATATGGCTATCAACTTCAGCAGGTCCCCTGACCTCGCCTGCAAGAACAACCTTGTTGGTTGTGGCCATGGTCTCCACAGCGCAACGCGCGTGCGGGTCGGCCTTGATAAAGGCGTCGACAATTGCGTCGGAGATACGGTCACAGATCTTGTCCGGATGTCCTTCGGATACGGACTCACTGGTAAACAGATATTCTTTGCGGGCCATGGGAATGTCTTTTTCTGTGATATAAAGGGTTCTGCATGTCGTTATCACATTGAGAAACCTGACGCAATCCAAAGCGAAATTGCCGGTTACTAAATCCTGCATTCTCGCATGGGAAATCATTGAAAGAATGCTCGAAACAAAAGTGTGAAATTTCATGCCCTGAATGCCAAACTGCCTCTCCAACGTAGAGGCCGCACGTTTGGCGGTGTTTTGAAGAATCGCTATTTCTGACGTTCAGGTTAGAGAGTGTCTTCAGTTAAATGCAACCTCTGGGTGGGTAATGGAATATGGTAAGACAAAAATCCGAAGGCACTCTGACATGGGTAAAATTACGAATCTTTCCGACAGCGCGCCATGTCTTGCCATACAGCGCTTTGCATCAAAGAGCAGATCATGAAATGAAAAGGCGGCCAGAAACCAGGTTCCCAACCGCCTTTTGCTAGAAAGCAGGTATGCCGCACATGAGTGAAGCAAACCGGAATTAGCTTTCCGCCCCCTCTCCAGAGATCTCGCGTACCAGCTCAACGATCTTGCGTCGCACTTTCTGGTCTTTGATCTGTACGAAGGCACGGTTCAATTGAAGGCCTTCTGAAGAGGATAGGAAGTCGATGACATAGTTCTCCGACTTGGATTCGGCGAGGCCCTGAGCTTCTTGGGGGGTACCTGGGGCATCTTCGAAGAAAAAGGAGACCGGAACTTCCAGCACGGTTGCAATATGCTGCAAACGGCTGGCACCAATCCGGTTGGTACCTTTTTCGTATTTCTGAATCTGCTGGAATGTAATGCCCAGATGCTCTCCAAGTTTTTCTTGGCTCATAGAAAGCATCATACGACGAAGTCGGACACGACTTCCAACATAGACATCGATTGGGTTCGGTGCTTTTTTACTGGCCATTTGGCTCTCTTTTTTGTTTGACGTGTTGTTCTGTATGACAAATTTTTTGCACGTCGATCTGGTTATATTGCAGGTTCCGCTGCCTGCGTTTTTCCCGTAAACCGTTTGCGCCTTTGGCTATAGAGAACAGGATTTTACAATAGTGCCGTGTATTAGCGCTATATGTCAATTATTACAATTAGCGGAATTTCGATTTTCTCGTTTTGATTAATGTAAGACCACCGGTCAGCAACCATAAGAAAAGAAAGAGGCTATCACCAAAGCGGCTATAGAGGGTCGAAGACAGCCTCGCCGGCACGATGTCCTGGACCAAACCATCGGTACCAAGATCCTGTTTTGCAACCAGTCTGCCGAAGGGATCAATAACCGCTGAAATACCTGTATTTGCGGAACGAATAACCGGTAGGCCGGTTTCAACGGCCCGCATCTGTGCCAGATGCAGATGCTGCCAAGGACCCGCAGTCAGACCAAACCATGCATCGTTGGTGACATTTACAATCATGTTTGCCCCTGCTGGATAGGAAAGAATTTCGCTTGGAAATGCTATTTCATAGCAAATCAGGGGTAGAATTTTTCCCAGATTATCACCACCCAGCAGTTTTCTTTTCGTACCAGACGAAAAACCGGAAAGTTGCGCGGCTAGGTGTTTAAGCCCGATGGCACGCAACCAACGCTCTTTGGGCAAATATTCGCCAAACGGGACAAGATGTATCTTGTCATACGAGGCCATGATGGTTCCGTCGCCGGAGAGCTGATAGATGGAATTGTAAACTTGTTCGCTATTGGTAAAATTTACCTCTCGTCTAAGAGCGCCGGTCAGTAATGTGGCCTTGTCCGGCAGAGCGTCGGCAATCGCTGCCAGCCCGGCAGGTTGTTCGATCAGGTAGAAAGGAATGGCTGTTTCTGGCCAGACAAAAAGGTCGACTTTTTCAACAGGATACCCATCGCGATCCAAAGTCGTTAAGGCGAGAAGGCGGCTGAAAATCCAGGAACGATTCTCCAGTTTCCATTTTTCCCGCTGCATAATATTCGGCTGCACGATACGCACGGTCACAGGGGCGGCTGGCTTGGGCAGGGGCTGACCCAGGCGATAAAAGCCGAATGCCCCTTGGCTTACGAACAAAAGCACAGCTATGGAGGCCAGCCGGTAACCGGTTTTGCGTGAAGAGGCTTCGGTGAAGAAAAAGACCGGCAGTGCGAAGATAATGGGGGCAATCAACCCCATGCTTTGGGGGCCGACGAGCGAGAGCGCCTGCATCATGACAGTGGTGGATGTCAGCGCCTGCCCTAGACCGCCCCATGGCAAGCCGGTGAAAATCGTGCCACGTAGCCACTCTAGCGCTGCCCAGACCAGAGCCAGCCATATGATCCGCATGGGCGATGATGACCACAGCGGAGCAACAAGACCACAGGCGGCAGCCCAGAAGAGGGCCAGTCCGGCCGCAAAGAAAAACAGGGCAAAGGGCATCAGGACTGCAAATTTGTCTGCTTCCACGAGGAAAGCTGCACCAATCCAATAAAAGGTACAAAGAAAGAAGCCCAGCCCGAACACCCAGCCCACAAGAGCCATGGAGCGGGCGGCCATTTTCGCGCCTTTGCCCAGCGAGGCGGAATCCAGCAGCCAGATAAAAACGGGAACACAGAGCCAAAGCAGCGGGAACCAGCTAACAGGCGCTTGCGCCAAGCTCGCCAGGCATCCAGCAAGGAAAGCGACCAGCAGGCGTCGCCAACCATCCAGCAAAACAAGATTGGAAATGAGAAACGCCATGAAAATGGGCCGTTTGACAAAGAATCACAAAATAGTTGGCCCATTGGTATAGGAGTCGGTGGCCTCATTCAAAGCAATAATATGCCCGCAGGCGCGAGAATGCGCAAGATTGCGCCCCGAAAGCTTATCAGTACAGGCCAGTATTCACGCACACATGGATGGATTCTTGATCAATTTGAGGGCTTTGGCCTTTTCAGCGATGTCGTCCAGCGCTGGCTGCGACATCTCGAAACCCGGCTCGGCGGCCAAATCGCGCGGACGCCCCAGATAATAGCCTTGGGCTTCCTGACAGCCTGCCACGCGCAGCATCTCAAGCGTTTCCTTGTCTTCAATGCCTTCTGCCAGCACTTCGATATCAAGACTGCGACCGATGCCGATCATGGCGGAAATGATGGCCATGTTGCCGTGGCTATTGGCCAGGTCGCGCACGAAGGAGCGGTCGATCTTGATCTTGTCAATTGGGAAGGATGACAGATAGCTCAAGGAAGAATAGCCAGTTCCGAAATCATCCAGCGCAATGGTGATTCCCATGGTCCGCAGCTGCTTGAGGGTCTCGATGGTCCGTTGGTTGCTCTGAATGAACAGACTTTCGGTAACCTCCAGCTCCAGTCTGTGGGCTGGCAGGCCGGTTTCTTTGAGAATACTCTCCACCATAGGTACCAGATCGATCTTTTTGAACTGGATGGGAGACAGATTGACAGCAACCCGTAGGGGCTGAGTCCATTGGGCAGCTGTTGTGCAGGCTTCCCGCAGGGCAAATTCAGAGAGCGGCAGGATCAGGCCATTACGCTCGGCGATCTGGATGAAGGTGCCCGGCGAGATCCAGCCGCGCACAGGATGATCCCAGCGCATCAGGGCCTCAAAGCCGGTCTGTTTGCCGCTCATAATGCTGAATTGCGGCTGGAAATGAAGCTTGAATTCGCCAAGAGCAATCGACTTGCCCATCTCCTGAGACAGCTCATGGTCCATGTGAGCGCGCACATCTTGACGCTGCTCAAAGCAGCAGATCTGGTTGCGCCCTTCCTGTTTTGCGCGCAGCAGGGCCAGTTTGGCCTGCTGTAACAGCACACTGACCCTGTAGCCATGATGCGGAAACTGGATATAGCCACCAGAGACCGTAATGTCGATCGGGCGACCATTGAAGCGATAGGGCTGCTTGAGATAGGAATGCAGGATCTGAATGCGTTGCTCGAATGTCGCACTGGTTCCCAACTGATCGATAATAATGGCAAATTCATTGCCGGACAGGCGGGCAACCATCGCTTTGTTTTGCTGAAAGTGGGACAGGCGCTGCGCGAATTCCTGCAGCAGCAAATCTCCGTTTTCAGTGCCCAGAATGGTGTCCAGCTCTTTGAACCGGTCAATATCTATGAGAAGCAGCGCGAAGGGCGTGTTCTGATGCTCAGCAGATTTCAGGCGCTGATAGACCGAAGAGAGGAAGAGCTGTCGGTTGGAAAGCCCTGTCAGATTGTCCCGGGATTTAAGCTCTTCGATCATGCTGCGCAGCGTTTCACGTCTGCGCTTCTGCTTGCTATTGAGAAACAGAAAATAATAGCCAACCAGAAGGGTCAGCGTCAGAATGGGAAGCTGCCGTATGAAGGGGCTGGTATGATGAGACAAAACCAGCGCCAGGACCAGCAAGCCCAAAAGCACAAAGAATTTACGAGGCGCCCCTAAATCGGAGTCGATCAGTTTGTATTTGGTCGACGGGTCTTGCATCTAACTGCTCTTTTTAGCCAAGCCTGACCTGAACAATACAGTATATTCCTGAAGAAAATCGGAACATTGATGGTTAATGAAAACCTCCACTGAATCGAAGCTAAAGTAATCTGTGCAACGCAAATAGAAATCCCGAATCCAGAGATTTTTATAATAGAAAGGAGGGATGCTCGGGTATAATGGCCATGCATGTCTATAGATAGACTTGCCGCAACTCTCTGGGGTGCGTAAGCGTCAGGCCACCTCAAAACGTGGCAACAAGGGCGTCTGTGCTGTCTGCTCCGGTTCTGCTTCGATATCCCTTGGTTCTCCGAGCAAGAAGCCCTGAGCCTGATCCACACCGGCAAGCCGCAGGATTTCATAAGCCCGTTTGTCTTCGATTCCCTCAGCGGTAATCTGCATATTCAGGCTTTTTCCCATACCGATCACGGCAGAAATGATGGCCATCGAACTGTCGTCGTTGGCAAGATTCTGTACAAAGGAGCGATCAATCTTGATTTTGTCGAAAGGAAAGCTGGTCAGATAGGCTAGGGATGAATAGCCCGTTCCGAAGTCATCCAGGGCAATGGAAATGCCGCGCCGTTGCAAAAGAAGAAGATCGGCGGAGATTTCATCATTGATGTCGATAAACAAGCTCTCAGTGACCTCCAACTCCAGCCTTTTCGGATCTAGCCCGGTTTCAAGCAGAGTTTCGGTCACCAGATCTGAAATGGCACATTGACGCATTTGAATGGGAGACAGGTTTACAGCCACCTTGAGCGGTGTTTCCCATTTACTGGCCACTTGGCAGGCTTTGCGCAGAACAAATTCCGAAATCGGGATAATCAGGCCATTCTGCTCGGCAATGGGAATGAATATGTTGGGCGAAATCACGCCGCGATCCTTGTGGGCCCAACGCACGAGGGCTTCAAAGCCTGTCTGCTTGCCAGTCGCAAAGCTGAATTGCGGTTGGAAGTAGAGGACAAATTCGCCCTCCTGCAAGGCTCGATCCATGTCCTGCGATAGATAATGGTAATCCATCATTTTGGAATCGGCGACTTCGTCATAGCAACAAACCCTGTTATGGCCTTCCTTTTTCGCACGCTGAAGCGCGAAATAGGCATTCTGGTTCAGTCCTTCGGGGTCTTTGCCATCCTCAGGAAACAGGGTGGTGCCCATAGAAACGGTCATGTCGACCGATTGCTTGTGGCACAGATAGGGCTTGTAGAGCGCTTCAAAGATATCGCGCACCTTGGTTTTCAGGCTGTCGCTGCTGCCATCATAGGGCACGATCAGGGCAAACTCGTCGCCACCTATGCGGGCTGCATCGGCATCGGTCTTCGCCAATTGCGCAAGGCGTGTCGCAAACTGCTGCAAAAGCTGGTCGGCAGAGCTGTAACCCAGAAAGGCATTCAACTCCTTGAACCGGTCAATATCCAGAAGCAGAAGAATGAAGGCTTGGCTTTTTTCATTCTCCACACGATTGGCCAGATTTTTCTGAAAAGCCTCGCGATTGGCGAGCCCTGTCAATTTATCCTTGGCGACCAGAGTATCCATCGCTTCCACGGCGGCCACCCGGGAGCTGTTTAGCTGAATCAGGACAACGCACGACAGCATTGAAATAAAGGCAATCGTTGCAAGTTGAATCATGGATCGGGTTTCCGGATCCTGATTGTCGAAAATAATGGAAACAGTTAAAGCGCAAATAAAATTGGCCACCATCAAGACGGCAAGGGCTGCTATTTCCTTGCTGAACAGACGATCATATTTTCCAAAAAAGCCGATCATAAGAGCTCCAGAGCACGAGTTGACTGAAATAATATATCAAACAAGCTAATTCATGCCTAACGCCTATAGTAAATGTCGATTTATTATTAGAACAAATACAGATCCGGTAATAACTATTCTTTTGTCAGAAAGGAAATGGAAGTTATAAATAATTCACATCGATCAAGATAAAGAAAAAGAGGGCAATGCCCTCTTCTTAATAGTTGTCGCAATATTCGCCGTTAAGATATTGGCAAATCAAGATTTGTCGATCTTGTCCAATTTCGCGAGCGTTTCCACCGTTGGCATGGATATGCAACTGTAGCCCGAATCGACGAATTGCACCTGACCGGTCACCTTTTTGGAAAGATCCGAAAGCAGGTAGAGCGCCGCACCGCCAACATCCTCGATTGTGCAAACATCACGCATCGGGCTGTTGTCGCGTTGATAGCTATACATCTGGCGTGCGTCGGCAATGCCGTTGCCTGCCAATGTCCGTACGGGACCGGCGGAAATCGCATTCACACGAATGCCTGACGGGCCGAAATCATTGGCCAGATAGCGTACTGAGGCTTCAAGCCCGGCCTTGGCGACACCCATGACATTATAGTTGGGCATGACGCGGGTGGACCCGGCGTAGGTCAACGTGAGCATGGATCCGCCATCACTCATGAGATCCGCAGCGCGTTTGGCCGCTTCCGTGAAGGAAAAGCAGGAAATAACCATCGTGCGGGAGAAATTGTCCCGCGATGTATCTGCATACCGACCGCGCAGCTCGCTCTTGTCTGAAAAACCGATGGCATGCACGATGAAGTCGATCTTGCCCCATCTTTCTTTCAATGCCGCAAAGACTGCATCAACGGAATCGAGATCTTCCACATCGCAAGGCATCACGAAGTCGGAATTGACAGATTCTGCGAGTGGCTTCACCCGCTTGCCCAAGGCATCACCCTGATAGGTGAAAGCAAGTTCGGCACCTTGATCATGCAGCGCCTGGGAGATTCCCCAGGCAATTGAGCTGGCATTCGCGACGCCCATGATCAGGCCGCGTTTTCCTTCCATAAGACCGTTCATATGCTGGCAGCCCTTATCCGTTATAGCGCTGGAAAATCAGCGAAGCATTGGTTCCGCCAAAGCCGAAGCTGTTGGACAGGGCAACGTCAATTGGCTTGTCAATGCGCTGGCGAACGATGTTCATATCGGCGCATTCCGGATCCAACTCGGTGATATGGGCGGATTCGCCGATAAAGCCGGCTTGCATCATAAGCAGAGAATAGATGGATTCCTGTGCACCTGCAGCACCCAAAGAGTGACCGGTCAGGGATTTGGTTGATGCGATATTAGGCTGATCGTCGCCAAAGACTTCGCGAATCGCACCAATCTCGGCGGTGTCACCAACTGGCGTGGACGTGCCGTGGCAGTTGATGTAATCGATTTTGGCATCAACCGTGGCCATTGCCTGCCGCATGCAACGCTTTGCGCCTTCCCCGCTTGGAGCAACCATGTCATAGCCATCAGATGTTGCGCCATAGCCTACCAATTCGGCATAGATCTTGGCGCCGCGAGCCTTGGCATGTTCCAGCTCTTCAAGAACCAGCACGCCGGCACCACCGGCAATCACGAAGCCGTCGCGGGTCGCGTCGAATGCGCGTGACGCGGTTTCCGGCGTATCATTATACTTGGAAGAAATGGCGCCCATAGCGTCGAACAGGTTGGACATGCTCCAGTCCAGATCTTCATGGCCACCGGCAAAGATGATGTCCTGCTTGCCCATCTGGATCAGTTCGTAGGCATTACCAATGCAGTGTGCAGAGGTAGAGCAGGCAGAAGAAATGGAATAGTTCACACCGTGAATCTTAAACCATGTGGCAAGGGTTGCCGATGCGGTCGAAGACATTGCCTTAGGTACCGCGAATGGCCCGATGCGCTTCGGAGAGCCGTTTTTGCGGGTGATGTCGGCAGCTTGCACAACGGTCTGTGTCGAAGGGCCGCCAGAGCCCATGATGATGCCGGTGCGTTCGTTGGTTATATCGCTTTCTTCCAAGCCGGAATCTGCGATTGCCTGCTTCATGGCAACATGGTTCCATTCACCGCCGCGGGAAAGGAAGCGTTTGGCGCGACGATCAACCAGATCTGCAGTGTCAATGTCTGGACATCCCCAAACATGGCTACGGAATCCATGGTCGGCAAAATCCTGAGAGAAGGAAATACCAGATTTAGCATCACGCAAGGATGCGGTAACGGCTTCGGCATCGTTGCCGATGGAGGAAACAATACCCAAGCCGGAAATGACTACACGTCTCATAATCGGGGCCTCACTGTAATTGTCGGGGCTCTATTTGCCAGATCATATCGCAGCGAAAATCTTTGCTAGCGATATGACCGAATTAGTCTCTTGATAGGTGTTCTTTTCAGAAGCTGCAACATCTCTCAAAGACCTTATTCTCTAAAGATCCCTGAAATAACCAATTCTCAATGCTCAATGAGCCGGAAAAGTGGCATGGAGAAGGTCACGCAGACATTTCTGCCCTTCTTGCCACAGTTGCCCGGCCCAGAGCATGTACCTGTTGGCTAAAGGCGCTGCTTAGGAGTCCTTAAAGGCTCCGACGCGCAAATCCTTAGCCACGAACACCACATTATCGTCGGCTTTAACCCAGCCATCACCGATGCTGAGATTGAGACGGCCCTTCATCACGCGCTTGAAGTCAACGCCATATGTAACGGTTTTGATGTCTGGCGTGATCATGCCGGAGAACTTGATTTCACCAACAGAGATGGCGCGGCCCTTGCCTTCAAGGCCCAACCAGCCCAGATAGAAACCGGTCATCTGCCAAAGGGCATCCAGACCAAGGCAGCCAGGCATCACCGGGTCGCCGGCGAAATGGCAATCGAAGAACCACCGCTCGGGGTTGATATCATATTCCGCGCGGATCATGCCTTTGTTATGCTCACCACCTTCTTCGGAAATATGTGTAATCCGATCCAGCATCAGCATTGGCGGCAACGGCAATTGCGGATTGCCTGGGCCGAACATCTCTCCGCGGCTGCAGGTCAGAATCTCTTCATAGGTGTAGCTGGATTGGCGCTGTTCCATACGGTTTCCACTCTTATCCTTCTATGTTTCACCCGCTTTGATGGGCGATACAGTCTATACTTGCAGAATCTGCACAACAAATCCAATTAATTGAATTTGATTGATTGATCCTTCTTTGTGCCTACGTTGCCAAATTGAATGCAAGCTTGCTTTTCGTGCTAAGCTTATAGCCTTTTCTCTGCGCAAGCACTAGGCGTGCAAACGATTAAGTTCACATTTCAAAGCCTCTTCCAGACCAATCAGGATCAAGGGAGTTCACCGCACAAATCAGGGTCTGAATCATCCCTTTTCATTTAGATTGTCATGTCTGCGCTTTCAAGGCGTCTTCTGCGCGCACCTGCTCGCTATCAAGGACGCACGAAGCGTCTTTGGGTGCACGCAAGCTAACAGACATTCAAATATTCATAAAATGAATGGAAATGTTAAAAAACCTTAGCCAATATGCTATGATTGCTATGCGATTTTCCCTAGTTGCCTTGCCCAAGGGCGCAAAAAGAATTATATCAGTCAAGATGCGACCTGATTGTTTGGGAGACCGCCGGTGGCACTGGGTTTCGCCAAGGGTAGGGATCTGAAGATCGACAATCAGATGGAACGGATATCAAGGACCAATGACATGACCTCACAGCTGCAAAAATTCGATAAGCGATCTGCTCGGGATATGCTTGTGGGGGCAGGCCTGCGCCCGACGCGTCAGAGACTGTCACTTGCTGAGCTTTTGTTTGCCAAAGGGGATCGACATGTTTCGGCCGAGCGCCTGCATGAAGAAGCCGAAAAGGTCAATGTCTCCGTCTCTCTGGCAACAGTCTACAATACCTTGCATCAGTTCACTGAAGCCGGGCTTCTGCGAGAAGTTGCCGTTGAGGGAACAAAAACCTATTTCGATACGAATGTGTCTGACCACTACCATTTCTACATGGAAGAAGAGGGCAAGGTTGTCGATATACCGGGTGGACTGCACGTATCCGAGCTGCCTGAAGTTCCAGACGACATGGAAATCACGCGTGTTGATGTCGTGGTTCGCCTGCGTCAGAAGCAGAACTAAGCCGCACGCTTTCTTGAAAATCCTTGTCGACAGGACCGCTTGGCACCATCGCGTGGTGCCAATACTGATTTTGCATGCATATGTGTATGCATAAACTTCATCTGCTCACGTGGGCTCTCACAGGGGCTCACAGGGTCTTTATGACCATTTATCCATGATCAATTTGTCCTTGCGGCAGAATGCCTCAGTCACTGGTGCGTAGGATCGTTGGTTGAGTGCCGCATCTATTCCGCTGCGGCATCATTTCTGTGCTCGGCTGGCTGCTCGCCTTCCTCTGCGTCCGACGGCTTGTGCAAGGAGAAAGCACGCTTGAAAGGCTTCTTGATCGGTTTGAGGCGGATTTTGACCCGCCTGATGCGCCGACGATCCGCCTCCATGATCTCGAATTCAAGCCCTTCCTTGACGGTAATAAGCTCGCCACGCACCGGAATGCGGCCAATCAGGGTAAAGATGAAGCCGCCAAGCGTATCGACATCTTCCATGGACTCATCATCCTGAGGCAAGTCCGTCCCGATTGCTTCGATGACATCGTCCAGTTCGGCTTTTGCATCGGCAATGAACAGATTGGGACCAGCGCCTGCAATGAAGATTTCATCTTCATCATCATGCTCGTCTTCGATATCGCCAACCACTGTTTCGACGATATCCTCCAGAGACACCAGACCATCGGTACCGCCATATTCATCAATGACAAGAGCCATCTGTGTGCGTGCCGCCCGCATGGTTGCCATTAGGTCAATGGCCTGCATGGACGGAGGAACAAACAGCACATCGCGAATGACGCCAAGATCCTTGAGAGGACGATCCAGATTGATGTTACTCAGGGTGCGGGGAAGATTGGCCAGCGACATCTCTCCATCCGAGGCAAAATGGACACTCGTCAGCGAGCCTTCCATGGAATCAAGAGCAGGGCTTTCCGAGGGTTCGGGAATGCAGCATTCCTTCGTCAGCAGAGAGAGAACATCCTTGATATGGACCATGCCCACCGGATCATCGAGGGTTTCCCGATAGACCGGCAAACGCGAATGGCCAACATCCTGATAGACCGCAAGCAGGGTGCCCAGAGAGATTTCGTCCTCGATGGCATCAATATCTGCTCGCGGAATCATCACATCACTGACCCGCATCTCTCTCAGTTCGAGAATGTTGCGTAGCATTGCCTTTTCTTCGGCAGAAAAGGTCTGGTCATTGCTGTTTTCGTCTGCGAGAGCGCCCTCCATCTGCGAACGCAGCGAGGGATTGGTCAAGCCTGACATCCAGCCCTTGATCAAACTGGTAAACCAGTTCGATTTCGGTTGGTGTGGTTCAGCGTCGCCGTTGTCGACCTGAGCGTCACTTTCTGGCCTGTCGGCCTTGGATGACGGCGAAGATAAAGAAGGGTCGGGGTCGTTCATTCTCGTTCCGGCGCAGAGTGCTTGGCTGCGCTATCAATCCTGTTCCAAAATGCGGACTTCCGGGCACTTTGCCTGATCAGTCCAGACTCTCCAAAGGCACTGTGCCTTCATAAGGGTTGGGCAAATCCAACTGGGCCAGAATGGCGACTTCGACGCTTTCCATCTTGTCCGCTTCATCCGGCTCTATGTGATCATAGCCCAGAAGATGTAAAAAACCATGTAAACACAAATGTGTTAAGTGATCACGGATTTCAACCCCCAAATCCCGGGATTCTCGCTCTACGGTTTCATAAGCGAAAACAATGTCGCCGAGCATCGGGCCAAAGGGGTCTGCCTCTTCATCAATGGGAAAGGACAAAACGTTGGTGGCCTTGTCCTTGCCTCTGTGATCGGCATTGAGTGTGCGAATGGCCGCATCGTCAGTAAAGACCAGCGACAGCTCGCATTCTGGCAGGAAGGCAATGCCTTCCTCCTTGGTGACATAGGCAAGGCCTGCCGTAAGCGCGCGATCAATCACGGCTTCCAGATCTTCAAGGCTCTGCCAGAGATCGGATTCAATCAGCAAATCCCTATCAAGGTCTGGCAGCGAAGCAGACAAATGGCTCATTCCTCTGCCTCGTCATAGATCTCTTCGGGAGCTGCCGGATTGTAATCGGCAGCTGTCAGATGCTCCTCGACTTCGCGCTTGTGAAAGCGCTCACGCCCCAGGACCTGACGCGCCTTGGCGCGTCTGCGGGCATCCTCGTCATAGGCATTGACGATGCGGGCGACCAGCTCATGACGCACCACATCCTGCGCCGTGAATTGCACACGCACAATCGAGGGGATATCCGCCAGCAGTTCCATGGCCTGTACCAGTCCGGACTGTTCACCGCTTGGCAAGTCGATCTGGCTTGGGTCACCGGTGATGATCATCTTGGAATTTTCACCAAGGCGCGTCAGGAACATCTTCATCTGCATGGATGTCGTGTTCTGCGCCTCGTCCAGAATGACCACCGCATTGGAAAGTGTCCGCCCGCGCATAAAGGCAAGCGGGGCGATCTCGATGATCTTGGCTTCGATTTCTCGCTCGACCTTGTCCGAAGGCATCATGTCATACAGCGCATCATAAAGCGGACGCAGATAGGGATCGACCTTTTCCTTCATGTCACCGGGCAGGAAGCCCAGACGCTCGCCCGCTTCCACGGCCGGACGTGAAAGAATAATCCGCTCCACCACGCCGCGCTCCAGAAGAGCTGCCGCATAGGCAACAGCCAGATAGGTCTTGCCGGTGCCTGCCGGGCCGGTGCCGAAAATGAGGTCAGCCCGATCCATGGCACGGATATAGGCATCCTGTGTTGCGGTGCGGGCCGTCAGCTTTTTCTTGCGCGTTGCAATCTGGGCAAAGTTTATTTTCCCCGCTGACTCGTTTCTTTCGGGCATGACTTCGGGCAGCACCAGTTGCTCGTCGGAGGCTTGCGCCATGCGAATGGCCCCGTCAACGTCGGCTTGCTCGATCACTTCCCCTTCCTGAAGGCGGAAGTAGAGCGAATCCAGCGCTCGTTTGGCATCGTCACACAGATCGCCCGGCCCTTTGATCGTCACTCGGTTGCCGCGTGCAATCGCCTCGACGCCGAGTTTCTGTTCGATGCGGGCCAGATTCTGGTCATATTCACCAAACAGATCGGCAGCCAGACGATTGTCATCATAGGAAAGAACAATATGGCCCATATCTGACGCTGCAGTCGTTGCCTGGCTCGCAGCAGGATCCCAGCTCTTCTTGAAACCCGAATGCTTCTGAGGCTTGCTCCGGTTTTCTTTGCGGTTTTTGCTTTTATCGCGATGCTGATCGCTCAAACGCTTATCCCTTCAAACAACTTGAATTTGGGCGGATAACCGTCCGGCATCTTTTGGCCATGCCTTCATGGCCGGTCGATCATGGTGCCGAACAGGCTGTTGCTTCCCAGATTATCCACTTTAACTGTGACAATTTCACCAATCAATTCTTCTGCTGCATCAACTTGTACAGCTTGCAGCCATGGCGATTTACCAACCAGCTGTCCCGGCTCGCGACCCTTGCGTTCCAGCAGCACCGTCATCTCGGTGCCGACCTTGGAGGCATTGAAGTCCTTCTGCTGTTGGGCGAGCAGATCTTGCAGACGATAAAGGCGCTCGGATTTGATGGCCTCTTCAATCTGGTCTTCGCTGTCCGCAGCCGGCGTTCCCGGGCGGGGCGAATATTTGAAGCTGTATGCCGAGGCGTAGGTCACCTCGCGCACGATGCGCATGGTTTCCTCGAAATCTTCATCCGTCTCGCCCGGAAAACCAACGATGAAATCACCCGAGAGGGCGATATCCGGGCGGGCACTGCGGATGCGATCGATCAGGCGCACATAGTCGTCATAGGTATGCTGGCGGTTCATGGCCTTGAGCACCTTGTCCGATCCAGCCTGCACAGGCAGATGTAGATAAGGCATCAGAATATCGAGATCCCGGTGCGCCGCCATCAACGTATCGTCCATGTCGCGCGGATGGCTGGTGGTGTAGCGCAGCCGATCAAGACCATCGATTTCAGCCAGCCGGAACAGCAGCTCGCCAAGGCCCCAATCGCCCTCATCCGGGCTCTCTCCATGATAGGCGTTGACATTCTGCCCAAGCAGCGTGACTTCACGCACACCGGCTGCGGCCAGCTTTTCCGCTTCATGAATAATCTGGCTTGCCGGGCGAGAAACCTCCGCACCACGGGTATAGGGCACCACACAGAAGCTGCAGAATTTATCGCACCCTTCTTGAACCGTCAGAAAAGAGCTGACACCGCGCTTGCGGGTCACTTCCTTGCGGGCGTCTGGCAACACGGCAAACTTGTCTTCAAGCGGAAAATCTGTCTCCACCACGCGAGTACCATGGTTGGCCTTATCCAGCAGGTCGGGCAGCTTGTGATAGGCCTGAGGCCCCACGACCAGATCGACCACCGGCGCACGGCGGATAATTTCCTGACCCTCGGCCTGCGCAACACATCCGGCGATGCCGATTTTCATCTCGCCCTTGCCATCCTTGGCGCGCTTTTCCTTGACCTGACGAATGCGGCCAAGCTCGGAATAGACCTTCTCTGCGGCCTTCTCGCGAATATGGCAGGTGTTGAGGATCACCAGATCCGCATCTTCCATCGCTTCGGTTGGGCTGTATCCCTTGGTCGCCAGACTATCCATCATCCGGTTGGAATCATAGACATTCATCTGGCAGCCATAGGTTTTCACAAAGACTTTCTTGTCTTCAAAAGCAGTCATATCGGCTTTGTCCGGGTCGCGTTCGTTTGAGGGAGCGTTCTTGGGCACATAGGGCACAGGACAGTCAGTCCATTTTCAGAGCAAAGGCTGTAGCGCGTTTTACCCATTTTGCAAAGAGAAAAGGGCGAAAAAATAGCCGGTTTCTGTCGCAAAAAGGGAATCCGTTGCCAAAGAACATCACCTGTCACTTGCGCCGACGCTTGCTGGTGTAGTGGTGAAGGTCATGCAGCATGGTCTGGCGCACCGAACGTTCGGCAGCATGGGCGGCTTCCTTGCGGTCCACCGAAGGGTCAAACAGGATCGGTTCACCATAGGTGAGCGATACATCCAATGCGCCTTCCTTCATCAAGGCCCAAAGATGCGGCACCAGATCCATGTCGCCATACCAGGCGGCCATATGGCGATGCTGGCGCCCCATGGGCACACCATGCAGAGCTGTGTAGGCAATCGAAAGCGGCTGGATCCAGACCTTCTGCTGCGGGCCGGTTCCGTCTTGAGGGCCATTCTGCTCAGACGTCATGGCCGCCTTTGCAGCGCCAATGAGGGCCGAGCGGAAGGGGAGCACCCGGTTGCCATCAGACGAGGTGCCCTCGGCAAAAAGGACCATGGCGTCGCCTTCCTTGAGGCGTTGTGCGATCTCTTTGGCGACCGCTCCGGTGGCCGAGCGCTTGGTACGGTTGACAAAAATCGAGCGCTGCAGCCTGGCAAACAGTCCGAAAATCGGCCAACTGGCCACTTCGGATTTGGCGATGAAGGATAACGGCTGCAGACTGCCCAGCACCACGATATCGGTCCAAGAGCAGTGATTGGCCGTGATCAACACCGCGCCATCGCGAATGGGCGCTCCATTGATGGTCTTGTGAATGCCGAGAGCCAGACAATTGACGCGGTGAAACAACACCGGAATCCAGCGTTTGCTTGGCAAATTGAGTGTTACCGACAGATATTGCAGGGGGATAAGGATGATAGCGACAAGCGCGATAAGCGTGATTGCCATGCTGGCCCGTATCGTCGATACGGACAAGCCTGATTGCCTTGATGGGGACCTTGGAATTGTCATGCTCCATAACCTCGATCAGACGACCTTGGGATCAGGTCTGGTCCCGACGATTGTCAGAGAGCTATTTGTCTGATTCTTCAATGGGCACACCATAGAGCTCAAGCCTGTGATCAACAAGCTTGAAACCGAGGCGGCGGGCGACTTCCTGTTGCAGGCGCTCAATCTCTTCATCGCGAAACTCGATCACCTTGCCTGTGCGCAGGTCGATCAAATGGTCATGATGCTCTTCGGTGATGGTTTCATAGCGTGAGCGGCCATCACGAAAATCATGGCGTTCGATGATGCCACTGTCTTCAAACAGCTTGACGGTGCGATAAACCGTGGAGATGGAAATATTGCTGTCGATTTTGACCGAACGGGCATACAGCTCCTCCACATCAGGATGGTCGATGGCACTATCCAGAACACGGGCAATGATACGCCTTTGTTCGGTCATTCGCATGCCAGACTTGGCGCACAATTCCTCAATGGTCGTCTTTTTGTCTGCTGTCATAGCGATGATGCCTTCTGTTCACCTTGCGGGGTGCCCAATATACGGCGCTTGCTCAATGGTTCGATCTGCATGATCCAGGCCGTTGAGGCTTCGCCGTTATCATTGTGGTAATAGCCTTTTCGTTCACCCACTTTAGTGAACCCAAAGCCACCGTAAAGGGATAATGCAGCTTTGTTGCCTGCGTCAACTTCCAGAAAAAGCTTGGCAACGCGATTGCCATAAAGATGCCGGATCATCTCCTGCATCAATTGTTTGCCACCACCAGTCTTTTGATGGTCAGGGTCCACGGCAATGGTCAGGATCTCCGCTTCATCCAGAACAGAACGAGCGAGCACAAAGCCGACGGGCTTGTCCGTGATGCGCAAATTGCTCCGGCGCAGCACGAGCGCCTCTACAAACTTGTCCTGCAGCAGGGTCTGAAACTCGCTTGCCGACCAGCCGCGCGAAAAGCATCGGCTATGAATATCAGCCAAATCAGCAATGTCCGCATAAGCGGCGGGCATGACCAAAGATGTCGTTTTGAGCGGAAAAATCATGATTTCCCTCCCGAACAAAGCCGACGGCTGAAAGAACCAGACGACTTGAGCCAAATGCGGAGACTATCCTTGCGGAATCAATGCACCATGTTCCCACTTGAATGCAATAGGTTCCAGACCCCTAAATGTAGAAGAAACGGCAAAATTACTGGTGTGCGATGGCTTTTGAGGCCTGCGGCTTGGCGTCTGGCGCCCGGAGATACAGCGGAGCGGGAGGCGTCGCCGCTTTGGGTTCATCAAGCGCCCAACGGGCAAGTGCCGCCATGCGTGGATAGGAAACCGGAAGGAAGGTCGCATTCCCAAGCTTTTCAACCGGTGCTGCGGCGATCACAAGGGGAGCGCCATTGCCAATAAGGGTCAGGTCGGGGAATGCGGTACACTCTTGTGCAAACTGGTCTGCCGTTTTGGCTTCGGCTTCCGAGATGGCTTGTGGTGGGGTGCATTCATCACCAAGGGTGAAGAACTGTCCGTAAATCTGGTTGCGACGGGCGTCGATAAAGCAGCCGATTGTGCCCCTTTTGCCGGAGGCCTGCGCATCAAGAGCCAAAGCCATCAGCGTTGAAGCGCCAATGACGGGAATATCCAGCGCCAGGGCCAGAGCACGCGCCGTGGCAAGCCCGACGCGCAGACCGGTAAAGCTGCCCGGACCAACGGTGGCGGCGATGCGGGTGAGATCTTTATAGGCGAGCCCCTGCCCATTGAGCAAAAGCTGCAGCTCATCCATCAGATGCTCTGCATGGCCACGGCCAAGAGCAAGGGAACGTTCAAAGTGAGTCACTTTTCCATTGGCGCGGATCGCCAATCCAACGGAACAGGCCTCCAGCGCTGTATCCAGCGCCAGACAAATTTCTTGCTCTTGGGTCACGATAATTCAGATCCGCCGTCTAGTCTTTCAAGGGGGAAGCAGGTCGGGATTAAACCTGCTTGACTTCCTGCACGTCAGGAAGGAAATGGCGCAAGAGATTCTCGATGCCATGTTTCAGTGTGGCTGTCGCCGAAGGGCATCCGGCGCAGGCACCGCGCATGGTCAGATAGACCACTCCGTCGCGATAGCCGTGGAAGGTGATGTCACCACCATCCTGAGACACAGCAGGGCGCACGCGGGTATCGAGCAATTCCTTGATCGTTGCCACGATATCGGCGTCGGCTTCATCAAAATCTTCGCCGCCCAGCTGCTCGGCTTCCTCTTGCTTGATCACCGGCGCGCCAGACATAAAATGCTCCATGATAGCGCCTAGAATGGCCGGCTTGATGTGCTGCCAATCGGTATCGCCCTTGGTAATGGAGACAAAATCGAACCCGAAAAACACGCCTTCCACACCATCGATCGTAAACAGCTTCTCGGCCAGAGGCGAGGCTGTTGCTTCACTGGCGGAACGGAAATCCATGGTGCCCGATTCCAGAACAACCTTACCGGGAAGGAATTTCAGGGTCGCGGGATTGGGGGTTGCTTCGGTCTGAATAAACATACGGTTTCCTTTTGGAGCATGGCGTCGCAATCACTCTCATGCGCTGCTCCCCATCATATATGCTATTATGGTCGGCGAACAATCGAAAAGTTAAACACTTTTCCGACGTCCAGCATTTCTGCTTTAGATATGGGTTTCACCGCGATCTTCAAGGCGCGCGTCAAAAGCTGGCGCCAAAGACCGGCATTCTATCGGCCTGAGGTCCTGATTTCTAACAGATGGCCTTGATATCGTCATCCGATAGATCGCCGGGCACGATGGTGACCGGCAAGGGAAACGAGGATTTGCCCGATTGACTGGAAATGGAAGAAACAAGCGGACCAGGCCCTTCCTTGGCGCCAACAGCAGCGGCCAATACCAGAATGCCGATATCCTTGTCTTCCTCGATCAGGGCCGTAATCTGCTCAGCCACCTTGCCATCACGCACAACACATTCAGTGGGTACAGAAGCGATTTCTTCCACGCGCTCTTTATATTCTGCCAGCCGCTCGTGAGCGGCTTCATGGGCTTCGGCAAGCATGATTTCTTTCACGCCGAGCCAATGATTGAAATGTTCTAGCTCGATAGCCACCATCATCACCAATGCTCCGCCGGTCGCAGCCGCACGGTAGGTTGCATAGGTTATGGCGCGGTCACATTCCTCCGTGTCGTCGACAACGACAAGAAACTTTCGGGTGTGACCTTCATCGTGAATTGTGCGTTTCATAATCATGAAATGACCCTGCCATGTCGCGCCTCTTTGGGCAAGAGGCACCTTTGCGAACTGCCCAGCCTTTAAGGGACACCCCGCCTAAAGACCATTGCGTAAGTAGACCAAGTTCTGCGGCAAAAAACAACCCGGCGACCAATCCGCTGGTTGCCGGGTGTATGAGATTTTAATTCCGGTTCCGAAATGAATTTGAAATGGTCCGGTCAGCTGCGAATGAAGCCGACGATATCCTTGACCTGATTAAGGACCGGATTGGCAATAACGGCGGCCTTCTCGGCCCCCTTTGCCAACACGGCATCAATATGATCAGGATTGTCCATCAAGCGACGCATTTCGTCGGTAATCGGAGACAGCTTGCTGACCGACAGATCGATAAGAGCCGGTTTGAAGGTGGAGAATTCCGCTCCGCCAAACTCGCCCAGAACGTCAGCCTTGCTTTTGCCCGAGAGTGCAGCATAGATGCCGACAAGGTTGGAAGCCTCGGCGCGGCCGGTAAGACCATCCAACTCGCTTGGCAGCGCTTCGGGGTCCGTCTTGGCCTTGCGAATCTTGAGGGCAATCGCATCGGCATCATCGGTCATGTTGATGCGTGCCTTGTCCGATGCATCCGAAGAAGACATCTTCTTGGTACCATCACGCAGGGACATCACACGCGGTGCCGGGCCGCCGATCAGCGGTTCGGTCATCGGGAAGAAGACCTGTTCTGGATCGGTTGTCTCGTTACGACCAACATTCTCCACGCCATAGCCCAGCGCAGCGATGCGCTCTGCATAATCGACGTTGAATTTCTGCGCGGTGTCGCGACACAGTTCTACATGCTGCTTCTGGTCTTCACCAACTGGCACATGCGTGGCCTTGTAAACCAGAATATCGGCAGACATCAGGTTGGGATAAACAAACAGTCCGGTGGACACATTGTCCCGGTTCTTGCCTGCTTTATCCTTGAACTGGGTCATGCGGTTGAGCCAACCCATCCGTGCCACGCAGTTGAAGATCCAGCCCAGTTCGGCATGGGCGGAAACACGGCTCTGGTTGAACACGATATGCTTCTCCGGGTCGATGCCCGAAGCGAGAAAGCCTGCAGTCACTTCGCGGGTGCGACGCATCAACCCTTCAGGGTCTTGCGTAACGGTGATTGCATGCATGTCAACGACAGAGAAAATACAATTGTAGGACGACTGCAACTCGACAAAGCGAGTGATGGCACCAAGATAGTTGCCCAGATGCAGGTTGCCCGATGGCTGAATGCCGGAGAAAACGCGTGGCTCGAAAATGGCCATGATCAATCCTCGTGATGTTGCCCAGGCGGTTGGAAGCGCGAGGGGGAGGTTAAAAAGACGCCGCACTGTCACATATTCCACGTCAGATGAGCGCGGCGGGACCAATGCGGCTTCGGGCGTTATCGGACAAGAGCAGGGCGGATGCAAGACAATTCCTGCAACCGATAACCGTTTTGTCGTCATCCTTTACGGCGAAGGCGGTTTTTGAACTCGGAAAGAGAGAAGGCGCCAGTGCCAATCGCGGCGATGAGAAACAATGCCATCCCCGCACCGACGAGCGCTGCCAGCGCGCCGATCCGCGTTGCCAGCAGCGGGGCGTCGAACCAGGGGGCGAGATAATCGGCTAGCCAGTAAATCCCGCCACCCATGATAAGGGAAGAAAGGGAAAACATGATCAGGCGCTTGATCAGAAGAGCATCAGCATGAAAATGACCTCTGCGCCAGAGCGTGATGCCCAACAGCAGCGTGTTGATCCAGCCAGCACTCGTTGTGGCTACGGCGATGCCCACATGCTGGAAGAAGGGGAACAGCAGAAGTGAACCACCGACATTGATAATCATGCCAACGGTGGCAAATTTCATTGGAGTTTTGGTATCTTCGCGTGCAAAGAAGCCCGGCGACAGCACCTTGTTGAGCACGAAGGCGGGCAGGCCGAAAGCATAGGCTGCCAGTGCCATGGACGTCATGCTGGTGGTATGCTCGGTGAACTGGCCGCGCTGGAACAGCACTTCGATGATCGGTCCGGGCACAACGGCCAGTGCGACAGCTGCGGGCAGCGTCAGGAACATGGCAAATTCCATTGCCCGGTTCTGGGCATGATCCACCGCAGCTTCATTCTGCGCTCTGACCTTGCGCGTCAGGTCCGGCAGCAGCACTACGCCGATGGCGATCCCCACCACACCAAGCGGCAGCTGATAAATGCGGTCGGCATAATAGAGATAGGACACCGCACCCGCCTGAAAGGACGCGATGATGGTGCCGATGGTGATATTGAGCTGTGTCACCCCGCCCGCAACGATGCCCGGAACGCCCAGTTTGAGCAGTTTCTTGACATTGGCCGTATAGGCCGGTCGGCGTAGATGCAAACCGAAGCCAGAGCGCAGGAGCGCCCAGACAAGAGCGGCCAACTGCACAAAGCCGGCAACAAACACACCCCATGCCAGAAAATATCCGGCCGTGGCTCCGTTTTCCGCCTTGACCAACAGGATCAGCATAAGGGTGCCAATCAGCACCACATTGAGCAATACCGGCGCAAAGGCGGCTGCAGCAAAGCGGCCGAGGGAATTGAGAATGCCCGAAAGAAAGGCAATCACCGACATGCATAAAAGATAGGGAAAGGTGATCCGCGTCAGCACAACGGCTAGGTCGAATTTGCTCGGATCTTCGTTAAAGCCCGGTGCCAGAATATGGATCATCCATGGCATGGCCAGCTCTGATAGCGCCGTGAAGATCAGTAGCACAAAAAGCAGGCCAGCCAGAATTTCTTCGGCCACGCGCCGCGCGCCCTGCGGTCCGTCTTCCTGTAGGGAGCCTGCAAAAATGGGAATGAAGGCCGAGTTGAACGCCCCTTCGGCAAAGAGGCGGCGAAACAGGTTCGGCAGGCGGAAGGCCACGAAGAAGGCATCGGCGACAGGCCCCGAGCCGAGGCTGGCAGCGATCAATATATCCCTGACAAAGCCCAACGCACGGCTTGCAAGCGTTGCCACCCCGACGGTGGCGAAATTCTTCAGCATCGACATGCCTTATCCTTCCGCAATTCCGCTGACAAAGGAGCCAGCCGAAAGCACTTATAGTGCGCTTGAGGGCACAATCAATGCCAATCCTAGGGCTGGCAACAGCTTGTTTTCAGATAGCCCAAGGAGCCCATGAAACGAATTTATCGCTTGGGCTCTTCCTTGGGTTTGCCCGTCAAGGCCTCCATCATGCGCTCTTCGATGGCTTTTTTGCGGTCGGGGTTGGTGATTTTGGCCCCCGTCAGGTCTGTCACATAGAAAGCATCCACAATGCGCTCACCATAGGTGGTGATGTGCGCCGAGGCTATATCGAGATTGAGCGCAGATAGGGTTCGCGTGAGGGTGGATAGCAGCCCCGAGCGATCCATGCCTTCGACCTCGACAACCGTTGATCGGTTGGAAAGCTCATTGTTGACGGAAACCTTGGATTTGGTCCGGAAGGTCTTGAAGCGCTTCTTGTGCCCTTCTTTCTGTTTGACCAGAGGTGGCAGGCGGGTTTCGCCCTTGAGCACCTGCACCAGCAGATCAACGATCCGGTTGGCCCGACGGCGTTCGTCACGATCTTCATCGAATTCGCGATTGATCAGGATGGTATCCAGCGCTCGCCCGTCAGTGGTGGTGAAGACCATGGCATCAACAATATTGGCCCCCGCTGCGGCGCAGGCACCAGCAATCATGGACAGCAGGCGCGGATGGTCTGGCGCCAGTATCGTGATTTCGGTGATGCCTTCGAATTCGTAAGGCTTGATGGCCGTGGCGACCTTCTGGTTTTCCTTGTCGGCCTGACGGATCAACTCGGCATGTTCCACCGCGCTGTCCACGTCGGTGCGCGACCAATAGGCTTCGTAATGCAGATTGAGGTAATTTTCGACGTCGGCTGCATTCCAGTCGGAGAGGCGCGACGCGACACGCTCCTTCATGGCAGCGACGCGCGCATCGCGGCTCTTCTGCGAATGGCCGCCAGTCAAAATCGGTTCGGCTTCAGAATAAAGCGTGCGCAGCAATTGTCCCTTCCAGCCGTTCCAGACACCCGGCCCAACGGCCTTGATATCGGCAATGGTCAGAATCAGCAGCATGCGCATCTGTTCCATGGTTTGCACCACGGCGCAGAAGTCGAGAATGGTCTTGCGGTCGGATAGATCGCGCGACTGGGAAACCTGACTCATGGTCAGATGTTCCAGCACCAGCCAGGAAACCTGTTCGGTCTGTTCTTCGGTCAGCCCCAGGCGCGGGCAAAGCTCCAGCGCCACCTTGGCGCCAGCGGTGGAGTGGCTTTCCGGACGGCCTTTGGCGATGTCATGCAGGAACACCGCGACATAAAGCACAAGGCGGTCTTTGATATCGAGCACGAAATCATGGGCCAGCGGATGTTCATCGCCCAGCTCCTGCTTTTCAATCTCCGAGAGGATGCCCACTGCACGCAACAAATGCTCGTCCACCGTATAATGGTGATACATGTTGAATTGCATCATCGCGACGATGCGACCAAATTCGGGAATGAACTTGCCCAGAACGCCGGATTCGGTCATGCGACGCAGGATGCTTTCGGGGTCATTGCGCGAGGTAAGAATACGCAGGAATATGGCATTGGCCTCGGGATCATTGCGCAGATCATTGTCGATGAGATTGAGATTGCGATGAATGGCCTGCATAGCATCAGGATGGAAAGACACATTCTCCCGATCGGCCAACTCGAAAATCTTGAGAAGATTGCGCGGATCTGACGTAAATGTCTCCGCACTCTCCACGGAAATGCGCCCGTGATCGATGAGGAACCCTTCTGCATTGCGCACCTTGCGTCGCTTGAACGGAGAAGGAATCGGAATGGCGGCAAAAAAGCGATTGATGCCCGGCGCGGATTGTCCGAAATCCTCTTCCAACGCCGAGCAGAAAATACGTGTGATCTCGCCCACTTCCTTGGCAACAAGGAAATAATGCTTCATGAAGCGTTCGACCCCGTTCTGTCCGGGGCGCTTGCGATAGCCAAGGCGCGTGGAAAGCTCGCGCTGTACATCGAACGAGAGACGCTCTTCCGGCCGATCTGTCAAGAAATGCAAATGACAGCGCACGGTCCAGAGATGGTTGTTGGCCTTCTTGAAGCGGTTATATTCCTCTTCGGTGAAAACCCCCGCCTTGATCAGCGCGCGGGCGCGGCGCACGCGATAGGCATATTGCCCGATCCAGAACAGGGTCTGGATATCGCGCAGGCCGCCTTTGCCTTCCTTGATATTGGGTTCGACCATATAGCGCGAATTGCCCTGCTGATTATGGCGGGCGTCGCGTTCGGCCAGCTTGGCCGCAATGAATTCGGCTGAAGTGTTGCGCAGCACATCCTTGTCGAACTTCTCGATCAGCTCATCATAGAGCTTTTTCTCGCCATCAATGAAGCGGGCTTCAAGGATCGCGGTGCGGATCGTCATGTCGCTGCGCGACAGGCGCACGCACTCATTCAGCGTGCGGGTGGCATGGCCAACCTTCTGGCCCAGATCCCACAGCATATAGAGAATATATTCAACGACACTCTCGCCCCAAGGCGTCTGCTTGTAGGGTAGCAAAAACAAAAGGTCGATATCGGAATGGGGCGCAAGAGTGGCGCGGCCATAGCCGCCCACGGCCACCACGGACAGATGCTCGGAAGAAGAAGGATTTTCAGCCGGATAGACATGCTCAATGGCAAAGCGATAGATCAGCGTGATGATCTGATCTTCCAGATAGGAGAGACGAATGGCACACAGGATGCCAAGACCATCTTCATTCAGCAGGGTTTCTGCTCGGGCGCGCCCCTTCTGCAAGACATCCTTGAAAAGCTGCAGTATCTCGGCTCTTGTCTTGAAGTCGGAAGCATCTCCCCCATGCTCGACAACAATTTGTTCCAGTTTCGCCTTGGTGGCATCAAAGTCAATCAGACCGTCATTCTGGGGGGCAATGATCATGTTTTTTCGCCTTGTCTCTTTCCGCTAACGGCATCCATGGCACAAATAGATTTGATTTCTGGTTAAATTGGCCAAAATATCTCTGTATTTACTATAATATAGGCGCAATGAAGCGCAAATGAGAGCATACAGGGAAAAGCCGGACTTATGCGTCTGACTGTCCGCCTGCCGCCCTCTTAACCCTGAAGCAGGGCCTTGAGCTTGTAAAGCGCCTCATGGGCTTCACGCGGGCTCATATCATCCGGATCGATCACTTGTAGCGTATCCCTCAAGGCATCCGGCTCCGCTTCGACCAGCTCCTGCTTCTGCATGGATACCGAAAAGAGCGGCAGATCATCGATGGTAGCCGCCGGTGACTGGCGGTCTCCTTCTTCCAGATGCTGCAGCACGTCGCGGGCACGTGCAATGACCCCATCGGGCAGGCCCGCCAGCTTGGCAACCTGAATACCATAAGAGCGGTCCGCTGCACCGGGCACGATCTGATGCAGGAACACCACATCCCCCTGCCATTCCTTGACCTTCACCGTGGCATTGATGAGCCGTGGCAGCTTTTCATGCAGCACGGTCAGCTCGTGATAATGGGTGGCAAACAGAGCACGGGCACGATTGACCTCATGCAGATTCTCTATGGTCGCCCAGGCAATGGAGAGGCCGTCAAAAGTGGCCGTGCCGCGCCCGATTTCATCAAGGATCACCAGAGAACGCTCCCCGGCCTGATTGAGAATGGCTGCGGTTTCGACCATTTCCACCATGAAGGTGGAGCGGCCACGCGCCAGATCATCGGCAGCGCCAACGCGAGAGAAAAGCCGGTCGACAAGGCCGATATGTGCCGCGTCAGCCGGAACAAACGAGCCCATCTGCGCCAATATGGCGATCAACGCATTCTGTCTCAAAAAGGTCGATTTACCGGCCATGTTCGGGCCGGTCATCAACCAGATCCGTCCATGCAGGTGACTGTCCTTGGGGCTGAGGTCGCAGTCGTTGGCGACGAAGGGATCGCTGCCATCCTTCTGTAGAGCGATCTCGACGACCGGATGTCGCCCATTGTGGATGTCAAAGGCAAGGCTGCCATCCACGCGCGGACGACAATAGTTGCGCTCCTCGGCAAGGCGGGCCAGAGCGATGGACACATCCAACACGGCAATTGCCTGCGCAGCCTGCTTGATCAGGTCTTGAGAGGCAAGGATCGCGTCACGCAGCTGATCAAATATGGAAAGCTCGATGGCCACCACCTTGGCACCGGCAGAGGCGATGCGTGCCTCAAGATCGGCGAGCTCCGTGGTGGTAAAGCGCACCGCATTGGCCAGAGTCTGGCGATGGATGAAGGTCTCATTCAGCGGTGCCGTCATCAGCCTGTCGGCATTGTTTGCCGTGACCTCGACGAAATAGCCCAGCACATTGTTATGCTTGACTTTCACCGACTTGATGTCGGTCTGCTCTGCATAGTTGGCCTGTAGCGACGCAATCACCCGACGGCTTTCGTCGCGCAGGGAGCGCAGCTCGTCAAGGCTCTCGTCATAGCCGGAACGCACAAAGCCGCCATCGCGCTTTTGCAGTGGCATTTCATCATCCAGCGCATTGCTCAGAAGTTGCCCGAGCTCTTGCGGCATGGCAGAAAGCGCGGCCTGTGCGCTTGCAAGCTCGCTGGGCAGGGCCGTTTCCGTATGGGCGGAGGCCAGATGATCCATAAGAGCAAAAACAGTGGCGAAACCGCTACGGATGGCGCCCATGTCGCGGGGGCCACCACGATCCAGGGCGAGCCGGGAAAGCGCGCGCGGCATATCCGGTGCCGCCTTGAGATCTTCAAGCAGATCCTCGCGTATCCAGCTATTTTCAAGGAACCAGCCAACCGAATCCTGCCGTGCCAGAATTGGGTCCAGTTCCGCAAGCGGCGCAGAAAGACGAGCCGCCAGCATGCGTGAGCCGCCGCCGGTGACCGTCTGGTCGATGATGGAAAGCAGGCTGCCTTTCTTGTCACCCGAAAGCGTACGCACCAGTTCGAGGTTGGCCCGCGTCGCCGAATCAATCGCCATGGTACGGCCCGAAAGTTCGCGTTGCGGCGGGTTGAGAGGAGGTCGTGCACCAAGCTGGGTCTTCTCGACATAGGCGAGAATGGCACTGGCAGCCATCAGCTCGACACGCTGATAATGACCATGGCCATCCAGCGTCGAGAGGCCGAAATAGTCCAGCAATCGGTCTTCAGCCGTCGCCCCGTCAAAGAAGGCGCGCGGGACAGGTGAGAAGCTGGCGCGCAGTGTGTCCGTCAGTGGGCGGATGTCTTCATCCATCAGCATGTGATCGGCAATGATCACCTCGCGCGCATCAATCCGTGCAAGCTCTGCCCCCAGCCGCAGATGATCAAGCGCCAGAACGCCATAATCGCCGGTGGAAAGTTCCAACCAGGAAAGACCATAAAGCTGCCCTTCATCGCCCGATTTAACGCGGGCAACGGCGGCCAGATAGTTGGAACTGGACGCATCCAGCAAGCTGTCTTCGGTCAGGGTACCTGGCGTGATCAGGCGGATAACATCGCGCTTAACCACAGATTTTGCACCGCGTTTCTTGGCTTCCGCCGGATCTTCGGTCTGCTCGCAAACGGCCACCTTGTAGCCAAGGGCAATCAGCCGCTCCAGATAGCCCTCGGCCGCATGCACCGGCACGCCACACATCGGAATGTCTTTCCCCAGATGCTTGCCGCGTTTGGTCAGTGTGATGCCGAGCGCTTGGGACGCTTCGCGCGCATCATCAAAGAAAAGCTCGTAGAAATCGCCCATACGATAGAACAGCAGGCTGTCCGGATTGGCCGTTTTGATCTCGATAAATTGCTCCATCATCGGCGTAGCCTTTGCAGATGGAGATGCTTTTGAGGATGGTTTTTCTTGCCCGGCGCTCGACATGAATGATCTGGTGCTTCCGTGTTAATCGCGAATCTTTAGGTGCCAATCGGCGGCAATCTATCAAGGGATATGCAAGAGAGCCAGCACTGAGCCATTTTGGCGAATTGTTTCACCTCAGCCGAAGGTGTAATGTGAATAACTGCTTACCCTATTATGGCGATGGACAGAAGGGCCCCTACAATTGCTCTTGAGAATTCGACCGGTCATAAACAAAAATCATATTTTTGATTATTCGCATATACTGGAGGATTGTTTTTGTGCGAAGTGTGACTGAGTAGCCAAAGGATAAGAAGCTTTTCAAAAAAGCTCTACCAAAAATGATTGGAGACTACAGTGAAGGTGGATCAGGACAACCCTATTATTAGTGTGACTGTGACGGATGAGGAGGCCTTGGACTTCCATCAGAAGGGCAGACCGGGGAAAATCGAAATTGTTGCAACCAAACCCATGGCAACGCAACGCGATCTTTCTCTGGCTTATTCGCCCGGCGTCGCAGCTCCGGTTCGAGCAATTGCAGAGGATCCCTCAACCGCATTTGATTATACGGCGCGTGGCAACATCGTTGCCGTGATTTCCAACGGCTCGGCCATTCTTGGTCTTGGAAATCTGGGCCCGCTGGCGTCCAAGCCGGTGATGGAGGGCAAGGCAGTGCTGTTCAAGCGCTTCGCCGATGTGGATTCCATCGACCTTGAAGTCGATGCATCGGATCCGGATGATTTCATCAACGCCGTGCGCTATCTTGGGCCTTCTTTTGGAGGCATCAACCTTGAAGATATCAAGGCACCGGAATGCTTTATCATCGAGCAGCAGCTCAAGGAACTCATGGATATTCCGGTATTCCATGACGACCAGCATGGCACGGCTATCATCGCCGCAGCCGGTTTGCTCAATGCCCTGCAACTGACCGGTCGTGAACTCAAGGACACCAAAGTTGTCTGCAACGGCGCCGGAGCGGCGGGGATTGCCTGCATCGAGCTGGTCAAGGCCATGGGCATTCCTCATGAGAATGTCATTCTTTGCGACACCAAGGGCCCGATTTATGAAGGCCGCAAGGAAGGCATGAACCAGTGGAAATCAAAACACGCGGTTCCCACGGATGCGCGCAGCCTGACAGAAGCCCTCAAAGGCGCTGATGTGTTCTTCGGCGTATCGGTCAAGGGTGCGTTGACTCCGGATATGGTGGCTGAAATGGCCCCGTCGCCGATCATTTTTGCCATGGCCAACCCGGATCCGGAAATCACACCGGAAGAAGCCAAGTCAGCCCGTCCTGACGCTATCGTCGCTACGGGCCGGTCGGATTATCCCAATCAGGTCAACAATGTTCTGGGCTTCCCTTATATCTTCCGCGGTGCGCTGGATGTGCGGGCAACCGGCATCAATGATGAAATGAAAGTGGCGGCTGCCCGTGCGCTTGCCTCGTTGGCACAGGAAGACGTACCCGATGAAGTGGTGAGTGCCTATCAGGGTAGCAATCGACCCAAATTCGGCCCGGATTACATCATTCCGGTGCCGTTTGATCCGCGCCTGATCAGCACCATTCCTCCGGCTGTCGCCAAGGCGGCCATGGAAACCGGCGTTGCCCGCAAACCGATTGTCGATCTTGATGCCTATGCGCAACAGCTTCATGCAAGACGCGATCCGCTGGCTTCAACCCTGCAGGGGGTCTATTCCAAAGTACGCCGCAATCCCAAGCGGGTTGTTTTCACCGAAGGGGAAGAGGAGCAGGTCATCCGTGCAGCGGTTGCCTTTGCCAACGATCAGTTGGGCACGGCGATCCTTGTCGGACGTGATAAGCAGATCTTCAAAACCGCAGAAGAATCAGGCATCGACCTGAATCGCCCCGGCATTGAAGTGGTCAATGCGCGTCTCTCCGAACGGGGTGAGGCCTATGCGGAACATCTCTATCATCGTTTGCAGCGTCAGGGTTATCTTCATCGTGACTGCTTACGCATGGTGAATAATGATCGCAACATCTTCGCGGCGTCCATGATTGCCATGGGGGATGCGGATGCGATGATTTCCGGTGTCACGCGGAATTATTCCATTGTGCTGGAAGATGTACAGAAGGTCATTGACCCGCATCCGGGTCATCGGGTGATCGGCGTTACCATCGCTCTTTGTAAAGGGCGTACGGTTCTGGTGGCTGATACGGCCGTCAATGAAATGCCGACAGCGCAGGAACTGGCCGATATTGCCGAAGAAACCTCCGGTGTCGCCCGCAAGCTCGGTATCGAGCCTCGGGTTGCCATGCTGGCCTACTCGACCTTCGGCCATCCGGCCGGAGAACGGTCGGAGAATATGCGCGAAGCGGTCAAGATACTGGACCGTCGCCGGGTTGACTTCGAATATGATGGTGAAATGGCTGCAGATGTGGCGCTCAATCCGGATTTGATGAAAGCTTATCCTTTCTGCCGTCTGTCCGGCGCTGCCAATGTGCTGGTGATGCCAGCCTTCCACGCTGCATCCATTTCGACCAAGATGTTGCAGGAACTCGGTGGCGCTACCATTTTGGGGCCTCTTCTGGTGGGGCTGGACAAGCCGGTTCAGATTCTGCCACTTGGAGCCAAGGATGTCGACATCGTCAACATGGCTGCACTGGCCGCCTATAATCTGGGTGTTTGATTACCCCCGGATTGCAACATGAAAAAAGAAAGGGAAGCATCAAGCTTGATGCTTCCCTTTTGTATATCTGCTATTCCGCTTTGCCCGAGGTGGCGGAGCAGCGCCCTCTACTGAAATTGATGCATGGCGACTGCGTCTTTGACATTCGTTGTGCTGTAATGCTCGATATATTTGGTATCGATATTTTCCAGCGGCAGAATGATCAGTACATCGGTGGTGCCGAACTGATGGTCGACCATGGCGTTGTTGCTGAAATAGCAGCCGAGGCGCATATAGGCCTTCAACAGAGGAGGCAGGCGGCGCAACGCGGCCTTGTCATTGATGGCCGCCGGGTCCATCTGCTCAAGGGGCAGGCTGATATGCGGCAAAGCATCAACCGACCATTCTTCAGGGGCCTTACCCAGCTTGGACAGGAATGTCAGCGGTTCTGCCAACTCCTTGGGATCTGTTCCCATAATGGAGGCGCAGCCGATCATGACATCGATCTTGTGGATCTGCACATAGGCCCAGATGCCCTGCCACAGCAGTTCGATGGTGCGCTTGGTGCGATATTCCTTCAGCACACAGGAGCGCCCCAGCTCCAGAAAGCGTCGATCCGGATGGGCTTCGAGAATGGAGCCGATTTTGAATTCTGAGGCCGTATAGAAACCGCCGTAAAGATTGGCCATTTCCTGCCGCAGTAAACGGTAGGTACCTACAATGCGCGGCTCAAGCCGGCGGAACTTTTTCTTGGGTGAATCATGATCCAGCACCAGAAGATGGTCGCAGATCGCATCATAGGCATCTGCATCGCGGCGCGTGAATTTGGTCTGGCTATCCGGCTTGGCTGCCATCTCCTTGTAGAAGACTTTATAGCGCAGGCGTTGGGCCTTGCGTATTTCCCGCTCGGTCTGGGCGAGGCGGATTTCAAGCGAGCCTACGCGACCAAGGGTTATGGGCTTGGAGCTGATCGGATAGCCGTCTCTCAGGCGATTGCGCCGCAAAGCCGCGAGCAGCTTGCTGGACAAATTGGGCTTTAATACAGGCGGATTTTGCCATTGCGTCCTCTCAGGGTCGCAATCGCTGTGATTATCCTGCATGGCCATCACGTTCGTCCTCCTAGACGATCAAGAGCCGGGCGAGTGATTCGCTGCGCTAAATTGTCGAATATTGGTAGCCTGTCTTGTTCGCAGGCCTTTTGTCTGCCCGTGTCGTCTAACACAGGCGAAAAAACAGGTATTTGATTTAATACAGCTTCTTCAACGAAAGACTGTATGAACAACGGTCAAATACGCTTCGAATCTTTTCAGACAGGAAGCAACAGCTGCCGCTTTTCTGCGGCAGGGGTAAAGAAATTATAGTACAGTTTTGTGACATTTGAGCTTTTAATCAAGCACGCTTCGAATAATTTCGACAAGATCTTCGGGCTGGACCGGCTTGACGATATAGGCGCTGAAGCCCCGGGAAAGGCAGGTTTCTCTGGTTTCCTGCAAGGCGTCGGCGGTAAAAGCAATCTTGGGAATGGAGCGCCCGTTGGCTGCATCTTGAGCCTGCATGGCATCAAAGAGCCTCAAGCCATCCATATCTGGCATATGCAGATCCAGAAGAGCCAGTTTGAAGGGCTGTTTCTGCTTGTAGGCATCAAGCGCGGCCTGTCCCGAAGAGACAAGATGGACATCCATGCCAGCTTTTTCCAGAACCGTCCGTGCCAGCAGCGCGTTGATCTCGTTATCCTCGACCAGCAGGATGCGCAGGCGCTCGCCGCGCCCCCCATCTGCGCCGCCTTTTGGGCCTGGTATAGAAACCGGGACACTTTTCCCGGATGTGGATGGGCTGCTGACAGGGCCTTGCGGGACGCTGGAAGGATCCGTCATCAGGTCATCCAACTGCTTGCTATCCTGCCCATGTGGATGGCCCAGCAGGGACTGCTGCAAGGAGAGCTGCCTGATTGGTTTGACCAGATAGGCAAGGATACCGCTGTTGCGCATCTGCGGGATGACCTTGCGTTCACTTGGCTCTAGCAGAATGATCCGGCTGCGTGGCAGGGGGCGTGTCAGCCGTCCACCCCGCATCGGGTCAAAGTCGGCAATGATGTCGGAGGCCTTGTCCGGCTCGGCTCCATTGATCAGCAGATGGTCCGGCGACAGCGCGCCGCCTTCTCTTTTCCATTGCGCATGAGTGAAGGAATGAAAGGTCATGCCCCAGTCCTGACAATAGGAAAAGAGCGCGCGTTCATCTGCCTTGGTCAGGTCGATACCCACCAGACTTTGCCCGTTAAGGGCGCTTGTTGCGTCCTTGATGGGAAGAGAATCCGAGGAGGCCTCTTCGCCTTCATCATTGAGCCAGGCTGCCTCAATATGCAGGGTGAAGGTTGACCCTTTGCCCGGAAGGCTCGATAACTCGATATCCCCCTCCATCATACGGGCCAGCCTGCGGGAGATGGCCAGACCAAGACCCGACCCCTCATGCTGGCGGGCGCGGGTGGTATCGGCTTGCTCGAACTCCTCAAACAGGCGCGTTTGCAATTCTTCATCAATGCCCGGCCCGGTGTCGCGCACAGACATCAAGAGCGTTACCATTTCGCCTTCTTGTGGTTCAGATTCACAGGAAAGGGAGAGATTGACCGCCCCGTCAGGGGTGAATTTGATCGCGTTGCCCAGAAGATTCACCAGAATCTGCCGCACACGCACCGGATCGATCAACAGCTTGTCTGGAACATTGGCCCCGATCCACGATGCTACGGACAGGCCTTTCTCCTGCGCATCGGGCGCAAGCAGCTCAACCACATCTTCCATCAGGCGTGCTGGAGAGGTCCATTCATAGGTCAACGTCATCTTGCCTGCTTCGATGCGCGACAGATCCAGCACATCATTGACCAGAGCCAGCAGCGCTGTGCCCGATTGCCTCAAAGCCTGACTGTAGCTGGACTGCTCCGATGACAGGGGTGTTGATTCCAGCAGATTGGCCATGCCGATAATGCCATTGAGTGGCGTGCGCATTTCATGGCTGATGGTGGCAAGAAAGCGGGATTTTGCTTCGCTGGCGGCTTCCACTTCGCGAAAGGCCGTTATATCGCGCGCGATGACAAGACGAGTGCCGGTCTCTTTATGGATCGAGCGCACCAGCGTCTCGGTCCAGCGGAACCAGCGCGGACCAATCCGGGTTTCTATCTGCCGCTCCCAAAGTGGATCATGTCCCAAGCTATGGTCTGTGCAATGGTCTTTAGCGCTGTCAGCATCTCCTTCTTCGTCCCCACTTGCCTCGGGCTTAAAGGGAGAGCGCTTCGATTCGCTTTCGAAATATTGGCTAAAAGGATCATTGGCAAACAGGATGCCGCCCTTTTCATCCAGATGCAGAATGATGTCACCTTGCCGATTGAGCAGCGCCTTGTATTTCTGCTCGGCTTCGCGCAATTCCCAATTCTGGTCCAGCAGCCCCTCGCAGGCCATGTCGAGCTGTTCGAGTTGGGCGCGCAGGGTTTCTTCCTTTTCGGGCAACATTCCGGGTCGACTTCCGGTGCGCAAAGCAAGCACTGCTCCCAACAGGCCGCAAAGAAACCAGCCAAACGCACCTGCCCAAACCCACACACCACCCAGTGTCAGTGCAAAGGCACTGATCGTAAACCCGAGAAACCCGAGAGGAATAAGAACATAACTGGCTCTGGCCAAATGTCGGGCAGGGGGATCAAACAAGGTACGTGGATGTGGCATATAAACTTCCGGCTGTGACTTTGATCCCTTTTAACATAAGGCGGTGACCAAATTCTTGCTGTGTCTTGAAAGCTCCACCCAGAAACAGAAAAGGCGTTGCAATTTTGAGGCGCTGGCATAGTTTCATAGACTACAGGCAAGAAAAACCAAAATCACGATCGGAGGATCTGATGAGCAAGATGACGCGAATTGAAATCAACGCCCATGGCGGTCCCGAGCAGATGCAGCTTGTGGAGCGCGATCTGCCAGAGTTGAAGCCGGGTCAGATCCTTGTGCGCCATGAGGCGATTGGCGTCAATTTCATCGATACTTATCACCGCTCGGGGCTTTATCAACTGCCCATGCCAACCGGGCTCGGTGGCGAAGCTGCCGGATTGGTCGAAGCGGTTGGCGACGGCGTTGCGCATGTGAAGGCGGGTGATCGGGTGGCCTATTGCTCCGGCCCCATCGGCTCTTATGCGACCCACAATATCATCGATGGCGCAACGGCGGTGCTTCTGCCTACCAGCATCACCGCAAAGCAGGCCGCATCCTGCTTGCTCAAGGGTTTGACGGTGCAATATCTTATTCGCCAGATCTATCCGGTACAACAGGGCGAGTCAGTGCTTTTCCATGCCGCAGCCGGTGGCGTTGGCCAGATTGCGGTGCAATGGCTCAAAGCGCTAGGCGCTACGGTCATTGGTACGGTCGGCTCGGAAGAAAAGGCCGATCTCGTCAAGGCACTGGGCTGTGATCATGTCATCAATTACCGCACCGAATCGGCTCCGGAACGAGTTAAGGCCATCACTGATGGTGCCAAGCTTCCAGTGGTCTTCGACGGTGTCGGCAAGGATACCTTTGAAGACAGTCTGGATTGCCTGCGTCCACGTGGCCTGATGGTCAGTTTCGGCAATGCATCGGGCGCAGTGGATGGTGTCAATCTGGGCATTCTGGCCAGCAAGGGGTCCCTGATGGTGACCCGCCCGACCTTGGGCCATTTCATTCCCACGCGAGCCGCTCTTGAGGCGGCAAGCAATGATTTCTTCGCAGCGATTGCTTCCGGCGCCATCAAAATCGCCGACCCGACTGAATATGCGCTGGCCGACGCGGCCAAGGCGCATATCGATTTGCAGAGCCGCAAAACCACCGGATCACTGGTACTGATCCCATAAGGATCAAGCCTTCCCAATCGTCATCGCAGGGGAGGGCTCACCTACTTACAGGGCTGTGCGCGGATCTGTCGTGCGGCCCGATTTCAGAATCAAAGAATTGCCCAAGGAGGACCTGTGCATGAAGCTTTTCAGATATGGTGAAGAAGGGGCCGAGAAACCGGCGATACTGGATGCCGACGGCATCGGGCGCGATTTGTCCGCCCATATGGATGATCTGGGACCGGATGAATTGTCTCCCTATGCTCTCAAGACCATTGCGGATCTGGATTTGGCCGCTCTGCCGAAAGTCCCCGAAGGGGTGCGCATTGCTCCTTGTGTCGGCAATGTGCGACGCATCTTCTGTATTGGCGTCAATTATAGCGACCATGCCGCAGAGGTAGGGATCGAGCCTCCGGAAAACCCGATCGTGTTTATGAAAGCCTGCGAACCTACCGGAGCCAACGACGCGGTGATGTTGCCCAAGGGCTCCTCCCACACCGACTGGGAGGTCGAACTGGGTGTCGTGATCAATCAGACCGTTCGCCATATCAGCGAGGAAGACGCACTTGATGCCGTGGCTGGCTATTGCGTCGTCAATGACATTTCCGAGCGGGATTTCCAGAACAATCATGGTGGCCAGTGGATCAAGGGCAAATCCTGTGATGGCTTTGGACCTATCGGCCCCTGGCTGGTGACCCGTGACGAGATTGCCGATCCGCAAAAGCTGGATCTCTGGCTCGACGTTAACGGCGAAGCCAAGCAGCGCGGCACAACGGCCCGCATGATCTTCACTGTGCCGCAGATCATCGCCCATCTCAGCCGTTTCATCACTTTGCATGCCGGCGATATCATCACCACCGGCACTCCTCCCGGGGTCGGTATGGGCATGACCCCTCCGCAATTCCTCAAGGCGGGCGATGAAGTGCGCCTCGGTGTTGAAGGTCTGGGCGAGCAATGCCAGAAGGTCGTTGCTTATTCCAAGTAAGATGTGATCTGCCGAAGGTTTGGATAGGGCTGGGGCGCTTTGCGGCGCCTCAGCCTTTCTCTTGCCCAAAGCGACGGGATAAAATGGCGTAATTGTGCGGTTCTCGTCATCTGCGACAGAGGATTACACAATCAGACTGTGTGAGTACACAACACCTGCCAGCTGCCCTGTTTTACCTGAAAAGGATTGATATATTCAAAATATCGAAACTAACGATCCTTTTGGAGGAGACAGATCATGACCATCAAGACCAGCAGAATCGCCATTCTCTCGGCTCTCGTTGCCACCGGCCTTCTGGCCAGCCCAGTCAGCGCAGCAAGCAATGTGCCGAAGCCCGTCGAGGATGCGCTGATCACTGCGTTGCAGGATGAATATCACGCAGAAGCCTTCTATGATGCCGTGATGGAAAAATTTGGCCCCGTGCGCCCCTTCTCGAACATCATCCGGGCCGAGCAGATGCACCAATCCGCTCTGATAGACATCATGGCACGCTACGGCGTGGCCATTCCGGCCAATACGGAATTGAAGTCCGCTGAGATCCGCGCCGCAGTTCCTGCGACATTGGGAGAAGCCTGCTCCATCGGTGTTCAGGCTGAAATCGACAATGCGGGCCTTTACACCGATGAGCTGTTGCCTGCGGTTAAAGCCTATCCGGATATCACGACCGTATTCACGGCCTTGAGCGATGCGTCCCAGCAGAAACACCTGCCAGCATTCCAGCGCTGCTCGGCACGATGAGCGAGTATAAGAGCATATGAAAAAGGGGCCAATGGTCTGGCCCCTTTCCAATCATTTTGCGCGTTCTTATTCTAATAAATCGGATCCGGAATGACCCTCAGAATTCCTCGCGATCACGCCCTTTGAAGCGGTCGGATTCCTTCATCGCATTCTTGACCATCTTGCCGAAAGCCTTGGACTTGCGGCGGCTTTGGGCAACGCTTTGGGTGTTGCGATTGTCTTCTGCTTCCAGTTTGCGCCAGCGGTCAAGGCGTGCAGCATCCAGCTCTCCGGCCTTGATGGCGGCTTGTATGGCGCAGCCGGGTTCATTTTCATGGCGACAATTGCGGAATTTGCACTGACCTGCCAGTTCCAGAATGTCATCGAACACTTGTTCGATGCCTGTGCTTTTCTCATGCAGGCGCAGCGCACGGATGCCCGGTGTATCCACCAGCCATGCCCCGTTGATCGTCGGATGCAAGGAGCGATAGGTTGTTGTGTGCCGCCCTTTGGAATCATCCTCGCGAATATCCTGCGTGGCGTCGCTTCGGCCGGTAAAGGCATTTAACAGCGTGGTCTTGCCAACGCCGGAAGATCCGACCATGGCGATGGTTTGGCCCTTGCCACACCAGGGTGCAAGCTGGCCGACCACATCGGGATCTTTGGCATTGAGCCCGAGCACATCAAGCCCGTCCATTAGGCCCTTGGCCTGATCGATATAGGGTGCGGCATCCTCGCATAGATCCACCTTGGTCAACAGCACAACAGGCGTGACATCAGCATCCCGCGCCAATGCGAGAAACCGCTCGATCCGTGCCAGATTGAAGTCATCATTGCAGGATGTCACCACAAACAGCAAATCCACATTGGACGCCATCAGCTGCTCGGACACGTCGGTCCCTGCGGCACGGCGCTTCAGTTCCGAGCGCGGTCAAGACGTCGGGCAATCTGATCGGTGTGATCGACCAGAACCCAGTCTCCCACGCCGAAGGCCGAGGTCGGCACCTTGTGTGGCGTGCGCAGCGAGCGTGTCCCCGCTTCTCCCAGACCAACAAGGATGGACCGCTGGATCTCGGAGATACGATAGGGAGTGAGCGTCTCAAGCTCTTCCATGTCCAATTGGCTCATGAAATGGGAGGAAAAGCCCAACTCGGAGAGCGTCCAGTTCTGCTTTGCCGCCAGTGCGGGATCAAAAGTGGTTGGATGCGTGGATTTATCCGAAGAGTCGACAGACTTTGCGGGTATATGCTTTAGAAAATCATCGAAAGACGTCATTGTCTTGCCTTATGCAATAAACTACCTGCGGCGCGAGCCTTTCGGCAGGGCCGTTTGGTCCAGGCAAGCAAGGGGAGCGCAAGGCTCAACCGCAATGTGCCCGGAAGACACTCATGACACTCATAAATACCCTCCTTCCCGACAAATTATCCGCAATGGGGTGAAACTAGCGTCACCATAGCCGAGCGTTTCGCGCTTGTCACCATCTACTGGCTGCACATGATACGGGATCAGCAAGACTGTTGCGTGAAAGGCTCAGCTTTGCGGGGCCCAGCCATCGGGTGCCATCTCGAAGCCTTCAAACACAAAGCCCGGCGCAACCATACAGCTAACAAGACTCCATGCACCAGTGGATCGCGCCGATTGCCAGGCATGCCGCGGCACAATGCCCTGCGGTTGCTCATCTGCCAGAATATCCGGCCCCATGACAAGGGTCAGTTTGTCAGATCCCTCTTGTGCGATGCTCAGCTCAAGAGGAGCGCCCGCCTGCCAGAACCACGCTTCCACCGCATCCACCCGATGCCAATGGGAAACCTCTCCAGCCTTTAGAAGATAATAGATGACTGTGGAATGGCCGCGCCCTTCCGGCCCTTCATCATCCCGGAACGTCTCGACAAAATAGCCACCTTCCGGGTGGGCCTGCATCCCCAGCTTTGCAATAACGGCATCGGCATCGAGCATGACGGACCTCCATAACAGAAGAAAGTGCAAAGGGTTGGGTATTCGAGGGGTAAAAGAAAAGGCGCATCTTTGTGCGCCTTTTGCTTGATCAGATATCCAGGTTTGCCACGTTGAGGGCGTTGTCCTGAATGAAGTTTCGCCGGGGTTCCACATCGTCCCCCATCAGCTTGGCGAAGATGTCATCGGCATCATCGGCCTCCTGCACCCGAACCTGCAACAGAGTGCGGGCTTCCGGATCCAGTGTGGTTTCCCAAAGCTGCTCGGCGTTCATCTCGCCCAGCCCTTTATAGCGCTGCATGGAAATACCCTTGCGGCCAAGAATATAGACTTCCTTGAGAAGGGAACCCGGACCATAGATGATATATTCCTTTTCGCGGCGACGCATGACGGTGCCATAGTCGAAGTTTTCCTTGATATCCTCTCCAAGCTTGTTGAGCTTGATGGCATCGGCGGAGTTCAGCAAGGCCGCGTCGAGAATTGCGGATTCCTTGACCCCGCGCACTGTGCGTTCAAAGACATAGGATCCGTCATCGTTGACGTAGCCTTCCCAGCCGCGTTCGGTCTCTTCGGCCATCCGGTCAAGGCGCCGGCAAACCCGTGCAAGAGCTTCTTCGATAAGCTTTTCATCTTCGCTGATCGCCGGATCAAACAGCCCGCTGATCGCAGATTGTTCAACAACCGCGCGATTATAACGCGAATGCAGCCCTTCCAGAGTAGCCGAGAAGGTGCGTGATTCATCGAGCAGAGCCCGCAGATCGCGGCCAGCGCGCTCGATCTTTGATCCGGTCGTCAAAACGGCTTCTTCAATGCCCGTGTTGATCAGATAATCCTCGAAAGCCTGCTCATCCTTGAGATATTGCTCGGACTGGCCGCGCTTGACCTTGTAGAGCGGCGGCTGGGCAATATAGAGATGACCTTGCTCGACCAGCTCGGGCATTTGTCTGAAGAAGAAGGTAAGCAGCAGGGTACGAATGTGGGCGCCGTCGACGTCAGCATCAGTCATGATGATGATTTTGTGATAGCGCAGCTTGTCGGGGTTGAATTCATCCTTGCCAATGCCGGTGCCCAGCGCCGTGATCAGCGTGCCGATTTCCTGACTGGAGAGCATCCGGTCGAAACGGGCACGTTCCACGTTGAGAATCTTACCGCGCAAGGGAAGAATGGCCTGATTGGAGCGATGACGGCCCTGTTTGGCCGATCCGCCAGCGGAATCACCCTCCACCAGGAAGAGTTCGGATTTGGACGGGTCCCGTTCCTGACAATCGGCAAGCTTGCCGGGGAGCGATGCGATATCGAGCGCCCCTTTGCGGCGCGTCAATTCGCGCGCCTTGCGGGCGGCTTCGCGCGCTGCAGCTGCTTCCACCACCTTGGAGACAATCGTCTTGCCTTCATTGGGGTTCTCTTCCAGCCATTCACCAAGGGCGGCGTTGATCAGATTTTCAACGACCGGACGCACCTCGGAAGAGACCAGCTTGTCTTTGGTCTGGGACGAGAATTTCGGATCGGGCACCTTAACCGAAAGCACGCAGGTAAGGCCCTCGCGGCAGTCATCCCCACTTGGGTTGACCTTTTCACGCTTAAGCAGCCCGGAGCTCTCCGCATAGGATGTGATCTGACGTGTCAGCGCCGCGCGGAAACCGGCCAGATGGGTTCCGCCGTCGCGCTGGGGAATGTTGTTGGTAAAGCACAGCACATTTTCATGATAGCTGTCATTCCACCACATGGCCGCTTCCACCGTGATACCATCTTTTTCGGCAGAGACGGCAAGCGGCTTTTCGATCATCGGCTTCTTGGCGCGGTCGAGCCATGTCACAAAGGCTTCCAGACCGCCCTCATAGAGCATCTCTTCCTGCACCTTGTCCGGACCGCGATCATCAGTCAGCAGGATGCGGACGCCGGAGTTGAGGAAGGCCAGCTCGCGCAGGCGATGTTCCAGCGTGGCGAAGTTGAATTCGATATGGGTGAAGGTCTCCGGGCTCGGGGTAAAGGTCACCTCGGTTCCCTTTTGTCCGTTGGCCGGGCCAAGCTCCTTCAGCGGGCTGACAGCATTGCCGTGCTCGAAATGAATCTCATGTTCCTTGTCATTGCGCCAGATGCGCAATTTCAGCTTGGTCGAAAGCGCGTTCACCACAGAAACGCCCACGCCATGCAAACCACCGGAGACCTTGTAGCTGTTCTGGTCGAATTTACCACCCGCATGCAGCTGGGTCATGATGACCTCGGCAGCGGAAACGCCTTCTTCATGGTGGATGTCGGTCGGGATGCCGCGTCCGTTATCCGTGACCGTCACCGAGCCGTCCGCATTGAGGGTTACGGTCACAAGATCCGCATATCCGCCCAATGCTTCGTCGATGGCATTGTCCACCACCTCGTAAACCATGTGATGCAGGCCAGAACCATCATCCGTGTCCCCGATATACATGCCCGGGCGTTTACGAACGGCATCCAGACCTTTGAGAACCTTGATGGAATCAGCGCCATATTCGGCGTCTGCACTCTGGGGGGTGTTTTCAATATCGCTCATGCGAATCAGTCATCCTTAAGCTACGGCTAACCCTTCACTTATACGAGGTTTTTCGCCGCGTTCAACCGCTTCTCGCCATCGCAGGAAGCGATCGCGGCCTCCTGTTGTGGAGAGTTTGCTTCAGAAGGCGAAGAAGTCACTTGATACCACATAATAGTGGCAGAAATCAGCGCTTCTGTGCCCGTTCCTGCTCGGATCTGACATAAGCCAGTATCTGGGCGACTTCTGTTTGTGTCAGACCTTCCACAGGGTCCATCGGACCATAATCCCAATTGCGCTGCGGAGCGCCATAATTCACGGCCTGAATGAAGGCCCGATCCGAAAGATTACCCTTGCTATAAATCCGGTTGATCAGGGCCGGACCAAAGCTTGTGCTGCGTCCTCCCACACCGTGGCAACTGAGGCAATTGGCATTGTAAAGCTTTAGGCCTTCCTTCCTGATCTGGGCACTATCGAGGGTGGCGATCAGCTTGTCGTCATTCTGTTTTGAAAAATAGTCGCCGGTGGTGATCAGCAACAAAAGAATGAACAGCGAGATACACATGAATATCAGGCTGCTTCTGGATTTGGCAAAAGGAATACGACGTCTTCGCGCCATAATGACCCCGTTTCTCGCTTCTTACTCTAGAGGAAGAATTGTACCACAGGAAACGTTAAAGCGTTCTGCTCGTTCTCCCAGTGGTAAAAAGATTCTGTCATCCGTTCCGGTAACGAAAGCCTGACAGCCGAGCCGGTCCAGAAGATCAAACAGCGCCAGCCTGCGGGTCTCGTCCAGATGGGCCGCAACTTCGTCCAGAAGCACCAGAGGCGTGCGTCCGGCCCGCTCGGAGACCAGATGCGCATGGGCAAGCACAATGCCCAGCAGCAACGCCTTCTGCTCTCCGGTAGAACATTTGGCTGCCGCCATGTCTTTGGGCCCATGGCGAACCAACAGATCTGAGCGGTGCGGGCCGGTCAAGGTGCGCCCGGCGGCGCGATCTCGTGGTCGTCCTTGCCGCAGCACCGAGCGATAATGCTCTTCGCTTTCAATGGCCGGTCGCGAAAAGGCCTCGCTCTCCAGCTGCCCTTCCAGATCGAGCACAGCATTGGGAAAGGCCGTTGTTCCTTCTTCCCCATGCAGGATCGACAAAGAGCGGTTCAAAAGCGCAATCAATTCAGCCCGTGCTGTGGCAATGGCTGAGCCGAATTCGGCCATTTGTGCTTCGATCCCGTCCAGCCACACGCTCTCATGGGGAGCTTCGTCAAGCAGGCGATTGCGCTGGCGCATGGCCTTTTCAAAGGCGTTGACCCGTGTGCCGTGGGTCTTGTCGATGGCCAGCACCATCCGGTCCAGCCATTTGCGTCGCTCGGAGGCAGCACCCGTAAACAGACTGTCCATCTGCGGCGTCAACCACAGCACGGAGACATGATCGGACAGGCTCTCGGCTGACTTGGCTGTGGCACCATTGATGCGGATGCGTCGTTGCAGGCTGCCATCCGGGCCCGGCTGCAATCCTGTGCCCAGTTTGATATCGCCAGAGGGCGTATCGAGTGTAACCGAAACGGCCCAACTGCCTTCACCCGATTGTTCCCGCGCAATCTCTGGATAGGCAACGCGCCGGAGGCCGCGACCGGGAGAAAGAAAGGAAACAGCCTCAAGCAGATTGGTCTTGCCGGAGCCATTCGAGCCCGTCAGCACCACATGCTTGCCATCAAGCCCGAGGCTGAGGGAAGCATAATTGCGGAAATTGGCCAGACTGATTGATGCGACCGTCACCCTGTCGACAGGCCGCTGAAGCTGGGCAGTCGGGTCCGGGCAGATCGAAGCTGTATTCAAGGCCGCATTTCCTTTGATTTAGGGGACATCTGCCGCTCTCTGGAGGACGGGATGCGACAGAAAGAATCACATGCACAAAAGAATAGGGCATTTCGAATGGAAATGCCCCATGCATCTTTCATTTTTTCGCAAGGCTTGAGCCCTGCTAGACGCGCATCGGCATCAACACATAAAGCGTGTTGTTGTCGCCATCGTCCTGGATGAGCGTTGGCGAGCCGGAATCGGCCAGACGGAACTGGGCGCTGTCGCTTTCCAACTGGTTGGTGATGTCCAGCAGATAGCGGGCATTAAAGCCGATTTCCATTGGATCGGATTCATACTCAACGGTCAGCTCATCGGTTGCCGTACCCGAATCCGGGTTGGAAACCGAAAGCACCAGACTGTTGGGCTGCAGGCTGAGCTTGACAGCGCGACCGCGTTCGTTCGACACGGTAGACACACGGTCAACAGCCTGAGCGAACAGGGCGTTTTCGATCTTCATGACCTTGTCGTTGCCCTTGGGGATCACCTTCTCATAGTCAGGGAAGGTGCCGTCGATCAGCTTGGAGGTCAGCACCACCGGACCGATTGTCAGGCGGATTTTGGTTTCGGACAGCTCAACGGCAATGTTGGCTTCCGGATCTTCGATCAGCTTCTGCACTTCAGACACAGTCTTGCGCGGAACGATAACCCCCGGCATGCCCTGGGCACCGGCAGGCGCGGGAAGCTGGGCTTGTGCCAGACGGTGGCCATCGGTGGCAACGGCACGCAGCACCGAGGCGCCATCGATATCAAGGCTATGCACATAGATACCGTTGAGATAATAGCGAGTTTCTTCGGTTGAGATCGCAAACTGGGTGTGATCGATCAACTTCTTCAGATCCAGCGCCGGAATGGTGAAATGATGCGAAAATTCACCAGCCGTGATATCAGGGAAATCCGTGACCGGCAGGATCTGCAAGGTGAAATGCGCGCGACCGGCAATGATCGCCAATGCGGTTTGTTCTTCGTTGGTTTCCAGCGTGACCTGCGATCCGTCCGGCAATTTGCGCACAATGTCATAAAGCATATGCGCCGGAACAGTGGTTGCTCCGCCGATCTCTACCATCGCCGGCGCCGTCTCCAGCACTTCCAGATCAAGGTCGGTTGCCTTGAAAACCAGGTCTCCACCTTCTGCGCGCAGCATCACGTTGGACAGGATCGGAATAGTGTTACGCCGTTCAACAACCCGATGGACATGGTTTAGAGACTTCAAAAGGGTTGCCCGTTCGAGAGTGACTTTCATATCCCAAATTCCCTACATCAATACATGAACTATTTTTGCCCATACCATGCCCTGCAATGGCGGGGAAGCAACTTTGACCCTTCTTCCCTGATAAGGCAAGGGGATCGACCCGATTCAGGCGCGATCCCCTCATATTTCTTCCACATGTCAGCGCCAATGCGCCTGCATGATCAAGCGTAATGCGTGGCGGAACCGCTATTCGGCGATGTTCCGTTTCAGCATTTCGATTTCCTGCTGCAAGGTATTGTCCGAAGATGCCAGCTCCTCGATCTTGCGCACCGCATGCAGCACCGTGGTATGGTCCCGGCCACCAAAGCGACGTCCGATTTCCGGCAGGGAGCGTGGCGTCAGCATTTTGGAAAGATACATTGCAATCTGGCGCGGGCGCACGATGGTGCGGGTCCGGCGAGAAGACAAAAGATCCGAGCGGGATACATTATAGTGCTTGGAAACAACGCGCTGAATGTCTTCGATGCGAATGCGGCGCGGTTCCTTGGAGCGGATCAGGTCCTTGAGAGCCTGTTCGGCCATCTCAATGGAGATCGGAGCCCCTGTCAGCTGGTTATGGGCCATCAGACGGTTGAAGGCACCGTCCAGATCACGGCCGTTGGAGCGGATGATGCCAGCCACATGATCAAGCACCAGTTCCGGAATGGTCAGGTTCGGATCCCGACGCGCAGCCTGCGTGGCGCGATCAGACAGGATAGACCGACGCAGCTCTTTTTCAAGCGGCTGCAATTCACTGACCAGACCACCAGCCAGACGCGAGCGGACGCGCTCGTCAAGGCTTTCCAGCTCGACCGGAGGACGGTCGGCAGCAACCACCACCTGACGGGCGCCGTCAATGAGGCTGTTGAGCGTATGGCAGAATTCCTGCTGGATGCTCTTGCCCTGAAGGAATTGCAGGTCGTCGATCAGCAGAATGTCGATGTCTCTCAGCGTATCTTTGAAATCGATGGCTGCCTGACTCTTCAGCGCCTGAACAAAGCTATACATGAAGCGTTCGGCAGTCAGATAGAGAACACGCGCGGTCGGGTTCGACTTCTTGGCTTCCCATGCAATCGCCTGCAACAGATGGGTCTTGCCCAGACCAACGGAGGCATGTAGGAAGAGCGGGTTGAAGGAAACAGGCTGGCCGGGCTGGGCCATGGCCACCTGTTTGGCCGCAGCGTGAGCCAGCGTGTTGGACTGACCGACAACAAAGGTTTCGAATGTCAGGCGCGGATCAAGCGGAGAGCCGCCCAACTGGTCCTGCTCCTGCCCCATGGCAGCTGCCGCTGAAGGACGCGCAAAACCGGAATCCTTGTTGCCCGCTTCTGCCGACTTGGCCGGAGCCTTGTTCTGAACGGTCTTCGGACGCACAGCACCGCGCACATACAGGTCAATGCGGCGCACTTGCTCGCATTCCTCGCGCCAGAGTGCCATCAGCAGCTCGCCATAATGCGACTGAATCCAGGATTTGAGGAATCGGGTGGAAACGGAAAGAATAACCAGTCCGTTCTGCTCATCCTCAATTTCTACACTGGCAAACCAGCTTGAAAATACGTCTTCTCCGAGTTCCGCGCGCAGTCTTTTCTTCACGCGTTCCCATTCTTCTTTGCCCACTTTCACCGAAGGCTCCTCTTTTCGGGAGTCAGCCTCGGGAAAAGCCTGATGAGTCGCCGCACTCATCTCCATGTCAACATTTCCCTTTGTGGCCGTCTGCTGTATTGTCATCTTGTTGTTCTAGCCTAATAGCCGCCAAAAACAGCTGTTTCCTTGATAAGCCGCAATTCTGGTGAGTTTATCTCGCTCTTCTTGCTGCAGCCAATTTGAATTTTCTATTCCAAGCTACCGGTTTCGGCAATTCGAAAAACATCCAAAAGACGTTCAGAATTGTCGCCAGGGCAACCCTGCGTGCTTCCATCCGTTGCAGTTTGATCGGTGCAACGTATCGTCCAGATCGCCTTCAAAGCCTGAAGCGACATTGTAGCAAGGGCCATCCCATTTGGGTGTCATCTCGATCGCCGCATGTTGGGAGCGGGCGCCTGAGCGGCACAAAAAATAGATCGGACTGTCCTTTGCCACCTTCCTGTTTTCAAGCTCGGTCAGTAGCCGTTCGGCAAAATCGCCATGAACGCTCATGTCGGGATAGGAGAGCCATTCCACCAGAAGCACGTCCCTATCAGGCTGGTCCAGCACGGGGATGCCGACATAAGACCATTCTGCATGGGTACGCACGTCTACGAGTACGGCTTCAGGATCCTGAGACAGGGCCTTCCAGGCTGTCAGTACATCAACGTCGCCTGCATAAGATGCCGTTTTACTCAAAGACAAACACTCCTGTTCGGGTGACATCAAGCCACCAGATGATGGTACTGCATGAACCTGTCCATGGGCATGGCCGTGCTTTGGTTACGGCCCGTGCTCCGACACGGCAAGAACCTGAAAAGTCATCCATACATCTTGCTGCCCACAAGACGTGAAGGCCCAAATGCCTTCTTCATGACTGGAATGACTTCCCGCTATGGTTGTCAGTTTTGATTTCAAAAATGCCTTCGGGCATTTTGCTCTTCTATAGCAACCATGTCCCTGCGATAACCGACCATACACAGCCGGGGTGGGGCGTGCAAGAAGAACGAAATCAGATTCTTTGTCCCCGTTGGCTTCAATCAAACCGAGCAGAATGCGCCAATTTTTTCTTGACCGGGCTATCCCTTTGCGACTCTTCAGATTCTGTCACCATTCGGTAACATTATGCAGATTCATTGCAGCGGAATTTTTTTTTATCGACTCCGATATTGACCGAAAAGAGAATCATTGTTGCGATTTTCTTAAGTCTCGATTTTTCGTTCAAGACCCTGAAAAATATGCATTTTTAGATTCGTCAGTCAAAAGGGGAACGATTGCTTCGGATTCGTTAAAACTATCGATCCATATTGCCATTTTATGACGATTCCTGCGTATCGTCACAAAAAAGCCCGGCCAAAACCGGGCTTTCAGGCATAGGAAACCGGTCTTAAGCAGCCAGCGCCTTAACGCGTTTGCTCAGACGGGAGATTTTTCGAGAAGCGGTATTGGCATGAAACACACCTTTGGCAACAGCGCGCATCATTTCTGACTGGGCTTTGCGCAGAGCTTCGGAAGCGGCAGCCTGATCGCCAGCAGCGATGGCTTCTTCAACGAAACGGATATAGGTGCGAACGCGCGTGCGACGTGCTTTGTTGGTTGCAGTCTTACGAGCAATTTTACGGGTCGCCTTTTTGGCGGATACTGTATTGGCCATTGAGCCTATCCTTGTTTTCCATGCGGAGCCTTACCAGTCCGCTCACGCCGCTACATCACAACAGCCCTCAAATCTGTACAGGCCAGGAAGGACGAGCAGCCAACCTTAGCAAAGCGGAGATGCGCTCTGCTTTCTCGAAAATGATATGAATGATGAAGGCCCAAAGGCCCCTGCTGCATATCGACAGCAAAAGGCGGCACACAAGGGCCGCCCGTTGATCCGCGCTTATAGTCAAACTTGGTTGCCGCGTCAACCATTCTGATCGACGAAAAGGCGCAGAAACCGGCCTTTTTCGGATTCATAAAAGATTAACCCGTTATTCGCTCTGATCTTCAAGCGCGCACAGGCGTGTTTGGCGCACCTCGACCGATGGCTTCCAGCACATCGCTCAGAAAGCGGCCCAGATTGTCTGTGACATGATGAACATAAGGCACCTGTGTGCTTTCGGCCTCCCAGCGGCCATGAAAAACGTCCCGCATCTGATCAGGTACAATAAGCACACATGTCATGCCCAGCGCGTCTGGTACCTGCAGATTGCGCGCCAGATCCTCGAACATGGCCGAGCGGCTCGGATTGATGCCGGTCTGCTCCAAAAGCCGCTCATAGGGCGTGCGATTGGGCTTGGGCTCAAGCCCGGCCCATACAATATCGAATACGTCATCGAAATAGTCGGTAATGCCCAACCGCTCGGACACCTTGCGGGCATGGTCTTTCGTGCCATTGGTATAGATATAGCGTTTGCCGGGCAGGGAACAGAGTGCCTGTCCCAACAGAGGGTCGGGTTCCACGACGCTGTGATCGATGTCATGGACATATTCAAGAAAGTCATCGGGCGCGATGTCATGCTCGATCATCAGGCCGCGCAGCGTGGTGCCATATTGCTTGTAATAGCTATGGCGCAGGTGAGATGCATCATCGAGTGTCAGGCCCAGCAGATTGGACACGAACTCGTTCATCTTCACTTCCATCTGCGCGAAAAGATCAATATGGCGCGGATAGAGCGTGTTATCCAGATCGAAGATCCAACTGTCGATATCCCTGAAACTCTCCAGCAAATTGGTGCCGGAGCCATGATCGCTTTGCATTTAGATCTCCAATAGTCTTCCTTTGCCCAACGGGCCTTGTCCTGCATGTCGGCAGGAAACGATCCGGGACAATGCCACGAATGAGAGCATAAACCAAGCGGGCGGCATGGCTTAGTGAAAAATTGCTCACCTTATGATCTTGGGGGAAAGCCCTTGCCAAGGAGCAAAAGCCCTGCATTAGATAGATCCGGTAAGTATTCGTGCGTGGCATGGCCCAAAAAGGTCATTTTCTTCAGATCGGTATAGGGTATCATGGCATGGGGTGGCCGCCATGAAAAGACAAGCGGGCAAGGGATCAAGGGCAATCTGAATGGACGACAGGGCGCAGAATTATAAGGGTAGCGAGGCCAATGGCCTTCTGGTCGGCTCGGCGAAGGGGCAATCGGCGGGTAACGGCAAGGAAAAGGGCTATCCCAGCTTCGGATTGTCAACCAAGCTCTTGCTACTGACCATCGTGTTCGTCATGCTCAGCGAAATTCTGATCTTTGTGCCCTCCATTTCCAAATTCCGTGCCGACTGGATCACGCGCAAGCTGGAACTGGCAGAAGTAGCGGCGCTGATCTATACCAATGCCTCTGATGATCTGAAAGACAAGGCCATCGAGCAGGAGCTGCTCAATCGCCTCAATGTGCAGACCCTTGGCTTGCGCAATCATGGCGAACGGCGCCTGCTGGCTATGGTCGATATGCCCGGCAAGATCATGCGCGATGACAATATCCAGAGCATGGGGCCGCCGGAATTGATTGCGGCTGCCTTTGATACGCTGCTGTTCGGCAAGGGGCGCACCATCCGCGTGGTTGCTCAGACCAAGGACAATCAGGGCATGGTGGAAATGGTCTTTGATGAGACCGGATTGCGCGGCGACATGATTCGCTTTTCCATCAACATCCTGTTGCTGTCGCTTGTTATTTCGATGATGACAGCCGGTCTGGTTTATCTGTCTCTCAGGGCCTTGCTTGTGCGGCCCATTCTGGGGCTTCTGGACAATATGGCCCGCTTCACCTCCAATCCCGAAGATACCAACGCTGTCATCAAGCCTTCTGAACGGCGCGATGAGATCGGCATGATCGAGATGCAATTGGGCGAGATGGAGGGCATTCTTGCCAATACGCTGCACAAGCAGCGTCGCCTAGCCGATCTCGGGCTGGCAGTCTCGAAGATCAATCATGACCTGCGCAATATCATCGCCTCGGCCCAACTCTTTTCCGATCGCCTGTCGATTTTGGATGATCCAACCGTGCAAAGGGTCGTGCCCAAGCTAATGGGGACGCTGGATCGGGCGGTGGACTATTCCCGCGCGGTCATGTCCTATGGCAAGGCACAGGAAGCGCCGCCAGACAAACGGCTGCTGAATCTGCATCAGCTCGGCGAGGAAATGCGCGACCTGTTGGACCTATCCGAAACATCGCGCTTGACCTTCTCAAACCATATCCCGAAGGATCTTGAGGTCTATGCCGATCCGTCTCAGCTGTTTCGGGTCTTGATGAATCTGTGCCGCAACTCGGTGGATGTGATGCAGGGGCGCAAGGAAGAAGCGGTGATTTGCAGACTGGATCTGTTTGCTCGCATCGAAAATGACAAGACCATCATAGAAGTGTCTGATACTGGCCCCGGTGTTCCCGAGGTCGCACGAGCGCATCTGTTCAGGCCCTTTCAGGGCTCTGTGCGCAAGGGTGGCACTGGGCTGGGTCTTGCCATCGCCGCTGAAATTGTCCGCGCACACGGGGGGGCTATTCGTCTGCTCGATCGCAGCCCCGGCGCCCATTTTGAAATCAGCCTGCCCAGAGAGTAAAGGCGCCAGATCGAGGCGGACAGGAGATTGGCCAACAAAAAGGCCAGGGCGCTTGGCAGGCCCTGACCTTTCCTTGAAGGAGCCAATGATCACGCAGTGATCTCAGAGATCCTTCTTGGAGAAATACCAGTCAACGGTTTCATAGCCTTCCGAAGCGCGGGCATTGGCGCCTTCAACGGTGGATGGCGGCGGAACAATGACCTTGTCGCCCGGCTGCCAGCCTTCCGGCGTTGCCACCTTATTGGCATCTGATGTCTGCAGGGCTGCCAAAAGACGCGCAAATTCCGGAATCGAACGGCCGTTGGACATCGGGTAATAGACCATGGCACGCAGGATGCCTTTCGGGTCGATAAGGAAGGTTGCTCGCACTGCAGACGTGTCGCTGGCACCCGGATGGATCATGCCATAGGCCTTGGCAACGGTCATTGAAATGTCGTCGATGATCGGGAACTGGATATCAACGCCCCAATTTTCCTTGATGCTGCGCACCCATGCGATGTGGGAATGGATGCTGTCGATCGACAGACCGAGCAATTCGCAGTTCATTTCCTGAAACTGGTCATAGGCTTTGGCAAAGGCCATGAATTCGGTGGAGCAAACTGGTGTGAAGTCGGCCGGGTGGGAGAACAGGATCAGCCATTTCCCTTCATAATCGGACAGTTTCTTGACACCGGCAGTTGTCGGAGCGCAGAAATCCGGAGCGGGTTTATTCAGTTGCGGGAATGCCGGGGCCTCTACTGTGGTTTCAATATCTGTCATGTAAAATACTCCTTTTTAGGTACGCTGAGTGCGTCCATTGCTGTTGACGGCACAATATCAGCAGTCTAGTTATTAGTGAAATGAGTTATTTTTGACGTTTTAATCGAAAAAAACGATAACTGACATGATCCCATCCTTGCGCCAGCTAACCTTCCTGATTGCCTTAGCGGATGAACTGCATTTCAGCAATGCGGCGAAGCGTTGCAATGTGACCCAATCAACCCTCAGTGCCGGGCTGAAGGAGTTGGAATCCATATTGGGCGTGACACTGGCCGAACGCTCCAAGCGCTCCGTGATCATGACGCCCATCGGCCGCAAGATTGTCGAGCAGGCGCGCAAGATTATGACCGATACCCAGCATCTGGTGGAAACGGCCGCGTTGGAAGCCGAGGCCATGGCCGGCGACATGCATCTCGGTGTGATTCCCACCGTCGGTCCCTTCCTTTTGCCGCGTCTGCGTCCATTGTTGCGTGACGAGCATCCCCGCCTGCGGCTCTACTTGCGTGAGGAATTGACCGACCAACTGCTTGAAGGCCTCAGAAGCGGGCGGCTTGATGTGGCGCTCATCGCATTGCCCCACGATGTAGGCGATCTGGATACACTGGAACTGTTTGAAGACGGCTATCACCTTGTTGCCCCGCTGGATCATGAGTTGGCCTGCAAAAGTCTGGCCGATGGCACAATGCTCAAGAATGAACCTCTTATGCTATTGGAGCGCGGCCATTGCTTGCAGCAACATGCCTTGTCTGCCTTTCCGGGGCTGTTGAACAAGGATGTGGAGTTTGACGCCACCAGCCTGGCCACCCTGTTGGCGATGGTGGAAGAGGGGCTGGGCTCGACCCTCATTCCCAATGTGGCCATTGATGCTGGATTGACCAAGGCGCATGATGTGGTCGAGATCGATTTGCCAACCTCCTTGCCCCGCAAGATCACTCTGGTCTGGCGTAAATCCTCCACCCGCAAAGACGATTTCCGGGCTCTGGGGGACTTGATCATCAAGGCCAGAGAGAGCCTGCGCATAGGCTAGGGAACAGGCGCTTGCGCGCGCTTGAAGCCAGCGATCAAGAAGCCACACAGCAATAGGCTTGAATGGGGCGATGAACTTTTCCGCCTTTATCCAGCACATAAAGTCAAACGACGGCTCTTAGACGAGGTTTGATTTTATGAAGAAAGATCGCATCACATATCCTGACGGCATTCTCGATTTGTTGAAGGTGCCCGAGCTCAGACGCCTGATACGGCAAGATATGGGCAGCAGTCCTTTACTTGCCAATGAACTGGAGTTCCTTCTGAGCCCGCCGATTCCGAGCGAGGTGTATGTCAAATACTTGTCTCCTGATGCAGAAAATCCCGTAAAAGTGGCTGATCAAATTCGCCAAGCCGCCTCACAGATGATGCGCGGGACATCTAGCGCGGATCTCGACAAATGGAGCAAGATCGTTGCCTTGATGCGCAAGGACATCATCAAGAGATTTGACAGCAAGATCGTGCCCGCTTTTTACCAGCGAGATATCTTCCGGAAATGGCATGAGCAGACTGCCATCGCTAAGGCCAAAGCCAATATGGGAGATCCCAAGAAGGTTGCCAAGAAACTGGATCTGGACGAGCATTACGATGCTAACATACTGGAAAAATACATGATTGCCCAAGCCCTTGGGCGCACAGATGAGGCCGCTAAAATCGAGAAGAAGTTGCGCGAAGGCCATGCGATTGATCTCAGACACATCGAGCACCAGGTCAGGAAGCGCAAGGAAAAGGAAGCAACGGGTAAGACCGAAGCCGAGCGTACAGGCGTCGACCTGACACCGGCCAAATTGCTCAATTGTGGGTTCCGGAATGTGAGCGACAAAAAACTGCGCGAAGCCATCATGAAATTTTCAACTGCAGTTCTAACGGCCAAGAAAGCCGACCAAAAAGCCTTCTTTAAGAAGATACAGGCACTGGAACCCGAATCTGGAATCGCCCGGAACATGACGATTGAAAATCTGGTCAAGACCATGCGCAAAAAGGGGGTTATTAATGAAGGCGTCTATAAGTATGATGTCTACAAACCCTAAGCCTAGTCCTGTCCGCACGCGTGATTCCATGCTATTGGATAGCTCCCTATGTCCTATCGGACGAAGGGGAGCCGAGCCTGAACTGCATAGCGACTGGAAGCCATGACACGCGACGAATTTGATACCCATTGCGCCACCCTGCGCCACGCCACCAATGTGGTGCAGTGGGGTGGCTGCTCGGTCTGGAAGATCGGTGGCAAGATCTTCGCGCTCTGCGCACCAGAGACAAAAGACGGCAATCACCCAAAAATCAGTTTCAAATGCTCTGACATGGTCTATGAGATTCTGCGCGATGAGCCGGGCATCATTCCCGCGCCCCATCTGGCGCGGGCCAAATGGGTTCAGCTCACTGCGCCCGATGCCATGAGTGATGAGGATCTCAAGGAGCATCTGGATGTGGCTTACGAGATCATTGTTGGCAAGTTGACCCGCAAGATCCGCGCAGAGCTTGGCCTTTCAGATGGGTCGAATCGGATCTGAAACAATCCGGCTCAAAATTCGCGTCGAAATTGCGATATCAAGGACTTGACCCTGTGATGGGGTTTTGCCAAAATCCTGTCTGTAAACCTTTCGGCGCTGAGCGCGGTCATCCTGTCGGAATTTGACGCCCTGTCATTTCAACCGGCATCGAGGAGGGCAACCGCGGCGCACAGCCCGGACGTTCACATCGAACATGGTTTCATGGTCACAACTCCGGGCTGATCAGACCGGAGATACAGTGATGAAAACCATTATCGAACCCTTCCGCATCAAATCGGTAGAGCCCATTCGCATGACCACGCGTGCCGAACGCGAGGCAAAGCTCAAGGCTGCCGACTATAATCTCTTCGCGCTCAAGTCCGAAGACGTGATCATCGACCTTCTGACCGATTCGGGGACGGGTGCCATGAGTGCCGAGCAGTGGGCCGCCGTGATGCGTGGCGACGAGAGCTACGCCGGCTCTCCCTCTTATTATCGTTTCCGCGATAGTGTTCAGGAATTGATGCCCTTTGAGCATATCATCCCGACCCATCAGGGGCGCGCGGCAGAGGCGATTCTGGTTTCTATCTTTGGCGGTGCGGGCAAACATGTCCCTTCCAACACCCATTTCGACACCACGCGCGGCAATATCGAGGCATCGGGTGCCGAGGCCTATGATCTGGTGATCGAGGAGGGCAAGGACCCGGCTTCGCTTTATCCCTTCAAGGGCAATATGGATCTTGGCAAGCTGAAGGCCTTTCTGGAGGAGAAAGGCGACAGCGTACCCATGGTGATGATCACCATCACCAACAATGCTGGCGGTGGTCAGCCCGTGAGCCTTGAAAATATCCGTGGTGTTGCGGCGCTGGCCCATGAATATGGCAAGCCCTTCATAATCGATGGCTGCCGCTTCTCGGAAAATGCCTGGTTTATCAAGCAACGCGAAGAAGGCCAGCAGGACCGCTCCATCAAGGACATCGTGCGCGACTGTTTCTCGGTGGCTGATGGCATGACCATGAGCGCCAAGAAGGATGCCTTTGGCAATATCGGTGGCTGGATTGCCTTCAACAACGATTCGCTTGCGGAACAAGCCCGCGTTCGCCTCATTCAGACGGAAGGCTTTCCCACCTATGGTGGCCTAGCCGGACGTGATCTGGAGGCTCTGGCACAAGGGCTGCACGAGATTATCGATGAGGATTATCTCAGATATCGCATCCGCACCAACGAATATATCATCGAGAAACTTGATGCCCTTGGCATTCCGGTGGTCAAGCCAGCCGGTGGCCATGCGGTGTTTGTTGATGCCAAAAGCTGGTTGCCCCATATCGATCCGCTGAAATACCCGGCCCATACCGTGGCCTGCAAGCTCTATGAGATTGGCGGCATCCGCTCTTGCGAAATCGGGTCGGTGATGTTTGGTCGTCAGACCGACGGCTCGGAAAAGCCCGCAGCCATGGAACTGGTGCGCCTTGCCTTCCCGCGTCGCACCTATACCCAATCCCACGCAGATTATGTGGTGGAAGCCTTTGAGCAACTGGCCGCTGAAAAAGATCAGCTCAAGGGGTTCAAGATCATCAGGGAACCAAAACTGATGCGGCACTTCACCTGCAGCTTCGCACCTCTGGACGGCTAACTCCGACTGGGCCATCCTGATTGTGCGAAGGCGCGCCAGCCCAATTTGCTGGCGCGCCTTTTCTTATGTCTTCAGGTCGGCAAGTCGGGCGGTCTCCGGACTTAAGATCCTTTAAGTATGAAAATCCTCAATTAAATACATTTGTTCCATGCAATTTTGTCATGAGACCGATGATCTGATCATCTTTGAATTGCTCAAAAGAGACAACCATATTCAGAATATGCGAAACGCAAGAGAGGTCTTTGGGGCCGCTTCAAGCGCTTTCGGAAATCAGTCAATAAGAGTAGGGATCGTTGCACCGCTGAGGGAAACAGATTTCGCCAGTCTCTCAACAGATCAACCGCTCAACTCAACACAATAAGCCCGACGGTCTGGATGGTCTTCAAAACCAGCGGCCACCAAGACCAAAGGGCAAGAAAAATAAGGAGAGGAAAGATCATGGCATATGCAACGATTAATCCATATAACGGCGAACAGGTAGCGTCCTTCCCCGATGCGACGGATGCAGAAGTAAGCGCAGCCATCGACAAGGCGCATAATGCCTTCTTGGCTTGGCGCGAAACCGGCTTTGCCGAGCGGGCAAAGATTCTGCAAAAAGCTGCCGATCTGCTGCGCGCCGACGCCGACGAGCATGCAAAGCTCCTGACCCTTGAAATGGGCAAGATTACTGCTGAAGCCAAGGCCGAGGTTGAGCTCTCCGCCAAGATCCTTGAATATTACGTCCGCAATGCAGAAAAGCTTCTCCAGCCGCGCAAGCTACCAGTGCTTGACCCTGCTGAAGGCGATGCGACGCTGGTGCATGAACCGCTCGGCGTCCTGCTGGCCATTGAGCCTTGGAACTTCCCTTACTATCAGATCGCCCGGATTCTCGCACCGCAGCTGTCTGCCGGTAATACGCTTCTGCTCAAGCATGCGTCCAACGTGCCTCAGAGCGCCGCCCGCTTTGAAAAGCTGATGAAGGAAGCCGGCCTGCCGGAAGGGGCCTTTACCAACCTTTATGCAACCCGCTCCCAGATCGAGATGATCATCAACGATCCGCGTGTGCATGGCGTGGCCCTCACAGGCTCCGAAGCGGCAGGCTCCGTTGTGGCGGCTCAGGCCGGTAAGGCGCTCAAGAAGTCCACCATGGAACTGGGTGGTGCCGACGCCTTCGTCGTGCTCAAGGATGCCGACATTGACAAGGCCGTGGATTGGGCCGTCTTTGGTCGCCACTGGAACGGCGGGCAGGTCTGTGTATCTTCCAAGCGCATGATCATCGAGGATTCGGTCTATGATGAATTCCTCGAAAAATATAAGGCTGGCGTTGCCAAACTGGTGGCAGGGGATCCGTTTGACCCGAACACCACCCTTGCGCCGCTTTCTTCCCAGAAGGCCGCTGATGATGTGAAGGAACAGATCAAGAAGGCCGTTGCCAAAGGGGCAAAAGCCGAAGAAGTCGGCCCTGCCGTTCCCACCAAGGGGGCCTTTGTGCAGCCAACCATCCTGAGTGGTCTGGGCGAAGAGAATGAAGCCCGTTACTGGGAATTCTTCGGTCCGGTCTCCATGTTCTTCAGGGCAAAAGACGAGGCAGACGCAGTCCGCATCGCCAATGATACCCCGTTTGGTCTGGGTGGCTCGGTCTTCACCAAGGATGAAAAACACGGCGCAGACGTGGCCGCGCAGATTTCTACCGGCATGGTGTTTGTGAACCATCCAACCAAGGTTGAGGCTGACTTGCCATTTGGCGGCATCCGCCGCTCTGGCTATGGTCGCGAATTGCTTGATCTTGGTTTGACCGAGTTCGTCAACCACAAGCTGATTGATGTTGTCGATATCGACGCTGCCTTCTGATCGGCTCAAAAAAGCCTTTTATTGACCTTATGCAATCGGGAGCCCGTTCAGTGTACTGAGCGGGCTCTCGCCACATTCAGAAGCCTTGTTCACAGATGCAATGCGGATGCATTGATTGAATGGTCTGGATGATTTGGCTAGATAAGAGGCAGAGAGATGGAAGCCGAAGATGCTCATTTGGCATTTGCTGGTTCTGGCTCCCTTTTGAGGTCTATTGCTCGGCCACTCATAGAAGAAGGATTTTTCATGACCGCTATTTCTCGCAGAACATTCATGACCTCGGTGGCCTCTCTGGCGGCTCTCGGGGTTGCCCCGCATTGGAGCAACACGGCACAAGCAGCTGGCGAGACCACAAAGGTGGATGCCGCCACGGCCCTTACTGTCACTGGTGGGCAGATTATTGGTGCGCGCGAAGCCAATGGCACCCGCGTCTGGCGCGGCATCCCCTTTGCCGAACCGCCTGTTGGAGATTTGCGCGGCCGTGCCCCTCGTCCGGTTTCGTCCTGGGCAGGGCAGAAAGAGACGGTTGCCTTTGGCAATCAGGCCGTACAGCAAGCACTGAGCGCTGGCATGCCGGTGCCCGATGCTGGCGCCGAAGATTGCCTTTATCTCAACGTCTGGGCTCCAGAAAAAGGATCTGATACGCCGCGTCCGGTGCTGGTCTGGATTCACGGTGGCGGCTATGTGGCCGGCTCCGGCTCGGAAGCGGTTTATTACGGTGATGACTATGCAGAGCGCGGCGATCTCGTTTATGTCTCCATCAACTATCGCCTCAATGGCTTTGGTTTTCTGCGCACCTCGCTGGATGCAGATTCGGCCAATCTCGCTCTACTCGATCAGGTAGCCGCGCTGCAATGGATCCAGAAGAATATCGAGCAATTCGGCGGTGATCCTGCCAATGTCACAGTGATGGGGGAATCGGCCGGAGCCATGGCCATCAGCACGCTTATCGGATCGCCGCGCGCGCGTGGTCTGTTCGCCCGTGCCATCATCCAGAGCGGTGGCGCACGTCCCATTTATTCGGCCCGTGAGGCAGAAGAGGTGCTGGCTTTTGCACTGGCTGAAGCAGGTCTCAAGCCCGGTGAAGACGAAAAGCTTATGGCTTTGCCACTTGAAGAACTCAAGCGCATCTTTGCGGCTATGGGAGCTAAATCCAAGAGTATCCTGCTTGGGGGCGAGCCATTCCATCCCGCCATTGGCGACTCGGTTCTGCCCAAGCATCCACTGGAAACACTCTCGGCCATTCCTGCTCTTATTGGTCACTGCGAGAATGAGGGCCAGACCTTTGCCCATTTTGAAAATCTGTTCGAAGGCCTACCGCTCAAGGTACGCAGTCTCGTGGGTGAGGAAAAATGGAATGAACTGGCAAGAATCTATAAGGCGCATGCAAGGCCAGAACGCGATCCGCTGATGGATCTCTTCAGCGACAGCTTTACCGGTATTCCCTCTTTGCGCTTGGCTGATCAGCTGAAGGGCCTAGGCGCGGATGTCTGGAGCTATCGCTTCGACTATCAAAAGGCCTCCCCGATCGGAGCCGCTCATGCCTCTGATATTGCATTCACGTTTGGCAAGCCCAATGAGGCGCCGTTCCCTGTTGAATGGACCAAGCAAGCCCAAACGGTGTCAGAACGTATGCGCGACAGCTTCATTGCGTTTGCCCGCACCGGTAATCCGCAGACATCAGACCTGCCAGACTGGCCACAGCATGATCCCGAGGCGCTCGACTATCTGCGCTTTGACGCCACGCCGAGCATTGGGCAGGACTTCATTGGTGCCGAGCGACGCGCAGCATGGCAGGATGTGGCGATTGATGCTGTCTAGGGATATGGCTGCCTGAAAGAAGCCTGAAACAAGATAGTGAGACCATCATCCAGCTCGAGGAATTGGGCTGGATGTTTCTTTATCTGAGCGAGAAAGCTGCCCGTCATGCAGGACCTAAGCCTTATAAGTGCGGCAAAGTCGTGCGGATATGGTCCGCCAATGCCGAAACCGCAGCGGAAGGACGCTGATCGGCCAGTTCCAGCGTGATGCCTATGGCGGGTAGCGGTGGCAAGTCATCTGATATGATATGCAGATCCTGTGGCACGGCGCTGCGGGTCAGAACGCTGATGGCGTGGCCCGAGCGGGCAATAGCCAGAAGACCGGCCAGACTGTTGCTGGCATAGGCCACCCGATAGCGCCGGTTGATCGCCTCCATCACGGTGCAGGCTGCCCGATAGTCGATCGTGCTCGGAGTGGGCAGGGCGAGCGGTAGAATCGGAGCCGAAAGGATCGCCGGCGCAGCTTCATTGGCCACCCAGACCAGCTGCTCCTTGCGAATAACCCCGTCCGCCTTGGCTGAAGGCAGGGAGACCAGCGCCATATCCAGCAAGCGCTGCTGCAGTTGCGGCCTCAGATCTGTTGAAGGGGCGCAGGCCAGCCTCAAATCGATGTCCGGATAACGCGCGCAAAAGCTACCCAGAAGTTGGGGCAAGAAGGCGCTTGCATAATCCTCCGTACAGCCAAGGCTGATCGAACCGCGCAAGGTGGTTCCGGTCATATCCATCAGGATTTCGTCATGCTGGGTAAGAAGAGCCTCGGCATGGACAAGCAATTTCTCACCCGCTGCAGTCAACCTGACGCCCGCTCCGGTGCGATGCAGAAGCGGTTTACCAAGTTGAGCCTCCAGACGATGCATCTGCATGCTGAGCGCCGACTGTGTGCGCCCGACCTGCTGGGCGGCAAGGCTGATGGAGCCTGTTTGTGCCACAATGACGAAATTTTTCAGCAAGGCGATGTCGAGTGACTGCATGATATAAGTCCGATTGATATCTGAATTTAGTATTATCAATTTGCCTGAATTTTCAAGCCTTGCTAAGGCTGGATGAGCAACAAAAAACATCGCCCCGATACCAGAGAGAAACAGCATGTCCTTAAATGATGATCCGGCCTTTTGGAACCGCGCTAACGACCATTTGATCCGCTATGGCTCTGCCTTTGAAAAACTGATCATCGAGCGCGCCGAAGGCAACTATGTCTATGACGCCGATGGCCGCGCCATTCTCGATTTCACCTCCGGCCAGATGAGCGCCCTGCTTGGCCATTCCCATCCGGATATCGTCTCCACCGTCAACAAACAGATGGCGACGGTTGCCCATCTTTTCTCCGGCATGCTCTCTCGTCCGGTTGTAGACCTTGCCTCCCGCCTTGCCGAGCTTGCGCCGGGGCTGGATCGAGTGATGCTGGTAACCACCGGCGCCGAATCAAACGAAGCCGCCATCCGCATGGCCAAACTGGTGACCGGTGGCCATGAGATCGTTGCCTTTGCCCAGAGCTGGCATGGCATGACGGGTGCGGCTGCTTCGGCCACCTATAGCGCGGGTCGCTTCGGATATGGGCCTGCGTCCGTTGGCTCTTTCGTCATTCCTGCCCCGGACACCTACCGCCCGCGCTTTACCAATGCCGATGGCAGCCTTGATTGGCAGACCGAGCTGGATGACGCCTTCCGCCTCATCGATTGCCAGACTTCGGGCAAGCTGGCCGCCTTCATCGCAGAACCGATCCTTTCAAGCGGTGGCATCATCGAATTGCCGCTCGGCTATCTGGCAGCTCTGAAAAAGAAATGTGAAGAGCGCGGCATGTTGCTCATCCTCGATGAAGCCCAGACCGGCGTCGGTCGGACCGGCACCATGTTTGCCTTCCAGCGCGATGGCGTTACGCCCGATATCATGAGTCTGTCCAAGACCCTTGGCGCTGGCCTGCCGCTGGCGGCGATTATGACGAGCAAGGAAATCGAAGAAAAGGCCCATGAACGCGGTTTCCTTTTCTACACCACCCATGTGTCCGATCCGCTGCCCGCCGCCATCGGCAACACGGTGCTGGATGTGGTCGCTCGGGATGGCTTGGTTGAAAAGGCAACCGAACGCGGAGCCCAGATGCGCAATGGTCTTTTGGAACTGCAAAAACAGTTCAATTGCATCGGCGATATTCGCGGGCGCGGCCTGCTGATCGGGCTCGAAGTGGTCAAGGATCAGGAAACCAAGGCTCCGGGCTACGAGCTGGGTACCAAAATCATGGAAGAAGCGATGCAGCGCGGCCTCTCCATGAATGTGGTCAAGCTGCCGGGCATGGGCGGCGTCTTCCGCATTGCTCCGCCGCTGACGGTGTCCGCCGAAGAAATCGACAAGGCCCTCAACATCATTTCCGATTCGATGGCCGCTGCCACGAAATAGGGTACAAAAGACAAACCCGCTGCGAATGGTGCGAAACCCTTCCGCAGCGGGTTTTTCATGGCGTCTGCATTTTGTTAGCGCTTTAGCGCTCAAGCAGATTTTCTACCGCCCTGATCAGTAGCTTGAGATCATCCGGGCGGGAGAGGCGATGATCGCCATCCTTGACCAGCGTCAGCTTGACATCGTCACGCGCCAGACGGGCAACCAGATCGACTGATGAATGCCAGGGAACTGCGTCGTCCTTGACCCCTTGCAGGATATGCACCGGACAACCGGTTTCGATCAGATCATCGCCCAACAGATGAGCCTTGCCATCCTCGATCAGTTTGGCGGTGATTTCATAAGGGCCATCATCATAAGCACTTGGGCGCCGGAAAATGCCTGTTTCCGCCATTTCGGCCTTGGCTGCTTCGTCAAAATTGTCCCACATCAACACTTTGGTCATGTCGATTGCCGGTGCGATCAGGACAAGGCCCTTGATGCGGCTCTTTTCAAGCCCGACCTGTGCGATATGCGCTCGGGTGAGCAACAGGGCGAGCCAGCCGCCCATGGATGAGCCGCAGATGATTTGCGGTCCATCTGTCTTTTCATCGAACACCGCAAGGCTTTCGGCGAGCCATCGCGAGATGGTGCCATCCAGAAAGTCTCCGCCGGAGACGCCATGGCCGGAATAGTCAAAGCGGGTGAAGGCCGCGCCATTTTCTGTCGCCCATTCATCCAGACACTGCGCCTTGTCCCCTTCCATGTTGGACTTGTAGCCATTCATCCAGAACAGCCCCGGCTGGCCCGCTTTTGCGGCCAATCGCTGTTTGAAGGCAATTTCGCGGGGATGGTCCCCCTCAACCAAGGGGTTTCCGACAAGGAAGGTTTGCTTTTGGGGGGCTGACATTGTTATGTCTCCGGGAAAGAAATCAAACGGCACCGTTGGCAAGCGCGGCGACGGGGATGCCAGTTACATAGCGCGGTGGACCGCATGACGAAAGCCCCAACAATTCTACAGGTTATTCCTTGGCTCGATTCCGGTGGCGTAGAGCGCGGAACGGTGGATATCGCAGCCGCGATAACCAGCTCTGGTGGCAAGGCTCTGGTGGCCGCTGAAGCAGGGCGGTTGCTGCCCGAATTGGAGGCGGTGGGCGGACGCCTGTTGCCGCTCAAGGGGCTTAGCAAGAATCCGTTGCGGATTCTCTTCTCCAACGCCAAAGCCATCGAGCGCATGATCCGAGAGGAAGGGGTGGATCTCGTCCATGCCCGCTCTCGTGCCCCTGCATGGAGCGCTTATATTGCTGCCCGGCGCGCCGGTGTGCCCTTCGTGACCACCTATCACGGCGCCTACAGCCAGAAGGGGCGGCTGAAGGCCTTCTATAATTCGGTCATGGCCAAAGGCGATATTGTGATCGCCAATTCCCATTACACGGCTCGGCTCGTCATCGGGCGCAATCCGGATGCGGAAAACCGGACGATGACTATTCACCGCGGTGTCGATATGGATCTGTTCGATCCACAAAAGATTTCTGACGAGCGGATTCAAGCCCTGCGCAGCAAATGGGAATTGGATGCCCGCCCCGTGATGATCCTTCCCTCAAGGCTGACGCGTTGGAAGGGGCAGAGTTTCATCATTCCAGTGATGGGCGCGCTCAAGAAAGCCATTGGGCCAACCTTCCAATTGCTTCTCATCGGCGATGAACAGGGGCGTGAATCCTATGTCGCGGAGCTGGATCGTCTGATCGCCGAGCACGATGTGGCTGACTGCGTCAGTCGGGTTGGCCATTGCAAGGACATGCCGGCAGCCTATGCGCTGGCCACTATGGTGATTGTGCCCAGTCAGGATGCGGAGACCTTCGGACGCTCGGCAGCCGAAGGACTGGCCATGGGCAAGCCGACCCTTGTTGGCGATCTGGGCGCCCAGCCCGAGGTCGTGGCTCCGCCCATGGATGTGACGCCGGAACAATGGATCGCCAGCGTCATCGCTCATGATGATGCAAAAGGCTGGCAGGGCGCCATCGCCCAAACGCTTACCATGCCCGAGGCAAAGAAACAGCAGGTGGCCCCGGTCGCCAGAAATCTGATCGAGGCCTGCTTTTCGCTTAAATCCATGGGCCAGCAGACTCTTGCTGTCTATGATCAACTGCTGGGATGTGATCTGGCGGATCGCTATGGAGCCGAGCGCTAGCCGATTGCGCCCAACTTAGCGCCCAACTCGGCGCTCCTCATCAGTGCCCGTCTTCAAGGCCCCTGCGGCGGAAGCTGCCCGGGCCGATATGGAAGGTCCGTTTGAAACTGCGCGAAAAGGATGGCACGCAATCATAGCCACACCGGCTGGCCACGTCACCCATCGACAGATGGGTCGTGGTGAGCAGCATACGGGCCTTGGTGAGACGCCAGCTCCTGAGATAATCCATCGGTGTCTGCCCCACTTCCTCGGCAAAATTGCGAGCGAAGGCAGAGCGGGATTGCCCGGCCAGTGCGGCGAGATCTTCAACAAGCCACTTTTTCTCCGGTTCGGCATGGATGGCATTGAGACTGCGCGCTATGGCCTTGTCTGAAAGGGCGCGCAGGAAGCCTTTGGTCTCGTCGGTGGCCGTCTGGGCGAGCTGCCGAATGGTCTGGATGAAAATCACTTCGATCAGACGGCTGACAATGGCCGCCATGCCCTGTTCCCCGAGATTGGCCTCCAAGGAGATCAAATCAAGGGTGGAGCGCATCCATGGCACGGTTGCCATATCCTCTGGCCTAAGATGAAGATGGCTCGGCAGAAGCGCCAGCACGGGATGCTCGATTTCTTCATCAAAATGCAGAAAACCGCAGAGCAAGGCGGCTTTATCGCGCTCTTTGCCGAGTCTCAATACGCCGTCCAGCAAGGCCCCGCTGGCAATCAATCCGGCCAAATCCGTTGGTGCGAGATCCGGAGTCGCCTTGATGCTCTGCTCTACGCCATGGGGCACCAGCACGATATCGCCCTTCTCCAGCGGCACCGGCTCTTCTTCCTCCAGACAGAGCCAGCAGGAGCCATTCAGCACGATATGAAATCGGATATGGCGCTGAGAGGGAGGAATTGCAACTGCGAAGGGGCCGGATAGCTGGGCGCGAAAATAGAGCTCCCCGGCGATTCGCAGGGTCGCAAAAATATCGGAAATCAGATCTGTCTTATGCATGCGTATCACTTTCTGGACGATCTGCTAAGAATGAGGGCGTTTCAATCATTAACAAGCGCCAGCCATTGCGGCAAGCATTGGGCAGAGGCGGATAGGTCGCTGACCGACCCAATGCTTGATTGACCCAATGATTGTGGAGCGAAGATTCAAATGCCTTTGGAAATGATACTTGCCCTCATCGGATTTGCCTTTGTCATGTCCATCTCGCCCGGCCCCGCCAATTTTCTGTTGCTGGCCTCTGGCGCCAATTTCGGCGTGTTGCGGTCTCTGCCGTTGATATTTGGCGTGTCGCTTGGCTTTTTGTCGATGGTGTTTGCCGTCGGGCTCGGATTGGGGCAATTGCTCAAGGAAGCGCCGATGGTTGAAACCGGCCTCAGAGTTGCCTGCGGGGCCTATATTCTCTGGCTGGCCTACAAGATTGCTGGCGCCAGATCCATGGGGTCCGATGCTGGCAAAGAGGGAGAAAAATTGGCCAACCCGGTCTCCTTCATTCAGGCCGCTCTATTACAGTTGCTCAACCCCAAGGCATGGACTGTCGCCCTGCTGGTAACCGTGACCTACATGACCGAACAGGATTATCTCACCAACCTTATCGTGCTGGTGGCGGTGTTTGCGGTGGTCAATATCCCCTCTATCAGCATCTGGGCCATATCCGGGGCAGCCTTGCGCAAGCGGCTATCTCAAGGCTCCCGGCTGATATGGTTCAACCGGATCATGGCCTTGCTCCTGGTTGCCAGCATGGCGCCCATGCTGATCCATTTGTAAGACAAAGAAAAAGCCTGATCCGGCCAGAATCGAGCCGCCAGATCAGGCTTTGCGAATGCGCGATAGTCGGGCGAAGCTTAGTGCTTCTGTGGGCGTAGATAGATGAACCAGTAAATGAGGCCTACCAGAACGCCGCCGCCGATGATGTTGCCGATGGTGACCGGGATCAGGTTGTTGATCACGAAATGACCCCATGTCAGATCGGCGAAGTCCGCCGCTGTGGTGCCGGTTGCGGCCCAGAATTCCGGACCGGCAAAGGTCTTGGTCATGATGGCCATCGGGATCTGGAACATGTTGGCGACACAGTGCTCAAAGCCGGAAGCAACGAACATGGCGACAGGCAGGGTCACGGCCAACAGTTTGTCGGTGACAGAACGTCCCGCATAGGACATCCAGACGCCAAGACAAACCATGACATTGCACATGGCGCCAAGCGCTACGGCCTGAAAGAAACCATGATGCAGCTTATGCTGGGCGACATGCATATAGTTCAGACCAAGAGAGCCGTTGCCCTGCTCGTAATGCTGGGCAATCTGCATGATAACAACCAGACCGATGGCACCGACAAAGTTGCCCGCATAGACGATAACCCAGTTTTTGCCGAGCTGTCCCCAGGTGATTTTCTTGCTGGCCTTGGCCACAACGGTGAGCACCGTGCTGGTGAACAGATCGCCGCCATTGACGACAACCAGCATCAGGCCAAGACTGAAGGCCAGACCGCCGATGAATTTGTTGGCTCCCCAGCCGATATCGCCATTTCCGTTGGTTACCACCGTATAGAAAATGAAGGCGATGCCGATGAAGGCACCCGCAGTGATCGCCAAAACGAATGTGGTCAGCGGCTGTTTGGTTGCTTTATAGACACCAACATCCTCGGCTTTCTTGGCCATTTCGGCGGGCATCAGGGCGTCAAATTGGAATTGAGGCGTTTCGGACATGGAGTAGACTTTTCTGCTCTTTGGATACACGATAGGGCGACAGGCACCAGCTATAACATTTGTTGGCTCTTTATCATACGATGGTCGCATATCGTTGATATTGGTCATCCCGAGCCATGCTAATTTTGCATAGCAGAACTTTTGGCTGCGCGAAATATCCCAGTAACGGCAAGATTTTGACAAGACTCGGCATTAGCTTGTGAAAGGATAGAGAATTCTGCCTTTTATCCCTGCCCCTGTTCCATGGCAGGGCTTGAAAGGTGGCGCAAGCTGCGTCATATGTATTTGACGCTATTGTTGCAATAAACAGGAGATTACGACCATTCGCCGCCCAAATAGAGCGCAAGCGCCCCGCGAGACGGGACCGCGCATCAATAACCAAATCCGTATTGACGAAGTGCAGCTCATCGATGATGAGGGACATAACCATGGATCCACTCCGACCAGACAAGCGCTAGACATGGCTGCTGAAGCCGGTTTGGATCTGGTTGAGATCTCGCCGAACGCAAAGCCGCCGGTCTGCAAGATCATGGATTATGGCCGGTACAAATATCAGGCTCAGAAAAAAGCCGCCGAAGCGCGCAAGAAGCAGAAAGTTGTCGATGTGAAAGAGGTCAAGATGCGGCCAAACATCGACACCCACGATTATGAAGTGAAAATGCGCAATGCCAATCGCTTTATCGAAGACGGTGACAAGGTCAAATTCACCTTGCGCTTCCGTGGTCGTGAAATGGCGCACCAAAGCCTCGGCATGGAATTGCTCCAGAAGGTCAAAGCCGAGATGATCGAACGCACCAAGGTAGAGCTGGAACCCAGACTCGAAGGGCGCCAGATGATCATGATTCTCGCTCCGAAATAAGTATTCTCTGGGCACAATACTTTTTCGTCAAAAAAACCCGGATCTCTGGATCCGGGTTTTTTATTGGCCCGTATAAATGGCGCCATGTGATTTGTGCCCTGTTTCGGGGAACAAAAACAGGCGCGGTTCCCTTTATTATGAGGGTTGTAAAACAAGTGAAAACGCGCAGGATAGGAACATGAAATCCTCAAGCTGGCTAACCTATGGGCTTTTTCTCCTGATTTCTGTTGGGGGAGGGCTGTTGATCGGCGCCAATAACATTCCCGGTCCGTGGTATCAGGGGCTGGTCAAACCACCCTTCACGCCGCCCAACTGGTTGTTCGCTCCGGCCTGGACATTTCTCTATATTCTCATCGGCATCGTCGGCGCGCGGATCTATCAATCGGCATTTTCAAAAGATCTGCTCCCCATGTGGCTTGTGCAAATGGGGCTCAACTTCGCCTGGAGCCCGGTCTTCTTCACGCTGAAGAACCTGCCCGGATCTGTTGCCATTATCACGCTTCTGCTTGTTATCATCATCAGCTTCATTGTGAGGACCAGAAAGCGCGATCCACTGGCCGCTCTTCTCTTCGTGCCCTATCTGCTCTGGGTCGGCTATGCGAGCTATCTGAACCTGTCTATCTGGCTGCTGAATTGATTCCGCAGCCAACCGATGGCCTCAGCGCTGGCTTTTACCGGATAACGGGCAGATTCTTTGATCTTGCCTCTTGATTCCCTTCCCGCGCATCGCTATAACCCGCCAATCTGTAGGCAACCAGCATGTCTCCTTAGGGTGGATGCTGGTCTGACTGCAAGGTAAGTGACTCGCCCGGCTGATTTTAGGGCTGCCGTGGGGAGTTTGAAATGCTCAATCCGGGATGGTTGGATCCAGTGCCTTCATGGCGAGGAACACCCTCTTAGAGCTTTGTCAAAAACAACAATCCGCCAAGGATTTCAGGAGAGCAAAATGCCCAAGCTGAAAACAAAATCCGGTGCCAAGAAGCGCTTCAAGGTTACCGGTACTGGCAAGATCGTATCCGCACAGGCTGGCAAACAGCATGGTATGATCAAACGCACCACCAAATTCATCCGCAAAGCACGTGGCACCACCACTCTGGCTGAGCAGGATGCGAAAATCGTCAAGCAGTTTCTGCCTTACAAGTAAGCGCCAAGCAGCTTGAATACAGCATTCTGGTTTAGGAGATAGAATAATGGCACGTGTAAAACGCGGTGTAACGGCTCATTCCCGTCACAAAAAGACCCTCAAGGCAGCCAAAGGTTATTATGGCGCCCGTCGTTCAACCATTCGCATTGCAAAACAGGCAGTTGAAAAAGCTGGTCAGTACGCTTATCGCGACCGTAAGACCAAAAAACGCAACTTCCGCGCTCTGTGGATCCAGCGTATCAACGCTGCTGTTCGCGAACAGGGTCTGACCTATGGACGATTTATCGACGGCCTCAACAAGGCTGGCATCGAAATCGACCGTAAGGTCCTCTCGGATATGGCAATTCATCAGCCAGAGGCTTTCGCAAGCCTGGTTGAAAAAGCCAAATCTGCTGCTGCCGCCTAAGGCGCATTCCGGTTGAAAAGCATCGCTTTTTGAAGGAATTCGTGTTGAGGCCGAAATTCAGGCAATCCCGACAAGGGTTTGCAATGATTTCGTATCGGCGCACGAACTAGTTTTACGGTTTAAAAACCCGCGTCGAGTGATCGAGGCGGGTTTTTATTTGTCTTCAAGGAGATTGACGGGATTAAGTGAGGAAAAGACCCTTTATTGTCCATGCCAATCTGTTAAAACGCATACAGCAAAGTCTCGTAGGGCACGAAGCCCGGCCAGACCGGTCCATACGGAATGGCCCAAAACGGAATGATTATGTCGGAACTCAAATCACTCGAGCAGGAGATCACCGCCGCTATTGAAGCGGCAACTGATGAGCCTGCACTGGAAGAAGTCCGCGTCTCGGCTCTTGGCAAAAAGGGCAAGATCTCGGAGCTGATGAAAACACTGGGCAAGATGAGCCCGGAAGAACGCAAGGAAATGGGTCCGGCGCTGAACGGCCTCAAGGGGCGCGTTGGTGACGCGATTGCAGCGCGCAAGGAGATCCTCAAGGATCAGGCGCTTAACGAACGCCTCAAGAGCGAAACCGTTGATGTGACCCTGCCCACCCGCATGGGATCGCCATTCGAAGGCCGCGTTCACCCGATTGCGCAGGTAACCGACGAACTGACTGCAATCTTCGCCGATATGGGCTTTGCTGTTGCGGAAGGGCCGGACATCGAAGAAGATTTCTACAACTTCACCGCGCTCAACTTCCCGCCTGATCATCCGGCCCGTCTGGAGCATGATACCTTCTTCCTGCCTGTCGACGCCGAAGGCAACCAGAAGGTTCTGCGCACCCACACCTCTCCGGTTCAGATCCGCACGATGACCAGCCAGGAACCGCCGATCCGCGTGATCTGCCCGGGCCGCACCTATCGTTGCGACAGTGACCAGACCCACACCCCGATGTTCCATCAGGTGGAAGGCCTCGTCATTGAAGAGGGCATCCATATGGGGCACCTCAAATGGACACTGGAAGAATTCTGCAAGGCCTTCTTTGAGGTGGACAGCGTCAAGATGCGGTTCCGTGCTTCGCACTTCCCCTTCACCGAGCCATCCATGGAAGTGGATATTGGCTGTCAGCGCGTGGGCAACGAACTGCGCATCGGCGAGGGCGACGACTGGCTCGAAATTCTCGGCTGTGGCATGGTGCATCCGAATGTGCTGCGCAACTGTGATCTTGATCCGGACCGCTACACCGGCTTCGCCTTCGGTATGGGCATCGATCGCATCGCCATGCTGAAATATGGCATGCCTGATCTGCGGGCCTTCTTCAATGGCGACAAACGCTGGCTCGATCATTACGGTTTCCGTCCCCTTGACATTCCTTCTCTGGTAGGAGGGCTCTCCTCATGAAATTCACACTCTCCTGGTTGAAGGATTATCTCGAGACTGACGCGTCTCTGGAAGAAATTCTCGACAAGCTCACCATCATCGGCCTTGAGGTCGAGGAAGTCATCGACAAGGCCGCAGATCTGAAGGATTTCACGGTTGCCTATGTCGAGGAAGCCGAGCAGCATCCTGATGCAGACCGCCTGCGTGTCTGCAAGGTCAACACCGGTAAGGAAGTGCTTCAGATCGTCTGTGGTGCGCCTAATGCCCGCGCTGGCATCAAGGTCGTACTGGCTCAGAACGGCTCTGTCATTCCGGCCAACGGCATGAAATTGAAGCCGACCGTCATCCGTGGGGTCGAATCCAACGGTATGATGTGTTCCGAGCGCGAAATGGGCATGTCCGACGAGCATAATGGCATCATCGAGCTGCCGGAAGATGCGCCGATCGGCGAACCTTTCGCTCCGGTTCTCGGCCTTGATGATCCTGTTATCGACATTGCCATCACGCCAAACCGTGGTGACGCGCTTGGTGTTTATGGTGTGGCCCGCGATCTTGCCGGTGCCGGCATCGGGACGCTCAAGGAGCATCATCCCAAGGACGTGGCTGGCAGCTTCGATAGCCCGATCAATGTGACGCTGAAAGAAGAAGGCGACAATCCGATTTGTCCGGTCTTCACCGGTGTTTACATCAAGGGTGTCAAGAATGGTCCCAGCCCGGAATGGCTGCAGCGTCGCTTGCTGGCCATTGGCCTTCGGCCGATCAACGCGCTGGTCGACATCACCAACTATATTTCCTACGACCGTGGTCGCCCGCTGCATGTCTATGATGCAGACAAGGTGGCAGGCGACATCCATGTGCGCCTTGGCAAGCCTGGCGAAAAGATGGTTGCCCTCGATGGCAAGGAATATGAAATAGAGGCAGGCGAAGATATCTGCGTAATCGCTGACGACAATGGCCCCGTCGGCTTTGGTGGTATCATGGGCGGTGAGGGCACTGGGTCCCAGCCGGAAACCACCAATGTCTTCGTGGAATGCGCATGGTTTGATCCGATCAAGACGGCGCGTGCCGGTCGCGCGCTGGGCATCCAGTCCGACGCCCGTTATCGCTTCGAGCGCACCTGCGATCCGGCCTTCGTCATTCCCGGTGGCCATCTGGCTGCCCAGATGGTGATGGACCTGTGTGGCGGTGAACCTTCGAAAATGGTTGTTGCCGGTGAAGCGCCTGTTGAGGACAAGATCATCGACTTCCCGCTTTCCGAGGTGAAACGTCTGGCTGGCCTTGATGTGCCTGAGCTGGAAATCAAGACCGTGCTCAAGCGTCTTGGCTTCTGGGTATCGGGCGCCAGCGATCATGTGAAGGTTGCTGTGCCGACCTTCCGTCCTGACGTGCATGGCAAGGCGGACATCGTGGAAGAAGTGGCCCGCATCGTTGGCGTGGACCGCGTACCGAACGCTGCGCTGCCGCGTCTCAACGCAGTCACCCAGCCACCTTTGACCGAACGCCAGAAACGCATTCGCAATGCTCGCCGCCAGCTTGCCGCCCGCGGTATGGTAGAAGCGGTCACCTGGTCTTTCGTGGACAAGAAACTGGCTGAAATGTTCGGTGGTGGCAAACCGGAATTGGCGCTGACCAATCCGATTTCTGCTGAGCTTTCCGACATGCGTCCAAGTCTGCTGCCCGGCCTGTTGCTGGCTGCGCAGCGCAACGTGGACCGTGGCTTTGATGATTTGGCCATGTTCGAGGTTGGCCAGATCTTCCTTGGCGACAAGCCTGATGAACAGTTCACCCATGCCACCGGCATTCGCCGTGGAGCGGTCCAGATTGTCGGCAATGGCCGTCATTGGCGCGATCCGGCCAAGGCTGCTGACGTTTTTGACGTACGGGCAGACGCTCTGGCCGTTCTGGAAGCGATGGGTATGGACAGCTCCAAGCTGCAGATCGTGGCAGGTGGTCCGGACTGGTACCATCCGGGACGCTCCGGCAAGATCCAGCTTGGCCCGAAAGTGGTTCTCGGCACCTTTGGTGAATTGCATCCGAAGGTTCTCGATGAATTGAAGGTGGACGGCCCTGTCTGCGCCTTCGAAATCACCATCGAAGCCGCTCCGGAACCCAAGAAGAAGGCAGCCAAGTCCCGTGCGGCTCTGCAGCTTTCCGACCTGCAACCACTTAGTCGCGACTTTGCCTTTGTCGTGGCCCATGAAGTGACCGCAGCAACGGTTCTCAAGGCCGCTGCCAGCGCCGACAAGAAGCTGATCACCGACGTCAACCTGTTCGACGTCTATGAAGGGGAACATATGGAGCCGGGCAAGAAGTCCGTTGCCTTCGAAGTGACCCTGCAGCCGAAAGACAAGACGCTGACAGATGAAGATCTTGAAGCGATCTCCAAGAAGATCGTCGCAGCTGTTGCCAAGGCAACCGGCGGCGAACTGCGCGGCTGATCTGACGAAAACATCCATAATCCCGCGACTCTTGAGGGCCGCGGGATTTCTTTTTTCTGGCTTCTGAAGGGGAGAGAGCCATGCATGACATTGTTGATTCCTATGCCATGGGTGATTCGCCCGAACTGGCCGATGAATTGTTGGCTCTGGTTCTTGAGGGCAAGAAAACCGCGTCTTGCGACTCACTGCAATTGATGCAAAAGGACAATATTCCCATGCCCAGGGTGGGAGACAAATATCTCCTGCTCGATGGGCGCCAGAAGCCCGCTGCGGTGATTGAAACCGTTGATGTTACGATCCGCCGCTTTGATGAGGTCGATGAAGCCTTTGCGCGTGCAGAAGGAGAGGGTGATCTCTCCTACGAATATTGGCGCCAGGGCCATAAGGAATATTTCACCCGCAATGGCGGCTTTTCCGAAGACATGAAACTGGTATGCGAACGCTTCCGCCTGTGTGAAGTACTGGATCGATAGCCAGTACCGACCAGCCGAACGCCGAGCGAATGTCCGTCAAGCGGGCAAATATGTTCATATCTGCGTCTCTTCTTTGCCAAATGCCTGAGAATCGAAGACCTTGGTCTTCTCTCTGGATGACACGATGGGGTGAAGCATGGATAGTCCGTTTGTGGTGCGCAAAGACAACGAGTCTGAAGCGTTGAATGAAGAGCAGAGACAGGCTTTGCTTGTGCGCTTCATCCGCGAAGACAACCAGCTGATGGGCATCCTTGAAGGACTCCGCGCGCTGGATCTACCCGATTGGCGGTTGGTCTCGGGGGCTCTCTATCAAACAGTGTGGAATCGCGTCACAGGCCGACCACAGGGCCATGGTATCAAAGATTATGACGTTGCCTATTTCGATCCCTCGGATCGCTCCTGGGACGCTGAGGACGCTGTTATCAAACAGGTGGACGAGGCCTTGCCCGCGTGGAAAGGGCGCATTGAGGTGCGCAATCAGGCGCGGGTGCATCTGTGGTATCGTGAGAAATTTGGCGGGGCCTATCCCGAGCTGACGGGCACGGATGAAAGCCTTGAGAACTACATGTGCACCACCCATGCCGTCGCCGTTCGGCTCGAGGCGGATGACACCCTCTCCGTAGCCGCTCCCTTCGGTCTGGCGGACATCTTTGCTCTGACCATCCGTCCCTGCCACAAGCTGGAAAGCAACAGGACGCACTATGCTAAAAAGGCGAGACGCATGTCACGCCTTTGGCCTGAATTGAAAATCCTGCATTGGGAAACTGGCGAACCGGTGCGCCCAGAACTGCTTGATTGAAGGCCCTCGGGCCTTCGGCCGTGCGGCGGGCCTAGTGCCGCTGCATCGTTTCCCACATCTGGCTGGAGCATTTGCTGATGGAGCAATTGCAGCAGCTGCTGCCGCATGGGGAGGTTTCCGCAGGAAGGGCACGCACCCTTCCTCTGGCTTCAAGCATTTGCAACATGCCTTCAACAGCCTCCGGCGCCACGCCAAAATGGGTGGCAATGTCGGAGGTGTTGGCTCTTCCCCGCTCCCGGAGATAGCGATTGACGTCTGACAGAATCATAGCGAACTCCTTGCCAGTTTGCCGGGGCCTTGCGGAGTGTTGCGGCTGATAATATGCAACACGGCAACGACGACTGCGACGACTGCGACCATTGAAATCATCCAGATGACGGAACTTTGCGGGTGGCGCGCGATGGTGCCCGCCTGATAGGCGAAGACGCTGGTGCAATAGCCCAGCATGGTCGTCCAGCCGATGCCGAACAGGGTCCATGTGCGTCCGACTTCACGAAACAGGGCTCCGACGGCTGCCACGCATGGAACATACAGCAGGATCAGGAGCAGATAGGCAAAGGCTCCCACCTTGCCGTCAAAGCGTGTGATCATTGCTGCAAATGTGCTGTTGTCGACTTCTAGCTCGGCCGCAGCGCTGTCCAGCGTGGAAACATCGCCAACGCTCATGCCTAGCGGATCTTCAAAGGCATTCGTCATATCAATAAGATTAGCTGGAATGGTTGCGAAAGCTTCTGCAATGCCGCCAAAGAAATCGAACTCTTCCTCTTCCACTGCTGCGAGCTCTGCGTTGGTGGCGTCAATCTGGCTGTACAGCGAGTTGAGCGTGCCCACAACGGCTTCCTTGGCAAACACACCGGTAAAGAGGCCGACGGTGGCGGGCCAGTTGGCTTCGGTAATCCCCAGAGGCTCAACAACAGGGGTTAGCGACTTGCCGATATTGGCCAATACGGAGTGTTCGCTGTCATCATGACCAAAGCTGCCGTCCGTGCCCATGGAATTGAGAATGCTGAGCACGAAGACCACGGCGACGATGACCTTGCCTGCGCCAAGGATGAATTGTTTCACCCTGTCCCATGTGCGGATCAGCGCTGAAGACAGGCTCGGCAGCTGATAAGGGGGCAACTCCATCAGGAATGGCAGCGCCTTGCCGCCAAAGACGGCTTTCTTGAGCACCAACCCGGTGAAGACCGCAAAGAGAATACCGATGATGTACAGCAGGAAGACAAGATTCTGACCACCGGTCGGGAAGAAGGCCGCAGCGAACAGGGCATAGACCGGCAAGCGGGCGCCGCAGGACATGAAGGGAGCCATCAGCGCCGTGACGATACGGTCGCGCGGATTATCCAGCGTGCGCGATGCCATGATAGCCGGTACGTTGCAGCCGAAACCGAGCAACATGGGCACAAAGCTTTTTCCCGGTAGACCTACAGAAATCATAGCGCGGTCAACCACAAAGGCCGCGCGCGCCATATAGCCGCTTTCTTCAAGAAAGGTGAGGAACAGAAACAGGAAGGCCACGACGGGCACAAAGGTGGCAACCGTCTGGATACCTACGCCAATCCCGTTTGGCAAAAGGGCAATGAGCCATTCCGGCATTCCCATGCTGGCCATCCAGTGCGCCGGACCATCAACAATCACCGTGCCCGCCAGAATATCGAAAAAGTCGATGAAGGCGCTTGCCAGGTTGATGGTCAACAGGAACATGACATACATGATCAGCAGAAAGATCGGAATGCCCAGAATACGGCTAAGGGCGATGCTGTCGATGCGTTCAGTCCAGGTGCGAGGCACCTGACGGATATGGCGGATGGAGTCCTGGGCCAGCATATTGGCAAAGCCATAGCGGCCATCCGCGATCAGCAGGTCTGCATCTTCATCATTCTGCTCCTGAATCTGGTGCAGTTCATGATCCAGAAGAGTTCTGGCTCCCGGATCGAGAAAGGACAGAGCCTTGCCATCACCGCCGAGCGATTTGACGGCCAGCCAGCGGGGATGCACGCTATTGATTTTGGCCAGATCGGAAAACTTTCTTTCAAGGCGCTCCAGAACCACTTCAAGCTCCGGATCATACTCGATGGCGACATCGCTGATGGCTTTTGCTTTTGCAGCCTGTTCGACCAGATCCTTGAGGCGCCCCTGATTCACGCGATCCTTGCGATCAACCGCAATGACCGGAACCTTGAGCCGCTTGGAGAGAGTATCCGCATCAATCTCGATGCCTTCCTTGCGCGCGAGGCCTGTTTTGGTCAAGGCGACGATCATCGGCACGCGCATGTCGAGCAATTGGGAGGTCAGGAAGAGGTTGCGTTCCAGATTGGCTGCATCAACGATATTGACGACAAGGTCGGCTTCGCCATCCAGAATATAGTCTCGGGCGATGGCCTCATCCAGACCGCTTGAATAGGTGGTATCAAGTGAGTAGGTGCCGGGCAAATCGACAATGGCGACTTCCTGACCATTGTGGGTGTAATGCCCTTCTTTCCGGTCAATCGTGACACCGGGCCAGTTGCCCACGCGTTGGCGTGCGCCCGTTAAGGCGTTGAAGAGAGTGGTCTTGCCGCAGTTAGGATTTCCTGCAAAAGCGATCCGGATATCTGTCATAAGCGGTCTCTTGAATATAAAGGTATCGTTCGCTGTCCGATGGAGGACAACGTTGGAAAGCGAACACGTTTTTAAGAAATGGAGGACTTGGGTCTAGCGGTCGTCGGTCTCGATCTGGACACCGATGGTGTCAGATTTGCGCAAGGACAGAGCACTGCCGCGCACTTTGATTTCGATTGGATCACCAAGAGGTGCAATGCGCATAACCGTGAATTCGGCTCCACGGGTCAGGCCCATGGCCATCAATTGCTGTTTATACGCTCGGTTGGCTACATCCAGCTTGGCGATACGACCATGATCTCCGGTCGTGAGATCATTAAGAGTAGCAATCATCGACTGACTCCATTTCTTCACTTGGATCGGACGTTCTGTCGGCTTCCCCGTACGGCAGATGTTCGAATTATTGAGAATGACTTGCAAATTCATCCTGCTAATCAAGCTCAATGTCAATTGATATGCATCAAAAAAAGTAAAAAACTTGAAAAAAAGATACAAATTATTACTGAATCAATTGATAACGACTATCGGGTTAAGTATATGAACTTATATTAGTTTTGATTTATTCTAAAGTAAGACAAAGCAATCACTTATCCATGAACGAGTTCTTCAAGGTCGACCCCATGATATTGTTTGGTTTGGTCCAAAACAACATGACTAGCGATCTGCATCTTGCCGCCCACCTGCACAAGCAGGTCTTCGGTCACTGCGTGATAGCGCTGGATGTCGGTGCAGACAAACCGCACCAGATAATCAAATGACCCGCTCATCTTGAGGCATTCGACAACATCGGGCAGTTCGGCAATGGCCTTTTCAAATGTCGAGAAAATCGAATGATCGTGATCGCGTATCGTGATCGTCGCAATCACGGTGACATGGCGGCACAGAGCCTCAAGATTGATCAGGCCGAGATAGCCACTGATCAGACCGATATCTTCCAGCCGCTTGACCCGCTGCAGACAGGGGCTGGGTGACAGTCCCACGATCTCCGACAGAGCCTTGTTTGTAATACGGGCGTTTTTCTGAAGCTCATCCAGAATATGCAGATCAATTCGATCGAGCTTGGAGCTTTTGCGCGGCACGCTTTTTGATCCTTGTTTCAAATGGGAATACGAAACATTATTCCACAATAGCCTTACTAGTTACAGGAAATTGCGCGTTAATCAAACCAAGTCAGTGCGATATTGCGGCGCACATTATCGGGTAATCCACTCATTTGTTCGAGATATAAACCAAAAGAGGATAACAAAAAATACCTGTCCGGGCATTTGTATGAGGAAATGAAATGGTTGGCGCTGACCAGATCTTGCGCTCGCCTTTAGGTCGTGCAAGCATGCTTTACAAAATAACAATAGTTTCTCGTTCTTTTCACAGTCGGAGGATAATTTAATGAGAAAAGGTGGATCACTTGATCGCCGTTCGGTTCTGACCGGGCTTGCGGTCGGTGGCGCAGCAACGTTGGCCAGTCCGGCCGTCGTCAAGGCCAGCGAGTCGATTGTCTGGAAAATGCCCATGTCCTGGCCCAAACAGTTGCCAGGGGTCGGCATCAATGGTGTTCGCTTTGCAGAGCGTGTCGGCAAGATGTCTGGCGGTCGCCTGACAATCAAGGTGTTTGGTGCTGGCGAACTTGTGCCCCCCCTTGAAGTGTTCGATGCTGTTTCCAGTGGAGCGGCAGAGATCGGCCACGCAACCTCCTATTACTGGCAGGGCAAGGATCCTTCTTTCCATTTCTATACCGGCGTTCCTTTTGGCCTCACTCAGATCGAGCATGCAGCATGGCTGCGCTTCGGCGGTGGTCAGGAGCTGTGGGAACGAGCCTACGATCCCTTCAACGTGATCCCCTTCTATGCCGGTGCGTCTGGCACGCAGGCAGGTGGCTGGTTTGCCAAGGAGCTCAAAAGCCTTGATGATTTGAAAGGCCTGAAGATGCGCATCGCCGGCCTTGGCGGCGAAGTCATGCGTCGCCTTGGGGTTTCGGTCATCATGCTGCCGGCAACGGATATTTTCACCTCCTTGCAGAATGGTACCATTGACGCGGCCGAATGGGTCGGCCCGTGGAATGATCTGGCCTTCGGTCTTTATAAGGTGGCTCCACACTATTACATGCCTGCTTTCCATGAGCCTGGCGCGGGGCTCGAGATCATCGTCAACAAAGACAAGTTCATGGAACTGCCTGAGGATCTGAAGGCGATTGTCAAGGAGGCTGCCCAGTCCACAGCGCTCGAAACCATGGCAGACTACCAGTATCACAATGCAATGTCCTTGCGTCCGTTGTTGGCCAAGGAAGGCGTCCAGATGCACAAGGTTCCCGAGGAACTGATGATGGCCATGGCCAAGGAATCAAAAGGCGTGCTTGAAGAGGTTGCTGACAGTTCCCCGCTTGCTGGCGAGATTTATGACAGCTTCCTGAAATATCGCGATATCGCTAGCGAATATATCATGAATGCCGAATGGGAGATCGTACGCATGCGGGCGATGGCGATTGAAAAAGGCCTGATCTAGCCTTTTCACCGCGTCCAGACACGATTGGACCTGTAATTTTTAAAAACCCGGTCTTTTACGGCCGGGTTTTTGCATTTCTGACTGGATATTTTGCCCAAGCCATGACATAGGCATCAAAAAGCCTCTTCTCTCATGGAAGAGCTAAGGGTATAAGCGCTGCCATGACCAAACAAAGCTTCGACAAAATCCGCAACTTTTCCATTATCGCGCATATCGATCATGGGAAGTCCACGCTTGCCGACCGCCTGATCCAGTATACTGGAGGGCTCACTGAGCGCGAGATGCGCGAACAGGTGCTCGATAGCATGGATATCGAGCAGGAACGCGGCATCACGATCAAGGCTCAGACCGTTTCTCTGAAATATGAGGCGGACGATGGGGAGACCTATACGCTCAACCTGATGGATACGCCGGGTCACGTTGACTTTGCCTATGAAGTCAGCCGGTCTCTGGCTGCCTGTGAGGGTTCGCTGTTGGTTGTTGACGCCTCTCAGGGGGTCGAAGCGCAGACGCTGGCCAATGTCTACCAGGCCATCGACAATGATCACGAGATCGTGCCGGTTCTCAACAAGATCGACCTGCCTGCCGCCGAGCCAGAGCGGGTGCGTGCACAGATCGAGGACGTGATCGGTATCGATGCTTCGGAGGCCATTGAAGCCAGTGCCAAATCCGGCATCGGCATCAAGGAGACTCTGGAAGCCATCGTGAAGCGTCTTCCCGCGCCCGAAGGCGACAAGGAAGCTCCGCTGAAGGCTTTGCTGGTTGATAGTTATTATGACGTCTATCTGGGCGTTGTGGTTATCGTGCGCATCATCGACGGGGAGCTTAAGAAGGGCGACAAGATCCGCATGATGGGCACCGGAGCATCCTATGATGTGGACCGTATCGGTATCTTCCGGCCCAAGATGACGGACGTGCCTGTTCTTGCGCCCGGCGAAGTCGGGTTCCTGATCGCGTCGATCAAGGAAGTGGCTGATACGCGCGTTGGTGATACCATAACCAATGTCAAGCGCCCATGCGAGACGATGCTGCCTGGCTTCCGTCCTGCGCAGCCAGTGGTCTTTTGTGGCCTTTTCCCGGTTGATGCCAATGATTTTGAAGATCTGCGCGGCGCCATGGGCAAGCTGCGGCTCAATGATGCAAGCTTTTCCTTCGAGATGGAAACATCCGCTGCGCTTGGCTTCGGTTTCCGCTGCGGCTTCCTTGGCCTCTTGCATCTGGAAATCATTCAGGAGCGTCTTTCCCGCGAGTTCGATCTCGATCTTATCGCCACCGCTCCGAGCGTGGTCTACGAGATGGAGATGACCAATGATGAAATGATCACCCTGCACAATCCGGCAGACATGCCTGATGTGGTACGCATCAGGGAAATCCGTGAGCCATGGATCAAAGCCAATATCATGACGCCGGATGAATATCTGGGCGCCATTCTGAAGCTGTGTCAGGAGCGGCGAGGCGTGCAGACCGACCTAAGCTATGTCGGCTCCCGCGCCATGGTGCAATATGATCTGCCGCTCAACGAAGTGGTGTTCGATTTCTATGATCGCCTCAAGTCCATTTCCAAGGGCTATGCCAGCTTTGACTATCAGCTTGCTGATTACCGCGCGGGTGATCTGGTGAAGATGTCGATTCTGGTCAATGACGAACCGGTGGATGCACTTTCGGTGCTGGTGCATCGCTCTCAGGCTGAAATCCGTGGCCGCTCCATGTGCGAGAAGCTTAAGGATCTCATTCCGCGCCACATGTTCAAGATACCCATTCAGGCCGCCATCGGTGGCCGCGTCATTGCCCGTGAGACAATTTCCGCCATGCGCAAGGATGTAACGGCCAAATGCTATGGCGGTGACGCCACCCGAAAGCGCAAGCTGTTGGAAAAGCAGAAAGCCGGCAAGAAGAAGATGCGCCAGTTCGGCAAGGTGGAGATTCCGCAGGAAGCCTTCATCGCCGCGCTCAAGATGGATAGCTGAGCGGCGTCAGGTGTTTCTTCTGAAATGAGGATTTGGAAAGACGGGCCCATCACGGCCCGTTTTTATAGCCCGATCGCCAAAACAGCGGCTGGGGAATCTGGTTGACGGAACAGGCGCAAAGGCAAACGCCTGAACCGCGCCTTTACTGGGCGGCACAACAGCTGGAGATATCGCTTCTTTTAGCCGCTTGTGATCGATCAATTGTCACCATATTGCGCCCGTTATTCTTGGAACGATAGAGCGCCCGATCAGCCCGCTTGAGCAGGGCATAGATATCATCCCCTTCCTGAAGGCGCGCAACGCCAAAGCTGGATGTGATCTGAACCTTGTTGCCCTCGGCTATAATGGTGGTGTTCTCGATCATCTCGCGGATGCGATTGGCTGCACAGGCTGCCGCAAAGAAGCTCTGACCCTGAATGAGCACGGCGAATTCCTCGCCACCAAGCCTGCCGATAAAGTCGCTTTCACCAAGAGCGATCTTGGTGACGGTCTTGATAACCTGATCTCCGACATCATGACCAAAGCGGTCATTGACGGACTTGAAGTGATCAATGTCGAACATGATCGCCGAGACGGGGTGGGCGTCCCCCTGCTTTTCTATCAAGGCGTGGGCCTTTTCAAAGAACGCGCGTCGGTTATACAGATTGGTCATGGGGTCACGGTTTGCGAGCTGTACCAACTGCTTTTGAAGCATGATAACGCGCTCGGCCACACGCAAACGGGCCAAAAGAATATCTTCCTGAAGGGGTTTATGTAGAAAGTCGTCTGCGCCGCTATCCAGAGCTTCCACCAGCATATCGGCGTTGGTATATTCTGAGATGGCAACCACATACATGGCTTTGCGCTCGGCGGCCAGGATGCGGCAGTTCCAGCAGATTTCCAACCCCGATGCGTCTTCAAGATTCAGAGAGACAATCACAACATCAATATCGGGGGTTTTCTGCACAAATTCCCAGGCGCTATCGCCACAATGAAAGGCAAAAACGCTCTCCCGTCTCTGTTCGAGAATGGTGCGGATTGCTTCGCGATCTTCGTCGTTGTCTTCAACCAGTACGATTCTCATGCAGTTCTTAGCGCCCTTTTGCCAAATGTCCCCTTCAATTCTCGGGAGGTTACTTCACGAGAAATGCTTCAGCTTTCCTCGGACCCTAGTGGGAATTTTACAAGAAATTCTGAACAGGAGATCGAGAAAGCTGTTGATCACGCTTTAAAGCGGAAGAAAATAAAGAAAATCTTGCAACTGCCTAATTTGATAAGGAAATTCGCGAAAGAAATGTATAGAAACCCGCCCTTCAACCAAGGCGGATTCAAGCTTTTAGTACACGTCTAAGGAGATTTTGTACCTAGATGACGGGTTCTATTGTCTGAAGAAAGTGATCTGCTTCAACAAGGGCGCGATCTCTTTTGAAACGCAAGCGGTGCAAGTCCCACTCCAGAGCGTCTATATCGCGGGCAACGCGTCTGAGGCTCTTGCGCTTCTTGTCTTCCTTTTTGGAAGCGCGCAGCTCGGCTCGTTCGGTTTTTAGGCGTGTCAGTTCTTGCTCTTTCTCAGCAATTTCGGTTTCGGTTTCATGCAAGGCACTGCCGCGCAAATAGCCGCGCATGAATTCCGGTTCGCTTGCTGGAGGACAGATCTGACGGTAGGAATAGCCGTTCCGCCCGACGGAGAAACCGTTTGACGGAGTACAGTAGCTTCTCAGGCCTTTTTGGTAGCCGATTTCGTAAAGCTTCTTGTCTGGCGCAATATCATATTTCGAGCAGGCTTCGATATGCTCGGAAAAGCGCGTGGCATCGCGTCCTTCCATGGCGTCATTGGCACCAACGGCACCCCAGTCGCCGGTCTGGCATTCCTCTTGAGAAAGGCTCGCGCAGCCAGCCAACAGGGGCAACAACAGAAAAAGGGCAGGGAAGCTGCGCATGGTGATGTCTCGTCTTTTAAAAGTCTTCAAGGCTCGAAATCCGTAAAATCACTTGAATTTCAGATAGATCCCGTAACAGATGCTCTGCTCGAAGCGCGCATGAGTCAAGTATGAAAGAAATTTTCCCGCGCTCTATATATGGTTAACAATTTATGTATAGGATCGCAATCATGGAAACCTTCACGAGGCGGAGTTGCACCATGCGATTATATCGAGCAGCAAGTAAGAGGGACAAGGCGATTTTAGCGGACGGGCGGGAGACGCCCTTTATGCCCAGATGGATCAGCCGTTTTGCCCTGTTGGCTGGCTGCCTTTCCTTGTCGATTGCCTTTGGCACCAAGGATGAAGCCTTGGCGCAAACGCCAGCCAAGGTGCTGTTTGGCAAAGAGAAACTTCCTGCCAATTTGCAGGCCCGTGCCATAGGCTCCTACGCCAAGGGGTGTCAGGCCGGGGCCGTCGCCTTGCCCGTTGACGGACCCGCATGGCAGGCCATGCGCCTGTCGCGCAATCGCAACTGGGGGCAGCCGGTTCTCATTCATTTTCTGGAGAAGCTGGCGGCCGATGCCAAGGCATATGACGGCTGGAATGGCCTCTTGGTGGGAGACATTGCCCAGCCCCGTGGTGGCCCCATGACATCGGGGCACGCATCCCATCAGATCGGTCTGGATGCGGATATCTGGTTGCGCCCCATGCCTGCGGGCCGCTTCTCTAAAAAAGAGCGCGAATCTGTATCGGCCATTTCCATGCTCAAGAGCGGAACGCGCACCGTCGATCCCGACAAATTCACCGCAGCCCATTTTCGCCTGATCAAGAGGGCAGCATCTACGCCCGGGGTTGCGCGCATTTTCGTGCATCCCGGTATCAAGAAGGTCTTGTGCGACATGGCCGGAAGTGATCGTAATTGGCTGCGACAGGTGCGTCCATGGTATGGCCACCATTATCACTTCCATGTCCGGCTTGCTTGTCCTCCGGGCCAAGCGGGATGTAAAAATCAGGCGCCGCCGCCTGCGGGTGACGGCTGCGGCAAAGATCTGGCCTGGTGGTTGTCTGATGCGCCATGGACACCGAAAAAGCCAGATCCGAAAAAACCGGTAGTCAAGAAACGTGCCGTGACACTGGCAGATCTGCCCGATGCCTGTCGCGCTGTTCTGGCCGCAGCCCCGACACCAGGCGCTGTTGTCGCCTCATCCGAGATTGGCGATGCGGCTTATGTGCCCATAGAGGCAGACAGAACCCTGACGGTCCTGCCTAAGCCGCGACCGCTATATTATTGATTTCAAGGTTTGCCTGAAAGTTTGCTTACAGACGTTGCCCCGCGCCGATGGAGCTATTGGCCGGGGCAACTCACGCCTGTGCCTCCAAGGCCGCAATAGCCGTTCGGATTCTTCGCCAGATATTGCTGGTGATAGTCCTCGGCATAGTAGAAGGGACCGCTGCGCTTGATCTCGCTGCTGATGGCGCCATACCCTTGCGCCGCCAACGCGTCCTGATAATCCTGTCGCGCATGCTCTGCGGCCATGAGCTGCTCGTCTGAGGTGACATAAACAGCCGAGCGATATTGCGTGCCAATATCGTTGCCCTGACGCATCCCCTGCGTCGGATCATGATTTTCCCAGAAATGCTTGAGAAGAGCTTCGAATGGCAACAGCTTGGGATCATAGACCACCAGAACAGTTTCGGCGTGGCCGGTTCTGCCGCTGCATACCTCCTCATAGGTCGGGTTGGGCGTATAGCCGCCACTATAACCAACAGCGGTCACGTAAACACCTTCAAGCTGCCAGAACACACGCTCTGCCCCCCAGAAGCAGCCCATGCCGAACTGCACCTCTTCACAAGACGCGGGGAAGGGCGGCTGCAGAGGTCGACCAAGCACGAAGTGGGTTTGAGCTGTCTCAAGCGGCGAAGAGCGTCCAAGCAGGGCCTCTTCTGGATTGACCATTACCGCTTTCGCACGTTGAAATCCGAACATGATCGTCTCCTCTTGCTGATCAAGCATAATAGCATGAACATCACAGATAGGTCTGTTAAGGCTAAGGGGCAAGGTGGGCCTACGCGCCTCAACTTCTATCTGCTTGTAGGGCCACGCACTAGATACGGATCACTTTCGGGCGTCGCTTCCGCCCTAGATAGACAAAGAGCATGCCGATTACGCCCACGACCAGCCATGCCGGAGCCATCAGAATCCACTGCACAACAGGGTCCCAGATCAGCGGATGAACCGTGCGCTGGATGAAAGCCTGAGCCATGACGAGGCTGTCCCGATTGATCTCGAACCAGGTATCTCCCAGTGATTTCATCACAATAGTATTGGCTGCGATCGAACGGACACCATCAAGCACCAGAGCCAATAAAGACAGGGCGCAGATCCAGAGTCCGATAAAGGAAAACAGAAAACGAATGACTCTCAACGAACCAGCCTTTCCAAATCACTGCCTTGCGGCCAGAGCAGCAGTCTGCCCTCAATGCAATATACTTTAGAGAATGAACGCATCAATATCATATTTGTTACAAATCGGTTGGAAGTTTTTATTTTAGAAAGATCCGTAAAATTGACAAGGGATAACGTGTCGCGTCAGCCTGCTGAAGGATCACTTTTGATGCGTCTTTCCTTTTTCGTGGCGTAAGGGGCCGTCTTTACACTTAAAAAACACCAGCAAAACAGCGTTTTAGCCACCTTTGCAAAGGAAGCTGTGTTTTCTGTCAACAGATTGAAGTTTAGTGGCTTGCGTTCGTGCTTTTTTTGGCTATAGTGCGCCCACACTTGAGGTACGGAGAGGTGGCCGAGTGGTCGAAGGCGCACGCCTGGAACGCGTGTAGGCGGGTAACCGTCTCCAGGGTTCGAATCCCTGTCTCTCCGCCATGACCCTTCCAAGGTCAATAACTTCAATAACATCTTGATACGTCAACACTTTGACTTCTCGTTGCTCCATCAAACTGGTACAGTGGAGCCATGGAAAAGATGTCAGGCCATCCCCGTTTATACCGCCGCAACGCTACCTATTATCATCGCGCTGTCGTGCCGGTAGACATTCAAGAAACTTACGGAAAAACCGAAGAGAAGTTCTCGCTCAAGACCAAGGACTACCGAGAAGCCTTGAAGCTTGTTCGAATCGCGGCTGTCGAAGTCGATCAACGTTTCGATGAGCATCGGGCTAAGCTTGCCTTGGAAGCGGCGCCTCCGACCAAAGAACTGTCTGATGAGCAGATAAAGCAGTTCGGTGATGTGGCTTATCATAGCTGGCTCTACTTTGATGATTGGATGCGTGAGCGAGGGTTCGGACAGTCAGCCGGACTCAGCGAAGAGGATGTTGCCAAAATCTTCGAAGATTATCGCTCGGGTATTGACGCAAGGATGCGCTTGCACAAGGCGCACTATGCCAGAGGGCAGGTTCGCTCGATTGACGAAGAGATCGCCCTAGATTTCCTGAAAGATCTGATGGGGATCAAGCTGGATCCTGCATCTCCGAGCCTTCGCAAGGCTGTCATTGAGAACCAGAAGGCGGTTATCAGAGCACAGAAAGCCATTGCTGAAAGGGCGGAAGGCGAAGTCATCGAGACGCCACCAATGCCCGCTGTTGACAAAGAGCCGTTCGCTCAAAGTTCTGTGATTTTGTTGTCCGATGCGGTTCGAGACTGGGCAGCAGAAAAGGCCAAGACAAGCTGGGTTGCCAAGACAGAGCGAGAGCATCGTGTCTGGATGCAGCATTTCATCGAGACCGTAGGCGACAGACCTCTTGATGACTACACCAAGGCGGACGCCCGGGCATTCAAAGCCGCGTTGATGCAGATCCCGCCAAATTGGAGCAAGCATAAGCCTTTGCAGGGCATCACAAAGCTGACAGAGGCGGCAGAGAAAGCCAACAAGATTGGTCTGGCCGCGATGTCCGACAGGAATGTCAACAAGATCCTTGGCTTTGTCGGCTCATTCTGGACGTGGGCAGAGGGGCAATACGATGAAACCCCTGCCAATCTCTTCAAGGGCGTAAAGCTGAAGATCAATAAGCGAGCCAGAGATGACCGTGATCCCTTCACGATGGATGAATTGAAGGCGATCTTCTCGGCCCCCGTCTACACGGGCTGCAAATCCCTTCGTGAGTGGAATCGGCCCGGAGACCTCGTGCCACGTGATGCTGGCATCTATTGGGTGCCGCTGATCAGTCGGTTCTCAGGCGCTCGCATGGGAGAAATCATTCAGCTTCGGGTGGCTGACGTGAAGGAGGAAGGCGGCATTGCCTATCTCAGCGTCAATGCAGAAGAAGAGGATCAGCATCTGAAGAACCTCAATTCGTGGCGGTTGATCCCGATACACCCCAAGCTGATCGAAATGGGGTTCTTGAAACTGGTTGAGCGTAGGCGGGCAGAGAAGGCTGAGCGGCTTTTTCCAGACCTGAAGAAGGGCAAGGATGGCTATTATTCCTCGCCATTTTCAAAGCACTTTAATCGGTTCCTTCGAAGCGTCGGAGCCAAGCGGGACAAGACGTCCTTCCATAGCTTCCGACACAATTTCGAAGATGCCTGCCGCGACAATGGCGTCTCCAAGGAGCTTATGGATGCCTTGCAAGGTCATGGTGAACGCGGCATGTCTGGGGGCGCTACGGCAAGGGATACAGCCTCCAGCGGCTCGATGAGGCTATGCGCAGGGTAGCGTATCGAGGGCTATAACTGAGATGCTTGATCACTTTCGACGATTGCTCTTGCGCAGGAAATCCCGATCATATCCAAAGCTAGAAAAGAATTGCCACTGTTCATCGTTTAGCAAATCGAGAACTTCTCTGGCGGGGTAAAGCGTCATTCCGTAATCTTCCGCTTTTGGTGGCACTCTCGGATGTGGTCGTTTTTTTGCAATTACTCGTCGAAGCTTAAGAGCAGGATGATCGAAATAGTGAGGTGACATCTGCTCAATGGATTGGAATGTCGCGCTAACGACGGCGTCTGCGAGCTGAAGTCCTGCCATAGACCTTGCTGGGGCGCGAATAATTAGGTCTTGTTGCAACACGTCTTGCTTAATTTGTTTTTTCTTCAAGAAGGTATTGCCATACCGTGCTTGGTCTTGAAGCTTTTGCACGTACTCTTTGAAGTGCCCGAAGTGCCCGAAGTGGTGCCCTCTCCTGCTTGCCATTACGATCTTTAAAGTAGGTTTCTCAAGCTTTTTGGCCTGAGCGTGCTCATAGACGAACTCCGTAACTCGTTCCAATAGCAAGCGAACAACGAAGTTGTAGAGTATCTGGCGCGGGTCTGTCTGGCTGTTTTCGGCGCGAGGATTTCTATAGCCGACCATTGTCTTTTTGAATGAGCAAACAACGAAGGCTCGAGCCGAATAGGTGGATAGTTTTTCGCAGATCTTAACTCTGTTCCTTGGCTTGTAGTTCCGGTAATGTAGATGTCCGCCATCACGACCGCCAATTTCTCGCAGAAGAGCGTCTCTTCGTGAATCTAGTTCGGATTCCAGCTCGGCTTTGATGAGATACCCGCCCAAACAGAGCCATTCTGAGTTTCCGTTTGCATTTGTAGGCTTAAGCGCTTCAGTTTTGTCGTCACCTGCTTCGTCTACAAATAGTACATACTGGTAACTCATAACTTCCTCTTTGATTGTATGGGTAAATTATACATCTTCAAATAAACAAAATAAACTCACTCGCAGTTCTTAAGTGAACTTATGGGTGGTAAATCGTCTCTTCTCAAAAAGTATACATTCTGCGACAGACTCTTGACGGGTCTCTTTTCATGTCTCATAACGTAATTCTCGGAATGCTATAGGAGTTGTGAGAATGGTCGTTGTTGGATACGCGCGTGTGTCGAGCCTTGGACAGTCGTTGGAGGTTCAGAAGAACAAACTCAGGGAAGCCGGAGTTGAGAAGCTGTTCGAAGAGAAGCGCTCAGGCGTGGACACAAACCGACCGGCCCTGAAGCAATGCCTTGAGTATCTGCGAGAGGGTGACACACTCGTCTTCACGCGCATCGACCGATTGGCTCGAAGTGCTGAGGATTTGCTGCGGATCACCCGCCAGCTCGATAATAAGGGCGTAACCGTTCGGGTGCTCGATCAATCTATCGATACCTCTGATGCCGCAGGGAAAGCCTTTCTGGGCATGCTTGCAGTGTTTGCAGAGTTCGAGACCAACATCAGGAAAGAGCGGCAGATGGACGGGATCGCCAAGGCAAAGGCGAAAGGAACGAAGTTCGGACGCAAGCCAGCTCTGACCGAAGAGACTATTTCTGCAATCCGTCAGTCCCGAGAGGATGGCAAGACCGTGCCCCAGATCATGAAAGAGACAGGTCTGTCGAAAGCGACGGTTTATCGGGCGTTAGCTGTCGCCTGACGGCAATCTGAAGAGATCTCCCAAAGAGTGTGCCTATTGAGGGAAAAGCGCCTTTTGCGCCCTCATCGTCACAAACCAATTGCATGCACAAATTGCCACCCCTGTCGGACCTGCTTTCGCGGTGGATTTGTCATGCAGCACACTCAAGGAAACTCATGAAGACAAAGAACTTGACGTTTAGGCTTAACGCGACCGACCTCTTCCGATTTGGGGTTATCATCGATCATCTCAACAGCAACGGAGCAAATGCTAAACAAGTGGATGCGCTTCGGCTTGCTCTGCTGCTTGCCGTTGAGCAATTGCAGAATGATAAGAGGAGGGGTGCTGATGCAGACTGATGCAAACTCTCTCCCCAAACTGCCACCGCTCTGGGCAGGCTCGGAGTTGATGAAGATGGACTTTCCAGAGCCAGAACACTTGCTCGGCAAGTGGTTGCCTTCCGGTTCTCTCTGCATGATTTATGGATCAACAGGCATAGGCAAATCTTGGTTTGCAATGTCGGTTGCTCTGGCAGTCGCGAACGGTCGAGATCTGCTGGACTGGGAGGCATCGGAGCCAAGAAGGGTTGCCTACTTTGAAGCCGAAATGAACCAAGCGGAGACGAAAAGCCGACTGGTTGCACTGAATGGTGGCCCTCTGCCTGACTTCTTTATGCTTTGCTCGGGGACTGGGCCGCAGGGGGCACTCCCTTCGATTGACGACCGAGAAGCGCAAGACCTGTATCTTGAACAGATCCTTGAACACGACATCGAGGTCGTGGTGTTCGACAACCTCTGCTCCATCGTCACCGAAGCATCCATCAGCGAAGACACCACGTGGCTACCCGTTCAGAGCTTCTTTCGTGAACTGCAGAGCGCAGGCATCACAGTCTTGCTTGTCCATCATGCAGGCAAAAACGGGGACTATCTCGGAACATCCCGCATGACCCAGAACATGAACACGGTCATTGAGGTGTCGCGGCCCCAAGGTACACCTGGTGGCAGTGGCGCAGTCATTGAGATTGACTTCAAGAAAGATCGTGGCGGCGGAGGTAATCCGGGGCAAACCCTCAAGCTGATCGAAGGGGAGACTGGCGGCTTGGGCTGGCAAGTCATCGGAGGCTCGTCAGTGGACCCGGTCGAAGAAGCTATCGAGGCGCTCGAAACACGAGAATTTGCCAACCAGCAAGAGTTGGCGGATCACCTTGGCATCAGTCAGCCCAAACTGTCCGGCCTATTCAGCAAGGCGATGAAGAGCGGACGGCTGGAGCAAGGGGAACACAACAAGATTTTCCATCAAGTACGAACAGAGCGAAAGACGAACAGTGAACAGGACGAATAACCGCAAGGGCTGACTTATCAGCCTTATCAGCATGTCGACGTGGGAGGATGTTGTAGTGTCATGCTGCAACACCTCCAGTGAATAGCCGGTCCCGATCAATTATTATTTTATTTCTCTCCTAGAGGAATAATAATCGGGGCTGGTCCTTTACTGCTCGCTCCGATCTGTTTTTTCGCTTTGCGCTTGCCATGTTTCGATTAAAAACAGGGCCATCGATCCAGCAAGGTTTACAGTCAATGCTGCATGGCGAGCTTGGTAGGCAACTCGCGATCTTCGCCCAGCATGCGCATCGCCTCCCCTATTTCTAAGGGAACCAATGTAGTGTAAGCGGTGAATTTTGCTCCAGAAAATTGTATCAACCCCATCGTAGCCGCTGCACTCAGAATTTCCCCCATACCCCCCCCAGTAGCACAAACCGCTGTACAAGTCGGGCTTGATGCTGGTACAAGATTATGCTACTCTTACTTCAAGCAATGAGAAGTTAAGTGTATGAATTAATTGAGAATTATTGCGGTTTGGCGAATGTCCCTGTCTCTCCGCCATTTCCTGCTGCCCATTTGATTCCCCTATACAATCTAGACCTCATGCGCTGCATGCTACAAATTTTGATACAAAGCTTGTTTCAAAATGAGTGTCGCTATGCAGATGGCAAAGCTAGGTAAGAACATCGATTTTTATCGCGGGCAGTAAAGCGCAAGGGTAACCGTGCCGGACCGGCTACGGCCCTTTATTGTCAAGCCCGACGGCACACCTCGCACCACATTGCAAGAGCGCTTGGGCACGGACCCGAGGCAAGCCAAGAAGCGCTCTTATGCCATTTTCGCAAGCTGCTGTGATTCTTTTGGACGAAGCAAAATCCCTGCGCGAGAATGCATGAAAAAGAGACGCGAGGCTATCCTTGACGACTTCTCTTGCAATGTGGTGGTTTGGAAGTTGTGCACCATCATGAAGGTTCATGATGTCACCGACACCCTCAATCTAGCCCCGGTTGACGTCTACTCCGGACGAGGACAGGCCATTCTGAAAAATGGGAAAGAATTAAGCAGAAGACAATCCAACCGCGCCGCTTGCAACATCAATCACAAGCAGCTTAAATCGCAAACACTGATGAGCAGAAGCCTCAAGCCATAACCACCAACATCAGTGCTAAATCATTCGAAAACAGAAAGGATCTGCTGAAATGCCGGATGTGGAGGTTCCTCGTGAGAGGTGAAGACCGAAGGCAGGCCATCATGTATCGATTGGTAGCGCGTAGAGCCATCGATATCGGCGCTCTGTCTGGGCGGTTTATCTGATTTCATAGGTCATGAGTGGACCGCCTCGGACAACAATCAAAAAAATAGTGTGTCCGAGGATCTGAAGGACGCAGGATTGAAGCTACTGTGGCAAGGAAATGAAGCATGTCCCCTACACCTAACCTCTGGATTGGTACGAGCTGGAAGATGAACAAGACGTTGGCTGAGGCAGTCGCCTTTGCCAATCATCTGAAGGCCGCCGAGCCAGTGCGGGATCCTCGCATCCAGAGGTTTGTTGTGCCACCCTTTACGATGGTACGCGAAGTAAAGGCTTTATTGGCCAATAGCTCAGTCAAAGTTGGTGCACAGAATATGCATTGGGAGGAGGCTGGAGCCTGGACGGGCGAGATCTCTCCACTGATGTTGACCGATTGCAATCTTGACCTGGTTGAACTGGGCCATTCGGAGCGGCGCAAATTCTTTGGCGAAACCAATGAGACAGTCGGATTGAAAACCAAAGCTGCCATAAGTCATGGATTGACACCGCTGATCTGCATCGGGGAAACTCTTGAACAGAAAGAAGCTGGACACGCGCGCGATATTCTTGAGGAGCAGGTCCGTGGGGCGCTCGGCAAGCTGTCATATGAACAGAAATCTA